>CAVPIH010000006.1:0-512742 GCA_963704965.1 uncultured Gammaproteobacteria bacterium
GGCAAGTTGAGTCCCACCCCCGAGGACGTGTTCACGGCGGTCTCCGCGGTGCACCAGCGCTGTCGCGGCGGCTATGCCGCCGTGGGACTGGTGGTCAATTACGGTGTCGTCGCTTTTCGCGATCCGTTGGGCATTCGCCCCCTGGTGGTGGGCGTGCGCGACAACGGCCGCGGCGAGGAGTACATGGTGGCCTCGGAGAGCGTGGCCCTGGATGTGCTGGGCTTTACCCTGTTGGGTGACGTGGCGCCGGGAGAGGCCGTATTCATCGATATGCAGGGCCAGTTGCACCAGCGCCAGTGCGCCCGGGAAACCAGTCTGCACCCCTGTATTTTCGAACATGTGTATTTCGCCCGCCCCGACTCGCTGATGGACGAGATATCGATTTACAAGACCCGCATGCGCCAGGGTGAAGCGCTGGGTAGGAAGATACAACGGCTGCGACCGGACCTTCACATAGACGTGGTTATTCCCATTCCCGATACCAGTCGCATCGCCGCCCAG
This sequence comes from uncultured Gammaproteobacteria bacterium, assembly GCA_963704965.1. Lineage (GTDB taxonomy): Bacteria > Pseudomonadota > Gammaproteobacteria > Pseudomonadales > Halieaceae > JARRPM01. The sequence goes on from CAVPIH010000006.1 coordinate 502, forward strand.
TCCATGGCTTACGAACTGGATATCAAGTTCCGCGAGGGGCTGATGAAAAACCGCTACATAGGCCGCACCTTCATCATGCCGGGGCAGAGCCAGCGCAAGAAGTCGGTGCGCCAGAAACTCAACCCGGTACCGCTGGAGTTCGAGGGCAAGAACGTCATGCTGGTGGATGACTCCATCGTGCGCGGCACCACTTGCCGGCAGATCATCCAGATGGCGCGGGACGCGGGCGCCGCCCAGGTGTATTTCGCATCGGCGGCGCCGGCGGTGCGCTTTCCCAATGTGTATGGCATCGACATGCCCTCCGCATCGGAACTGATAGCCCACGGCAGGACGGATGAGGAAGTCTGCGAACTGATCGGCGCCGACTGGCTGGTGTACCAGGATCTCGACGACCTGGTCAGCTGTTCCATGGAGGGCAACCCCGGCGTAGACGGCTTTGACTGCTCGGTATTCGACGGCAACTACATAACCGGCGATGTTGACCAGAATTACCTTGATCGGGTGGAATCGCTGCGCAATGATGATGCCCAGACGCAACGCCGCGCGGCGCTCCAGCAGGATGGCGCCCTGGTCGGTATCCACAACGACGCTTGAAACAAGACCATGACTGACGAAACAGAGCCGGGCGCGCTGCAAGGCGCCCACCTCGATACACTGGCTGTGCGCGCCGGTATCGCCCGCACCGGCGAGGGCGAGCACTCGGAACCGATTTTCCTCACCTCCAGCTACGTGTTCGACAACGCCGCCGACGCCGCCGCGCGTTTTGCCGGGACCGCTGGCGGCAACGTGTATTCGCGCTATACCAACCCCAGCGTGCGCAGCTTTGAACAGCGTATCGCCGCCCTGGAAGGCGGGGAGAGCGCCGTGGGCACCGCCTCCGGCATGGCGGCGATACTCAGCACCTGCATGGCGTTGCTGAAGCGCGGCGACCACGTGCTGTGCTCGCGGGACGTGTTCGGTACCACCGTGAACCTGTTTTCCAGGTATATGGAGAAGTTCGGCGTGGAGGTCAGCTTCGTGCCCCTGCTGCAGCTGGATGCCTGGCGGGACGCGCTGCGATCCAATACCGCGATGCTGTTCGTGGAAACACCGTCCAACCCGCTGTGCGAGGTGGCCGACCTGGCGGCCCTGTCGGCCCTCGCCCGGGACAACGGCGCGCTGCTGGTGGTGGACAACTGTTTCTGCACGCCGGCCCTGCAGACGCCACTGGCGCTGGGCGCGGATATCGTGGTGCATTCGGCCACCAAGTACCTGGACGGCCAGGGTCGCTGCGTGGGGGGCGCCGTGGTCGGCTCAGCCGCGCTGATGGAAGAGGTCCTGACTTTCCTGCGTACCTGTGGGCCCACCATGAGCGCCTTTAACGCCTGGGTGTTCCTGAAAGGCCTGGAGACCCTGCGCCTGCGCATGGAGGCCCACAGCCGCAGCGCCCTGGAACTGGCGACCTGGTTGCAACAACAGCCGGCGGTGGAGCAGGTGTTCTACGCTGGCCTGCCCGACCACCCGGGCCACGAGTTGGCCTGCAGACAGCAGCGCGCCTTTGGCGGCGTGCTGTCCTTCAAGGTGAAGGGCGGCCGGCAGCAGGCCTGGGATTTTATCGACGCGGTGCGCATCATGTCCCTGACCGCCAATCTCGGGGACGCCAAGACCACCATCGTGCACCCGGCCTCCACTACCCACGGCCGGCTCACGGCGCAGCAGCGGGAAGAGGCCGGCATTGGTGAAAACCTGGTGCGGGTGGCGGTGGGCCTGGAGCATGTAGACGACCTGCGGGCCGACCTGCAACGCGGGTTCGCCGCGCTGGGCTGACAGAGCGCGCAACACACTGGATTCGGGGCCGGGGCAATGCAGATACAGGGATTGATCGATGCGGCTGTGGCCGAGGTGGGCAGCGTGCTGCTGGGCAAGGAACCGCAGATCAGGCTGGCCCTGTGCTGCCTGTTTTCCCGGGGCCACCTGCTGATCGAGGATCTGCCGGGCATGGGCAAGACCACCCTGTCGCATGCCCTGGCCGACGTCCTGGGACTGTCCTGGAAGCGGGTGCAGTTCACCAGTGACCTGTTGCCGGCGGATATTCTCGGGGTTTCCATCTACAACCGCAGTGACGCCAGTTTCAGCTTTCACCCCGGTCCCATCTTCACCCAGCTGTTGCTGGCCGATGAAATCAACCGCACCACACCGCGCACCCAGAGCGCGTTGCTGGAGGCCATGGCGGAGCAACAGGTAACGGTGGAAGGGGAAACCCGGCCCCTGCCGGATCCGTTTTTCGTCATCGCTACCCAGAATCCCGTGCACCAGTCCGGCACCTATCCGCTGCCGGAGTCGCAGCTGGATCGCTTCCTGATGCGCCTGGAACTGGGCTATCCCCATCCCCGCGCCGAGCGGCAGATGTTCCAGCGCAAGCACACCAGCGGCAGTGAGCGGGTGGTACTCAAGCAGCGCATCAGCAATGAGCAGCTGCAGCTGATCCGTACCCAGGCCGCTGCCGTGCACGCCTCCGACAATCTGCTGGATTACCTGCAGCGCCTGGTGGCGTACACCCGCAGCTCCGCGGAGTTCGCGGTGGGACTCTCGCCGCGGGGCGCGCTGGCCCTGCTGGATTGCGCCCGCACCTGGGCGCTTATGCACAATCGCGGGCACCTGGTGCCCGAGGACCTGCAGATGGTGCTGCCGGCGGTGGCGGCGCATCGCCTGGTGCCCGCCGGGGATTATGCCGGCGACGGCATGGCGCTGGTCGAATTGCTGCGGCGTGAAGTCGATGTAATCAAGGCCTGAGCCATGGTGAAAGGCCGTCGCAGCACGACCGGGCAGGACTTCAGGCAGCGCCTGCGGCAGCGCTTCCGCAGCTGGGTGAACCGGCGCATTCCCCCGGCCCGGGTGGTCACCCTGGACCAGAAGCGCATTTTTATCTTTCCCTCGGGGACCGGCCTGTTTTTCGGTGCCTGCCTGCTGCTGATGTTGCTGGTGGCGATCAACTACCAGAACAACATGAGTTATGCGTTGACCTTCCTGCTCGCCACCCTGTTCATCGTGGCGACGCTGCACACCTACGCCAACCTGTCCGGACTGACCCTGCGCGCGGTGCGCGCGGCAGCGGTATTCCCCGGGCAGCAATCCGAGTTTGTGCTGCAACTGGAGCGCGGCGATTCCCGCGAGCGTTTTGCCCTGCACCTGCAATGGCCCGGCAGCACCGAGACCCTGGTCAACCTGGTGGAGGAGGACAGCACTCAGGTACATCTGCACCTGCCGGTGGGCGAGCGCGGCTGGTACAGCCCGGGCCGCCTGCGACTGGAGTCCACCTATCCACTGGGTCTGTTGCGCTGCTGGACCTGGGTCGACCTGGACCTGTGCGCGATGGTTTATCCGCGTCCGCTGGCGTCAGCGGAGTTGCCGGGCCTGGCCAGCGACCAGCCCGATGGCGCCGCCGTGCCCGCCCTGGGCAGCGATGATTTTTACGGTTTCCGGGATTACCGCAGCGGCGACTCCCTGCGCCAGATTCACTGGAAGGGGCTGGCGCGGGGTATGGCGCCCCAGTCCAAACAGTACGGCGCCTACGCCAGTCGCAGCGCCTGGCTGGACTGGGAGATGTTCCCGGGAGTAGGGGTCGAGCAGCGCCTCTCCCACTTGTGCTACTGGGCCTTGGAATTCGAGGGGCGCGGGGAGGAGTACGGCCTGCACATGCCCGGCGTCCGCATCGAGCCGGGCACCGGGGAGCGGCATCGCGACCGTGTGCTGCAGGCGCTGGCCCTGTATGGCGTAGCGGGCAGGCCGGCGTGAAGCCCGACCAGCAGGTGCCCCGCAACGCGCTGGTGTGGATTATCATCAGCCTGTTTACCCTGGTCGCACCCCATGCGGAGCGGCTCCCACTGTGGGTGCTGGTCGTCTACCTGTTTGCCGCCGGCTGGCGCATCATGGTTTACCAGGGCCGCTGGTCCTTTCCCGGGCGGCTGGTAAAAACGGCGTTGATTGTCGCCAGCTTTTCCGGCATCTACCTCAGCTACGGATCATTGCTGGGCCTGGAGCCGACCATAGCCCTGTTGCTCACCGCCTTTGCCCTGAAGCTGATCGAGTTGCACCGGCGCAAGGATGCCTACGTGCTGTTGTTCCTGGGCTATTTTATCTGCATCACCGAGTTCCTGTTCAGCCAGGACCTGCTGGTGGTGCTGTACTCGCTGTTCAATGTCGTGCTGGTGACCACGGCGCTGGTGGCCCTGCACCGCCCCGGCGAGCACCAGTTCAACCGCAAGACCATCCGGCTGGCAAGCATCCTGGTACTGCAGTCGCTGCCCTTGATGCTGGTGCTGTTTTTCCTGTTTCCGCGCATAGGGCCGTTGTGGACGGTACCCATCAAGAGCCACACCGCCAAGACCGGGGTCAGCGACTTCATGCGGCCCGGTGATATTTCCCGCCTGGGCAAGTCCGATGAGGTGGCGTTCAGGGTGCAGTTCGATGGCGACATACCGCCCCAGTCGTCGCTGTACTGGCGCGGCCTGGTGTTCAGCCGTCTAGAGGAGGGCGCCTGGCGCAGCCTGCGCTATTACGATATCCCCGCCAGCGAGCGCCGCCCGCCACCGGTGGCAACCCCGGGAGAGCCGCTGCGTTACCAGGTCATCATGGCCCCCACCCAGCAGAACTGGCTGTACAGCCTGCGCTACGCCCGCCCCGTGACGCCGGGGATAATGAGCAGCGCTGATTACCTGCTGTTTTCGCCGACAGAGGTGGAGGATGAGCGCCTGTACCGGGTGCAATCCTGGCCCGACGCGGTGCTGGATGCCACCCTGTCGGACTGGCGCCGGGAGATCGACCTGCGCCTGCCCGCCGGTGAAAACCCCCGGACCCTCGCCCTGGCGGCGCAGCTGCGCGCCCGCGCCGGCGACGATGCCGAGCTGGTACAGGCGGTGCTGGAGATGTTCTCCCGACAGGCTTTCGGTTATACCCTGGAGCCGCCGCTGCTGCCGTCCCGGGACCAGATGGACGCCTTCCTGTTCCAGTCCCGGCTGGGGTTTTGCGAGCATTTCGCGGCGGCTTTCGTCACCCTGATGCGCGCCGCGGGCGTGCCCGCCCGGGTAGTGGCGGGCTACCAGGGGGGCGAGATCAACCCCCTGAATCGCACCGTTATCGTGCACCAGTTCGATGCCCACGCCTGGGCAGAGGTCTGGCTGGAGGGTGAGGGCTGGGTGCGGGTAGACCCGACCGCGGCGGTGGCCCCCGAACGCATCGAGTGGGGGCTGGAACAGGCGATGGAAGGCGAGGGCAGCTTCCTGAGCGATTCGCCCCTGTCGCCGCTGCGCTATCGCGGTGTCGCCTGGCTCAATACCCTGCGGCTACGCTACGACGCGCTCACCTGGCGCTGGCAGAGCTGGGTGGTGGGCTTTGACCGGGAGGAGCAGTTCCGCTTGCTGAACATGGCCTTTGACGGCATCAGCGCCCGCAAATTCATGGCGGTGCTACTGGCCAGTGGCCTGCTGGTGTTGGGCCCCGTGGCTTTTACCCTGCTGCGCAAACGCCACCGGCACCAGCTCAGCGAGACGGATCGCTGTTACCTGCGCTTCTGTGACCGTCTCGCCGGGGCCGGCGTCAGGCGCGAGCCGGGGGAAGCCCCACTGGTCTTTGCCGCCAGGGCGGCGCGGCAGCTGCCGGCGCTGGCGCACAGTATCCAGCGCATAACCGGGCTGTATGTGCAGCTGGCCTACGCGCCGGAGCCCCCGGCGGACAGCGCCGCCCTGGCGGAGTTCAGGCGCGCCGTGCGGCAGTTTTCGCCCCCGGCGCGCGCAGCCGCCGGACCCTAGGACGCGGCGAGGCGTCGCAGCACGTAGTGCAGGATGCCCCCGTTCCGGAAGTAGGCGAACTCGTTGGGCGTGTCGATCCTGACGGTGGCGGTGAAGGCGCACTGCCCGCCGTCGGGCCCCACCGCGCGCACCTCGACCTGCCTGTCGGTGGCGCCGATGGCGTCGATGCTGAAGCGCTCCTCGCCGCTCAGGCCCAGGCTGGCGGCGGATTCGCCGGCGGGGTACTGCAGCGGCAGAATGCCCATGCCCACCAGGTTGGAGCGGTGTATACGCTCATAGCTCTCGGCGATCACCACGCGCACCCCCAGCAGTGAGGGCCCCTTGGCGGCCCAGTCCCGGGAGGAGCCCGTGCCGTATTCCTTGCCCGCCAGTACCACCAGCGGCACGCCCGCCTGCGCGGTAGGCCTGGGCGGCCGCGAAGATGGACATGCGCTCGGCCGTCCAGGAAACAGGTGGTCCAGCTGCCTTCGGTACCCGGGGCCAGCTGGTTGCGCAGCCGCACATTGGCGAAGGTGCCGCGCATCATCACCTCGTGATTACCGCGGCGGGAACCATAGGAATTGAAATCCGCCTGCTGCACGCCGCGTTCCAGCAGGTACTCGGCGGCGGGGCTGTCCACCGCTATCTCCCCGGCCGGGGAAATATGGTCAGTGGTGACGCTGTCGCCCACCTTGACCAGGCAGCGGGCATCGACAATGTCCCGCACCGGCGGTGCCTCGGCCGGCATGTTGTCGAAGAAGCTGGGCTTGCGCACATAGCTGGAGTCGGGCCAGGCGAAGCGCGCGCTGGCGTCCACGGGCAGCTCATTCCAGGTCTTGTTGCCACTGTAGACGTCGGCATAGCGGGAGCGAAACATATCGGCATTGATATTTGCCTCCACCAGCTCGCGTATCTCCGCGCCGGTGGGCCAGATGTCGGCCAGGGTGACGGGCTTGCCATCGGGACCAGTGCCCAGGGCATCGTGGTAGAGGTCGACATTCATGTTGCCGGCCAGGGCATAGGCCACCACCAACGGTGGCGAGGCCAGGTAATTGGCCCGCACTTCCTGGTGGATGCGACCCTCGAAGTTGCGATTGCCCGAGAGCACGGAGGTGACCAGCAGGCTGCCCTTGTCGATGGCGGCATCGATAGCCGGCGGCAGGGGCCCGGAATTGCCTATACAGGTGGTGCAGCCATAGCCCACCAGATAGAAGCCCAGCGCTTCCAGGTCCTCCATCAGACCGGTCTTCTGCAGGTACTCGGTGACCACCTTGGAGCCGGGCGCCAGGCTGGTCTTCACCCAGGGCTTGCTGCACCAGGCCCAGCTGCCTGGCCTTGCGCGCCACCAGGCCAGCGGCCACCAGCACCTCGGGATTGGAGGTATTGGTGCAGCTGGTGATGGCGGCGATGACCACGGCGCCGTGGTCGAGGTGAAACTGCTTGCCGTCCATGCTCACGGCCACGCCCTGCATGGCGGTCGAGGGGCCGCCGACCTGCCCGCCCTCGTCAGCCCACTCGGCCTCGCTGCCGGTGGCGACGCGCAATTGCCTGGAATTCGTCCAGTTCCCGCTGGAAAGCGGCCTTGCTGTCGGTCAGGGCAATGCGGTCCTGGGGCCGCTTGGGGCCGGCCAGGGAGGGCACCACCGTGCCCAGGTCCAGCTCCAGGGTGGCGCTGTAGCGGGCGGTGGGGCTGTCGGGCGTCATGCCACATGCCCATGGCCCGCATATAGGCTTCCACGACCGCCAGCTGCTGTTCGTCGCGACCGGTCAGGCGCAGGTAGTTGATGGTTTCACTCGTCCACCGGGAAGATGCCGCAGGTGGCGCCATACTCCGGCGCCATGTTGGCGATGGTGGCGCGATCCGCAAGGCGCAGGTGCTGCAGGCCGGGACCGAAAAACTCGACAAACTTGCCGACCACGCCATGTTGCCGCAGCTGCTCGGTGACCGTGAGCACCAGGTCGGTGGCGGTGGCGCCCTCTGCCAGTCGGCCGACGAGGCGGAAGCCCACCACCTGGGGAATCAGCATGGTGACCGGCTGGCCCAGCATGGCCGCCTCTGCCTCGATGCCGCCCACACCCCAGCCCAGCACGCCCAAGGCCGTTGATCATGGTGGTGTGGGAATCCGTGCCCACCAGCGTGTCTGGATAGGCCAGCGTCGACGCCGTCCTGCTCAGTGGTGAATACGGTGCGCGCCAGGTATTCCAGGTTCACCTGGTGCACGATGCCGGTACCCGGGGGCACCACCTTGAAGTTGTCGAAGGCCTCCTGGCCCCAGCGCAGGAAACGATAGCGCTCCAGGTTGCGCTCGATTTCCACTGTCGGTATTGCGCTCCAGCGACTGCGCGTTGCCATAGTCATCGACCATTACCGAGTGGTCGATGACCAGCTCCACCGGCGACAGCGGGTTGATCTTGCCGGGGTCGCCACCCAGTTCGACCATGGCGTCGCGCATCACCGCCAGGTCGACGATGGCGGGCACGCCGGTGAAGTCCTGCAGCAGTACGCGGGCCGGGCACGAAGGCGATTTCCTGGCTGGGTTCCGCCGCAGGGTCCCAGTCGACCAGCGCGGCGATGTCGTCCTCGGTGACGAAGTCCTCTGCGCGTGGCGCAGCAGGTTTTCCAGCAGGAGCTTGAGCGAGTAGGGCAGGGTGCGCTGCCTCGCCCAGAGCTCCGTGGGAAGATGGTGTATCGCTGCCCGTTTATATTCAGCTGCTGTGCATGGTCCTTGCTGGTATCCATCTGCGTTCTCCTCCTTGCTGCGCCCTGGCAGGTATAACGCCAACGCCGTTGCGGATAACTACTATGATAAGGATAGCAGGAGGACATCACATGGCCAATACCGAACACAACGCGACAGCATGGGGGAGGTGCAGGTGCCGGCTGGCGCCTCTATGGCGCCCAGACCCAGCGCGCGGTAGAATAATATCGCCATCAGCGCGCGCACCATGCCGCCCTTTTCATTCGCAGCCTGGCGCAGTCAAGTGCGCCGCCGCCCAGGCCAACGCGGCCTGTGGTGCCCTGGACGAGGATATCGGCGCGGCGATTGCGGCCGCCGCGGCGCAGGTGGCCGCGGCGCCCACAGCCGGCCAGTTCCCGGTGGGTGTATTCCAGACCGGCTCGGGCACCAGCACCAATATGAATATGAACGAGGTGCTGGCCCGGCTTGCCAGCGACGCGCAGCGGCCTGGCGGTGCACCCCAACGATCATGTAAATTGCAGCCAGAGCAGCAACGACGTGATTCCCAGCTGCATCCAGGTGCTCCACCGCCCTCGCGCTCGAGCAGCAACTGCACCGGCGCTGCGCGACCTGGTCGAAGCTGGACAGCGGGTCGAGGAGCTGTGGTCGATCACCGTCAAGACCGGCCGCACCCACCTGATGGATGCCCTGCCGATCACTTTTGGCCAGGAACTATCTGGCCTGGGCTTACCAGCTGCGAGGAATGCGAGGATCGCCTGGATGAACTGCAGCCGCGCTTGCGGGCTCTGCCATTGGGCGGCTCGGCGGTGGGCACCGGGGTCAATGTGCCGGACTGGCTTTGCCGAGCGAGGTCGTCGGGCTGCTGTCGCAGCAGCTGGTAGTCGCTGTTTACCGCCAGCGCACAATCCCTTTTCCCGCATGGCGGGCCAGGACGTGTGCGGTGGAGTGCTCTGCCTGCCTGCGGGCGCGTGGCCCACGTGCTGGTGAAAATCAACACGGACCTGCGCTGGATGTCCTCGGGACCCTTGGCGGGGCTGGCGGAAATCCAGCTGCAGGCGCTGCAGCCCGGTTCATCCATCATGCCCGGCAAGGTCAATCCCGATCCTGCCGGAGGCGGCCCTGATGGCGGCGACGGAGGTGATCGGCAACGATGCCACCATCGCCATGGCCGCGCGCTCCGGCAATTTCCAGTTGAACGTGATGCTGCCCCTGATCGCGGACAAGCTGCTGGGCAGTATCGCCTTGCTGGCCGGAGCCTGCGACGCCACGGCGAGCGCGGTGGCGGGATTCACGGTCAACCATGAGCGCCTGGAGGCGCAACCTGGCCCGCAACCCCATCCTGGTGACCGCGCTGAATGCGCGTATCGGCTACGACGCCGCGGCTGCGATAGCCAAGCGCGCCTATGCCGAGCAGCGGCCGATTATCGAGGTGGCGGAGGAGGACACGGATATCTCCCGGGAGGAACTGGAGAGCCTGCTGGACCCGGCGCGGCTGACGGGGTTTAACAACGAGTCCGGATAATAGCCCTGTAGGGCCGAATTCATTCGGCCTTGGCGGGTGATGCCGGCGCCTCATTGGTCGAATGAATTCGACCCTACAATACACCCCCCTGTAGGGCCGAATTCATTCGGCCGGGGTTCCGCGGGTCCGGTCGGCGCTTCGGTGGTCGAATGAATTCGACCCTACAAGGGGGAAAGGGCAGGGCAGAACGGATTCCGCCCTGCTCGATGGGCTAGCAGCTGGTGCGGATCAGGAGGCTTTCAGTTCCTGGATCTCCACCGCGGCGATGCGCTTGCCTTCCTCGGCGCTCTTCTGGAACTCGACGATCTGGTCGAAGTTCATGTAGCGGTAGATCTCCGTCGACATGGCGTCCAGGTCGCTGGCGTAGGCCAGGTACTCCTCCGGCGTCGGCAGCTTGCCGAGGATGGCGCCTACCGCGGCCAGCTCCGCCGAGGTCAGGTAGACATTGGCGCCGTCGCCGAGGCGGTTGGGGAAGTTGCGGGTGGAGGTGGACAGCACCGTGGAGTTGGCGGCCACCCGCGCCTGGTTGCCCATGCACAGGGAGCAGCCGGGCATTTCGGTGCGCGCGCCGGCGGCGCCGAAGATGTTGTAGTAGCCCTCTTCCATCAGCAGGTGCTGCGTCCATGCGGGTCGGCGGTGCGATCCACAGGCGGGTGGCAGATGCCGCCCTTGTGCTTCTCCAGCAGTTTGCCGGCGGCGCGGAAGTGACCGATGTTGGTCATGCAGGAACCGATGAACACCTCGTCGACCTTGTCGCCGGCCACGGCGGACAGCAGGCGGGCGTCGTCCGGGTCGTTGGGTGCGCAGACGATGGGCTCTTTGACCTCGGCCAGGTCGATCTCGATCACCGCGGCGTACTCGGCATCGGCATCGGCTTTCATCAGGCTGGGGTCGGCCAGCCACTCTTCCATCTTGCGGGCGCGACGCTCCAGGGTGCGCGCGTCGCCGTAGCCTTCGGCGATCATCGAGCGCAGCAGCACGATATTGGAGCGCAGGTACTCGGCGATGGTGTCCTCGTCCAGGGCGATGGTGCAACCCGCGGCGGAGCGTTCCGCGGAGGCATCGGACAGTTCGAAAGCCTGTTCCACGGTGAGATCCTTCAGTCCCTCGATCTCCAGGATACGGCCGGAGAAGATATTCTTCTTGCCCTTCTTCTCAACGGTCAGCAGGCCTTCCTGGATCGCGTAGTAGGGAATGGCATGGACCAGGTCGCGCAGGGTGATGCCCGGCTGCATCTTGCCCTTGAAGCGCACCAGCACCGATTCCGGCATGTCCAGCGGCATGACGCCGGTGGCGGCGGCAAAAGCCACCAGGCCGGAACCGGCGGGGAAGGAGATGCCCATCGGGAAGCGGGTGTGCGAGTCGCCGCCGGTGCCGACGGTGTCCGGCAGCAGCATGCGGTTCAGCCAGGAGTGGATGATGCCGTCGCCGGGACGCAGGGATACGCCACCGCGGGTCATGATGAAATCCGGCAGGGTGTGCTGGGTGTCGATGTCGACCGGCTTGGGATAGGCCGCGGTGTGGCAGAACGACTGCATGACCAGGTCGGCGGAGAAACCCAGGCAGGCCAGGTCTTTCAGCTCGTCCCGGGTCATCGGGCCGGTGGTGTCCTGGGAGCCCACGGTGGTCATCTGCGGCTCGCAGTAGGTGCCGGGACGGATGCCCTCGGTGCCGCAGGCACGGCCCACCATTTTCTGCGCCAGGGTGAAACCCTTGCCGGTGTCGGCGGGCTGCTCGGGCTTGCGGAACAGGTCGATGGCGCCCAGGCCCAGGGCCTCGCGCGCCCGTGTGGTCAGGCCGCGACCGATGATCAGGTTGATACGGCCGCCGGCGCGCACTTCGTCGAGCAGCACGTCGGACTTCAGTTCGAACTCGCTGAGCACTGTCGCCGGACTCTGCGCAGGATTTTGCCGTCGTAGGGACGGATCTCGATCACGTCGCCCATGCCCAGTTCGTCGACCGGGGCCTCGAAAACCAGGGCGCCGGCATCTTCCATGGTGTTGTAGAAAATCGGCGCGACCTTGCCGCCGATGCAGATGCCGCCGCCTTTCTTGTTCGGTACGCCCGGAGATGTCGTCGCCGAAGAACCACAGCACCGAGTTGGTGGCGGATTTACGCGAGGAGCCGGTGCCGACCACGTCGCCGACGAAGGCCACCGGCAGGCCTTTGTCCTGCAGTTGCGTCGATCTGCTTCATCGGGCCGGTCACACCGTGTTCCTCCGGCTTCAGGCCGTCGCGGGTCATCTTGTACATGGCCAGCGCGTGCAGCGGGATGTCGGGGCGCGACCAGGCATCGGGAGCCGGGGAGAGGTCGTCGGTGTTGGTTTCGCCGGTGACCTTGAATACGGTCAGCTTGATGGATTCGGGCAACGGCGGGGCGGTTGGTGAACCACTCGCCCTCGGCCCAGGACTGCATGACCGCCTTGGCGTTGGCATTGCCCGCCTTGGCCATTTCGGCCACGTCGTGGAAGGCGTCGAACATCAGCAGGGTGTGCTTGAGTTCGCGCGGCCGCCAGTTCGCCCAGCTCGGCGTCGTTCAGCAGGGCACACCAGGGTTTCGATGTTGTAGCCGCCGTGCATGTTGCCCAGCAGTTTCACGGCCTGCGGCTGGTCGATCAGCGGGCAGCTCGGCTTCGCCCTTGGCGACGGCCGAGAGGAAGCCGGCTTTGACATAGGCGGCCTCGTCCACGCCCGGCGGCACGCGGTTGCTGATCAGGTCCAGCAGGAAGTCTTCTTCGCCTGCGGGCGGGTTCTTCAGCAACTCAACCAACGCGGCGACCTGCTCGGCGTTGAGGGGTTTGGGCGGAATATTCTGGCTGGCGCGTTCAGCCACGTGTTCACGGTATGCTTCAAGCACGGTAGAGCTCCTTTGGGTTGGCGGAATCGCCGCGGCAGCGGCTGCGGCAGGGCGATCTGGGAGTCGATGAAAAACCGGTGCGCAAGTATAGCCCAGCCCGGCATTAAGATAAATAAATCAAGCGCTTATATCGTGCATTCACTGGGCTGATACCGTACACTTGCCGCTGCCATGCCCGCTGTAACAACACCTCCCAGACATGCACTTACGCCCCGTTAAAACACCCTGTATCGGGGTCTGCTCCACCGGCATTGGCGACTCGCGTGTGCCGCGGCTGCAAGCGCTTCGCCCACGAGGTGATCGACTGGAACAGCTACACACCGGAGCAGAAACGGGTGGTGGACCGGCCGCCTCGCGGGGTTTCTCTCCCAGTGCGTCAGCAACAAGCTGCGGGTCGTGGACAAGGCCCTGCTGCAGTGGCAGTTGCAGGTGCAGCAGGTAAGCTATCGACCGGACCACGACGAGTACTGCTGGGTGTTCAGCCTGATCAAGGCCGGCGCCAGCCAGATCGACAACACCCGTGATTACGGCTTCGAGGTGGATTTGGACTATCGCGACCTGCCGCTGGCGGTGCTGCGGGAACAGATCGACCGGGAGTTCTACACCCTGTCCGAGGCCCATTACGAGCGCTATATGCTGACCGCGGACCTGTTTGCCTCGTCGTCGGGGCAGGCTGAGTGAGCACTGCTGTGGACATGGCGCCTATCGAGGCCTTCCTGTACTGCCCGACGCCGGCTGCCTGGGTGCAGTGGGCTTTGGAAAATCCCGCCTTGCTGCTCATCGACCACGCCAATTGTGAAAAGAAGGCGGCCTCCACCGCCCTCAACCTGATGTATCGCTACGTGGGACACCATGACCTGTTGCAGCGCCTGTCGCGGCTGGCGCGGGAGGAACTGCGCCATTTCGAGCAGGTGATCGCGCTGATGAGGGAGCGGGACATCGACTATCCCCAGCTCAGCGCCTCCCGCTATGCCGGGGAGCTGCGCAAGCTGGTGCGCAACGCGGAGCCGGGCAGGCTGGTGGATACCCTGCTGGTGGGGGCCATTATCGAGGCCCGCTCCTGTGAGCGCTTCGCGGCGCTGGTGCCGCACCTGGACGACCAACTGGCGGCGTTTTACCTGTCATTGCTGAAATCGGAAGCGCGCCACTTCACCGATTACCTGGAACTGGCCGAGGCGCTGGGCTCCGCGCAGGAAGTGGCTGAGCGCCTGCCTCCGCTGCTGCAGCGGGAGTGTGAACTGGTGACGACAGCGGATCAGGAATTTCGCTTTCACAGCGGCATACCCGGTCAATAAACTACATTAAATATAATTTGTAAGCTATTGAATAATAGGGAATGATTGTAGTGAAACCCCTTCAGGGGAAGCACTGATAAACCAGCCGTTCTCCTCCCAGGCTCCCAGTACCCAGCGCAGTCCCGCGGCAGCTTCATGGCGCGCCGGGCGGTGGGTGTGCCCGTGTATCAGCTGGCCTACCCCCTGGCGACGCATCTGCCGCTCTACCTCGGCGTCGGTGACATCCATGATGTCGATGCTCTTCATGCTGTTGGCATCCCTGCTGCGGGCGCGCAGCTCGGCCGCCAGGTCGCGGCGCCGCGCCAGGGGCTGCTGCAGTAACTGCGCCTGCCAGTCGGGGTCCCGCACCTGGCGCCGGAAGGCCTGGTAATCGGCGTCGGCGGTGCACAGGCTGTCCCCGTGCATGAGTAGCGTGGGTTCGCCGTACAGGTCGATGACGGTGGGGTCGGGCAACAGGCGGGCACCGGCCCGCTCACAGAAGCCCGGCCCCAGCAGGAAATCGCGGTTGCCCACCATAATGCCCAGGCGCGGGCCGGCAGCGGTGAACTCGCGCAGCATGGCGGCAACTTCCGCCACCAGGGGCGAGTCGTCATCATCCCCCAGCCAGGCTTCGAACAGGTCGCCCAGAATGAACAGTTGTGCGCAGTGCGCTGGCGGCCCAGGAAGGCCGCCAGGGCCCGCGTGGTGGCGGGCCGGCAGGCGTCGAGATGGAGGTCGGAAATAAAGAGGGTGGTGGCCACGTGTCCGGCCCGGGGAGGGGCTCAGTCCTCGATGATTTCCACGGTCTCGATGATGACCGGGTCCACCGGCACGTCCTGGTGGCCGCCGCGGCTGCCGGTGGGCACCGTGCGGATTTTCTCCAGCACTTCCTCGCCCTCCACCAGTTTGCCGAATACCGCGTAGCCCCAGCCCTGCATGTTCTTGCCGGAGTGGTTCGAGGAAGTCATTGTCCTTGACGTTGATGAAGAACTGGGCGGTCGCCGAATGCGGGTCCGTGGTGCGGGCCATGGCGATGGTGCCGAAATCATTCTTCAGGCCGTTGTCGGCCTCGTTCTCGATGGGCTCACTGGTGGGCTTTTGCTGCATATTGGTGTCGAAACCGCCGCCCTGGATCATGAAATTGTTGATGACGCGGTGGAAAATGGTGCCGTCGTAGTAGCCCGGAGCGGGCGTACTCAAGAAAGTTGGCGACCGTCGCCGGTGCTTTCTCGGCGTCCAGTTCCAGTTTGATTTCGCCGAAAGTAGTGCGAATGATAACCATGCTGTTTCCCTGCTGGTATTTGTTAGAGGCGGGCAATGATACGGACTTTTGCCAGGCAGGAAAACATTCCCGGGGAAAGTTCAGCACAAAAGCGTGCATATGCCGGCAAGCCGCCTGCAATTGCTATAAGAGCGGCCTCTGTGTGGCTATAATACGCGCCCTTTTTGCCAGAGCCTGTATGAAATATTATGGAACATGCCCCCGCCAGTAATTTCCTGAGAACATCGTCGCCGAGGACCTGGACGCCGGCAGGGTGGAAACCGTGGTTACCCGCTTTCCACCGGAGCCCAACGGCTACCTGCATATCGGTCACGCCAAGTCGATCAGCGTGAATTTCGGCCTCGCGGAGAGCTTTGGCGGGCGCTGCAACCTGCGCTTTGACGACACCAACCCGGAAAAGGAGAGCCAGGAGTACATCGACTCGATCCAGGAAGATGTGCGCTGGCTGGGCTACCAGTGGGACGGCGAGGTGCGGTTCGCCTCCTCCTATTTCCAGCAGTTGTACGACTGGGCCGTGCACCTGGTGGAGCAGGGGCATGCCTATGTCTGTGACCTGAACGCCGAGCAGGCCCGGGAATACCGCGGCACGCTCACAGAACCGGGCAAAAACAGCCCCTATCGCGAACGCAGCGTGGAGGAAAACCTGCGATCTGCTTGCGCGCATGAAGGCCGGGGAGTTCGCCGACGGTGAGAAGGTGCTGCGGGCGAAGATCGATATGGCCTCGCCCAATATGAATATGCGCGACCCGATCCTGTACCGCATTCGCAAGGTCGCGCACCACCAGACGGGCACCGAGTGGGTGATTTACCCCACCTACGACTTCGCCCACGGCCAGGAAGATGCGATCGAGGGCGTTACGCACTCGGTCTGCACCCTGGAGTTTGAGGACCACCGGCCGCTGTACGACTGGTTTATCGAGCACCTGCCGGTGCCGGCGCGGCCGCGCCAGTACGAGTTCGGTCGGCTCAACCCCAGCTACACCGTCACCAGCAAGCGCAAGCTCAAGCAACTGGTGGACGATGGCGTGGTGGCCGGCTGGGATGACCCGCGCATGCCGACGATTGTCCGGTATGCGCCGGCGCGGCTACACGCCCGGCGGCCATCCGCAAGTTTTGCCAGATGATAGGCACCACCCGCAGCGACGGCGTGGTGGATGTCGCCATGCTGGAATTCGCCATCCGCGAGGATCTCAACGAGAACGCGCCGCGGGCCATGTGCGTGCTGAACCCGCTGAAAGTCGTGCTCAGCAATTACGAGCAGGGCAGGGTGGAGCAGCTCGCCGCGCCCTGCCATCCATCCCGGGACGAACTGGGCGAGCGCGCAGCTGCCGTTTACCCGGGAGCTGTATATCGATGCCGATGACTTTCGCGAGGAGGCCAACAAGAAGTACAAGCGCCTGGTGCTGGGCAAGCGCGTGCGCCTGCGCAACGCCTATGTCATCGAGGCCGACGACTGGTGAAGGACAGCGCCGGCGAGATCGTGGAGGTTCACGCCCGCATCATTGCCGACACCCTGGGCAACGATCCGGCGGACGGCATCAAGCCCAAGGGGGTCATCCAGTGGGTGTCCGCCAGCGAGGGCAGGCAGGCCACGGTGCGCCTGTACGATCGCCTGTTCACGCACGAATCGCCGGACAAGGGAGAGCGCGATTTCCTGGACTTCATCAACCCGGCCTCGCTGCGGATAGTGGCCAATGCCTGGATAGAACCGTCGCTGGCGCAGGCGCAGCCGGAACAGCATTTCCAGTTCGAGCGGGAGGGGTATTTTGTGGCGGACCGATATGACCACAGTGAAGCC
Source organism: uncultured Gammaproteobacteria bacterium (assembly GCA_963704965.1). Lineage (GTDB taxonomy): Bacteria > Pseudomonadota > Gammaproteobacteria > Pseudomonadales > Halieaceae > JARRPM01. The sequence continues at coordinate 17,699 of CAVPIH010000006.1, forward strand.
GGGCCGGTATTCAACTTGACCATCGGCTTGCGTGACAGCTGGGGCGAGCAAGGCGGGGGAGCGAACTGATGGGCCTGCAGCTTTACAACACCATGGGCGGCGAGAAACAGCCCTTTGTGCCGCTGGTGGAAAACCAGGTCACCATGTATGTCTGTGGCCCCACGGTCTACAACCTCGCCCATATCGGCAATGCCCGGCCGGTGGTGGTATTCGATACCCTGTTTCGCCTGTTGCAAACCCATTTCGACACGGTCATTTACGCCCGCAATATCACCGACGTCGATGACAAGATCATCGCCGCGGCCCGGGAGAGCGGACGCAGCATCGAGTCGCGTTACCGACGAGTTCACCGCCAAGTACCGGGAGGACATGGCGGCGCCTGAACGCCCTGCCGCCGACCCTGGAACCGCATGCCACGCACAATATCGACGCGATGATAGCGCTCACCCGCACGCTGATCGAAAAGGGCCACGCCTATGAATCCCAGGGGCATGTGCTGTTCGCGGTGGAGTCCATGCCGGATTACGGCAAGCTGTCGCGGCGCTCGCTGGATGACATGCTCGCCGGCGCCCGGGTGGAGGTGGCCAGTTACAAGCGCCATCCCGGTGACTTCGTACTGTGGAAGCCGGCCGCGGCTGAGGATCCCGGTTGGGACAGCCCCTGGGGTCGCGGCCGCCCGGGCTGGCACCTGGAGTGCTCGGCCATGATTCGCGCCCACCTGGGGGAAACCATCGATATCCACGGCGGCGGCAGGGACCTGATCTTTCCCCATCACGAAAACGAGATCGCCCAGAGTCGCTGCGCCCACGGCGGCGACTATGTGCGCTACTGGATGCACAACGCCTACCTCGACATCGACGGCGAGAAGATGTCCAAGTCACTCGGCAACTTCCGCACGGTGCGCGACCTGCTGGCAAGTTACCGCGGCGAGGTATTGCGGTTTGCGCTGTTGTCGGCCCACTACCGGTCGCCGCTGAATTTTTCTCCCGAATTGCTGGAGCAGGCCGAGACCACCCTGGGAAGCCTGTACAGCACGCTGCGCGAGGTGCAGGACATATCACTGGATATGGAGGTGCCGCTGGCAGAGGAAGCCGTTTTACAAGGCGCTGAACGATGACCTGAATACTCCCGTGGCCATCGCTGAAATCCACGCCATCGCCAAGCAATTGCACAAGGCGCCGGAAGCCGAGCTGCCCCGCCTGAAAGCGCGCATGCTCGCAGCGGGCGACCTGCTGGGTATTCTGGAGCAGGATCCCCAGGAGTGGCTGCAGGGTGGTGCCTCGGAGGATGCGATCTCGGCGGACGCCATCGAGGCCCTGGTTGCCGAACGCCACCAGGCCAAGCTCGACAAGAACTATGGCCGCGCTGACGAGATCAGGCAGGAGTTGCTGGAGCAGGGCGTGGTGCTGGAGGATTCCCGCGAGGGTACCCAGTGGCGGCGCGAGGGCTGATCAGCCCAGGCTTTTTTCCGCCGACTCCACACTCTGCATGATCAGGGTGTTGATGGTCATGGGGCCGACGCCACCGGGCACCGGGGTGTAGGCGCTGGCGGTGTCCACCAGCGGCGCCAGTTCGATATCGCCCACGCCGCCCGGATGGTAGCCGGCGTCCACCACCACGGCCCCGTCCTTGACCCAGTCGGCCTTGATGAACTCCGGCTTGCCGACCGCGCCGACCAGGATGTCGGCCTGGGCGACCAGCCCGGGCAGGTCCCGGGTGCGGCGAGTGGCAGATGGTGACCGTGGCGTTCTTCTGCAGCAGCATCATCGCCATGGGTTTGCCCAGAATGGGGCTGCGGCCCACCACCACCGCGTGCTTGCCCTCTATCTCTATCTGGTAGTGCTCCAGCATGCGCATGATGCCCTGCGGGCGTCGCGCAGCCGTAGGCGTCTTCGCCCATGGCCATGCGGCCAAAGCCGAGGCAGGTCACGCCGTCGACATCCTTGTCCAGGGCGATGGCGTCGAAGCAGGCGCGCTCGTCGATCTGCTCCGGTACCGGGTGTTGCAGCAGGATGCCGTGGACATCCGGATTGGCGTTCAGTTCGGCGATCTTCGCCAGCAGCTGCTCCGTGGTCGTGGTGGCGGGCAGTTCGACCGCCAGTGAGTCCATGCCCACGCGGCGGCAGGCGTTACCCTTCATTTTCACGTAGGTGGCCGAGGCCGGGTCATCGCCCACCAGGATCGTCGCCAGAATGGGCGTCTTGCCGCCGGCTTTGGCTTTCAGGCGCTCCACCCGGGCCAGCAGAGTTCGGCTTCGGTTTGGCTTGCCAGTGTTTTACCGTCCAGGACCAGTGCGGGCATGCGAGAGATCTCTTGCAGCGTTGAAGGTCGGCAGTTGCGCCAGCCGGCCGGGAAAATACAGGCGCCGGCGCGGGGGTGCCATTGTCCCACGAGGGGCCCCGGGAGTGGAAGGTTTATGGTGTCACGGCCGCTAAATTACGGCCATTGCGGCGTTGACGCTCACCAGCGTGGTGAGTATGATGCTGCCTCCTGAAAAAGGGGGTCGCGCCTGCGCCGCCTGTGATAGCATCGGGGTATAGCGCAGTCTGGTAGCGCGCCTGCTTTGGGAGCAGGATGTCGGGAGTTCGAATCTCTCTACCCCGACCAACTTTCCAGCCACATACGGAGCGAGTTGGTTATCCCGGTTTTCAGCACCTCGCGATGGTGGCCGTAGCTCATCAGGTAGAGCACCGGATTGTGGCTCCGGAGGTGGCGGGTTCGAGACCCGTCGGCCACCCCAGTTTCTGTTTCGAGCACCACGTTCAGCCTTGATCACCTTTGCAACCCGGCCCGGCAGTGTTCTGTGGGTTGGCGCATATTGCCATGCAGCTGGCGCCTCCGGCCATCTTCAAACAGCTCAGTACTTCCTATATTGACTCAGGAGGAGTTGACTATGACTAACGAAGTTGACGCAAAACTCGTAACGCTGATGGCCAGGCATGCGGAATTGAAGTGGCTGCAGATCAGGACGGCGCAATTGCCCAGGGCGCTGGCGCAGGAACTGGCCCTGTCGGAGGCGTATATCGCCGCGGCGACCGGCGGTCAGGCTCGCTCAGGCAATCGCGAAGCCGCCCGGGGGCTGTGGTGATGGATCCGGGCACAGTGTTGCTGTGGGTCGCCACGTTCTCCTTTGTCTGTGCCTGGCACACTGTCCGGGATGTGAAAAGACGGGAACACGAAGAGATCGCTGATCCGCATTAGCCATAGCGCTACTACCAGGAGTTAGCTGTGTTGCATGCCCGTGCCTGGCGATAGTGCCCGTACCTTTCAAAGTATTGGCAATATAAAAACTACTGGGTATGCATTATCTTTATAACCAATGTTTGCAAATAGCCCTTTGGTTTGTCTGTGTAAAAGGTATCATTCAGGTAGGCAGGCAAGCCTTTTGCCCGATTCCACTGTCGTAGCAGCCCGGCATTCAAACTTTCACAAGAATGTACCTGTGACTGTTCCGACATGGCCACAGATGTAGAAACTGCCATGACCAAGCGAGATCCAACCAGGGGCGCTGACAAGTGCGACAAGGCGCCAGGCAAACCGGCCGATCGACCGGCATATCTGCAGAAGGTGTTTGACTCGCTTCCGGCCCAGATAGACGCTATCAAGGCGGAGCGGGAGCGAGCCGCAAGAGAACTGCGCAGCTTCGTCAGGAAGCTGGAGGAAGAGGAAGACGACAACAAGCGCTAGGGGGCGGTTTGCCTTGACCTGATTGTGGTATCGACCGGGCTGCATTTGAAAATATGGATCGCCTATATTCAGGTTTCCGAAAACGGGAAGATGGGGGAGGCGGTATGATCATTGAAAATGCTGTTGCGCTTGTCGGTCTTGCCACTGTTTTCTGGTTGTTGATCTAGTCCGAAAGCCCACAGGTCACAGGATTCCGGTATCCAGGCCGTGCGTGCCCGGCTGAACCAATCCTGCGCTTGGAATATGCGCCGTGTCAGGTTAGCATCGCGTCCTCGCGCCTGTAGCTCAGTTGGATAGAGCAGTAGCCTTCTAAGCTATTGGTCGGGGGTTCGAATCCTCCCAGGCGCGCCAATATTCAACGGGTGTACACCGTAGACATGGTTTACATCTTATTCCGATCAACAGCCGCTATCGCAGGCATTCTGCCCGACAATAGACTGGCGACCGTGCGCTGGCCCCCGTGGCGGCGAGCGTGCGGGGCAGCGGAGCGGGATCGAATGCAGGAGCCGCTGATGGGTAGATTCGTCGACAAGGTATTCGTGGTCACCGGCGGCGCCAGTGGCATCGGTGAGGCCACGACCAGGAAGTTGTTGGCCGAGGGCGGGCAGGTGGTTGTCGCCGACCTGCAACGGGATCGCGGCGAGGCGCTCGCGGCTGAACTGGCCCCCGCCGTAGTATTCATCCAGACCGATGTCAGCAGGGAGCCCGACATCGAAGCGGCAGTGAGCCTCGCCGTGCAACGCTTCGGCCACCTCGACGGCATGGTCAATAATGCCGGTATCGTCGGCGCGATTGGCTCTATCAGGGAGACCTCCGTGGAGGCCTATGACCACACCATGGCCATCCTGTCACGGGCGGTGTTCCTGGGCATGAAGCACGCGGGCAGGGTCCTGTGTGAGCAGGGTAGCGGGGCCATTGTCTCCGTGGCGAGTACCGCCGGGGTAATGGGTGGCCTGGGGCCGCATGTCTACACCATGGCGAAACACGGCGTGGTCGGTCTCACCAAGTCTGCCGCCAGTGAATTCGCCGCCTTCGGGGTGCGGGTCAACGCCGTGGCGCCGGCGGGCACGGTCACGCCCATGACCAGCGCCCTGGTCAACAATGACGTGGAGGCGATCACCCGCGGTATCGCCGGGGACAATCCCCTCGGTATTGCCTGTATGCCCGAGGATATCGCCAACGCCATCCTGTTCCTGTTGAGCGAGGACGCGCGCCAGGTAAGCGGTCACACCCTGGTTATCGATGCCGGTATCACCACTGGCGGCAAGCCCTCCGACTTCTACTCCGCGGAAGCCGAGGTGCTGTTACACGCCGGCCAGCGCAGCAAGCAACCCTGAGTGCTACGGCGCGCGCTTGTAGCGCGCGGCGCGGTCGTAGACCGCATCGTCGCGGCGGCCGCCGACCAGGCCGTCGGGGGCGAGCTGGAAGTAGGGGTCGTCGCTGGGAGCCGTGTGGCTCCAGTCCACCCGCTCTGAGCGATAGGCAAACTTCCACACCCCCTCGCGCTGCTCGTAGCGGTCCAGGTAACGTCCCGCGATGACCAGGTCCTGGAAGCCGTCTGCCCCGCTGATCTTGTGGTAGGCATTGAAATAGACTTCGCCAAAGGCCTCGTCCCCGGCCAGGTCTATCAGGATGTTGCCGACAAAGTGGTGGTTCGCCTCGTGAGAGGCCAGCGCCTCCATGCAGTAGTCGATGAACGCCGGGGCGGCGCTGTTCATGAAGCCGTACTCGCACCAGGCGTCCTCGTGAAACAGTGAACGCATCAGCTCGCCGTCCCAGCGATCCAGGCCGCGCATGTACAGGTAGATCAGCTCGGTGATGTCCTGTTTCGCTATCAGGCTGTCCAGCGTGTTGGCCATGACGTGTACCCTCAATCGATGGTAAACAGTTGCTGTGAAGGGTCCGCGCGCTGGCTGCAGCCCTTGGACAGGGCGGCGAAGGCTTCGCTGTTGCGCTCGTCCTGCACCTGCAGGCGCAGGCTCCAGTCCATGACCACCTGGCGGTGGAGGATCTTCCACTGGCCGTCGCGCAATTCCAACTGGTCCAGGTAGCGGCCCGCAAAGGCCAGCTCTTCCCCGGCACCCTGCAGCAGGTGGCGGGCGTAGACATAGGTTTCGGTGTTCGCGCGGTTGCCCTTCAGGGCGATGAACGTCTGTCCCAACAGGTGCTGTGTAAGCGCGTAGGCGCTTGCCAGGGCCGGGCCGACCAACTCGGCAAACTGGTGGGCCTCGCCCTTGAAACTGCCGTAGTCAACATCTGCTTCCGGCCAGTAGGCACTTTTCAACAGCCCGGCCTCGCCGCGATCCAGGCCCCGGCTGTGGGTCGCGAGTACCTCGCGGATGGCCTCCCGGTGGGCCAACTGCTGCGCTGTTGGTACCACGCCGATAGTGTCGGGCATAAGCTTGCTCCCCCTGCTGCGTCGTGCAAATGCGCGCAAACACTTGCCATGGCGCCTTGAATAAGGTCAAATAAAAACAGTCAGCGCTGATTGTATTATTAAACACCGGCTGCGCCTGATCAGCAAGGCCGAAACCACGGGGACAGGCATGACCGCAAGAAATGCACCCGGGCCGGGGACGGGCAGGGCCGAGGGCCCGTCCGTGGCTGATATTTTGAGGGAGGACAGTCGCGCAGTGCCGGCGGCGCTGTTGGAACAACGCTACGAGTTTCTCGGGGATGAGGACCTGCCCGTCGAACGCTATATCAGCCGCGAATTTTTCCAGCGCGAAATCGACAGACTTTGGCCCAATGCCTGGCAGTGGGCCTGCCGGGAGGAGCATCTGCCCGATGCGGGGGACAGTTATGTCTACGACATAGGGCCCTACTCGGTACTGGTAGCGCGCATGGAAGATGGCGGCGTGAAGGCCTTTCTCAATGTCTGCACGCACCGGGGCACGCGCCTGATCGACGCCGAGGGCTGCGCCTACACACCCTCTTTTACCTGCCCTTTCCACGGCTGGTCCTGGCACCTGGACGGGTCCGTGAGCAATATCCCGGGCCAGTGGGACTTTCCCCACACCCGGGGAGACAGTCACCAGCTGGCCCAGGTGCGCTGCGAGCGCTGGGGCGGCTTCCTCTTCATCAATCTCGACCCTGACGCGGCGCCGCTGGATGACTATCTCGGGGTCATGAAGGAACATTTTGATGCTTTCCCCCTGGAGCGCCGTCGCATCCGCGCGCACGTGCAAAAAATCCTGCCGGCCAACTGGAAGATCGCCCAGGAAGCCTTCATGGAGGCCTACCACAACTTCGAGACCCACGACTCCCCCCACGGGGCCAATGCCCAGTACGACGTGTTCAGCGAGTATGTCAGCCGCTTCATTCACAATATCGGCTGCTACAGTCCCGCCGCCCTGGCGGATTACCCCGGCGACAAATGGCGCAGCCCGCCGATGACCGAACAGGAAATGCTGGCGGGGCTGGCCCTGGAGGGGCGCGAACTGGCCGCCGGTGAAACGGCGCGGCAGCTTGCCGCGCAGGTTCTGCGCGAGCAGTTCCGGGAGCAGGCGGGTGTCGATTTCGACCAGTGCAGCGACAGCCTGATGCTGGACTCCATCGAGTACCACCTGTTTCCCAATATGTTTTTCTTCCCGGGCATCATGATACCCATGGTCTACCGGTTCCGGCCCAACGGCGACGATGTCGACAGCAGCATTTTCGACGTGCTGGTGCTCGAACCCCTGCCCGATGGCGCGGAGCACCCCGAACCTCCCGAGCCCACCCAATTGAGTGTCGAGCAATCCTACACCGAGGCCCCCGAGCTGCGCTGGCTGGCGCCGGTCTACGACGAGGATACGGGCAACCTCGCGCTGCAGACCCGCGGGCTCAAGACCAGCCGCAAAGGACTCAGCCTGGGCAATTACCAGGAGGTGCGAATCAGGCGTGTGCACCAGACCCTGGACGAGTTCATGGCCCGGAGCAAACCATTCCGATGAGCGATGGTGGCTATAAGCGGGTCGCCAGCCTGGCGGACATACCCCGGGGCAAGACCCGCTGTATTGCAGCAGGTGACGTGGAAATACTGCTGTGCCACACCGCCGAGGGCCTGTTCGCCGTGGACAACCTGTGCACCCACGCGGCGGCCCGTTTGAGCGAGGGCAAGCTGAAGGGCTGCAGGATCCTGTGCCCCCTGCACGGGGCCGCTTTCGATGTGCGGGACGGTGCGGTCCTCAGTCGCCCCGCCAGGGAAGCACTACGCTGCTACCCGGTAAAAGTCGAAGGCGATGACGTATACATTGCCCCGGCGGATTAACAGGCGCAGCATTTCAGGTGGTTTCCCCATAGGGACATATTAGTGAAGCGGATTGCGGGACGGGTAGCGGTGGTGACGGGGGCCGGCAGCGGCATCGGCAGGGCTGTGGCCGTTGAACTGGCGCACCGGGGCGCGGATGTTGCGCTGGTCGATGTCGATGCCAGCCGCCTGTCCGGCGTGCGCACTCAAGTAGAGTCCCTGGGCAGGCAGTGCAGTGTGCATGCGGTCGATGTTTCCTGCCGAGAGCAGATGGCGGAGCTGCCGGGGCAGGTCATCGCCCGCCATGGGGCCGTCCATATCCTGGTAAACAACGCCGGTGTCGCGGTCAATCTCCCCTTCGAGGAGCAGTCTGTGGACGACCTGGAGTGGATTACCGGCATCAACTACCGCGGCGTGCTGTACGGGTGCCGTTTTTTCCTGCCTCATCTGCGTCAGGCTGAGGAGGCGCATATCGTCAATATGTCGAGCTCCGCCGGCTTTACCGGTATGAAGGGGCAGGCCTCCTACGCGGCCACCAAGTTCGCGGTGCGAGGCCTGAGCGAGTGCCTGTACGTTGAACTGGCGAAGAGCAGCGTCGGGATCAGCTGCGTTCACCCGGGGGCGGTGGCCACCAATATTCTCGAGGCGGCGCGCATGGAGCCGGCCCACAAGCAAAAGATGCTCAAAACCTTCCATTACGCCATGCCGCCCGCCACCGCCGCCCGGCTGGTCGTCAGGGCGATCGAGAAAAACCGCTTCAGCGTGGTGTTTTGCGTGGATGCGCGAGTGCTGCACTTTCTGAAGCGGCTCGCCCCCGTCGGCATACTGAAATTGATGCGCCTGGCCATGCCGGGTTGATGACCGAGGAGTGTGCTGATATGCCCGGGACCAGACAACTTAGCAGAGAGGACGTCATGTTCGTGGCGGGGGAGACCGAGACTCTCTACCAGCACGTGGGCCTGCTCTTCGTGCTCGATCCGGCTGGCAGCCCCGGCTTCGATTTCGCGCATTTTCGCGATCAGTGTATCGAGCGGATTTCTCTGGTTCCCCATTTTCGCTGGAAGCTGCACGAGGTGCCCCTGGGCCTGGATCGCCCCTACTGGGTGGAGGACAAGCACTTCAACTTTGATCACCACATCAAGCGTATCGCCCTGCCACAACCCGGTGACCGCGCCACTCTCTGCGACGTTGCCTCCAGGCTCTATGCCACCCACCTGGACCGGACCAAGCCCCTGTGGGAAATCTGGCTGATCGAGGGGCTGGAGGGCGGCAGGTTTGCCTATCTGCAGAAGTTCCACCACTGCATGATGGACGGGGAGGGCGCCTTCAAACTGATAGAGATCATCTGCGACCTGGAGCCCCATCCCCTGGAGCCCAGGACGGTTGACCCCTCCATCGGCGCAGCCGCCGCGGGCAAGGTGCCGAGCTACCCCGAACGTTCACGGAATGCGTGGAGGCACATGGCGAGACTGCCGGGAGAGGCCGCCAGGAGTGCCTACGACATCCTCCGCCCGAAACTATTGGAGCAGTTCGTGTGGCCGCGGAAGCCAGCAGAGACGCGCCCGCTGGTGCCGGTTACCTCGTTCAACGGGGAGATCAGCAGCGAGCGCGCCACGGCATTCGGTTCGGTGCCCATGCAGGACCTGAAAAAGATCAAGAGCCACTTTGAGGTCTCTCTCAACGACGTGGTACTGGCCCTGGTGAGTAGCGCCATAAGGCGTTACCTGCAGGCCAATGGCGAACTGCCGGGTGAAGCCTTGCGCACCAATATCCCCGTGTCCCTGCGCTCGGGCAAGGATGACTCCATGAGTAACAGGGTTACCAATACCACCGTTACCCTGGCCACCGACCTCGATGATCCCGTGGCGCGCCTGCGGGCCATCAGCCGGGAATCCGAGCAGGCCAAGGAAAAGGCTCACAGTGGCGGCAAGAGCATCGTCGAACTGTTCCAGATGATGCCGCCCATACTCATCAGCACCATCATGGAATCCCTGCCGCCGGAGCAGGCGCCGCAGATCCTGGGCGCGAACCTCATCGTTTCCAACGTCCGCGGCTCGCCTGCTCCCATGTATCTCGCCGGCGCCCGTATCGAGCACATGTACCCCATGTCTATAATCACCGCAGGAATGGCCGTCAATATCACCTGTGTAAGTTACAGCGCGAGCATGGATTTCGGCATCATCGTCGACCCCGACCAGGTTCCCGATCACCACAGTATCGCCGATGGCCTGGAGATCGCCCGCAAAGAGTACCTGGCCCAGTGTCGCCCCCGTCGCAAATCGACCCGGCGAGGGCCGACAGTTGCCAAACCGAAAACCAGGCGTAAAGCTGCGCCTCGCAGGAAGCCGCACGGGTGAGCAGCCTGCTGTTGGTGCAGGGCCTCTATTTTGCCAATGGGGCGGGGCGGGGGCGCAGCGCTCCCGAGGTGCGAGCCCTGCGGGAAGAAGCATTTGCTGCCAGTGGCGACACCCTGGGCATACGCCACTATGAGTGGGTGGACGGCCGCGGCAAGACGCTGGCGAACCGCCTGTTGCGGCTCGCCCGTGGGACCGCGCCGGCGGTGGATGCGGTGGAGCTCATCGAACTGGAAGAAGCTAGGCTGCGCGCAGCCCTGGCCGCTGCGCCGGCCCGCGCACTGTGGCAACAGGTAGCCGCCTGCGCGCCCTGCGGATTGGATGTGGCCCGTTCCTTTGTCCTGATGGGGGCGCCGCGCCAGGTGCTCAATGGCCCCGCCGGGGGGCAGCGCCTGCTCTGGTTCGGGAGGGGGCTTGGCCACCTCAGTGAAGCTGAGTTTATCGGGCACTACACGGGCCGCCACGGTACGCTGGTGGCCAGTTATGCGCCCCAGATGGGGCTCAGGCGATATCGTCAGGTACCCAGCGAGCAGGATGCCCTCTGTGATGAGCTGCGCCAGCTGGGACTGGGTCGGGCCGCGCCACCTGCTGTGTTCGCGGAGCTGGTGATGGGCCCGCCGCCTTTCAAACTGGCCAGTTTGCGCATGAGCCGGGCGGGAGCCCGCGAAATAAAGGCCGATGAGCAGCGACACATCGATTTCAAGCGTTCGATGCTGTTGCTGGCTCGTCGACATTCCAGCCAATCAGGGAGCGAAACATGAGAGCAGCGGTATTCAAGGGGGCGGGTCTGCCCCTGCAGGTTGAGGAGATTGCCGATCCCGCGCCGGCGAGTGACCAGTTGGTGGTGGAGGTGGCCTACTGTGGCATTTGCGGTACCGACCTGCACTCCACCCGGGAAGGGCCGGCCATGCTGCCCTGCAACTCCATACTGGGGCATGAATTTGTCGGTGAAGTGGTGGCGCTGGGCAAGGGCCTGCAGGGGCGCTGGCAGCGCGGCGACCGGGTGAGCGCGCTGCCCTTCATCAGCTGCGGCGCCTGTCCAGCCTGTCTCACCGGTCACCCCTTCGAATGCCCAGGCCTGGCCTGCATCGGCGTGAATGCCCCCGGTGGCTTCGCCCAGTACGTCGCCACCTCGGAATGCAATACCCTAAAGTTGCCCGATGAACTGAGCACCGAGGATGCCGCCCTGATTGAACCGCTGGCGGTGGGCCTGCACGCGGTGCGGGCCGGCGACCTGCGAGCGGGGCAGCGGGTGCTGATCACCGGGGCCGGGCCGATCGGGCTGGCGGTGGCGCAGTGGGCGCGATTTATGGGTGCCCGGGATGTGGTGGTCAGCGAGCCCGCGGCGGAGCGTCGCGCCCTGGCCCTGTCCATGGGAGCCACCGCCGTGGTGCAGCCGGGGGAAGACCTGGGTGAACAGTTTGCCGCCGTCGCGGGCGGGCCACCGGACCTGCTGTTCGAATGCGTCGGGGCCCCGGGGCTGATACAGCAGTGCATCGATATCGCCCCGCGGCGAGCGATGCTGGTACCGGTGGGGGTGTGTGAGCAGCCGGATACCATCCTGCCGTTTCCGGCGTTGATCAAGGAGTTGTCGATCCGCTTTGCCATTGCCTATAGCCGCGCGGACTACGAGACCGTGATCACCATGCTGGCTCAGGGCCGTATCAACGCCTCACCCATGGTGACCTCGGTGGTTTCCCTGGACGACATGCCCGCCGCCTTTGAGGCCCTGCGAACGCCCTCCAGCCAGTGCAAGGTGCTCACGCGGCTAAAGTGACTGTGGCCGCCCGCGGACGTGGCTGTTCAGTTCTGCCCCAGCACCTCGTGCAACTGGCGGTGCATATTTTGTACCCCGGGCTCGTTGCGCCCGACCAGCACCTTGCGCTCGATGCCCGCACCCAGTCCGCGGTGAATCCGGTCCACCAGTGAGTAGTCTTCCGCTACCGCCACATCGTTGATCATCTGGAAGTAGTCTTCGTACTGCTGGCGCTGCTGCGCGTCCTGCGGTTCCTCGGGCAGGTACATGCTGTGATATACCACCGAACGATCCGGGCTGATGGGATAGACCCGCCAGGTCTGGAAGTGATCCTCGACGACAAAGATCACCGTGTTGGGAAAGATGAAGTTCACGTAGGAACTGTATTTCCTGCGGCTGCCATTGCTCCTCGGGAATGTCCTTGAGCTCGTTGATCGCCAGTACCGCGGAACCCATGGAGTGGTTGCGGCCGTACTGGTGGTAAGTGCCGAGGTTGCTGTAGGCCATGGTCGCGATGGTCTCCGGGTGCAGGAACTCGAAGTGGTAATACTCATGGAAGGTATCCATGTTGAGTTTCCAGCTGAAGTTGGTGAAAACCTGTTTGGTTCCCAGGCAGTAGTGGTCCTCAAAGCCGAAGCCCGACAGGCGCTCACCGATACCGCCCAGCACCTCGTCGATATCAAAGCGCCGGTCCGGGTTGGGCATGACGAAAATCATGCCGTCCTGTTCCTCCACCTGCAGCGGTTTAAGGCCCAGGGTAGAGCGGTCTATGGAATCGAAACCCTCCTTGACAAAGGGCACGCCCACCAGCGCACCCTCCAGGTCATAGGTCCAGCCGTGGTAGGGGCAGGAGAACAGGCGGCCCTTCTTCGCCTTGCCGGTGGCGCATTCATTGAGGGGGGCGCCGCGGTGCGAGCAGATATTGACGAACGCCCGCAGCGCCCCGTCGCTGTGGCGGGCGATCAGGATGGGAACGCCGGTATCGTCAAAGGCAAAGTAATCACCGGCTTCGGGGATCAGGCAGCTGGGGCCTACAAACTGGGGATAGTTGCGAAACAATTCCAGTTTTTCCCGCTGGAACTGGTCCGGGTCGAAATACTCCCGCGCGTCGATTTCCATCACGCTGTCGGCCAGCGCAGTGGTCTTGTTGGCAACAAGGTCCATCAGGGTTTTGAGTTCGGCAATCAGCTGTGGTCGTTGCATCGGGCTTGTCCGTGTGGGGGAGGGGAGAGCTTAGCAGCGCCTTGAGTTCACAGTCCCAGCACCATCTTCGCGATAATATTTCGCTGTACCTCCTGGGAGCCGCCGAAAATCGAGGCGGCGCGGTTGTTCAGGTAGCGCGGTACCACGGAACTGATGAAGTCCGGGCGGTTGGGGCTGCCGCCAGGGACCGGGTTCATGGGCAAGCCACGGTATGCCAGGACATCCACCGACAGCTCGTTGATGCCCTGCTCCAGCTGGGTGGTATTGATTTTCAGAATGGAGGATTCCGGGCCGGGATTGCCGCCACCGCTGACCGCCGAGAGAATGCGCAGCTCGGTGATTTCCAGGGCCTTCAGATCAATCTCCAGGCGGGCCATCCTGCGGGCGATCTCGCCGCTGCTGTCGAAGTCCTCGATATCCTCATGCATAGTGGCGACCAGCTGGCGCAGGCGCTGCAACTCGTGCTGGATACGCGGCGCGCTGAAGCCGCCGCCGCGCTCGAATTCCAGCAGGTACTTGGCGTATTGCCAGCCCTTGTTCTCCTCGCCAATGCGGTTGCGCATGGGTACGCGCACATTGTCGAAGAACACCTGGTTGACCTCGTGGTCGCCAGCCATGGTGAGAATGGGGGTTACGCTGACGCCCGGGCTGTCCATGGCTACCAGCAGGAAGCTGATGCCCTGCTGGGGCCTGCCGCTGTTATCGGTGCGCACCAGGCAGAAGATATGATCGGCCAGGTGGGCGTGGGTGGTCCATATCTTGGAGCCGTTGAGTATATACTCGTCGCCGTCCGCTTCGGCCTTGAGCTTCAGGCTGGCCAGGTCCGAGCCGGCGCCGGGCTCTGAGTAACCCTGGCACCAGTAGTGCTCGCCGGAGAGGATCTCTGGGCAGGTATTCCCGTTTCTGTTCCTCGGTGCCGAAGGCCATGATCACCGGGGCCAGCATCAGCAGGCCCAGGGGGATCAGCATGGGCGCGCCGGCCAGGTAGCATTCCTTGCTGAAAATGTATTTCTGCGCCGGGGTCCAGTCGGTGCCGCCGTGCTCCGTGGGCCACTGGGGTACGGCCCAGCCTTTCTCGACGAGGATGGCCTGCCACTGCAGGGCGATGTCTTTCTCGACAAATACGCTGCTGTTGTTGGCGGTGGCCGCAACGATGTGTGGCGGCAGGTGGTCGGCGAGGAACTGCCGCACTTCCTGCTGGAATGCGAGTTCTTGCGGCGTGAATGTCAGGTCCATACTTGCCAGTCTCTTCCCCTAGGCGCCGGGCTCCATGGCCCAGCGGATACCGCGTCGCAGCAGTTCATAGAATTCCGGTGCGCGCCAGGCGCCTTCCTCCGGCGCGGGGTATTCCTCAATCAGCGGCTGCATGTCGTACTTGCCACGACAGTGCCCAAGGGTGAGGTATAACACCTCGCCCCGACCGTAGGGGTGCAGGTAGAGTACCGGCTGCACATCGCTGTCCTTGACCCAGTCATCGCGCACGAAATTGTCCACCGGTTCCGACCAGTGGGTGTGCAACAGGGTCTGGTACTCGCCGTGGAATTTGCTGAGATACAGCTCGTCATCCACGGTAAACGTGGGAATGCCCGCGACCAGGGGATGATCCGGCTCGGTTGCCAGCACCTGGTACTCCTGTATGGGCGGATGGGCCATGAACTGGCTGCCGAGCATCTCCATGAATGGCAGGTTGTGCTCCGGGCAGTCAACCCGGAAGTTGCCATCGGCGTCCGGCGCCAGGAATTCCAGAATGGAATTGGTGCCGTGCAGGGCAAACCACTTGCCACCCGCCTGCATGTATTCCTGCAGGCGCGCGGTTTGCCCCGCGCTGGGTATCACGTCACAGGTGTAGGTGATGATGAAGTCGGAATCGCAGATGGCGTCGATGGCGCTGAAATCCGCGCCGACCTGCACCTTTATCCGCGGTTGCTCCGCCAGCAGTTTCAGCAACTCCAGGCGGGCGTGATCGATATTGTGGTACTTGCCCCCGGCGACCAGGTACCCATCGATGCGATCGCTTTTGCTCATAACAACATCTCGCCCTGTTTTCGTTCAGGCACGTGTTACAGCTGTACCCGCTTGGTAAAGCCACCGTCCGCCACCAGGTTGACGCCGGTGATCAGGCTCGCCGCGGGGCTCGCCAGGAACACCACGGCGTTGGCTACTTCTTGTGCCGAGCCCATGTGACCCTGGGGAATCTGCGCAAGGGTGCTGTCGTACAGCTCGGTCATATTGGCCTTGATGTAATCCCAGGCGCCGCCCTCGATAAACACCGGACCGGGTGACACGCAGTTTACCCGTATGCCGGCCGGTGCCAGGGCCTGGCTCAATTGCTTGGCATGTATCACCAGGGCACCCTTGATGGCGTTATAGGGCTGTGGCCCCATGAAGGTCTCGACCCCGGCGGTACTGGAGATTACCACCACGGAGGCGGCGGGGGATTTTTCCAGGAAAGGCATGGCTGCCTCGATGCCTCGAGTAGTACCCATGAGATCGATATTGAAGTTGTTCTGCCAGCCCTGGTCACTCATGTCGCCGCCACCGGCGCTGACGTTGGGCACGAAGATGTCCAGTCCGCCCAGTTCATTGGCGGCGCTGGCGATCCAGGCCTGGTAGGCCTCCTTGTCACCCACGTCCACCGCGGAGCCCACCACTTTGACACCTCTGGCGCCCAGCTCGCTGATCGCGCTGTCCACTTCCTCCTGGTGGCGGGAACAGATCGCCAGGTCCACGCCCTCATCTGCCAGCAGGTTGGCGATGGCCCGGCCGATACCGCGAGTGGATCCTGTAACAAGCGCCTTTTTTCCAGATAGTCCGAGGTCCATGTTTGTCTCCTGAAAGGTGGGGGAGTGGGTCAATATCAGCTGCGTGGAAATGCCCGGCAGGCCTGGCTATCCGCATTGTTTTGGCAACTTAGCAAACCGCCCTGCAAAAAACAATCAGATTTGACTGTTTATTTTCTATTCGCTAATGTAGCTGCCCAGACCCCGCAACCTGGCCGAGCTCCCAGAGCACCACGCCGTTGCCCCCAAAGGAGTGCCGAGTGGCCAGATGCCCCGCCGATTTCGATTTTTTTGCGCCCGAGGTGATCGAGTCACCCTTCGAATTCTACCGGTTGTTGCGCGAACAGGCGCCGGTGTACCTGCTGCCGGGCACCAATATCTACATGCTTACTCGCCTGGATGATATACGCCAGGCGGCCAAGGATACCGATACCTTCTCCAGTGATTTCCGCTACCTGCTGCAGGGGCCCGAGCCCTCGCCGGCGGCGGCGAAAATCTACGAGGACGGGTACGAACAGGTCGATACCCTGTTGACCATGGACCCGCCCCGGCACAAGGTGTTCCGCTCCCTGATCAACAAGGTATTCTCGGCCAGGCGGGTGGAGAAGATGCATGCGTATATCGAGCAGATCGTGGATGAGCTGATCGATGCCATGCTCACCAGGCGGGAGTGCGAGTTTGTGCGCGACTTTGCCACGCCCCTGCCGGTATACGTCATTGCCGACCAGTTGGGTGTGCCCCGGGAAGACCTGCGCAAGATCAAGGCCTGGTCGGACGCCTTCGCCTCGCGCCTGGGTGGCATGGTGACACCCGACGAGGAGATCGAGAACGCCCGCCTGATCGTCGAATACCAGCAATATATGGTGAGGATCATCGAGGATCGCCGCGCCACCCCCCGCGACGACATGATCTCGGACCTGGCCAATACCACCATAGAGGATGGCCGCCTGATGACGCTGGAGGAACTGCTCAGCATGATCCAGCAGCTGCTGGTGGCGGGCAACGAAACCACGACCTCGGCGATTACCGGCGGTATGCTGTCGCTCATCCAGTTGTCTGACCAGTTGCAACGCCTGCTGGATGACCCGGGCATGATCGACAACGCGGTGGAGGAAATCCTGCGCCTGGAAACGCCTTCAGCGGGGCTGTGGCGGGTGGTCACCCGCGATACCGAGATTCGCGGCGTGCCCATACCCAAAGACTCCCTGCTCATGTTGCGCTACGCGGCGGGCAATCGCGACGAGGCGGTGTTCGACGACCCCGAGCAGATGGATGTATGCCGCGCCAACGCCGACGATCACCTGGCCTTTGGCCAGGGCACCCACTTCTGTCCCGGCGCCATGCTGGCGCGCAAGGAGATGCAGGTGGCTTTCAGCAAGTTGCTGCAGCGCCTGACAAACGTGCGGCTGGCCGAGGGCAAGAACGATCTGACCCACTGGCCCAACGTGGTGCTGCGCGGGCTCAAGGCCCTGCACATTACCTATGAGCCCAGGGAGGCCACTTCCTAGCGGTAGTAGTCTACGCCCACCAACTCGGCCATGCGCTCGGCGAAGGCATCGCCCTGCAGGCAGTTGGCCGCTATCCACTCATCGTCGGAGACCTTGTTGCGCGCGGCGACGGTTTCCACCGCGTCCAGTCCCACCGGGTAGCGAAAATGCGGATTATCTGACTCGATCGCGTCGGCGATGGCGACCGCCACATCGGCCGGCATGGCGGGCCGCCCCAGGCCGAACTCGAAGAAACGTACCAGTCGCTGCAGGGAGTTGGCGTAGGGCGTCTCCCCGCTGGGCGCGGAGCCTTTGCCCCACATCGGGGTGACCGTGCACCCCGGCTGGATAATAGACACGCGGACATTGAATTCGGCCATCTCGAAGGCCAGCGCCTCGCTCATGCCCTCCATGGCCCACTTGGAGGCGGAGTAGTGGGCGTGGCAGCCCATGACCACCCGGCCCGCCAGGGAGCCCACGTTGACGATACGGCCGGAGCGCTGCTTGCGCATGATCGGGGTGACCGCGCGCAAGACGCTCACGGTGCCGAAATAATTGGTTTCGAAAATTTCGCGCACCACTTCCAGGGGAGTTTCCTCCACAGACTGGCCGGCGCCGATACCGGCGTTGTTTACCAGCGCATCGATACGGCCCTCGCGCGCCATGATGTCCGCCACCGCGGAGTCGATGGAGGCGGTATCCAGCAAGTCGAGCTGGATGATCCGCGCCGGCAGGTTCTCGGCGGCGATCTTGTCGCGCAGTTCGGTGGCGGTTGCCGGGCTGCGCACGGCGGCGTACACCTGGTGGCCCTTGCGCGCCATATGCAGGGCCGCTTCCTGGCCGATGCCGGTGCTGCTGCCGGTGACGAGTATGATTGCCATCTTGTTTCTCCAGGTTTTGTGAATGCCGGGTCTGGCTAGCTGGTCTGCCAGCTCATGCGTACGGTGCAGGAGGTTTGCGGCAGGTGCGGGTCGAACTCCATTTTCAGGCCGCCGCCCTCGCCCTTGAACAGGGCTTCGAAGGGGCCCTTGCAGATAGCCAGGCAGCCCTCCTCGGGCAGGGCGTCGGGGTTAGGGAGGCTGTCGGCGCGGGCGCAGGTGTGCCAGGCGCAGTCGGGTATCTCCATTACGGTGATACCGTTGCGCGGATCATACTCGGTGATGGTAGCCGGCCCGGTGAGCCAGTGGGCGGGGTTGAAGGTTTCGAACAGGAAGGTGCTCCAGCGCCCGGGTTTGGTGCTGCCGTCCCCCGTGGCCCGGGCTTGCTTGCCCTTGTTTTTCTCCGCCATGCTGTTCATCATTTTGAGGAAGTCGGCGGAGGTTTCGTAGGACACCGCCACCGCGGTGCCAATCACGATCTCCTCGTATTGCTTCTGGCTGTAGTGCTTGCGCAACTCCAGCAGCGCCCATTCCACCTCACGCACGAAGTTGCCGTAGCGCTTGCGCCATTTCTCCCGGGGCGAATCGAAGAGTTTGATGATTTCCCGGCGCGACCTGATCTCGGCGTAATCGCGATCCACCTGTTCCCTGTCGCCGGACAGGCGCAGGATGGGGAGAAAGGTATGGCTGATGAGCAGCATGGCCTTCTTCACCAGCATGCTGTTGGACATCCACATGTCTATCCAGGCCTGGGGACCCCAGTTGTAATAGAACCCGGCCTTTTTGGTGGCGGCAACGCGGCCCGTGCCCTGGTCGCTGCTGATGATGGCATCGTCACGCATATCGGCTTGTCTTTCCTCCGGGCTTGCTGGTCAGTATGGCTGCGTGTTGCCGGTCCGGCAAACGCGCTAGTTGTAAATCCGCACCGTGATGCCATAGGTCAGCTCTGGCGCGGTGATCGCCGCGTAGCCTCCCAGAGTCGGTATGTCGATACCGATGGCGTAGTAATCCTCGTCCAGCAGGTTGCGTCCCCACAGCGCCACTTCCCAGTCACTGCTCGCGTTGCCGAGGGTAAACCGCAGGTTCACCAGGTTGACCGCATCGTTCTTGAGGTGGGGGTCCAGGTCCTGGTCGAGGAAATAGCTGTCCACGTAACTGTGCTCCAGCCGGGCGCTGCCAGTGAGCGTGTCGCCCAGTTGTCGGTCGTACTGGACGTAGGAGCTGACCGTCCACTCGGGAGCATTGTCCAGTGGCTTGCCCCTCAGGTCCTGGGTACAGACAGTGGTCAGGCCCGGCGCGCCGCCCTGGGCGCCGTCCACGATGTAATACTGTTCAAAGGCCTGTTCAACCGTGCACTGGCCGTTGTCGAAGGAGCCGTACTCGGCCTTGTTGTAGCCTATGGCGGAACCTATGGTGGTGTCCGGCAGCGGGATGAACAGCAGTTCCATCTCGGCGCCATAGCTCTCCATATTGCCGGCGTTGATTACCCGGATGCTGGAACCGTCAAACGTCTGGGACTGGAAATCCTCGTAATCCACGTAGAACAGGGCGCCGTTGAATCGCAGGCGCCGGTTATACCAGGCGGTTTTCCAGCCCAGCTCGTAGTTGGTGGCTGTCTCCGGCTTGAACTCGCCACTTTGGCCGACCGCGGTGCGCCGCTGGTCGAAACCCCCTGATTTGAAGCCGCGGCTGACCAGGGCGTAGCCCATGACATCTTCGTCGAAAAAGTAACGCACATTCAGCGAGGGCGACGCGTCGGAGTCGGTGCGGTTGTCATCGTAGTAGATGTCCGGGCCCGCGACGGGTGGTATATCAACCGGGACAGGCGAGGTGGGGGTGGTGATCTGCGAGCCCTTGCGCTCCTTTTTCTCCCAGGTATAACGTAGGCCCAGGGTGGCGCTGATCTGTTCGCTGTAGTTCCACACCACCTGGCCAAAGGCGGCGAAGCTGGTGGTCTTGTAGACATTGTCGTCGACATTGAGGGTGCCCTCGGGGTACAGGAAGTTGAAACCGGCGCCAATATTGTTCAGCAGCTCCGGCGACATGGCAAAGGTGCCGTTGGTATCCGTCTCCGAGTAGTAGCCGTAGAGTCCGCCCTGGGTGTCAAAGGTTTCGCCGCCGGGGGAGGTGAACCGCAATTCGCTGGAGTACTGGTCCAGGGTGATGTCCGTTGAACCTGTGACCGCATCGTAGGCGGTGAAGTCGCCGTCATAGGCGCTGTCAGACTCGTAGTGGCGCCAGGCGTTTATGATAGTGAGGAGGTTCTCGTTGGCCAGGTCCTTGTTCCACTCGGCGGCTATACCGCCCACTTCCACCTTGTTGTGCGGGTCGGCGTCAAACCAGTATTCCTTGCCGAAGGGGTCGGCCCGGGGGGGCTGAATCCCGAGCTGTCCTCGAAGGCATTGTACTGGAGTATCGGTTGGCCCAGGGCATTGAGCCCCAGCATTTCCTGCCACTGGGCAGACGGGTCGCTGGTGATCGGGGCGTTCAGGGTGGACAGGCCGTTGTAGGTGATCACCGCGAAGGCACAGCAATCGGTGTCCTCTTTGGTGTAGTCCATGCTGATGACCAGTTGCCCCAGGCTGTCCTTGCCCGACTTGTCGTCCAGGTTGAATAATACCCGGGAGCGGCCCCCCCACTTGTTGGCGTTGTTGAGGCCCTGGCCGGTATAGGTGTTGTCGAACAGGTGGTCGCCATCAATGCCAAAACCCGACAGGCGCATGGCATTACCGGAACTGCCAAAGGGAATATTGACCATGCCGCGCAGTTCGGCCTGCTGGTTGTTGTCGTAGCTGGCCTCGAGCATCGACTCGAACTCGTCGGAGGGCAGGGCGGTGATGATACTGATGGCGCCGGCCGCGGTGTTCTTGCCGTACAGGGTGCCCTGGGGGCCGCGCAGCACCTCGATTCGCTGCACATCAATGAGGTCGCTGATGCTCATCCCCGCCCGACCCTGGTACACCCCGTCTATGAACAGCCCCACGCTGGGATCGATGCCTGCGTTGGTGCCAACGGAGCCAATGCCGCGTATCCTGATCGAGGTGGAGTTGGAGTCCGCGCCCGGGATGATGGTGAGGTTGGGCGTATACTGCTCCAGGTCCTTGAGCTGGTTGACACCGGAATCCTTGAAGAAGTCCCCGGAGAATGCCGACACCGACATGGGTACGTCCTGGATGTTCTCGACCCTCCGGCTGGCGGTAACCAGCACTTCCTCAAGGGTCAGCTTGTCGGCCTGCGGCGCCGCGGGCTGCTCGTCCTGGGCCAGGGCGTGCATGGCCAGGCACGGCGTCAGCGTGGCTGCAGTGACCAACCCACGGATAAGGCCCATATCATCTCCAACGACTTTTCTGGAATATGCTTTGTTATATTTTGCTTGATAAGCAGGCGCCGGACGCGCCAGACCAGCTTGCTGTTAACAGTAGCAAAGCCATGATTTAAAAACAAACAGAATTGACTGATTTTAATTGTGACGGTACTGTTGGTGCCGTCTTACCCACGTAGCTGCGAGGAACCCCATGGCCCAGCCAATGCCTGCCGATAATGTATTCCTGAATTTCCCCTGGGGCCCCATCCAGATGGAATGTGATGCCCGCGACCTGGTAGTCGAGGGCGAGATCCCCGCAGACCTGCAAGGCACCCTGTACCGCAATGGCCCCAACCAGCGTTTCAGGCCGCGCGGCGAGTACCACCTGTTTGCCGGCGATGGCATGGTGCATGCGTTCCAGATCGACAACGGCAAGGTGAACTATCGCAACCGCTGGGTGCGCACCGCCAAGTGGAAGCTGGAGGATCGGGAGGGCCGGGCGCTGGTCAACGCAATGAACCCCTTTGACTGCGAGCCCGAGTACAGCGATTTTGTGCTGGTGGACAAGGAGGGCCTGGCCAATACCGCCCTGGTATGGCACGGGGGGCGCCTGCTGGCCATGGAGGAGGGGCATCCGCCCTACGAACTGGACCCGGTAACCCTGGATTCCATTGGTACCTGGAGCTACCGCGGCAAGCTGCATACCGCGATGACGGCCCACCCCAAGGTGGACCCCAGGACCGGGGAGATGGTCTTTTTCGCCTACATGGCGACGGGCCCGTTTGCCGCCGATGTGATGGTCCACAAGGTTAACCCCCAGGGCATCCTGACCGAGAGTATTCACATTCCCACCCCGTACTCGTCCATGGTCCATGATTTTGTCCTGACCGAGAATTACATCATCATCCCGGTAATGCCTATCAGCGGCAGCCTGGAGCGCGCGATGGAGGGCGGGCCGCCCTTTGCCTGGGAGCCGGAGAAGGGTATGCATATCGGAGTATTGCCGCGCCACGGCGGTCGCGCCGATGATATCCGCTGGCTGGATATGGACCTGGCGTTCGCCTTTCACTTCATGAACGGCTTCGACCGGGACGGGGTGATCACCATAGACGCCTGCCAGATGCCCCATGCGCCGCTGTTTCCGACGGTGGACGGAAAGTCCACCGGCAAGGCCGAGCCCCACCTGACCCGCTGGACAATCGATATGAACGCGGCGGCGCCGCGAGTGGAGTTCAGCCGCATCGACGAATTCGAATCGGAGTTTCCCCAGTGCGACCCCCGCTATGTCGGCCAGCCATACCGCCACGGCTGGTATACCTCCCCGGACGGCAGCATGCCCAGCCAGATGCGGGAGAACGACAATTATTTCAATACGGTAGGCCACTACGACCACAAAACCGGCGCGGTGGATCGCTTCTCCTGTGGTCAGGCGCTGATCTCCGAGGCGCTGTTCGTGCCGAAATCAGCTGATGCCGCGGAGGGTGAGGGATACCTGCTTACGGTGGTGACCAGTTTCGAGACCCGCCTGAGCAGCCTGTACATTTTCGATGCCCTGCAGGTGGCTGCGGGGCCGCTGGCGATCGCGCGCCTGTCACACTGCGTGCCGGCCGGGTTTCACGGCACCTGGCGACCGGCCTGAGCGCCCGTTGCAACTGCGCCAGGCGGATATTCGTGGATTTTAGCCTTAGCGAAGAACAGGTACTGCTGCGGGACAGTGTGGGCCGTTTTGTCGCCGACCACTGCGATGTCGGCCATCATCGTCGCCTGCTCGAAAGCGGGGCGGGCTTTGACGCCGCGCGCTGGCGACAGTTCGCCGACCTGGGTTGGCTGGCTGTTCCCTTCCCGGAGGAGCAGGGCGGCATGGGCGGCAGCGCAACCGATATCATGGTTTTGTGCGAGGCCGTGGGGCGCGGGCTGGCGCGCGAGCCCTACCTGGCGACCGTGGTGACCTGCGGAGCTTTTCTGCGCCTGGGCGGTACTGAGCAGCAGCGGGCGAGGCACATTCCCGCGATTATCGATGGCAGCGAGCAGTGGGCCTTCGCCTGCGCCGAAAACAACAGCGGCTACGACCTGGCGGCGGTGGACTGCGAGGCCGTCGCCACCGCGGAGGGGTTCCGCCTCAGCGGCAGCAAGATTGCCGTCCTGAATGGGCATTGCGCCGATTACCTGGTAGTAACCGCGCGTACCTCGGGGCACAGGCGCGCGGAGGGTGGATTGACGCTGTTTATCCTTGCCACCTCGTTGCCCGGGGTCAAACTGGAGCCCTTCACCGCGGTGGATGGCAGTCGCGCCGCCAATCTGCAACTGGATAATGTGGCGGTAGCCGCCGACAGCGTGCTCGATGTCGTTGGCGAGGCCTACGCACTGGTCACGGCCGTGATCGACCAGGCCATCATTGCCATGGGCGCCGAGGCGCTCGGCGCCATGCAGGTGCTGCTGGATACCACCGTGGAATACACCCGTACCCGTGAACAGTTCGGGCAGCCCATAGGCAAATTCCAGGCCCTGCAGCATCGCATGGCCGATATGTACCTGAAGGTCGAGGAGACGCGCTCGCTGCTCTACAACGCCGTGATTCGCACGGACGAGGGCAGTCCCGAGGCGCCCCGGGCCTGTGCCGCGCTGAAAGTGAAGCTGGCCGAGGCGGGCAAGTTCGTGTCACAACAGGCCGTGCAGTTGCACGGCGGTATCGGCATGACCGACGAACTGGTGGTTGGCCACCACTTCAAGCGGCTGCTGCTGTTGGCAAAGTTGTATGGCGACGAGGACTACTACCTGCAGCGCTATCTGTCGCTGGCGCATTGACAGCCAGCCAGTGGCGCCGCACCGCTTCAGCTCTGCTGGTTGAGAGCATCCTGTTGCAGGAATTCGGCGTAGGCCTGGGCGGTTCCCGCGGCCATCTTGTCGCCGTCGAAGGGAATGGACATTTCCGGGGTGAACTCCAGCACGATTCTTTCGGGGGTATCCAGGAAACGGATGAACATCTCGGGATTGATCCCGGCCGTAAAGGTGTTGCCGGGATCCTTCTCGGAGGCGTGCACCATACCCTGGGCCAGTAGCTTGTACATCCAGTGCTTGGTCTCAGGGTCATCGCGGATGACGGTGTGTCCCTTGTAGGTAACCGTTTTGCCGCCCCCCATCGGGGTGCCGGTGCTGGTGATGACGACGGAAGAGCGCCCGTCCCGGGCTATCGCCTTGATGCGTACGCGCTCGCGGGTCGCGGTCATCCAGATCTTGCCGTCGGCGGGAACATAGGCGGTGGTCACGCCGATGGGATGGCCGGACTTGTTGGCCCAGATGAAGGTGCATTCCCCCGCCGAGTGCACCAGTTCGCGCTCCCGTTCCGGGTCGAGCCGATATTGTTTTACATCGTCGTAGTTTACTGCCTGCTCTGTCATTGCGGTCTCTCCTGGTTACTTTCTGCTCGAGTGCCGGCCGATCGCGCTGGATTCACCTTCCTTGAATATTTCCTCCAGCCGGTCGCCGAGGTAGTCGAGCAGTTGCGGGACGCGCTTGTCGTGGTCCACCGTCAGCTGGCCCACCGCCATACCCTCCATCATGAAGCGGGTGACATCCATGGCCAGCAGGTAGCGGTCGCCGCGGTCATTCCATTCCTTGAACAAAACGGCGTTGGTCTTGTGCACATGTTCGGCAAAGCGGGCGCTGGAACTGCGCAGGATGCGCCGCAGCTCGGGATCCGTGCGGCTCGCCACGCACAGTTCGTGATAGACGGTGGCGAGGTCGCCGGTCAGGTGCTCCCAGTAGGCATCCAGCCCCGCGCGGCGGTGGGCCTTGCCCTTCTTGGTGCTGGGTATGGCGCTGACCCTCTGGGTATAGTCTTCCAGCAACTTGCCGTGCAGGTATTCGACCGCGGCCTGGATGAGTTCGCTCTTGGAGGGGAAGTGGTGCAGCATCGCGCCCCGGGAGACGCCGGCGGTGCTGGCTACCTTGGCCGTGGTGACGTTGGTATAGCCTTCCTTGATGAAACAGTTGATGGTCGCGTCCAGGATGCGATCCCGGGTCATGGCACTTTTCTGCGCCTGCCAGCTGATATCCTCTTCGGTCGCGACCTCGGGATCTGCTTCCCGCCGGGTTTTTTCAGTGGCCATGGGCCCTCCAGGGCTGCTCGGTTGATAAAAACAAATGGGCCTGATTTAAACAGGCGGACGTCGCGCCATTATATACCAATGCCCGGTGGCCACTACTTGCCCGCCAGGCGTTTAACCACCGGCGCGAAAGTCTCCACCATGTTGTTCTCGCCGTCGTCCAGCACGGCGATGTAGGAAATACCGTAGGTTTCCCTGCGGCGCTCCAGTTCCTCGCACATGTAGTCGATACTGCCTATCAGGCAGTGCGGGTGCGAGAGTATGTCTTCAGCACTCATGCCCAGGGCTTCGCCGATAGCGGTGGCGGTGGGCACCTGGTGGTCGGTGACAATGGTGTTATAGGCGCCGATTTCCAGTTCCAGCTCCCCGAAGCGCTCCCCCGCACCATCCTTCACCCACTGTATTTTTCTGGCGGTGGCCGCGGCCAGGCCCGAATTCATGCCGTCGGGTCCCAGCATGCCGGCCCGGTTGTTGAAATTGAGGCTGACGATGTCCGCCTCCTGTCCTGCGAAGCCCAGTATCTTCTTGCTGCCACCGCCTATCATCAACGGCGGGTAGGGGCGCTGGGCGGGGGGTGGTGTGCCCGAAAAACCGGACCAGTTGATAAAACTGCCGGTCAGTTCCAGCGGCTCTGACCCCATAAAGGCCTTGTAGGCGTGCACGAATTCGGCGCAGCGCTCCAGGCGTTCCGGAAACTCGTCGAAGGGCAGGCCGATGGCGTCGTACTCCGCCTTGATCCAGCCGGCGCCGAGACCGAACTCCAGGCGGCCCTCGGACAGGTAGTCCATGGTGGCCGCCTCCTTGGCCAGCACGACCGGGTTGCGGTAGTCGTTGCAAAACACCCGGCAGCCCACCCGCAGGGTGGTGGTCTGCTGCAGCGCCATGGCTATCGCCGGTACCGCCGCCAGCAGTTGCGGGGGGTGAAAGGTGGCATCCAGGGCCGGCCCGGGGCTCAGCACGTGGTCGGCGAGAAAGAACGTGGAGTAACCCAGAGCCTCGGTCTTGTCGATCAGTTCCCGCCAGTGTCGCGGCGATGCAGTGTTGAAACTCTGCAGGGAGAATCGAAAGGGTTTTGGGTCGCTCATTGTTGGCTGCTCCTGGATTTGACGGCGCTCGCACCGCTGGCATGCATCGGCAAGCCCGGCTCAGGCCTTCCTGATGGCCACCGGGATAGTGCTCTGGCGCGGCATGCCCGAGTATTTCTCTGCCTGCGCCCGGTTGCTTATCAGGCGGTTGGTATTGCTGCCGATCTCGCGCACCCTGGCGTCGGTTTCACTGGCTGCCTCGGGACTGCCGCCCCAGCAATGGGACATGGAGATCACGCCTGGCTTTATGTCGTCGCTGGCGGCGGCAACCGCGGGGATGCGGCCGTGCGCCGAATACACCTCGATGATCTCACCGGAGGCTATGCCCAGTGCCGCCAGGTCCCGGGGATGCATGTACGCCGGGTTGGTGGTGCCCTTGCCGCCCAGCAGGCTGAGTTCCGGCCCCGTGGAATTGTAGGTGTTCTTCATGCGGCGGCTCACCAGCAGGTGTGAGTAGCCTCCGGGGTCAGGCGCCCGGGTGTCCCGGTAGGCCGCGGCCAGTTCCTCCCGCAGTCCGGCGGGAAACAGTTCCAGGTAGCCCCGGGTGGCAGGGTCCGGGGCCTCGATGATCACATCCATGCCGGGATAAACGCTGCCGCCCTCGCTCTGCCGGATCTGTGCCAGGGGCACCCGGGAGCCGGCGGTGATGGTGTTGAGCAACTCGAATTTTTCCGGTTTGCGGTCCATGGCTATGGGCCCGCTGTCCAGTTCCAGGGCCAGCCCCATGCGCCTGGCCACGCCCCAGAAAAACTCCCACTCCTCGATCTTGTCGCCCTCGGCCTCCACCACGGTGGGGGTGTACTGGCAGTAGGCCTGATCATGCCAGATATCGGTGAGCAGGGTGACATCCTCCCGCTCCAGGCACAGCTTGGGCGCCAGCACATAATCGGCGAGGCGGGCGGTGGCGGCCATCTTGAGATCGATGCATACCAGCAGCTCCAGTCCGGACAGCGCCGCCAGGGTTTTTTCCTGGTCCGGCCAGGCCAGCAGGGGATTGCCGCCCACGCAGATCAATGCCTTGACCTGGCCCTCGCCCGGCAGCAGCATCTCGTCGGAGATGGCGGCGGTGGGCATCTCGGCCTGGGGGCCATAGGGCGACAACACGAAAAGTTCACCGATGTCGGGGGAGACCCGGCTGCGGACGCCGTCGCTGAGCCATTGGGGCTGGGGCCCGGTGGCCTGCGCCCTGCGCTCCATGGGTGGGGTGAGCACACCGGGGTTGGGCAGGCGCTCGCCCTCCCGGTAGTGACGTCCGCAAATGGCGTTCAGCGCCTGCACCAGGTGTTGCAGCAGGTTCGGGTGCGGCCCCATTTCCGGCCCGGTGCCGGTGACCGCGGAGCCCCGCGGGCCGGCGGCGAACATGCGCGCGGCCTGGCGGATCTGGTCGGCGGGGATGTCCGCCGCGGCGGCGACCCGCTCCGGGGTAAACTGCCGGGTCTCCCGGTCCAGTGTTTCCAGGCCGCGAGTGTGCTGCGCGCAGAAGTCCCTGTCGTACAGCTCCTCGGCGATGATGACCTGGATGATGCTGGCCAGCAGGGCCGCGTCCTGCCCTGGCTTTACCTGCAGGTGCAGGTCGGAGCGCGCCGCCACTTCGGTCCTGCGCGGGTCTATGCAGATGACCTTTACACCGCGCTTTTTGCCCTCGCGCAGGGCGTTGAAGGGGCTGAAGGAGGGGATGCCTCCGGGTATCGAGTAGTGGGATACCAGCGTGTTGTTGCCGATGATCATCGCCACATCCGCATCGCACCACATATGGCTGCCGGCATTCCACCAGCCCATCCGCGCCGGGCCGATGGCCACCTTGGCGGGTTGGTCTATGGTGACGCTGGTGTAGAAAGAGGGTGAGCCGATGGCCTTGTGAAAGGCCCGGGCCACGGCGTGGGCGGCGGAGTTCTGGTAGGAATAGGTGCCGTTGTAGCTGGCGATGCTGC
Organism: uncultured Gammaproteobacteria bacterium; assembly: GCA_963704965.1. Classification (GTDB taxonomy): domain Bacteria; phylum Pseudomonadota; class Gammaproteobacteria; order Pseudomonadales; family Halieaceae; genus JARRPM01. The sequence continues at coordinate 46,501 of CAVPIH010000006.1, forward strand.
GCGGTCCGTACTGCGCCAGTATGGCCTGCAGTTGCGCCGCGATTTCATCCATCGCCTGCTCGCTGCCAATCGGGGCGAAGCCGCCGTCGGCCTGTTTTTTCTGCGACTGTTGCAGGCGGGTGGGGTGATAAATCTGCTCTCCCAGCTGGCGGCCCTTGATACAGGTGTAGCCGCCGTAGACCTCGTTACTGGTGTCGGGCTCGATGGCGAGCAGGCGATTGTTCTCGACCGTGGCTTCCATCGGGCAGTAGGCGTGACAGAAACGGCAGTAGGTTTTTACTTTTTTGGTCGCCATCCGTAATCCGGTCTCCGCAGCTGCTGGGGTGCTTATTCGGTGAAGAAGTCGGCGCGGGGTTTGCCCTCGGGGTCGTAGACGGGTTCCTCCAGGGCTACCTTGAACTTGGAGACTACCGCGTCGGTCACCTCGTATTTGCCCAGCAGCGCCAGCATCTGCGCGTAGATAGGGCCCCGCGAGGTGGGCCGCGAGGTCCGCTGTGCTGGCCCAGTTCTCGTACACGTAGACCCGGGTGGCGGAGGTCGGGTCGGCCGACCAGACGTAGTGAAGGCAGCCGGGCTGGGAGCGGGTTGCAGCCATCAGCGCGGCGGCTTCCGCCAGGGCGGCGTCGCGCTTGTCGGCAGCGATTTCAATGGTTCCGGCGATCAGGGTCGTCATGCTCAGGGCCTCGTTGCCGTGCTGCGGCTGGGAAATGTCGGCTTCCGGCAAGGTAGCAGATTGCCCTGCCTGAAACAATCAGGGTTGACTGATTTTTATTTCGGCCGCGTGTAGCTGCCGCTGAGATCGGTCGCGCCGTGATAGATCAGCTCGCACTGCCGGGACAGGTACAACCACTGGCCATCGCGCTTGGTGTAGGTATCCAGGTAGCGGCTGACGATGCTGCTGGCGTTGCCGTCCAGGTCCCGGGTGTACTCCTGCAGGTACCATTGGCCGCTGGCATGATCGCCGTCAATGTGGAACAGGCAAGATGAGGGCAGCATCAGCGCGAACTCGAACCCGGCCATCATTTGTTGCCACAGCGCCACCACCGCGGTCTTGCCGCTCACCTCGGTGCCGACCAGGTTCCAGCTGCCGTTGGCATCCCAGGTGGCGGCCCAGGCCTCAACGTCCCGGCGCTGCACCGCGTCCACGTAACGGGACATGAGCTCACGCAGGGCCAGTTCATCCGCGACCGGGCCGCTCATGCGCCTGCCCCGGGGCTGGCGATGATCTCCCCCAGTACCTGCAGGAAGCGGGCGCCGACCGCGCCGTCGATGACGCGGTGATCACAGGACAGGGTGGCGCTCATGACGGTGGCAACGGTGGCCTGGCCATCCCTTGCCACCACTTGCTGCCGGCCCTTGCCCAGTGCCAGGATGGCGCCCATGGGCGGGTTGATGATGGCGGTGAAACTGTCGACGCCGAACATCCCCAGGTTGGACACGGTAAATGAGCCGCCGGAAATATCCTCCCGGGTGAGTTTGCCGTCCCGGGCTTTCGCCGCCAGGGCGGCGGTTGCCGCGGCGACTTCGGCTACCGACAGGGCGTCCGCATTGCGAATGGTGGCGGGGTACAGCCCCTCGTCGGTGGCGATCGCCACGGACACATGGGCCCGCTTGAACTGGTGAATCGTATCCCCTATCAGGTTCACGTTCACCCGCGGCTCGCGGACCAGGGCCTGGGCCACACACCACACGATCAGGTCATTGATGGAAATATTGGCCGCGCCGGCCGCCAGCAGTTGCTGGCGTTTGGCGAGCAGCGGGTCCAGCTCGTAGTCAACCGCCAGGTAAAAGTGGGGGATGGTCTGCTTGGCCTGGGTCAGGCGCTGGGCGATAGTCTTGCGGGTGGCGGACAGGGGAATAAGCTCTACCTCGTCATCCGCGGCTCCGCCGCCGGCTGCCGCAGCCTGCACGTCTTCCCGGGTGATACGCCCGTTGCGGCCGGTGCCGACCAGAGTATTGAGGTCCACGCCCAGTTCTTCGGCCAGCTTGCGCACCACCGGGTTGGTGCGCGAGACGGCATCGTTGGGGCCGCTGGCGCTGCGGGCTGCCGCTTTGGGAGCTGCCTCGGCTTTGTTGCCATGGCCAAACCTGGCGACGAAAGCATCGATGTCGGCGTCGCTCACCCCGGCATCGGCAATGATCCCGAGCAGGGCGCCCACCGGTCGGGTGTCGCCCTCGGCGGCGATGATGCGGCGCAGCACACCACTCACCGGTGATTCCCAGACATTGACGATCTTGTCCGATTCCATATCGAACACCTCGTCGCCCCTGGCCACGGCATCGCCCTCGCGCTTGCACCAGCTGTTGATCGTGCCTTCCACCATCTCGATACCCCACTTGGGTACGGCAATCGGGTAGATCTCACTCATGACAGTGTTGCCCGGATGGCGGCGATGATCTTGTCCACCGAGGGCAGGTAGGCGGCCTCCAGTTCCGGCGCAAAGGGCGTGGGGCTGTGGGGCGCGCAGACCTGCTTGATGGGCCCCTTGAGGGCGTGGAACGCCCGGTCGGCAGCCAGGCCGGCGATATCCGCGGTGAGGCCGCAGCGCGGCGGCGACTCGTCCACCACCACCAGCCGCCCGGTGGCCTCCACGCTCTCCAGAATGGTGGCGGTGTCCAGGGGTGAACTGGTGCGCGGGTCGATCAGGTCGCAGCTGATGCCCTCTTCGGCCAGGGCGTCGATGGCGGCGGCGGCGCGGCCCACCATCTGGCCGAAGGCAACCACGGTGCAGTCATCGCCCTCGCGCACGATGGCGGCCTGGCCGAAGGGAATGGTGTACATCTCGTCCGGCACCTCGCAGCTTTCCTGGTACAGCGCCTTGGGCTCGAAAAACAGCACCGGATCATCCTCGGCGATAGCCTGCAGCATCAGGCCCTTGGCGTCGTAGGCATTGGAGGGGATGACGACTTTCAGTCCCGGGAACGAGGTCATTACCTGGTACATGGACTGGGAGTGCTGGGCGGCCGCGCTGAAACCGCCCCCCGAGGCGAAGCGAATGACCGCCGGGCAGGTGGTTTTGCCGCCGAACATGTAGCGAAACTTGCCCATCTGGTTGACGATCTGGTCCATGCACACGCCGACGAAGTCGGCAAACATGATCTCGGCCACGGGGCGCATGCCCACCAGGGCGGCGCCCGCTGCCGCGCCGACAATGGCCGACTCGGAAATCGGCGTGTCCACGCAGCGCAGCGGCCCGAACTTGTCATAGAGACCGCTGGTGACGCCGAACACACCGCCGATGCTGCCGGGCTTGCCCCTGGAGCCCATGCAGCCCGCCACGTCCTCGCCGATCACGAATACCGAGTCGTCCGCGGCCATGGCCTGGTGCAGGGCTTCATTGATGGCATCGCGCATTGTTTTTACTGACATGATAGTTCCCCTCAGGCGCCGTAGTTGATGTACACGTCTCGATCGACCTGCTCGGGGGTCGGTCGCGGTGCGGCTTTGGCCTCGGTAACGGCCCGCTCGATCAGGGCGAGTACCTCGGTGTCGATGGCGTCCAGCTCCGCGTCGCCCAGTTCCCCGGTGGTGGCCATGCGGGCGCGAAAGTTCTTCAGGCAGTCGTGATTCTCCCGCAAGTCCTCCAGTTCGCCCTCGCCGCGGTAGTACTGGGGGTCACCGACGAAATGCCCGTGGTAGCGTCCCTGCTCGGCGAATATACCCGCCGGGCCCTTGCCTGAGCGGGCGTGCTCCACGGCCTGGGCCGCCGCCTCGTAGACCGCGAAGAAGTCGGCGCCGTCGGCCACGAACACGGGAAAGCCGAAGGCCTCGGTGCGCGCCTTGAGGTCGTCACAGCCCACCGCGTAGCTGATATTGGTGTGCTCGGAGTAGTAGTTGTTCTCGATCACGAAGATGGCGGGTACCTGCAGCACCACCGCCAGGTTCATGGCCTCGAAACAGGTGCCCTGGTTGACCGAGCCGTCGCCGGAAAAGGATACGGAGACATTGGTGTTGCCACGGATCTTTGCCGCCAGCGCTGAGCCCACTGAAATTGGTGGTCCGCCGGCCACGATGCCGTTGGCGCCCAGGATGCCTTTCTCGAAATCGGCGACGTGCATGGAGCCGCCCTTGCCCTTGCACAGGCCCTCCGAGGACCCGAACAGCTCCTTCATCATGCCGATTACATCGGCGCCCTTGGCGATGCAGTGACCGTGGCCGCGGTGGGTGCTGATAATCGTGTCCTCGTTGCTGAGGTGTTGGCACACCCCCACCGCGTTCGCCTCCTGCCCCGTGTAGAGGTGAGTAAAGCCCGGGATCTGCCCGTTCATGATTTCCGCGTGGACCCGCTCCTCAAACTCACGGATGGTCTTCATCTGGCGGTAGGCCCGCAACAAGGTCTGTTTGGGGATGGTCACGGCATTTCTCCTGGAAAATGGGTTTCTCTGGCCACATGGGAGCGTTGTTGTGCCAGGCATAGCCCGGACTGCTGCGCTGTGTATTGCCGCGGGCAGCCGGCCTGGCTGTGTACATGAATGCCACTTTAGCCCCCTACGATAAAAAAAGAAACAGGTGAGACTGTTTTTAACAAATCCTAGCTGCTAGTATCTCTGGCATAGCTGTACGGCCTGTACCGCAACCATCTGCCCGAGAGAGGTTTGTTTCATGGATCTGAGTGCCTTCCCCTATCTGCAGGGTAACTATGCGCCCATAGACGAGGAGCGGGATTTCGACGAAACCCAATTGCGCGTGGAAGGCGAGGTGCCGGTGCAACTGCTGGGCGCCTATATGCGCGATGGCGCCAACGTCGCATTCCAGCCCAATCACTATGTCTACCCGCTGGACGGGGACGGCATGGTGCACGCCGTGTATTTCAGGGACGGCCATGTGCAGTACAAGAATCGCTGGGTGCAGACCAGCCACCTGCTGACCGAGCGCAAGTTCAACCGCACCATCTACGGCAGCGTGGGCAAGCTGCTGCCGGTGCCGCAGGAGGTGATCGACGCCGGCGGCGAGCCCAACCCGGTGCGCAATACCGCCAACACCAATGTCATCTACCACGGCAATAAATTGCTGGCGATGTGGGAAGGCGGCTTTCCCCACCTGCTGAATCCCGACCTCTCCACCGTGGGCCTGTATGACTACGACGGCGCCCTGCAGCCGGGCGATGCCCTCACCGCACACCCGAAGGTGTGCCCGACCACCGGCCAACTGGTGTCCTGCACCCAGCGCTGGGACAGCCCCAACTACTGGGTGCAGATCTTCGACGCCGGCGGCAAGCACATGCGCACCATCCCGGTAGAGTTCGCGCGCAAGGGCATCATCCACGACCTGCAGATTACCGACAATAACGTGGTGATTTTCTACGCCCCGGCCTTCCACAGCGTGGAGAAAGCGATGAAGGGCGAGAACCCCTTCATGTGGGAGCCGGAGTTGGGCACCAAAATCATCGTCATACCCCGCAGCGGCCAGGGCGAGAATCGGGTATTCGAAACCGACGCCTTTTTCAGCTGGCACTACTGCAACGGCTTTGAACGCGGCGGCCAGATCGTTATCGATTACGTCTGGATCAATTCCATACCCTTCACCCAGGACCAGGGCACCGGGGTGGAGAAGCAGCCGCGCCGCATGCATCGCATGACCCTGGACCTGGCGACCGGGCGGGTAGGGGACGAGGAGTTTTCCGATGTGTTCTGCGAGTTTTCCCGGGTGGATGAGCGGCGCATGGGCAAGCAATACCGCTATGGGTTCGCCGCCTCCTCCAACCGCGATTGGGGCGACGCCCACGGCTACAACTGTACCGGGCGTTTTGATTTCGAAACGGGCCAGACCGCCCTGTGGGAATACGGGCAGGAAGCCAATGCCGGCGAGCCGGTGCATGTTCCCAATCCCGACAGTGAGCGCGAGGAAGATGGCTGGGTGATGTGCTTTGTACACAATCCGGGCGAGGGTGCTTTCCTGTCCATTCTCAGCGCCGGAGACCTGGAGCGGGGGCCGGTCTGCAAGGTGCATATCCCGGGGCGGGTGCCCAACGGCTTCCATGCCAACTGGATGAACAGGCTGACCCTGTGAGTCGGCAACTGCCCATCGCCGAGGGGCTGTTCACCTGGCCCTGCGATACACCGGCCCTGCTGGCCAGTCGCTGCAGTGACTGTGGTATTGCCAGTTTTCCCGTGGCCGAGTCCTGCATGGCCTGCAGCGGCCAGGATGTAAGCGTCGAAGAGCTGCCCGCGCGGGGCACCCTGTGGACCTGGACGGTACAGCAGTTCATGCCCAAGGCGCCCTACCACAGTGGCGAGACCCCGGAGACCTTCCGGCCCTACGGGGTGGGGTACCTGGAGCTGCCCGGCGGCGTGCGGGTGGAGGGCAGGCTGACCGAGAACGACCCGGCGAAGTTGCGCATTGGCATGGAAATGGACGTGGTATTCGACACCTGGCGCACCGAAGCCAACGGTGATGAGATCATCGGCTTTTTCTTCAGGCCGGTGACCTGATGCCGGCTGTACCAGACGACAGCGGGCGCAACTGCACAGGGGAAAGGCATTCATGGATGTAGCGATTATCGGGATTGGCATGCACCCCTTCGGGCGCACGCCCGCGCGCTCGGGCCTGCAGCAGGGCGCGGTGGCGGCGCGCCTGGCGCTCGAGGACGCGGGCGTGCAGTGGCGCGATATGGAGTTCGCCTTCGGTGGCAGCGCCAGCGCCGGCAATGCCGATGCCCTGGGCAATGAGCTGGGCCTGACCGGCATCCCGTTCATCAATGTCGCCAATGGCTGCGCCACCGGTGGCAGCTCGCTGATATCCGCCTACAACGCCATCCGGTCCGGGGCCCACGATATCGGCCTGGTGGCCGGATTCGACAAGCATGACCGCGGTGCCTTCAACGCCGATCCGGCGGCTTGGGGCCTGGGGCAGTGGTACGGGGAGCTGGGGCTGATGATGACCACCCAGTTTTTCGCCATGAAAATCCAGCGCTACATGCACAACTACGGTATCTCCGCCAACACCCTGGCGAAAGTCGCCGAGAAGGCCTTTATCAACGGCTCGCTGAATCCCAATGCCTGGCGCCGCCAGCCGGTGGCGGCCGAGGAAATCGCCAGCTCCATGATGGTGAACGACCCGCTCACCAAGTACATGTTCTGTTCGCCCTCCGAGGGCGGGGTGGCGCTGGTGCTGTGCCGGGCGGACAAGGCGAAGCATTACTGCGCGAAGCCGGTGTACCTGAAGTCCGCGGTACTGAAGTCGCGCCGCTATGGCTCCTTCGAGGTGTTCGCACCCAGCCAGGCCCTGCAGCAGGTGGACGGTCCCACCGTGGACGCGTCCCGGGCGGCCTTCGAGATGGCGGGTGTTAGTCCCGGCGATATCGACGTGCTGCAGTTGCAGGACACGGAGTCCGGCGCCGAGGTCATGCACATGGCCGAGAACGGTTTCTGCGAGCACGGTGAGCAGGAACACCTGATCCAGTCGGGGGCCACCCGTATCGGCGGCAGCATGCCGGTCAATACCGACGGCGGTTGCCTGGCCAACGGTGAACCCATCGGCGCCTCGGGCTTGCGCCAGGTATATGAAAACGTCCTGCAGCTGCGGGGCGAGGCGGGTGAACACCAGGTACCGGGTGAGCCCCGCCTGGGATACACCCATGTATACGGCGCGCCGGGCATCAGTGCCGTAACCATTCTGCAGCGCTAGTCGTCTCCGGAAAGTGCCGGGTTAAGGGAGTAAATGAATGGCAAAGTCAGTGTCCTTGAGCGCCGAACAACTGGCGGCCCGCTCGCCGGGTGATTCCTACCAGCAGCTGCTGGACAGGGAAGCCAACCCCGTACCGGAGCCCCTGCGCGAGAACACCCAGCCCTACCTGGGTTCGGACAACCTGTCGGTGGACCGCTACCTGAGCCGGTCGTTTCACGAGCTCGAAGTGGAAAAGATGTGGCGGCGCACCTGGCAGGCGGTGTGCCGGGAGAGTGAGATCGCCGAGGCGGGTGCTTTCTACGTCTATGACATCGCCCGCTTCTCAGTGGTGGTCACCCGCACCGCTGCCGGCGATCTCAGGGGCTACCACAATTCCTGCCTGCACCGGGGGCGCCAGCTGCGCCAGGACTGTGGTACCGCGCGGGAGTTCAAATGTCCCTACCACGGCTTCCGCTGGAGCCTGGAGGGCGATTTCCTGGGGGCGCCCTGCGAATGGGACTTCCCCCATATCGACAAGGAGGGCTTTTCCCTGCCGCAGGTGCAGGTGGCTACCTGGGGCGGCTGGGTCTTCATGAACATGGACCTGGAGGCCGAGTCGCTGGCAAGCTACATGGGCATCCTGCCGCAGCACTTCACCCGCTGGCAGCCGGAGAACACCTACAAGTTGTTGCATGTCGAGAAGATTATCGAATGCAACTGGAAGGTAGCCTGGGAGGCGTTTATCGAGTCCTACCACACGGTGCAGACTCACCCGCAGATCCTGCCCTACCTGGGGGACTCCAACTCCCAGTATGACTGTTGGGGGGATAACGTCAGCCGCACCATCTCCCCCATGGGTGTGGTCAGTCCCCACCTGGAGGGCGTGGCGCCGGACCAGACGGTAAATGACTGGCTGGAACACGGGGCCTGGCTGACCGAGGGCGACAAGGTCACTGTGCCCGAGGGCATGAGCGCCCGTGAATGGCTGGCGGACTACTATTTCAAACAGTATTCGGAGCAGTACCAGACCGACCTGGCGAGCTTCTGTACCCGCAGCGAGATCATGGATTCCATCCTGTATTCCCTGTTCCCGAATTTCGCCCCCTGGGCGGGTTTTCATCCCAACCTGACCTATCGCATGCGGCCCTATGGCGATAACCACGAGATGTGCATCATGGAAATCATCATCCTGATGCGCTACCCCGAGGGGCAGCCGCGGCCCGCGGACTGCCAGGTGCACAAACTGGGCAAGGACCAGTTGTTTTCCGAGGCCCCCGGCCTGGAAGGCGGCTTGGGACGGGTGTTCGACCAGGACTTCAGCAACCTGAAAATGGTGCAAAAGGGGCTGCATAACCTGCAGTCCAAGGAAGTGGTGCTGGCCAACTACCAGGAGGTGCGCATCCGCCATTTCCACCAGACTCTGGATAAATATGTCTATGGGTGAGTCGTCCGCCGTGAGCGCGTTGTTCCAGCCCTTTCTGCTGGGGGGCAAGGTGGCCCTGGTCACCGGCGCCTCCAGTGGCTTTGGCCGCCATTTTGGCGAGGTGCTGGCCGCTGCCGGGGCCAGGGTGGTACTGGCCGCCCGCCGCACCGAGCGCGTGCGGGAGGCCTGCGAGGCCATTGTCGCCGCCGGTGGCGAGGCCACCGCGGTTACCATGGATGTTACCGACCCGGACAGCATCCGGGCGGGATTCGACGCGGCCGAGCAGGCATTCGGGGTGGTGACGGTGGTGATCAACAACGCCGGCATCACCATTCCCAAACCGCTGGTGGAGCTGAGTGACAGCGACTGGTCAGCGGTCATCGACACCAACCTCAATGGCGTGGCCTACGTCACGCGGGAGGCTGCCCGGCGCATGATCGCGGCGGGAACCGGCGGCAGCGTGGTCAACATCGCCTCCATTCTCGCCCAGCGGGAACAGAAACTGCTAACCAACTACGCGGCCTCCAAGGCGGCAGTGGTGCAGTTCACCCGCACCGCGGCGCTGGAGCTGGCGCAGCATGGCATCCGGGTAAATGCGATCTGTCCGGGCTACTTCGCCACCGATCTCAATCGCGCCTGGCTGAAGTCGGAGGAGGGGCAGGCACTGGTGCGCCGGATTCCCCAGCGCCGTACCGGCGAGCTGCCACATTTAAATGGCCCGCTTTTGCTGCTGGCCTCCGACGCCGGTGCCCTGATGACCGGTACCGCACTGACGGTTGATGGTGGCCATGTACTGTCCAGCCTTTAGCGGCTTGCCCAGCAACGCCCCGCCAGCCGTCGGCGCTGGCCGCGGGCAGTAACAGGAGGATTTCACCTTGGGAACATTGGCAGGCAAGACGGCGGTTGTCCTGGGCGCATCGGGCAGTGCCAATTTCGGCACGGCTATTGCCAGGCGGCTGGCTGCTGAGGGCGCTAAAGTGGTGGTTGCCGCGCGGCGTGAGCAAGCGCTGCAGGCACTGGCGGCGGAAATCGACGGCCTGGCGGTGGCCTGTGACGTAAGCGATGAAAACCAGTTGGCGGCGCTGTTTGATGCCGCTCGTGCCCAATATGGCGGGGTGGATATCGCCGTGTACTCCGCGGGCATCCACGCCGCCTGTGCCATTGCCCAGCTGAGCGCGGCTGAGATCAGGCCCACCCTGGAGATCAGCTTCATCGGCGCACTGCTGTTTTTCAAGCACGCCGCAGCGGCCATGGAGCAGGGCGGCTCGGTCGTCACCATTTCCTCCTTGACCGCGCGCATTCCCGGACCGGGTCTCGCGGTGTACTCCGGTGCCCGCGCTGGCATCGACTACGCCATCAAGGTGGCCGCGGTGGAATTTGCCGAGCGCCGGGTGCGTTTCAATTCGATCGCCTCCGGCTTGATCAGGACCGATATGACCGACCAGTTTTTCACTATGGAGCCGGTAATCCAGGGCCACCTGCGGGAGACCCCGGCGGGGCGCATGGGCACCCTGGAGGATATGGCCGAGGCGGCCCTTTTCCTGGCCGACGACGGCCGCTCCGGCTATATCAATGGCCAGGTGCTGGACCTGGCCGGCGGCCAGCAAATGGGCCACCTGCCGCGTTTTGAACTTTAGCTGAAGAGGATAGCAAAACCATGCAGGGCTACGAGGATGTCACCATTTACACGCTCTCCGAGGAGCGTGAACGCGAGTTGCTGGACAAGCAGATCGAGTGCAATTTTATCTGGACCAATAAAGAGGGCCACGGCATTGGGGTGATCATGAACTATGTCGCCCGGAACGGCTCCATCTGGTTGACGGCCACTCGCCAGCGGCCCCGCATCAAGGCCCTGCAACGTGACCCGCGCGCATCCGTGGTTATTTCCAGCATGGGCACCGACATGGGGCCCGGCAAACAGCTGACCTACAAGGGCAGGGTCAAATTGCACGAGGACCAGGCCACCAAGGACTGGTTTTATCCTGCTATGGCGGAAATTATCTCACCTTACCCGGCCCCCACCGTCGAGGCGGCGATAACGTATCTCGATACGCCCCTGCGCGTTATCATCGAGCTGGTACCCGAAAAAAAGATAGCCTTTGATGGCGACCGCATAGCGAAAGCCTCCCGCGAGGGCGCCGTGCCCGGGGCGCAACCGGCCGGCTGAGCGGGCAGGCTGTGCCACCTATATGACAGCTAGAAAGTGGAGACGACGCCAATGGGGCGGGTAGAGAACAAAGTGGCAATCGTCACCGGGGCCGCATCTGGCCTGGGCCTGGCATCCAGCCGGCGCCTGGCAGAGGAGGGCGCGCGGGTGGTGATGGTGGATATCAACCAGGAGCAGGGCGCCGCCGCGGCCCGGGATGTACCCGGGGCGAGCTTTGTCGCCATGGACGTGTCCCGGGAAGCGGGCTGGATCGAGTTGGTAGACGACACGGTGGCGCGGCACGGGCGGCTGGACATCCTGCTCAACTTTGCCGGCATCGTGAGCCTGGCCAGTATCGAGCAGACCGACGAGGAACTGTGGCGGCGTATCAACGCCGTGGGTACCGACGGCACCTTCTTCGGCTGCAAGCACGCCCTGCGGGTGATGAAAGTTGCGGGCGGCGGCTCCATTATCAATATGTGTTCTACCGCGAGCATAGACGGGGGCCCGAATATCTTCGCCTACGCCGCCTCCAAGAGCGCGATACGGGGTATGACCAAGTCAGTGGCCTGCCTCAGCGCCCAGGAAGGCTACGGCGTGCGCTGCAATTCAATCCACCCGGGCAATATGGCAACGCCCATGCTGCAGGCCATGTACGAGACCGTGAAGGAGCACGACCCGGTTACCGCCGAGGCGATGGACAATGTCTGGGTCGGTGAACCGCTGGATGTCGCCAACATGGTGCTGTACCTCGCCTCGGACGAATCCCGTGCCGTAAACGGCGCCGCGCTGGTCATCGACAATACCTCCACCCTCACCGCGGGCATTGTGCCCAAACACTGACGGGGAATCGCCATGCCCACTACCGCAGAGCAGCTGCAGCTTCGCAATGCGATGATCGACAACTACAACGCCTATGCCCAGGGCCTCGACAGCAAGGACTGGGGGCTGGTGCGGGCCTGTTTTGCCGATCAGGTGTTTATAGACTATGGCAGTATCAGCGATCCCACCGGCTCGCCCGATGTCGCCCGCAACAGCGATGACTGGATGCCGGTGCTGCAGGGCGTGATCAACGGATTCGATATCACCCGTCACACGATTACCAACCATCGGCCGGTGATCAGCGACAGCTCCCTCAGCTGCACCGCCTACCTCACTGCCGACCACGTCATTTTCGCCAACCCGGAGGTGCCCATTGTATCCCCCGAGGACGTGGTGACCGTGGTGGGCGAGTACACCAACTGGTACCAGCGCGATGGCGAGGGGCTGAAGATCTGCCGATCGAAACTGGTGGTGAACTACAGCGGCGGCAACCTGGCCCTGCTGGAGCAGGCGATGCTGCGCGCGGCGGCGCAGGCCAGCGCTTAACGCCGGAAGCACCGCAGCGCGGTGGTTTTCTCCGATTTGTGCGGGCGGCCATTTCTGGATATTTGTTCAGTTTGGACGGGGGATACCCTTGCCAATTCGACGCTTGATGCAATAACCTTGGTGCCCTTTGAAGAGCACCAGATCTGTTCCCCCAAAACCTCGCGCATGGGCAGCTTGCCAAGGCATAAGTGACCGGCCGGAATGGCCGATAACCGGGAAGTACAACCTCTGAAACTGAGAGCCGAAGATTTTCCGCTGCCCTGTTCACTGCATAAGCGAGTGCTGGAGCGGTTTTCCGCAGCTGTGGCGCCTGCGGTCGGCGGGGTCACCATGGAGCGGGATGATCTGTTCAACTATCTGCGCAACGTGGACAGCGAGGCCCTCGACCCCCTGGAGGGCATACTTGAGCAGACCGAGGCGATAGGCGACCCCGCGATTCCCAGTCTTGAGCAGATGACGATCATGAAATGGCTGGGTATCGCCTTCAGTGATTGGCAGCGGCAGTTTCCCCTGGAGGAGCCCCTGGCAACCGAGTTGCGCCGGCTCAAGCCGCTGCTGGCTGCAGTGGCGATCAGTGAGCCCGCGTTCCTGACGCCCGGTGCGCACGCCCTGCACCAGATGCTGGATACCATTCACGCGCACGCGATCGGCTGGCAGCCGCGCCTGGGCCGGGTGGGGCAAACCCTGGAAAAGCACGTTGGCGAAACCGTCGATGCCGCGCTGGCCTGGTTTGACGCGCCCGCCACTGACCTGGCCAGGATCAGCAATCGCACGGTCGCAGCTACCACCAAAGCCCGGGCCCATGCCGACCGGATGGCCCGGCGCCTGGCGGAAGCTGAACAGGGAAAGCGCAAGATCAGCGACAGCAAGCGCGAAGCCGCCCGGATGATCAATGCCGCGCTGGACGGTCGCCAGGCTACCGCCGAGATAGGCCGGTTCCTGAAGGGCCCCTGGTATGAGAGCGCCCAGCTGGCCCTGCTCAAGTACGGGTCTCAATCCGCGGAGTGGGCGCAGGTGGTGGCGACGACCAACAGGCTGCTGGAGTCGCTGCAACCTGCCGCCGCCGATGGGGCGGGCGATGCCAGTCGCCGCCAGCACCTGTTCGAGCTGATTGCCGAGCTGGCCAGGGAACTGCGTGCGGGCCTTTACAGTCTTCAGCACGATCGCGCGGCGGTCGATGATGCCGTCGAGGTGATCGAGCAAGTTCACCGGCAGTTGTTGCGCGCCCAGGAACTGCAGTTGGAGCCTGTAGCACCTATACCCCAGGTGAGTGAAGCAACTGGTACTGCTCCCGCGTACCCAGCCCTGGACCCGTTTCGGGAGGGCCAGTGGTTTATCCTGGATACCGAGAGCAGCCCCTCGCTGCGGGTGGCCCTGTCGCTGCGCAACGAAGACGAACAGCAGCTGCTGTTCGTAAACCAGGCCGGTATGAAGGTGCTGCAAAAAAGCTTTGCTGACTTTGCCGGGATGGTAGCCAAAGGCAAGGTGACCCCGCTGGACTCCGGGGCGAGTTTCAGCAGGAGCCTGGCCCGCAGCGCGGGCATTGAGACCCTGGACGACCTGGAACAATTCACTGGCGTCGCGGCGCAGAAGGCCAGGCAGCGGGAACAGCAGCGCAGCAAATCAGAGCAGGAGCACAGGCGCCAGGAACTGGAGCGGGCGGAGCAGGAGCGCGCGGAACAGGAGCGGCAACAGCGCAAGGAGGCCATGCTGGAGCAACTGCGTCTGGAAGAGCAGGAAGCCGAGCGCCAGCGCCAGCAGCGCGAGGCTGCCGAGCAGGCGCGGCTGGAACAGGCGCAACAGGAGCGCCGCCAGCTGGAGGATGAGCGGGAAGCGGCGGCGCAACTGCAGGAACAGTGGGAATATGTCTGCTGTCGCTACCGCGACCAGCCCGCAAGCCAGGCCGGGAAACAGCCCCCGCCGTCGGATCCGCCGGGCGACGGCAGCCTGCATATACCCCGGTGCACCTGGGTGGGCTTTCGGGATGACGAGCAGGTTGAGCTGGCCCTGCTGGCAGCCCACAGGCGCGAGCAGGACCAGTACCTGTTCGTCGACCGTTACGGCCGCCAGTTGCGCAAGCTCAGCGGCAGGGAGCTGTTGATCGTCATCACCCGCGGTGTGGCCGACATCCTGGCCTCGCGCTCCCGGTTCAGGGATGAAGTTCGCGAGGCCAGGGAGCAGGGACAGCAGTGGCGGCCCGGGAACTACGACCTGGATGTGCAGCAGGCCGAGGATCCGGACCGGCGCCGCAGCTATCGGCGCCAGCCCGGACTGGCCGTGGAAAACACGGTCTATCTCGAATTGGTAGCCCCGGAGTTCGGCAGCAAGAAACCCGGTACCCTTACCCGGGTTCGCAGCGAGTACATCCGCAGGCAGGGGCTGGACCTGGCCCTGGAACATGCCCTGCCGACAGGCGCCATCCTGCAGCTGGCCGTGGAATTGCCCGGCACCGGCTGCGTACTGTACCTGGTGGCGGAAGTGGCCGGCTGCCATCCCGTTCCCCGCGTCGATGCCGGCCCGGGCTGGACTGCGGCCCTGGAACTGCTCGATGTCGACGACACGGATGTCGGGCGCTGGCAGGCCCTGGTCGACAGCCTGCGGGGCTGAGCGGGGCGGATCAGCCGCCGGGCGCTATCCGCGCTTGCAGCGCAATCGTCTTTCCCTCACAATACGCGCCTTCTGCGGCTAGCCGCAGGCGCTATGGTGATCCAGGCGGTCCCCTCGCAACGATAGGTAGTGAACCCCGCCAGGCCCGGAAGGGAGCAACGGTAGTTACCGACTCGTGTGCCGGGGTGTGGCTGTCTGGGTCGCCTCCAAATTCTTAGCAACAAATAGACTAACTACTGTTGGGCTAACGACTCCAGTGATCAGACCCCGGGGATATCCCTTCGGGCTGCGTGGCACTTTATTCGCTACAGGTGCGCGATGCACTTGATCTCGAGTTTCAACTGGGGCAACACCAGGCCGGCGACGCCAATCAGGGTCTGGGTGACCTCGGGGATGCCGCCATAGGCCTCGGCGCGGGCACCGTAAATGGCCTCGAGATTTTCGTGGGTCTCCTCGACACTGGTCACCAGGAAGGTCTCGTCGACGATATTGTCAAAACCGGCGCCGAATTCCTTCAGCACCGCGCGTATATTCGCGTAGGCAAGCACTGTTTGCTCGGCCATGCTGGCGGGTATATTGCCGGTTGCATCGATGCCTACCTGGCCGGACAAATACAGGATATTGCCCACTTTCACGCCCTGGGCCATAAATTTCGCATAGGGCCCGGAACGAAAAACCTGCTTGCTGAGGGTCATGTGTATGCTCTCCTTGGGTTGGGAATATGCTGGTTTACTTACGGCCGTTTCCGTCAGGCCAGCAGGCTGCGACTGATCAGTTCTTTCATGATTTCCGAGGTGCCGCCGTAGATGCGTTGCACCCGGGCGTCCACGAAGGCCCGGGACACACCGTACTCGCGCATAAAACCATAACCGCCGTGCAATTGCAGGCAGGTGTCGGCCACCCGGCCCTGCATCTCGGTGGTGGCGACCTTGGCCATGCTGGCGGTGGCGACATCCAGCTCACCGGTCATCAACAGGGTTTTGCACTCGTCCACGAAGGCGCGGTGCACGCGGATGTCGGTGGCGGCTTCGGCCAGCTTGAACTTGGTGTTTTGCAATGCCGCCAGGGGGGCGCCGAAGGCCTGGCGCTCCTTCACGTACTCGATGGTCTGGGCCAGTACGCCCTCGGCGGCGGCAACGGCGCCGATTGCCAGCGACAGGCGTTCGCGCTGCAACTCTCCCATCAATACCGCAAAGCCCCGGTCCAACTCGCCCAGCAGGGCAGTGGTGGGTACGCGTACATCCTCGAAAAACAGCTCCGAGGTGTCGGAGGCGTGCAGGCCGATCTTTTCCAGGTTGCGCCCGCGCTGGAAGCCCGGGCTATCGGTGTCCACCAGGAACAGGCTGGTACCCCGGGAGCCGGCGACCTCCGTGTTGGTACGGGCGACCACGATTACCATGTCGCAGTGCTGACCGTTGGTGATAAAGGTTTTCGAGCCGTTGATAAGGTAGTGATCGCCGTCGCGCCTGGCCGTGGTGCGCACCGCCTGCAGGTCGCTTCCCGCGCCGGGTTCGGTCATGGCCACCGCTCCGACACAATCCCCGGCAATCATGCGCGGCAGGTAGCGCTGTTTTTGCGCCTCGGTGCCGTTGTTGAGGATGTAGTGGGCGACGATATCCGAGTGCACCGTCATCGGGCCCCCGATGGAGCCGAAATTAGCGTGGCTGAATTCCTCCACAATCGCCATGGAAAACAGGAAGTTGGCGCCGAAGCCGCCATAGGCCTCGGGCAGGTCCACCCCCAGCAGGCCCTGTTGTCCCAGTTTGTGCCACAGCTGGCGGGGAAAGATCTCCGCCTGCTCCCACTGCTCATAGTGGGGGGCGATTTCCGCGGCGATAAAGCGCCTGACGTTGTCCCGAAACAGGATGAGTTCTTCATTCATGGTGGTTTTTCTCTCTCTTCGGGCGGGGGCATTCGACAATCGCGCCACCATTGCGCGAGTGCCGTTTGCCCGGCCGCATATTGTATTCGCTCAACCTTGTTTCTGTGGCAGGTAACCCATCTTGCGAGACCCCTCAATCAAAAGTTTGCGGAAGGTCCTGCGCGGCAGCAAGCGTTTCAACAGTGCGGTATTGCGCACACCCTTGCCGGACAGGATCGTACCCTTCCCATTCAGTACGCCCCCGAGGATATCTTGCGCAACCACACGGGGATGAACACCCTTTTCCACGTAGTGGCGTTGCAGGCGCGCAATCTCGCTTGGTGGCATTTTCATACGCGCAGCGTCCTGCACGATGGCCGTGTTTATAACACCCGGATGCAGACAGCTGATGGTGATATCCGACCCCAGGAATTCCATGGCCAGGACCTCGCTAAGTCCTTCCACCGCGTACTTGCTGGCCACGTAGGCTGACAGGTTGGCAGGCGGGGAGATTGAGGCCATGGAGGAGACATTGACCAGGTGACCGGGCATGTCACGGCGCTGCCAGAGCGAGGCGAACAGGCGACAGCCACGGGCAACACCGATGACATTGACATTCAGGGTCAGCTCCCAGTCGGCAGTGGTGGTCTCCAGGAAGGGTGCCATTATGCCCAGCCCCGCGTTGTTAACCACGATATCAGGCACCATGTCGCTTGTTTCCAGTTGCTCTACCAGCGCCAGGTAGGCCGCTTCAGCAGTGACATCAAGACACAGGGTGAGGCACTGGCGCCCCAGTTTCTCGACCTCGGGCCGGAGTTGTTCAAGACCGCTCACGTTCATGTCGGTGGCGATGATGTCGGCGCCAGCCTCGGCAAACACCAGGGCGGTCTGGTAGCCGATACCGGAGCCTGCGCCGGTGATGAAAACCCGCTTGCCGGTGAAGTGACCAGCCATGGTGCTTATCCTTTTATCTCCAGAGGGGAGTGTCTGCCTGTAAAGCATAGCCCGCGGGCAAGCTGAAGCCCAGTCAGTATTGAGCGCTATCCTCTGTTCGTGTTTTGAGTCGCCCTCCGGCTGGTGTATCCTGTCACCCCTTTTAATCAGCCCAAGGCAAAACCCCTCATGTCGTACCAGGTGTTGGCGCGTAAGTGGCGACCGAAAAGCTTCCGCGAGATGGTCGGCCAGGAGCACGTGCTGCAGGCCCTGGTCAACGCCCTGGATCACGATCGCCTGCACCACGCCTACCTGTTCACCGGCACCCGCGGGGTGGGCAAGACCACCATTGCCCGCATCCTGGCCAAGTGCCTCAATTGCGAAACCGGGGTGAGCTCGGAGCCCTGCGGCCAGTGCTCGTCCTGCCTGGAGATCGCCGAGGGGCGCAGCGTCGACCTGCTGGAAGTGGACGCCGCCTCGCGCACCAAGGTGGAGGACACCCGGGAGCTGCTGGAAAACGTCCAGTATGCGCCCACCCGGTCGCGTTACAAGGTGTATCTGATCGACGAGGTGCATATGCTGTCCGCCCACAGCTTCAATGCCCTGCTGAAGACCCTGGAAGAGCCGCCGCCCCACGTGAAGTTCCTGCTGGCGACCACGGACCCCCAGAAACTGCCGGTGACCATCCTGTCCCGCTGCCTGCAGTTCAATCTCAAGAATATGCCCCCGGAGCAGATCGTCGGCCACCTGCGCAACGTGCTCGAGCAGGAGATGGTCAGCTTCGAGGAACCGGCCCTTTACCTGCTGGGCCGGGCCGCCGCGGGCAGTATGCGCGATGCCCTCAGTCTCACCGATCAGGCCATCGCCTTCGGCTCCGGCAAGCTCTCCGAGGCCGATGTGCGCAGTATGCTGGGCAGCGTCGACCTGGGCTTCGTATATGAATTGCTGGATGCGCTGGCGGCCGGCGATGCCGCGGCCCTGCTGCAGCGGGTCGCCCACATGGCCGAGCACGCGCCGGATTTCGAGGGCAGCCTGGACGAGCTGATTTCCATGCTGCACCGGGTGGCGGTGGCCCAGGTGGTACCGGCGGCAATCGATAACAGCTGGGGCGATGCCGAGCGGATCAGCGGCCTGGCCGCGGCCATGACCGCCGAGGACACCCAGCTGTTCTACCAGATCGCCCTCAACGGCAAGCGCGATATCGCCTTTGCCGCCGATCCCCGCAGCGGATTCGAGATGATCCTGCTGCGCATGGTCGCGTTTCGACCGGCGGCGGTCATCGATGCAGCGGTCGACCTGCAGGAGGTGCCTGCCACCTTGCCGGCCACCAGCGATGTCGCCCGGGAGGTCGACCCCCAGGGAAAAAAGCCCCCTAGGGAGCCGGCTGCCCCGGCTCCCGCCATATCCGCACGTCCCGCTGGCCCGACGGCAGTGGTCCAGGGCAGCGACAGGGCGGTGGACCTGTCGCCCCAGGGTTGGCCCGCGCTGCTGGAGCAGTTGGGCCTGCGGGGAATTGTGTATAACATAGCCAGTAACTGCGAGTTGCGCAGCGTTGACGGCGACAGCCTGCAGTTTGTGCTCGATCCCGCCAACGTGTCGCTTTACAACAGCGGGCACCTTGAACAGATCAAAAAAGCCCTGGAGCAAAAGCTGGGGCGCTCCCTCTCGGTCGAGATAGAGCCCGGAGAGCTGCAGGCGGAGACGCCGGTACAGGTGCAGCAGCGGCAGGCGCGGGAGCGGCAACAGTCCGCTGTGGCCTCACTGGAGGCGGACCCGGTGCTGCGGGACCTGATCAACCGCTTTGACGGCGAACTCGATCGCGCGTCTATTGTTCCAGTCGATTCATAGGAAACAGCCATGAAAGGAAGTATTTCAGACCTCATGCAGCAGGCCCAGAAAATGCAGGCCGATATGCAGAAGGCCCAGGAGGAGCTGGCCCGGGCCGAGGTGCAGGGTGAGGCGGGCGCCGGCCTGGTCAAGGTGGTGATGACCGGCCGTCACGACGTCAAGCGGGTGTCCATCGATGACGCCGTGCTCAGCGAGGACAAGGAAGTGCTCGAAGACCTGCTGGCGGCTGCGGTCAACGACGCCGTGCGCAAGGTCGAGGCCCACAACCGCGATGCCATGGCCGGCCTGGCTTCCGGCCTCAACCTGCCCGCGGGCATGAAGCTGCCCTTCTGAGCGGCCTGCAGCACCCATGAAATTCAGTCCCTCCCTGCAAGATTTGATCGAGGCCCTGCGCTGCCTGCCCGGCGTGGGCCCCAAGTCGGCCCAGCGCATGAGCCTGCACCTGCTGGAGCGCGACCGCGAGGGCGCCAGCGCGCTGGCGCTGGCCCTGCAGACCGCGGTGGAGCGCATCGACCACTGCAGCCGCTGCCGCAATTTCACCGAGCTGGAGGTCTGCGAGGTGTGCGGTGACCCCCGGCGCGACAGCAGCGTGATCTGCGTGGTGGAAACACCGGCCGATGTGCTGGCCATAGAGGAGAGCGGCGGATTCCTGGGGCATTATTTCGTGCTGATGGGGCACCTGTCGCCCATAGACGGCATCGGGCCGGAGGAACTCGGCCTGGACGTGTTCCACCAGCGCATAGTGGACGAGGAAGTCGTCGAGGTGATTCTCGCCACCAACCCCACGGTGGAGGGGGAGGCGACGGCCTATTACCTGACGGACATGCTGCAGAACGAGGGCGTCAACGTGACGCGTATCGCCCACGGGGTACCCCTGGGCGGCGAACTGGAGTACGTGGACGGCTCCACCCTGGCGCACGCCCTTTCCGGCCGCAGGCCGGTCGCCCGATGACGAGGTACACCCCATGCAGTGGCATTTGATAGAGTCCGATGCTGCCCTGCGCGGCGCCCTGGAGGCAGTGGCGGGTAGCCCCGCAGTGGCGGTGGATACCGAGTTCATGCGCCGCAATACGTTTTTTCCCCAGGTCGCGCTGGTGCAGCTGTGCTTTGGTGACGAGGCCCTGCTGGTCGATCCGCTGGCCATTTCCGACACCACACCACTGGCGGACCTGCTGGTCAACCCTGCGATCACCAAGGTGCTGCACTCCGCCAGTGAGGACCTGGAAGTGTTCCAGCGCTGGCTGGGCGTGCTGCCCGAGCCGCTGTTCGATACCCAGCGGGCGGCGGCGCTGCTGGATATGGGGTTTGGGCTGGGCTACAGCGGCCTGGTCAAGCTGGTCTGCGACGTGGACCTGCCCAAGGGCGAGACCCGTTCCGACTGGTTGCAGCGCCCGCTGACCGACTCCCAGTGCGAATATGCGGCCCAGGATGTCGCCTGGTTGCTGCCGGTCTGGCAGCACCTGCACGAGCGCTGCCTGGAGCAGGGCAAGGAGGACTGGGTGCTGGCTGACGGGCGCGATACCCTGGCCGTCTACCGCGCGCCCGGCATGGATTACCTGAAACGGATCAAGACCGCCTGGAAACTGGACCGGCGCCAGCTGGGCGCCCTGTTGGCGGTGTGTGAGTGGCGCGAGCGGACCGCGCGCAGCCGCGACAAGCCCCGCGGCTGGATCATAGACGACGCCGCCTGCCTGCAGCTGGCGCAGACAGGCCCCGGCAACGCGGACGAGCTCAAGGCCCGGGTGGAGCTGCCGGCGTCCTCCCTGCGCCGCGATGGCGATGCCATCCTGCAGGTGCTGGCGGCGCAGCGCGAGGTGGCCGAGGCGGATTTACCCCCGCGCCTGCCGGGCCCGCTCAATGCCCAGCAACGCCAGCGCCTGAAACGGCTCAAGGCGCAGGTGGGCGATATTGCCCGGCGCCTGGGCGCGGCACCCGAGGCCCTGTTGCAGAGCAGGGACTACGAATTGCTGCTGCGCGAGTCCCGTGGCGAGCCCGTGGAGCAGCCGCCACACTGGCAGGGGTGGCGGCGGGAAATAGTGCTGGAGCCCCTGCGAGCCAGCCTGCAGGGAGGCGGGTCGTGAGGCGCCTGGTGCAGGTATACCGCAGTCCCCGCAAAGCCGAGATGTACCTGTACGTGGACAAAAAGCGGGCGCTGGAGGGTGTGCCCGAGAGCCTGTTGGCCACCTTCGGCGAGCCACAGCCGGTGCTGAGCATGCTGCTGGAACCCGGGCGCAAACTGGCCCGGGCGGATGCGGCGCAGGTACTGGCGCAGATCGGCGAGCAGGGTTTCTACCTGCAAATGCCGCCCAGCGTGGCGGACGTCCTGGCCGGGAAGGGCGACCGTGACTGACTGGTGGAACGACAAGCCGCTCGCGGAACTGGATGCGCGGCAGTGGGAGGCGCTGTGCGACGGTTGCGCCCGCTGTTGCCTGCACAAGCTGGAAGACGAGGACGATGGGGAGATTTTCTATACCCGGGTGCGCTGCCGCTACCTGGACGAGCAGACCTGCCGCTGCAGTGACTACCCGAACCGCTCGGTACTGGTGGAAAACTGTATCCGCCTGGACGCCTCCAGCGTCGGCTCGCTGGAGTGGCTGCCCGTCACCTGCGCCTATCGCATGCGGGCCCAGGGCCTGCCGCTGGCGCCCTGGCACCCGCTGGTCAGTGGCGATCCCGACTCGGTACACCGGGCCGGGATATCCATACGCGGTCGCTGTATTTCCGATGAATTTGTCCATCCCGACGGCTACGATGAACACATCGTGCACTGGGTAGAATAGGAGAGCATTGTGTTAAGCGAGAGTTCTTACCTGGCGGCGCTCTATGCCTATCTCGGCGCCGGCCTGGCCATGTTGCTGTACCTGGCATTCTGGCTGCGCAAGTACTGGCGATCCAGCACCGTAGCCCTGCTGGTACTGCTGGCGGCGGCCTTGCTGCTCACCCCGGCCTTTCCCCGCGAGGGGGTTACCACCCTGGCCCCGGCCCTGATTGTGGCCGGTTTCCAGTTGGCCCTGGAGGGCCCGGGCGGCGCCATGCACGCGCTGCGCCCCCTGGCCCTGACCCTGACCGCAGCCGTGGTGCTGGCGCTGTTGCTGCGCCTGACGATCTTCCGCAGGGCTTCTTGATTAGGCCCCGGCCAGTCGGTACCCTGTCCCGCTTTATTCCAGAACCAGAGTGATTTACAGACTATGAAATTTGAAGGAACTGAACGTTACGTTGCCACCGATGACCTGCGCATGGCGGTCAACGCCGCGGTAACCCTGGAGCGCCCGCTGCTGATCAAGGGCGAGCCCGGTACCGGCAAGACCATGCTGGCGGAGGAGGTGGCCCTGGGTCTGGGCAAGCGCCTGATACAGTGGCACATCAAGTCCACCACCAAGGCCCAGCAGGGCCTGTACGAGTACGACGCCGTATCGCGCCTGCGCGATTCGCAGCTGGGCGACGAGAAGGTCCACGACATCGCCAACTACATCAAGAAAGGCAAGCTGTGGGAGGCGTTCGACTCGGAGGAGCAGGTGGTGCTGCTGATCGACGAGGTGGACAAGGCCGACATCGAGTTTCCCAACGATCTGCTGGTCGAGCTCGATCGCATGGAGTTCTTCGTCTACGAGACCGGGCAGACCATCAAGGCCAGGCACCGGCCCATCATCATTATCACCAGCAACAACGAAAAAGAACTGCCGGACGCCTTCCTGCGCCGCTGTTTCTTCCACTTCATCAATTTCCCGGACCGGGATACCATGCGCGAGATCGTCGCCGTGCACTACCCGGACATCACCAAAGAGCTGGTACAGGAGGCCATGGAAGTCTTTTTCGATGTGCGCTCCATTCCCGGACTGAAGAAGAAGCCCTCCACCTCGGAATTGATCGACTGGCTGAAGCTGCTGATGGCGGACGATATTCCCGACGACATTCTCAAGAACCGCGACCAGAGCAAGGCGATTCCGCCGCTGTACGGTGCGCTGCTGAAGAACGAGCAGGATGTGCACCTGCTGGAGCGGCTGGCCTTCATGCACCGGCGGGAGTCCCGCGTAAGCGTCATGCTGATCAATTTCTTCCACGGCCTGCGAGATGCGGGGGTGCCCGTCACCACCCGGGAGCTGCTGGATCTGCTGGAGGGCCTGAAACGCCATATCGCCTTTGGCAACATGGACGAGTTCTACTATTTCAGCCGTACCTGCATGGTCAAGGACGAGAAGTATTTCGACCGTTTCGACCGCGCCTTCGGCCTGCATTTCCAGGAACTGGAGGCGCTGGATGATGTGATCGAGGCGCTCATTCCGGACGACTGGCTGCGGTCGGAGTTCATGAAGAGCCTGTCCGAGGAGGACAAGGCCAAGATCGAGTCCCTGGGCGGCCTGGAAAAGCTGATCGAGGAGTTCAAGAAGCGCCTGGAGGAGCAGAAGAAGCGCCACCAGGGCGGCAACAAGTGGATAGGCACCGGCGGCACCTCACCCTTCGGCCAGGAGGGCTACCACCCCGAGGGTATCCGGGTAGGGCCCAACGGCCGCAACAAGAAGGCGGTCAAGGTCTGGGAGAAGCGCGACTTCAAGAACCTCGATGACAGTGTCGAACTGGGTACCCGCAACATCAAGATCGCCATGCGCCGGCTGCGCAAGTTCGCCCGTACCGGCGCCGCCGACGAACTGGACCTGGACGATACCATCAGCTCCACGGCCCGCAATGCCGGCCTGCTGGATATCAAAATGGTGCCGGAGCGGCACAACGCGGTGAAGGTGCTGCTGTTCTTTGACGTGGGTGGTTCCATGGATCCCCACGTGCGGGTCTGCGAGGAGCTGTTCTCCGCCGCCCGCACCGAGTTCAAGCACATGGAGTACTTCTACTTCCACAATTTCCTGTACGAGAGCGTGTGGAAGAACAACTTTCGCCGCCACAACGAGCGCACCCCGCTGCTGGACGTGCTGCACAAGTACAGCCATGACTACAAGGTGATATTCGTGGGCGATGCGGCCATGTCGCCCTACGAGATCATGCAGCCCGGTGGTTCGGTGGAACACTGGAACGAGGAATCGGGCGAGGTGTGGATGCGGCGCCTGCAGGAAGTCTACGACAAGGTCATCTGGATCAACCCGCTGCCGGAGGAGGAGTGGCAGTACACCCAGTCCGTGGCGATCACCCACAAGCTCATGGAGGGGCATATGTACCCCCTGACGCTCAAGGGGCTGGAAGAGGGTATGGCCTACCTGTCCAAGTGATTCCTCCCCAGTTCGCCCGCATAGGCGATCAGGGAGGCGGTCACCGCCACGTTCAATGACTCCACCCCGTTGGCCATGGGGATGTACAGGCTGGTGCCCGCGAGTTGGCGCACCGCGGGGCTTACGCCCTCGGTTTCATTGCCCAGCACAAACACGCTGTTGCCGGTGGGCCGGTAGTCGAATACCGACGCCTCGCCATCGGCCGCCAGGATGCAGATGGCGGTACCGGCGTCGCCACAGGCCCGCAATGCCGCCGGCAACTCAGGGCAGATCACCAGCGGCGCCCGGTACAGGGTGCCGGCGCTGGCCTTGACCACCAGCGGCCCCAGGGCCGCGTTGCCGCGGGCCGACCACAGGATGGCGTCGATGCCGCCGGCGCAGGCCGAGCGCACGATCATACCCAGGTTTGCGGGGTTGCTGATGCCGTCCAGCGCCAGCAGGCGCAGGGAGCGCTCCCGGGCCAGCCGGGGCAGGAAGTCATCCAGGGTCTGGAACGCGGGGCAGGCGATATCCACCGCCACGCCCTGGTCCTGTTTGCCGTTTTTGGAAATGCGCGCCAGGGCGGCGCGACTGTGTCGCTGTACCGGCACGCCGCGCCCCTCTGCAAGTTGTTGCAACTCGGCGACAATGCCGCCTTCGCGGTTGTTGTCCGCCAGGTGCAGGGCGTGGCATTGCAGGGCGGGGTCGCGCAGCGCTTCCAGCGCCGGTTTGCGGCCGTACACCGTCAGCATTTTGCTGAAGCGGGCCTTGCGGGCCCGGTACTGGGGGCTGTCCTCCAAGGGAGATTGGCCGCTTGCGTTCAGGCGACCGACTCCCGGCCGGTGGCCAGCCGGGTCACGCGGTCGGCTGACTGTTGCATGCGCGCCGCGATCTCCTCGATTTGCGCGCCGCTGATGGGCTTGTGGATGGAGCCGGCGACAAAGCACATGACCGGGATCTCCTTGAGCACGAACACCGGCACCGAGATGGTGCTCACCTCGTAGCGCCCCTTGGGATCGACCCGGTCCAGGTGGTAGAACTCGTCACACAGGTCGTACTGGAACTGGTTGGCCGCCGCTTCCAGGGCGTCCAGGCTCCAGGCGTTGTGGATACGATTCAGTTCGACGGTCAGTTTTTCCTCGGCGCGGGTTTTCAGGGTGATCTCGTAGCCCCGGGCGCGAATGCCGATAGCTGCCACCCGCAGCTTCTGGTCGAGTTTCTCGTCGTAACCGCCGCGGGCCTCGTGGGCGCGACTGAGCCAGGCTTCCAGCTCACGGGCGGGCGAGAACGAGGCAAAACAGGCGGCCACCGGCGCGGTGTTGGGCAGGCGCAGCCCCAGCTGGAAGGAGTCCAGCAGGGGGGTGGCGTTGCCGTACATGGCCAGCAATACCTGGTGTAACTTGGAGCGCCCGGTGACCGCGAAGCCCACCGCCAGTTCGTTTTGCAGGGCCTCCAGCTCGGGGCGCGCATATTCCAGTACCGGAAACTGGGCGAAGGCGGCGTTGCCGGCGGCGATGATGGACGGGCCCAGCCGGTAGGCCTTGGTCTTGGGATGTTGCACCAGGAACCCGTAGTTCGCCATGGTGGTGAGGATGGCGTGGCAGGTGGCCTTGTTGAGGTTGAGGCGCCGGGTCATTTCGGTGAGCCCGAAGGCCTGGGTAGGGTTGGCCATGAGCAGGTCCAGGATGGCCAGTGCCCGGGCGGTAGGTTGGGAGAAAAGTGCCACTGTATTACTCCGGTAACGCTGTAGGCGGGCTGGGCGGGCTGGGCCGCGTCACCCGATACGAGTATAATTTATTGTACTTGGCGTTATGGTAACGCCAGCGATCAGATCAGTTCAAGTCAGCGCCAGTCGCGCTGCGGTTTTTTTGTTTCGGAGGCGCCCCCCACCATGCAACAGACGTCTGCTGATAGCGGCCGCTTCACCCTGTACGGTACGTCGGCCTGTCATCTCTGCGAGCTGGCGGAAGATATGCTGCAGCCGCTGTGTGCGGCTGCGGATTTCGAGTACACCAAGGTGGATATCAGCGAGTCGGATGAGCTGTTCCGGCGCTATGGGGTGCGTATTCCGGTACTCGCCGATCCCCGGGGCCGGGAGTTGGACTGGCCGTTTACCCCCGAGCAGCTGCGGGTGTTTTGCAGTGGCTAATCCTTGCCGCCCACGCGCACGGCCAGCACGTCGCGTTTGGCGCCGTGCAGCACGCCGTTGGCGGTAGAACCCATCAGCAGCGCCAGGCCGTGGCGCCCGTGGCTGCCCACCACGATGAGGTCGGCATCGAGTTCAGTGGCCAGGGCGTGGATTTCGACTTCCGGCCGGCCCATGACCAGATGGCGGTGTTCGGCGTCGACGCCGTGGGCCGTGCCGAAGCGTTCCAGCTGCTGGCTGGCCTGCTGGTAAATCTCGTCCTGGATACCGGAGAAATCCATGGGAATATCGCCGCCGTAGGCGAAGCTCAGGGGCTCGATGACGTGGATCAGGTGCAACTGGGCAGTGGTGCCGCTGGCGACAGCGCGAGCCCGCTGGAAGATCATCGCGGAATCCTCGCTCAGGTCTATGGCAACGAGGATTTTCTGGTAGTCGGACATGTCGGTACTCCACATCGGGTGAAAATAACTGGGGCAGTTATAGCATAGAATGGGCGCAGGGTAATGTACCCGCGGGGATTGCCGGGGGCGACCCCGGTGACGCCTGGGGGCTCGGAACATGGACATGACTTATCTGCTGATCATATTTGTAATCGCCCTGGCGCTGGCGCCCCTGTCGCATTTCGTGCCCAGCAAGCGCCAGCGGGAGATCGCGCGCCTGCGCGAGTACGCGGCTGTGCACGGCCTGTTCGTGGAATTTCGCGGTCTGCCCGGGCAGCCGCCGGGCAGACCCCGGGAACCCGCGGGCAACCAGACTATCTACTACGGGCGACGCCTGCCGGCCTCGCGGCAAAAGAGCGCCAGTTCCCAGGCCTGGCTGCGCGAGGGCGAGGCCTGGCGGGCGTTGGAGCGCAGCACGGGTATCCCCGCCGCCCTGCGGGAACTGCCCCCCCAGGTGCTGGCCGCCAGTGCCGATGAGCACAGTTGCGGCGCCTACTGGCGCGAGTCGGGCGGGGTTGAGGTTGTGGAGCAGATCAGGCAGGCTCTGGAGGCCTGGTCGGGCCAGTTGCGCGGGTAGGCGGCGCAGTCGAATCCGGGAATTCGCTTGACCCGGTGGGGCAGGCACACTATATATGCCACCTTTTCACTGGCCGCGAGCGCCGGTCCATTCACCAGACCGGGTGGGCAGTAAAGGAATCTATGGGTAAGTCACTAGTCATCGTCGAATCGCCAGCCAAGGCGAAAACCATCAACAAGTACCTGGGTCCGGACTTTATCGTCAAGTCCAGCGTGGGTCATATCCGCGACCTGCCGACCGCCGGCAGCGGCACCGGTGTGGATCCCAAGGAGCGCGCCGCCCAGGCCGCCAAGACCCGCAAGATGGCCCCGGAAAAAAAGGCCGAATACCGCAAGCAGAAGTCCAGGGACCAGTTGATCCGGCGTATGGGTATCGACCCGGAGCATGGATGGAAGGCCAATTACCAGATTCTCCCGGGCAAGGAGAAAGTGGTGAGCGAGCTTAAGAAGCTCGCCGCCAGCGCCGACGCGATCTACCTCGCGACCGACCTTGACCGCGAGGGGGAGGCCATCGCCTGGCACCTGCGTGAGGCCATCGGCGGCGACGACAGTCGCTACCAGCGCGTGGTGTTCAACGAAATCACTAAAAAAGCCATCACCGAGGCTTTCGAGCAACCATCCGACCTGGACCAGAACAGGGTCAACGCGCAGCAGGCCCGCCGCTTTCTCGACCGGGTGGTGGGCTACATGGTGTCGCCGCTGCTGTGGGCCAAGGTGGCCCGGGGGCTGTCCGCGGGGCGGGTGCAGTCGGTGGCGGTGCGCCTGATCGTGGAGCGCGAGCGCGAAATCCACGCCTTCGTGCCGGAGGAGTACTGGGAGGTGCACGCTGACCTGGCCACCGCCCGGCCCGATACGGTGCGCTTCCAGGTGCGCAAGCAGGGCGGGGAGGAATTCCGCCCCAACAGCGCCGAGGCCACCAAAGTCGCCACCGATGCACTGCAGCGGCTGCCCTATGTGGTCAGCAAGCGCGAGGACAAGCCCACCCGCTCCAAACCCGGGGCGCCTTTCATAACCTCCACCCTGCAGCAGGCGGCCAGCACTCGCCTGGGTTTCAGCGTCAAGAAGACCATGATGATGGCCCAGCGTCTTTACGAGGCGGGCTATATCACCTATATGCGAACCGATTCCACCAACCTCAGCGCCGAGGCGGTGGCGGCCTGTCGCGACTACATCGGCAAGCAGTTCCCGGCCAAATACCTGCCCGAAGCGCCCAGGCTGTACTCCTCCAAGGAGGGCGCCCAGGAGGCCCACGAGGCCATCCGCCCCTCGGACGTGACAGTGTCCCAGAGCGCCCTGCAGGGCATGGAGCGCGATGCAGAGCGCCTCTATGAGCTGATCTGGCGCCAGTTCGTCGCCTGCCAGATGCCCGACGCGCAATATCTCTCCACGGTGGTCACCGTCAGCGCCGGCGACTACGAGCTCAACGCCAAGGGCCGGATCGTGGTCTTTGATGGCTATACCCGGGTACAGGCCCCGGCGGGCCGCAAGGGCGACGACAGCGTGCTGCCGGATATGAAGGAAGGCGATGCCCTGACCCTGGAAAAGCTCGACCCGGCCCAGCATTTTACCAAGCCCACGCCGCGCTACGGCGAGGCCAGCCTGGTGCGGGAACTGGAGAAGCGCGGCATCGGCCGGCCCTCCACCTACGCCTCCATCATCTCCACCATCCAGGACCGCGGCTATGTACGGCTGGAGAACAAGCGTTTCTACGCCGAGAAAATGGGTGAAATCGTCACCCAGCGCCTGCAGAAGAGTTTTACCGAGCTGCTGGATTACGGCTTCACCGCCTCCATGGAGGCGCACCTGGACGAGGTGGCCCAGGGCAAGCTGGACTGGCGGGAATTGCTGGACCGTTTCTACGGCGAGTTCACCGGGCTGCTGGAAATGGCCGAGGAACCCGAGCCCAGGGGCATGCAGCCCAACGAACCGACGCCGACCGATATACCCTGCAGCAAGTGCGGCCGACCCATGCAGATTCGCACCGCCAGTACGGGGGTGTTCCTGGGCTGTTCCGGTTACGCGCTGCCGCCCAAGGAGCGCTGCAAGAACACCATCAACCTCACCCCGGGGGACGAGGCCATCCGCGAGGACGCGGACGACGAGGCCGAGTCCAGGCTGCTGATCGCCCGCCACCGCTGTTCGCTGTGCAATACCGCCATGGACAGTTACCTGATCGATGAGTCGCGCAAACTGCACGTCTGCGGCAACAATCCCGACTGCCCGGGTTATGAGGTGGAAACAGGCAAGTTCAAGATCAAGGGCTATGACGGCCCGGTTATTGAGTGCGACAAGTGCGGCGCCGATATGCAGCTCAAGACCGGCCGCTTCGGCAAGTACTTCGGCTGTACCGCCGAAGACTGCAAGAACACCCGCAAGCTGTTGCGCAACGGCGAGGCGGCGCCGCCCAAGATGGACCCGGTGCCCATGCCCGAGCTGGCGTGCCAGAAAGTGGAGGACCACTATATCCTGCGCGATGGCGCCGCCGGCTTGTTCCTCGCCGCCAGCCAGTTCCCGCGCAACCGCGAGACCCGCGCGCCGTACCTCGACGAGTTGCTGCCCCACAAGGATGAGATCGATCCCAAGTACAGCTTCCTGTTCTGTGCGCCGGTAGCCGACCCCGACGGCAATCGCACACAGGTGCGCTTCAGCCGCAAGACCAAGGAGCAGTACGTGATGACCGAGGTCGATGGCAAGGCCACCGGCTGGAAGGCGTTTTACCAGGGCGGCAAGTGGCAGGTGGAACAACCCGCTGCCAAAGCCAAGAGCAAGGCGCCCGCCCGGCGCAAGAAGAAATGAGTGCCGCCCGGGGCAGGGCCAACCAGTCCCTGTACCTGGCCCGTATCCTGCTGGATGCCTGGGACGAGGCCCTGGACCGGCAGGAACTCCCTGCCAGGGTCGTCAGCCAGGCCTTTTTGCCGGCTGTCCAACTGCACCTGGGCCAGGCCTACGGCTGGTTCCTGCTGGCTGCCGCCCAGTCGGACCGGCTGCCCGAGCGGCCCCCGGCCAGCAGCGCCGAGTTGCCGCCGGTTCCCGAGGGCAAGGCGGTGCCGGGTGAGATCCGGGAACTGTCCCAGCTGGAGTCCGGTGGCTGGCTGGCGGACATGCTGGCCGACGCACAGCCGCTCGCCGCCCCGCAGCCTGTTGCCCGCGACAACCTCGTGGTCGCGACGGCGGCAGTGCCCGGCCCCGCGGAGGCCCGGGACTGGCTGGCAAAGCTGGGGGCGCTGTTTGAACGCATGGGCGACTCCCTGGACGAATACTAGACCCGCTGCAGGCGCGGGTGGTCGCGCGCGGCCCGGGCTGTTAGACTGGCCTCTCACATGCAGCAAACAGAGGTTTATTGAATGCCTGCATCTTTACTGGAGATCGTCGATCTCGGAGACGGTGAGATTGTCCTGCAAAGGGCGGATGACGCTGCGGAACCGCTGGTTACCATCCGCTTTTCTGATGAAACACGCATTTACCTGATGGATAACGGGCTTGAAGTTGCCAAGGCGATGATTCAGGCCGGCATCCAGGCGGCCGCGGCCATCGCCGAGCAGGCCGAGGCGGAAGCCGACAGCGCTGCGCCGTCCGCTACCGTCCGCATTCTGCACTGATCACGGCCGCGGGCTCAGTTGCCCCGGCGCAGTACACCCACGCTGACACCTTCGATGGCGAAGGACTGTTCGCGCAAATCCACTTTTATCGGCTCGTAGCTGCTGTTTTCCGGCAGCAGTTCCAGCAGGTGTTTCTGGCGGGTCCGGTGCAGGCGCTTGACCGTGACCTCGTCGTCGATGCGCGCCACCACGATGTCGCCATTGTCGGCCACCGGGGTGCTGTGCACTGCCAGCAGGTCGCCATCGAATATCCCGATCTCGATCATGCTGTCGCCCTGCACCGTCAGGAAATAATCCGCCCGGGGTTTGAAAAACGAGGGCGCCAGGTCGCAGTAGTCTTCTATATGCTGCTGGGCCAGCACCGGGTTGCCCGCCGCCACCCGGCCGACAATGGGTATGCCCGCGCTCTCGGGCAGCCGTATGCCCCGTGAGGCGCCGGCGATCATCTCGATCGCGCCCTTGCGCGCCAGGGCCTTGAGATGCTCTTCCGCCGCGTTGGCGGACTTGAATCCCAATTCCCTGGCGATATCGGCCCGGGTGGGGGGATAGCCGGTCTGGTCGATATGCTGGCGTACGAGGTCCAGCACTTGCTGTTGTCGCGCAGTGAGCTTTTCCATCACGGGCACCATCTGGTTATTTATACAGGTGCTGTGATTATATACAGTGTATGGTTGCGGGCACAAGCGGCGTCAGCAGGCAGTCAGGCGCCGCGGGGGGAGGGGAGTCGGGAGGGGAGGACCGGCCTCCGGCTCAGTAGTCTTCCACGCCGTACATGGTGTCCGGCTCCATGAAATTGAGGGGGCTGTTCCACTCCTCGGGATGATAGGGGAGATCTGGATCCAGCATATCCTCATCATCCAGCTCGAAGGGATTGCGCCAATCCTCGGGAGCGGCCACTTTTTGCAGGTGCAGTTCGCGCCAGCCGTCGAGGTCGTATTCCGCGACCTCACCGTCCAGGTACTGCAGCTCTATGGTCAGGGTCGAGGGGTCCCAGTCGACGACCTCGAACAGTGCCTCGGACTCGGTATCCTTGTACCACTCACCGATGAGGGGAGTCAGCATTTTCATGTTTCGCTGTCCTGTAAACGGGTTTGTCAGGTCAACATATCACGCTGTCATGCGCTGTCCATTATGTGAGAACGGCATAAGAATAACGCTGCAAATTACCGCGTTTTGTAACAAAAATGTTTTGTACCGCGATCAAGCAGTTGCGGGGGCTTTCCAGAGTTGACTTAAGTTGGCGATGCCCTTTATATACTCATTCCTTGCTAACCTGTCGCTCTTGACATGAAAAAACTGTCTAAGCGGCTACTTGCCGACAGCCAAAACGACCGGAGTCCCACCCGCCCATGAATCGCTTTGAACAGCTGCTGACCCAGGGCGCCGACTTCGGTAGCGTCGAGGCGCAACTGCTTACGCTGGCCGCCCTGGTGGTGCTGGGTGCGGTCGCGCACCTGGCGCTGGGATTCTTTTTCCGGCGGCTGCACCGCATCGCCCGCCTCAGCGAACAGCGCTGGGACGATGTGATCATCACCGCCCTGGAGCGGCCCCTGGGCCTGCTGCTGTGGCTGGTGGTGCTGTCCCTGGCACTGGAAATCCAGCGCATGGTACCCCTGCTGGCAAAGGCCCCGCAGCAGGTTTACTACACCGGTATGGTGTCGCTGTTCGCCTGGTTCCTGCACCGGCTGATCGCCGGCGTGGAGCAGGAGCTGCTGGACCACAAGCGCGACCTGACCGCCTCCACCGACAAGGCCACCGTGCGGGCCACATCCAAACTCGCCCGCATCACCCTGTGGATGATAGCTGCGCTCATGGTGCTGCAAACCCTGGGGGTCTCCGTTTCCGGGCTGCTGGCTTTTGGGGGCATAGGCGGCATCGCGGTGGGCTTTGCCGCCAAGGACCTGCTGGCCAATTTCTTTGGCAGCCTCAGTATTTACCTGGACCGCCCCTTCACCATCGGCGACTGGATACGCTCTCCCGACAAGCAGATCGAGGGTACGGTGGAGGACATAGGCTGGCGCCTGACGCGCATACGCACCTTCGACCAGCGCCCGCTGTATGTGCCCAATGCCACCTTCAGCCAGATCTCGGTGGAAAACCCCTCGCGCATGTTCAATCGCCGTATCTACGAAACCATAGGCATCCGTTACCAGGACGCGGCGGCCATGGCGGCTATCGTGGAGCAGGTCAG
Organism: uncultured Gammaproteobacteria bacterium; assembly: GCA_963704965.1. Lineage (GTDB taxonomy): Bacteria > Pseudomonadota > Gammaproteobacteria > Pseudomonadales > Halieaceae > JARRPM01. The sequence continues at coordinate 80,440 of CAVPIH010000006.1, forward strand.
GACCATGCTGGAGCAGCACCCGGACATCGATCTCGAGCGCACCCTGATCGTCAACTTCGTGGCCTTCGGGCCCTCGTCCCTGGATTTCTTCATTTACACGTTTACCCGCACCACCAACTGGGTGGAGTTCCACAAGGTCAAGCAGGACGTGCTGCTGAAAGTGCTCGCCATTATTCACGATAACAACGCGGACGTGGCCTTTCCCACCCGCACGCTGCATGTGGAGCAAACGGCGCCGGAGCCCAGCCCATGACCCGGCTGGCGATTATTGGTGGCACCGGCGTGGACGAGCTGGAAGGCCTGGATATCGTCGCAGCGCATACACTGGAAACGCCCTACGGCCGGCCCTCCCGCGCTATCCAGGAGGGCCGCCTGGGGGGCGTTGCGCTGTTGTTCCTGCAGCGCCATGGCAGCCCAGCCATGATTCCGCCGCACCTGATCAACTACCGGGCCAATCTGTGGGCGCTGCAGGCGCTGGGCGCCACGGATATCGTCGCCATCAATGCCGTGGGTGGCATTGCGGCCGGCATGCTGCCGGGGCGGCTGGTCATTCCCGACCAACTCATCGACTATACCTGGGGGCGCGAGCACACTGTCGACGATGGCAGCGAAGGCGCCCTGCGGCATATCGATTTCACCGAGCCCTATGATCCCGACCTGCGCGCCGCCCTGCTGGCGGCCGCGGCCGGTGCTGGTGTTCCCTGTGCGAGCAGCGCGGTGCAAGGGGTCACCCAGGGGCCGCGCCTGGAAACCGCGGCGGAGATTAAGCGCATGGCGCGCGACGGCTGCGACGTGGTAGGGATGACCGGCATGCCGGAGGCCTCACTGGCCCGGGAACTGGGGCTGGCCTATGCCTCGGTGTGCATGGTGGTCAACCCCGCCGCCGGCCTTGGGGAGGGGCCCATTTCCCTGCAGATGATGCGCGCCACGCTGGCGCGGGAGGCGGCGGTGGTGCGAACCCTGCTACGGGCCCTGCTGCAGGACCGTTACGGGGCCTGAGTCCCGGACAGGGCAGGTTGCTGGGCGGCGATCGCCGCCAGCTCTTCCGCGCTTGCGGGGGTGAAACGGATGACCACGCCCAGCAGGGGGTGGTCTATATAGTGCGTCTCATTGCTGCGCATGCGCGCTTTCTGCTGCAGCGCCACGGCGTGGCGGAAGGGATAGGCGGGCCGGGTGTCCAGGTCGGGTATGACCTCCGCCAGACCGTCCTGGCCCAGGGTGCTGGTGGCGGCGCCCGGCTGCGGGCCCTCGCCGGTGGCGGCCGTAGCGACCGGTGCCGGTGCTGCCTGAACCGCCGCACCGGCGGGTGCCGCCGGCAGCGGCAGGTCGCCCGCTGGCAGCGGCTCTTCGATAATCAGGGAGGGCGGGCTCAGGGGTGGGGCCGGCATCTGCCAGGTGCCGGGCAGATAAGTGCCGGCGGTATTGAGCCACAGGTCTGTTTCCACCTGCAGGTAGCGGGTCAGGTACAGCTTGATACTGCCCTGCAGGCGGGGCCACTGGCCGGTGTTGCCGGAGTCATCCAGCACGATGGGCAGGCTGGTGCCCTCGGAGGGCACCGGCTGCACCCAGGTCTCGTGAAACAGGACCTCGTAGCGCCCGCTGCGCTGCAGTTGCGCGACCTTGCCGCCCAACTCCCGGTAGCCCTGCGGCAATACCACGAAGGGAACTGGCCCTGCCGCTGCCGCCGGGCTTGCGGGGTTGGTCGCCGCGCCGTCCGCGGGGGCGCCGGTGGTCGGGGCGGTGGCAGCCGCTGGCGTATTGCCGGCGCTGGCGGCGGCCGCGGTATCGATCACGGGCTGCGGCGGCACAATCACGGGCTGGGGGGGCATAATCGCGCCGCCGGTCCCGGACGCCGGCAGGGTGATGATCTGGCGGCCGTAGGTATCCACGATACTCGTGCCGGGATACTGCCGCAGGTTGGCCCGCACCCGCTCGGGATAGATCAGAAAGCGCGCCTCGTCGGGGTAGTCCAGCCTGGGAATGGCCTCCCACTGCTCCGGGCTGGCCCCTCCGCCCGCTTCGGCTGGCGCCGCCCGGTGGGCGAAGACCACCAGTTCCACCCGGAACCAGCGGTTGTCCTGGGCCACGCTATTAGTGCTGGCCAGCAACAGGGCAAGGGCCGCCAGGGCGGGCAGGGGGTGGAGGGCGTTTAATCTGGGCATCAGGCAGCGTTTTCCGTCAGGTCATTGGCAAAAGTTTCCAGCAGCGCCTCGATAAACTGCTGGCGCTTGGCCGGGTCGGGCAGTTCGCGCTCGAAGCGCAGGCGCGTGGCCCCGGCCAGTTTATATGCACGGGGCTCGCCCTGCACCAGTTTCACCAGGCTCAGGGGATTTACCGGGGTGTTGGTCTTGAAATCGATGCTGCCGCCACCGGCACCGGCCTCGATGGCCCGGATCCCCAGCTGCTCCGCCTTGAGGCGCAGCTTCGCCAGCAGGAACAGGTTCCTGATCTGCGGTGTCAACAGCCCGAACCGGTCTATCATCTCCACCTGCAGCTCGCGCAGGCCGTCCTCATCGGGGGCGGCGGCGATACGCTTGTACAGCACCAGCCGGCTGTTGATATCCGGCAGGTAGTCCTCGGGAATCAGGGCCGGCAGGTGCAGGTTGATTTCGGTGCCCTGTTCCAGCGGCGCATCGATATCGGGTATCTCCCCGCGCTGCAGGGACTTCACCGCCCGTTGCAGCATGTCCATGTACAGGGAAAAGCCCACGCTGTGAATCTGCCCGCTCTGTTCATCTCCCAGCAGTTCACCCGCGCCGCGTATCTCCAGGTCGTGGGTGGCCAGCAGGTAGCCGGCTCCCAGGTCGCCGGCGGCCTCGATGGCCTCCAGGCGTTTGCCGGCATCCGGGGTCAGGACTGAGCGGGGTGGAATCATCAGGTAGGCGTAGGCCTGGTGGTGGGAGCGACCGACCCGGCCGCGCAACTGGTGCAGTTGCGCCAGCCCGAACTTGTCGGCCCGTTCGATGATGATGGTATTCGCGTTGGGAATATCGATGCCGGTCTCGATGATGGTGGTGCACAGCAGGATGTGATGGCGCTGGTGATAGAATGCCGACATGACCTGTTCCAGCTCGGTCTCGCGCATCTGCCCATGGCCCACCGCGATGCTGAGATCCGGCAGCAGTTCCCGCAGTTTGCGGGCCTGTTCCTCTATGGTCTTGACCTCGTTGTGCAGGTAGTAGACCTGGCCGCCGCGCAGGGTCTCGCGCATCACGGCCTCCTTGATCAGGGCGATATTGTGCTCGCGCACAAAGGTCTTGATGGACAGTCGCCGGGCCGGCGGCGTGGCGATAATGGACAGGTCGCGCATGCCACCCATGGCCATATTGAGCGTCCGGGGTATGGGGGTTGCCGTGAGGGTGAGCACGTCGACTTCGGCGCGCAGGGCCTTGATGACTTCCTTCTGCTTGACGCCGAAGCGATGCTCCTCGTCGATGATCAGCAGTCCCAGGTCGGCGAAACGGAAGTTGTTCTGCAGCAGCTTGTGGGTGCCGATCAGGATATCGACTTCACCCGCGGCCACACGCCGGGTCACCTCGCTCAATTGCTTGCCGGACTTGAACCTCGACACCACCTCGACAGTGACGTCCCAGTCGGCAAAGCGGTCGCTGAAAGAATTGAAATGCTGCTGCGCCAGCAGGGTGGTAGGCACCAGCACCGCCACCTGCTTGGCGCTGCGGGTGGCCAGGAAAGCGGCCCGCATGGCCACCTCGGTCTTGCCGAAGCCCACGTCGCCGCAGACCAGCCGGTCCATCACCCGGGTGCTCTGCATATCGCGTATCACCGCGTCGATGGTGTCCTGCTGGTCGGGAGTTTCCTCGAACGGGAAAGCGGCGGCGAACTGTTCGTAGTCGTGGTCGCAGGCGCCGAAGGCGAAGCCCTGCCTGGCCTCGCGCCGGGCGTAGACATCCAGCAACTGTGCCGCCACGTCGCTGGCTTTCTCGCTGGCCTTGCGGCGGGCTTTTTCCCACTGGTCGGAGCCCAGTTTGTGCAGTGGGGCGAGTTCCGGGTCGGCGCCCGCATAGCGGCTGATGAGGTGCAGCGAGGCCACCGGCACATACAGCTTCGAACCCTGGGCATACTCCAGGGTCAGGAACTCCGCCTCCTGGCCGTCCACCTCCAGGGTCTGCAGCCCGGTGTAGCGGCCCACGCCGTGTTCCAGGTGTACCACCGGTACGCCCTCGCGCAGCTCGTTGATGTCCCGGAAGATATTGGCTGCCGCCGCCTCGTCCTGCTTCTGGCTGCGCCGGCGGCGCTGGGCCACCCGGTTGCCGAACAGCTGCGCCTCGCATACCAGGGTGGGCTGCTCCGGGCCGAAGTACATGCCCCTGTCCAGCGGCGCCGTGGCGATGGCGAAGTCCAGTCCGGATTGCAGAAAGTCGTGCCAGTTGGCCATCGGTGACGGTTCCAGTCCCACCTCCCGCAGGGAGTCCAGCAGCACTTCCCGGCGCCCGGCGGATTCCGCGCACAACAGCACGGGGGCCCGGTGCTCATCCAGGAAGCGGGCCAGGCGCTCCGCCGCCGTCTGGTTGCGATCCCCGGCCAGGTCGGGGGGTGGTTTGACCCCCGACTGCTGGTGTACGGGCGCGTCCTGGTTGTGGCGCAGTTCCAGCACCGCGTAGCGACCCAGAATCTGGTACAGCTCCTCTACCGGGGTGAAGCAGCGCCGCGGGGGCAACAGGGGGCGCCGTGGGTCGATGCCGTATTCCTCGAAGCGCGTGTTGACCTCTTCCCAGAAATGGCTGGCGGCGCCGTGGTGATCGCCGCTGGTGATAATGGCGGTGTTTTCCGGCAGGTAATCAAAGAGCGTGGCGCAGCGCTCGAAAAACAGCGGCAGGTAGTACTCACAGCCCCCGGGGCTGCGCCCGGCGCTGACCTCCACGTAGGTGGGGCAGAGATCCGAGTCCACCTCGAAACTGTCATACCAGTTCATCTGGAAACGGCTGATGGCGCCGCGATCCAGGGGGTATTCACGGGCCGGCAACAGGCGGATGGACTCCACCTTTTCCACGGTGCGCTGGGACTCCGGGTCGAAACTGCGCAAGCTGTCGACCTCGTCGTCCAGCAGGTCGATCCGGTAGGGCAGTTCGCTGCCCATGGGGTAGATATCCAGCAGGGAGCCGCGCAGGGCGAACTCACCGTGCTCGTAGACTGTCTCCACGTTCACATAGCCGTTGCGCTGCAGGTTGCGACGAAAGCTGTCTATATCGAGCGACTGCCCGGTTTCCAGTACCAGGCTGGAACCGGCGATATACTCGGTGGGCGCCAGGCGGTGCATCAGGGTCGGAATGGGGACCACCAGGATGCCCGAGGTCGCCGTGGGGAGCCGGTACAGGGTATCCAGCCGCTCGGAAATGATGTCCTGGTGCGGGGAAAAATTATCGTAGGGCAGGGTTTCCCAATCCGGGAAGGCCAGCACCTCCACCGGCGCGTCCAGGAAGAATGGCAGCTCCCGCTCCAGGGCCAGTGCCGAACTGGTGTCCGCGGTAATTACCACCAGCAGGCGCCCGGGCTGGGCCAGTTCGGCGATGCAACGGGCATCGGCGCTGCCGGCGAAGGGGCCCAGGGCTGTGCGCGTGGCTGCTTGCAGGGGCCATGGGGTGCTTGACAGGAGTTTGGAAAACATAGGCTCTGGAGTGAGTGGGCGAGGGGCGCTGCGGCGCTATTGTAGCGCCAAGCCCGCGTGGATAACCAGCAAGCTGCGGTTGGGCTCCGGAAAATTGCCCCGTGCAACTTGCACGGCCCCGGCGCTATGACGATAATACGCGCCCCGATCCCCGCCCAGCCTGAGGAACACCTACGTGACCGAAGATCGCCAGCGCCCACGTCCCGACGACTACTTCAAGAACTGGAAAGAGCGGGAGGCCCTCGCCGAGGGCATGATTCCCCTGGTGGGACGGTTGTCGCGCGAGAAAAGCGTCAAGTGCTATATCTATGGCAAGCCGCTGGTGAATCGCTCGGTGCTGGAGATCATGAAGGATCACCGCTATGTGCGCCAGGTCGAGGGCAACGAACTGTCCGAGTTTGAGACCTATCCCGTTTTCTCCCACCTGATGGACCTGGACCTGGGCCCCGCCCACATCGATGTCGGCCGCCTGGCGGTGCGCTACCAGGAGGAGGGGGTGCCCGCCGGCCAGAGCCTGGAGCAGTACGTGGAGCAGGAACTGGCCGACCTCGTTGGCAGCAAGAACAGGCCTCTGGAGCAGCCCCAGGACGTGGTGCTGTACGGTTTTGGCCGTATCGGCCGCCTGATGGCGCGCATGCTGATCGAGAAAACCGACGGCGGTGACTGCCTGCGCCTGCGCGCCATCGTGGTGCGCAAGGGCAGCGCGCCCAACGACCTGGTCAAGCGGGTCAGCCTGCTGCGCCGCGACTCGGTGCACGGCGCCTTTGACGGCACCATCCGGGTGGACGAGGAGCGCCAGTCCTTCGTGGCCAATGGCAACGAGGTCAAGGTGATCTACGCCAACAGTCCGGCCGAAATCGACTACACCCAGTACGGTATCCACAACGCGATCATCATCGACAATACCGGCGTCTGGCGCGACGAGGCGGGCCTGTCCCAGCACCTCAAGAGCAAGGGCGCCAGCAAGGTGATCCTGACAGCGCCGGGCAAGGGCGATCTCAAGAATATCGTCGCCGGGATCAACAGCGACCTGATCGAGCCCTCCGACACCATCATTTCGGCCGCCTCCTGTACCACCAACGCCATCGCCCCGCCGCTGAAGGCCATGGACGACGAGTACGGCATTGTCACCGGCCATGTGGAAACCGTGCACGCCTATACCAACGACCAGAACCTCATCGACAACTACCACAAGGCATCGCGTCGTGGCCGCAGCGCGCCGCTGAACATGGTGATCACCGAGACCGGCGCCGCCAAGGCGGTGGGCAAGGTGTTGCCGCAGTTGCATGGGCAAATTGACGGGCAATGCCATCCGCGTGCCCACGCCCAACGTGTCCATGGCCATCCTGAACCTGACCCTGGGCCGGGAGACCAGCGTGGAGGAGGTCAATGAGTTCATGCGCAACCAGGCCCTGCACTCGGCCCTGCGCAACCAGATCGACTACTCCGCCTCCCCGGAGATGGTGTCCACGGATTTCGTTGGCTCGCGTCATGCCTGTGTCTTCGATGCCCAGGCGACCATCGTCAACGGCAAGCAGGCAGTGCTGTACCTGTGGTACGACAATGAATTCGGTTACAGCTGCCAGGTGCATCGCATTCTCGAGAAAATGGCGGGCATCCACTTCGCCGAATATCCGCGAGAGGGGTAGGCTGGTATAGAGCAGCCGCGGCCAGCGCGCCGCGGTCACCGGGGTATATTGAATCCAACAAAACTTGTTCGGAATCAAAGAACTCGGGGGCGCCGTGTGGCGTTTGGTGGAGGCAATCCGCTATAATGCGCGCGGTCCGGGTGCCAGCATGCGCTTGCTGCGCACCCAACAGGGTTTTCGCCCTTGAGACGGCTTCAGCCCATCCACATATTTTTCGAATCTGTAGGCAGATCGTATGATCAAGATCAAGCGGGGCATGGACATTCCAATCCTGGGAGCTCCCCAGCAAGTGATAGACGACGCGCCCGCGCCGCGCGCCGTGGCGCTGGTGGGCTTCGACTATGTGGGGATGAAGCCCACTATGGAAGTAAAGGAGGGCGACCGCGTCAAGTGTGGCCAGCTGTTGTTCACCGACAAGAAAACGCCGGGTGTTTGCTACACCGCGCCCGGCAGTGGAGTGGTCTCGGCGATCAACCGCGGCGCCAAGCGCGTGCTGCAGTCTGTGGTCATCGACCTGGACGGCGACGAATTCGAAGATTTTGACAGCCACAGCGCCGACGCGGCCAGGGCGCTGGACGCCGCTGCCATTCGCCGGCAACTGGTGAACAGCGCCCAGTGGACCGCGTTGCGCACCCGGCCCTACAGCAAGGTGCCGGCCCCCGACAGCGACGCGGCCGCCATCTTTATCACCGCCATGGACACCCACCCGCTGGCGGCGGATCCCGCGGTTGTCATCGCCGAACAGCGCGACGCCTTCGCCCTGGGCCAGGACCTGCTGGCGAAGCTCACCGCCGGCAAGGTTTACGTCTGCGCGGCACCGGAGACCGATATTCCCCAGGGGCAGGCGGGCAACATCGAGCTGGCCGCGGTTTTCCGGTCCCCATCCCGCCGGCCTCCCCGGAACCCATGTACATTTTCTCGAGGGCGCCAGCGCCAGCAAGGTGGTCTGGACCATCGGCTACCAGGACGTTATCGCCATCGGCCGCCTGTTCCTGGACGGCAGGCTCTACACCCAGCGTGTGATCGCCCTGGCCGGGCCCCAGGTCGAGCGGCCGCGCCTGCTGCGCACCCGCCTGGGTGTCGATCTGGAGGCCCTGTGCGCCGGGGAGTTGCGCGCCGGGGACAACCGCATTATCAGCGGTTCGGTGCTGGGCGGTCGCGCGGTACATGGCGGCACCGCCTATCTGGGACGCTATCACAACCAGGTCAGCGGTCTTGCTGGAGGGCCGCAAGCGGGAGTTCATGGGCTGGATTTCGCCGGGCTTCAAGAAGCACTCCAACCTGGGCATCTATTTCACCAGTTTTTTTGGCACCAAGCCGCTGCCCATGACCACCACCACCAATGGCAGCGAGCGGGCCATGGTGCCGGTGGGCAGTTACGAGAAAATCATGCCGCTGGATATTCTGCCTACCCAGCTGCTGCGCTCGCTGATCGTGGGCGACACTGAGATGGCCCAGGCACTGGGCTGCATGGAACTGGACGAGGAAGACCTGGCGCTCTGCACCTACGTCTGCCCCGGCAAGTACGAGTATGGCCCCATCCTGCGGGACAACCTGACTCGAATCGAGAAGGAGGGTTAAGGCGTGGGACTGCGCAAGATTCTTGACGATATCGAACATCATTTCCAGGAAGGGGGACGCTACCAGAAGTGGTTTGCCCTGTACGAGGTATTCGATACCTTCCTGTACGCGCCCAACAGCGTCACCCGCTCCACCGCGCATGTGCGCGACGGGGTAGACCTCAAGCGGATCATGATCACCGTGTGGCTGGCGGCATTTCCCGCCATGTTCTACGGCATGTACAACCTGGGCTTCCAGGCCAATGAAGTGATGCCGGAGTGGCAGCGCATGGAGGGCCTGGAGGGTTGGCGCGGCTATCTGATCGATATGCTCAGCGGCTACGATCCCGGCAGTATCTGGGATTGCTTCTGGTTCGGGGCCGTGTATTTCCTGCCCATTTACATCGTCACCTTCCTGGTGGGTATCAGCTGGGAAATCCTGTTCGCCATCCGGCGCGGCCACGAGGTCAACGAGGGCTTTTTCGTCACCTCCATCCTGTTCGCGCTGACCTGCCGCCCGGACATTCCCCTGTGGCAGGTGGCTCTGGGCATCAGCTTCGGCGTGGTGATCGGCAAGGAAGTGTTCGGCGGCACCGGCAAGAACTTCCTCAACCCGGCGCTCACCGGCCGCGCCTTTCTGTATTTCGCCTACCCGGCGCAGATGTCCGGCGATGCGGTGTGGACGGCGGTCGATGGCTACACCGGCGCGACCGCGCTGGCCGATGCTCGGCGCTGTCGCTGGCGGCGCCAAGGGCATGGAGGCCTGCAGCAGCAGTGGAGCTGGATGGAGGCTTTCCTCGGCTCGATGCCCGGCTCCATCGGTGAGACCTCCACCCTGGCCATCCTGCATCGGCGGTGTCCTGCTGCTGCTCACCCGGATCGCTTCCTGGCGCATCATCGCCGGGTGTCATGCTGGGCATGGTCGGCCTGTCCACCGCTGTTCAACGTGATCGGCTCCGACAGCAACCCGTGCTTTCGCCATGCCCTGGTACTGGCACCTGGTGATCGGCGGCTTCGCCTTCGGCATGGTGTTCATGGCCACCGACCCGGTGTCGGCCGCGATGACGGATACCGGCAAGTGGGTCTTCGGCATTCTGATCGGCGTGATGACGGTGCTGATCCGGGTGGTCAACCCGGCTTTCCCGGAGGGCATCATGCTGGCGATCCTGTTCGCCAACCTGTTTGCGCCGCTGATCGACCACTTCGTGGTCCAGGCCAACATCAAACGGAGGCTTGCACGTGTCCAGTAATGACAGCACCGTCAAAACGCTGGTCGTTGCCTTTTCCCTGTGCATCGTCTGCTCGATGTTCGTGTCGACCGCGGCGGTGGTGCTGCAAGCCGGCCCAGGAGATCAACAAGACCCTGGATCGCAAGCGCAATATCCTGCGCGGCGGCCGGCATGCTGGAGCGAGGGCAAGAGCGTCGAGGAGCAGTTCGCCCAGGTATCGACGCGCGTCGTGGATCTGCGCACCGGCAAGTTCGCCGATGATAGTGGACCCCGCAGGACTACGACCAGCGCAAGGCCGCCAAGGACCCCAGGCCTCGACTAGCGCTGCGCCGACGAGGAAGACATCGCCAACATCGGCCGCCGCGAGAACTACTGCGCTGGTGTACCTGGTCGAGGACTCCGCACGGCGAGTTGGAGAAGATCATCCTGCCGGTACGCGGTTACGGCCTGTGGTCCACGCTGTACGGCTTTATCGCCCTGGAAGCGGATGCCAACACCGTGGCCGGTCTCGGCTTCTACGAGCACGGCGAGACCCCGGGACTGGGCGGCGAGGTGGACAACCCGCGCTGGAAGGCACAGTGGCCCGGCAAGCAGGTCTACCGCGACGGCGAGGTGCGAACTGGGCCTGATCAAGGGCTCAGTCGACCCGGCCAGCGCCAGATGCCGCCTGGCAGGTCGACGGCCTGGCCGGCGCCACCCTGACCAGCCGCGGCGTGACCAACCTGGTGCAGTTCTGGCTGGGCGAAAACGGCTTTGAACCGTTCCTCAACAACCTGCAAGCAGGGGAGGCATGATCATGGATACAGTCAAAGAAACGCTGACCGGCGCCGATCTTCAACAACAACCCGATCGCCCTGCAGATTCTCGGCATCTGCTCGGCGCTGGCGGTGACCTCGTCGCTGCAGGTCACGCTGGTGATGTGCGTGGCGCTGACCGTGGTAACGGCATTCTCCAGCTTCTTCATGTCCAGCTATCCGCAACCACATTCCGGGCAGTATCCGCATCATCGTGCAGATGGTGATCATCGCCTCGCTGGTGATCGTGGTGGACCAGTTTCTCAAGGCCTACGCCTACGACATCAGCAAGCAGCTGTCGGTGTTCGTCGGCCTGATCATCACCAACTGCATCGTCATGGGCCGGGCCGAGGCCTTCGCCATGAAGAACCCGCCTGTGGCCAGCTTTATCGATGGTGTCGGCAACGGCCTGGGCTACAGCGTGGTGCTGATCGCGGTAGCGGTAATGCGCGAACTGTTCGGCGCCGGCAAGCTGATGGGTATCGAGATACTGCCGCTGGTGACAGAGGGTGGCTGGTACAACCCCAACGGTCTGTTGCTGCTGCCGCCCAGCGCGTTCTTCCTGATCGGCCTGTTTATCTGGGCCCTGCGCAGCGTCAAGAAAGAGCAGGTGGAAGCGCCGGATTACAAGCTCGCCAAGCACCAGCCGGCAAGGGAGGGCGTGTAAATGGAATACTACCTGAGTCTGTTTATTCGCTCGATCTTCATCGAGAACATGGCGCTGGCCTTCTTCCTGGGCATGTGCACCTTCCTCGCCATCTCCAAGAAGATCCAGGCGGCCATCGGCCTGGGCATCGCGGTCATCGTGGTGCTGACCATCACCGTGCCGGTCAACAACCTGATCTACACCTACCTGCTGGCAGACGGCGCCCTGGCCTGGGCCGGTTTCCCGGACCTGGACCTGAGTTTCCTGGGCCTGCTGTCCTACATCGGCGTCATTGCGGCGATGGTGCAGATTCTGGAGATGTTTCTCGATCAGTTTGTCCCGGCACTTCTACAACGCGCTGGGCGTGTTCCTGCCGCTGATTACGGTGAACTGCGCCATTCTCGGCGCTTCCCTGTTCATGGTGGAGCGCGACTACAACTTTGCCGAGAGTGTGGTATTCGGCGCCGGGTCCGGCGTGGGCTGGGCGCTGGCGATCGTCGCGCTGGCGGGTATCCGCGAAAAGCTGAAGTATTCCGATGTGCCCGACGGCCTGCAGGGCCTGGGTATCACCTTCATCACGGTGGGCCTGATGTCACTGGGCTTCATGTCCTTCGGCGGCATCGATATCTAAGCGGGATTGAACTGATATGGATATGACTATTGTTTTCGGCGTCAGCATGTTCACGGCGATCGTGCTGGTGCTGGTGTTGATCATTCTCTCGCCCGCTCGGCGCTGGTTAGCTCCGGCGATGTGCAGATCGAGATCAACGGCGAAAAGACCATCACGGTACCCGCCGGCGGCAAGCTGCTGCAGACGCTCTCCGAGGCAGACCTGTTCCTGCCCTCCGCCTGCGGCGGCGGTGGTACCTGCGCGCAGTGCAAGTGCATTATCGAGGAGGGCGGCGGCGCCATGCTGCCCACCGAGGAAACGCACTTTACCAAGCGCGACGCCGCCGAGGGCTGGCGCCTGTGCTGCCAGGTGGCGGTCAAGCAGGACATGAAGATCGAGGTTCCGGAAGAGGTGTTCGGCGTCAAGCAGTGGGAGTGCACGGTGGAGTCCAATCCCAACGTGGCCACCTTCATCAAGGAGCTGACCCTGCGCCTGCCCGAGGGCGAGAGCGTCGATTTTCGCGCCGGCGGTTACGTGCAGCTGGAGTGCCCGCCGCACCACGTGAAGTATTCCGATTTCGATATCGAGGAGGAGTACCGCGGCGACTGGGAACACTTCGGCTTTTTCAAGCTGGAGTCCGTGGTCAAGGAGACCACGATCCGCGCCTATTCCATGGCCAACTACCCCGAGGAAAAAGGCCTGGTCAAGTTCAATATCCGTATCGCCACGCCGCCCCCGGGCAGCCAGGGCATCCCCCCCGGGCATGATGTCGTCCTGGGTGTTCGGTCTCAAGCCCGGTGACAAGGTCAAGGTCTACGGCCCCTTCGGCGAGTTCTTTGCCAAGGACACCGATGCCGAGATGGTGTTCATCGGCGGCGGTGCGGGTATGGCGCCCATGCGCTCGCACCTGTTCGACCAGCTCAAGCGCCTGCACAGCAAGCGCAAGATCTCCTTCTGGTACGGCGCGCGCTCCCTGCGGGAAATGTTCTACCAGGACGAGTACGACCAGCTGGCCGCGGAGAACGACAATTTCGAGTGGCACGTGGCGCTGTCCGATCCGCAGCCCGAGGACAACTGGGACGGGCTACACCGGCTTTATCCACAATGTGCTGTTACGAGGAGTACCTGAAGGACCACCCGGCGCCCGAGGACTGCGAGTACTACATGTGCGGACCGCCGATGATGAATGCCGCGGTTATCCAGATGCTCACCGAGCTGGGCGTCGAACCGGAGAATATCACTGCTCGATGACTTCGGCGGCTGATACCCGCATCAAAGCCACTCGCAAGGGTGGCTTTTTTACTTCTGCTGCCTGCTCTGGGCGTCCCTGCTGGCCGGCTGCCAGGGCGAGCCGGAATCGCTTCAGCCTCAGCGGCGAGAGCATGGGCACCACCTGGCACGTGACGTTGGTGCCGACAGCCGGCATGCCCGAGCAGGGCCGTGTTGCAGTCCGGTATCGAGGCGGAGCTGGAGCGGGTCAACCGGAGCATGTCGACCTACAGGGAAGACTCGGAGATAAGCCGTTTCAATGCCCTGGCGCCGGATACCTGGTTCGAGGTGTCGGCGGATTTCCACGCGGTATTGTCCACGGCCATGGCGGTGGGCTGGCAGAGCGAGGGCGCCTACGACGTCACCGTGGCGCCGCTGGTGGATCTGTGGGGTTTCGGTCCCGCCGGGCAGGTCGGCACGCCTCCGCTCGCGATGACCGCATCACCGATGTGCTGGAGAACGTGGGCCAGGACTACCTGCGGCTGGACGGCGAGGAGGGTCACCGGCTGCTGAAACGCAGCCCGGTGCAGCCTGGATTTTTCCTCCATCGCCAAGGGCTATGCGGTGGACCTGGTCGCCCGCTGGCTGGACGCCCAGGGGCTGGATCGCTACCTGGTGGAAGTGGGCGGGGAGATGCGCCTGTCCGGGCATGAGTGGCCGCGGCGATCCCTGGCGGATTGCTATCGAGCAGCCCGAGAGCGCCCTGCGCGACCGCCGAACAGGCCATCAGTGCCACCGATGTGGCGATTGCCACCTCGGGGATTACCGCAATTATTTTGAGGTGGACGGGCAGCGCTATTCGCACAGCATCGATCCCCGCACGGGGCTATCCGGTAAGCCACGACCTGGTGTCGGTTACGGTGCTGGATAACAGCGCCATGCTCGCCGATGCCTGGGCCACCGCGCTGATGGTGCTGGGGCAGGAACGGGCCATGGCGGTGGCGCACGCAGCAGGGATTGGCGGTATATTTCATCCAGCGGCAGGGCGACGCGTTGCAGCAGCAGCCACACGCCCGGCCTTTGCGGCTTACCTCGAGAACGGCGACAATGACCGACAATGGGATCCAGTGGATTCCGGAGAAAGAAGATGTCCTTATTTCTTAGTGAGTCTGCTTGGTTATCTGCCTGGTCATGGCGGCCATGGCGGTGGGGGTCATCAATGGGCAGCGCGCCCATCAAGGGCTCCTGTGGTGGCATGGGTGCCCTGGGTATCGATACCGCCTGCGAAATATGCGGGGGTGACCCAAAGCGCTGCGATGAAGAGACCCGCGACGGCGAGGTGGGCAAAAAAGATCCCCAGCTGTACTACCGGGCTGACGAACCCGCAGACAAGTAGTTTCCGGGCTCCCGCGGTGAGTTCCCGCGGCGGTTCCATCCGCCACTACGCCCCTTTTATCGGCACTGCGCTACAGCTTCAGTCGCAAGCGCAATCGCTTTACCTCGGTCATTGCCATGGTATCCATGCTGGGCATGGTGCTGGGCGTGGCCAGCCTGATCACGGTGCTGGCCATCATGAACGGCTTCGCAGGGGAACTGCGCAGTCGGATACTGTCCCTGGTACCCCACGGCTACGTCGCCAGCGACGAGGACGGTATCCCGGACTGGCAGGCGCTGCTGGCCACCCTGGAATCCCTGCCCGGGGTTGTGGCGGTGTCGCCCTACATCAGCGACAAGGTGATCCTGACCAGCCCCAACAACCAGCGCGGCGCAGTCCTGACCGCCATTGACCCGGCCCTGGAGGCGCGGGTATCCAGCATTCCCGCGGCCATGACCAGCCGGTTCCCTGGAAGCCTGGATGAGCCCGGCTTCAACGTCGTGCTGGGGGCGAGCCTGGCGCGTATGCTGCGGGTGCAGCCCGGCGACTTACCTGGAGGTGACGGTACCGCGCCTGACGGTGACCCCACTGGGTGTTTTTCCCCGCAGCAAGCGCCTGCAGGTGACCGGCCTGTTCGAGGTGGGCGCCCAGCCCGATGTCCTACCAGGCCTATCGTGTCGCTGACATTCCGGCCAGAGATTGCTGGGCATGCGCGATACGGTGGACGGCCTGCAGCTGCGGACCACCGACCTGTTCGAGGCCCCGCAGATCATTGCCTCCCTGCGTGACGCGCTTCCCGACGGTTACCAGGCCCGCGACTGGAGCCAGACCCAGGGCTCCCTGTTCCAGGCGGTAAAAATGGAAAAAGTCATGGTGAGCCTGCTGCTGCTCAGTGTGGTGGCGGTGGCGGCCTTCAACATCGTTTCCACCCTGGTCATGTCGGTGGCGGAAAAGCGCCGGGATATCGCCGTACTGCGTACCATGGGCGCCCGTGCCGGCGGCATCATGGTCATCTTCGTGGCCCATGGTATCGCCCTGGCGGCGGTGGGCATTTCCGTGGGGGCGCGCGCTGGGCGTGGGCCTGGCCCTGAATATTTCGCGGGTGACCGCGCTGATCGAGCAAGTTTTTGGGCGTGAAATTGTTCGACCCGAGCGTGTACTTTATCAGCGAGTTGCCGGCCGACCTGCAGTGGTCCGATGTGGGCGCGGTGGTGCTTGCGTCGCTGCTGCTGAGCCTGCTGGCCACCCTGTATCCGGCCTGGCGGGCAACCCGCATCGCACCGGCGGAGGTGCTGCGCTATGAGTGAAGGTGGTGCTCGAATGCACGAGGCTGTCGCAGGGTGTACGAGCGACGGCGACCGGCTGGTCACCGTGCTGCGGGACGTGAATCTCAGCCTGTGCGCCGGTGAGAAGATTGCCGTCATCGGCGCCTCGGGTTCCGGCAAGTCCACGTTGCTCAACCTGCTGGGCGGGCTGGACAACCCCACCAGCGGCCGGGTATTGATGGCCGGGCAGCGACCTGGCGACCCTGATCGGAGCGCGAGCTGTGCCAGATTGCGCAACCAGCGGCTGGGGTTTGTCTACCAGTTTCACCACCTGCTGCCGGAGTTCGACGCCCGCGAGAACGTCGCCATGCCCCTGTTGATAGGGGGACTGAAGCGTGCCGACGCCTGGCGCCGGGCAGCCGCCATGCTGGACCGCGTCGGCATGTCCCACCGCCTCGACCACCGTCCCGGCCAGCTCTCCGGTGGCGAGCGCCAGCGGGTCGCCATCGCCCGCGCCCTGGTGGCGGGCGCCGGATTGCGTGTTGATGGACGAGCCGACCGGCAACCTGGATCCCCACTCGGCGGGCCAGGTCCTGGAGTTGATCGACGAACTGGGCCAGGAGAGCGCCGCCTTCGTGGTGGTCACGCACGACCCGGCCATCGCCGGGCAGATGAATCGCATCCTGGAATTGCGCGACGGAAGCCTGGTATGAGCCGCGGGAGATCGCCTGCGGCGTAGCCGCACGTTACACGTTTTCCCTGGGAGGCGGGCAGCTGTCCACCTTTCTGTCCAGCCTGTCCATGCTGGGCCTGGTGCTGGCCATCAGCCTGCTGGTCATCGTGTTGTCAGTGATGAATGGCTTCGACAAGGAGATGCGCGAGCGCATCCTGGGTATGGTGCCGCATGTGACGCTGCACTCCCACGCGCCGATAGCGGACTGGCGCCAGCAGGCGGAGCTGGTGGCGCAGCACCCCGATGTGCTGGAGGTTACCCCCTTTGTCGAGTTCGATGCCCTGTTCATGCGCGGCAACCAGATCGAAACCGCCCGGGGCATAGGCCTGGCGCGGGATGACGCGGCCGCGGTCACGCGCCTGCTGGGCTCCCTGCCGCCAGCCGCCCTGGACCTGTTTCGGGAGCAGGTGGACAGCCTTGTACTCGGGGTGGGCATCGCCGACCGCCTGCAGGTCGTCCCGGGTGACGAGATCACCTTGATCGTGCCGGGCATCGGGCAGGGCGGCAACGTGCAGCCCACCCGCTTCGAGGTGGTGCGCCTGGCCGGGGTGCTGGAAACCCGCACGGAACTCGATGAGGTGGCGGCCATTGTGCCGCTGGCGCTGGCCTCGGAGCTGGCCGGCATCGGCAGCGACGTCAACGGCCTGCGCATTGTGACCAGCGACCTGTTCGACGTGGCGCGCATCGGCTGGGAGCTGGTGAACAATATGCCCCCCGGTTACTACGCTACCAACTGGATGATGACCCACGGCAACCTGTACTCCGCCATCCAGCTGTCCCGGGACCTGATCACGGTGCTGCTGTTCTCCATCATCGCCGTGGCGGCCTTCAACGTGGTCTCCTCCCTGGTGCTGGTGGTCTTCGACAAGCAGGGCAACATCGCCATCCTGCGCACCCTGGGAGCCTCGCCCGCTGACATCGCCGCCATCTTCGTGTTGCAGGGTGCCATGATCGGCCTGGTCGGTGTGGTCCTGGGGGCCCTGCTGGGCGCAGTGGGCAGCCTGGCGGTGCCGGACCTGGTGGCGGGCCTGGAGCAGCTACTGGATATCAATTTCCTCAACACCGATGTGTACCCGGTGTCGTTTCTGCCGGTGGACCTGCTGCTGCGGGATGTGCTGCTGGTGAGCGGAATCGCCCTGGCCATGTGTGTCGTGGCCGCCATCTACCCGGCCCTGCGCGCGGCCCGCCTGGCGCCGGCGCTGGTTCTCAACCAGGATCGCTAGCGCGCTTGTTGGCGCGCCGGCGCTGGCGCTCCTTCCAGTGCACCGCGACCCGCCAGCGCCAGCTCAGGCTCACCACGAAGTACCCCAGGCAACCGAAAAACAGGCCACATAGCAGGCAACCCAGCAAAAAGGGTTGCCAGATGCTGATCAGGGTATGCGTCAGCCAGTGGAAGCTGAGGGCGAATTTAACCTCGGTAACCGGGACGTCCACGATCAGGGCGCCGACCTCGTAGGCCATGAAAAACAGCGCCGGCATGGTCAGCGGGTTGGTCACCCACACCAGGCAGATTGACAGCGGCAGGTTGCAGCGCAGCAGCAGGGCGAACAGGGCGGCCACCACCATCTGCCCGGGTATGGGCATAAAGGCGACAAACAGTCCCACGAAGAAGGCCATGGACGCCGAGTAGCGATTGATGTGCCACAGGTTGGTCTCGTAAATCCAGTCACCGAGAAAGTGCAGCGACTTGATTTCACGGATACGCGCCACGCTGGGCATTATCGATTTGAGAGTCTTTTTCGGCATCGCTTCGCTGGCTGGAAGTGCTGTGTCATTCCGCGTTGAGTAATGGTGTACTGACCCCGCGGTCTGGCGATGGCAGTGGCGGCACTGGGCGGGTTTGTTTCGGCCCCGGCCATTATGCCCACAAAACGGCGGGTACTCTAGCGCTCTGCCGAGGCCTCGCCGGGATCACAGGAGGTGGTCCGCATGCGCTCATGGATGATCGGCCTGCTGCTGGGCATGGCGCCGGTGCCGTTGCTGGCGGCCCTGCCTCCGCCGGGCCTGGCAGACGGGCTCGCGCTCGCCGGTGGCATCGGCCTGCTGGGTAACAGCCGGTTCCGGCGCGGCTGCGCCGGGCTGGCGCTGGGCGCGGCCATTGCCATAACCCACGGGCACTGGCTGTTGCAGGGGCGGCTGGAGGCACGCTGCGCAGGCCAGCCCACGGCGCTCACCGGCAGGGTGTCATCGCTGCCCAGGCGCAGCGCCATGGCGGATGGCGTCACCCGCCAGCGCTTCGATTTCGACGTCGAGTCGCTGCGCCCTGAGCACTGCGCCGGTCCGCGCCGGATCCTGTTGTCCTACTACGGTGAGGAGCAGCTGCAGCCGGGCCAGTGGTGGCAGTTCAGCGCCCGCCTGAAAAAGCCCTGGGGCCTGGCCAATCCCGGGTCCTACAACCTGCAGGCCTGGCTGGCCGAGAGCGGTATCGACGCCGTCGGCAGTGTGCTGAAGAACGGGGCCAGTCCGCTGCAGCGCGCCGTTACCGCCGGGGACCTCGCCAACCGCCTGCGCCACGCCATCAGCCAGCGTATTGCGGCGCAGCCGCTGGGGACACAGGCAAAAGCCGTGTTGGCGGCCATCACGGTGGCGGACAAGAGCGGCATCGATGCCTCCCTCTGGTCGCTGTTCCAGCTCTACGGGATCAATCACCTGCTGGTGATCTCCGGCCTCCACATCGGCCTGGTGGCGGGAGGGGGATTCCTGCTCGGTGCGCTGCTGCAGCGCCTGCTGCTGTTGGGCGGCCTGTCGCTGTCGGGCTTGCCGGCGCTGCTTGCCCTGGCCTGTGCCGGCGCCTACGCGGCGCTGGCGGGTTTCTCCATCTCCACCCAACGGGCCTTGTGTATGCTGGCCTGTTTCCTGCTCGCGGGCTTGCTGGGTCGGCGCAGCAGCGCGGCCAACAGCCTGTTGCTGGCCGCTGCCACTGTGCTGCTGGTCAATCCACTGGCGTTGCTGGGCAGTGGATTCTGGCTGTCCTTTGCCGCCGTGGCGGCCCTGTTGTGGCTGGGGCACTGGCAGCGCGCGCTGCCAACCTGGCGGCGCCTGTTGACCACCCACGCCTTTATGTCGCTGGTGATGCTGCCCCTGGGCGGGTGGTGGTTTGGCGGCGCAAGCCTGGTCGCGCCGTTGGCGAATCTGCTGATGATTCCCCTGGTGGGGATGCTGGTGGTGCCGCTGGCACTGGCGGCGGTCGCCGCCATGTATCTGCTGCCTGCCCTGGAGCCCACCCTGTGGGCCCTGGCGGCCTGGCCACTGGAGCAGCTGTTGCCGCCGGCGCAGTACCTGGCGGTGGGCGAACAGCGCTGGCTCTACCGGCAACTGGCCCCGACTCTGCCCGCGGTCCTGTCAGGTGCCCTGGGGGCGGCGCTGCTGGTATTGCCGGTAGCCCTGCGATTGCGAGTCCTGGCCCTGCTGCTGATGCTGCCCCTGCTGGTGCCGGCCAGGTGGACTGGTGACACCCCGCAGGACGTTGTCCGGCTCACGCTCCTGGACGTGGGGCAGGGCACCGCGGTGGTACTGCGCAGCGGGCGGCGGGCCCTGGTTTACGATACCGGCGGCGGCGACCCGGCAGGCGTCAATATGGCCGTCTCGGTGCTACTGCCGTTCCTGCGCCACGAGGGGGTGAGCGAGCTCGATACCTTTATCGTCAGCCACCCCGACAACGACCACAGCGCCGGCGCCCGCACCGTGCTGGCGGCCATGGCAGTGCGGCGGGTTTTTTTCGGCGGCGAGATGCAGCTGCCCGGGGGCCACCCCTGCGTGGCAGGCCAGGCCTGGGAGTGGCCCGGCGGGGTGCGCTTCCGCTTTCTGTCCCCGGCCCTGGAGCGGCACTCGGGCCTGGCCTCGAACGACGCCTCCTGTGTGTTGCAGATAGCGACCCCGGACCACCGCCTGCTGCTGACCGGCGATATAGAGGGCGCCCGCGAGCGCGAGCTGGTGCGCTACTGGGGCGCCGCCCTGGCAGGCGACTGGTTACTGCTGCCGCACCACGGGAGCAATACCTCCTCCACCTACGCCCTGCTCAAGCACGTACGTCCCGGGATTATTGCCAACAGCAGTGGCTATGCCAATCGGTTCGGCCACCCCCACAGGCAGGTCATGGAGCGGCTGGGGCAGTCCCGCGCGCAGTTTTACGATACCGCCAGTGGTGGTGCCCTGCAGTTCGAACTGCGCCCCGGCGCCCCTGTCCGTGTGAGCCGCTACCGCGACAGTATGCGCCGCTTCTGGATGTGATTTGTCTGTGTTTATTACCCCGAGGGCCTGTGCGTATAATGGCGCCCACAGACTATAACAGGGGAGTAGGGACGTGCTTGAGCTCGTAACGGCCGGCGGTTGGCTGATGGTGTTGATTCTGCTGTGCTCCATCGTCGGCCTGGCCATATGTGTTGAGCGCCTCTACACCCTCAACCCCAAAAAAATTGCGCCCCCGCACCTGCTGGCCAATGTCTGGAAACAGCTCAAGGCCGGCGAACTGGATGCCGAGCGGCTGCGCAACCTGAAGCAGTCCTCCCCCCTGGGGCGTATCCTCGCAGCTGGCCTGGGCAATGCCTACCACGGCCGGGATGTGATGAAAGAGAGCATCCAGGAGGCCGCTGGCCACGTGGTGCACGACCTGGAGCGCTACCTCAATACCCTGGGCACCATCGCCGCGGTGACGCCGCTGCTGGGTCTGCTGGGCACCGTGGTCGGGATGATCCGGGTGTTTGCTGAAATCATGGCCCAGGGCACCGGCAATGCCAGCGCCCTGGCCGGCGGTATTTCCCAGGCGCTGATTACCACTGCGGCCGGACTGACGGTGGCCATTCCAGCCCTGGTCATGCACCGCTATTTCGTCGGCAGGATCGACGGCATCGTGGTCGAACTGGAGCAGGAAACCATCAAGCTTGTGGACGCCCTGCACAGCGAAGAAAACACGGACAAGTCGGCTTGAAATTCCGCCGCCAGCGCCGGGAGGAGGTGGGGATCAACCTGACCCCGCTGATCGACGTGGTGTTCCTGCTGCTGATCTTTTTCATGGTATCCACCACCTTTACCCGGGAAACCCAGTTGAACATCGACCTGCCGGAGGCCGAGGGCAAGCTGGCCGACCCCAGCCCCAACCAGATCGAGATCCTGATCGACGAGCAGGGCAGTTACCGGGTCAACGGGCAGGGCCTGGTGGATAATCGCGCCCGCACCCTGCAGGCGGCCATCTACAAACTGTCGGCGGGCGATACCACCCTGCCCATGATCATCACCGCCGATGCCCAGGCCGCGCACCAGTACGTGGTGCGGGCCATGGACGCGGCGGGGCAGATGGGCTTTGTGCACCTCAGCATTACCACCAGGCAGCCCGAGGGGGCTGACAGCGGTGACTAGGCACGCCGGTGTGTCCCGACGCCGCGGCGGCCCGGACACCATGAGTGACTGGCAGATCTACCGCCGCCTCCTGTCCTACGTAAAACCCCTGTGGTTCATGTTTGCCCTGAGCCTGGTCGGCTACGTCATTTACTCGGCGGGCAATGTGCTGCTGGCCGACCTGCTGCAGTTCCTGCTGGATTCCCTCAACCAGTCCGACAAGGTGGACTCCGGCATCATCTCCGGAATCGCCTACCGCTACTTCGACACCGGCGGCCTGGACCGCATCGAGTTCGCGCGGGTGGCGGTGCCGGTGGCCATGGTGATCATGGCGGCTACCCGCGCCACCGGTTTCTTCCTCGGCAATTACTGCATGAACTATGTCTCCCGCAGTCTTATCCACAAGCTGCGCTGCGAGCTGTTCGACAAGATGCTGGTGGCCCCCAGCGCCTACTACGACGGCCAGGCCCAGGGCGCGCTGATTTCCAAGATCACCTTCAACGTCGAGCAGGTCAGCGGCGCGGTGACCAAGGCGCTGAAAACCATCGTCCGCGAGGGGCTGACCGTGCTGGCCCTGGCGAGTTACCTTTTGTACCTCAACTGGCGCCTGTGCCTGGTGTTTGCGGTGGTAACCCCGGTTATCGCCGTGGTGGTCACCTTCGTCGGCCGGCATTTCCGGCGCTACAGCCGCCGTATCCAGGCCTCCATGGGGGACGTGACCCAGGTCTCTGGCGAGAGCATCAGCGGCTTCAAGGAAATCCGCATCTTCGGCGGCCAGCAACAGCAGCACCAGCGGTTTCGCCAGGCCAGCCAGTACAACCGCGCCCAGAACCTGAAATTGGCATTCGTCGAGGGTTTGAGTACGCCTGTTATCCAGAGCCTGCTGGCCCTGGCCCTGGCCACCCTGGTGTGGTTTGCCCTGGGGCCGGACATCCTGGGGGGCTTTACCGCCGGCTCCCTGGTCGCATTCCTGACCGCCGCCACCCAACTGGGCAAGCCCATCCGCCAGTTGAGTGAGGTGCAGAGCGAAATCCAGCGCGGCCTGGCCGCCGCGGAGGATATTTTCGCCCAGCTGGACCAGGATACCGAGATCGACCGGGGCACTCACGTCACCCCCCGGGCTCGCGGCGAACTCAGCCTGCGCCATGTCGGTTTTGCCTATCCCGGCGCCCGCGATCAGGTACTGCGGGATATCTGTCTGGATATTCCGGCCGGCAACACCGTGGCGCTGGTGGGCCGCTCCGGCAGCGGCAAGACCACCCTGGTCCAGTTGCTGGCCCGGTTTTACCAGCCCGGCGAGGGCGAGATACTGCTGGACGGCGTGCCCCTGGGTGATTACCAGTTGGCCAATCTGCGCGCCCAGCTGGCCATGGTCTCCCAGCAGGTAACCCTGTTCCACGACACGGTGCGCAACAACATCGCCTTCGGAGCGCTGGCCGATGCCAGTGATGAGGCGGTGCGGGCGGCCGCGGACGCCGCTTATGCAACAAACTTCATAGAGGCACTTCCACAGGGTTTTGACACCGTGCTGGGGGACGATGGCGGCGGCCTCAGCGGTGGTCAGCGCCAGCGCCTGGCCATTGCCCGGGCGATCCTGAAGGACGCGCCGGTACTGATCCTGGACGAGGCGACCTCGGCCCTGGACAACGAGTCGGAACACCACATCCAGCAGGCCCTGGAGCATGTCATGGCCGGCCGCACCACAATCGTGATCGCCCACAGGCTGAGCACGGTGGAACGAGCCGACAGCATCGTGGTGATGGATGCGGGCGCCATCGTCGCCTGCGGCAGCCACGGGCAACTGCTGGCCCAGGGCGGCCTCTACGCCAGGTTGTACCACCAGCAGTTCGCCGATTGATGGGTGCCCGGGCCGATACGCTGGTCGCGGCGTGGTACCGCGGCGCCTGGTGGCTGTGGCTGCTGCGGCCTGTTGAGGGCCTGTTCCGTTCGCTGGCGGCCCTGCGCCGCTGGCTGTACGGCAGCGGGCTGCTGTCGGTGTACCGGGCGCCGGTGCCGGTGGTCATCGTCGGCAATATCACCGTGGGTGGCACCGGCAAGACACCCGTGGTCATCGCCCTGGTCGAGTCCCTGCAGGCGCGGGGCATAGCCGTGGGGGTGGTCAGCCGCGGTTACGGCGCCGGGCCGGGGGCCGGCAGCCACCTGGTCAATGAACACAGTACGGCCCGGGATTGCGGCGACGAAGCGCTGCTTATCCAGCGGCGCACCGGCTGTCCCTGCGCGGTCTCGGCATCCCGTCCCGAGGCCGTGCGGGCGCTGCTGGCGGCGGCGCCCGTGCAGCTGATACTCAGCGACGACGGCCTGCAGCACTATGCCCTGGCCCGGGATATGGAAATCGCCGTGCTGGATGCGGCGCGCGGGACAGGCAATGGCTTCTGCCTGCCGGCGGGGCCCCTGCGGGAACCGCTGTCGCGCCTGCAGCGGGTGGATCGCGTTCTCTACCGGGGCAGCGACGATGCCGATTCCGGGGTCCGGTATCGCGCCGTGGCGCTGGTCAATGTGGCCAGTGGCGAGCAGCGCCCGGCGGCGCCCGACCGGCCGGGGCTGGGTGTCCACGCGGTGGCCGGCATAGGCCAGCCGGAGCAATTTTTTGCCACCCTGGCAGCGCTGGGCTTCCAGGTACAGCCGCACGCCTTTGGCGATCACCACGATTATTCGGCAGCTGACTTAAGCACCCTGGTGGACAAGCCGATTATCATGACCGAGAAGGACGCGGTAAAATGCCGGACCCTGGCTGGCGCCGATGCCTGGTACCTGAAAATCGAAGCGCAATTGCCGCCGGCCCTGACCGCGGCGGTGGCGGCCCTGGCCACGCCCTGATATCCCGACGGAGTACGCATGTCTTTCAATATTGTCATTCCAGCCCGCTACGGCTCCACCCGCCTGCCGGGCAAGCCCCTGCTGGACATCGCCGGCAAGCCCATGGTGCAGCGCGTGTGGGAACAGGCGCGCAGGAGCGGCGCAGCCGAGGTCATCATCGCCACCGACGACCAGCGCATAGCCGATGCCGCCGGGGCCTTCGGCGCCAGCGTCTGCATGACCCGCGCCGATCATCCCTCCGGCACCGACCGGCTGCAGGAAGTGGCGACCCGCTGCGGCTGGGGCAAGGAGCAGATCGTGGTGAACGTGCAGGGAGACGAACCGCTGATCCCGCCCGCGGTCATCGACCAGGTGGCGGCGAATCTTTCGGCCGAGACGGGCGCCGGTATGGCCACCTTGTGCGAGCCCATAGGCGAGGTGCGGGAATTGCTGGATACGAACGCGGTCAAGGTGGTGTTCGACGCCCGGGGCATGGCCCTGTATTTCAGCCGCGCCACCATTCCCTGGCCGCGGGACGCCTTCAAGTCACAGCCCGGGGTGATGCCGGGGCAGGGCAGCTGGTACCGCCATATCGGCATCTATGCCTACCGCACGGCCTTCCTGCACCGCTACGTCACCTGGGAGCCCGCTCCCCTGGAGCAACTGGAACAGTTGGAGCAGCTGCGGGCGCTGTACAACGGCACCGGCATCCATGTGGCCCGGGCCTGCTCTGCGGTGCCCGGTGGCGTGGATACCCAGGCTGACCTGGATACGGTGCGGGCCAGCTTTGCCGCGGAGCAGGCACCTTGAGCGCTACCGGGCCAGTAACCCGGGTGCTGTTCGTCTGTCTGGGCAATATCTGCCGGTCACCCACCGCACACGGCGTCTTCGCCGCGCTGGTGGCGCGCGACGGCCTGGCGGGCAGTATCGAGGTCGATTCCTGCGGCACCGGCGGTTGGCATGTGGGCGAACCGCCCGACAGGCGCGCCACCCTGGAGGCGGGCGCACGCGGGTACGACCTGCGACCGCTGCGCGCACGGCAGTTGCGCGCGGATGACTTCCGGCGCTTTGATTACCTGCTCGCCATGGATGAAAACAACCTGGCCGCTATGCGGACCCTGTGCCCCGGCGATTTCAGCGGTCACCTGGGCCTGTTCCTGGATTTCGCCCCGCAGCGCGCCGAGCGGGAGGTTCCCGATCCCTACTACGGCGGCGACGCGGGCTTTGCCCACGTGCTGGACCTGGTGGAAGCGTCCAGCGAGGGGCTGCTGCGGGAGATCCGCCGTGCACGTGCTGACTGAGGAGCCGCTGCTGCGCTACAACACGCTGGCCCTGCAGGGCCGGGCGCGGGCGTTCCTGCAAATACGCGAAACAGCTGAACTGGAGCGCGCTCTGGGGTGGGCCCACAGCCACCAGTTGCCGGTTATCCCGCTGGGGGAGGGCAGCAACGTGGTGATCGCCGGTGATATCGAGGCGCTGGTGCTGCGCATGGCTATCCCCGGCATCGAATTGCTGGAGGAAGACGATAAGCAGGCCAGCCTGCGGGTCGCCGCGGGCGAGGGCTGGCATCAGCTGGTGGAGTGGACGCTGCGGCGAGGCTATTACGGCCTGGAAAACCTGGCCCTGATTCCCGGCACGGTCGGCGCCGCCCCGGTGCAGAACATCGGCGCCTACGGCGTGGAACTGGCGTCGTTCGTGCGGGCCGTGCACTGCGTGGAGATAGCCTCCGGGCGGGCGCGCACCCTGGAGGCTGCAGCCTGCGAGTTCGGCTATCGCGACAGTATTTTCAAGCGCAGCCTGCGGGACAAGGTGATTATCACGGCAGTGGACCTGCGGTTGCAGCGTCAGCCCGCGTTGCAGGTCAGCTACCCGGCACTGGCGGCGGCGCTGGCGCAACAGCCTGCTGCCGCGCTCACCCCCCAGGCGGTCTTTGACGCCGTGGTGAGCATTCGGCGCAGCAAGCTGCCCGATCCCGCAAAGGTTCCCAATGCCGGCAGTTTCTTCAAGAACCCGGTAGTCACTGCACCCCTGGCCGCGGAACTGGCGGCGCGATTTCCGGGGTTGCCGCAGTATCCCCAGGCGGACGGCCAGGTCAAGCTGGCGGCCGCCTGGCTGATCGATTACTGCGGCTGGAAGGGCAAGTGCCGCGGCGGCTTCGGGGTGCACCCGGAGCACGCCCTGGTACTGGTCAATCGCGGCGGCAGCAGCGGCGCCGACCTGCTGGCGCTGGCGGCGGAGGTGGCCGCCTCGGTGCGCGACAGCTTTGGCATCGCCCTGGAAATCGAGCCCAGGGTATACGGTGCATAGGCTTGGCTGAGTTCGATCACAAGGCGTTCCTCAAGACCCTGACCACGCGGCCGGGGGTTTACCAGATGTACGACGCCGAGCACAAGCTGTTGTACGTGGGCAAGGCGCGCAACCTGAAAAACCGGGTGGGCAGCTATTTTCGCGCCAGCGGCCTGACCGAGAAAACCATGGCCCTGGTGGCGCGTATTCAGGAGATACAGGTCACCGTTACCACCACCGAGGTGGACGCGCTGCTGCTGGAGCACAACCTGATCAAGTCCCACCAGCCGCCGTACAATATCCTGCTGCGGGACGACAAGAGTTATCCCTATATCTTCCTGTCCAGCGAGGACAGGTTTCCCCGCCTGTCGCTGCACCGCGGCGCCAAGCGGCGCAAGGGGCAGTACTTCGGCCCCTATCCCAGCGCCGGCGCGGTGCGCGAGTCGCTGCATTTTCTGCAGAAAGTATTCAAGGTGCGACAGTGCGAGGACAGTTACTTTCGCAATCGTTCGCGTCCCTGCCTGCAACACCAGATAGACCGCTGCACCGCGCCCTGCGTGGGCCTGGTGAGCGAGGACGAGTACGCGCAGCAGGTGGAGAACACCACCCTGTTCCTGCGCGGTAAGTCCCAGGAACTGATGGTGCGGCTGGCCGACGACATGGAACAGGCCGCCGCCGAGCTGGCCTATGAGAAAGCCGCCGTCTACCGCGACCAGCTTTCCCAGCTGCAACAGGTACAGGCCAGCCAGGGCATCGAGGGGGTGCAGGGTGACCTGGACATCCTGGCCGCCGCGGTAGAGGGCGGTCGCGCCTGCGTGCAGGTGCTGTTCGTGCGCGCGGCGCGGGTGCTGGGCAGCAAGACCTACTACCCGCCGCTGCGCCTGCAGGAGAACCCCGCCGAGGTGCTGGGCGCGTTTATTCCCCAGTATTACTTGGGCGGGGCCCGCGCTATCCCGGGGGAGATCATTGTCAATGCGCCCCCCGAGGATGTCGCCACCCTGGCGCAGGCGCTGTCGGCGCAGGCCGGCCGCCAGGTGCGCGTGCGCAGCAGGGTGCGGGAGGCGCGCGCCCGCTGGTTGCAGCTGGCGGTGCAGACTGCCGAGACCAGCCTCGCGTCGCACCTAAGCGGTCGCCAGTCGGTGCTCGAGCGCCTGCAGGCCCTGCAGGAGTTGCTGGACCTCCCCGAGCAGCCGCAGCGCATGGAGTGCTTCGATATCAGCCACAGCTCCGGCGAGGCCACGGTGGCCTCCTGCGTGGTGTTCGACCAGAACGGTCCGCGCAAGTCCGATTACCGGCGTTTCAATATCGAGGGCATTACCCCCGGCGATGACTACGCCGCCATGCAGCAGGCCCTGGAACGGCGTTACAAGCGTCTCAAGTCGGGCGAGGCGCCACTGCCGGATATTCTCTTTATCGACGGGGGCAAGGGCCAGGTCAGCCAGGCCATGGCGGTGTTATCGGATCTGCAGGTGAGCGGGGTGGAGGTTATCGGTGTGGCCAAGGGGGTGACCCGCAAGGCCGGTTTCGAGACCCTGCTCAACGGCGCCACTGGACGGGAGCGCCAGCTGGCCGGCGATAATCCGGCCCTGCACCTGATCCAGCAGATCAGGGACGAGGCCCACCGCTTCGCTATCACCGGCCATCGCGCGCGCCGGGACAAGGCGCGCCAGAGGTCGGCACTGGAAGACATCCCCGGCGTGGGCGCCAAGCGGCGCCGGGAACTGTTGCGCCATTTCGGCAGTGCCCAGGCGGTGGAAAATGCCAGTGCCGACGAGCTGAGGAAAATATCCGGAATTAGTGCCACAATGGCACAACAGATATACGATCATTTACACAACATCAGTGACTGACTCCAGCGGAGCGCGAGTTTGCCGATTAACATTCCCAACGCCCTGACCATTCTGCGCATACTGCTCATACCGGTGCTGGTGATCGTGTTTTACCTGCCCTTCAAAAACCACCTGGTGGTGGCGGCGGGCATTTTTGCCTTCGCCGCGGTGACCGACTGGTTCGACGGCTACCTGGCCAGGCGGCTGGGCCAGATGACCGCCTTTGGCGCCTTCCTGGACCCGGTGGCGGACAAACTGATGGTGGCCATCGCCCTGGTGCTGCTGGTGGAGCGCCACGATACCCTGCTGTTCACCCTGGCGGCCTGCGTGATCATCGGTCGGGAAATTGTGGTTTCCGCACTGCGCGAGTGGATGGCGGAATTGGGAGAGCGCACCTCGGTGGCGGTGTCGTTTATCGGCAAGGTGAAAACCGCCGTCCAGATGCTGGCGATCACCGGCCTGCTGGCCATAGACCCCGCCCGCGACGAGAGCTGGCTGCTGGCCCTGTGCTACCTGGTGCTGTACACCGCCGCGGTGCTGACCCTGTGGTCCATGGTGATCTACCTGCAGGCCGCCTGGGAGGTGATCAAGGCCAGGGATAATGCCTTGTAATTCAGGCGCTTGCATGAGTTAGCTGCTATAGTTCTTGACTCCCGCTCCGCGCGGCATAAAATAGTCGTCGTCTGGAACGGACACGCAGCAAAGCGCGGGAATAGCTCAGTTGGTAGAGCGCAACCTTGCCAAGGTTGAGGTCGCCGGTTCGAACCCGGTTTCCCGCTCCAATATTTCTCAACTCACACCGGCATGCCGGTTCGAAGTGGTGCGCCACCCCCGCCGTTCCCACTCCAGCCCCGAATCGTTACCGCGGCCTGCCAAATACCTGCGTCCAGTAGACGTTGTAGGTACTGGAGGGATTGCTGATTTTGGCGGTACCGATCTCGGTATAGCTGGAGCGCATGATATTGGCGCAGTGACCGGGGCTGCCCAACCAGCCGGCCATCACTGAGCTGACAGAGCTGTATCCTGCGGCGATGTTCTCTCCCACCGTGGACCAGGTGTAACCCGCCCGGGTCGCACGGGTTCCCACCGATTGGCCGTCAGAGCCGGTGTGACTGAAAAAGTCGTTGCTGGCCATGTCCGTGGAATGGCCGACAGCCGCCGTTTCCAGTTTACAACTCCAGGCCAACGGCGCCGTGGCCGGGTAGGAAGTCGAGCCACACATCCGGGCCTGCGCCCTGGCGGCGTTGACCGCGTTGAGCATGGACTGCTCCTCGGCACTCAGGGCGCAGTTGCCGCTGACCGGCGGGGCGGACTGCGGTCCATCGTCGCGGTCGTCTACGGGATCGCAGGCATCGCCCAGACCGTCGTCATCCAGGTCGCTCTGGGTCGGGTTGTAGGTGCTGGGGCAGTTGTCGCTACCGGCATTGACGCCGTCGTTATCCAGGTCCAGATCGTTCTGGCTGTCGCAGGCGTTGCCGACGCCGTCATTGTCCGCATCGGCCTGGTTGGGGTTGAAATGGGCCGGGCAGTTGTCGGCACTGTCCTGTATATCGTCGCGGTCAGTGTCCGTAAACGGGTCGCAGGCATCGCCCAGGCCGTCCCTGTCGATATCCGCCTGGCTGGGGTTGCGTATGCTGACGCAATTATCGGTGTTGTTGGTGACGAAACCCGCAGGCATTTCCACATCCACGATGCTGTCCGCCGGATCGCCATAACCGTCACCGTCCACGTCGCGATAGTACTCCCGACTGGTAAAGCCCTCGTCGATGGTGCCGTTGCAATTGTTGTCGGCGCTGTCGAACTGCTCACGTGCTCCGGGGAAAATGCTGCTGTTGTTGTCATCACAGTCTGTATTGTCGGCCACGTAGCCCGGCACCGGGTCCACCGATTGTATGGAGCCGCGGTTGGCGCCGAAGCCGTCGCCGTCGACGTCAGGGTAGAGCCGCTGGGCGCCCTCGTCAGTGGCGCCGTCGCAATCGTTGTCGCGACCGTCAATGACCTCGCTGGCACCGGGATGATCCGACGCCCTGGAATCATCGCAGTCGAGCTTGTTCGCCACGTATCCCGCCGGCTTGCGCAGTTCCATGCGGCTGGTGGCAGGGTCGCCGTAGCCGTCGTCGTCGCGGTCCCGGAAAAACTGGGCTTCCACAAAGCCTTCGTCTATACGCCCGTTGCAGTTGTTGTCCAGGCCGTCGGCCTGCTCCTTGGCGCGCGGGTAGATAGCGCCGTTACTGTCATCGCAGTCCAGGTCGTTGCCCACGAAGCCCCGGGGCTGCTCGAATGCCATGGTGCTCTTGTCGGCGGCACCGTAGTGGTCCCCGTCGACGTCCCGGTACCAGGCCCGTTTGCTGGTGGTGGGCTCAAAGACCGCGGACAACTGCACGTCGCCATCAAATTCGGCGAACTGCTCTGTCAGGGGAGCGAGTTTCACTTCGCAGATCGGAATGACGGTTATGCTGCAGACCCCCTTCCACTTCACAAAGCGGTAACCATCGGCCGCTACGGCGGTGAAGGTTTCGGAGTAAAGCTCCTCGATGGGAATCACGCAGGAAGCCTGGTCACAGTTCGCAGTGCCCGAGGCGGAATCTATGCGGCCGGTTTCATCCGTCAGGATGACCAGGCGGCAACTTGCCAGCAGCAGGGCGGCCAGCACTACCAGCACGCGTTTGGCAAACAATTGATTTAAAGTTCCGGCTGTATTCAAGCGCATGTCTTAACCCCGCAGGCACCAGTGAATCCACAGATTTATTGATAGGTAGTAGCAAGCCACAGGCCAGAATGGTTTTTGTGAGCTTTTCTGCTGATTTGGCTTGCCAAACGCGAAGCGCCGGGCGCCTGGTTCCAATACTTGCCCGGTCCGGAATGGCGCGGGCAGCAATTTTGGCTGTAATTGCGGCTGATCGGCTCGGCAAGAGCGATTTTCAGCCCCAACTGCCCCGCAATCGGGGCCAGGAGGCCCATGGTGGCTGGCATTCCGCCAAGGGTGGCGGGGCGCATTTTGTGTCAGGAAGCGACAAAATGTGCCGCTCACTGTCACCTGCCTGCGCGTCGAGGCCGATTGGCCCCACTGCAGCCAGGCAAGTGGCGGGTAGTGTCATGCCGCTGGCGTATCAGGCCATGTCACGCATGCCGTGGCAGCCAGTATCCTGTGTTCATTCAAAACAGGCCGGGGGACGGCCAATAATAATTTTGTTTATCTCAGTTTGCCTTGACCTGCCCTGGCATGGGCCTTAAAATGGCGCCCGCAAGTGATTGATTTGCTTGCGGTTTTGTTTCTTTCTTGAATCAAATCAATATCTTACAGGCTCGGTGGCAGAGTGGTTATGCAGCGGACTGCAACTCCGTAAACGCCGGTTCGATTCCGACCCGAGCCTCCAATTTCCCCCAGTATCCCAGTACTCCCAGTAGCGCGGATACCGTGCACGCCGGCCGGAACGCCGACCTGTTGGTTGCGCCCCGGTGCGTTGATGAATATCCGCTATGGTTGGCTATGCTGCGCAACAGGTGTAGTGCTCAGGGTCGGGTATGTCGCTTTCCATCATTTATGCGCGTTCACAGAATTATTGCATCGGGCGCAACGGCGAACTGCCCTGGGACCTGCCCGACGAATTTGCCCACTTTACCCGCACCACTACCGGCAGCGCGGTTATCATGGGGCGAAAAACCTATCAAGATCACAATTCCTATCTGTCGGGGCGCGTCAATATTGTAGTGAGTCGCAACAGGTATTTGACGCTGGCGCCCAAGGTGCTGCGGGCCAGTTCGCTAGAGGAAGCGATAGCCATCGCCGAGCGAGAAAGCGGCGAGATATTCGTGATCGGTGGCAGCGGGCTACTCACAGAGGCGTTTCCCAGGGCCATTACCGTTTACGAAACGGTGGTGCGCGCAGATATTGAAGGGGATACTTTTGTATCGCCTTTTGACTTCAGCAACTGGCGGACAGAACAGTTGGAAGGACACCTCGTCGACGACCGACACGCGCACGGATTTGCAATCTACAGGCATGTCCGCGATGCCGGCGACGAGCAGTAACGATATCGCGGGCCTCGCGCGACGGCAAGGCTGGAGACGGGGTGATCTGCTACCTGCTTTTCGGTCGCTTTGGCAACTGACGTATACTCCGTGACCTTACTTCGCCCACAGCTTGCCAGACAGGCAATTAGCCAGAGAGAACTAACGCGTATGCAATGCAATGGCACAGTCGCGCCCGGGTTTGAATCCGTGCGGCATCTCTACGAGCAGCAGATGCACACCATGGCCGAGGAACATACCCAGCTCTGCGTCTACTACCGCGGCGATAAGGTGGTCGATCTGTGGGCATCTTCCAAGGCGGACAGCGGCTTCGCAGCAGACTCCCTGGTCAATATATTCAGCAGCGGTAAAAGCCTGGAGGCGATCGCCATGGCCGCGCTGGTGAGTAAGGGCCTGCTGAGTTACGACGCCCGGATCACCGAATACTGGCCCGAGTTCGGCGCCAACGGCAAGGAGGGGCTGACGGTTGCCGACCTGATGCGACACGAGGCGGGGCTCGCCAACTTTGATACCTCCCTCGATATGGAGGACCTGTTTACCGAAAACATCAAGACCAATGCAGTGGGACGCATCATAGAGCGGCACGCCCTTTCCTATCGCCGAGGCAAGCGCGAGTATCACGCCCTGACCCGGGGCTGGATTGTCAACGAGGTGTTCCGGCGTGTCGATCCCGCCGGCCGCACCATCGGCGAATTCTTTCGGGAGGATATCAGCAAGCCCCTGGACGCGGACGTGATGATCGGGGTCAGGGAACAGGACATGAGGCGCGTGGCCAGGGTCTCGCCCCTGGGCCTGGGCTTTGAGTTCCTGCAGAGTCTGAAGCCGAAGTTCCTGGGCCGGCGTATTGTCCACAACATCTTCCAGCTGGTCGGCAGACTGGCGCGAATGATCCCCTCCGTCCTCAAGGCGAGAAAGTCGGCAACCAGGCCACCCCTGGTCGGTTTCGGGGTCATGGACTTTTTCAATGAGCCGGGATTTGCCCGGGGTGAAACCCCCTCTGCCAACGCCACCTGCTCGGCACGGGGGCTGGCCAAAGTAGGCGCTATGGTAGCGGCCGGTGGCAGCTGGGAGGGCCGGGAGTATTTGAGCGAACAGGCCTGGTCGGCACTGCATGCCAGGCCCCTGAAAGCGCAAATGGGGGGCGTTATAACCACCCGTTTTACCCAGGGCGGAGTGGACAGCTTCACCCCCTGCGGGCCCGGGAGCAGCCGGCTTGAGCGAGACTTCACCGTCGGCAGGGAAGGGTTTTACGGCTGGATGGGCCTGGGTGGTTCCATATTCCAGTGGCATCCGCAACTGGAAATCGGCTTTGCGTTTGTGCCCACCGCATTGCACGTGCTGGATTTTTTTAACGAGCGCGGCAAGCTCTACCAGGCGGAAGTGCTGAAGTGCGCGGTGTCATTAGCCGCGCGGGAGGGCGATAGTGGCGGGCGGGCCGACGGGGCTGTGTCGGCGTCTCTGGAACAGTCGGCCTAGGAAGATCGGTGCAGGAATGTGCGGCTATCCTCGTCCAGGGAGGGACCGGCGACGGCGCGAATATCCCGCGGCCGCAATACCCGGCCGTCCTCGCTGGTTACACTCATCCGGTGGATGGGCCTGTTGGTCTTGCGCTCCACAAAAACAAGACGGTCACCGCTGGGGTTGGGCCGATGTTGGTCGCCCCAGTGGGTCATCGCCAGTAACACAGGCTGCAGGTCCAGGCCCTGTTCGGTGAGAACATACTCTGTGTGAGCACTCGTCGTTGCCTCCCGCCGTTCCATGATGCCCTCGTCGACGAGCGTACTTAGCCGGGCACTGAGGATGTTCTTGGAAATCCCCAGGCTGCGCTCGAACTGACTGAATCTTTTTGCGCCAAAAAAAGCGTCCCTGAGAATCAGCAACGTCCAGCGCTCGCCGATGATATTCAGCGTTTGCGCCAGCGAGCAATTCATGTGGTCGAAAGTCTTGTACTTCAACGGGGTTATCCGATGCCGGTGAATATGGTCCGAATTTTATGGTTGCATCATGGAACCGTCAAGTTTTATGATGCAACCATCATCAGGGCAACTTTAATCGAATCAAGGAGTTCACAATGAAGCCAGTCTGTTTGGTCATAGGCGCCGGTGCCGGTATCGGCGGTCATGTAGGCAAGCGCTTCGCCGCCGGTGGCTATCACGCCGTGCTGTGTCGTCGCAGTGATGAACAGGGCCTGCAGCAACTGGTCGCCGACATCGAGGCGGCGGGCGGCTCGGCCAGCGGCTATTTGCTCAATGCGATCGAAGCGGGAAGCATCGAGGAGCGCGTGGCCGCCATCGAGGAAGAACTCGGGCCCATAGAGGTTGTCGTCTACAACCTGGGAGCCCAGATCGGGGATCGTGCGCTGGCCGACACCAGTTACAAGGCGTTTGAAATGGGCTGGCAACTCGGTACCTTCGGCCTGTTTCGTATCGCCTCGGCGGTATGCCCGAGGATGCAACAGCGAGGCAAGGGCGTGATCCTGGTCACCTCGGCCACCGCGGCGGTGCGCGGCAACGCCGGACAGCACTCCCACGCGGCCGCCATGGGCGGGAGACGGATGCTGTGCCAGACACTCAACGCGGAATTTGCCCGCAAGGGCATCCATGTGGCGCACGTGCTTATCGATGGCATGGTGGACGCCCCCGATACCCTCGGCAAGATGCTGGGCGCGGAGTTGTTCCAGGAACTGCGCGGCCAACGCGGCGGCGAGCAGGACGGGCTGATGCTGCCGGCGCAGATGGCGGAAACCTATTACCATGTGGCGCACCAACACCGCTCCGCCTGGACCCATGAACTGGATCTGCGGGCGTATTCAGATCTCGCCTGGTGGAACCACTGACCACTTTTTTTCTTGCACACGAGGAACAAACCTATGCCCACCCTGGATTTTATTTTCGATTTCGGCAGCCCCAATGCGTATTACTCGTACAAGGTACTGCCGCCGATTCTCGCGCGCACCGGTGCCGACCTGGTGATTCATCCGGTGCTGCTCGGGGGGATTTTCAAGATCACCGGCAACCAGCCGCCGATGCTGGCTTTCGGTGGCGTCAAGGGCAAGCTGGAGTATGAAATGCTGGAAAGCAAACGCTTTGCCGAGAAACACCAGCTCAAGGACTTCGTGTTCAACAGCCATTTTCCGGTGAATACGGTGAGCATTATGCGCGGCCTGGTCGCCGCGCAGGAACTGGGTTGCGAGCAGCAGTATATTGAGGTCGTGCTGTCCGCGATGTGGGAGCAGAGCCTTAAGATGGACGATCCCGAGGTCATGGCAGCGGCCCTGAAGGATGGCGGGCTGAATGCCGAGGCGATTATGGCGTTGATCCAGACCGATGCCATCAAGGAGCAATTGAAAGCCAATACCCAGGCGGCGGCGGATCGCGGCGTGTTCGGGATTCCCACCTTCTTTGTTGGCGACGAGATGTTTTTCGGCAAGGAACGCCTGGGCCAGGTTGAGGAGGAGCTGGCCGCTGTCGGCAAGACCTGAAGCTCGCAGCGCCCGGGACTGGAAACTGCTGATTCCTGTTACCGGTTTGCGTTCGGCACATTTATACTCGGCCGATGACTATCATCATCATCAGCATTCTGCTGGTTCTGGTCGCCGTCGCCGGCGTCTGGATATACAACCGGCTGGTTCGCGATCGCAACCAGGTGTGCGCTGCCTGGAGCGATATCGACGTGCAGCTCAAGCGCCGCCACGAGCTGGTGCCGAGGCTGGTGTCCTGTGTCAAGGCCTACGCGGATTTCGAGAAGGCCACCCTGCTGGCGGTGACCGAGTTGCGCAAGCAGAGTATGGCCACCCCCGAGCTGCCGCAAAAAGCGGCCCTGGAGGATGCTATGCAGGCCGGCCTGCACAAGCTCATTGTGGTGGCAGAGGACTACCCGGAGCTCAAGGCGGACGAGAACTTCCGCCAGCTGCAAGCGGAGCTCACTGATACGGAAGACCAGATCCAGTACGCCAGGCGCTTCTACAACGGCGCTGTCAGGCTCTTCAACACCCGGGTGCAGTCCTTTCCCGACCTGCTGCTGGCACGCCCCCTGGGTTTCGAGGCGGCGGACTATTTCGAAATAGACGATGCCGCGGCCCGTGCCACGCCGACTGTCGGGTTGCGCTGAATGAGCCCCCGCATGCTGGTGCGGCTGCTCTGTATTGGCTTGCTCGCATTGTGCCAGCCGGCGTTGGCGGTCGAGCGCATACTCTCCTACGACAGTGACATCGCCATCGCCGCGGACGCGAGCATGACGGTGCGCGAGACGCTACGCGTGGTCGCCAAGGGCAAGGAAATCCGCCGCGGTATCTATCGCGATTTTCCCACCCGCTACCAGGATCGTTTCGGCAACGATGTGGAGGTGCGCTTTCGCGTGCGCGAAGTCCTGCGGGACGGCGAACCCGAATCCTGGCACAGGAAACGACTCGGCAACGGCGTGCGTATCTATGCCGGTCGCTCGGATACCTACCTGAGCCCCGGGGAATACACCTACACCTTCGTCTACGAGACCGATCGCCAGATCGGCTTTTTTGAGACCCATGACGAACTGTACTGGAACGTAACCGGTAACGGCTGGGATTTCGCCATTGAGCAGGCGCGCGCCACGGTCAGGCTGCCCGAGGCGGTCAACGCCGCCGACATTACCCTCAGCGGCTACACCGGGCCCCAGGGCGCCAGGGGCACGCACTACGATGAGCGGGTGGGGCAGGGCCAGGGGCTGATCTGGACAACGCGCGCGCTGCCTCCCCGGTCCGGACTGACGCTGGTGATGGGATGGCCCAAGGGGGTGGTGGCGGAACCCGGACCCCTGCGGCGCCTGGGCTACCTGCTGGGGGACAACCTGGGGCTGCTGCTTGCCCTGCTGGCCTTTGCCGGCAGCGCTTGCTACCTGTACACGATGTGGGCCCGGCATGGTCGCGATCCCGGCAAGGGGGTGATTTTCCCGCACTACGAGCCCCCCGAGGGTTACTCACCCGCGGCCGCGCGCTTCATCAACGAGATGGGTTACGACAATAAAACGTTCACGGCCGCGGTCATAAACCTGGCCGTGAAGGGCTACGTCTCGATCAGCTGTGACGATGATGACTATACCCTGGGCCGCCAGTCTTCTTCCGCGCCGCTGGCAGCGGGCGAGCAAGTATTGCTGGAGCGCCTGTTTCGCAACGGTGCGGTGCTGGAACTGGACAACAAGAACCACGCGCAGGTGTCGGCTGCCCGGTCCGCCCACAAGCAGGCCCTGCAGCGCGACTACCTGGGACAGTATTTCAAGACCAACGCCATACTGATGCTGCCCTCCATCGTGATTTCCGCGCTGCTGCTTCTGGTGATCGTGAGCACCGGCAAGCTGGTGCCGCTGGTGTTTGCCCTCTATGCCGGAATCCTGGTCCTGCATATCCTCTTTGCCTACCTGCTGAAAGCGCCCTCGGGCCGCGGCCGCCGCCTCATGGATCAGCTGGAGGGGTTCAAACTGTACCTGGAGGTGGCGGAAAAGGACGACCTCGAGCTGCGCCACCCGCCGGACATGACGCCCGAACTGTTTGAGAAGTACCTGCCCTATGCCATCGCGCTGGGCGTGGAACAGGCCTGGGCCGAGCAGTTCAGCGAGGTCTTTGCCCGCTTGCAGGCCACCGGGGGGGCGGCCTACAGCCCGGCCTGGTACCAGGGCAGCTTCAATTCCAGCCGCATGGGTAGCTTCGCCAGCAGCGTTGGCGGCAAGCTCTCTTCCGCCATCTCCTCGGCGGCCACCGCACCCGGCAGCAGTTCGGGCTCCGGCGGCTCCTCCGGGGGCGGAGGCGGCGGAGGTGGCGGTGGGGGCTGGTAGTGCCGCCGGTTATGCTGCTGTGTGCGCCAAGGGTCCCCGCGAGGGGTCAACTCGACAGGTAGCGCTCCAGGATATTGGCCTTGAAGGCCTCGGTGCCCAGCGGCGCGCCGGTGGCCCGGGCGATCAGCTCATCGGGCATGTACAGGCAGCCCTGGCTGCGAATATTGGCGTCCAGCCACTTGAACAGTGGCTGGAAGTCGCCCCTGGCCAGGCCCGGCAGCAGGTCCGGCTCGGCGCGTTTCGCCGCGGCGAATATCTGGGCCGCGGCCACGGCGCCCAGGGAATAGGTGGGGAAGTACCCCAGTATCCCCTCGGGCCAGTGCACATCCTGCATGACGCCGTCCCGGTTGTCCCGGGGGCGGATGCCGACCAGGCTTTCCATCAGCTCGTTCCAGGCGCCGGGCAGGTCAGCGGTCGCCAGTTCGCCCGCTATGATGGCTTTCTCCAGGCGGTAGCGCAGGATCACGTGCAGCGGGTAGGTGACCTCATCGGCATAGACCCGAATCAGGCCGGGCTCTACCCGGCGATAGATGCGCAGCAGGTTGTCGGCCCCCCAGGCTTCTCCCTCGCCGCCGAGAACGCGCCTGATGACGGGTACCAGGAACGAGATGGCCTCCGCCGAGCGCGCCGCCTGCATTTCCAGCAGCAGTGACTGGCTCTCATGGAGGGTCATGCCGCGGCTCTTGCCCACCGGTTGGGTGGCCCAGTCAGCGGGCAGGCCGTCCTCGTAGAGGGCGTGCCCGGTCTCATGGATCACCGCCATCAGGCTGGCCATGAAGTCGTTGTCCTCGTAGCGGGTGGTGATACGCACATCGCCGCTGGCGCCGCCGCTGAAGGGGTGGTGGGCGATGTCGAGGCGGCCGTGGTCGAAGGGGAAGCCCAGTATCTTCATCAGCTCCAGCCCCAGTTTCCGCTGCCGCTCCACCGGAAACGGACCCGGGGGGTCAATGGGCCGGGGCCCGCTGTCCTGCCTGGCCCTGATCTGGAGCAGGATGTCCGGCAGGTAAGCAGCCAGGTCGTCGAATATCCGGTCCACCTGCGACTCGCGGCGACCGGGATCGAACTGGTCCAGCAGGGCCTCGTAGGGTGTTACTCCCATCACTTCGGACTTGATGGCGGCCTCTTCGCGCTTGAGGGCGAACAGGGCATCCAGTTTCGGTTCCAGGCTGGCCCAGTCATCCGCGGCGCGGGCTTCGCGCCAGGTCATGCCCGCCTTGGACGAGGCCAGCACCAGTTTTTCCACCAGCTCCGCGGGCACCGCATTGGCGTGCACGAAGCCGTGTCGTATCTCCCGCAGGTTGGCCTGCTGCCAGGGGTTCAGGGAGGCGGCGTCCGCCTCGGCCTGCAGGATCAGTTCCTCCAGGCCGTCGGCGGTCTCCAGGTCGTGCACCATCACACTGAGCTCTGCCAGCACGCTGGCCCTGGCGGGCGCCGCCCCGGCGGGCATCATGGTTTCCTGGTCCCAGTGGAGGATGCCCATGGCATTATCGAGGGCGGCAATTTTTTTCTGGCGCGCTTCCAGTTGCAGGTAGGCTTGCATCGCAGTAGTCCGTCTGGTTGGTTATCGGCAAGCGGCTAGTGTGCCCATAAAGTCGTGCGCAGTTAAGCCCCGTGGCCGCAATTGCGGCGGCCTTGTTCCCGCCGGCGGCTAGCCCTTGATCGAGCCGTAGGCCGCCAGCGCGGCCTCCCGCGCGGCCTTGTGCTCGACGATGGGCGCGGGGTAGTCATCCCCCAGGCTGACCCCTGCCTTGGCCAGGACATCCGCCGGGGCCTCCCAGGGCTTGTGCAGGCAGCGATCC
This sequence comes from uncultured Gammaproteobacteria bacterium, assembly GCA_963704965.1. Lineage (GTDB taxonomy): Bacteria > Pseudomonadota > Gammaproteobacteria > Pseudomonadales > Halieaceae > JARRPM01. The sequence goes on from CAVPIH010000006.1 coordinate 121,037, forward strand.
GGCAGTTTCGCCAACTCCGGCACCCATTGGCGCACGTAGTCGCCCTGGGCATCGAACTTCTCCCCCTGGGTCACCGGGTTGAAAATGCGGAAGTAGGGCGAGGCGTCGGCGCCACTGCCCGCCACCCACTGCCAGCCGCAACTGTTGTTGGCCAGGTCGGCGTCCACCAGGGTGTCGTGGAACCAGCGGGCGCCCGTGCGCCAGTGCGTCAGCAGGTGCTTGGTCAGGAAAGAGGCCACGACCATGCGGACGCGGTTGTGCATGTAGCCGGTGTGCCACAGCTCCCGCATGCCGGCATCGACGATGGGGTAGCCGGTCAGGCCGCGCTGCCAGGCCCGCAGGGCAGCCTCGTTGCCCAGCCAGGGAAAAGCCTCGAATGGCTCCTTGAAGGGTTGCTCCACGATGTGGGGAAAGTGGTACATCAGGTGATGGGAGAATTCCCGCCAGCCCAACTCGCTGAGGAACTTGTCAATCTGCTCCTGGCGGCCGGGCTCTGCGTGCGCCAACCCGCGGGCCGCGTGCCAGACCGCCCTGGGGGAGATTTCCCCGAAGTGCAGGTGCGCCGACAGGCGCGAGGTCGTCTCCCGGGCAGGATGATTGCGGCCCTCGCTGTAGTCGGCCACCGGGCCGGCCAGGAAGTTTGCCAGGCGCTCGGCCGCGCCGGCACTGCCGGGAGACCACAATTGGGGCCAGTGGCTGGCCCAGTCCGGGTCTCGCGGCAGCAGCCCCCAGTCTGACAGAGAGTCCCCCCGGGGCGGGGTGGGGTGCCAGTTGATGTCCGCCGGTGGAGGCTGGGGCCGGCGAGGCTCGCTGCTGCGCAGGCACTGGCGCCAGAAAGGCGTGAATACTTTAAAAGGCGCCTCCGCCTGGGTCATGACCTGGCCGGGCTCGAACAGCAGCGAGCCCGGGTAGCGCTTGAAGTCTAACTGGCGGCTGGCCAGCGTGCTGTGTAACTGCTGTTCCAGTGCGCCTGCCCAGGGTTCGTACTGCCGGCTGCAGTAGATCGCGTCCGCCCCGCAGGCCGCCGCCAGCTCTTCCAGCACCTTTAGCGCGCTGCCGCGCCTGAGCAGCAACTCGCCGCCCAGCGCCCGCAGTTCCTCCCGCAGGGAGGCCAGGCTGTGGTGCAGCCACCAGCGGCTCGCTCCCCCCGGCCTGTGCTCACCGGGAGAATCGTCATCGAGTATGTAGCAGGCTACCAGCGGTTTGCCCGTGGCCGCGGCCGCGAGCAGCCCTGGCAGGTCCTGTACCCGGAGGTCCCGCCGAAACCAGTAGATGATGGTGTCAGTCATGGCGTTACTACGTAAGGCGGAGGCGAGGGGATCACAACCTGGCGGCCAGCGCGGCGAGCAGGCTTTCACACTCGGAGTGACATTTCAGCGCCGCCATCGAGTCCGCCCGGGTGATCCCGGGATTGATGATAGCCAGCGGCTTGCCCAGCTGGCTGGCCAGGCGGCAGAAACGAAACCCGGAGTAGACCTGCAGGGAGCTGCCGACGGCCAGCAGGGCGTCCGCAGCCGCCACGGCGGCCCGGCACTGTTGCACCCGCTCGGCGGGCACCGCACCGCCAAAAAACACCACATCCGGGATCAGGGTGCCGCCACAGGTGTCACAGGAAGGGGAGCGAAACTGCCTCACCAGGTCCGCGTCGATATCGGCATCACCGTCGGGCCGCACAGCCCCGGCCCGGTCGCTGTGCCGGGGGTTGTCCCGCAGCATGCGCTGCTGCAGCTGCTCGCGGCAGACGCGGGCCTGGCAGGCGAGGCAGCGCACCTGGTCCACCCGGCCGTGCAGGTCGATCACGGCGTGGCTGCCCGCCCGCTGGTGCAGGCGGTCCACGTTCTGGGTGATGACCAGGTCCACATGGCCGCGACGTTCCAGCTGCGCCAGGGCGCGGTGGGCGGCATTGGGCCGGGCTTCGCGCACCACCGGCCAGCCGCGCAGTGAGCGGGCCCAGTAGCGGCGGCGTTGCTCGCCGTTGCCGATGAATTCCTGGTGGGTGATGGGCGCGCTGTGGCGCCAGGTGCCCTGCCGGTCGCGGTAGGTGGGGATGCCCGAGGAGGCGCTGATACCGGCGCCGGTGAGCACGACCAGCCTGGGATGCTCCGCGACAAACTTTCGCAGGCCCGGTATCTCTGTATGCAAGGTATTCATAGGGCTAGTATACGCGGGACCGGGCGCTTGCGATGACAGTTGGCCTGATCCGGTTTGCAGCGGCAACGTAGTTAATGGTAGTTACTAGACGACATTATTATTCGGGAGCATCCCATGCACTACCTGATCACCGGCGGCACCGGCTTTATCGGCACGGCACTGACAGCCAGGCTCACAGCCCGTGGTCATCGGGTCACCGTTCTCACCCGCCAGCAGCGGCCCGGGCAGGGCCAGGTCAGCTATGTCGAGGACCTGGCGGCCCTGCCGGCGGCCACGGTCATCGACAGTATCGTCAATCTCGCCGGCGCCTCGCTGGCGGGCGCCCGCTGGACCGCGGCCTACAAGCAAACGATTATCGACAGTCGCTTGCAGACCACCCGGCGCGTGGTGGAACTGATACAGCGGCTGGAGCACAAACCCTCGGTATTGCTAAGCGCCAGTGCCATCGGCTACTACGGCCACCACGGCGATGAGGTACTGGACGAGGAGGGCGCGGTTGCACAGGGCTTCTCGCACGACCTGTGTCGACAGTGGGAAACCGCGGCGCGCGCCGCCGAGGACGAGGGCGTGCGGGTTTGCCTGCTGCGCCTGGGCGTGGTGCTGGATGCCGACGGTGGCGCGCTGCAGGAGATGTCGCGGCCGTTTCGCTTCGGCGTCGCCAACTGGCTGGGCGATGGTCGGCAGTGGCTGAGCTGGGTCCATCGCGAGGACGTGATCAGCGCCATCCGCTTCCTGGACGATCGCACTGACCTGCGCGGGGCGTTCAATATTACCGCGCCGGAGCCGGTGACCAGCAGGGAGTTCTGCACGGCCCTGCAACAACACTACCGCACCTGGCTGGCCGCGCCGGTGCCGGCGCCCGTGATGCGGCTGCTGGTCGGTGAAATGGCCCAGGAGTTGCTGCTGCAGGGCCAGAGAGTGGTGCCCGCCAGACTGCAGGATGCGGGGTTTACCTTTGCCTACCCCGGGCTCGACAAAGCGCTGCAGGCTATCTATCAAAAATGACATCCGCTAGCGGAGCAGCTGCGTACATTCCTACACGTCCTGACGAGGTAGTAAGCATGACCGCAGCGATTCTCGAACCACGGCCCCTGTACGCTATCGGCACGGTCGCCCGCCTGACGGGCCTCAAGCCGGATACCCTGCGTGTCTGGGAACGGCGTTACGGTCTCGGCGCCAGCCACAAATCCCCATCGGGCAGGCGTCAGTACACCCAGGCCGACCTGGAACACCTGCAGCTGGTGGCCGAGCTGGTGAAAACCGGCACCCGCATCGGCGAGATCGCCTCTGCGGGGCGCAAGACACTGGAAATCATGCTGCGGCGCAACGGCGACCCGGGGGCAAGGCTCGACGCCTGCAAGCCCTCCGTGCTGTTTGTCGGCACCCAGCTGTGCCGGTGGATAGATGAGCACCAGGGCTGCCTGGCCGGTGTGTCCGCTCAGCTCGCGAGGGTGGAGCTGGCCGCTGCCGCCGACGTGGCGAATAGCGAAGTCGGGGCCATCGAGATGCTGGTCATCGGCTGTGAAGCCCTGGGCTTTGTGCAGTTACAGCAGATCCAGGCGCTGGCGGAACGGCTGGGGGCGCCTCGGGTGCTGGTCAGCTGTGCTCAGCCCCGCGAGCGGGCTGTCGCCACCCTGGCCCAACAGGGTATTGCCACCACCAGCTTTCCTCCCGCCCCGGGCTTCCTGGCCTTCGAGGTGACCCGCTGCGCCGCCGAGGAAGCGGGCGACCAGCCGGGAGACCGGCTGGGAGCCCTGCTCCGGGAAAAGCCCCGGGAGTTTTCCGCCGAGGAGCTGGCGCGGGTATTACAGCTGCCAGGGGAGGGGCTGCGTGAAGTGTCCGAACTGGTGGGCAGCCTGGCGGAGTTTGAGCAGCGCATGGCCGACGCGCCGGTGGATGACTGGCAGCAGGCCGCCAGTCGCGCCTGTGCCTATGCCTATGCGGGCCAGGCGCGCTGGCTGATGGAGAAAGCCCTGCAGGTGATGTTGTCGACTCCCGGGGACGCGGGGGAAGAGGCCGGTACCGCGAGGCTCCGGTCGGTGCGCAGCCCCCGGCGCCTGCACGACGCCGCCTGAGCCCTGTCAGTCGGGCTGCACGTTGGTATAGACATTCTGGACATCGTCGAGGTAGTTGAGCATGTCCAGCAGGCGTTCATACTGGGCCTGGTCTTCGGCCTCCAGTGAGATGGTGGTCTGGGGCAGAAATTGCATCTCGTCCACCTCGAAGGCTATGCCCTCGAACTTGTCCAGCAGGGCCTGCCTGGCCTTGTAGTAGTCGCTGACCGGCGTGAACACGCTGATCATGCCGTCCTCGCTTTCGATGTCTGTCACGTCCACGTCGGCCTCCACCAGGCTTCCAGGGCCGCTTCATCGTCGTCACCGGTGAATACCAGGATGGCACAGTGGTCGAACAGGTGGCCCACGCTGCCGGGTGCACCCAGCTTGCACTTGGTCTTGGTGAAACAGGCGCGGACATCGCCTATGGTGCGGTTCGGGTTGTCCGTCAGGCAGTCCACGATCAACATACAGCCACCCGGGCCGAAGCCCTCATAGCGGGCGACCGCGAAATCCTCGCCACCGCCGCCGCTGGCCTTGTCCAGGGCCTTTTCAATCACATGGCTGGGCACCTGGTCCCGCTTGGCGCGCTCGATCAGGCTGCGCAGGGCCAGGTTGCCCCCCGGGTCAGTGCCGCCGCTCTTGGCGGTGACATAGATTTCCCGGGCGTACTTGCTGTACACCCGGGCCTTGGCGTCGGAGGTCTTGGCGATGGAGTCTTTGCGGTTCTGGTAGGCGCGGCCCATGGATGAGTTCCTTAGTCGTGGGAGGCGCAGTATAGTGGCAGCAGGTGCGGTAGTGGTAGTCGCGCCACAACCGGACCTGCGGGGAGAAACCACTGAAAACCATCACTATCCCATTGCCTGAAGGCCGTGTCAGCGGTCGGGTTGCCGCCGGATTCGAGCCTGTGGCGCAGGCTTTCGCCGAAAATTTCACCGCCCATGGGGAAGTGGGGGCCGCCTGCGCCCTGTATCACCGCGGTTGTCCCGTGGTGGACCTGTGGGGCGGGCTGGCGGACACCGCTACCGGGCGCCCCTGGCAGGAGGATACGATCTGTCTGGTCTTTTCCGCCGCCAAGGGCCCCACCGCTACCTGTATTCATCGCCTGGTGGAGTCCGGGCAGTTGGATCTCGACCTGCCCGTCGCCCACTACTGGCCGGAATTCGGCTGCAACGGCAAGGAGGGCATTACCACGCGCCTGGTCCTGTCCCACCAGGCCGGGCTGGCGGCGGTGGACGGTGACCTCACCCTGGAGCAGGTGCTGGCCTGGGACCCGGTGGTGGCCGCCATCGCGGCCCAGGCGCCCAACTGGGAGCCCGGCAGCCAACACGGTTACCACGCCCGCTCCTTCGGCTGGATACTGGGCGAGTTGATACGCCGCATCAGCGGCGATTCGGCCGGGGCGTACCTGGCCAGGCAACTCTGCGCCCCCCTGGGCCTGCACTACTGGGTAGGCCTGCCGGCACAGCAATTGCCCCGCTGCGCGACCCTGGTGCCCCCGGAGGGCGGCAGCGACACAGTCGCCGTGCTGCTCGGAGCGGACAGCCTGACGGCCAGGGTAATGAGCGGCCCCAGTGGTCTGTTCGGCTACAACGAAATGTGGAATCGCCCGGAGGTGCTGGCGGCGGAAATGCCCTCATCCAATGGGGTCGGCGACGCGCGCTCCCTGGCCCGCTTTTACGCGGCACTGATCGCCGAGGTGGACGGGGTGAGACTGCTCGGAGAGGAGCAACTGGCCGCGGCCTGCGTGCAGCAGGTGCGCGGTCCGGATGCGGTCATTTTCCACGAGACCTGCTTCGGGCTGGGCTACGCCCTGCAACCGGCGCTGGCACCGGGTGGCGGCCCCCGCTGCTTTGGCCACCCCGGCGCCGGCGGTTCACTGGCGTTCGCCGACCCCGAGGCGCAGCTGGGATTTGCCTACGTGATGAACGCCATGCAATTCAACCTGGAGGGCGACCCGCGCTCCATGGGCCTGGTCGGGGCCGCCTACCAGTGCCTGCAGGGAACCTGACTCGCCCGCGGGCCTAGTCGCTGGTCGACTGCCAGGCTTCCGAGCCGTCCAGCATGGCGGTTACCCAGTCCAGCACAGTGACGCCGCCCGCAGTGATCCCCAGGTCAGCCTGCAGGAACGTGTGGTTGGTGCCATTGGCGATAAAGCTGTGCATGCGCTCCGGATAGGCAGCCCCGAGGTCAGCCATTTCCTCCAGCAGCGCCGCCTCGAAGGCCTCACCGCCTATCTGCAGGAAAGCGCTGCCGATCACGAAGTCCTGCTTGTAGCTCATCATGCCCAGCCGGAAGTTGTCATCCTGTTCCAGCTGCCACTTGTGATAGTCGGTGGTATGCCCGTCTTCGCCTATGCAGGTCTCGCAGCTGGGCGGGAAGAAGGCGCCGGCGTTCCAGTCGCTCAGCAGCAGGCGAATATAGTCCGGGTCATCAGGCCTGGAGACGCCCAGGCCCGAGTCGTTGATCAGCTCGATGGGCACATCCGGATACAGCGCCCTCACCAGGGGCAGGGCATAGGTGGTCCCGAAGCCGCCGGCGCTGTTGCCGGTCAGCAGGATCCGCCTGGGAGAGGGGAAGGTGCTGACCGCCACGTCCAGGGAGGCGGACAGGTTGTGCAGGCCGCGCTGGAAGCTATCGACCTGGCCGTCGCCATCGTAGTCGTTGTCGGCATCACTGGCGTGCAGGCCACCGTCACAATAGGGGACGTAGACCGTGTTCCAGCTGGCGACCGGGTTGCCCGGCAGGTCCGGATCGAGAATCCCATTCCTGGGAATCCCCTTTTCTACTTGCTGGGTGCAGGAGGAAAAAGTAGACCAGCAGGCGCCGCCGCCCTCCAGGAAAATTACCAGTTCATCAGAGCCGGTGTCCCGGGTGGCCATGCTGTACTCGGACCCATCGATACACAGCGGCCCGTCGCCGGCGCCGAAGCTGTGGTTGACCACGTCTCCGTCAGGCTCCGACAGCATGGGGGTGTAAACGCCCTGGTAGCGGGTCACCCCCTGGTCGATGATCTCCTGGAAGGGGGCGGGCGCAGGGCCGACCACCGCGTTGTTGCCGCCGTTGTTGTCGGAACAGCCCGCAGCGACGACGAGGCCGGCGAGGGTGAGGGCGGATAAGGTCTTCTGATGGGCGTGCATTGGGGATCCTTTTTTGTTATCGGAAGGCAGGGGAATGTTAACAGCAATTACTTACCTGGGCAGCAATGAATGCAGGGGCAATCTAGCCATTGCTTGCCGGGTGTTCGTATCCGGGTCGTATTGTCCCGGTGCTGTTCAGAATAGATTGGGATAGTCGCGCCAGTAGTGCTGCAACTCCCGCGCCTGCCAGCCGCGGTAGATGGCGTCCCACTCCAGACCCTCGATGCGCCAGCCGTGATGCGGTTCCAGGTTGGTGGAAAATACCGGCGCGCCGTAGTCGCAGAAGCGGGTATCCACGCTCACCCGCACGGTGGAGGCGGTGGTGTTCGGTTCGGCCTTGTGCACCGTGGCCGAATGGAATATCAGCACGTCGCCGCGGCCGCAGTCAGCCACGTGCCAGGTCGTTTCGTGCGGATAGATTTTGCACTGCACGCCGCCCACGCCCTCGGCGGCGAACACCCTGCGCACGCCATCCTTGTGGGACCCCGGCAATACCATAATGCGCCCCATACCCGCCTGGATAGCGTGCAGGGCAACCCAGATACCGGCCATGGTGGGGCCGGCGTGGTGGGAATAAGCGTCCTGGTGGGGCGGCGTTTCGTAGCCGATCTTGTTCGGGGTGGAGATGCGCGCCATCTTCATGGGATAGAGGAACACCTCTTTGCCGGCCACGGTGCGCATCAGTTCCAGCATGGGCGGGCTGTGAAAAAAGCCGTGGAAGGACTCCAGGGCCTGTATGCGCGGATAGATCCGGTCCCAGTCCGGGTCGGACTCCACAAACGGGCGCCCCGCCAGCTGCGGCAGGCCGCTGTCAGCGTTCAGGGTGACCTGGCCGTCGGTCTGGGCCAGCAGTTCGGCGAGCAGGGCATCGCAGCTGTCACCGGGCACATAGCCGCGGAAAAAGAGATAGCCGAATTCCTGGAAACGGGCCCGCAGTATGGCGGCTTCCTCATCTGTTCTGGAAAGGATGAAGGGGAGTTTGCTTTGCATGGAGAAAATCTCAAACGGTTGGTGAATTGAGCTGTGGAATCGGGCGGCCCCGGCACGCTAGCCGTCGGCCACTCCCTGCCTGTCCCGCAGGGCTTGCTGGACCTGCAGCTGGCCCCGTTGGCTGAGGTCCAGTTTGAACGCCATCCAGGCGGGAATGAGCAGTATCAGCGCCAGCCCCGGCCCCATGATCAGGCCCAGCCCGAGGATAACACTGTAGGGGGCCTCGCCCGGCTGCATGCCCGCCTCCAGGCCGATCAGGTCCAGGAAAGGCCCCGCTACCAGGTAGCCGAAGCCGCTGATGAACTTGGCGGCGAAGAAGGCTGCGGCAAACATCACCCCCTCCTGGCGCTGCCCGGTGGCCAGGTCCTGCTCGTCGGCGATGTCGGCCAGCAGGGAATGGTTGGAGACCGTGCGTAAGATCGTGAACACGGTGTTGAGGGTGTAGTTGAGGAAGATCAGGCCCAGCACCAGGCTGTTGTTATCGGGCAGCCAGTCCAGCAGTTTCAGCGGAGTCAGCCACAGCAGGTTGAGCGCCCCCAGCAGACAACTCAGGCGCAGCAATTGCTGTTTTTCCAGACGCATGTGCAGCCATCCGGAGCTGCTGGTAACCAGCAGCACCGCCAGCAGGTGGGGGCCGGCGAACATAAGGGAAATAGTCGCCGTACTCAGTTCCCAGAAGTAGGTGTAGGTCACCATCAACAGGGTGCTGATGATGCCGCTCATACCGCCCAGCGCTGTCTCCAGCACCACGATGTAGCGAAAATTGCGGTTGCGGAAGGTGTTGGTGATGTCGCGCCACATACTGGCGCCTGGAATACTGGTGCTGCGGGGCAGGGTGGGGATATAGGGCTCGGTGCCCTTGATGCAGATTATGCTGGCGATAATCACCCCGACTGCCGACAGCAGCCCGTAGAACTGGTAATTGCCGATAATAAAACGCCCGTCGGTCGCGCCCTCGCTGGTGAAGACGACCGCCAGCGAGGTGGCTGGGACGAGCACCCCTATAAACCATCCCAGGTTGGTGCGGGCATTGGCCAGCAAGGTCCGCTCGTGGTAATCCGTGGAGATTTCCGCGCCCAGTGCCAGGAAGGGCACCATGAAAAACGTCAGCGCGGTGCGCAGCAGCAGCACGCTGGCCAGCAGCCAGTAGAACAGGGGCAGTTGCGAGTCCAGCACTGATTCCGGGGGCCAGAAGATGGCGACGAAACTCAGGGCCAGCGGAATGACCGATGCGAACATAAACGGGTGGCGGCGCCCCCAGCGCGACCGCAGTTTGTCGGACCAGGCGCCCACCAGCGGATCGGAGATCGCATCCCATACCACCGACAGGGCGATGGCCGCCCCGGTAAGGGTGCCGCTGAGCCCCAGCACCTGTTTGTAGTAGAACAGCACGAACACCCCGAAGGCGGCATCCTTCAGGGCGTAGTTCACCACGCCACTGCTGTACAGCAGGCGCCGCCGTAAACTAGTTGCCTGCAATATCCCCGCGCTCCTGTTCCGGGTTCAGGCGGTTTCGCCCCGCTGCCTGGCGAGGTCTGTCCGCAGGTGTTTTGCGGCGAGGGCGAACATCAGCACTGCCAGCAGGGAAACCTGGGTGGTGATCAGCATGGAGTAGCGCAACGCCTGGTCGCCGTAGGCGGGTACCAGCAGGTCGCTGACCAGGCCGGTAAGAAACGGCCCCAGGCCCAGCCCGATCATGTTGATGACGAAAAACAGGGCCGCCGAGGTCAGGGCGCGCATCGCCGGCGCCACCATGGTGTGGGACATGGCGATGCAGGGGCCGAGGAAAAACGTGTTCAGGATCAGGGCGAAGAACAACACCGACAGGCCCAGCATGGTGTGCTTCGTGACCAGCATGAAGCTGTAGGGAATGTAGGCCAGCAGGATTCCCAGCATGGGTATCCACAGATACCAGCGCATATCCCTGGCACCGTACTTGTCGCCGAGGTAGCCTCCAAGGAAGGTGCCGATGGCGCCCGACAGGCCCGACACCAGCGCCAGGGCGGTGCCCACCTCGGCGATACTCATGCCGTGGTTGCGAATCAGGAAGGACGGGATGAAATTGCCGTTGCCGTAACTGACATAGGAAATAAACGCGCTCCCCAAGGCCAGGTACCAGAAGGAGGGTCGCTTGCGCAGCAACGCCAGGGTTTGCTTGAGTCCCGGCCTGGAACCGCCCTCGCCAGGCGGCTCCCAGCGACCCCGGGCCGGTTCCTTGAGGGCAAAGCGCAGGAACAGGCCAAACAGGACGCCTGGAATCCCCACTACCATAAACGCGGTGCGCCAGCCGAAAGCCTCTGCCAGCACCCCGCCGAACATGAAGCCGACCAGGATGCCGGCGTAAATGCCGGTCGAGTAGATCGACAGCGCGGTCGCGCGCTGGGCGGGCGGGTAATAATCGCTGATCATGGAGTGCGCCGGCGGGCTGCCCCCGGCCTCGCCCAGGCCGACCCCGATGCGGGCCAGCAACAGGTGGCTGAAGTTCTGGGCCAGGCCGGACACGGCGGTCATGCCGCTCCACACCGTCACCGCCAGCGCGACGATATTGCGCCGGTTGCCCCGGTCGGCCCAGTAGGCGATGGGAATGCCGGCGGTGACGTAAATCACGGCGAAGGCGAATCCGCTGAGCAGGCCGAGTTGGGCGTCGCTCAATCCCATTTCCGCCTTGATCGGCTCCTGCAGGATGACCAGGATCTGGCGGTCGATAAAGTTCAGGGCATAAACCGCCGTGAGCATGGCCAGGGCGAAGCGCTTATAGCCGGGGGAAAAATCCTGCTCTATGGGGCTCTTTGAAGCGTCCATTACACCGGCATCCTTGTTGTTATTGTGGTGTCGTTCGGGGGCGCTTAGCGCGCCCCGGTCAAAGCACCCACTCTGCCACATTACGCAGCAAAGCGATATCGCCATGTACCAGCAGGCTGGTCACCGGGGAATTCTCCCAGTCCTTTATTTTTTCCCTGATCCGGTCCGGCGGCCCGCACAGCGAAATTTCGTCGGCGAACTGGTCCGGCACTGCGGCGATGGCCTCGTCGCGTTTGCCGGCGAAGAACAGGCGCTGGATTTCCTCGGCCTCGTCGGCGAATCCCATGCGCGCCATCAGTTCCTTGTGGAAATTGCGCTTGCTGGCGCCCATGCCGCCCACGTAGAAACCCAGCATGGCCTTCACGGGGTACAGGGCCTGGGCCAGGTCGTCGTTGACATTCACCAGGCACAGGGCGGCGATCTCGAAGCCGGGTTTGGCATCACGCAGTTGGTCGGCATACACCTCCTGGCGGTAGGGCGAATAGTAGAGCGGTAGCCAGCCGTCCGCGATCTGTGCCGTCTGGGTAACGTTTTTCGGTCCCTCGGCACCGATGAAGATGGGGACATCGGCGCGCAGTGGGTGGGTGATGGACTTGATGGGTTTGCCCAGGCCCCAGGAACCCGGGCCGTTGTAGGGCAGGGGATAGAATTCACTGTCACTGGTTACCGGCTGTTCGCGGGCCAGTATCTTGCGGATGATGTCGACATACTCCCGGGTGCGGGTCAGGGGTTTGCTGTAGGGCTGGCCGTACCAGCCTTCCACCACCTGGGGGCCGGATACCCCCAGGCCGAGGATCATGCGCCCGCCGGACAGGTGATCCAGGGCGATGGTCGCCATGGCGCAGGCCGCAGGGGTGCGGGCCGACAGCTGGGCCACGGAAGTGCCGAGGCGAATCTTCGAGGTGTGGGCCCCGATCCAGCTCAGGGGGGTAAAGCAATCGTTGCCGTAGGACTCCGCGGTCCACACCGAGTCGTAGCCCAGGCGCTCCGCCTCCTGCGCCATTTCGACATGATTGGTGGGCGGCTGCGCGCCCCAGTAACCCAGTTGTAAGCCCAGCGAAAGTTTTGCCATGATGTCTCTCCTTGTGTAGAGGCGTTACTTTACGTGATCAGCGGTGGAAGGCAACGGCGGGAGCCCACCGCGCGGGCTGATTGAACTGCCCCGGGCGATTGTCAATGCCCGCCGCATTTGGATAGACTCATGCGCCTCGCTATCACCGCCACAGCTGGAGCTGCAAATGGCCGAACTGACTCACCTGGATGAAACCGGGGCCGCCCGCATGGTGGACATCGGTGCCAAGGAAGTCACCGAGCGGGTGGCGGTGGCCGCCGCCGCGATCAGCATGCGCCCGGAGACCCTGGCACTGCTGGAGCGGGGCGGCCACCAGAAAGGCGACGTGCTGGCCGTGGCGCGCATCGCCGGCATCCAGGGCGCCAAGAAATGTCCGGACCTGATTCCCCTGTGTCACCCCATGATGCTCACTGCCGTGGCAGTGGATTTCCGCAGCGATCCGGCTGCCTCCTGCCTGCACATAGAGGCCAGTTGCAAGGTCTCCGGGAAGACCGGCGTGGAAATGGAGGCCCTGACGGCGGTCACGGTGGCGGCCCTCACCGTCTACGATATGTGCAAGGCCGTGGACAGGGGCATGGAAATTCGCAGCGTGCGCCTGCTGCAGAAAAGCGGTGGCAAGTCCGGCGCCTGGCTGCGCGACGACGCGGGCATGGATTGATGCTGAAGGTACTGTTTTTCGCCCGTATCCGGGAAGAGCTCAATTGCCCGGGGCTGGAACTGCCCTGGGATCCGGCGCTGGCTGACCTCGATGCCCTGCAGGAGCAGCTCGCCGGGGAGCACGGCCAGCGCTGGCGCGAGGTGCTGGGCAGGGACAATACCATAAGGGCGGTGAACCAGGCCGTGATCGCCGGCAACGCTCCATTGCGCGACGGTGATGAAGTCGCGTTTTTCCCGCCGGTGACCGGTGGCTGAGCCGGCCCTGTCGCCGCGCCTGGCGGTTAGCGTGCAGGAGGCGGACTTCGACGTGGCCGCGCTGCAGCAGCAGTTGCTGGCGGGCGCCCAGGAAGAGGGCGCGGTGGCCACCTTTACCGGTTATGTGCGCGTCGCCGGCGAGCGGCAGACGGTTGCGACCATGGAGCTGGAATACTACCCGGGCATGACCGAGCGCAGTATAGAGGGCATTTTGCAGGAGGCGGCCGGGCGCTGGCCGCTGCTGGCTGCCTCGGTGGTGCATCGGGTGGGTCGACTGCGGGCCGGTGAGCGGATAGTGTGGGTGGGGGTCGCCTCGGCCCACCGGGCGGCGGCCTTCAGTGCCTGCGAGTTCCTGATGGACTATCTCAAGGACCGGGCGCCCTTCTGGAAAAAGGAAATCGGCCCGGATGGCGCGCACTGGGTAGACGCCAGGTCCGAGGACAACGCCCGGGCCGCCCGCTGGAAAGACCCTGCGGGTTGATAGCCCGAACGGGGGATGTGCCGGACCGCGACATGCGTTGCAATGGCGCAAAGCAGGACAATAATCAGACAATGGGTGAGAGGGGAACTGTTATGGAAATCGATGGCCGCGAGTTGCGCAACGCGCTGGGGCGCTTTGCCACGGGCGTGTGCATAATCAGCACGGTGACGGAAGCGGGGGAGCCCATGGGGTTGACGGCAAACTCCTTCGCCTCGGTGTCGCTGGATCCGCCGCTGGTGCTGTGGAGCCTGCAGAATAACTCCGATGTGTTCGAGGTGTTCTCCAGGCCGCGACACTACGCCATCAATGTACTGGCCCGGGAGCACCACGAGCACTCCAACCGCTATGCGAAGAAAGGCGATCACCTGCTGGACCCGGCGCATTTCACCCCCGGCCAGTTCGGCTCGCCATTGATCAACGAGGCGCTGGTCAGCTTCGAGTGTGAATTGCACGCTACCCACGAGGGCGGCGATCACCTGATCATTGTCGGCCGGGTAACGGCGATGCACGCGCGGGAGGCCGGCGAGCCGCTGCTGTTCTACAGCGGCGGGTATCACCACCTGGGTTAGTGGTCGCGCTCGCCGCTGCCCGTATTAGCCTTTATACTGGGTGGCTTTCGGCGCTTGTGACCCCTGTTCATGAAATTTTGTACCAGTTGCGGCAATACGGTGACCCTGCAAATCCCGGCGGGCGATGACAGGGAGCGTTTCGTCTGCACTGCCTGCGAACAGATTCACTACACCAACCCCCGGGTCATCGTCGGCTGTGTCCCGGTCTACGAGAACAGGATTTTACTGTGCAAGCGCGCCATTGAGCCGCGCAGGAACTACTGGACCCTGCCCGCCGGATTCATGGAAAACGGCGAGACCACTCCCGAGGGCGCGGCCCGGGAAACCTGGGAGGAGGCACGGGCGCGGGTCAGCAACCTGGAGCTGTACCGCATCTTCGACGTGCCCTATATCAGCCAGGTATACATGTTCTATCGCTGCGATGTCGACGACGGGCGCTTCGGGGTAGGGCCGGAGAGCCTGGAATCGGCGCTGTATGAGCAGGATGATATCCCCTGGGACCAGATCGCCTTCCCGGTGGTTTACGAGACCCTGAAGCAGTATTTTATCGACGTCCGGGAAGGCCAGTTCCCGGTGCGTGTATCCACGGTAGAGCGCAGGCGCAAGCCGGGTTGACGGCGTGGGTCACCAGCGCGTAAGCCCCGAACCATTTTGAGCAAGGAGCATTCCCTATGGCATTTCCCAAGGTAGGCAACATGGCGCCGGCATTTACCCTGCTGGACCAGGACGGCAACAAGGTGAGCCTGAAGCAGTTCAAGGGCAAGCAGAACGTGGTGCTGTACTTCTACCCCAAGGCCATGACCCCGGGCTGCACGGTGCAGGCCTGCGGTATCCGCGACAGCCAGCAAGCCCTGGCCAGGCTGGATACCGTGGTGCTGGGGGTGAGCCCCGACCCGGTGGCACGCCTGGGCAAGTTTATCGACAAACAGGACCTGAATTTCACCCTGTTATCCGATGAGGACCACGCGGTGACCGAGAAATACGGCGCCTGGGGCCTGAAGAAATTCATGGGTCGTGAATTCATGGGCGTGCTGCGCACCACTTTTATCATCGGCAAGGATGGCCGCCTCAAGCATGTGATGGACAAGGTCAAGACCAAGACTCACCACGACGATGTGATCGCCCTCATCAAGGAGTTGGGGCTCTAGGTGGGGACTCCTACGGCCGACGCCCTCAAGTACCCGTTTGACCGACCTGCCCGGCCCGGGCGAGCTGCAGGAAATCGTCCCGGGCATCTACTGGCTGCGCATGCCGCTGCCCATGGCGCTGGACCATATCAACCTCTACCTGCTGGAGGACAGCGATGGCTGGTGGCTGGTCGATACGGGGATCGCCATCGATCCCACCGAGGCGCTGTGGGAGCAGGTCTTTGAGCGGCACCTGAAGGGCAAGCCGGTCAAGGCCGTGCTCGCCACCCACTACCACCCGGATCACATCGGTATGGCCGGCTGGTTGTGCGAGCGCTGGCGCGCGCCGTTTTACATGACCCAGGCCGAATACCTCAGCGGCCTGGCCTTCAGCCGCATGCAGCGCGAGCATTTCAGCTGGAGCTCCGCCCAGTACCTGCAGCGCGCCGGGTTTTCAGCGCAGCACATAGAACAGGCGGGGGCGCGCTTTGCCGGCTTCGGGGACTATATCAAGCCCATGCCCATGGCCTACCGACGGCTGGTGGATGGCGCCAGCCTGGTGATCGATGGCCGCCGCTGGCGAGTCGTTGTGGGCAGGGGCCACTCGCCGGAGCACGCCTGCCTGTACTGTGAGTCCTTGAATATCCTGATTTCCGGCGACCAGGTCATCCCCAGGATCACCTCCAACGTCAGCGTGATGGGCGGGGAGCCGGAAGCCAACCCCCTCAAGGACTGGCTCGCCTCCCATGAGCACCTGCTGGAAGTACTGCCGCCCGACGCCCTGGTGCTGCCCGCCCACAATGTGCCGTTTTACGGCCTGCACACGCGCCTGCGGCATCTTGTCGAGCACCACGAGGAGCACCTGCTGGCCCTGGAAGAAGCCTGCCTGGAAGCAGCGCCCACCGCGCTGGAATTGCTGCCGGTGCTGTTCAAGCGGGCCCTGGATGAAAACCAGCTGGGCCTGGCGGTGGGGGAGTGTGTCGCCCACCTCAATTACCTGCACCAGCGGGGCCAGTTGGAGCGCAGCCTCAACGCCGCCGGCCACTATGTGTATCGCTCCATCGATGACACCCTGCCGCTGCGCCAGCGCCGGCATCGCAGCCTGGCGGATGACCAGCCACCTATTCAGGTTTAGTATAAAAAACAAATAGATATAGAGAATATATAATAATTAACATTAATAAAAAGGGAGCTTGGCCTAGCAATGCTGTCACATCAGGAATTATCCGATCGCCTGGAAATCCAGGACCTGGTCTTTCACTACGCCGACCTGATAGACCGCCGGTCTTTTGACGACCTGCGCGAGGTGTTCACGGAGGACGCCCATATCGACTACAGCGCCTTCGGGGGCAGCGTGGGGGGGCGGGAGGAAACCATCGCTTTCCTGCAGGCCGCGCTGGACGCGGCACTGTTCCCCAATACCCAGCACCTGAACGCCAATGTGCAGGTAAAAGTGGACGGCGACACCGCCAGCGGCAGGGTGATGTGTTTCAATCCCATGCAGATGGCGCTGCCAGAGGGTGGCAGCCAGGTGTTTTTCCTGGGGCTGTGGTACCTGGACGAGTATCGTCGCACCCCCAGGGGCTGGCGCATAAGCCGGCGCGAGGAAGTCAAGAGCTGGGTGTTCAACACCCCTGAATTCATGAACCTGTAGAGGACAAGCCATGATCGAGTTGTATACGGCACCGACCCCCAATGGCTATAAAGCCTCCATTGCCCTGGAAGAGATGGAAATCCCGTACCGGGTGCACACCGTGGACCTGCGGGAGGGAGACCAGAAAAAGCCGGAGTTTCTGCGCATCTGTCCCAATGGTCGTATTCCCGCCATCGTCGATACCGAGGAGGACGATTTCGCGGTGTTCGAATCCGGGGCCCTCATGATTTACCTGGCGGAAAAGAGTGGCAAGTTCCTGCCCACGGGCGTGCGCGGTCGCTCCCGGGTAATCCAGTGGCTGATGTTCCAGATGGGCGGCGTCGGTCCCATGATGGGCCAGGCCAACGTGTTCTTTCGCTATTTCCCCGAAAAGATACAGCCCGCCATCGATCGCTACCAGGCGGAGGGGCGGCGCCTGTTCGAGGTGCTGGACAAGCGCCTGGCTGAAAGTGAGTTCCTGGCGGGGGATTACAGTATTGCCGACATGGCCAACTGGGCCTGGGTGCGCACCCACGGCTGGTCCGGGATCAACATAGAGGGCCTGGACAACCTGTCGCGCTGGATGGGCGCGGTGGCTTCCAGGCCCGGCGCCCAGCGCGGCGTCAAGGTGCCGGTGGATATTGCCGAACTGATGGATGCCAAGCGCAAGGAGGACGCCGAGGCGTTCTCAAAGAATGCCCGCAGCATGGTGTTGGGGGCGCAGTCCGCAGAGGCCGGGGAGAAGGGACCAGGCTAGGGGGCAGTGGTGGTGTCATCGGCCCAGGAGGCGGGCAGGTAACCCAGCTCCAGTTTGCGCGCGGCCTCGCGCAGGCGGGTGTCCAGTTCCGCGAAATCCGCCGCGCCGATCCTGGCGGCATATTCGCCGCGAACTTCCTCGGCGACCTCGATCGCATCCGCCACCAGCTGCCGACCCCGCTGGGTCAGCCGGATGGCTTTCGCCCGGCGGTCCTGCTCGTCCACGGCGCGCTCTATGTAGCCCAGCGCCTCCAGCTCACGCAGGGTCTTACCCATGGCCTGCTGGGTGATCTGCGCGCACTCCGCCAGCTCGGTGACCCGGATTCGCCCCAGGCCGATATTGGCGAACACCACCTGGTGTGAAAGCCTGATTCTGGGGTGGCCGCGGGCCTGTATGCCCTGTGCGACGCGGCGGTCGTAATCCCGGGAAAATTCTCGCAGGATGCGGGCCAGGGTGCCTGAGAGCCTGCGGGTATTCTGCTGACTGTGCTCATCTTGCATGGGCAAGGGGCGCTCCCGGGCCAGGCTATTGTTATTCTCAGGATGATAGCAAAAGCCCCTGAAGTCACAAGCCGGTTGAGCGCCGCAGCCGGTGTGCGGGGCCGATACCGGAATTTGGACGCCACTGGTCTGTTTGGTTACACTGCGCCGCTTTTCCAGCGGCGGGAACAGGGCATGGCCAGGATCATCACGTGTAATACCAACGGCATACGCGCCGCGGCGCGCAAGGGCTTCTTCGACTGGCTGCCAACCCAGGATGCCGATGTGGTGTGCATCCAGGAAACCAAGGCCCAGGAGCACCAGCTCAGCGACCCGGTATTCAAGCCCGCGGGCTATCACTGCTTCTACAACGACGCGCTCAAGCCGGGCTACAGCGGGACCGCCCTGTACAGCAGGGTAAAGCCGCGGCAGGTGACCAGCAGCCTGGGCTGGGACCCGGCGGATGTCGAGGGGCGTTACCTGCAGGCGGATTACCGCGGACTCAGCATCATATCACTGTATATGCCATCGGGATCCAGCAGCGAGGCGGCCCAGGAGAAAAAATTCCGCTTCATGGAAAGGTTCCTGGAACACCTGCGGGCACTGCGGCGCAAGCGCCGGGAATTCATCATCTGCGCCGACTGGAATATCTGCCACCAGGAGATCGATCTGAAGAACTGGCGCGCCAACAGCAAGAACTCGGGTTTTCTCCCCGAGGAACGCGCCTGGCTGGACACCCTCTACGAAGAGGTCGGCTATATCGACTCCTTCCGCCTGGTAAACGAAGAGCCCGAGCAGTACACCTGGTGGTCCAACCGCGGCCAGGCCTGGGCCAAAAACGTGGGGTGGCGGCTGGACTACCAGGTGATCACCCCGGCCCTGGCGCAGGCGGTGCGCGCTGCGGATATCTACAAGGAGCAGCGCTTCTCCGATCATGCGCCGCAGATCATGGACTACGACCTGTCGATCGAGGCCTAGCGCGGTCCCGGCGAATTGCGGGGCAGGGTGAAACCCTGTACATTAGCCGCGTTTCCCACGCTCCTTTTTCGGGAGCCAAACCGCTACAGGAATTGTTCGATGAGTTTGTTTATTGCCAGCGCCCACGCCCAGGCCGCAGCGCCAGCCGCACAGGGCGGCGAAATGTTCCAGATCTTTTTCCTCGTGGGCCTGTTCGTCCTGTTTTACTTCATCGCCATCCGCCCCCAGCGCAAGCGCCAGAAGGAGCACCAGGCCATGGTGGCGGCGCTGAGCAAGGGCGACGAGGTGGTTACCTCGTCTGGCATCCTCGGCAAGGTGACCGCGCTGGATGACAACTACATGGTGCTCAACGTGGCCAACAATGTCGATCTGAAATTCCAGCGTGTGCACGTCCACGCGGTCCTGCCCAAGGGCACCCTCAAGTCCATCGGCTAACGTCAGCGGGCAGGGATGAAGCTCAGCTACCCACGCAGGATATCCCTCGCCCGCACGCCCACCCCGCTGCAAGCACTGGAACGCGCCACCGCGCGCTGGGGTAATGGCCATCGCCTGTGGATCAAGCGCGACGACCTGACCGGCTGCACCCTCAGCGGCAACAAGGTCCGCAAGCTCGAGTTTATAACCGCCCACGCTATCGATGAGGGTTACGACACCCTGATTACCTGTGGCGGCCTGCAGAGCAACCACTGCCGGGCCACCGCTTTTGCCGGCGCCCAGCTGGGATTGTCGGTCCACCTGCTGCTGCGCGGCGCGACGCCCGCCGAAGCCGACGGCAACCTGCTGCTGGATCAGCTGGCCGGCGCCACGGTCAGTTGCTATCCCAAACGCCAGTATGTCGCCGAAATCGGTGCCCTGTTCCAGCATTGGCAGCAGCACTACGCCGACCTGGGACGCAAGGCACTGATAGTGCCCACCGGGGGCAGCGACGGTATCGGCGCCTGGGGCTATATCGCCGCCTGCGAGGAACTGCGAGCGGATTTCGCCGCCTGTGGCATAGAGCAGGCGCATATCGTGACCGCCACCGGGTCGGGGGGCACCCAGTGCGGCCTGACCCTGGGGGCCGCCCTGCACGACTTGCCGGCCACCGTCTGGGGCGTGAATGTCTGCGATGACGAGCAGTATTTCCTGGACAAGGTGGCGGCTGATACCACCGACTGGCGCCGCCGCTATCCCGGCGTACCGGAAGTGGACACCCGGACCCGGGTGATAGACGGCTATGTGGGGCAGGGCTACGGCATCGCCTCGCCGCAGGTGTTTGCGCTGATCGCCGAACTTGCAGCCCTGGAGGGCGTGGTCCTGGATCCCGTCTACACGGGCAAGGCCTTTGCCGGCATGCTGGCCGAAATCGCCGCCGGTCGCTTCGAGGGCTGTCGCGATATCGTGTTCATGCACACCGGCGGCATATTCGGCCTGTTCCCCCAACGCGCGGGCCTGCAAAACCAATAACAATTACAGGATAAAGACATGACCGAGCTGATTACCACAGTCAACAGCTGGGCCTGGGGCCCGGTCATGCTGGTACTGCTGCTGGGGACCGGCGCCTACCTCAGCCTGGGGCTGCGCTTCATCACCATACGCCGCATCCCCACCGGCCTGCGGCTGCTGCTGCAGGGCACCAAGGGCAAGGGCGAGGGCGATATTTCGCCCTTCAGCGCACTGATGACCTCGCTGTCCGCCACCATAGGCACCGGCAATATCGCCGGGGTGGCCACCGCGGTGGCCCTGGGCGGACCGGGCGCGCTGTTCTGGATGTGGATCACGGCGCTGCTGGGGATGGCCACCAAGTACGCCGAGGCAGTGTGCGCCGTGCGCTTCCGGGAGCAGGACGACCTGGGCAACTACAGCGGCGGTCCCATGTATTACATCCGCAACGGCCTGCATCGGCGCTGGCGCTGGCTGGGCTTTGCCTTCGCCCTGTTCGGCAGTCTCGCCGGTTTCGGCATCGCCAACACGGTGCAGTCCAATTCCGTCGCCCAGGCGCTGGAGGGCAGTTTCGGCGTGCCGCCCCTGGTCACCGGGCTGGTGCTGATGCTGCTGGTGGGGGCGGTGATACTGGGCGGGGTCAAACGCATCGCCAGGGTCGCCAGCTTCCTGGTGCCGCTGATGGCCCTGAGTTACGTGCTGATGTCCCTGGTCGTCATCATCACTCACATGGAGGCCATACCCGGCGCCCTGGTCACCATCATCGACAGCGCCATGAACGGCACCGCGGCGGCGGGCGGGTTTGCCGGCGCTACCGTGTGGGCGGCACTGCGTTTCGGGGTCGCCCGCGGCGTGTTTTCCAATGAGGCCGGCCTGGGCAGCGCCCCCATTGCCCATGCTGCGGCGCGCACCAACCAGCCGGTGCAGCAGGGCATGATCGCCATGCTGGGCACTTTCATCGACACCCTGATCATCTGCACCATGACCGGACTGGTCATCGTTATCATGGATGTCTGGCCCACCGGTGTCAGCGGCGCCAACCTGACCTCCATGGCTTTTGCCAACGCGTTCCCCGGCGGCCAGTACATCGTCACCATGGGACTGTGCCTGTTCGCCTTCACCACCATGATTGGCTGGTCGTTCTACGGTGAGCGCTGCATCGTCTACCTGCTCGGCACCCGCGCCATCCTGCCCTTCCGGCTGGCCTGGGTGCTGGTCGTTCCCCTGGGGCCGCTGGTCGCCCTGGACCTGGTCTGGCTGATAGCCGATACGCTCAACGCATTCATGGCTATTCCTAACCTGATCGCACTGCTGCTGCTCAGTCCCATGGTTTTCAGCATGACCCGGGAGTATTTCAAGCGCGACTGAATTTGCGCGAGATCAAGGATAGCCCGGTATCATGGAGGTAGCATTGCAGGATAAAGTTCCCCGCCACCCACTGGCTGCACTGCCAGCACTTTCCGGAGCAGAATAATGACCGAGATACTCGACAGCGTTGAAGCATGTGTTGACCAGGCAATTGCCCGCGTGGGCACCGATCTGGTGCTGATGGCGCCGCTGGGACTGGGCAAGCCGGTGCAGCTGATCAATGCGTTTTACCAGCGGGCCGTAACCGACCCGGCCCTAAACCTGCACATCTACACCGCACTGTGCCTGGAAACCCCGCCGCTGGGGGAGGGCGTACAGGCGAGCCTGGCGGGTCCCATCAAGGAGCGCCTGTTTGGCGACTACGAGGAACTGGCGTTCATGCAACCCATGCGCGCCGGGACCCTGCCCGCGAATATCCAGATCAGTGAACTGTATTTCAAGGCCGGCTCGATGAAGAACGTTCCCGGGGCGCAGCGCAACTATATCTCCAGCAACTACACCCATATCGCCCGCGATATGTTCGCCGCCGGCGCCAACGTGCTGGTACAACTGGTCGCCGCCCGGGATACGCCCGAGGGGCTGTCCGTGAGCCTGTCTTCCAATCCCGATACCGGCATCGAGCTGATGCAAATGTACGCCGATTCCGACCGTACCTGTATTTCCATAGGCCAGGTGCACGCGGACATGCCCTACATGGAAAACGACGCCGAAATCGGTGTCAACGCCATGGACCTGCTGGTGCGCAATCCGCAGTACGACAAGACCCTGTTTGCGGTGCCCAACGCGGCGGTGCCTATGCAGGACTACGCCACGGCCCTGCACGCCAGTTCCCTCATTGCCGACGGCGGCACCCTGCAGATCGGTATCGGCTCCCTCGGGGACGCAGTGGCCTACAGCTGTATTCTGCGGCAACAGCACAACAGCGAGTACCGCGCGGCGATCGAGGCCCTGACCCACCAGAAGGTGTCCCTCACCGACGCCTGCGAGCCCTTTGAACAGGGCCTGTATGTGTCTACCGAGATGTTCGTCAACGGCATGATGCACCTCATCGAGCAGGGCTTGGTCAAGCGCCGGGTATACGACAACCTGGCGTTGCAGCAGGGGCTCAACAGGGGCGCGATTGGCCACGGTATCGACGCGCGCCTGTACGACTATGCCCGCCAGCAGGGCCTGATTCCGCCGCGCCTGGATGAGGCCGCCCTGGCGGAACTGCAGTACTGGGGGATCCTGGGGGAGGACGCCAGGCTGGAAGGCGATGCGCTGGCAATTACCGGCCGGGACCAGGCCAACGACATGGACGATCCCGGCACCCGGGCGGCAGTGCTCGCCGCGGGGGAGGGGCGTGCACTGCGCCACGGCCGCATCCTGCACGGCGGCTTCTTTCTCGGCCCCGCGGATTTCTACCGCAAGTTGCGGGAACTGGATGCCGCCGGGCAGGAAAAAATCTGTATGACCGGGGTCAGCCGCACCAATCAGCTGCTGCTCGACTATCACCTGTACTGCGCCCAGCGGCAAAAGGCGCGCTTCGTCAACACCGGCATGATGGTCACCCTGACCGGCGCGGTGGCGTCCGATGCATTGGAGGACGGCACCGTGATCAGCGGCGTCGGCGGCCAGTACAATTTTGTCGCCATGGCCCACGACCTGCCAGGCGCGCGCTCCATCCTCTGTATTCGCAGCACCCGCGGCAGCGGCAAGCAGCTGCGCTCCAATGTGGTGCCGTTTTACGGCCACATCACGATTCCCAAGCACCTGCGGGATGTTATCGTCACCGAGTACGGGGTGGCGGACCTGCGCGGACAGAGCGACTCGGAAATCATCAAGCGCCTGATCAACATCGCCGACTCGCGCTTCCAGACAGAGCTGCTGGAATTCGCCAAGAATCACGGCAAGCTGGAACGGGATTACCGCATACCCTTCGAGGCGCGCAACAATACCCCCGAGCGCCTGCAACAGCAGCTGGCGCCGTTGTACCGGGCCGGGCTGTTGCCGTCCTACCCCTTCGGCACCGACCTCACCGAGCAGGAACTGGCGCTGGCCGCCAGTCTCAAGAAGATCCAGGCGCTGAGCGAGGAACCCGGCCATTTTATCGCCACGGCCGCCCGGGCGCTGTTGCACAAGGGCAACGAGGAGGCGGCCAGGCCCTTCCTGGAACGCTTGCACCTGGAGCACCCTGGCACCACCAAGGACTTCCTGATCCAGCAGTTGCTGATGCTGGAACTGGATGAGCAGGGTTCCCTCAAGGTCAGGTGACGGGCCAGGCGGTCGACGCCATCTGGCGGACCCCGCGGGGAACGGGTATGCTCCGGGCATGCCACAGCACCTGGACGACAAACTGGTCATCGCCATCTCTTCCCGGGCCCTGTTCAACCTGGACGAGAGCCACCGGGTCTACGAGAGCGAGGGCCTGGAAGCCTATTCCGCCTACCAGGTACAGCGGGAGGATGAACCCCTGGAGCCGGGCGAGGCCTTTCCGCTGGTGCACAAACTGCTCAGGCTCAACGATCGCCTGGGGGAAAACTCCCAGGTGGAGGTCGTGCTGCTGTCACGCAACAGCGCCGACACCGGGCTGCGGGTGTTCAACTCCATCCAGCACTACAAGCTCGCCATCAACAGAGCCGCCTTCTGTGGGGGCGAGAGCCCCTGGCGCTACATCAACGCGTTCGGCTGCCACCTGTTCCTGTCCAACGAGGCCGAGGACGTGCGCTACGCCCTGGACTGCGGTGTGGCGGCGGCGACCCTGGTATCCAGCAAGGGCGGCGGCAGTGACAGCGACCAGTTGCGCTTTGCCTTTGACGGCGATGCCGTATTGTTCTCGGACGAGGCCGAGCGGGTGTACAAGACCCAGGGCCTGGAGGCCTTTACCGCCAGTGAAATCGCCGCCGCCCGCCAGCCCCTGGCCGGCGGCCCCTTCAAGCCCTTCCTGGCCGCGCTGCATCGCCTGCAGCAGGCCTTCCCACCCTCCGAGGCCCCCATACGCACCGCGCTGGTGACCGCGCGCTCGGCGCCTGCCCACGAGCGCGTGATCAGGACACTGCGGGCCTGGAATATCCGTATAGACGAATCGATTTTCCTCGGCGGCCTGGACAAGACCGAGTTCCTGCGAGCCTACCAGGCCGATGTATTTTTCGATGACCAGCAGACCCACTGCGCCTCCGCGAGCCCGCATATCGCCACCGGCCACGTGCCGCACGGCATAGCCAACAGCCCCTGAAGCGGCACGGATTGGTTATTACTGAATTATTTGGCCTTTCCCTACTTTAATGGCTATTCTTCATAAGTAAGCGTCGTCTCCAATAAGGCCTGACCCGGGGGTTGGCATGAAACTGCAGCAGCTGCGCTATATCTGGGAAGTAGCGCATCACGAACTCAATGTCTCCGCTACGGCCCAGAGCCTCTTTACTTCCCAGCCGGGTATCAGCAAGCAGATACGCCTGCTGGAAGATGAACTGGGCGTGGAGATTTTCGCCCGTTCGGGCAAGCACCTGACCCATGTTACCCCGGCGGGCAAGGTTATCCTGGAGACCGCCGGCGAGGTGCTGCGCAAGGTCGAAAGCATCAAGCAGGTCGCCCAGGAGTATTCCAACGAACGCAAGGGCGAGTTGTCCATCGCCACCACCCACACCCAGGCGCGCTATGCGCTGCCCGCGACCATCAAGTCCTTCATCGAGCGCTATCCGGATGTCGCCCTGCATATGCACCAGGGTACGCCCATGCAGATTTCCGAAATGGCGGCGGACGGCAGCGTGGATTTCGCCATCGCCACGGAAGCGCTGGAGCTGTTTTCCGACCTGATCATGATGCCCTGCTACCGCTGGAACCGCTGTATCCTGGTGCCCCGGGACCATCCCCTCACCCAGTGCTCGCTGGTCAGCCTGGAGGACGTCGCGGCCCACCCCATCGTCACCTATGTGTTCGGCTTCACGGGGCGCTCCAAGCTGGATGAGGCCTTTGTGGAAAAAGGCCTGGAACCCAGGGTGGTGTTCACCGCCGCCGATGCCGACGTCATCAAGACCTACGTGCGCCTGGGATTGGGAATAGGCATCGTGGCGGCGATGGCCTATGACCAGGACAAGGACGCAGACCTGGTGGCCCTGGATGCCAGCCACCTGTTCGCCAGCAGCGTCACCCAGATCGGCTGCCGGCGCGGCACTTTCCTGCGGGGCTACATGTACGAATTCATCCAGGATTTCGCTCCCCACCTCACGCGCGAGCTGGTGCAGGAAGCCTTCCAGCGCCACACCAGGGCAGAACTCGAGGCACTGTTCTCCCACCTGGAGTTGCCGGTGTACTGAGTTGCGATCGCCGAAAAGTAAAGATATGCCCTGGCTTCGCTTCATAACACCGGTGTACTGCCGTAAAATTCAGCTCTGAACAACAGCCACGGAAGGGTGCTGGTGGGATTAGTTGAATTTCCAGTAAGGAAGCTGTTTTCCTCGGCAGGGGTGACCATCAATGGTGGCGAGCCCTGGGATATCGAGGTAAACAATGACCGCTTCTATCGTGAAGTACTGTTCAAGGGGTCACTCGGCCTGGGCGAGAGTTATCTGCGTGAATACTGGCGCGCGGCTAACCTGGAGGAACTGTTTTTCCGGCTGACCTCCTCAAACCTGGAACAGGTATCCAAACGCCTCCCCACGCAACTGCTGAACAGTTCTGTCAGTCGCTTGAGCAACCGCCAGACCCCGTCCCGGGCTCTCAGCAATGCGGAGCACCACTACAACCTCGGCAATGACCTGTTTTTCGAGTTCCTGGGACGCTACAAGAATTACAGCTGTGGATACTTCAGGGACACCGACTCACTCGATGAGGCGCAGCTTGCCAAGATGCGGCGCCTGTGTGACCTGCTGGAACTGGAGGAGGGCGACACCCTGCTGGACGTCGGTGGCGGTTGGGGCGAGTTTGCCCGCTTTGCGGCGGAAAACCGCGGCTGCCATGTAACCAGTGTAAACATATCCGACAGCCAGATTCGCCATGCCCGCGAATACTGCCGGGACGCCAACGTCGACGTGGTCAGGAGTGACTACCGGGATTTGCGCGGGCGTTTCAGCAAGATTGCCGTCATCGCGATGTTTACCCATGTCGGGCCCAAAAACTACCGCCAGTTCATGCAGACCATGCATCGCCTGCTGCAACCCGGAGGCAGGATGGTCATGGAGACGGTCGGCGCCCTGACCGCCACGGAGCGCTGCGAGCCCTGGACCGACAAGTACATCTTCCCCGGCGGCATCATCCCCAGTCCGCAGCAAATCAAGTCAGCGTGCGCGGGCTTGTTACGGCTTCGCATCGTCGAGGAATTTGGCGCCGATTACGTCATTACGCTGCGCCACTGGCATCGCAATTTCATGGCGGCCTGGCCGCGGCTCAGCCAGCGTTACTCAGAAACCACCCGGCGGATGTTCGAGTACTACCTGCTGTCAGTCGCCGGCGCTTTTCGCTCATCCGACCTGCTGCATTATCACCTTGAGTTCGACAGGATTGACGGCAATGGTTGAGCGCGGCACAGAAACCGTCGCGACCTGGCTGGCGCAGATCGGCATGGCGCAATTTGCGCCTGCCTTTGCCGATAACGGCATCGACATGGACCTGCTGCAGGAACTGCACGACGAGGATCTCAAGGAACTGGGTGTCGTCCGCCTGGCTGACCGGAAGCGCATTTTCAAGGAGATCCGCCTGCTGTCGATTGATCGGGCCCGGGGCACGATCCAGCGGCGCCTGCTCTCGGTTTTCTTTTGCGACATGGTCGGCTCTACCGCCAGGTCCGTGGCAGTCGACCCGGAGCAGTTTCGAAACGAAATGAAGTTGTACCAGGACACCGTCGTCAACGCGGTCAACCTGCACGCCGGTTTTGTCGCCCGCTTTACCGGTGATGGGGTGCTGGCCTATTTCGGCTGGCCGGTGGCGAATGAAGACCAGGCCAGTCAGGCAGTTCGCGCCGGCTTCGAGGCTGTCCGCGCCCTGGCCAGGCTGAAGCAGCAGGAAAACCTGACGATACACTGCCGCATCGGTATTGCTACCGGACGCGTGGTGGTGGGTGGAGAGCAGGACCTGGACAGTGCTTTCGGGATGACGCCCAACCTGGCCGCGAGGCTGCAGTCCCTGGCGGAAACCAGCCAGATTGTCATCGACTCCGCCACCCACAGGGCGATTGGTGATCGCTTTGAAACACAGTTTTTGGCAAACGCTGAACTCAAGGGCTTCGAGAGCCCGGAAAAAGCCTGGATCGTACTACGGGAACACGAATACCTGGGGCGCCTGGAGTCACGCGGTGGCGCCCGCTCCAGGTTTGTAGGGCGCGAGCCGGAACTGCAAATGTTGCGACAGGCCTGGGAGCGCACCTGCTCGGGCAGCGGCAGCGTGATAGTGCTGCAGGGTGATCCGGGGATTGGCAAGTCGCGATTGCTCCGGCACTTTTGCAACCACTGCCTGCCCCCCGACACCCGGATCATGCACTTTCACTGCTCACCTAATCACGTCAACAGCGCCTTCTATCCGGTGATCCAGCACTTCGGCAGAATTGCAGGTATAGACCAGAATGCCGATTCCAACAGCCTGAAACTGGAAAAACTCGCCCGGGCGCTGAACCCGGAGGTGGTGCGCGACCCCCAGGCCCTGGGGCTGCTGGCAGGGCTGGTATCCATCGGTGAGTTCAAGCAAAACTCCACGTCGCACCTGAGCTCACAGGAGCGACGCAGCAAGACGATCGAGGCCATGGTCAGGCAGGCGCTGTTGAGAGCGGATGGCGGCCCCGTGGTGTTTGTCGTTGAAGACATCCACTGGATTGACCCCTCCACAAAAGAGTTGCTGGATTCCATCATCGGCAGGATTCACGAGACGGCGCTGCTCATCCTGGTCACCAGCCGTCGCAACAGTACCGTAAGCCTGGTCACCTCTGAATCGACCAGGGAGATTTTGCTCTCCGGCATAGACCGGGAAGGGATAGCCAGCCTCGCGCGCAGCATGGACGCGGAAGGTGTGCTGGCGGCGAAGGACATCGCTGATATCGTCGACCGGGTTGACGGCGTGCCGCTGTTTGCCGAGGAGATGACCCTCACCGCCATAGAGCAGGGGGGGGCGGGGGCAGCTTCATGCTGCCCGAATCGCTGGAGTCCTCCCTCGCCGCGCGGCTGGACAATATGGGCGATGCCAAACTCATGCTGCAGGTGGCCTCTGTCATCGGCCGGGACTTTCCGTTCAACGCCTGCCGCGCCCTGGCGCGCGTGAGCGAGTCGGCCCTGCTGGACGCAGTGGCGACTGCCATCAGTGCGGGTCTGTTGCGGGAGGAGCAGGCGCGCGGTGACAGGGTGTTCCGGTTCACCCATGCCCTGGTGCAGGATGTCGCCTACAATGGTCTGTTAAAGATGCAGCGTCGCGAACTGCACCGCCGCCTGGCCACCACCGTACTCGACGAGACCGTTCGTCAACGCCAGCCGGAACTTGTCGCCTACCATCTCACCAATGCCGGTGAGCCCGTCATGGCCATTGAATATTGGCAGCGCGCCGGCAGTCAGGCGGCGGAGGCCTCCGCCAATGCCGAGGCTATTGCCCACTTCCAGCAGGGGCTGCGGTTGATTCCCGAGCTGCCCGAAGCGGAAGAGCGTGACGAACTGGAGTTCGACCTGTGGGTGCGCATGGCCATGCCGCTGATCGTGGAACGCGGTTATACCTGCGATGAACTCCAGGACTGCATCAACAGCGCCCTGGCGGTGAGCAAGCGCATCAAGCACACCCCGCGCATTTATTCCCTGCTGTACAGCCAGTGGGGCTACCAGCTCACCTTCGGCCTGATGGAGAATTCCCGCCATACCGCCTACCAGTTTTCCCGGCTCGCCGAGCAGCAGGGCGATGCGGATGCCCGTTACGCCAGCAATCGCATGCTGGGGGCATCGCATATGTGCCTCGGGGAACTGGATCGCGCCAGGCAGGAGTTGGGCAAGCTGATAGCCGACTACGAGCCCCAGCGACACGCTCCCCTCGCATCGGTCTATGGCGTCAACCTGCGCGTTGCCGGTCGCTGCTTTCTCAGCGAGGTACTGTGGCTGCAGGGGGCCCCGGAGGACGCCCGGCAAAGCGCGGCCACCGCGCTGGCGGAAGCGCGCGCCATCGAGCACCTGCAATCGCATGCCATATCGCTGCATTTTTGCGGCCTGGTGTCGTTTCTGCTGCGGGATCGCGAGGCCGTGCGCGACTATACCGGCCAAATGCTGGAACTGGCCACCCAGCACCCGGTGGGTGCCTGGCCGACGCTGGCCAAAGCAATGCTCGCCTGGGCTAACCTGACGGCGGACAACTTCGACGCTTGCCTGGACGAGATAGAGAGCGGAGTGGGAGCCGCGACCGACCTGGGGGTTGCCATGTTCGTGCCCTTCTTCTACTGCAGGATAGCGGAGCTGCTGCTGGGTCGATCCCGCCTGCAGGAGTGCGAAGCCTACCTGGACAAGGCGGCGGACCTGATAGCGCGGACCGGAGAGATCGTGTTTCGTGGCGAATTATTGCAGCTGCGCGCCCAGCTCAAGTTACGCGGCAATGACCGTGCCAGCGCTGAAGCACTGTTCCGGGAGGGACTGGCCCATGCCCGCGAGCTGCAGGCCCGATCAGTGGAACTGCGTGTCGCCACGGCTTTTGCCCGCTACCTGCTGCCGGCGCGGCGGGCGGAGGCGAGCAGCCTGCTGGAGCAGGTGCTGGAGCAGTTCGACCACAGCGTCGATTGCGCCGACCTGCGCGAGGCCAGGGAGCTGCTCGTCGCAGGTAATCCCCTGAGGGAACTGGCCTGATGGACCAGTATATCGGCGAGGCCGGCCGTACTGCAGACCTGGCGGATCTTGACGAGCTGGGCGAGCTCATCGGCGGCGGCAGGTATTTCCAGCGTATACCCCGTCCCTTACTCCGGAATATTCTCCGCCAGGGCACCCTGATAGACGTGGAGCAGGACCACCGCCTGATACGCGAGGGGGACGCGTCTCCCTCGCGGATGTATATCCTGGTGGAGGGGTCGGTCGCCATCGTGGTGAACGGCCACTTTATCCTGCGACTTGCCGAGCCCGGCGACGTGGTCGGCGAAATGGCCGTTATCCAGTCCACACCTCGCTCGGCCGATGTGGTCACTGAAACACCGTGCCGACTGATATCTTTTCCATCAGACCTGTTTGCAATAGATGCTGACTCGCCCCGGGCCTCCATACTGTATGTCCTGTTTGCCCACATCATGGCAGCCAAACTGCGAATGACCACTGCCCAGTCCCTGATCCGCAAGAGCCAGCGGGTGACGGCGCCCGGAGACAGTTACGTGGGCATTATCGACGCCGGCAGTGCGGATCGCGCCACCGCCCGGGATATGGTGCGATGCATCTGGCCAGAGGCCATGATCACGGAGTTCGCCAGCCCGGCCGAGTTCTACCAGTGCCCCAACACGTTTCGCTTTGACCTCATCATTGCCGATGTGGATTTTTTCGATGATTACCTCAACGACTCGACCTCGGTGGCCAATTTTCTCGCCGCCATGAAGTTGCGTGGGGCGCACGTCATGATTTTCAGTCATTGCTGCCAGCAGGCCTCCAGGCGCGAGTTCCTGATTCGTCAGGGTGCGGAGGATGTCGTCGCCAAACCCTGCCTGCCATTTGACCTGGAACACGCCATCAGCAAGGCCCGGATTTCCTACTACAAGAACCTCGAGCTGGACCGGGCGGAGAGTGCCGCGGAAACCGACCAGTTGACTGGCCTGGCCAATCGGCGCCGCCTTGAAGAGTTCCTCGAGGCCCTGGTGCTGGTCTACCCGGACCAGCATCGCCCCTTCTCACTGATTCTGCTGGATGTGGATCACTTCAAGCACTACAACGACAACCACGGGCACCAGAATGGCGACAAGGTCCTGCAGGCACTGGCCCGCTTGCTCCCCGGGGCATTACGCCGTGGCGACCTCGCCGCCCGTTTCGGGGGCGAGGAATTCCTGGTGGTGCTGCCTGATTGCGACAAGCCATTCGCCCTGCAGGTCGCGGAGAAGCTGCGGCTGGCGATAGAAGCCGCGGACCTGCCGCACCAACACACCCAACCCGGCGGCAACCTGACCGCCACTTTCGGGGTGGCGACCTTTCCCCATGATGCCCGCGATACGCAAGCGTTGTTCAAGCAGGCCGATGAATGCCTATACCGGGGCAAACACCTGGGGCGCAACGTCGTGGTGGCACCCGACTAGGCGGCGTTGGCATGGCCCGGGGCGGCCTGGCCCGCAGCCCTGGGAGCCCGCCGGTCTTTTTCTTCCCCGGATCCCGCGTCGGGACTTGTACCGGCCGGCCCAAGCCGCTAGATTGTGCCGCTTTGGTTCACTACCCGCCCAAGGAGACCGAATTATGGAACTGGCTTGCCTCGACCTGGAGGGCGTCCTGGTCCCCGAGATCTGGATTGCATTTGCCGAGCGCACCGGCATAGACGAACTGCGCGCCACTACCCGTGACATTCCCGACTACGATGTGCTCATGCGGCAGCGCCTGCGCCTGCTGGATGAGCATAAACTGCGTATTGGTGACATCCAGGAAGTCATCGCCTCCCTGGAGCCACTGCCCGGGGCCATCGACTTCGTCGACTGGCTGCGCGAACGCTTCCAGGTGATCATCCTGTCCGACACCTTCTATGAATTCTCGGAACCGCTTATGCGGCAGCTGAAGTGGCCAACCCTGTTCTGCCACCGGCTGGTAATAGACGGCGAGGGCAGGGTGGTGGATTACAAGCTGCGCCAGAAAGATCCCAAGCGGGCCTCGGTACAAGCGCTGCACAGCCTGAATTACCGGGTAATAGCCGCCGGTGACTCCTATAACGACACCACCATGCTGGGTGAAGCGGATGTCGGTTTCCTCATCCACGCCCCGCAGAATGTCATCGACGAATTCCCCCAGTTCAAGCCCGTGAACACGCTGCAGGAACTCAAGGCAGCATTTGTCGGGGCCAGTGACCGCGAGCTGTCTCTCTGAAGAAGGTTTGCGCACAGCCCGGAGGTGGGCTGCTGGCATTGCCAGCCGGGTTACAGTTAGGTGCCTTATCCAGCCGCGGATCCGGCACCCGTTAACCTGCCTTTCAATCGCAGCGCCGGCTTCTCGACGCAGTACCAGGAACCGACTGCCAGGACCATGGTGGCCGAGAATGTGACCAGGACGAGGAACCAGGGGTGCTGTGGGCCGAATATAAAAATATTGACCTGCGTCACGGGAAATGCCCAGAGATAGAGACCGTAGGAAAAGTCGCCATGTTTCCCCAGGTCCGGTAATTTTATCCGGCGGTGGAAGGACAGATACAACACCACATAGCTGAACCAGGTTGCATATACCAGATTGTAAATCGCCCCCTTGAAACTGATGAAAACCAGGGCGCCCAGCAGCGCGACACCGATCCAGTGGTAGCTGATGCTGTCCCGGTTCACGTAGAACAAGGCCCCGAGCAGGAAGTACACGGCGAGTACCTCGTGCTCCGGCCTGTACAACAGGAAAAAGTGTTCTGGAGCCAGGGTGAACCAGACGACAATCATCAACGCCACCAGGTTGAAAACGGCTCGCTTGCGGATTACCCCCGCGACGCCCAGCAGGGCTACCAGCGCGTACATCCTGACTTCTACAGGCAAGGTCCAGAGCGAACCGTTGACACCTCCCGCCCTGGGGTTTTCCATAAACACGCCAGGTAACCGGTGCATGATGTCGGGATATAGCTTGGCATTGTAAAGCAGGTAGTTCCATGTGCCCTGATGGCTAAAGTATGCGCCGGGCTCCAGCGTGGTCACCAGCGGCCCGAGTACCAACACGGTTAGCACCAAGGTGACCCACAGGGCGGGGAATATTCGCAGCGCCCTGGCTTCCAGGTACTGGATCAGACTACGGCGATTATCGAAGCTGCGGGTGACCAGGTGCCCGGACAACACAAAAAACATGGCGACACCAATACCGGGCAACTTGGCGTGGTAGGCCGTTACGCCCTTGAGCCACTGCGAGATTGGGTCATAACCGCCCCCCGGTCCCCCGCACAATACAAAGGTGTGACCAAACAACACCAGGAAAGCGCCCAGGAATCGCAGGGTGTTGATATTGTTGTTGTACATATTTTGTCG
Source organism: uncultured Gammaproteobacteria bacterium (assembly GCA_963704965.1). Lineage (GTDB taxonomy): Bacteria > Pseudomonadota > Gammaproteobacteria > Pseudomonadales > Halieaceae > JARRPM01. Next base: position 155,060 of record CAVPIH010000006.1, read on the forward strand.
CTCGCCCTTACCGGGCTCGGTTGTGTCGTCGACCATATCGCCGGCCGGGCAGTCGGCAACAGCCGTGCCTACGCTGTGAGGACGGGTCCGCCGTGCATTTCCTCCAGCCCGGCCAGCAGCCGACCGACCTTGTCAAAGGTTTCCTGGTATTCCTGTTCCCAGCTCGAGTCGGCCACGATGCCGCCACCGGCCCAGCAGTGCACTTCAGCGTTCCGGCACAGCAGCGTGCGGATGGCGATATTGCTGTCCATGCGCCCATCGGCGCTGATGTACAGCACCGAGCCGCAGTATACCTGACGTGGATGAGGCTCCAGTTCGGCGATGATCTGCATCGCCCGGCGTTTGGGCGCGCCGGTGATCGAACCGCCGGGGAAACTGTTTGCCAGCAGCTGCACGGCGCCGCAGTCGCCGCGCAGTTCGCCGCTGATAGTGCTCACGAGGTGGTGCACGGTGGGGAAGCTCTGCAGTTCGAACAACCTGTCCACGTGAATGCTGCCCGGTATGCAGCTGCGCCCCAGGTCATTGCGCAGCAGGTCGACGATCATCAGGTTTTCCGCGCGATCCTTGTCCGCGCCGCGCAGTTCCTGCGCCGCCGCGCTATCCAGTGCGCTGTCGGCATGGCGGGGGCGGGTGCCCTTGATGGGAGACGTCTCCACATGCTGCCCATGGAGGGAGATAAAGCGCTCCGGGGAGAGGCTCATCACGGCGCCGCCGTCCTCCAGCGCGAGATAGGCGGAGAAGGGCGCCGCCGCCACTTCCCGCAACACCCGATAGCCTCCCCAGGGGTCGCCACTACAGCCGCTGCTGAAGCGCTGGGCCAGGTTCACCTGGTAGCAGTCGCCCGCATGGATATAGGCCTGTACCCGCTGGAAAGCCGCCGCGTACTGGGCCGCGGTAAAGTTGGCGCTGAACCTGCCCCGCAGCATGAAAGGCTCCCGGGCTGGCCTGGGCGGGCGGGCCAGCATGGCCAGCAGTTCCGCCCGCTGCCCGCTATCGACCCCCGGCTGGGCCACCAGCACCGCGCGCCGCAACAGGTGATCCTGCACCACGGCCCAGTGGTAGGCTCCCAAGGTGGCGGGGAGGCTATCCGTTGGCTTGTCCTGCGGGTGCCTGACGCCGTGCAGGCCGTTGCCGCTATCGTAACCGATACAACCCAGTATGCCCCCGCAGAAGGGGATGTCGTGGGAGACCGGCTGTATGCCTGCGAAGTGCTCGTCGTGGAAAGCCGCCAGGCGCTGAAAGAACTGTTCACATTCCGGCTCGCCGGCACCGGGTGCGGGCGCGCACAGGGTGGCGGCGGGCAGGGCGCTGAGAATATCGAAGCGGCCGCTGCTGGCATGGGGATAGCTGCTGTCCAGGAACGCGGCGCCGGGCAACTCGCGCAGCTGTTCGAACAGTTCGCAACTGTCTGGCCGGTAGGGGATTTCGTCCAGGTGTACGGACCTGCTCATGCCGGTAACGGCTCCGCTAAAGCGATAGTGTGCGCAATTCGACATCCGGCGCGCTGTGCCGCCAGAGTTCCTCGAACAGCTCCAGGTGCTTGCGGGTAGAGGCGCGCGATCCCGGCTCATAGAAACCGTCGTGTTCGCTGCCGCCGGGTTTGTACAGGACACCATCGAGATCGCGGATCACCACGGTCTCGCCATTCCAGTCCGGGTGTTCAGCCAGTTTCTGCAGCGCGATGGCGCTGGGCAGGCGCCGCGCGAGGTTGAGCAGCCGGTGCCCCCGCGAGACCAGCGCCCGGGAATCGGCTACCAGGATGCGCACTGTGGTCTGCCGGCTGCGCCGTACCAGTGCGGTCAGGCTCGCGGCCAGCTGTTCATTGTCGAACACCGCGTGATCGAGGTCCGGGCTGAGAATGCAGATATGGCGCAGGGCGTCGTCGCACAGTTGTATCGCCAGTTCGTCAAAGGGATGTGGGTAGGCCACCCCACTGAGAAATTCATTCGACATGGATGCACCCCAGGGTCAGCAGATGTTCGAGTAGTAGCCAGGTATCCGGGCGGTCCAGCGCCGACCGCAGTGGGCGGCCAGCGAGGCGCCAGGTTTCGCACAACAGCAACAGGTCGGGCAGGATCGCCGCGCTGAACACTCGCGCTTCTCCGTTGGCAAACACCACGATGCCGGCGGCCTCCTGCTGCCAGGCCAGCCGGGCGGCGGGGGACAGGGCGACAAGTTCGGGGCCGCTGGCCAGCAGGGAGGCGGCCTCGGCGAGCTCATCGTCGTCACTGCAGGTATCGTAACGCGGCTCCGTCACCAACTCGCCGAACCAGTGGTTGTCGCCGTCCTGGGCAAGGGCCGCCTGCACCTGGGCCGTCACCCGCTGCAGGTCGCGCGGCCGGATTTCACCGGCGCGGCTGGCGGGCTCGATATGGCTGTCGCTGTAGAACAGGTCCGGATCCATTTTTGCCAGCAGCGAGTCGGCCCAGCGGGAGACCATGTCGTTGACCCGCGGCGCCCTGAAACCGATTGAAAACGTCGTGCACTCGCCCTCGGCGATACCCCAGTGGGCCACACCCGGCGGCAGGTAGAGAATGTCGCCGGGTTCCAGCCGATACTCCTGTTGGCATTGGAAATCGCTCAGCAGGCGCAATTCATCGTGGGGCAGCAGCGCTGTGTCCGCATCGCAGAACTGACCGATCTGCCAGCGGCGCACTCCCTCGCCCTGCAGCAGGAAAACATCGTAGTTGTCATAGTGGGGGCCGACGCTGCCGCCATCGACGGCGTAGCTGACCATGACATCGTCAACCCGCCAGCGGGGCAGGAAGTCGACCAGGTGGCGCAGGGCCGCCACCTCTTCTCTGTAGTGGTCCACCGCCTGTACCAGCAGGGTCCAGGGCGCATCCCGCCGGAAGTCCGCTTCGCTGAAGGGGCCATGGTGCAGCAGCCACTGCCGGTTGCGGTATTCGACGATGCGTGATTCGATGCCTTCCTCCAGCGCCAGGCCGGCCAGTTCATCGGCGCTGAGGGGCGGGGAGAAATCGGCGATACCGTGGCGGATAAGCAGTGGTTCGCGTTGCCAGTGGCGTGCCAGGAAGGCCTCTTTGTCGAACTTGAGCTCCCCGGCAGACACGCTACTTTATGGCCCTGGCCTGGGCCTCGGCATTGCCGATGTAGCTGGCGGGGGTCAGTTCCAGCAGCTCGCGCCTGGCCGCCTCCGGCAGCTCCAGGCGGGCGACGAACTCGCGGATGGCGGCGGCGTCCATGTCGCGACCGCGGGTGAGCTCCTTGAGTTTTTCATAGGGTTTTTCGATGCCGTAGCGGCGCATGACCGTCTGGATAGGCTCGGCCAGGACTTCCCAGCTGTTGTCCAGGTCCCGGGCAAGGCGGGTCTCGTTCAGTTCCAGCTTGCCGATGCCCTTGAGGGCGGACTGGTAGGCGATCAGGCTATAGGCCGCTCCCACGCCCATGTTGCGCAACACGGTACTGTCGGTGAGGTCGCGCTGCCAGCGGCTGATGGGGAGTTTGGCGGCAAGATGCTGGAAAATCGCGTTGGCCAGGCCCAGGTTGCCCTCGGAGTTCTCGAAGTCGATGGGATTGACCTTGTGGGGCATGGTGGAGGAGCCGATTTCCCCGGCCACGGTTTTCTGCTTGAAGTAGCCCAGGGAAATATAGCCCCACACGTCCCGGTCGAAATCCATGAGTATGGTGTTGAACCGGGCGAGGCCATCGAACAGCTCGGCCATGTAATCGTGGGGTTCTATCTGGGTGGTATAGGGGTTCCACTGCAGTCCCAGGGAGGTGACAAACTGCTCGGCATTGGCCTGCCAGTCGATGTCCGGGTAGGCGCTGAGGTGAGCGTTGTAATTGCCCACCGCGCCATTGATCTTGCCCAGGTACTCCATGCGCTCAAGCTGGCCCAACTGCCGCTGCAGGCGCGCGACGACGTTGGCTATTTCCTTGCCCATGGTGGTGGGGCTGGCGGTCTGGCCGTGGGTGCGCGACAGCATCGGGGCGGCGGCGCTCTGGTGGGCCAGCGCGACCAGGGCGTCGATAATCTCGCGCATCGACGGCAGCAGGACTTCCTGCATCCCGTCGCGCAGCATCAGCGCGTGGGAGAGGTTGTTGATGTCTTCCGAAGTGCAGGCGAAATGCACGAATTCGCCTACGGCCCTGAGTTCCTCATGGTCGGCAAAACGCTCCTTGATGAAATACTCGACGGCCTTGACGTCGTGGTTGGTGGTGGCCTCGATATCCTTGACGCGGCGCGCGTCCGCCTCGCTGAAGTCGGCGGCGATGGCGTTCAGCGCCCCGGTCGCCGCAGCGGACAGGGAGGGCACTTCGGGAATGCCCTCGTGGGCCGCCAGGCACTGCAGCCAGCGCACCTCCACCAGCACCCGGCGTTTGATCAGGCCAAATTCGCTGAAGATACACCGCAGGGGGGCCGTCTTGCTGCCGTAGCGGCCGTCGATGGGCGATACCGCGCTCAGGGCTGACAAATCCATGAATTACTCCGCAAATTTCAGTGGTTCAGTTTACACCACGCCCAGACCGCGTGACAGTTGCTGGCAGGTTTCCAGCAGCTTGCGGCGCTGCATGATCAGCTTCCAGCGGCGGCCACCCAGCTGGCGCCAGAGATACGCCGAGCGTATGCCCGCCAGCAGCAGGGCGCGAATAATGTCCGCGTTGCGGCTGTTTTCCAGGTGCTGGGCGCTGCCGGTGACCTTGATACGAAAACGCAGCTTGCTGAGCGTATCCTGGTAAATGCCGGAGACGCTGTGACAGATGTCGTTGACGTGACCGGCAAAGTGCTCGGCGCGGAAACTGGCGTGCTCGAGACGGGAGTGCACCACCGACATCATTGCGGGATCGGTGGCGAACTTGCGCTCCAGATAGAGCATGGCAAACACGTAGCGGGCAAGATCCCGGTTTTCGTCGGCCTGGCGGCTGGCCAGCAGGCTGGCGAGATTGTTGAGCCCCAGCTTGACGCCGGCGACGCCGCCGAATACTTCCTCCACCGAATCCGCCTCGAACATGAACAGGCTGTGGATGGAAGGCGTCAGGAACTCCAGCGGATAACTGCCAGTCTTGGAAACCTGGTCCACCAGCCTGGCGGCCTGGGCCACGCCGGCCAGGGCAAGGGTCTGCTGCTGCAGTGGCGACAGGGCGCTGGCACTCATGTGGCCGCCCGCTCGATCACGCCACCACCCAGGCAGCAGTCGCCGCGGTAGAAGACCACCGATTGCCCCGGGGTCACCGCCCGCTGCGGCTGTTCGAATTCCACCCGACAGCCTTTGGCCGCGGGGAATATCGTGCAGGCCTGGTCAGCCTGGCGGTAGCGCACTTTGGCGCTGCAGCTAAAGGGCAGTGCGGGGGCCTCTCCCGCAATCCACATGAGGTCACTGGTGTAGAGTGTGGACTTGAACAGGGCCGGATGCTCATTGCCCTGGGCGACCAGCAACACGTTGTGCTGCAGGTCCTTGTCGACCACGTACCAGGGTTCGTCGCCGTGGTTGGCCAGCCCGCCGATGCCCAGTCCCTGGCGCTGGCCGATGGTGTGGTACATCAGCCCGCTGTGCTGTCCCAGGTGTTCGCCCTCCAGGCTGTGGATCTCCCCGGGCTGCGCCGGCAGGTACTGCTGCAGAAAGTCGCGGAAGCGGCGCTCGCCGATAAAACAGATGCCGGTGGAATCTTTCTTTTTCGCGGTGACCAGTTGGTGTCGCCGGGCGATGTCACGCACTTCGGGCTTGGGAATGGCGCCCACGGGGAACAGGGTCTGCTCCAGCTCGGTATGGCCCACCGCGTGCAGGAAGTAGCTCTGGTCCTTGTTGTCGTCCAGTCCCTTCAGCAGCGTGCCCCTGCCCTGGCTTTCGCCGCGGCGCGCGTAGTGGCCGGTGGCAATGAAATCGGCGCCCAGCTGCCGGGCGTACTCGAGGAAGGCCTTGAACTTGATTTCGCGATTGCACAGGATGTCGGGATTGGGCGTGCGGCCGGCGCGGTATTCCGCCAGGAAATGCTCGAACACGTTGTCCCAGTACTCGGCGGCGAAGTTGGCGCCGTGCAGGGTGATTCCCAGGCTGTCGGCCACCGCCCGGGCATCGGCGAAATCCTCTTTCGCGGTGCAGTACTCGGTACCGTCGTCTTCCTCCCAGTTCTTCATGAACAGGCCTTCCACGCGGTAGCCCTGCTCCCGCAGCAGCAGTGCCGCCACGGAGGAGTCGACGCCGCCGGACATACCGACGATCACTTTGCTGGCAGAGTTCAGGCTCATTGGCTGTAAATCAGGTCCAGGGGGTAACAGATGTCCCGGCGGTGCAGCTCGATACTCGCCAGCACCAGCGGGCTGCGCATTCTAGCAGAGTTGGCGCGAATTGCCTCGTAATCCAGCCAGTGCACGGCGTGGATGTCGGTATCCAGTATGGCGCCGGCCACCGGGCCGATCGGCTCAGCGAGAAAAGTGGTGCGACAGTAGGTGACATCGTTGGCGGGTGCCGTGTACAGGGCGACCCCCAGGATGCCCTGCAGGCGCACCTCCCAGCCGGTTTCTTCCAGGGTTTCACGCAGGGCCGCCGCGGCCAGGGTCTCACCCTGTTCCAGGTGTCCCGCGGGCTGGTTGAAAACCAGTTCGCCGCTGTGCTTGTCGCGCTCCTCCACCAGCAGGTAACGACCCCCGCGGACAATCACGGTGGCGACCGTCACGTGGGGCTGCCATGCGGTCATCTGCGCCTCCCGCGGCGCGGGCGCCGCTGTTGTTCGCTGCGGCCGGGCCCGGTGCCGGCGGGTGGGGTCAGTTCCCGGCGCAGGAACTGCCCCGGACCCAGCTCGCCCAGTTCCCAGTCGCCGATGCGGATGCGCACCAGGCGCAGGGTGGGAAAGCCCACGGCGGCAGTCATCCTGCGCACCTGGCGATTGCGTCCCTCGCGGATGGACAGTTCCAGCCAGCTGTCGGGGATGGATTGCCGCCAGCGCACCGGCGGGTCCCGCGGCCACAGCCCCGGCGGGTCCATGCGCCGGGCCCGGGCGGGCAGGGTGGGGCCATCCTTGAGCTCCACACCCGCCGCCAGGGCGGCCAGCGCCCGCTCATCGATTTCGCCCTCCACCTGCACCTGGTAGGTTTTCCACAACTTGTGGCGCGGGTTGGCGATCTGCTGTTGCAGGGCGCCATCATCGGTCAGCAGCAGCAGGCCCTCGGAGTCGTAATCCAGGCGCCCGGCGGGCCGGAAGCCCGGCGCCGCGAGATAGTCTGCCAGGGTGGCGCGCCCCGCCGCGTCGGTAAACTGGCTCAGCACCCGAAAAGGCTTGTTGAATAAAATGATGCTTGCCATAACAAAACCGGACTTTACAGGAACACTGGCCGTGGCGGGCATAAAATCCCGGCGCCCGCCGACTGAATCGGCCCTAATCGTGCTACACTGTGCGCCGTTTTACCAATGGTGATCGCGTACCGGTGTCACCAGGACAATACAGCAAAACTAACAGCAGCAATGGAGCAAACTATGGGCTACAAGCATATTCAGGTACCCACTGAGGGTGACAAAATCACCGTCAATGACGACTACAGCCTGAACGTCCCTGAAAATCCGATTATCCCCTATATCGAGGGGGACGGCATCGGTGTCGATATCAGCCCGGTGATGATCGATGTGGTCAACGCCGCCGTGAACAAGGCCTACAAGGGCGCCCGCAAGATTTCCTGGATGGAAATATACACCGGTGAGAAGGCCGCCGAACTGTATGAGGGCGACTGGTTTCCGGAAGAGACCCTGGACGCGATCAAGGAATACATCGTCGCCATCAAGGGCCCCCTGACCACCCCCGTGGGCGGCGGTTTCCGCTCCCTCAATGTCGCCCTGCGTCAGGAACTGGACCTGTATACCTGCCTGCGCCCGGTGCGCTGGTTCGAGGGCGTGCCCTCGCCGGTGAAAGACCCCGGTGCCTGCAACATGGTTATCTTCCGGGAGAACTCCGAGGACATCTACGCCGGCGTCGAGTACCAGGCCGGTACCCCGGAAGCGCAAAAAGTCGTGGATTTCATCATCAACGAGATGGGCGCCACCAAGATCCGCTTCCCCAACAACGTCGGCATCGGCATCAAGCCGGTCTCCGAAGAGGGGACCAAACGGCTGGTGCGCAAGGCCATCCAGTACGCCATTGACCAGGACCTGCCTTCTGTGACCCTGGTGCACAAGGGCAACATCATGAAGTTTACCGAGGGCGCCTTCCGCGACTGGGGCTACGAACTGGCGCGGGAAGAGTTTGGCGGTGAGTTGCTGGACGGCGGCCCCTGGGTATCGCTGAAAAACCCCAATAACGGCAAGGAGATCGTCATCAAGGACGTCATCGCCGACGCCATGCTGCAGCAGATCCTCACCAGGCCTAAGGATTACAGCGTGGTGGCCACCCTGAACCTCAATGGGGATTACCTGTCCGACGCCCTGGCAGCCCAGGTGGGCGGCATCGGTATCGCGCCCGGCGCCAACCTGTCCGACACCATCGCCGTGTTCGAGGCGACGCACGGCACCGCGCCCAAGTATGCCGGCCAGGACAAGGTAAACCCGGGTTCGCTTATCCTCTCCGCCGAGATGATGCTGCGCCATATGGGCTGGAACGAGGCCGCCGACCTGATCATCGATGGCATGAATGGCGCCATCCAGAAGGGCACGGTCACCTATGACTTCGAACGCCTGATGGAAGGCGCGACCCTGCTCAGCTGTTCAGAGTTTGGACAGGCGATCATCGATTCCATGTAAAACGCGCCAGGCGCGCCAAAGCCCCTGGTCTCCAGGGGCTTTTTTTTGCCCGTTCGGAACGGCTGGCAGCGCCGGGGAAGGTGCTTGCCGCACTGGTCATGCAACCGCGGCACCCGCCATTGCCCCCTGTTGAATTCCCGTATAATGTAACCATATACAAGGTTTGCGATGCCCGATGAGAGAGATGGCAGCAGTGACAGATATTCGGCGCAGTGACGGCGTGCGTTTGAGCAAGGAAGAGCAGGGCGGCTCCGATGGCAGCCTCGCCCTGCAGGAATCCAAACCTGAACTAAAGCGCCCGCCACTGTTCAAAGTAGTATTGATCAACGACGACTATACTCCCATGGAGTTCGTGGTCGAAGTGCTGGAAGTGTTCTTCAGGATGAACAGGGAACAGGCCACCCACGTCATGCTGACGGTACATACCAAAGGCAAGGGAGTATGCGGGATCTATACCCGGGACATCGCCGAAACCAAGGCGGCCCAGGTAAACCAGTACGCTCGGGAGAACGAACATCCACTGTTGTGTGAGATCGAGGCATCGGAGGGCTGAACAGCCCGGGAGCGCTTGTATGCTGAGTAAAGACCTGGAACTGACCCTGAATGAGGCCTTCAGGGGCGCCCGCAGCCGACGACACGAGTTCATGACTGTCGAACACCTGCTGCTGGCGCTGTTGGACAACAACGACGCCATCCGTGTGCTGAAAGCCTGCGGCGCCGATATCAGCGCCCTGCGCGGCGACCTGGTGGAGTTTGTCGACGCCACCACTCCGCTGATTCCGGAGGATGACGAGGAGCGCGATACCCAGCCCACGCTCGGTTTCCAGCGCGTGCTGCAGCGCGCGGTTTTTCACGTGCAATCCTCCGGCAAGAGCGAGGTTACCGGGGCCAACGTGCTGGTGGCCATTTTCAGCGAGCAGGAAAGCCAGGCCGTATTCTTCCTCAAGAAGCAGAGCATCGCCCGCATCGACGTGGTCAACTACATCACCCACGGCATCTCCAAGGTGCCCAACGATGAAGAGCCTTCCGAACCGGGTCCCTCGGTGGCCGGCGAGTCCGCGGGCGAGGAGGGTGAGGCCAACCCGCTGGACAGCTTTGCCACCAACCTCAACGAGGAGGCCAGGGCAGGGCATATAGACCCGCTGATCGGGCGCATCGCCGAGGTCGAGCGCGTGACCCAGATCCTGGCGCGGCGGCGCAAGAACAACCCGCTGCTGGTGGGCGAGTCCGGGGTGGGCAAAACGGCGATCGTCGAAGGTCTGGCCAAGAAGATCGTCGATGGCGAGGTGCCCGACATCCTCGAGGACGCGGTGGTCTATTCCCTGGACCTGGGCGCCCTGCTGGCGGGCACCAAGTACCGCGGTGATTTCGAGAAGCGCTTCAAGGGCCTGCTGGCCGAACTGAAGAAACGCGACCACGCCATCCTGTTCATCGACGAGGTGCACACCATCATCGGGGCCGGTGCCGCCTCCGGTGGGGTCATGGACGCCAGCAACCTGCTCAAGCCCCTGTTGAGCTCGGGCAAGTTGCGCTGCATCGGTTCCACGACCTTTCAGGAATACCGCGGCATCTTCGACAAGGACAAGGCGCTCAGCCGGCGCTTCCAGAAGATCGATGTCATGGAGCCCAGCGCCGACGACGCCTACCTGATCCTGAAGGGGCTGAAATCGCGCTTCGAGGAGCACCACGGGCTGCGCTACACCGACAAGGCCCTGCGCCTGGCCACGGACCTGTCGGCCCGCTACATCACCGATCGTTTCCTGCCCGACAAGGCCATCGACGTCATCGATGAGGCCGGCGCCTACCAGCAGTTGCAGCCGCCTTCCAAGCGCAAGAAGCTGGTCGGGGCGGCGGATATCGAGTCGGTCATCGCCAAGATCGCGCGTATTCCCCCCAAGACCGTCAGCTCGGATGACAAGGAGGTGCTGCAGAAACTCGAGCAGAACCTGCAGATGGTGGTATTTGGCCAGGACCAGGCGATCAGCAGCCTGGCGACCTCCATCAAGCTGGCCCGGGCCGGGCTCAAGTCGGGCGACAAGCCGATCGGTTCATTCCTGCTGGCCGGCCCCACCGGGGTGGGCAAGACCGAGGTCACCCGCCAGTTGGCGCGTATACTGGGGCTGGAACTGATTCGCTTCGATATGTCCGAATACATGGAGCGCCATACCGTCTCGCGACTGATCGGCGCGCCCCCGGGCTACGTGGGCTTCGACCAGGGCGGCCTGCTGACGGACGCGGTCACCAAGCATCCCCACGCGGTGGTGCTGCTGGATGAGATCGAGAAGGCTCACCCGGAAGTATTCAACCTGCTGCTGCAGGTGATGGACCACGGCACCCTGACCGACAACAACGGTCGCAAGGCGGACTTTCGCAACGTCATCCTGGTGATGACCACCAATGCCGGCGCCGAAAGCATCAGTCGCCGCACCATCGGCTTTACCACCCAGGACCACAGCACAGACGGCATGGAGGCTATCAACCGCATGTTCACGCCGGAATTCCGCAACCGCCTGGACAGCATCGTGCAGTTCCAGCCGCTGGGCGAGGACGTGATCCTGACCGTGGTGGACAAGTTCCTCACCGAGCTGCAGGGACAGCTGGACGAGAAGCGCGTGACCCTGGACGTGGACGAGGACGCCCGCCTGTGGCTGGTGGAGAAGGGCTACGACATCCACATGGGTGCTCGCCCCATGGAGCGCATCATCCAGGAGCACATCAAGAAGCCGCTGGCGGAAATGGTGTTGTTCGGCCGCCTGGCCCAGTCCGGTGGCACCGCCCTGGTGCGCCTGAACAAGGCCGAAGACAAACTGGAAGTAACGGTGGAAGAGGAAGAGAGGGAACTCGAGGAGAGTTAACCCGGCTTATCGTTCGCGGTAGGTGATGCGGCCTTTGCTCAGGTCATAGGGAGTGAGTTCGACGCGAACCTTGTCGCCGGTGAGAATGCGGATGTAGTTCTTGCGCATCTTGCCGGAGATATGTGCGGTCACCACGTGACCGTTTTCCAGTTGCACTCGAAACGTGGTGTTGGGAAGGGTGTCTATTACCTCACCCTCCATTTCGATCTGGTCTTCTTTTGCCATTACTTGGCAACCCTCATGAAAAAACAGTCGCGCATTTTGCCTGAAAGCGGGCGCTAAAGCCACTGTAAAAATTGGGCCTTCGGGGAGTGGTTGAGATGCCCGGTTCGGGGGCCGCCAGGCTGCCATTTGCGCCGCCGGCGCGGCCGGGGACGGGCTCAGCTGATCGCTGTCCAGCGGCTGTTTACATGCAGTTCCAGCGGCCGGTAGGCGGATTTATAGGCCATTTTGCGGCAGCCCTTGATCCAGTATCCCAGGTACAGGTAATCCAGGCCCAGGGCCCTGGCGCGCTGCACCTGCCACAGGATGGCGTAGCTGCCGAGGCTGCGCTTGTCCTGCAGCGGATCGAAAAAAGTGTAGATGGCGGACAACCCGTCCTGCAGTTCATCGACTACCGCCACGGCTACCAGGTGCGCGCTGGTCGTAAAAGCGGTAGTAATGGGTGCAGTCCCAGGCGTTGTTAAGGAAAGATTCGTACTGCTCGCGATCGGGCGGGTACATATCGCCGTCGGCATGGCGCAGCTCGATGTAGCGGCAGTATAGCTGGAAGGCTTCGTCGTCGCGCAGGTCCTCGCTGCGACGCACGCGCAGATCCTCGTTGCGCTGCGTGGTGCGCCGCTGGCTGCGGCTGGGCTGGAAGCGCGCCACCGGAATCCGGGCGGGCACACAGGCTTCGCAGTGGGTGCAGTGCGGGCGGTAAATGTGGTTGCCGCTGCGGCGAAAGCCCAGCACCGAGAGCTTGCTGTAGAGCTGCTTGTCCACCTGCTGGCGCGGGTCGACAAACAGGGTGGTGGCTTCCTGGTCATCGAGGTAGCTGCAGCTATGGGGATAGGTGGTGTATACCTTGAGGTCCCGCATCGATGAGGTCACGCCAAGCCTCCACATGAGTGCCGGCAAAAACCAGCAGCCGGGGTCGGTTTGCAAGTCTATATTCTGGGCAAGGTGCTGCTCGAAGTCCAGCCTGCTCGAGCTCGCGCGCGCCCAGCGAGCGCAGGTGTGGACTTGTCCACCTGGCAATCGATCAGGGCGAAGCCGCCGCGCAGCAGTATGTCGACCAGGCGCCACCAGTGCGACCTTGGACGCGTCGGTGCTGCGACTGAACATGGATTCGCCGAAAAATACCCGCCCAGGGCGATACCGTACAGGCCGCCCAGCAAGTCGACCGCCGGGACCCAGCACCTCGATGGAGTGCGCCAGGCCTCGGTAGTGCAGGGCAGTGTAGGCGCGCAGCATAGCCGTACCTATCCAGGTGCCCAGGCCGTCCCTGCGGGGCTCGGCGCAGGCGCGCATCACCTCATCGAAGCGCTGGTCGACGGCCAGGCCGAAGCGATCCTGGCGCAGCGTCTTGCGCAGGGAGCGCGAGATGTGCAGCTCGTGCGGGGAACAGCACCGAGCGCGGGTCCGGGCTCCACCACAGCACCGGTTGGGGTTCTTCGTACCAGGGAAAGATACCGCGGCGGTAGGCCGCCAGCAGTCGCGCGGGCCCAGGTCGCCGCCGGCGGCGAGCAGGCCATTGGGGTACCCGCAGGGCCTCCTCCGTGGAGGGGAAGTCGTCACCCGGGCCCAGGAAAGAGATGCGCCCGGACACTAGTGAATCCCGCGGCGGTCGCGCTGGGCCGGCATGGTACTAGTGGGTATCGAGGTACTTCTCCGCGTCCAGGGCCGCCATGCAGCCAAAGCCTGCCGAGGTGACCGCCTGGCGGTAGACGTGATCGCCGACATCGCCGGCGGCGAATACCCCGGGCGACGCTGGTGGCGGTGGCATTGCCCTCGGTGCCGCTGTGGATAGTGATGTAGCCGTCCTTCATGTCCAGCTGGCCGGCAAAGATATCGGTATTGGGCTTGTGGCCGATGGCGATGAACACACCGGCCAGGTCGACATCAGTGGCGACGCCGTCCTTCACCGAGCGCACCCGCATGCCGGTTACGCCGCTGTCGTCGCCCAGTACCTCATCCAGGGTGTGGTTCCAGAGAATCCTGCACCTTGCCTTCCTCTTCGCGGGCGAACAGGCGGTCCTGCAGGACTTTTTCCGCGCGCAGGGCGTCGCGACGATGCACCAGCACCACCTCGGAGGCGATATTGGCCAGGTACAGGGCCTCTTCCACTGCGGTGTTGCCGCCGCCGATCACGGCGACCTTCTGGTTGCGGTAGAAGAAGCCGTCGCAGGTGGCGCAGGCGCTCACACCCTTGCCCATAAAGGCCGTCTCGCTGGGCAGGCCCAGGTACTGGGCGGAGGCGCCGGTGGCGATGATCAGGGCGTCGCAGCTGTAGGTGGCGGTGCCCTTGAGCGATCATGGGGCGCGCCGCCAGGTCGACCTCCTCGATATGGTCGAACACCACCTCGGCATCGAAGCGCTCCACGTGCTCCTGCATCTGCTGCATCAGTTGCGGGCCCTGCAGGTCGGCGGGACCGCCGGGCCAGTTTTCCACCTCGGTGGTCGTGGTGAGCTGCCCACCCTGCTGCATGCCGGTAATCACCACCGGCTTGAGGTTCGCCCGGGCGGCATAAACGGCCGCGGTGTAGCCCGCCGGGCCGCTGCCCAGGATGATCAGGGAGTGGTGCCTCACGTCGCTCATATGGTTATTTCCCGCTTGCTGTTGTTAAATGCAGCCCTGTCCCGCCCCGGGCGGAAGGCCCGGGCGGATGACCCGCTCCTGGGGCCCGCTACCCTGCTGCGCTGTGTCCTCGATGGGGGCGCCCTATGGTACTTTAAAGGCCGAAATCCGGCAAAGACGAGATAAATTCTAAAAAAACCCTATAACCTATCTGAAACAAATGATAAAATCCCTCACACTATGCGTAATTATAAATCCCGGGGCCGCGTTCTGTACCGCTGCTCCCGACGCCGATGACGAGGACCCGCACCGCCGTGGCGCAAGCGAGCAAGACTGACAACTTCCTTGGGCCGCGCCTGCGCGAGGGCGCGTTTATCGGCGTCAGCGCCGTGTGCCTGTACCTGCTGCTGGCCCTGGTCACCTACAGTCCCCGCGACCCGGGCTGGTCGGCCACCGGCAGTGGCGGCAAAATCGGCAACCTGGGCGGCCCCACGGGGGCCTGGCTGGCGGACGTGTGTTTCTCGCTGGTGGGCTATGCGGCCTACCTGTTTCCGCTGTTGCTCGCCTACCGCGCGCTGATCATCTTGCTGGAGCGCCACGAGGGCAAGCGTTTCGACTGGCTGACCTTCGGAATTCGCGCCCTGGGCCTGGTGCTGGTGATGATCGCCGGCACGGCCCTGGCGGCCATGAACGATACCGGCATGTCGGGCCTGCCCCAGGGGGCCGGTGGTATCCTGGGGCAGGCCATCGGTGTCCGGCTTCACCCGCGCCTTCAGCGCCGTGGGCAGCCGCCTCATTCTGCTGGCCGTGTTCCTGTTCGGCATGACCATCTTCACCGACCTGAGCTGGTTGAAGTTGATGGACAGGGTTGGGGCCTGGAGTATCGCGGCTTTCACCGCCACCCGCAGCTGGCTGACCCGCACGGTCGACAACCTGCGGGACAGGCGCGCCCGCGAGAAGGCGGTGGAGGCTCGCAAGATGGTGATCGCCGAGCATGTCGAGAAAGAGAAGCAGCGCACGCCGCCCAAGATCAAACCGCCCAAGATGAAGAAGGAGAAGAGCGAGCGCGAGGAGAAGGAAAAGCAGCGCCCCCTGTTCGACGCGCCCGTGACCGGCGCCCTGCCGCCCCTGGAACTGCTGGACCCCAACGACAACGATCCCGACGCTGGGTACTCCAAAGAGGCGCTGGAGGGACTGTCCAAGCTGCTGGAGCTGAAACTGGCCGACTTCGGTATCAGTGCCGAGGTGGTGGCGGTCTACCCCGGACCGGTGGTGACGCGCTTTGAAATCCAGCCCGCGCCGGGTACCAAGGTCTCGCGCATCTCCAACCTGGCCAAGGACCTGGCTCGCTCGCTGGCCGTGATCAGCGTGCGGGTGGTGGAGGTCATTCCCGGCAAGTCGGTGGTCGGTATCGAGATTCCCAACGAGCACCGGGAGATCGTCAATTTCCGCGAGGTGCTCGCCTCCCGGGCGTTCGACCAGAATAAATCGCCCCTCACCCTGGCCCTGGGCCACGACATTTCCGGCCAGCCGGTGGTGGCGGACCTGGCCAAGATGCCGCACCTGCTGGTGGCCGGCACCACCGGCTCTGGCAAGTCGGTGGGCGTCAACGCCATGCTGTTGAGCCTGCTGTACAAGGCGTCCCGGCGGAGGTGCGGCTGATCCTGGTGGATCCCAAGATGTTGGAGCTGTCGGTTTACGACGGTATTCCCCATCTGCTGACGCCGGTGATTACCGACATGAAGGACGCCGCCAACGGCCTGCGCTGGTGCGTGGCTGAAATGGAGCGTCGCTACAAGCTGATGGCGGCCCTGGGCGTGCGCAACCTGGCGGGCTTCAACCGCAAGGTGGATGACGCCAACAAGGGCGGCAAACCCATTCCCGACCCGCTGTGGACACCGGATCCCGATCCTGGCATGACCGATGAGGAGCAGACCGCGCCGGGTCTGGAGAAACTGCCGGCCATCGTGGTGGTGATCGACGAATTCGCCGACATGATGATGGTGGTCGGCAAGAAAGTGGAAGAGCTGATCGCGCGGATCGCCCAGAAGGCGAGGGCGGCCGGGATTCACCTGATCCTGGCCACCCAGCGACCCTCGGTGGACGTCATCACCGGCCTGATCAAGGCCAATATCCCGACCCGCATCGCTTTCCAGGTCTCCTCAAAGATCGATTCCCGGACGATTCTGGACCAGGGCGGCGCCGAGCAGTTGCTGGGTCACGGTGACATGCTGTATCTGCCCCCCGGCAGCGGGGTGCCCAATCGGGTGCACGGCGCCTTCTGCTCGGACGAGGAGGTGCACCGGGTGGTCGCCGACTGGAAGCGGCGCGGCGAGCCCCTGTACATCGAAGGGCTGCTGGACGAGGGCAGCAGCACGCCGGTTACCGCCGGTGAGTTGCAGGCCAACGCCAGTGAGGGCGACGACGAAAACGATGCGCTTTACGATGAAGCAGTGCACTATGTCACCAAGAGTCGGCGCGCCTCGATTTCCAGTGTGCAGCGCAAGTTGCGCATCGGCTACAATCGAGCGGCTCGGCTGATAGAAACCATGGAGGCCTCCGGGGTCGTCAGTGCCATGGGCAGCAATGGCCAGCGGGAAGTGCTGGCGCCACCACCACACGAAGATTGATTATGAGCAGAGTTGCAGCGATTGCCCTTCTTGTCCTGAGCCTGCTCGCAGGGTTTGTGAGGGCGGAGGATGAAGCGGCCACGGACCAGTTGCTGGCGCGCCTGGAGCGCATCTCCCACATGCAGGGTAAATTCACCCAGCGCCAGTACAGCGACGACGGTAAGGTGCTGGCCGAATCCAGCGGCGAGTTCCGCCTGCTGCGGCCGGTGTATTTCAGCTGGGAAATCCAGGCGCCGGATCGGCAGCTTATCGTCGCCAACGCGGACTACCTGTGGCACTACGATATGGACCTGCAGACGGCCACCCGGCGGCCGGTGGTGGGCAATATAGAGGCATCGCCCCTGCAGGTGCTGGGGGGCGACGAAACCGCCCTGCGCGACCAGTACGATGTGGAGCAGAACGACAGCGACAGCTTTACCCTGACCCCGCTGGGGCCGGATCACAGCTTTCGGCGCCTGGGAGTGAGCTTCGCCGGGGACACTATCGGTCGCATGGATATTGTCGACAAGCTGGGCCAGCGGGTGGTGGTAGATTTTCGCGAGGTGGATACCAGCACCCCCCTGGACAGCGCCGATTTCGAGTTCACCCCGCCGCAGGGGGAGGTGGACCTGTTCTACTATGACGAGTGAGCCCGGGCCACAGGGCATCGCGGCCGGCGCACCAGTGCATCCCGCGCGGCAGCAAAATTCGCTGTTCGACGACCCGGCCCCGGTGGCGGACGGCCCGCCAGCAGGGCAATCAGCGGCGGGGTACCAGCCGCTGGCAGCGCGCTTGCGCCCCGCCGGCCTGGACGATTACGCGGGCCAGCAACATATCCTGGCGGTGGGCAAGCCCCTGCACCAGGCGATCACCAGCGGCCAGCTGCACTCGATGATTTTCTGGGGCCCACCGGGCGTGGGCAAAACCACCCTGGCGCGCATCGCGGCGGGCCATGCGAATGCCCACTTCCTGCAACTCTCCGCGGTGCTGTCCGGGGTGCGGGATATCCGCGAGGCCGTTGCCGAGGCCCGACGCCAGAAGCAGGCCGGGCGCGATACGGTGCTGTTTGTCGACGAGGTACATCGCTTCAACAAATCCCAGCAGGACGCGTTCCTGCCCTATGTGGAAGACGGCACCCTGATATTCATCGGTGCCACCACGGAAAACCCTTCCTTCGAACTCAACAACGCCTTGCTGTCGCGCTCCCGGGTGTACAAGTTGCGCCCGTTGGAGCAGGGCGACATCGAGGCGGTGCTGGCGCGGGGCATGGCGGCGCTGGGCGACACGACCAGGGCCGCGGCAGGCTGCCTCGCCGAGATCGCCCGCCAGGCGGACGGCGATGCCCGTCGCGCCCTGAACCTGCTGGAACTGGCGGCCGACCTGGCGGTGGATGGTGTTATCACCAGCGACACCCTGGCGGAGGTGCTGCAGGCCTCCCTGCGCCGTTTCGACAAGGGCGGCGACCTGTTTTACGACCAGATCAGCGCCCTGCACAAGGCGGTGCGTGGCAGTTCACCGGACGCGGCCCTGTACTGGTTCTGCCGTATGCTGGACGGCGGCTGCGACCCGCTGTACATCGCCCGGCGGGTACTGCGGATGGCCAGTGAGGATATCGGCAATGCCGATCCCCGGGCCCTGACCCTGTGCCTGGAAGCCTGGCAGGTGCAGGAGCGCCTGGGCAGCCCCGAGGGGGAGTTGGCCATCGCCCAGGCCATTGTCTACCTGGCCTGCGCGGCCAAGAGCAACGCCGTCTACTCCGCTTTCAATGCGGCCATGGCGGAAGTGCGGGCGGGCGGCAGCAGTGAGGTGCCCCTGCACCTGCGCAATGCGCCCACCCAGCTGCTGAAAGAGATGGATCACGGCGGCGATTATCGCTACGCCCACGACGAACCGGGCGGCTACGCAGCCGGGGAGAACTACTTTCCCGAGGCCCTGCGCGACCGGCAGTACTACCACCCGGTGGACCGCGGCCTGGAAGGTCGCATCCGCGAAAAACTGGATCAGCTGCGGGCGCTGGACCAGGCCAGCCCGAGGCAGCGCTACCGCGACGCCCACCGAGGCGACCCGGACTGAGCGCCGGCAACAGGAGTCTTTGCAAGCATGACGAGAACTGTACTGGTCACCGGCGGCGCCGGCTATATCGGCTCCCATGTCTGTGTCGAACTGCTGGAGCAGGGGCACCGGGTCGTGGTCATCGACAATCTCTGCAATGGCAGCCCCGTCGCCCTGCAGCGGGTGGAGGAAATTACCGGCAAGCCCCTCAGCTTCGTGCCGGGCGACGTGCGCGACACCGCCGCGGTACAAGCCCTGCTGCGTGAATATGCGGTGGACGCCGTCATCCACTTCGCGGCGCTGAAAGCGGTGGGCGAGTCCGTCGCCATGCCGCTGGCTTATTACGACAACAATATCAACGGGGCGATCAGCCTGCTGCAGGCGATGGCCGCCGCGGGGGTGAGCGACCTGGTGTTCAGTTCCTCGGCCACCGTCTACGGCGACCCGCACAGCAATCCCATCAGCGAGGATTTCCCGCTCAGCGCCACCAATCCCTACGGGCGCAGCAAGCTGATGATCGAGGACATGCTGCGCGACCTGGGTGCCTCGGACCCGCGCTGGAATATCTCCATACTGCGCTATTTCAACCCGGCCGGCGCCCACCCCAGCGGGCGCATCGGCGAGCACCCCAGCGGCGTGCCCAACAACCTCATGCCCTACATATCCCAGACCGCCAGCGGTATGCGCGATTGCCTGGCAGTGTTTGGCGACGACTATCCCACCCGCGATGGCACTGGTGTACGCGACTATATCCACGTGGTGGACCTGGCACTGGGTCACCTCAGCGCCCTGGACAAACTGGCCCAGCGCCCCGGCGTGATCACCCACAACCTGGGCACCGGCACCGGTTACTCCGTGCTGGAAATGGTCGCCGCTTTCGAACAGGCCTGCGGCAAGGCCATTCCCTACCGCATCGAACCCCGGCGCCCTGGCGATATAGCCGAGTGTTTCGCCAACCCGGCCCTGGCCCTGGCGGAACTGGGCTGGGCAGCGCAAAAGGACCTGGCCGCCATGTGTGCCGACAGCTGGCGCTGGCAGCAGCAGAACCCCCAGGGCTACCCGGACCTGCCCTGACAGCGTGGGCGGCCGCCTGGAAACAACTGCGCCGCGCAGCCAAAACCAGTACAATGCCGCTTCCGGCGAAGCGACCGCAATGCAACCATGAAATACCTGCTGTTTATTGCCCTGGGGGGTGCCTCGGGCGCCGTGGCACGTTACCTGCTCTCCAACTGGGCTCACCGCCTGTGGGAGGGCCCGCTGCCTGTCGGCACCCTGCTGGTCAACGTGCTGGGCTCTTTCAGCATCGGTATCATCTACGTCCTGCTGGTGGAAAAACAACTCATCCACCAGGACTGGCGCGGCGTGCTGATGGTGGGATTTCTCGGCGCATTCACCACCTTCTCGACGTTTTCGCTGGAAGCCATCGGCCTGCTGGAAGCAGGCCATCTGGCCTACGCCATCGGGTATATGCTGCTCAGCGCAGTGCTCTGCGTGGCCATGGCCGGCGCTGCCATGCAACTGACCCGGGCGCTGGTCTAGGCAGCACAGACAGATACGGCGCCACCAAACCGAATACAGGATCTCTCACCATGTTGGATATCAAGGCAGTGCGGCAGGACCCGGAGGGTGTCGCCAGGGCACTGGAAAAACGCGGTTACAGCTTCGATGTGGCTGCTTTCAAGGAGCTGGATGCGCGCCGCAAGCAGGCCGATATCGACAGCCAGAATCTGCTGGCCGAGCGCAAGAGCGTCTCCAAAAAAATCGGTCAACTGGTGGGGCAGGGCGTGCCGGTGGAGGAGGCCAAGGCGCAGGTAAACCAGACCCTGGACAAAATTGCGCAGCAGATCGACGCACTCACCGAGCAGGCGAAGCAGGTACAGGGTGAGCTGGACGAACTGCTGCTGAGTGTGCCCAATCTGCCTGCCGCCAGCGTACCCGCCGGTACCAGTGAGGCGGACAACGTGGAAATCAGCCGCTGGGGTACGCCGCGGGCTTTTGATTTCGAGGTGAAGGACCACGTCGACCTGGGGGAGGGCCTGGGGCTGTTCGACACCGACACGGCGGGCAAGATTACCGGCTCGCGGTTCACGGTCATGTACGGGGAGCTGGCCCGCCTGCATCGGGCGCTGATCCAGTTCATGCTCAACCTGCATACGGGCCAGCACGGCTACCGGGAAATCTATGTGCCCTATATCGTCAACCGCGACTCCCTGCGCGGCACCGGCCAGCTGCCCAAGTTTGAGGAGGACCTGTTCAGGCTGGAAGGGGAGCAGGGCTACTACCTGATTCCCACCGCGGAGGTACCGGTTACCAATGTCGCCAGGGATCGCATTTTCGAAGACGTCGAACTGGGCGACGAAGGTGTCAAATTCGCCTGCCATACCCCCTGCTTTCGCAGCGAGGCCGGCAGTTACGGCCGCGACACCCGCGGTATGATTCGCCAGCACCAGTTCGAGAAGGTGGAGCTGGTGCAACTGGTGCGCCCGGCGCAATCCGACGCGGCCCTGGAACAGCTCACGTCCCACGCCGAGCGTGTCCTGCAACTGCTCGAGCTGCCCTACCGCAAGGTGATTCTCTGCGGCGGTGATATCGGTTTCGGTGCCCGCCAGACCTACGACCTGGAAGTCTGGCTGCCCGCCCAGGATACCTACCGGGAGATCTCTTCCTGCAGTAATTTCGGTGATTTCCAGGCGCGACGCATGCAGGCCCGCTGGCGCAACCCCACAACCGGGAAACCCGAGTTACTGCACACTCTCAATGGCTCCGGGCTGGCCGTGGGCAGGACCCTGGTCGCGATCCTGGAGAACTACCAGCAGGCTGACGGCAGCATCGCGGTTCCCGAGGCCCTGCAAGCGCTGCTGGGCTGCGCAAGGCTGCAAAAAGGCTAGGCGGTTTGGACTTCCTTCCCATCAGCCTGCGGCTCACCGACAGCACCGTGTTGCTGGTGGGCGGCGGGCAGGTCGCCACCCGCAAGGCAAGGCTGCTGTGCAAGGCCGGGGCCCGCCTGCTGGTCGTGGCGCCGGCAATACAGGCGGAACTGGCGACGCTGCTGGAGGCCACTGGCGGCCGCTGGGAGCAGGGGGAATACCGCAGCAGTTGTATCGAGGGGGCTGTGCTGGCCGTGGCCGCCACGCCCAGTCACGCGGTCAACGAACAGGTGTCCAGGGATGCCCGGGCCCGCCAGCTGCCCGTCAACGTGGTGGACGCCCCCGAACTGTGCACGGTGATATTTCCCTCCATAGTGGACCGCTCGCCGCTCACCATAGCAATTTCCAGTGGCGGCAACAGCCCGGTACTGGTGCGCGCCCTGCGGCGGCGACTCGAAGCCATGCTGCCGGCGGCCTATGGCCGCCTGGCCCTGTTCGCCGGCCGCATGCGCGAGGTTGTCAGGAGCGCGATCGCCAGTGAAACACCGCGGCGTCTGTTCTGGGAGCAGGCTGTGGACGGCGCCGTGGCGGAACTGGTACTGGCCGGCAGGGAGCAGCAGGCCGAACAACTGCTGCAGCGCCAGCTGGCTGACAGCAGCGCCCTGCACCGGGGGGAGGTCTACCTGCTGGGCGCCGGCCCCGGCGATCCCGACCTGATGACGTTCAAGGCCCTGCGCCTGCTGCAAAGCGCGGATGTGGTGCTCTATGATCGCCTGGTGGCGCCGGCCATAGTCGAGCTGGCCCGGCGCGATGCCGAGCGAATCTACGTGGGCAAGTCACGCGCCGACCACAGCCTGCCGCAGCAGCAGATCAATGCGCTGTTGCTGGAATTGGCCCAGCAGGGCAAGCGGGTAGTGCGCCTCAAGGGGGGCGATCCGTTTATCTTCGGTCGGGGCGGCGAGGAAATCGAGCTGCTGGCCCGGCACCATATTCCCTTCCAGGTGGTCCCCGGTATTACCGCTGCCAGCGCCGCGGCCTGCTATGCGGGCATACCGCTGACCCACCGGGATCACGCCCAGAGCGTGCGCTTCGTGGCCGGTCACCTGAAAAATGGCAGCCTGGACCACGACTGGACCCAGTTCCTGTCGGAGAAGGAAACCCTGGTGTTTTACATGGGGCTGGTGGGCCTGCCCATTATCTGCGCGGAACTACAGCGCCACGGCCGCGCCGCCGATACCCCCATCGCGCTGGTCGAGCGGGCCAGTACCGCCGAACAGCGGGTGATCACCGGCACCCTGGCCACCATGGCCGATATCGTCCAGCGCCAGCAGCCGCAGGCGCCGACCCTGATCATCATCGGCTCGGTGGTGCGCCTGCATGAGAGCCTGGCCTGGTTCGGGGAGCGCGTCGGCTAGAGCATGCTCTGCCCGCACCAGCCGGGTCAGGGGGAGCGTCTACTGCTCGGCAACTGCTGCGGCCGGGGTATGCACCGCGAAGGCCTGCCGCTTCATCTGCAGCATGTCGGCGAGGATATTGCCTGCCTCGGTCAGCAGCACATCGTCCACTTCCGGCTCGTCTGCAGCGCTGGCCTCCTCGCCATCGGCGTCTGCCAGGCCATCCGCGTCCAGGTCTTCCTCTTCGTCCTCCAGGGACTCCAGCAGCGGTTCACCCAGCGCCTTGCGCCGCTTGTTTTCAATGGTCAGCGCTTTTTGTTCCTGGCTTTCCCGCAGCGCTATCCGGGCCGCCTCGTTCAAGGGGAGCTCGGTGATCTCGCGGGTCTGGCGAGCCAGTTCCACCTGGTCCTCCAGGTAGACGAAGTCCGGGTTGCCGGCACTGCGTTCGACAAATCGCGCCGTCACCCTGGGCACGACCGTCGACAGGTCGTTGTAGCGATGGTGACGCACGGGGTTGATCTGGTCCCAGTTGAGGGCGTGGTCCAGCGAGCTCTCGCCAATTTCATCGTGATCATACATCGAGGGGAAGGTGACATCCGGCACCACGCCGCGGTGCTGGGTGCTGTCACCGGAGATCCGGTAGAACTTGCTCTCGGTGATCTTGAGCTGGCCCTCGGTCAGGGGGATCAGGGTTTGTACCGTGCCCTTGCCGAAGGAGCGGTCGCCCACGATGATGCCGCGCTGGTAGTCCTGTATCGCGCCGGCGAAAATTTCCGAGGCCGAGGCGCTGAGACGGTTGATCAGCACCACCAGCGGACCATCGTAGTAGGTGGTCTTGAGGCGCTTGCCGTCGCGCCACACGCGGCGGGAGGAGTGCCTGATCTGCACGGTGGGGCCGTACTCGATGAACAGGCCGGTCAGTTCATTGGCCTCCTGCAGGGAGCCGCCGCCATTATTGCGCAGGTCGACGACGATACCCTCGACACCCTCTGCCTGCAGTTCGTCCAGCAGTTTCTTCACGTCGCGGGTGGTGCTCTTGTAGTCCTTGTCGCCGCGGCGCATGGCCTCGAAGTCGATGTAGAAGGCCGGGATGTCGATCACACCCACCTTGATGTTGTCGCCACCCATCGGTACTTCCATGATTTTTTTCTGCGCTGCCTGCTCTTCGAGCTTGACGGTGTTGCGCACGATGGTCACCACCTTGTGCTCATCGGTCTTGGAGTTGGCGGGGATAATCTCCAGGCGCACGGTGGAATCCTTGGGGCCGCGAATCAGCTCCACGACTTCATCCAGTCGCCAGCCGATAACGTCCTGCATGGCGCCGTCCTCACCCTGGCCTACGGCGACAATACGGTCAGAGGGCTTGAGTTCACCCTGCTTGTCAGCAGGGCCCTTGGCGACCAGCCTGGCAACCTTGGTGAACTCGTCCTCCTGCTGCAGCACGGCGCCTATGCCCTCCAGCGACAGGCTCATATTAATGTTGAAATTCTCGGAGCGGCGCGGAGACAAATAGTTGGTATGGGGATCGTACAATTCGGTCAGCGAATTGGCGTAGATCTGGAACACGTCCTGGCTGTTGTACTGCTTCACCCGGTTCAGCTGACTCTCATAACGCTTGACCAGGGTGGGGGCGATTTCATCCGTGGGCTTGTCGGCGAGCTTCAGGCTCAGCACCTCGTTCTTGAGGCGCTTGCGCCAGCGGTCGTCCAGTTCCCTGGCGTTGGCGGCCCACTCCCAGTCCTCGACTTCCAGGGGCATGGTTTCGTCGACGCTGAAGTCCATATTTGCCGACAGTTCAGGCAACTTCCCCACTACCAGCTCCAGGCGGTCTTCCAGGCGTTGCTGGAAGCGATTGAAAATCACGAAGCCCGCTTCCAGGTTGCCCTCGTGCAACTGGTCGTCCATGGCAGTGCGGTACTTCTCGAACTCGGCAATATCGGCGGCCGTGAAAAACATCTTGGCGCTGTCGAGGCTGTCGATATAACTGTCCAGGTGAGACGAGGACATATCGTCGTCGTAGCGGTGCTTGGCGTAGTGGCGGTTCTCGAGCTGGTCGATCATCTCCACCATGGTTTCGCGCTGGCTGTCGCTGGGCTCTATCAGTGCCCAGCCGGGCAGCGCCAGGGTGGTGAGCAGGAGGGCGGCGAGGCCCAGGCCAACAGTGCGGTGAGTGCAGATGGAAAGCTTCAAAATCCGGTTACCTGATGATTATAAAATAGTGGCTAAGTGTACCCCCGAGGGGCAGACGGTTAAACAGACTCTTTATAGATATCCACAGATAGCTAAAGTTCCCTGCGGGGCAGGCAGGGCGTGTTGGCGCGGTAAAATGATAAACCTCATTAAAAAGTTCTCCTATGATCTTGTATTTCATAATCTTTTTATTCATCAGTGGCGTTTGAAAATTTCGTAGGCCTCCCGCTCCAGCTGCGACTGGTGATCGGGGTGGGCGATGGCGATGAGCGCTGAGGCGCGCTGGCGCAGGTTCTTGCCGTACAGGTAGGCCACGCCGTACTCGGTCACGACGTAGTGCACATGGGCGCGACTGGTAGTCACGCTGGCACCGGGCTTGAGCCGGGCGACGATTTTCGACTCCCCGTGGCTGGTGAGCGAGTTGATCGCAATTATGGGCTTGCCGCCCTCGGACAGGGCGGCCCCGCGGATAAAGTCCACCTGGCCGCCCACCCCTGAATACTGGGTGCTGCCCAGTGAATCGGCGCAAACCTGGCCGGTGATATCCACCTCCAGGGCGCTGTTGATGGCGGTGACCCTGGGGTTCATGCGAATGATGGAAGTGTCATTCACATAGGAAATATCCCGCATTTCAATCATCGGGTTATCGTCGAGAAAGTCGTAAAGTTCGCGCGAACCCATACAGAAGCCGGATACCAGCTTGCCTGTCTGCTTGCGCTTTTTCTTGCCCGTCAACGCGCCGCAGCGCATCAGTTCCATGGCCCCGTCCGAGAACATCTCGGTGTGCATACCCAGGTCCCGGTGCCCCTTGAGCGCGCGCAGGGCGGCGTCCGGGATGCCGCCAATGCCGGTTTGCAGGGTCGCGCCGTCCTCCACCAGGTCGGCGATATATTCGCCGATACGCAGCTCGACTGAGGTGAGCACCGGCGGCGCCAGTTCGAAAATCGGGTCGTCGCAACGCACCAGGGCATCGATTGCGGAGACGTGGATGATGCCATTGCCGTGCACCCGCGGCATGTTTTCGTTCACCTGGGCGATCACGTGCCTGGCGGTCTCTATGGCGGCGTTGGTGATATCCACCGACACGCCCACGGAGCAGTAACCGTGCTTGTCCGGCGGGCTGACCTGCACCATTGCCACATCCAGCGGCATGATGCCGGAGCGGAACAGGTTGGGAATCTCACTGAGAAACACCGGCACATAGCTGGCCATGCCGTTGGCCACGGCGGCGCGGGTATTGGCGCCGACGAAGAAGGTATTGAGGTGGAATACCCCGTCGTAGCAGGGGTCCAGGTAGGGCGCCGAGCCCTCGGTGTGGATGCTCACCAGTTCCACCCCACGCAGTTCGCCGCCGCGGGCGGTCATGGCGTCGACGAGCAACTGGGGGGTGGCCGCGGCGCTGTGCAGGAACACCCGCTCGCCGGACTGGATATTGCGCACCGCCTCCTCGGCGGTAACATAGTTCAGGTTGCTCATGCTTGTATTACCTCTGGATGGGTTGGCCGATACAGTATTTCACCTGTTCGCCGGCCGGGGCTTCGCCTGCCTTGACTCGAGGCATGCGGGCAGCCATGGTGACCATAACATGCCATGAAGAATCGGCATTTAAAAGCGGCGCCACGCTGGTGCGCGGGGTGAAAAGTCGGGAGGTTTGCAGTGGAGTGTGCCTGTTGCGCCATCAAGCAGCTGATTTACCAGTATGCCCATTACCTGGATGGGGGTGACCTGGCGGCCGTTGCCGGCCTGTTCAGCCGCGGTAAAATCATTGCGGCCGGAGGGGAGGGGGACACGACCATTGAAGGCGCCGAGGCCGTCGCCGCCTTGTACGACTCCTTCACGCGCCTGTATCCGGATGATGGCACTCCCCATACGCTGCACCTGACCAGCAATATTGTGGTTACCGTGGAAGACGACGGCGCCTCGGCCGGGGCACAGTCCAGTGCCGTGGTATTCCAGGCCGTTGATGGCTTTCCCCTGCAGCCGATTATCGGCGTGCGCTATGAAGACCGCTTCCGGAAAGCGCCGGAGGGCTGGTATTTCACCGAGCGCAGGATCGATACCCGGCTGGTGGGGGACCTCAGCAAACACCTGCTGCGTGGCGTCTAGTTGGGGTCGCGCTGCGCCTGCTGCTGGTGCAGTGCCTGCCGGCCTTGAGGGCACCCGGCGGCTCAGCCGGCCTCTTTCAGCTCGACGGTATTGCCCTCGGGATCGCGCAGGTAAATAGACAGGCCCATTCCCGAGGAACCGTAGCGCGGTGCCGGCTCATCGAAATCCACCCGATGGCGGCGCAGGTGCGACTGGACGGCCTCGGTATCCCAGGGCTGCACCTGCAGGCACAGGTGATCCATATTCGGCGCCCCATGGTCCGGCGGCCCGCCGCCCTGCTTGCCCAACTCGCTGTGGACATCGAGCAGGTCTATCAGGGACTGGCCCGCCCGCAGTTGCGCCAGGCCCAGCTCTCCGGGCCCTCGCTCCAGCCTGCAACCCAGCACCTCGCGGTAGAAGTCCACCATGCCGGGCAGGTCCCTCGCCCGGATAACGACGTGATCGATGTGGGTGATATTTATCGGATTGGCTGCAATCATGTTGCCACCTCAATATTGGCGATGTGGTCGCTGCCCGGCCCATTGGCATGGACATGCAAGTCATTCGGCATATAGTATGCCACCACTATTTGCTCCGGCAGGTTTAGTCTACTTACAACGCAACAGGAGAAACAGCCTCCATGAAAACCCGTATCACTGAACTACTCGGCATTGAAACACCGATCATTTGCGGCGGCATGATGCGCGTCGGCACCGCCGAGCTGGCGGCTGCGGCCTCCAATGCCGGTGCCCTGGGGGTGATGACCGCCCTTACCCAGCCCACCCCCGAGGGCCTGCGGGCGGAGATCGAGAAATGCCGATCGCTGACTGACAAGCCCTTCGGCGTCAACCTGACGGTGGGAGTGGTGGCCACGGAAATCAACTACGACGACTACGTGGACGTCATCATTGACAGCGGGATCAAGATCATCGAAACCGCCGGCCGCAGCCCGGAGCCCTTCATGGAGCGTTTCAAGGCCGCCGGTGTAAAGGTCATCCACAAGTGCGTGGCCGTGCGCCACGCCCTGTCGGCGGAGCGGATCGGCGTGGATGTGGTAAGCATCGACGGTTTCGAGTGCGCCGGCCACCCGGGTGAGCAGGATATCGGTGGCCTGGTACTGTTTCCGGCGGCCGCCCAGGCCCTCAAGATACCGGTGGTAGCGTCCGGCGGTATCGCCGACGGGCGCGGCCTGGTGGCGGCGCTGGCGCTGGGCTGCGAGGGCATCAACATGGGCTCGCGCTTCATGGTCACCCAGGAGGCGCCCATCCACGAGGGCATCAAGCAGAAGATCGTGGAGATGGACGAAACCCAGACGCAAGTTGATTTTCCGCAGCTACCGCAACACCGCCCGGGTCTACAAGAACAGCATCGCCGAGAAGGTTGCGGAGGTCGAGGCGGCCGGCGGCGAGTTCGGCGAGGTGCACCACCTGGTGTCAGGCAAAAACCAGGACAAGGCCTGGTCAACCGGGGATATAGAGGCGGGTATGGTCACCGTCGGTATGTCCGGCGGCCTGATCAACGATATTCCCACCTGTGAGCAGCTGGTGCGCAATATCATGGGCGACGCGGAGCGCATCATCAACGAGCGCCTCGCCACTATGGTGAAAGGCTAGTCGCGAGCAAGGCCAGCAGCGAGAAAGCCTAGCCGAAGCGGCGCTCGTGGATGCGCAGCTTCGGCTCGCATCGCCTCAGGGCCTTTTCCAGGCGCTGTGCAATGGCTGCCCCGCGATTGGCGCTGGCCAGCAGGGGAGCGGTATGGGCGGCGCAGAGGTTGTCTGCGTCCCGCCACTGCTCGATAAGTTCCCCGGCCCAGTCCCGGAACTCGGCCGCGGCCCCGGCGCGGCGCTCCAGTGCCTTGGCCAGCGTGGGATGAAATCCCAGCGAGTCTTTCCAGCCGAGCAGGCGCAGTGGCAGCGGCAGTTCCAGGTACATAAAGGTGTCATCGACGTGGATGGTGCGAGATGCCTTGTGCAGCACCAGCACCGATGCAAAGTGGATATTCTCGTTGTCGGAGACGAAATCCACCCCCCGCGGTACCGAGAACTCGAAATCCTCCGCGTACAGCGCATGCAGCGCCGGCTCCTCGGTGAGTTCGTCCTCCCAGGGAAGATCCGGGAAGCGTTCCTTATGGCGGACCGTGCCGTAGAGCCTGGCCTCAGGGTACAACGCGTGCATACGCTCCACATGCACCGTGTGGAAAGGGTGCAGGTTGAGGATGGCCTCGAGTACCCCGCTGGCGCCCATGATTTCGCTGACACGCTCCCTGGCCTCGCGGCCCAGGGAGTATGAATCAAGAAACACAAAATTGCCGTTGGCCAGCCTCACCAGGGAGGCGTGGGTCTTGATATCGACGATGCCGCCGATCTTGAAGGAACCGCGGATGTTCCAGAAGTCAGGGGATACCTCGATTATGTCTTCTTTCATGTGAGTTGCTCCTGGGGACATAGGGCAACAGTAGCACGGAAACCGGAAACTGCACTCCCACCCCGGGTACCACCACCAGCGCGATATTGCCCGCCAGCCGGCGAGGCAGGGGGCACGACACTGATTTGGCCCCTCGCGCCACGCTGCGGTCAATCTCGTGCTAACCTTGTGGTGGTGAAGAATATCTCCAGAAAAATGCAGGCAGGGCAAACAACGAAAGACGCTGCGCTGCAGCAGCCAGCGGGCGGTCGCTGCCCGCTCGTCCCCGGGATGGCCGGTAATGCCTGATCAGGACCTGCTGGCGCGCTATCTGCACACCCGGGAGCAATCGACCAGGGCGTGCCAGCCGCTGCTCATAGAGGATTACGGTTTGCAGGCGGAGGCGTTTACCAGCCCGCCCAAGTGGCACCTGGCCCATACCAGCTGGTTTTTTGAGACGTTTTTGCTGGTGCCTTTTCTCGCTGGTTACCACACGCCGAACGCGCAGTACCAAACGCTGTTCAACTCCTATTACAACGGCGTCGGCCAGCAATATGCGCGGCCCCAGCGCGGCCTGTTGTCGCGCCCCACCCTGGAGGAGGTAACAGCCTATCGGGCGCACGTCGACAGCGCCATGACCCGGCTGCTGGCGGAGATCGGGCACCCGCAGCGCCACGAGATTATCGTTCGCAGCCGCCTGGGCATTGAGCATGAACAACAACACCAGGAGCTGTTCTACACCGACCTCAAGTACTCGTTGTTTGCCAATCCCCTGTACCCTGCGTACCTTGAGTCGCCCGGGCAGTCGGCTTCCGAACGGCTTTACCAGGCCGGTTCAGGGGATTTCCAGTGGCGCGAATTTTCCGGCGGACTGGTGGTGGTGGGAACGGATACCGAAGGGGCAGGGGACTCCGGGTTCGCATTCGATAACGAAGGCCCGGCCAACAGCGTCTACATTAACCCCTATGCACTGGCTGACCGGCTGGTGACCAATGAGGAATACCAGGCTTTTATAGCCGATGGCGGTTACAAGCGCCCCGAGTTCTGGCTGGCCGATGGCTGGGCGATCGTGCAGGAGCGGCAATGGCGGCAGCCGCTGTACTGGCTG
Source organism: uncultured Gammaproteobacteria bacterium (assembly GCA_963704965.1). Taxonomy (GTDB): domain Bacteria; phylum Pseudomonadota; class Gammaproteobacteria; order Pseudomonadales; family Halieaceae; genus JARRPM01. The sequence goes on from CAVPIH010000006.1 coordinate 186,092, forward strand.
GAAAGGGACAGCCGACCGCTGCAGTTTACGCTGCGTGGTCTGCAGCCGCGGCAACCCGACGCAGCCCGCCTGCCACCTCAGTGGCTACGAGGCGGATGCCTATGCCAGCTGGGCCGGGGCGCGCCTGCCCACCGAATTCGAATGGGAGGCCGCTGCCAGGGCACAGTCCGAACCGGTAGCGGATTTTGACCCGGCCAGGCTGCACCCGGCGCCAGCCAGTGGCGCGGCAGCCTTACAGCAGCTATACGGTGATTGCTGGCAATGGACCGGATCCGCATACAGGCCCTATCCGGGATTCCGGGCCAGCGAGGGCGCCATCGGCGAGTACAACGGCAAGTTCATGGCCAACCAGTGGGTATTGCGTGGCGGCTCCTGCGTCAGCCAGCAGGGACACGTGCGCTCCACCTACCGGAACTTCTTTTACCCCCACGACCGCTGGCAATTCAGTGGCCTGCGCCTTGCCAGGGACCTTTGACCATGGCTTTTACCAGGAACAAAGCAATGCCTGCCGACTGCAGCGAACCGGACAACGTCGTGTTCGAGGATCAACAACCGGCCCGCACGGCAAACCGCGACGAGCTGCTGGCCGGATTGCAGCTGGAGCAGAAACAGGTCAATCCCAAGTACTTTTACGATGCCCGCGGCTCGGAACTCTTTGAGCAGATAACCCGGCAACAGGAGTACTACCCGACGCGCACCGAAAAGGCGATTCTCAGCGACTACGCCGCGGAGATCGCCGAGCACTGTGGTGCCGGTTGCGTGTTGATAGAGCCCGGCAGCGGCAACAGCGAAAAGATCCGGCTGCTGCTGGATGCCATGCGGCCGGCAGCCTACGTGCCGGTGGATATCTCTGCCGAGTTTCTTTACGAAGCGGCGCTCAAGCTGGGGCTGGAGTTTCCCTGGCTGAAAATCCAGGCAATATGTGCCGATTTTGGTGGCCAGTGGCAGGCGAGCACGAAACTGCCCGCGGGGCGGCGGCTGGTTTTCTATCCCGGCTCCACCATTGGCAACATGGAGCCGCGCGACGCCCGGGAGTTTTTGTCGGGCCTGCGCCGGTGGATAGGCGGGAATGGCGGCATCCTGATTGGAGTCGACCTGCATAAATCAGAACAGCTGCTCAATGCGGCCTATAACGATGCCAGCGGCGTCACCGCCAGGTTCAACCTGAACATACTCAACGCGCTGAATAGCATGCTCGATGGCGACTTCCGGGAGCAGGCTTTCTCGCACCGCGCTTTCTACAACACTGAGCTGAAACGCATTGAAATGCACCTGGTGAGCAGGGAGTCGCAGGTCGTGACCCTCAATGGCAGCAGCATCCGCTTCGACAAGGGTGAGACACTGCATACCGAGAACTCCTACAAATATACCCTGGAGGATTTTTCCAGGTTAAGCGAGGCAGCGGGGCTGGTGCTGGAAAAGAGCTGGCTGGACGAAAACAAACTGTTCAGCATTCACTACCTGACAGTCGCGTGATGCCCATCGTGGAGTCCGGAGCCCGCCATAACTAACCCTGGACTGCAACGCTACGGCACGCTGTTCGCCCTTATCCTGGCGGGCGAAGTCATTTTCAGTCTCCCTTTTCACATTCCGCGATTCTTCCGGCCCACAATGCTGGAGGTGTTCGGGCTGAGCAATACCCAGCTGGGGGACATTTTTGCGGTTTACGGCGTGGTGGCCCTGTTGGCGTATTTTCCGGGCGGTGCTATCGCCGATCGCTATAGCGCCAGGGCGCTTATGACCCTGTCCCTGGTCGCCACCGCGCTGGGCGGCTTTTACCTGGCGACACTGCCGCCTCTGGCCATGCTCTACCTGCTGTTCGCCTACTGGGGTCTGACCAGCATCCTGTTATTCTGGGCCGCGCTGATCAAGGCCACCCGGGACTGGGGCGGCCAGCATACCCAGGGCCTGGCATTCGGCGTCCTGGACGGCGGCCGCGGCCTGGTCGCCAGTGTCCTCGCGACCCTGGCAATGCTGCTGCTGGGGGCGCGACTGCTGAACACCGACAGTGACCCGCAGGGGTTGGCCGCCGTCGTGCTCTTTTACAGCGTCATCACCCTGCTCACGGCCGCCATCCTGTGGTGCACCCTGCCCAATCCCCGCAGCGGGCCGGTCGGTGTCCCCGCGGCGACCCATTCCTCCTGGCGCAGGGTGATCGCAGAGCCCAGTGTCTGGCTGCAGGCGGGCGTGGTGATCTGCGCGTACTGTGGCTACAAGTCGCTGGATAACTACGGGATATACGCCGTGGAGGTGCTGGACATGACGCACCTGGAGTCGGCCGCACTCAATACCTATGCCAGTTACGCGCGACCCGTGGCGGCGATCGCGGCCGGGATCTGGGCGGACCGCTGGCGGTCCAGCGGGGTGGTGACAGTGGCTTTCCTGTGCGCTGCTGCGGCGTACTCCTGGCTGGGCCTGGACGCGGCTGCGGCGCTGCCGCACATATTTCTGCTGGCCAATATCCTTATCACGTTTTGCGCCGTCTACGCCCTGCGCGGCATTTACTTCAGCCTGCTGGAGGAGGCCGGTTTGGAGCGGGGCATCACCGGCCGGGCAGTAGGGCTCATATCGGTACTGGGGTTCACGCCCGATATATTTTTCGCCGCGGTAACCGGTCGCATACTGGATGCCAATCCCGGCGCCACCGGCTTCCAGCACTATTTCCTGCTCATAGCACTTATCTGCGCCATGGGGATTGTGTGCACCCTGGTGCTTTCAGCACGCCTGGCCCGGCGCAACAAGCGCCAGGGGGTTGAGGCGGCATAGGTATACCCACAGCAGTATCCCCGGCGGCAATCGCCGGGTAACATAGCGGACATAACAAACCGCTCACTGGAGAACCCGAGATGTTAGGAGCCCATACGCGCACCGCGGTGCTGTGCGCACTGCTGCCATTGTTTGTCGCCTGCCAACAAAAGGCAGCTGAAGCACCCTCACAGGACGCCGAAAGCGAGCCCGTGGTCGTCACAGCAGCGGCAGCTGTAGCCGTCGCCGCAGTGGACAGTGAGCGCCTGTTGGCCGCCGACAGCGAGCCGGGTAACTGGATGTCCTATGGCCGCACCTACAGCGAACAGCGCTACAGCAGTCTCAAGCAGGTGAACGACACCAGCGTCGAGAACCTGGGCCTGGCCTGGTACTTCGATCTGGACACTGAACGCGGCATCGAGGCCACCTCCATCGTGGTCGACGGGGTGATGTACCTGACGTCCGCCTGGAGTAAGGTTTACGCGCTGGACGCCGCCAGCGGTGCACTGTTGTGGAGTTACGATCCCGGCGTCAAGAAGGACGTCACCCGCCACGCCTGTTGCGACGCGGTCAACCGGGGCGTGGCCGTTTGGGAGGGGCAGGTGTTTGTGGGCGTGCTGGACGGCCGCCTGGTAGCGCTGGATGCCGCCACCGGCGCGGTCAACTGGGAAGTGGTCACGGTGGATCAAAGCAAGCCCTACACCATCACCGGTGCACCCAGGGTGGTCAAGGGCAAGGTCCTGATTGGCAACGGCGGTGCCGAGTATGGCGTACGCGGTTACCTCAGCGCCTATGACGCAGACAGCGGGGCAATGGCGTGGCGCTTCTATACCGTCCCCGGCAACCCGGAGCTGGGCTTCGAAAACGCGGCGATGGAAATGGCGGCGAAGACCTGGAACGGCAAGTGGTGGGAACTCGGTGGAGGAGGGGGTACCGTCTGGGACGCCATGGCCTATGACCCCGAGCTGGACCTGCTCTATTTCGGTGTCGGCAACGGCACGCCCTGGAACCGGGAAATCCGCTCCCCCGGGGGTGGCGACAACCTGTTCCTGTCCTCCATCGTGGCGGTGCGTCCCGACACCGGCGAGTACGTCTGGCACTACCAGACCACGCCCGGGGAAACCTGGGATTACACCGCGACCCAGCACATTATCCTGGCCGATATAGAGCTGGAGGGGAAAACCCGCAAGGTGTTGATGCAGGCACCCAAGAACGGTTTTTTCTACCTCATCGACCGGACCGACGGCACCCTGCTGAGCGCCAACAACTACATCGACATCACCTGGGCGACTCACGTCGATATGGCAACCGGCCGACCGGTTGAAGTCGAGGGTGCACGCTATACCGAGGGACCGTTTACCGTGTACCCCTCCTACCTGGGCGGGCACAACTGGCATCCCATGTCCTACAACCCCGATACCGGCCTGGTGTATATCCCGGTGCTGGATTTCCCCGCCGCTTATGGCCAGCCGGAAGCGTTTACCTACCGTCCCGGCGTCGCCAATACCGGCTCTGACGGCATTATAGGCAGCCTGCCCGACGCACAGGCCGAGCGCGACGCCATGCGGCCTCTCATGAAGGGACGACTGCTGGCCTGGGACCCGGTCACGCAGCGCGAGGCCTGGCGGGTGGAGCACGACGGCCCCTGGAACGGTGGCACGCTGACCACCGCCGGCAACCTCGTTTTCCAGGGCACGGCGGATGGCAAGTTCGTGGCTTACCGGGCTGACAACGGCGAGCGGCTTTGGGATTTCCCCACCCAGACGGGCGTGGTGGCCCCGCCGATGACCTATGCCATTGACGGTGAACAATACATTTCCGTCAACGTCGGCTGGGGCGGCGCCTACGCACTGGTGTTCGGGGAGTTCGTCACGCCCGCGAGCCTGCCGAACGTCAGCCGGGTGCTGACCTTCAAACTGGGCGCCGATGGCAAACTGCCGCAGCCGGATTGGCAGCCGCGGGTGGTATTCAATCCGCCGGCCCAAACCGGCAGCGAGGAGAGCATCCGCGAAGGCTATGCCCTGTACCAGGATATCTGCATGGGCTGCCACGGGCTCAACGCCGTCTCGGGCCTGTTGATACCGGACCTGCGAGGCTCGGCTTACCTGCACGACCCCGCCGGCTGGAACGCGGTGGTGCGCGACGGGGCACTGAAGGAAAACGGCATGGCGGCATTCGGCCAGTGGCTGGACGAGGCCCAGGCAGCAGCCATCCGCGACTACATCATCCAGCAGGCCCGCCGCGGGCAGAGCCTGCAGCAGCCCCCGGCGGAATAAAAGGGCACCTGGGGACAGGGCAGGGGCCTGATGCCTGCCCGTCAACAGGCCAACATCGCGGCCGGGGTGCTGATCTTGGCCAATCCCGCTGCGCAGCTAATGGTAGCGGTGCTTCCAGGGCATCTTTGCAACTATTTGCGCACCCTGTCCATCACTATAGTATTTAACATAATAATATTATTGCAGGCTGTGCATGCCGTTCGCGAGCCGGAAGTGGTCGCGGATGACCCGATCGTGCAGGTAGCAGAGCGTGGCGTAGCGGGTAGTTCACACGAGTTGTCCAGGGCGTTCGCCACACCAGGGCTTCGGCCTTGATGAGGTAGCCACGCTGTTTCCCCAGCCCAGCCTGGCCATGGCAGGCATTCCCGAGAGGCACGGTCCCTGGTCACACGCCGATACGCAGACTGCGAAGAAAGCGAACCTGGTATCTGGCGAGGCCTGTTAGCAGCAGCGGCCAATACCGGGACGCGTCAGGGCTCCTGGTCGGGCACCAGGGGGCGCGAAAACTGAAACCAGGCGCGTAGCAGCGCGTAGTAACAGGCCCGCAGCGCCTGTGCGGGTCGTCCTGGTGGCCTAAGCGCGCAACGCACAGTTATCCAGGGTAGTTACCGGCAGACATAGCCGCTGCATGAATCTGCTGAGTAATCGAACCCGAACCAGCCGCGCTGGCAGGCACCAAATCGTTGCCGGTGCCCCTGTCGGCAACTTGTCGCCAGAAATTGGGGCAGTTGCGTGATTATGGCCTTGTGAGCCGTGCGCGGAACCTGCGTCCCGGAAACACCTAAAACCCCCGAAAAACCCCTAAAAAGCTGCACATCCAGTCATCCGTATATTTATCCACATATGCGTATAATATATATTATGTTAAATAAGATAGTGAGACACACAATTATGCACAGGCGCCTGTCAGCCCCAACACGGTTATGCCCTCTTCAGCCAGGCAGCGGCCTAACGGCAAAAAGCGTATCGAGCAGATTGGGAAACGGGGGCAAACAAAATTGAATGTGGTTGGGCCACCGCGCTAGTGGACGCCGGCGGAGTCGTTGCGGCGCGTATGGTCGCCGGAGATCGGATATAAAAGATGGCTCTGGCCCGCGGAGATATTTCGGGCGGTCCAGGACTGCCCGGTGAGTTTGCTAACGGGAGATTTGCTTTTCCATCACCAGTCTGGTGATTTCCGCTCCCACCACCAGATCGGCCGGTGCTCCCAACCACTGCTGGCGCAGCCTGCCCAGTGCATCGATCAGTATCAGGGTCGGGGTACCCTGCATGGCATACGCGCGCATTGTTTCGGGCATGCCCGATGGGTGAGCCTGGTCTATCCCTACCGGGAAGCTCACCTTGTACTCGTGCAGGAAAGCCTCCAACGCCACGGGTGTCATCGCCGCGTGGTGTTCAAATACCGTGTGCAAACCCAGTACCACCACCTCCTCCCGCGGGAAGGTATCGTGAATGCGCTGTGCCTGGGGAATGCCGTGCGATACACAGCCGGGGCACAGCATCTGGAACGCCTCGATGATAACCACACGGCCGCGCAGGCGCTCCAGGGCTGGCGCCTCTGCGGTGTTGAACCATTGCATGGCGGAGATCGCAGGGGCCGGTTCAGGCATTGCTCAGTAAGCGCTGTAGCGCCGGGCCATTACGGCGCGGCGGAGATACCGACATACCCAATTAGCAAATACTCGGTGGTGCCATTGCCGGCTGCCGTGACCGACCTGATTGCCAGCTGGGCATCCACCATAGCGGCGAGTGCGGTGGCGCAGTCCGAATCCGGGCCGGGCGTGGGCACTACTTCTGGATCCACAAAGGGCGAACTGCTCACTGCATCAACCACAATGCCGTCGCCATCGGCTTCCGGTGCACACAGCATTATCACCACCGCGCTGCGACGATCCTCGCAGGATCCCGGGGAATCGCCATGTCCCAGGTGACCCTGCATACCTGACGAATTAATGGAGACTGTTCTGCCATTGTGGCAGACGCTGACCATTTGCCGTTGTTGCCATCGTTGGCAGCGAACACGTGCTGCGCCGAAACAGACGCGCTCAGTACAGTTGCTGCCAGTATCAATTTGTTCATGTCATGTCACTCCTTACGCAAGTGTCGATGACTGCACTGCTGCACAGTCATCCCCGCTTGGACTGAGGGTATCGGAACCCGGTCAGGAAAGACAATCGCAAACAGCTGAAAAGTACATCTTGCGGCCCTCGGCTTCGCTTTCCCCTCCAGCAAGTGACAAAGCGACTAACACCGGGACATCCAGGACCGATTGCCGGCAGAACTGTCGGCAACCGTCCAGGGCCCGGCACCACCTCAACCCAGCTTTTCGAAATTATCGGTAAGCAGGCAGTCGTAGCGCCGTGCATCGTAGGCCGCCAGAGGTTCCGCGTCTTCCGCGCGGATGATGCCCTTCTCCACCGCTTCCTGCAGCGCCTCCTCCAGGGTGCCAGCTTGCAGTTCGCCCTTGCTGCGGGCGCGACAGAAGGCCTGCCAGGCATCATCCACTTCCAGCAGTATGCGGTAGGTGGTTTCCAGCCTGCCGACCGCATCCTCCGGGTCGTCGCTGATATAGACATACTCCGCCAGCGCTGTTCGTACCGGGTTGGGCTGCATGATCAGCTCTCCCAGCGTGCGCACCTGTTCGTCGTCAGGCGCACTGGCGAAACGTCCCAGGGGCAGGCAGACAACGCGCAACAGCACCGCCAGCGACCTGACCGGAAAGTTTGCCAGGAAAGCCAGCAGTGCTTCCTGGGCAGCGTGCAAGGCGCGCCGCAGGGCATAGCTGGCATGCTCGGTAGCGGCCTCGCTGGGTGCTTGGCTGTCGTGGAATTTGAGGATACTGCAGGCTATAAACAGTTCACTGTGCACATCCCCCAGTCTCGCGGAGAGCAGTTCCCGCCGCTTGAGGTCTCCACCCAGTACGCCCAGGGCCACGTCGGCGCAGCAGGCCAGGGCCGCGCTCAACTGGTTGATACGCTGGTAACCCCGGCGACTCAACTCGGTGGTGTCAGCCGGCACCGGGCTGAAACGGGAGGCGGTCAGGCCGTACCAGGCCGCCCGGGCGAAATTGCCGCCCAGCTGCGCCAGGTGCCTGAGCAACAGTGGTTCGAAGGTGGCCAGGCCCTCCTCCTCATCCTCGCTCTGCAAACACTGCAGTTCATCGTACAGGTACGGGTGGCAGCGCATGGCCCCCTGGCCGAAGATCATCAGGGAGCGGGTAAGAATATTGGCGCCCTCGACGGTTATCGCCACTGGCAAGGCGTGGTAGGTCGACGCCATGAAATTGCGTGGACCGAGCTGGATGGCGCGCCCACTGACTACGTCCATGCCGTGGTTGACCAGGTCGCGCATGCGCTCGGTGGCGTGGTATTTGGCCATGGCCGTCAGCACCCCTGGGGGGCCATCTTCCAGGCCGCGGGTGACCAGCTGGCGCATGGCCTCCAGGGTATAGGCGCCGGCGGCGATTTCCGCGGTCGCTTCCTGCACGCCCTCGAACTTGCCGACTTCCATGTTGAACTGGCGGCGTATGCGCGCAAAGGCGCCCACCGTGAGGTAGCACATTTCGCCGCTGGCGGTGGCCAGCGATGGCAGCGAGACGCCCCGCCCGGCTCCCAGGCATTCAATCAGCATACGCCAGCCCTTGCCGGCCATCTCCGGGCCGCCGATGATCCAGTCCACCGGGATGAACACGTTCTCGCCCTTGATCGGGACCGTTCATGAAGGGGACGCCGGGGTTGTGGCGCTGGCCGATCTCCATGCCGGGGTGGCTGGCCGGCAACAGGGCGCAGGTAATCCCGTAGTCCACTGTTTCCGGGTCGCCCAGCAATCCCTCCGGGTCGCGCAACTGGAAGGCCAGGCCCACCACGGTGGCGACCGGCGCAAGGGTAATCCAGCGCTTGCTGAAGGTAAGCCGCAGGCCGATGACCTCCTCGCCCTCAAACTCGCCGCGCAGACGATGCCCAGGTCGGGGATGGCGCCGGCGTCGGAGCCCGCCTCGGGGCCGGTGAGGCCGAAGCACGGGTAGCTTCGCTGCCGTCGGCCAGCCCCGGCAGCCAGCGTTGTTTCTGCTCGTCGGTGCCGTACTTCACCAGCAAGTTCGCCCGGCCCGAGGGAGTTCGGCACCATGGCGGTGACGGCCGCGGTGATGGAGCGGCTGGCGATCTTGCTCATCACCCGGCTCTGGGCATAGGGACTGAAATCTCGGCCGCCGTACTCCTCGCGGGATAATGAGCCCGAAGAAGCCGTTCTCGCGCAGGTAATCCCAGGTCTCCGGGGACAGGTCGCTGCGTTGCTGCACCTCCCAGTCATCGATCAGCTGGCACAGTGCTCTCCACTTCATTGTCGAGAAAGGACTGCTCCTGCGTCGGCCAGGCGCGGGCAGCTCGATCGCGGTCGAACGTGTCCCAGTCCGGCGCGCCGCTGAACAGGTCCTTTTCCCACCAGGTCGTGCCGGCCTCCAGCGCCTCCTGCTCGGTTTTACTCATGGGAGGGATCGCCTTGCGCAACATGCGGAACACCGGCTCCACCAGCCAGCGCTGGCGCGCGGACTCCACATTGAGCACGAAGACTGCCGCGGCGGTCGCCAGCAACACCAGCCACATGCCGCCACTGCTGGCAGTGAGCAGCGCGGCCCAGGCCAGCAGCGCGAGAGATCCCGCGACCAGGGACCAGCCGCGATACAAGACTATACCGAGCAGCAACAGGAACAGAACCAACTCTGAAAGCATACCGAAACCCTCCCCGGGAACTACTGATTGATAGATGAGCGAACGAGCGTTGTCAATTTCCTGTCAGCATACCCTGGCGCTCCTGTTGGTATGCGGCAACGGCGGTGGGTGTTACTCCGGCTTATCGGTGCGCAGCTTCTCCATGTGCCTGTGCACCAGCTCGAGATAACGCGGCGTATGCCCGACGTCCTCGAATATGGGATCTCCCTCCTCGTCCCTGGCAATAACCTTGTCTCCCTGCACATAGGGGAAACTCGACATGACATCATCGAGGGCCACACCCAGCAACTCGGCTATGAACTGCTCGCGGGTGCGCAACGGGAATAACTCCACCAGCGCTTCCAACTTGGCTGCAGTGTCCAGGGGCAGGCGGACCTGGTAGGCCTCGCCGGACAACTCGCCGTGCGCCTCGCTATCCCAGACGTCGATCAAATCCTTGACGTTCATTGCATTCCTCCCCCTTGATAGCAGGTGCCACCTCCCCTTCAATACCGCCATGCTCGCCACTGACCACGCAAATAGCGTACCAGCTTACCACGCGCTGGCTTGGTGGTGGACCCGGCGCAGCACGTCGGCGGCCAGGTATCGTGAATTGCTCAGGCCCCGGCAACGTCCTGGGAGTCAGCCTCCTGCGAATAGCGGTTGAGGCGGTTATAGAGTGTCTTGAGACTGATTCCCAGGGCTTCGGCCGCTTCCGGCTTACTGCCATCGACTGCATTGAGCGTCGCGAAAATCAACCGGCGCTCGGCATCGTCCAGCGAGGAGCCAACTGATACCCGCAGGTAGTCGCCCTCCTCTACCGCCAGATCGGCAGTGCGAAATTCGGGCAGGTCGCATACATCAATAGCCTGGTCAGCCACCAGGTAGGCCTGCTCGACAGCGCTTTTCAACTCCCTGACATTGCCTGGCCACCGGTGCGCCATAAGGGCCTGTTCCGCCTCGGGGGTCAGCGCACAGCCGGTGCCATGGCGATCATTCAGTTCTGCCAGAAACGCCTGGGCCAGCCCCAGCACATCCGTGCCGCGCTCGCGCAGGGGGGGCAGCCGCAGCACAAACCGGGCGACACGAAAGTAGAGATCCTCGCGCAACTTGCCGTTGGCCACAGCGTCTTCAGGGGAGCGATTGGTGGCGGCGACGATACGCACGTCAGTTGTCATATCCTGCTCACCGCCTACCCTGCGAAAGGTGCAGGTCTCCAGGACGCGCAGCAGCTTGACCTGCACTTCCAGTGGCATTTCGGTGATTTCATCCAGGAACAGCGTGCCGCCGGCGGCCCGCTCGAACAGCCCCTTGTGCATGCGCAAGGCGCCGCTGAAACTGCCCTTTTCATGCCCGAACAGCTCGCTTTCCACCAGTTCGGAGGGTATCGCCCCGCAGTTGATCGCGAGGAAAGGACCATCACTTACCGCGGAGGTAGCATGAATCGTCTCGGCAACCAGTTCCTTGCCGGTACCGCTCTCCCCGCAGACCAAAACCGAGGTATCCATGGGCGCTACCTTGCGCAGTTGCCGGTATATGCGTCGCATCGGGGCGGAACTGCCGCGCAGCAATCCGAACTGGTCCAGCGGGGTGTCGAGTTCCTGCTGGCCGCCGGCTTGAGCCTCGTTCCTGTCGAGTTCGCCACGAATATCGAGCAGCAGCTGGCGCACGTACTTAAGATGCAGTGGCCGGGCGAGAAAGAAGGCCCTGCCCTGTGCCAGCCACTCCTGCACCGAGAGGTCGTGCTGCTCGCCCTGTCCCACCAGCAGCACCTCGGCGATAGCGTCCAGGTGATCCTGGTCGAGCAGCGAGCGCACATGGTCCAGATCTTCATCGCAGGACAGGAATGCAACTGCCGGCCTCAGCTGCCTGATGCGCGTCGGGTCATCGGCGATACGCAGGGTAGCAAGCTCGAAACCCAATCCTTCAATCGCCTCACCAAGCTCGGCGATCAACAACTCGTCGTCGGTGATCAGCAAAGCGATTCTGTTTAACTCATGGTCCATAAGACAGTCTCAACCGGCGCAGTGGCGAGTGGGGTTGGCTGCTCGAGCCCAGGGATCCTGGAAGCATTGTCCTCGCCTGCTGTATGGGGGGCGGAAACCGGCCGCCGCTTGTAGATTTTGCAGTGAAAATGGAAATTCTACAAATGAGAACCGCCATGTCGACACTTTTGCCCGGCCTAGGCGGGTGGGCGCCATGGCATAAAAAATGCACCAGTGGAGACGGGATCAATTTAATCGACGAGGAATCGTGAGCGAATCCAGGCAGGGCAGACACAGCGAGAGCAAAGCCATCTCCTCACTGGTGGACATGCAGGTGCTCCACCCCGGAGGCAAATTTTTGGGCAGCGTGGATGAACTGCTGGTGGATATCCGCAGCGGTCGCATCACCTACGTCATCGCCCGCTGTCGCGATGGACGCAGAAAAACCATTCCGTGGCACCTGGTTCAGTGCCAGGGTGGGAACCTGAGGTTGCGGGCCTGTGCGGGCGAGGCCCTATGATCGACCCCATGCGCGATCGGTCTCGGGAATTGAACACGCTGTACCAGGGCTTTCGTGCTCGCGGTTGCAGCGCGAGCTACAGTGGCCTGGCCATTTACCTGGTACCGCTGCTGCTGTTGGTTGCATGGCTGATCTACAGCTTTGGAGAACGGGAGCAAGCAGTCGAGGAGTCGCTGAACATCACTGTTTTGCAGCCCGGACTGGAGTTCGCCAGGCTCACAGGCGGCGATAGCCCGACCCCCGATCCCGTCGCAGAATCCATTCGCGCGCCCTCCCCTGAAATCCGTGACCAGGTACAGCAACGCCTGCGCAGGTTTCGTGCCGATTACAAGCAGGCCGCGCCGTCCATTCGGGTCGCAGTAATACCCGGGGATTCCTACCAAAAGCAGTTGGCAGGCACTATCACTGACCTGCTGGCAGGCGCTTCCCTGGACCAGGAGTATCGCAACGCGGATGCCGAACCGGCATCTGCCGACGTCGACGGCGCCATCATGATCCGCGCTTCGAGCCAGGACAGGCAAATGGTCTACCGACTGTTGCAAGCCCTGTCGCCGCTGCTCTCCGGCGGGGTGTTCCTGGCCTTTGAGGGCAGCCACTCCAGTGGCCGGGTGAATATATTCATCCGCGGCACGCCGGTATTCACAACAGGGGGGGTGGCGATCTTCCCGGCCGTTTACCCGCCCGCCATGGCAGTGCCTGCCGACAGCGACGGGTAGCGGCTGTTGGGCGGCTTTCTCTCCAACTGGCACAACGCCGCAGTCACCAGTCTCGGCCTGTTCTGGATGGCGCTGTGGGCATTTGTACTGGGCTACTTCATATCGAGCGTGATACAGGTCTTCGTCAGCCGCCAGCGAATGCGCCGCAGCATGGGGGAAACCGGTACCAGGAGTGTCTTCCTGGGTACTTTGTTCGGCTTTATCTCCAGTTCCTGTTCATTTTCCGCGCTGGCGACCACCCGGTCACTCTTCAGCAAGGGAGCGGGACTGGTGCCCTCGCTTGCCTTCCTGCTGGCCTCTACCAACCTGGTGATCGAACTGGGCATCATCATAGCGGTATTTCTCGGCTGGCAATTTGTAGTAGGCGAGTATGTCGGTGGGGTACTACTGATTCTACTCATGTGGATTCTGGTATCCAGGACCCTGCCGCGCAACTTTGAAAAACAGGCGCGCGAACACGCTCGCACCCAGCAAGAAGGGGGAGACGACGAGGACATACCCGACTGGCGCGTACTGATTACCAGTACCGATGGTTGGTTCAAGGTCGCCAACAAGTATGTGATGGAATGGAAGATGGTGTGGAAGGATGTCACCATAGGCTTTACCGTTGCCGGTATCATCGCGGTGTTCGTCCCCCGTGAGTTCTTTGAGTTTCTTTTTGTCGGTGCCGGCGTAGCGGATCCCTCCTTCATCGACATTCTTATCCAGACCTTTGTTGGGCCGGTCGCGGCGTTCCTGACTTTCATCGGCTCCATGGGCAATATCCCGCTGGCAGCGGTACTGTTCAACAACGGCGTAAGTTTCGCGGGCGTGATGGCGTTCATTTTCAGCGACCTTGTGGTACTGCCCGTGTTGCGCATCCAGGCGCGCTACTATGGATGGAAAATGGCGCTCTACATACTGGCGGTCTTCCTCACTATCCTGGTAGTGACCGCTATCACGCTGCACTATGGACTTGCCGCATTAGACGCCTTGCCCGACTCGGCGGCCGCCACCAATGCCCTGGCCGATCGCGACCTGTTCGCCGCGGACTATTCCCTGGTATTGAACCTCATCGCGCTCGGCGTAAGCGCGGCGTTCATCGCCTGGAAATGGCGCGTAAGCGGACTGGCCGGTAGCGGCTCGGAGAAACTGAGCGAGCGTGTGCTGACTTATCTCTCCGCGCTGGCCTTCGCCTGGCTGGGACTTGGCGCTTTGTTACCTTTGGTGTTAGCGGGCTGACGCCCGCCCTGGCGTGCGGTATTGCCGCGCTGAAACCCGCAGTAAACCTTCGCCTAATTCAGGTAACTGCCAAGCTTGCCCGCCGTATGGCCAACCTGGGTGGCGGAGCAACCACAACCTGGTTGCGTCCCTCGCCCTTGGCCCTGAACAGCGCAGCATCCGTACGCCCCAGCCAGCCCTGGCGACCCTCCCCGCGCTGTAACTGGGATACACCTATCGACACCGTGAGCCTTATCCCGGCGGAAAAAATGTGCCGTTCCATCGCCTCCCGCAACTTCCCGGCAGCACTGGTGGCCGCATCCAGGGAAGTTTGCTCGGCGATGACCACGAACTCCTCTCCCCCGTAACGATACAGGCTGTCGCTCACGCGGGTGTGCTTGCGAATCAACTCTGCCACTTCCACCAGCACCTGGTCTCCGACGATATGGCCGTGAACATCATTGATTCGCTTGAAGAAGTCTATATCCAGAATAAGCAGGCTCGCCGGCGCATTGCTACGCATGAATATCGCGGTCACACGATCCAGCTGTGCATTCTGTGAACGCCTGTTGCCCGCGCCGGTCAGCGGGTCGATGTTGGCCATTTCCCTCATTTGCTGCTGCTGTCGCCGGTTGGTCAGGGCAAAAGCGTTGGCCAGCAGCATGGTTACCACCAGCGTCAGGCATATTCTCGCCAGGCTCTGGATGGGAAGCTCCTGCCAGAGTATCCCCAGAAAACACAGGACGAACCCGGCGCTCAGGATGGTCGCCTGGCGGGTATCGAGCATGAAGAACGCCACGATCAGTGCCGGGTAAGCCCACAGTACCTGGTCGGCGCCCAGCAACAGCGTGGTCATGAGAGCGGCGGCAATAAAACCAAATGCCAGGAACGCCCCGGCGGTGCGTACCCGGCGGCTGACATACACAAACAAGAACAGCAGAGACATCACGCAGACAATGAGAATATCCAGGTAGACCATGGCCCACTGGGCTTCGCGCATGCGGGCGTAAGCCAGGGGAATCAGCGAGATGGCGATAATGCCACTCAGCCGTAACAGCAATACTTCCTTGACGGACCGTTGCGGAGGCGCCAACAGCGTCCGTTCGAAGAAATCCAGTACTACCTGCACCATCTGATCATCCTTGATACCCCACCTGGCAACAAAAAGGCGCTGCCAGTACATCGCCCGGCGAAACTTCCTGCCTCGGGCGCGGGTTGTATCCTTGCTGAGCTTAGTAAGCTCTGTGGGCTTCGTCCAAGCAAGACAGGCCGGAAAGTCTACTTATCTCCACTTTTTGCCAGAAACCGGTGCCGCGGCCCCCGGATGCTTACCGCAGGGCAATGTCGGGTTACAATCCCGGGCGTGAACCCTGATCAGGAAATCGCCGTGCAACCGGAACCAAGCAACTCGTTTACACAACGCGCCCTGGCGGTGATCGAGCGCACCGGCAACCGCCTGCCTGACCCGGCCATGTTGTTCGTAGGCCTGCTACTGATCACCTGGGTGCTATCCTGGCTGCTTTCCTACCTGCATGTGGGGGCCACAGACCCGCGAACCGGTGAGCCGGTGCAAATCGTCAACCAGCTGTCCAGCGAGGCCATGACCTCGTTTCTGGCCAATATGGTGAGTACCTTTGCCCACTTCCACCCCATCGGCGTGGTGCTCGTGGCAATGCTGGGCATAGGGGTGGCGGAGCACACCGGTTTTATCCACAGTGCGTTGCGGGCCATGCTGACGGTCACCGCGCGCTGGCTGCTCACGCCCATGATCATCCTGGTCGGCATTGTCAGCCACACTGCCGCCGATGCCGGATATGTCATGGTAATACCCCTGGGCGGGGTGATTTTCCTCGCCGCGGGACGCCACCCCCTGGCAGGTATCGCCGCCGCGTTCGCCGGCGTCTCCGGGGGGTTCTCAGCCAATTTCATCCCCTCGGCAATCGACCCGATGTTGCAGGGGATATCCCAATCGGGGGCCCAGCTTATCGACCCGACGATAGTGCTCAACCCGCTCAACAACTATTTCTTCACAGCTGTGTCGTCCCTGCTGATTATCGGTTTGGGCTGGCTGGTTACCGACCGATTTGTCGAACCAAGACTGGCCGCCACCCAACTGGACCCGGAGATCGAGGCGCAATCATCCATGGATAGCCTGAGTCACCGGGAGCGCTCGGCACTGCGTCACGCACTGCTGGGCATGCTGATCGCTATCGCCCTGTTGACCCTCAGCGCCTGGCCGGTCGATTCAGCCTGGCGTGGACCCGGTGGCTCACTCACGGAACTCGGGTCGCCCCTGATGGCCTCCATCGTGCCGCTTATTTTCCTGCTGTTCATCATTCCCGGCATCGTCTATGGCGTCGCTGCAGGAACGGTCACCAGTTCCAGGGATGTCATAGAAGGCATGACCAAGGCCATGGGCAGCATGGCCTATTACCTGGTTATCATGTTCTTCATCGCGCAGTTCATTTATGCCTTCGGGCAGTCCAGGCTGGGAGTGGTGATGGCCGTGGAGGGCGCCGCGGCCCTGCAGGCGCTGGGACTGCCCGCGGCGCTCACGATCACTGCCATGGTTCTGCTTACCGGGCTGCTCAACCTGTTCGTGGGCTCGGCGTCCGCCAAGTGGGCGCTGCTGGCACCCATCTTCGTACCGATGCTGATGACCCTCGGCATCTCCCCCGATCTCACCCAGGCCGCCTATCGCATCGGCGATTCCACTACCAATATCATTACCCCCCTGATGCCCTACTTTCCCCTGGTTGTGGTGTACTGCCAGCGCTATGTCAGGAATACGGGCATCGGCACGCTGACCGCCATGATGCTGCCTTACTCCATCTGCTTTCTGATCGCCTGGACGCTGTTCCTGCTGGGGTACTGGGCACTGGGTCTGCCGCTGGGCCTGCAGGCGAGTTATCACTATTGAGGCGGTGGGGGCGCGGTGGTTGCGCCTGCACATGCCCATGACATAATAAGTTGCGCGGGAAGCGCAGGCTTCCACAGGGCCCAGGCGTAGTGAAGGAGAAGGTCAACAATGCAAAGCAGGATAAGCCTCATCGGTGCCGGGACCCTCATTGTGGGCCTGCTGCTGGCGGGCTGTTCAAGCACCGGAAAACCGCAGACTTCAGGCAATGCCGTGGACGCCGACGGCCTGCCGATTCTCACCGAGGAGCAAAAAGCCGAGGGGATAGTCTGTGTGCGCTAACCGGTTACCGGGATCCGGATTTCCAGGAAGAGCTGCACCACCCGGGAGCAGCGCGAGCGCAACAAGCGCCTTGCGGAAGAGGAGATCGACAAAGTAACCAGGCAGAAACCTGGACCGGTTGCCAGTTGAGCAGCAGCACACGCCTGGTGCTATGCTGAGGCATCACCCACGACCGACAGATGGAAGACAACGATGGACTTTACCCGCCGCGATTTCAATCTTGCGACACTCGCCGCCCTGAGTGCCGCCGCCGTCAATCCCGTCGCGGCCGCGCAGCCCGCGGTCAACCGACGCATCGTGCTGGCGTCGCGCCCCGACGGCAAGCCCACTTTGGATAACTTCCGGCTGGAGAGCGCGCCCGTGCCACAGCCTGCTGCAGGCCAGGTACTGTTGCAGACCCAATACCTGTCGCTGGACCCCTACATGCGCGGCCGCATGAGCGCGGCAGAGAGCTATGCGGAGAGTGTCCCGGTAGACGGGGTGATGGTCGGGGGCACCGTCAGCCGGGTGGTCAACTCCCGCAACAGCGCCTTTGCCGTGGGCGAACTGGTAACCGCCTATGCCGGCTGGCAGGATTACGCCCTGTCGGATGGCGGGGACCTGATGAAAATTGATCCGCGCGTCCAACCCTCCTCCTACGCCCTGGGTGTACTGGGCATGCCCGGGCTAACCGCCTATGTGGGGCTGCTTGATATAGGCGAGCCGCAGGCGGGAGAAACCGTGGCGTTGGCGGCGGCCACAGGGGCCGTGGGCTCAGTCGTGGGACAGATCGCCAAACTCAGGGGTTGCCGGGTGGTAGGCATTGCCGGCGCCGTCGAAAAGTGCAAGTACGCGATTGAGGTTCTGGGCTACGATGCCTGCATCAGCCACTACGACGATAACATGGCCGAGCAATTGGCCGCGGCCTGCCCCGATGGCATCGACGTATATTTTGAGAACGTGGGCGGCAGTTCGTGGGAGGCGGCCATGCCGCTGCTCAACAACTTTGCCCGGGTACCGGTGTGCGGGCTGATAGCCCACTACAACCAGACCGAGCTACCCCCGGGTCCCGACCGGATGAGCCAGTTGCAGGGCCTCATCCTGCGCCGCAGCCTCAAGATGCAGGGCTTCATAGTCAGCAACTATCGCAATCGCTTCCCGGATTTCGTACGCGACATGTCCGGCTGGCTGGCCGAGGGCAAGGTCACCTACCGGGAGGACGTGGTAAACGGCCTGGAAAACGCGCCGCAGGCTTTCCTGGGGCTGTTCAGCGGCGCCAACTTCGGCAAACTGGTGGTAAAAGTAAGCTAGTCAGCCCGCGATCCCGGCCGCGCTGCCACCCCGGTACCGATCACAGCGGTTGGCCTGTCCATTGACCAGCATCATGGCAACAGCCCTCTGGTCGAGGTTACATGGTGACCTACTGACTTACCATGGAGATCAAGCGTGAAGAAAGATACCGCACAGCAGGCCGATATCGAAGAGTTTGCAGCCACGGCAACCCAGGACGAGACTGATCCGCCGCCCAGCCCCAGCCACCACCTGGCGGAGATGCGCCGCGACCCCGACGCCATCAGGGAGCTGTTTCTCACCGGCAAGTATCCTTACCACACCAAGCTGTCGACCCAGGATTACGAGAAAAAGAAAAAGGCGCTGCAGGTGGAACTGCTCAAGGTCCAACGCTGGGTCAAGGAAACGGGGGAGAAAATCGTCATCCTGTTTGAAGGCAGGGACGCCGCCGGCAAGGGGGGCACCATCAAGCGCTTTATGGAACATCTCAATCCACGCAGCGCCCGGGTGGTCGCCCTGGAGAAGCCCACGGAGACGGAACGGGGCGAGTGGTATTTCCAGCGCTATATCCGCAACCTGCCCACAGAGGGGGAAATCGTGCTCTTCGACCGCTCCTGGTACAACCGCGCAGGCGTCGAGCGGGTGATGGAATTCTGCACCCCTGAGGAGTACCTGGAGTTCATGCGCCAGACACCCGAACTGGAACGCATGATGGTGCGCAGCGGCATTCGCCTGTTCAAGTACTGGTTCTCTGTTACCCAGGATGAACAGCACATACGCTTCCAGCGGCGCCAGAACGATCCGCTGAAACAGTGGAAGCTCTCCCCCATCGACCGCGCATCACTGGACAAGTGGGATCAGTACACGGAGGCCAAGGAGGCGATGTTTTTCTACACCGACACGGCCGATGCCCCCTGGACCATTATCAAGTCCTCGGACAAGAAACGCGCCCGGATATCCTGCATGCAGCACTTCCTGCACAGCCTGAACTATCCCAACAAGGATCCAAAAGTCGCCGGACAGCCCGACCCGCTTATCGTGGGCCAGAGCCAGCATGTGATCGGCCGCTCCCGGCATATCCTGGGCCCGTCCCTGAACGAGTGGTAAGGCGGCCTCTTCCAGGCGGCCCCGGCGGCCTCTTCCAGGTGGCCTACTCCAGTTTGCGGTAGAGGGAGCGAACGCTGATACCGGCGATGGCGGCCACTGTTTCCCTGTCGTTGTCGTGGCTGCGCATCAGCTGGCGCAGGTAGTCCAGTTCCAGTTGCTTCAGGCTGGGCTCGCGCCCGGGCTGTGCCCGGTCACCACTGCCGGCGGCGCCCTCCCCCAGTGACCGCCTGATAAGCTCCTGGTCGATCACGTTGGTGTTGGCCAGTATGGTGGCGCGGCTGAGTATATTGCGCAGCTCGCGGATATTGCCGCGATAGCGATGCGCCTTGAGCACGCTGACGGCCGACTCGGTGAGATGGTGGCTCATGCCGTCCGGGCCGCGGTTGTCCTGCAATATACTGCGCGCCAGCAGCGGAATGTCCTCCGTTCGCTCGGCCAGCGAGGGCAGCTTGATGGGGAACACGTTGATGCGGTAGTACAGGTCCTGGCGGAATTCTCCCCGCTCCACCATCTGTTCCAGGTTCTTGTGGGTCGCGCACACCAGGCGAAAATCGGCCTGTTTAACCTGGCTGCTCCCGACCGGGCGATAGGTCCCGGTCTCGATCAAGCGCAACAGCTTGACCTGCAGCGGGTACGGGATGTCACCTATCTCGTCCAGGAACAGCGTGCCGCCATGCGCGGCCTCGGCCAGGCCCTGGCGGGTGTAGTTGGCGCCGGTGAACGCGCCGCGGACGTGACCAAAGAGCTCGCTCTCGAACAGGGTTTCACTGAGGCCGGCACACTCCAGGGTCACCAGCGCGCCGCGGGAGCGCCTGCTGGCCTGGTGCAGTGCCCGGGCCGCCAGTTCCTTGCCGGTGCCGGACTCGCCCAGCAGCAGCACGGCGGCGTCGCTGGGAGCCACTCGGGAGACCAATCCCAGCATATGGTTGAAGGCGGTACTGGTGCCCACCATGGGTCTGTCACCTGCCACTGCCCCGGCCACGGTTACCGGCTTGAGCAGTTCGACAAAGAAACGCGGCGTACCATCCTCGTTGAGGATGGGCAGCATTTCCACATCGACGTGCTCTTCTCCCCTGGGCGTCTGGTGTATGTGCAGCACCCGCTCCCGGGTTCCGGAGTTGCTGGCCGCCGCCAGCGGGCACTCCTCCCCAACCTGGTCACAGGGGCGATCAAAATTATGGGACACCGCGTAGCAGCGGGCGGGGCCCTGGTCGGTCTCGATCTGCCCGAAAGCCTCCCGGTAGAGATCGTTGGTGGCCAGAATGCGGTAGTCCGGGGTCACCAGAATGGCGGGGTGCTCATAGCTGTCCAGCATCCTGGCCAGGGTGCTGTCAGTATCGGTGGCAATGATTTCCATGCGTGACAATTGTGACAAAAGGTGCGTCAAATTTGGCAGATTCAGGGTAAAACGACAAGCTCGAAATGACTTTAAAAGTGTTTTGATAATTTATTACTGTTATTTATCTGAATGTTATCTCTTCTAATTAGTGTCATTTGTAGATGGCACGTTCATTGCTGATCTATATAACAGCATCTGCAATCCACACCGTGTAGATCGCAGGAACCCAGCTAAAAAGACAGGAGAACGCTACGCCATGAACCATGCCACCCAGCCAGGTATAGACATCGCCACTCGGGCGCAAATCACTACATTCTTTGATGAACCGACCAATACCCTGTCCTATGTGGTCAAGGATCCGGGCAGCAATTCCTGCGCCGTGGTGGACTCGGTACTCAACCTTGACTATCCCTCGGGTAGCATCAGTACCGCGGGAGCGGACCAGATCATCAGCTATATCAGGGAGCAGCAGCTGGAACTGGAGTGGATCCTCGAAACCCACGTCCACGCCGACCACCTGTCCGCCGCCCCTCACATCAGGCGAGAACTGGGCGGCAAGATTGCCATTGGCTCGCACATTGCCGTGGTACAGGAAACCTTCGGAACCATTTTTAATGCCGGGCCGGGCTTTGCCCGCGACGGTTCGCAGTTCGATGTGCTGTTGCGCGATGGCGACAGCATCAAGGTGGGCGGCATGACCGGTTGCGCGCTGCACACCCCCGGTCATACCCCGGCCTGCATGACGTATGTACTGGGCGACGCGGCCTTCGTGGGCGACACACTGTTCATGCCCGACGGGGGCACCGCGCGCGCCGACTTTCCCGGCGGCGATGCCCGCATCCTGTTCCGGTCCATACAGCGCATCCTGTCGCTGCCGGGGGAGCTGCGTATCTTCGTCTGCCACGACTACCTGCCCAATGGCCGGGAGCTGGAGTACGAGACCACCGTGGCAGCGGAGCTGCAGGACAATATCCACGTCCACCGCGGTATCAGCGAGGACGCCTTCGTGGAAATGCGCACCGCCCGCGACGTCACCCTGGGCATGCCGACGCTGATTCTGCCCTCCCTGCAGGTCAATATGCGGGCCGGCTATTTTCCGCCGGCGGCCGGCACCGGGCAGGTGTTCCTGCAGCTGCCGGTCAACGCCTTTGGCGGCGCCGACATTACTGACTTCACTGCCACGGAAGATAAATAATGCAGACCGAAATCAAGCAGGTAAGCGGCGATTTTTCCGTATCCGCCCAGATTACGGAAGCAGATGTACACAAACTCGCCAGCCTGGGGGTGAAGTCGCTGATCTGCAACCGCCCCGACGGTGAGGCGGCCGATCAGCCCAACGTCAGCGAGATTGAATCAGCCGCCGCGCAAGCGGGCATGGCCCTGGCTTACCTGCCGGTGGTCTCGGGCAATTTCAGCGGTGCCGATATTGCCGATTTCCTGGCGGCATACCAGCGCCTGCCGAAGCCCACCCACGCATACTGTCGCACCGGCACGCGCTCGATCACCCTGTGGTCGCTGGCACAGTTGCGCCAGGGCAAGCAGCCACAGGAACTGCTGGCAATGGCCGGCAAGCTCGGCTACGACCTGAGCAGTGCCCTGGGCGTCGCGCCCGCCCCCACGGCTCATGAACGCCCGCCAGGTGCGGATCATTACGACATCCTGATCGTCGGTGCCGGAGCCGCAGGTATCAGCGTCGCCTCCAGCCTGCTGGGACGGGTACGCAGCCTGAATATCGCCATTATCGATCCCGCCGAGGTGCACTACTACCAGCCGGGCTGGACCCTGGTGGGCGCGGGCATATTCAAGCAGTGCGACACGGTAAAAACCACCGCCTCGCTCATTCCCGAAGGCGTGCACTGGATCAAGGCCGCGGTGGGCGGGTTCGACCCGGAGCACAATCGCGTTACCCTGGAAGATTCGCGGCCGGTCTATTACGAGCGCCTGATCGTTGCCCCCGGTATCAAGCTGAACTGGCACGGTGTGGAGGGCCTGGTGGAAACCCTGGGACACAATGGCGTGACCTCCAATTACCGCTACGACCTGGCGCCCTATACCTGGAAACTGGTGCAGAACCTGCGCAGCGGACGCGCCGTGTTCACCCAGCCGCCCATGCCCATCAAGTGTGCCGGGGCGCCCCAGAAGGCGCTGTACCTGTCGGCGGATCACTGGCAGCGCAGCGGTGTGCTGGGCAACATCGATATCGCTTTTTTCAACGCCGGCGAAGTACTATTCGGTGTCAAGGAATATGTGCCGGCCCTGAACGAGTACATCAAGCGTTACGGCGCCAATATCAGCTTCGGTCACCGGCTGGTGAAAATAGATGGCGACAGCCGCCGGGCCTGGTTTGAAAAGAACACGGACAACGGGGAAAAGGCGCTGGTGGAGACGGAGTTCGACATGATCCATGTCTGCCCACCACAGTGCGCACCGGATTTCGTGCGGGAAAGCGCCCTGGCCGACGAGGCCGGCTGGGTGGACGTGGACCAGAATACCCTGCGGCACAAGACCTTTGCCAATATCTGGGGCCTGGGCGATGCCATGAACGCACCCAATGCCAAGACCGCCGCGGCGGCGCGCATGCAGGCGCCCATCGTCGCCAACAACGTGCTGGAGGATATGTCCCTGGTCACCGGCGTGGCCCACTACAATGGCTACGGATCCTGCCCGCTGACCGTGGAGCGGGGCAAGATAGTACTGGCGGAATTCGGCTATGGCGGCAAGCTGCTGCCCAGCTTCCCCAAGTGGCTGATCAACGGCCAGAAGCCCTCCCGCCTGGCCTGGATTCTCAAGGAGAAGATCCTGCCGCCGGTCTACTGGAAAGCCATGCTCAAGGGCAAGGAGTGGATGGTCGACCCCGAGCAGTGCAAAGCCGGGACATCCGGCGGTTGAGCGGGCGCCTGGCAAAATGGCTGCCGGTCCTGGAGTGGGCAAAGGGCTATAACGGCGGCCTGCTGGCCAGCGATGCCCTGGCGGGCGTGATCGTCACGATCATGCTGATTCCGCAATCGCTGGCCTACGCCCTGCTGGCGGGGTTGCCGGCGGAGATGGGCCTGTATGCCAGCATCCTGCCGCTGGTCGCCTACGCCCTGCTGGGCACCAGTCGCACCCTCTCCGTGGGCCCGGTCGCGGTCGCCTCACTCATGACCGCGGCCGCCGTGGGCAAGGTGGCGGCCACCGGAACCATCGGCTATGCCACCGCGGCCATCGCCATGGCGATACTGTCCGGCGGCATGCTGTTGCTCATGGGCTGTCTGCGCTTCGGCTTTCTCGCCAATTTCCTCTCCCATCCGGTGGTCTCGGGCTTTATCACCGCCTCTGGCATCATTATCGGCCTGAGCCAGTTGCGGCATATTTTCGGCGTGGACGGCCACGGCGAGACCCTGCCCCAGCTGCTGCAGAGCCTGGCGGCTAACCTGCCGGATTTCAACACCGTCACCCTGGTGACCGGCGCACTGGCCACGGCGTTCCTGTTCTGGGCGCGCAAGGGCCTCAAACCCCTGCTGCTGCGCTCGGGCCTGACGGACACGGCCGCCGGCTTCCTGGCCAAGACCGGGCCGGTGCTGGTGATTATCGCCACCACGCTGGCCAGCTACCTGGGTGATTTCGCGGCTCGCGGGGTGGCCCTGGTGGGCGCAGTGCCCAGCGGGCTGCCTGTCTTCACCCTGCCCTCCTTCGAGGCGGGCCTGTGGTCCGAACTGGCGGTATCGGCACTGCTGATTTCCATCATCGGGTTTGTCGAGTCGGTTTCCGTGGGCAAGACCCTGGCTGCCAAGCGGCGCCAACGCATTGACCCGAACCAGGAACTGCTGGCCCTGGGGGCCGCCAATGTCGCCTCGGGGATCTCCGGCGGCTTTCCCGTTACCGGCGGTTTTTCCCGCTCGGTGGTCAATTTCGACGCCGGCGCGCAGACCCAGGCCGCCAGTGTTATCGCGGCAGCGGGCATCGCCCTGGCAGCTCTGCTGCTGACCCCGGTACTGTTCTTCCTGCCCAAGGCCACCCTGGCCGCAACCATCATCGTGGCAGTGACCTCGCTGCTGGATTTCGGCGTCATCAAGCGCGCCTGGCAGTACTCCCGCTCGGATTTCATCGCGGTGGTAACCACCATCGGATTCACCCTGCTGCTGGGCGTGGAACTGGGGGTGCTCGCCGGTATCGTTGCCTCCGTCGGCCTGCACCTGTACAAGACCACCCGCCCCCATATCGCGGTAGTGGGCGCCGTTGCGGGTACCGAGCATTTTCGCAATGTGGAACGCCACAATGTCATCACCCACCGCAACATCATTTCGCTGCGGATAGACGAAAGCCTGTACTTCGCCAACGCCAGCTACCTGGAAGATTATGTCTACGGCCTGGTGGCCGACATCGATGGGCTGGAGCACGTGATCCTGCAGTGCACGGCGGTCAACGAAATAGACCTGAGCGCACTGGAAGCCCTGGAGGCCATCAACCACCGCCTGCGGGAACAGGGCCTCAGCCTCAACATGAGCGAGGTCAAGGGCCCGGTGATGGACGCGCTGCAAAAGTCACATTTTCTGCGGGAGCTGAGCGGCCGGGTATTCCTCACCCACCACCAGGCGGTCAAGGCGCTGAAAGCGGATGAAATAGAGCCCTATATCATTTAACCTGCCGGATAGTAACCGGGGTTATAGAGGCCCAGAAGCAAACATGCGCAACAGCTGGATCCTGAAGATCGCCACGTTCGCCTTTGTCGTGTTTCTCGTCTGGCTGCTGGCGTGGATCACCATGCCCCCGGAGGAAGACCCCTGCGACGATCCGCAGACAGATGTCAGCGCTGCCGTGATCGCCGACCAGGGTGGCGACCAGGAGGCCCTGGTGAACCGCGCCATTATCCTGCGGGGCAAGTGCGAGCAGGACAAGAAGGAGAGTCAGTCCGAGTAACCGCGCAGCCTGCGTTGGGCCGCTGGTGCCACGCAGGTCACCGGGCGGATGGCTGCAGGGCTACAGCAGTTGTTGGGTACCGGCCCTAGTAGGTATTGTGCCCCTGGCCACGCTGCCAGATTTTGAGGAAGGCTTTTTCCAGCGCGCCCTCGGCCGCCAGCCCCAGTTTTTCCTGCCAGTTCTTCTTGTGCACGAATTTCACTTCGAACACATCCCAGTCCGGCAGGCGCTGCTGCACGAAGGCATCGGAGGTTTGCAGGGCATCCACCAGCCCCACTTCCAGGGCCTTGCTGCCATACCAGACTTCGCCGGTGGCGACCCTGGCCATATCCAGGGCCGGGCGATTAATGCTCACAAAGTCCTTGAACAGTTCGTGGGTCTCCTCGATATCTTCCAGGAACTTTTCCCGACCCTTGTCGGTATTTTCCCCGAACATGGTTACGGTGCGTTTGTACTCGCCGGCCGTGAACAGCTCGAAATCGATATTGTTTTTCTGCAACAGGCGGTGAAAATTGGGGAGCTGCGCCAGCACACCGATAGAGCCCAGCACCGCGAACGGTGCCGCCACGATCTGGTTGGCGACGCAGGCCATCATGTAGCCGCCGCTGGCGGCCACCTTGTCCACCGCGATGGTCAGGGGCACTTCCGCATCCCTGATGCGCCGCAGCTGGCTGGCGGCAAGTCCGTAGCTGTGCACCAGGCCGCCCGGGCTCTCCACCTTCACCAGCATTTCATCACCGGGCACGATCTGCGGGAGTACCGCCGAGATCTCCTCGCGCAGGTTGTCCACCGCACTCGCCTTCAGGTCGCCCTCAAAGTTGAGCACATACAGCCGCTTGCGGCGCTCCCCGCCACTCTCCGCCGGCTTGCCGGATTTTTTCCTGGCCTGCTTTGCGAGCTGTTTGTCCGCTTTTTTCTGGGCCTTTTTAAGGGCTTTCAGTTCGTCGGGCTCAACCACCATGTGCTGGATGCTGTCGCCGATCTGGCGGTATTTTTCGTTGAGGTCCCGGACCTCGATATGCCCTTCGTGTTGCTCGGCCTTCTGGCGTTGGCCGATTGCCACCAGGCTGGCGGCCACCAGCACGATGGCGGCGACAAAGGTTACTGCCTGGGCAAGAAACAGCCCGTACTCGTAGATATATTCCAAGCGCTTGACTCCCGGTTGGCTAGAGGTTGTCGACGTAATGGCGTATCAGTTGCCCCGATACGGATGAAGGTGGTGGAATCATGGGCAGCTCTCGGTAGTGGAACCAGCGGGCGTCGGCTATTTCACCGGGCTCACAGACGATATCCCCGCCGGCGTACTCGGCGAAAAAGCCCAGCATCAACTGGTTGGGGAAAGGCCAGGACTGGGACTGGAAATAACGCAGCGAGCGAACCTCCACGCCCACCTCCTCGCGCACTTCCCGCACCAGGGTCTCTTCCGCGGTTTCACCCGCCTCTATGAACCCCGCCAGGGTGCTGTACATGGGCCGCGGGAAGTTCACATTGCGCGCCAGCAACAATTCCTCCCCGCGGGTCACCAGCACGATAACGCAGGGGGCGATACGCGGGTAACTGATCACGCCGCAGGGCTCGCAGCGCATGGCCCGCTCCTGCGAATCAACCGTCATACGGTGACCACAGCGGCCACAGAACTGGTGATCGCGCTCCCAGTCCAGTAATTGCGACGCCCGGCCGGCCAGGGCAAACAACTGCTCATCCACCCGGCCCAGCACCTGGTACAGGCTGCCCAGCTGGTATTGCAGCGGATCCACCTGCTCGATCTCGTCTATTTCCAGCGCGAAACAGGGCCGCTCCTGCCAATAACCGAGGAACTGGCGCCGCTGTACCCGCCAGCCCATGGCGGCGAGTTGGTCCGCGGCGATGAGACAGGGCTGGGGCGAGCGCATATCGCTCACCAGCGCCCCACGCTGGAAAATAATGTGCAGTTCATCCCCGCTGGAAGCGGGGGGACGGTGGTCAGGTCGAAACAAAACTCGAAATCCCGCGATAAAAATGACCGGCTATAGTATGCCCGCCCTCCGCGAGGGGCAAGCGCCCTATCCCTGTTCCGCGAGCTCGCGCCACAGGACGCGACCATCGCTGCTCGCCGCAATCGCCTCCAGTTGCGCATCGTGGGCCGCGCGTTCAGCCTCGCTGGCCCGGATGACGGGCAGGGGTTTGCGCCCGGCGGGGATGCGCCTGATGCCGGTAATGCCCTGCCCGTCCGCGTCATTGCTGGCAGTGGCGTCGGACAGGGAGAAGGTCGTCTGCCCGCCGGTCATGGCCAGGTAGACGTCCGCCAGTATCTCCGCGTCGAGCAGGGCGCCGTGGAGGTCGCGCTGGGAGTTGTCCACATCATAGCGCTGGCACAGCGCGTCCAGGTTGTTGCGCTGCCCCGGGTGCTTGCCGCGGGCCATCACCAGCGTGTCGACCACGGTGCACAACTCGCGGATGGATTGCCCCCCGGGGTCGCGGCGCTGCAGCTCCGCGTCCAAAAAACCGAGGTCGAAGGGAGCGTTGTGAATGATCAACTCGGCGCCGCTGACAAACTCCAGGAATTCGGCCGCAATCTGCTCGAACAGGGGTTTGTCGGCGAGAAACTCGTTGGTGATGCCATGCACTTCTATGGCCCCCTGGTCGATCTCCCGCCTGGGGTTTATATACTGGTGAAAGTGGTTGCCGGTCAGCCGCCGGTTCTGCAGTTCCACACAGCCAATCTCGATGATGCGGTGCCCCTGGGAAACCTCCAGGCCTGTGGTTTCCGTATCCAGTACGATCTGCCTCATGCCCGCTGGCTCCCGTGGCTTACCAGTTCATCGATGCCGCGATTGGCCAGTTGGTCGGCCAGCTCGTTTTCGCGGTGCCCGCTGTGTCCCTTCACCCAGTGCCAGGATACCTGGTGACGCTGGTTCTGCTCGTCCAGCGCCTGCCACAGGTCCACGTTTTTCACCGGCTTGCGCCCGGCGGTGCGCCAGCCTTTTTGTTTCCAGCCCGCCAGCCAGCTGGTGATACCGCTGCGCACGTACACGGAGTCGGTGGTCAGGTCCACCCTGCAGGGCTCGCGCAACGCGCGCAGCGCCTCTATGGCAGCCATCAACTCCATGCGGTTGTTGGTGGTCTGCAACTCACCGCCATACAGGCTTTTTTCCTTGCCGTTGAAACGCAGCAGCGCGCCCCAGCCCCCCGGGCCCGGGTTGCCGCGGCAAGCGCCGTCGGTAAAGATTTGCACGTGCTTCAATGCCTGGTTTTCCTCTGGTGCTGGTTGCGCCCGGGACCGGTGCCGGCCTGTCCGAAGGGCGTGGGGCTGGGTGCAGGCGCGGGCCGCGGCAACAGCCCGAACAGGCGCTCGCGGCGTAGCCGCCACTGCCGCCGGGGCCGCCGCAGGGCCGGTACATGCTTGATGGCGTGGAGGATGTACAGCCCACCCACCGGCAGGTTGTGGCGATTGCCCCATGCGTCCGCGCGCGCCAGCCAGCGGCGCAGGGTCTGCCCGCCCGCCACCGGCACGCTGCCCACCCGGGTGCAGTGTTCCACCTCACAGCCAAGCAGGTGCAGCCAGTCGGTCAGGCGGCTCTGGCTTACCGGCGAATGCCAGTGCCACAGCGAACGCCGGTCCAGGCCCCGCAGGATGGTATTGACGCCCAGCAGGCTATAGGGATTGATCCCTATCACCAGCAATTGTCCCTGGGGTGTAAGTACCCGCTGGATTTCGCGCAATACCTGGTGGGGATTGGCGGCGAAATCGAGACTGTGGTGGGCGATCACCGTATCGATACTGTCGCTTTCCAGGGGCAGCTCATCCGCCGCGGCCAGCAGGTTGATGCCCTCCCCGCCGCGCTCGGCTACGTAAATACGATGATTTATCGGGCTGTTGCGAAACAGTGGGTGCCCCCGGGTACAGCCGATCTGCAGCAGGTGATAGCCAAAGGCCGTGTCGAGTATATCGGCCACGGCCGCCTCGCTGGCCCGCAGCAGGTGCTGGCCACTGTCGCGCGCATACCAGGATTCCAGTTCCGTCAGAATGTCGATACACTCACCTGTCATTCTTTGTTGCCCAGTCAAGGCCCCATTCCCGGTATTGGGGCCGCCGCGGCAGCCTGCTAACCTCGGCCGCCATGTTACTGCATTTTCGGCTGATTGGAACGGTGACCCATGCTCAGCGTAGAACCCATACCCGCTTTCAACGACAACTATATCTGGCTTATCACCTATCGCGATCGGGACGGCGCCTTCGTGGTCGACCCCGGTGACGCCGCACCCGTGCAGCGCGCCCTGGAAGAGCGCGGCCTGCGCCTGGAAGGCATTCTGGTGACCCATCACCACTTTGATCACGTCGGCGGTCTGGAAGCCCTGCGCGACACCTGGAACCCCGTGGTTTACGGCCCTGACAACCCGGCGATAGCAGGCATAGACCACACCCTGGGAGCCGGTGACCGCATCGAGGTGCTGGATCACCTGTTCGAGGTGCTGGCGGTGCCCGGGCATACCCTGGATCATATCGCCTACTTTCACCCCGCCGACGATACCCCACTGCTGTTCTGCGGAGATACCCTGTTCGCGGGGGGCTGCGGACGCCTGTTCGAGGGTACACCGGCCATGATGCACCAGTCGCTGCAGACGCTGGCCGCACTGCCCGCCAGTACCCGGGTGTACTGCGCCCACGAGTATACCCTGGCCAACCTGGCCTTCGCCGCAGCCGTGGAGCCGGGCAACGAGCAACTGGTCGAGCGTATAGCCCGCGCCAGGGAGAGCCGCGAGCGCGGCGCGCCCACCGTGCCCTCCAACATCGCCCTGGAGCGGGAAACCAACCCGTTTTTGCGCTGTGACAGGGATGAGGTCGTGACCGGCCTCCAGCGGCAGGGTCGGCTGGAGGGCGACTCCGTGGTGGACGTATTTGCCGCCGTGCGCGCCTGGAAAGACACTTTCTGACAGAAAAAAAATGACAAAGTATCAATAAGCAATATATTTACAGCATGTTAATTAGAATAGTTAATGTTGTTTCTCTAATCATGCTGCTCGCGGGCTGTGGTTCGGTCGCCATCAGCAAGCACCCCGCCCCCCCTGACAGCAGCGCTGCCACCCACACCGCCGCCCCGGCCACCCCACCCGCGCCGATCGTGGCCAAGGCGCCCCGCAGCCAGCCGGAGGCCCCGCCACCGGACGATCTGTGGGAGCGAATCCGCGAGAACCTGAGCTGGCAGGAGATCGACCACCAGAAGGTCGACAAGGCGGTGGACAACTACCTTGGCCAGCCCGGCTACATGCCCATGGTGTCCGAGCGCGGCTCCCTGTATCTGTACTACATCGTCGAGGAGGTGCAAAAGCGCGGCCTGCCCATGGAACTGGCGCTGGTACCCCTGGTGGAAAGTACCATGGACCCCTTCTCGGTCTCGCCCAATGCGGCGGCCGGCCTGTGGCAGATCATGCCCGCCACCGGCGAGCACCTGGGCTTGCAGCAGGACTGGTGGTTCGATGGCCGGCGCGCCGTGCGGGATTCCACCGCGGTCGCCCTGGATTACCTCGAGGAGCTGAACCAGCGCTTCGATGGAGACTGGCTGCTGACCCTGGCGGCCTATAACGCCGGCGCGGGAAGGGTGGCGCGGGCGCAGCAGCGAAACCGGGAGCGCGGCCTGCCCGACGACTACTGGTCCCTGGAGTTGCCGCGGGAAACCCGGCGCTATGTGCCCAAGGTGCTGGCGCTCACCCAGATGATCGCCGAGCCAGAGAGTTATGACCTGGATATTCCGCCGGTACCCAATGAGCCCGTCTTCGAGGTCGCCACAACCGGCGGCCAGATCGAGCTCGCCGTGGCGGCGGAACTGGCGGATGTGGACATTGAAACCCTGCGCGAGCTCAACCCGGGGCAATTGCGCTGGGCCACGGCCCCCGACCGCCCCCCGGAACTGCTGGTACCCCTGGGCACCGCGGCAACCCTGGAGGCCAGCGCGAGCCGGCTGACCCAGGCGGAACGGGTGCGCTGGCGCTATTATCGCGTCCGCCGGGGCGACAGCCTGGGCGCCATCGCCAGGCAGTTCGACACCAGCGTGGTGCAGCTGCGGCGGGCCAACGGCATCAGCGGCAGCCTCATCCGGGTGGGTCAGAAACTCATGATTCCCAGCGGCGAGGGATGGGCCGGCAGCCTCGCGTCGGGTCTGGGGGGCGAGCCGCCGTCACTGGATTATCAGGTGCGGGTCGGCGATTCCCTGTATCGCATTGCCGACAAGTACGGCGTGGCGGTGAATGACATCATCAGTTGGAACGCCCTGGACCCGCGCAGGTACCTGCAACCGGGCCAGAGATTGACCCTGTACGTACCGCGTTGAGGCCTTCGCAGCCCGGCCATGAGCGCTGACACCCTCTGCCAGACGCCCTTTGGCGCCCTGCGCCTGCAGCGCTATCCCGCCCGCCGCGATGAACCCCTGCAGGCCTGGTGCAGCGCCGACCTGCTGTTGTTGGAGGAACTGCACCGCCTGGGGGCAGGCGGGGAGCAGCTGTTGGTGGTGAATGACGAGTACGGCGCCCTGGCAATCCCCCCCGCCGCTGGGCAGCTGTGGACCGATTCGGCGCTGGCTGCCCTGGCCCTGGCGCACAACCTGGAGGGCAACGGACGCCCGGCCATCCCGGTGACATGGAGCACGGCTGCCCCCACCGCGTCAGCCGCGGTGGTGGCCCTGCGAGTGCCCAAGCAACTGCCCTACCTCGAATACCAGTTGGCCCGCCTGGCGGACCGCATCGCGGTCGGTACCACCGTGCTGGCCGCCGGCATGGACAAGCACCTGTCGCCCCGGGTAGCCAGCCTGCTGGAACACTATATCGGCCCCACCCAGCGACACCGCGGCCAGCGCAAGGCGCGCCTGTTCAGCGCCTGCCGCGATGAACGCGCGGCCGCGTCGCCCCCGGGGGAAGCTGCCTATCGCTGCGAGGCCGCCGGCGGCGAACTGCGGGCGCAGGCCAATGTCTTCAGCCGCGACCGGCTCGATGGCGGCAGCCGCCTGCTGCTGGAGGTGCTGCCGCGGCTCTCCCCCGCCGCTACGGTCATCGACCTGGCCTGCGGCAACGGGGTGCTGGGGCTGGCCGCGCTGCGCCAGGGACTGGCCACGGAGCTGGTGTTCGCCGATGAATCGGCCATGGCCATCGCCTCGGCGCGGGGCAACGTCGCCCGCCTTGTTCCCGACCTGGCCGGCGGGTGCCGCTTCCATCACGGGGACGGCCTGCTGGCTTACACCGGGGCCGCCGCCGGGCTGATACTGTGCAACCCGCCGTTCCACCTCAACCACGCTGTGGACGAATACGCCGGGCGCCGGCTGCTGGCCCAGTGCGCCGCTCACCTGGCCCCGGGCGGCGTCTTGTGCATGGTGGCCAATCGGCACCTGGATTACGCGCCGGTGCTGCGCAGGGATTTTCGCCATATCAGCAAGCTGGCGGGAGACCGTCGTTTTACGGTGTGGCAGGCCCGTCGCGCTTGAACCCGGCCCAGCGGCCAGCCTTCAGGACAACAACTCCGCGACCAGCGCTGGCAATTGCTCGGTAGCGGGCCCCCGGCGCTGCAGGTGAAACAGGCTGGCGGTGTCGCTGGGCACCAGGTTCACCTCCACCGCGGTGGCCCCGGAGGTCCGGGCGGTGCGCACAAAGCCCGCCGCGGGATACACCAGCCCGGAGGTTCCGACAGCGATGAACAGGTCACAATCGGCGAGGCGCGTCTCGATTTCGTCCATGAAATACGGCATTTCCCCGAACCACACGACGTCCGGGCGCAGGCTGCCGCGGCGCGCACAGGCGGGGCAGGCGCTGGCGCCGTCGAAGGGCTGATCCGTGGGCTGTTTGTTACCACAGGCGCCGCACAGGCTGGCCAGCAGTTCGCCGTGCATATGGCACACCTGGGGGCTGCCGCCGCGCTCGTGCAGATCGTCGACATTCTGGGTGACCAGGAACACATCGCCGGCAAACTCACGTTGCAGCCGGGCCAGCGCCAGGTGAGCGGCGTTGGGCTCTACCCCGGCCAACTGGGCGCGGCGGCTGTTGTAGAAACGGTAGATCAGCGCCGGATCGCGCCGGAAAGCTACGGGAGTGGCCAACTCCATGGGGTCGTACTGCTCCCACAGGCCATCCGGGTCGCGAAAGGTGGGCAGTCCGGACTCCGCCGAGACCCCCGCACCGGTCAGCACCACCAGGCGCTGTATAAAACGGCCGTTAAACATCGGCATGGGTTTGCTCCGTTGGGGCCAGGTCCAGCTCTGGCAGGTGGTGTAGATGGCCCAGGGCGGTGAAGTACAGCGCGCAGCGCAACGGCTCAGGACCCAGTTCCCGCAACGCCCTGCGATAGCGCAGCAACTGCTCGCGATAGGCGGCCCCCTGCCCCGCCAGGAATTCCTCCAGGGACTGCCCGGGGGCCGGCCGGCTATTCTTGTAATCGATCAGCCAGCGCAGGCCGGTGGCGGCATCGATGAAGGTGCGATCGATCACCAGCTCCTGGATGGCACCCTCGGGGTCCACGCTGGTCAGGGCCCACTCGCTGCGCGCCTGGCGATGCCCGCCGCCCAGCAGCCAGCGGCCAGCACCGCCCGCCGCGAGCGTCGTCAGCACGGATTGCTCCACCTCCGCCGTGGCGGCGGCCAGCCCGTCGCCCCACAACCCCAGGCGGACCAATTGGGCGCGCCAGCGCTGCCGGTCGCTATCACTGACCTGCTCCGGCAGGATCGCCCGTGCGGACAGCTCTTCCAGCGCCAGGTGAACCACCGTGCCGACG
The DNA here is from genome assembly GCA_963704965.1 of uncultured Gammaproteobacteria bacterium. Classification (GTDB taxonomy): domain Bacteria; phylum Pseudomonadota; class Gammaproteobacteria; order Pseudomonadales; family Halieaceae; genus JARRPM01. The sequence continues at coordinate 220,784 of CAVPIH010000006.1, forward strand.
CTGCGTTCCGTGAGGTTGGCGGCCCGGGCCGGGACATTGCCGCCGGGCTGTGCCTGCGGCGCGGGGGCCATCGCGGCGGGCAGTGTGCGCAGGCGGGCCAGCGGTCGCTGCGCCGGCAGGCTGGCGGGGGCCGGCAACAGCGCCGGGTCATGAATGACCGCCTGCTGCTGGCAACTGTCCCAGATGGGGCTCAGCAGGCTGCGGGCGGGCGGCGGGCGCAGCGCGCCGGTCCTGGGATCTGTCCCCAGGCTGGCGGTCAGCAGCAGGCGCCGCACCGCGCGGGTGGCCCCCACGTACAACAGCCGAGTGCCCTCCAGCAGGCTCTTCTCGGCGCGCCGTTGCTGCAGGTAGTTGTACAGCGTGGGTTCGCCCTTGCCGCTGTGATCATCCGCCGCCAGCAGGAATCTGCGCCCACCCTCCAGGTCGCCGTGTTCGTCCCACAGCATCAATTGGCGACCGTCGGGCCGCGGCGGCCGGGCCAGCTGGGGCAGGATGACCATATCGAACTCCAGCCCCTTGGCCTTGTGCAGGGTCATGACCTGGACCCTGGCGCCCGGCTCTCCCGCGTTCATGAACTGTTTTTCCAGGCGCCGGGCCAGCCACTGGGTGTCCAGTCCCAACCCCTCCCGCTCGGCCTGCTCCAGCAATTGCAGGAAACTTTCGGCGTCCGCCAGCTCCGCCTCCGTGGTCGCGGTGGCGGGACCGCCCAGTTGCAGCCAGGCGCATTCAATCCAGGCCCGCAAGCCCAGCCGGTCGCGCTTTTGCTGCGCCCATGCCAGTACCTCGTGCAGGGCCTTCACACGCCCGCGGCCGTCGCCGCTCAGGCACTGGCGCAGGTCCTGGTCGGCCATTGCCTGCAGCAGCGGGGTATAGCGCGGGGCTGAGCCCCACTGTGCTATCCGGTGCAGGTCGGCCAGTTGCAGGCCGCACCAGGGGGCGCGCAGCAGCGCCATCCAGGCCAGGCGGTCAGCCGGGTTGGCAAGGGCGCAACACAGGGCGAACAGGTCTCCCACCAGGGCCGATTCAGCCAGGCTGTCCATGTCCTGGGCGTTGTAGGCTATGCCCTGGCGCTGCAGGCCCGCCAGCACGGGCTGCAGTTGGCCGCGAGTGCGCCCCAGCAGGGCGATACTGGCCGCGGCTGATTGCGCACAGGCGGCGGCAATTTCCGCGCAGATGAATTCCACTTCCTGGTCGCGGGCCCGCTCGCCGCTGAACACGTGCAGGCCAACAGCCGGCCTGTCCCCCGGGGGCCGCACGGCTGTTGCCGGCGTGTAGCGCACCCTGCCGCGATTGACATCGTCATGGGCCGGGAAGGCGGCGGCAAAGCTCGCGTTCACCCACTCCACCACACCCGCATCGGAACGGAAGTTGCACAGCAGGTTCAGGGGCTCCAGCTGCACGCCGTTGAAACCCTGCAGCCGCGCTTTCAGGAACAGGCCCACGTTGGCGCCGCGGAAGCCGTAGATGGACTGCATGCCGTCCCCTACCACCATGATGGTGCGCGGGGCGCCCGGGTTGCTCTCGTTGTGGGTGCCCCAGCCGCGGGTGAGCAGCCGCAGCAGCTCGTACTGGTTGATCGCCGTATCCTGGAACTCGTCCACCAGGATGTGCTCAATGCGGTAATCCAGGCGCAGCGCCAGCTCCGTGGGCGCATCGTCCTCACCCAGGGCCTGCAGTGCAGACAGCGCCACCTGGCTGTGATCCACGGCGCCGCGGCGCTGGAATACCAGCAGCAATTGCGCCGCCAGCATCGGCAATACCCGGGACAGGTGTATCAACAGCTGCCAGCCCTCGCTGCCGGGCGCCATTTCCGGCAGGAAGGTGACATCCGCCAGCAGTTGTTCGAGACCGTCGAGTTGCCCCAGCTCCGCCAGCAGCGCCTTGAACTGGTCCTTGCGCGCCAGGGCTTCGCCCTTGCCGGCGGGAAAACCAATGGTGGTCGTCACGCTCTTGCGCCAGCCGCCGTCCTTGGTCAACAGCAGCTCCCGTAGGGAGCGCCAGGCGGCGATATCCCCGGGGCCGGTACCGGGAAAATCCGCGGGCACCGGGGCACCCGTGTTATCCGCCGCGTAGCGCCACAGGTCCAGCAGCTCACCCTGATAGGGCCCCAGGCGCTCCGACAGGGCGGCGAGTTCCGCCGCGACCAGTGCCGTCACCGTCGCCACCAGGTAGGCCTCGGACTCATCCGGCGCATGGTGCAGCCCCACGTAGGGGCGCCACTGCTCGCGCCGCGCCAGCATCTGCACCAGCAGGTCCTGCAGGCGCTCCCAGTTATTGTCGAAATGCAGCATGAGGGCGGCCATGTCGGCGGCGGCCGGGTGCCCCTCATCCAGTTGCCGGAACAGGTCGGCCACCGCCTCGGCGTACAGTTGGGTGGCATCGTCCAGCAGCGCCGCCTGGCCACCGAATTCGCTGAGCACCGGCATCTGCCGGGTCAGGGCACCGCAGAAACTGTCTATCGTCTTGATGTTGAAGCGAGAGATATCCCGCTCCAGCCGCCAGTTATTGCGCTCATCGGCCGCCAGCGCTGCCCGGGCGAGTTCCCGGGTAACCTGCTGGTGCGGGTTATCGCAGGCCGCGCCGCTGCGCGCTGCCTGCAGGGCCTCGACCACCCTGCTGCGCATTTCCGCCGCGGCCTTGCGGGTAAAGGTAATGGCCAGCACCTGCTCGGGCCGCTCAACCCGCGCCAGCAGCCCGAGATAGCGCTGGATCAGCAGCTCGGTCTTGCCGGAGCCCGCCGGGGCGCTGACACAAAAGCTGCGGCCCGGGTCTATGGCGAGGGCGCGCTGGGGGGCGTCAACGATGCTCATTCAGCGTCCTCCTCGGCCACAGCACTGCCGATCCGGCACAGGGGCTGCAGGCCACACCAGGTGCAACTGGACGGCCCCAGCGGGTCCACCGCGGCCTCCCCGGCAAGAAATGCCTGCGCCAGGGCCTCCAGGTTTTCCCGCCAGCGCTCGTTGAGCGCCTGCCAGTCCGCGGCGTCCATGCGCCCCCTGACCGCTTTGTCGATATCAGTCTGTATGCCCGGCGCCGCCGCCACGTTGCCCAGACCGACAAAGCGACACTCGCGGGGCCGGACCTGGGCGAAGGCCAGCGCGCCGGCGGCGCCCGGGGCAGCGATACCGTAGAGCAGCAGCTGTGGTTTCGCCGGCCGTTCCCCCATCCAGTCCTGCACCTTGCAGAGGCCGGATTTGTAATCGATGACCAACTGCGAGCCGTCCGGCAGACTGTCTATCCGGTCGACCCGCAGGCGGATGGACAGCTGGCCCAGTTGCAGTGACACCTCCTGCTCCCGCTGGCTGACCACGAACCCGGCGCGCAGCCGCTCCACCGCCAGCCACTCGCCCAGCAGGGCGCTGAGCCGTTGCTGTTCCAGGCGCCAGCAGGTGGTGCCCAGCGCCCGCCGCTGGCGCCCGGGTATCCCATCCAGCGCCACAGTTACGGCCGCGTCCACAGCTCCGGCCAGGGCCTCGTCATCGGTGGCCAGCAAAGTGGCATGATCGCCCAACTCGCCCCACAGTGCGTGCAGCGCGGCGTGCAGCAGGGAGCCCCGGTCGGCGGCGGACAGGCCCACGCCAAATGCGCCCAGTGGCTCCACCAGCAACCGGCGCCGGGCAAAGGCGCGAAACGGGCACTGCGACTGGTCTTCCAGCAGGCCGCTGCCGCCGCCCACCGTGGCCAGCTCCGCACCGCCGACCACCGGGCCCGCAGGCTCCTGCAGGACCTCGAGGTCGCGCTCCCGCCAGACTGCAGACCAGTCCGGGGGGCTGCCGGCCAGCGACGGCAGTTCCGCCGCCTCGAAGTCCTGCACCAGCGCGCTGGGCTGTTGCGGCACACCATCCAGCTCCCGGCAGTAGCTGGCCCTGAGTTGCGCCGCCGCCCGGGTGTACTGCGCCAGCAGGCCGGCGGCAAAGGCCCACTCCCGCTCAGGCGTGGCATGGGGCATCTGCAGGGGGCGCTGCAGGGCCAGCGGTATGAAGGGGTTGGGACGCGGCGCCGCCGGCCAGCCGTCGGCCTGCAGGCCCACCAGCCATAAATGATCGAAAACCAATCCCGCCGCCTCCAGCGGCCCCAGCACCTGGATATCACTGTCAGCGGTCTTGGGCTGGGATACCTGGCGGCTGCAACTGTCCCGCAGCAACTGCAACGCCGCGCCGAAATCCATGGGCTGGCTCACCACATCGTGGCGGCAGAACTCGTCCAGGGTGCGGTACCACAATTCGACCTGCTGGTACTCCAGTGAGTCCAGGTTTGTGCCGCCGGGCCAGCCCCAGATCGCCAGGATCTGGCTAAAGATGTCGACCCACCCGGAGGGCGGCAGCTGCTGCCTGAGGGGGCGCAGGGCAGCGGTCGCCATCAGGTGGCGTCCCAGGCTGAGCCCCTTGAGCCCGTCCAGGGAGATCTCGCTGGCCAGGTAGCGCAGTTCGGCCACCTGCAGGCTCTCCCTGCCGGTCTCGAACAGCTTGCCGAGCAGCCGGTTGGCCAACGGCGTGGCGGCGTCGGGCAGGTCGAGGAAGCGCGAGCTCAGCAGGCCGACCACCGCCGGCACCGTGGTCTCGGGCAGGGCCAGGGCGAGAACGGCCAGGGCATCGCGCACCACCGGGACCCGATCCAGGGCGATCCCGGTGGAGAAGTTCACCGGCAGGCTGCCATAGTCGTCATCCAGGCAGTCGAATTCGCGCCGCAGCAGGTACTCCAGGGCAGTGCGGTCCGCCGCCATGTCTGACAGTACGATGCCGACGGTCTCGCCCGGGTGGTCGCGACTGGTGCGGGCAGCCCACTGCGCAACGGCGCGCAACTCCGCGCGCTTGTCCTCGCAGCCATGGAGCAGCTGCCGGGCACTGCTGCCGCGCGGCTGCAGTTCCGTTACATCGGCGCACAGCGCGTCCACGGTAGCGCGCAACAGCGGCGGAATGTCCTCGAACTCCAGCAGCGCCGCCCGCGCCGGCGGCAACTGGTCGGCACAGCCGTGCAATTGGCTTATGCAGTCGGCTGCAGTCACCAGTCCCGCCGACTGCAGACTGACCTCAAAAATATCCAGCCAGCGCAGAAAGGTGTCGCAGTCCGTGTCCAGCCGGAACAGCTGGCGAATATTGGCAGCGGCAGTATCCACCTGCCAGCGCAGCAAACTGTCGCGGGCCTGCTGGGCGATTTCCGCCGCGGCCGCCGGGCGCAACAGGTGGTAGCGATCGCTATCGCGTTCCTCGGCGGCGATAGCCTGCTGCCACAATAACAGCGTCTGCGCCTGCCCCAGCTGTACCTGGGGCGCCAGCAGCGACTTCGCGACGGCCTCCCCCCAGCGCTGCAGCAACCAGCTCTCCAGCGGCTGTACCGGCAGCGACTCCCAGATGCGCTCGCCGCGGGCGGCGCACTGGGCGTCCCACTCGGACTTGATCCGCCGGGCCAGGCGGAAATTCGGGGTCAGCAGCACATAGCCCGCCGCAACCAGGGGCTGCAGCGGGGCCGTATCGTAAAGTTTTCTCGCCAAATCCGCTCCCACGTCCTGTGCGCATCCACCTGGCGCCGGGCTGTCCTACCCAAACTGCGCCGGCTGCTATAAAATGCCGCCCCCTTCGGGGAACCGGGGCGCCCGCGAGTGAACCGGCCTGCGTGGCCCGGCCTGCGCGACCCGACCCCAGCTAAATGTGCACGACTCTATCAGGTAAATACCGATGAGCAATATCGAAGTACACAATATCAACGTCGACTCGCAGGAAGTGCTGCTCACGCCCCTGCAGTTGAAGCAGGCCCTGCCGATGTCCGATGCGGTGCGCGCGACCGTCGCCGACAGTCGCCAGGTCATTCGCGACATCCTGGATCGCAAGGACCACCGCCTGTTCGTGGTGGTCGGCCCCTGCTCCATTCACGACCCGGTGGCCGCCATGGATTACGCCCGCCGCCTGCGCGCGTTGGCCGCGGAGCTGGACGATACGCTGTACATCGTAATGCGCGTCTATTTCGAGAAGCCGCGCACCACGGTGGGCTGGAAAGGGCTGATCAACGACCCGCACCTGGATGACTCCTTCAAGCTGGAGGAAGGCCTGCACATCGGCCGGCGCCTGCTGCTGGATATCCTGGAGCTGGGGCTGCCCACCTCAACCGAGGCACTGGATCCGATCTCGCCCCAATACCTGCAGGACCTCATCACCTGGAGCGCAATAGGCGCCCGCACCACCGAGTCCCAGACCCACAGGGAAATGGCCAGCGGCCTGTCCTCCCCCGTGGGCTTCAAAAATGGCACCGACGGCAACCTGACCGTGGCCACCAACGCGCTCAACTCCGTGGCCAAGCCCCACCGCTTCCTGGGTATCAACAGCGAGGGCCAGGTGTCGCTGTTCACCACCCGCGGCAACCCCTACGGCCATATCGTCCTGCGCGGCGGCAGCACCGGGCCGAATTACGATTCCGTGCACATCAGGATTTGCGAACAGGAACTGGAAAAAGCGGGGGTGGCGCCCAACATCATGGTGGACTGCAGCCACGCCAACTCCAACAAGCAGCCGGAGTTGCAGCCGCTGGTGGTGGAGAATGTGGCCAACCAGATCCTGGAGGGCAACAAGTCGATCGTTGGGCTCATGATCGAGAGCAATATCCACGCCGGTAACCAGTCCATTCCGGAGAACCTGGAAGACCTGGCCTACGGCGTGTCGGTTACCGACGGCTGTATCGACTGGGAGACGACCGAGGCCTCCCTGCGGGCCATGCGCGCGAGCCTCAGGGAAGTATTGCCCCGGCGCTGAACGGGGCTGGATGGCCTAGTAGTATGACTGGGAACGGTCGCTGTGGTCGGTCATGTCGCGCACGCCCTTGAGCTGCGGCAACTGCTCCAGCAGGGTCTTTTCCACGCCGTCCTTGAGGGTCATGTCCACGGCTGAGCAGCCCTGGCAGCCGCCGCCAAAGCGCAATATCGCGTAGAAATCCTCGGTGACCTCAACCAGGCTCACCTCGCCGCCGTGGGCGGCCAGCGCGGGATTGACCTCGTTGTACAGCACATAATTGATGCGATCTTCCAGGGGGCTGTCGGCGCCCACCCGGGGCATCTTGGCGTTGGGCGCCTTGATGGTCAGCTGGCCGCCCATGCGATCCTTGGAGTAATCCACCAGGGCGTCCTCCAGGTAAGGCAGGCTGCGGGCGTCGAACCAGGCTTTGAAACCCTTGAACTCGCGCTCCTCGTCGCCCTCCTGCAGATCGCCTTCGCGGCAGTAGGCTATACAGGTCTCCGCCTTGGGCGTCCCGGGCTGGTTGATAAACACCCGCACTCCCAACGCGTCTTCCTGCTTGGAGAGCAATTCAGCGAGGTAATCCTGGGCTGATTCAGTGATGGTAACCATGAAGTCCTTCATTCCGAGTAAATTACTCAGGTATTATAGCAACCTTGTGCACAAAAACGCGAGAGCTAGCCACGAGGGCCGGAAATGAGCGGCCCAATCTGCTAGACTAGCGCGCTTTTTCAAGGGGGGAACCTGCCAGGTTGACCCCACAACAGTACAGAGACAGGCGACACCATGGCAGTCAAATCCTTCGAACCTTCCGCGCTGGAACAAGCCCTGCAGCACCGCATCCTGGTCCTGGACGGGGCCATGGGAACCATGATCCAGCAGGCGGGCCTGGAGGAAGCCGATTACCGCGGTGAGCGCTTTGCGGGGCACGCCAGCGATCTCAAGGGCAATAACGACCTGCTGTCCCTGACCCGGCCCGATGTCATCAGCGGCATTCACCGGCGCTACCTGGAAGCGGGGGCGGATATCATTGAAACCAACACCTTCAACAGCACCGCCATTGCCCAGGATGACTACCAACTGGGCTCGCTGTCCCGGGAGTTGAACCTGGCGGCGGCACAGCTCGCCCGCGAGGCGGCAGATCGCATGACCGCCGAGACCCCGGAGCAGCCGCGCTTCGTTGCCGGTGTACTGGGTCCCACCCCGAAGACCGCTTCCATCTCTCCGGATGTAAACAATCCCGGCGCCCGCAGCATCACCTTCGACGAACTGCGCGCGGACTACGCCGTCGCGGCCCGGGCCCTGCTGGAGGGCGGCGTCGACCTGCTGATGATCGAGACCATCTTCGACACCCTCAACGCCAAGGCCGCCATCTTCGCGGTACAGGAGGTGTTCGATGAGCTGGGGCGCAAGTACCCGCTGATGATCTCGGTCACCTTCCCGGATGTCAGCGGGCGGGTGCTGTCCGGCCAAAACCCCGAGGCGTTCTGGAACGCGGTGGCCCACGCCCGCCCCTTGATCATGGGCACCAACTGCGGCCGCCGCTTCAGCGAGATCAGGCCCTTTATCGAGGATTTGTCCCGGGTATCAGACTGCTATTTCAGCGCCCACCTCAACGCCGGCCTGCCCAACGCCTTCGGTGAGTTCGACGAAACCCCCGCGATCATGTACGAGGATTTCCGCGGTTTCGCCCAACGCGGTTTTCTCAACCTCGCGGGGGGTTGCTGCGGCACCACGCCCGAGCATATCCAGGCTATCGCTGACGCCGTGCGGGACATCCCGCCGCGGCCCCTGCCCAGTCACCCGCCGGCCTGTCGCCTCAGCGGCCTGGAGGCGTTCAACATCACCGCTGACAGCCTGTTCGTCAATGTCGGTGAGCGCTGCAACGTGACTGGCTCGGCCCGCTTCAAGCGGCTCATCCTCGAGGGCGATTACGAGACCGCCCTGGAAGTGGCCCGCAACCAGGTGGAGGACGGTGCCCAGATCATCGATATCAACATGGACGAGGGCATGCTCGACGCCAAGGGGGCCATGGTCACCTTCCTCAACCTCGTCGCCTCGGAGCCGGATATCGCCCGGGTCCCGATCATGGTTGATTCCTCCAAGTGGGACATCATCGAGGCGGGCCTCAAGTGCATACAGGGCAAGGCGGTGGTGAACTCCATCAGTCTCAAGTCCGGGGAGGAGGAGTTCCTGACCCAGGCGCGCCTGTGCCAGCGCTACGGCGCGGCTGTGGTCGTCATGGCCTTCGACGAGAATGGCCAGGCCGATAACCTGCAGCGGCGCCAGGAAATCTGCAAGCGCTGCTACGACCTGCTGGTGGGCGAGTTGGACTTCAACCCCAACGATATTATTTTCGACCCCAACATCTTCGCGGTCGCCACCGGCATCGAGGAACACAACAACTACGCGGTGGATTTCATAGAAGCCACCCGCTATATCAAGTCCCACCTGCCCGGTGCGCTCGTGTCTGGCGGCGTTTCCAACGTGTCGTTTTCCTTCCGCGGCAATGATGCCGTGCGCGAGGCGATTCACTCGGTGTTCCTGTACCACGCCATCCGCGCGGGCATGGACATGGGCATCGTCAACGCCGGCCAGCTGGCCGTGTACGACGACCTGCCCGCCGACCTGCGCGACACCGTGGAAGATGTCATCCTCAACCGCCGGGACGACGCCACCGAGCGCCTGCTGGAACTGGCGGAAAACTACCGCAGCACCGGCGCGGGCGAGGCCCGGGTCGAGGACCTGAGCTGGCGCGAGCAGGAGGTCACCAAGCGCCTGGAACACGCGCTGGTGAAAGGCATCAACACCTGGGTGGTAGAGGATGCCGAGGAAGCACGGCAGTTATTCGAGCGCCCAATCCAGGTGATTGAGGGCCCGCTGATGGACGGCATGAACGTGGTGGGAGACCTGTTTGGCGAGGGCAAGATGTTCCTGCCACAGGTGGTCAAGAGTGCCCGGGTCATGAAGCAGGCGGTGGCCTACCTGCAGCCCTTTATCGAGGAAGAGAAAACCGAGGGCAACAGCACCAATGGCAAGATCCTGATGGCCACTGTGAAGGGCGATGTGCACGACATCGGCAAAAATATCGTGGGTGTGGTGCTGCAGTGCAATAACTTCGAGGTCATCGACCTGGGGGTCATGGTCTCCTGCGACGACATCCTGCGCACGGCCCGGGAGGAGAAGGTCGATATCATCGGCCTGAGTGGCCTGATCACGCCCTCCCTGGACGAGATGGTCAATGTCGCCAGCGAGATGCAGCGCCTGGAATTCGATATTCCGTTGATGATCGGCGGGGCCACCACCTCCAAGGCGCACACCGCGGTAAAGATCGACCCCTGCTATGACCGGGACGTGGTGGTGTATGTGCCGGACGCCTCCCGCAGCGTGTCCGTGGCTACCCAACTGGTGGGTGACGGCAAGACCGTCTTCGTGGCGGCCCGCACCGCGGAGTACGAGGAAGTACGCCAGCGCATCGCCAATCGCCAGCCGCGCAGCCGCACCTTGAGTTATACCGAAGCGGTCGCCAATGGCCTGCAGCTCGATTGGGCTGACTACACGCCGCCGCGCCCGGCGTTTCTCGGCACCCGGGTATTTGACGATTACCCGCTTCAGGACCTCATCGAGACCATAGACTGGACCCCCTTCTTCATCACCTGGGAGCTGGCGGGCAAGTACCCGAAGATCCTGCAGGACGAGGTCATCGGCGCCCAGGCCACCGAGCTTTTCAATGATGCCCAGGAAATGCTGCGCCGCATCGTCGACGAAAAACTGCTGCGCGCGCGTGCCACAGTCGGTTTCTGGCCCGCCAACCGGGTTGGCGCCGACGATATCGCGGTGTACACCGACGAATCGCGCACCGAGACCCTGGCCACCCTGCACCACCTGCGCCAGCAGGTGGAGAAGCCCAATGGCAAGCCCAACATGAGCCTGGCCGACTTCATCGCCCCGGTCACCTCAGGCGTGCCGGATTATATCGGCGGGTTCTGCGTCACCACCGGTCACGGCGTGGACGAGCAGGTCGCTGAATATGCGAAGGACCACGACGACTACAACAGCATTATGCTCAAGGCCCTGGCGGACCGCCTGGCGGAAGCCTTTGCGGAGCAACTGCACCGCATGGTGCGTCGGGAACTCTGGGGCTATGCCCCCGACGAGCAGTTGAGCAACGAAGAGCTGATCAGGGAGCGCTACCAGGGTATACGCCCGGCGCCGGGCTATCCCGCCTGTCCCGACCACACGGAGAAAGCCACCCTGTTCGAGTTGCTGGATGCCCCCAACAGCTGTGGTGTGCGGCTGTCCGAAAGTTTTGCGATGAGCCCAGCCGCCGCTGTCAGCGGCTTTTACTATTCACACCCGGAAGCGGCCTATTTCGCCGTGGGCAAGATTGGTCGCGATCAACTCGAGGACATCGCCCGCCGCAAGGGAGAACCCACCAGGACCATGGAGCGCTGGTTGCGCCCCGTACTGGATTAACACTGGATAGCGCATTATGACTGATGGCAAGCAAGAGGAATCCGGCACCACGCAGGAGCAGCCGGCCGAGAAGAAGCTCAATCCCCTGCAGGTAGTGAGCAGCGTGTTCGCTGCCGGGCTCGGGGTGCAGAGCAGCAAGAACAGGGAGCGGGATTTCAAGCAGGGCAAACTGGGCGTGTTTATCGCCGCGGGGATCGTTTTTACCCTGTTATTTATCGCTGGCGTGTTTACCGTCGTGCAGTTGGTACTCAAGGGCGCGGGGGACTGAGCGGGCTCCGTCCCCCACTGTCCTCAGGAAGGCATACCGGACAGCCAGATGTACATGGCCAGCACGATCACGGCGATAATTCCAGTTACGGCTATGGAGTCGGCCACGCCATCGGCTTCGCGCTCGTCGATATTCGCTTTGTCAGACACTTTCTTTCTCCAGGGGTGAGGGTTTATCCGGGCGGCATTATAGCAGTATTGGCCGGTTTCCCAAGTGCTGAAAGTGTTCCGCCAGAGAGCCTCCCCCGCCCTGCGAGCCCGTTCTAACCTTATGAAAAATCTTACTAATTGCGGCGTGGGCTTTTCTGGTAAGGTAGCGCTCCTGAAAATAGCCTCCGGCCTTGTGCAGCGCGGCCTACACGACAGTAACAGGACCTATTGATGTACGTTTACGACGAGTACGACCAGAGAATCGTCGACCAGCGGGTAACCCAGTTCAGGGGCCAGACCGAGCGTTTTCTCGCCGGCAAGTTGACCGAGGCGGAATTCCTGCCGCTGCGACTGCAAAACGGCCTGTACATACAGCGGCTGGCACCCATGCTGCGTATCGCCGTGCCCTACGGCCTGCTCAGCAGCAACAAGCTCCGAAAGCTGGCCCATATCACCCGGGTGTACGACAAGGGCTACGCCCATGTCAGCACCCGCCAGAACATACAGCTCAACTGGCCGCGCCTGGAAGAGGTGCCGGATATACTTGCCGACCTGGCCAGCGTGCAGATGCACGCCATCCAGACCAGCGGCAACTGCATCCGCAATACCACCACCGACCAGTACGCCGGGGTGGCCACCGATGAACTGGAAGACCCCCGCCCCTACTGCGAAATCATACGCCAGTGGTCAACCCTGCACCCGGAATTTGCCTTCCTGCCACGCAAGTTCAAGATTGCCGTGTGCGGAACCACCGAGGACAGGGCCGCGATTTACGCCCACGACATCGGCGTGGAACTGGTGGCCAACGCCAGCGGGGAGCTCGGCTGCAAGATTCTCGCCGGCGGCGGCCTGGGCCGCACCCCGGTGATCGGCGCGGTCATCTGCGAGTGGCTGGACAAGAAGCACCTGCTGACGTATCTCGAGGCCATTTTGCGGGTTTACAACCAGAACGGCCGGCGCGACAACAAGTTCAAGGCCCGTATCAAGATCCTGGTCAAGGCCATGGGGGTCGATGCCTTCCGCGAGGCCGTGGAGCAGGAATGGGCCGCGCTCAAGGATGGGCCCAGCACCCTGACGGAGCAGGAGATCGAGCGGGCCAAATCCTTTTTCACCGACCCGCCCTACCTGGCCCTGGACGGCGATGCCGCCGCGGAGTCGCTGCGGGTACAGGGCGAGCAGGATCCCATCTTCGGTAACTGGGTCAGGCGCAATACCCTGGCCCACCGGGTGCCCGGCTACCGCATCGTCAACATCTCCCTGAAGGCCACCGGCTTCGCCCCCGGTGATATCACCGACTCCCAGCTGGACCTCGTAGCGGAGTTGGCCGACCTCTACTCATTCGGGGAAGTGCGCACCACCCACCAGCAAAACCTGGTGCTGGCCGATGTGCAGACCGACCAGTTGTACCCGCTGTGGCAGCAGCTGCAGGCGGCGGGCCTGGCGACACCCAACCACGGCTACCTCACTGATATCATCTGCTGTCCGGGCGGCGATTACTGCTCCCTGGCCAACGCCAAATCCATTCCGGTGGCCGAAGCCATACAGGCCCGCTTCGACGACCTGGACTACCTTTACGACCTGGGTCCCATCGAGCTGAATATCAGCGGCTGTATGAACGCCTGCGGGCATCACCACATCGGCCATATCGGCATTCTCGGGGTGGATAAAAAGGGCCAGGAGTTCTACCAGGTCTGCCTGGGCGGCAGCCAGGCCAAGGATGCCTCCATCGGCAAGATACTGGGCCCGTCCTTCAGCCAGGAGGACATACCCGGGATCATCGAGCGCATCCTGCAAACCTACCTGGACCTGCGCGACGAGGAGGAGACTTTCCTGGACACCTACCGCCGCGTCGGTATCGAACCTTTCAAGGAGCGCGTCTATGCCAAGGCTGATTAAGCACGGAGCCATCGTCGAGGACGACTGGCTGCCGGCCCAGGAGGACGGCGCCGGCGAGGCGCATATCCTGACCCTGGAACAGTGGACACAGCGCGCCGACAAGCAGGGGCTGGCGGTACAACTGGAACCCGGGCAGGCGCCCTCGCCCCTGTTCGATTTCCTGCAACAGATACCCCTGGTCGCAATCAATTTCCCGGTGTTCACCGACGGTCGCGGGTTTTCCTACGGCCGGGAACTGCGCGAGCGCGGCTTCACCGGCGAACTGCGGGCCTGTGGGCACATCCTGCCTGACCAGATGGCCTACCTGCGCCGCTGCGGCTTCGACGCCTTCCAACTGGCGGACGAAGGCCGACTGGAGGAAGCCCTGGCGGGGCTGGCGGATTTCGACGAGTACTACCAGGCTTCCGTCGACCAACCCCTGCCACTATTTCGTCGCCGCGGCTGAATCATAGCCCCAACTGCCTTTCTATCCCGGCGGCGCTTGATTACACTCAAGAGTGGTTTGCAGGGATTGCCCGCGGATGATTGGCAGCAGTATCACCTTTTCTTTTTTCCTGATTTTTAGTGGCGCCGCCATATTTGCGACGCTGGCGCTCTACACTCGCCAGCCCCTGATCATTGCCTACATCGCCCTGGGGGCCTGTATAGGCCCCTATGGGCTGTCCCTGGTCACCGACCTGGGCCTGCTTTCCGGCATCGGCCACGTGGGCATCATCTTCCTGTTGTTCCTGCTGGGCCTGGATATGCATCCCCAGGCGTTGTGGTCCACGCTGCGCAAGTCCACGGTGGTGGCGGTGTTCAGCTCCGCCGTCTTCCTGGGCCTGGGTTTCGCGGTCGCCTACCTGTTCGGCTTCTCCGTAACCGACGCCCTGATCACCGGCGCGGCGATGATGTTCTCCTCTACCATTATCGGTATAAAGCTGTTGCCGACGACGGTTTTGCATCACCGCCATATCGGCGAACTGATGATAAGCCTGTTACTGCTGCAGGACCTGCTGGCCATCCTCGTCCTGATGGCGCTGCTGAGTGCCGCCAGCGGTTCCAGTGATGAGATGGCGACCACCATGGGGATCTCGCTGCTGAGCCTGCCGCTGCTGGCCGCCGGTGCCTGGCTGGCCGTGCGCTATGTGCTGCTCCCCCTGATAACCCGCTTCGACCGCTTTCACGAGTATATTTTCCTGCTGGCCCTGGGCTGGTGCCTGGGACTGGCCGAATGCGCCAGCGCCCTGGGGCTGTCCGAGGAAATAGGCGCCTTCATCGCCGGTATCACCATCGCCACCAGCCCCATTTCCCAGTACATAGCGGTCAACCTGAAACCCCTGCGGGACTTTTTCCTGATCCTGTTTTTCTTCTCTGTGGGGGCACGCTTTGACCTGGGCCTGATAGAACAGGTGCTGGCGCCCGCCCTGGTCCTGGCGCTGCTGGTGCTGGTCTGCAAACCCGTGGTGTACCGCTTCCTGCTCCAGGGGGTCAGTGAAAAGCGCAGCCTGGCCTGGGACCTGGGCTTCCGGCTGGGCCAGGCCAGCGAGTTCTCGCTGCTTATAGCCTACGTGGCAGTCGCCAACGCGGTGATTTCCGAACAGGCCTCCCTGTTGATACAGGCCACCACCATCATCACGCTGCTGGCGTCATCCTATATCGTGGTGCTTAACTACCCTACCCCGATTGCCATCTCAGACCGGCTGCGCAGGGACTAGCGGGTCCGCCACCAGCGCTTGCCCGGAACGAAAAAAAACCGGCTCGAGGCCGGTTTTTTTGCTGCGGGTCGAGTAGCTGCTAGAGCTTCTGCTTCCAGCTCCGGGAGGGCGTTGAACAGGTCCGCCACCAGGCCGTAGTCCGCTACCTGGAAAATCGGGGCGTCCTCGTCCTTGTTGATGGCGACGATAACCTTGGAGTCCTTCATGCCCGCCAGGTGCTGAATCGCACCGGAGATGCCAACGGCGATGTACAGGTCGGGGGCGACGATCTTGCCGGTCTGGCCAACCTGCATGTCGTTGGGCACGAAACCGGCGTCCACCGCGGCGCGCGATGCGCCGATGGCAGCGCCCAGCTTGTCGGCAATGCCGTCCAGCAGCTTGAAGTTCTCGCCGTTCTGCATACCGCGACCGCCGGAGATAACGACGCCGGCGGAGGTCAGCTCGGGACGATCGGAAACTGGCAACTTCCTCTCCCACAAAGCTGGAAATACCGGCATCGTGCACAGCGTCACAGCGCCTCTACCGTTGCGGAGCCACCTTCAGCCGGCGCCGCGTCAAACGCGGTGGTACGCACGGTGATGACTTTCTTGGCATCGCTGCTCTTGCACGGTGGCGATGACGTTACCGGCGTAGATCGGACGCTGGAAGGTATCAGCGGATTCCACCGCGGTGATTTCGGAGATCTGCGCAACATCCAGCAGCGCGGCGACACGCGGCATGATGTTTTTGCAGTTGGAGGTCGCCGGGGCGATGATATTGTCATAGCCGGCGCCCACTTCGGCGATCAGCAGGCTGACGTTTTCCGCCAGCTGGTGCTCGTAGGCGGCGTTGTCGGCCACCAGTACTTTGCCCACGCCAGCGATCTTGGCAGCTGCTTCGGCTGCCGCGCCGCAATCGGCGCCGGCCACCAGGATGTCGATATCCGCACCCAGGGCCTGGGCCGCAGCTACCGTGTTGAGGGTGGCAACCTTGAGGCTGCTGTTGTCGTGTTCTGCAATTACCAGTGTGCTCATCAGATTACCTTCGCCTCGTTCTTCAGTTTGTCGACCAGTTCAGCCACGACCGCGACCTTGATGCCGGCCTTGCGCTCAGCAGGCGGCTGCGACCTTGACCTGGGTGAGGTGTGAGGTGACGGAGACGCCCAGGTCCTCCGGGGTGTAGACGTCCAGCTGCTTCTTCTTGGCTTTCATGATGTTCGGCAGCGACGCGTAGCGCGGCTCGTTGAGACGCAGGTCGGTGGTCACGATGGCCGGCAGGTTCAGGCTAACGGTCTGCAGACCGCCGTCGACTTCGCGAGTGACGTTCACCTTGTCGCCGTCGACCTCGACTTCGGAGGCGAAAGTGCCCTGCGGCATATTGGCCAGGGCGCCCAGCATCTGACCGGTCTGGTTGTTGTCGCCGTCGATGGACTGCTTGCCCAGGATCACCAGCTGCGGCTGCTCCTTGTCGACCACTGCCTTGAGCAGCTTGGCCACGACCAGCGGCTCCACTGCGCCCTCTGTCTCGACCAGAATGCCGCGGTCGGCGCCCAGCGCCAGGGCGGTGCGCATCTGCTCCTGGCAGGCCTTGTCGCCGATGGAAACCGCTATCACTTCGGTGGCAACGCCTTCCTCTTTCAGGCGTACCGCTTCTTCTACGGCGATTTCGCAGAAGGGGTTGATCGACATCTTGACGTTATTCAGATCAACGTCGCTGCCATCCGCTTTGACGCGAACCTTGACGTTGTAGTCAACGACACGCTTGACGGCTACAAGAACCTTCATGGATTCTCCCTAGTTTCTCAGGTGGGTGGATCGAGGCACAGCGCTCGGAAAAAGGCTGCGTCAGCATATTTTCGGCCCGGTATCATGCCCACTAACGAGCCGGGGTCAATAGCGGCTGCTCCTCCGCCACTGGCGCCCGCGGCCCGTCAGCAGCCGTCGCCGGCACCGAGATAGATGTTTATCCATAAAAATTATATACTTGCGGGCTACCCATTCGTCATTACGGCAATAGTGTTCGACGCTCACACAGGCATGCCCGGGGCATGTAGACTGGCATAAGCCAACCCGCACATAGAGGACAGGATTGTGGAACGAGAATCAATGGAATTCGATGTCGTCATCGTTGGCGCGGGCCCTGCTGGCCTGTCCGCCGCCTGCCGCATCATGCAGCTGGCCAAGGAAAAGGAGCAGGAAATCACCGTCTGCGTGGTGGAAAAAGGCTCCGAGGTCGGCGCCCATATCCTCTCCGGCGCCGTGCTCGAGCCCCGCGCACTGAACGAACTGTTCCCCGACTGGAAAGAGCTCGGCGCACCGCTGAACACCGCGGTCAAAGGCGACAAGTTCTTTCTTCTACCTCAGCGAGCAAAAGCGCCATCAAACTGCCCAACTTTCTTATCCCCAAGACCATGCACAACGAAGGCAACTACATCGTCTCCATGGGCAACGTCTGCCGCTGGCTGGCTGAGCAGGCAGAGGACCTGGGCGTGGAGGTCTACCCCGGCTTCGCCGCCGCCGAGGTGCTGTACCATGAAGACGGCCGGGTCAAGGGCGTCGCCACCGGCGATATGGGGGTCGAGCGCGAGCGGCGAGCACAAGGACAGCTACACGCCCGGCATGGAACTGCATGCCAAGTACACGCTGTTCGCCGAGGGCTGCCGCGGCCATCTGGGCAAGCAGCTGATCAGCAAGTTCGACCTCGATGCGGGCAAGGACCCGCAGCACTACGGCATCGGCATCAAGGAAATCTGGGAGATCCCGCCGGACAAACACGATGAAGGCCTGGTGGTACACGGCCTGGGCTGGCCGCTGAGCGAGAGCGGCACCAGCGGCGGCGCCTTTCTGTATCACGTGGAAAACAACCAGGTCGTACGTCGGTCTGATCGTCGACCTGAACTACAGCAATCCCGCACCTGAGCCCCTTCGAGGAGTTCCAGCGCTGGAAGCATCACCCGGAGACCGCTGAAATATCTGGAGGGCGGCAACCGCATCACCTACGGCGCCCGGCCATCACCAAGGGGGGCTTGAACTCGCTGCCGCGCATGTACTTTCCCGGCGGCCTGCTGATCGGCTGCGACGCCGGCACGCTGAACAGCGTCAAGATCAAGGGCAACCACACCGCCATGAAGAGCGGCATGCTGGCGGCGGAAGCCGTGGTCGAGGCCCTGGCCCTGGGCGATGCCGCCCGGCGGACCTGGACTCCTACGAGCAAAAGTTCAAGGCCTCCTGGCTGTACGAGGAACTGTATACCACCCGCAACTTCTCCGGCTTCATGCACAAGTTCGGCATCCTGCTGGGCTCCGCCATCGTCTGGATCGACCAGAACATTTTCGGCGGCACGCCTGCCCTTCACCCTGAACGACAGCAAGCCCGACTACGCGGCCATGAAGCCCGCGGCCGAGTGCAAGAAGATCGACTATCCCAAGCCGGACAGCAAGCTCAGCTTCGACAGGCTGTCATCGGTATTCCTGTCCAACACCAACCACGAGGAAGACCAACCCTGTCACCTGACCCTGCTGGACCCGGACATCCCGCTGCAGCGCAACCTGCCGCTGTACGACGAACCTGCGCAGCGTTACTGCCCGGCGGGCGTGTATGAAATCGTCGAGGACGACCAGGGGCAGCGCTTCCAGATCAACGCGCAGAACTGCGTTCACTGCAAGACCTGCGATATCAAGGATCCGTCCCAGAACATCATCTGGGTTACGCCCGAGGGCTTCGGCGGTCCCAACTACCCCAATATGTAGTTGGGGACCGGCCGACCTCCTGTTGGGCCGAATTTATTCGGCCTTCCATCACCCCCGCAACGCAATGGTCGAATGAATTCGACCCTACGGGGATAGAAAAACCTGTTGGGCCGAATTTATTCGGCCTTCCATCACCCCGCAACGCAATGGTCGAATGAATTCGACCCTACAGGGTATCTGCTGCCAGCTCGAAGCGGTAATCACCGCTGTGCACCACCGCCACGCCGTCGCGCAGTTCGGCGAGGTCTACCAGGCGGTACCATGCCGCTCGCGAGAACAGGGCCGTCAGCCCATGCTCCAGTTCGATATAGGGAATCTCCAGGGAGGGCTCCAGGGCCAGGGGGTGCTGGGCGCCGACTGGCACTTTTTTGCCGGTATTGAGGGTAACCTGTAAGTGCCCGGGCGGGTCTCCGGCTACCTCCACATCCGTCACTACCAGAGGGTGCAGTTCGACCTGTATACGCCACTTCTCACCCGGCGTTACCAGGTAGTAATGGCCGTCCTCCTCACGCCGCAGGATACTGGCAAACAGGCGCACCAGCGTTGCGCGGGTTATGGGGCTGCCCTCGTGGTGCCAGCTGCCATCGGCGGCGATGCGGATGTCGATATCCCCCGACAGGGGCGGATGCCACAGATGCAGCGGCGGCGACTCGTAATTGCGCCCCCCGGCCTGCTTCTCGATTTCCTCCAGGGGGTTTTTCATCAGCTTCGCCGCGAGCTAGGCGCAGTCGCCAATGAGGCGCACATTGATTACCCCTTTCAGCGCCCGCATTTTGTCCAGCACAGCCTCGTTGGCACCGTTGTCAATATCGATGAGGTTGTAGGCGACCCCCTCCCTGCTCTTGTTGAGCATATCGATGACGTTGATATTCTCGTCCGCCAGGATCGCCAGTACGCTGCCCAGTATCTTGGGTACGTTTTCATTGCTGACCGAGAGCCGGCAGCCGCTTACGCGCTCCAGCTGCAGGGTGGGAAAGTTGACTGAGTTGCGAACATTGCCGTTTTCCAGGAAGTCGCGCAGCTGCTCCGCCGCCATAATGGCGCAATTCTCCTCCGCCTCTTCAGTACTCGCGCCTATGTGGGGCATGAGAATCACATCGCCGCGCCCTATCAGGGCGGGAGACGGGAAGTCGGCTATATAGCGGCGCAATTTACCCTCCTCCAAGGCCTGTATGACGGCCTCCTCGTCCACGATTTCCTGGCGGGCAAAGTTCAACAGGCAGCACCCGGGCTGCATGGCACCCAGCAGTTCGGCGTTGACCAGGCCACGGGTCGATTCCAGCACGGGCAAATGCAGGCTGATATAATCACTGCGGGCGAACAGGGTGGAGAGGTTTTCGGCCTTGCGCACCTTGCTGGAGAGACGCCAGGCGGCGTCCACAGACAGGGCCGGGTCGTAGCCGATTACTTCCATACCCATGGTCAGGGCCATTTCGGCCACCATGGATCCAATCGCTCCCAGGCCCACTACTCCCAGGGTCTTGCCAACCAGCTCCCTGCCCTTGAACTGCTTCTTGTGGGCTTCGAGAACGCTATTGAGTTCGGCCTTGTCCTTCATATCGGACAGCGTGTCGACGTAGCGAACGCCCTCGATGATGCCCCGCGAGCCGAGCAACAGCGCAGCGGCCACCAGCTCCTTGACGGCGTTGGCATTGGCTCCCGGAGAATTGAATACCGGAATCCCCCGGCGTGTGCACTCCGCCACGGGAATGTTGTTAACGCCGGCGCCCGCCCGCGCTATGGCCAGCACCGAGTCGGCGATGTCCTGCGCCTGCAGCTGGTAGCTGCGCAGCAGGATGGCGTCGGGACTGGAGAACTCACTGGCGATTTCGTAGCAATCGCGCGGCAGGCGCTCCAGGCCCTTGATGGAGATCTGGTTGAGTGTCAGTACCTTCGTAGCCATGCTTACCTCGATAAACTCAGTGTCTTACCTAACGACGATGTCGGCGCTGGCACGCAGGCCGCGTTGGTACTCAGTGTTCAATAAATTGGCGAACTCCGTGCTCACCTGGCGGCGCAGCGCCTGTTGCTCAGGCGCTGCCAGGCGCTCCCAGCTGCCGGGCTCCACGCGCGTCAGCGACACCACCTGGGCATCACCCGCGGGGGTCATCACCAGGTCCACCACCGGATCGTCACCCTCTGGCGCGGGCATCTGGAACGCGTTGCCCAGCACCTCCGGCGGAAGGTTGGTGTTATCCCGCTGGGCGCCAGGCTCTGCCTGCCAGGTATAGCCATTCTCCTCGGCGACCTGGGCAATGCTTGCGCCACTGCGCAGCGCCTGCACCACGCTCTGCGCGGCGGCAAGCACCTTGCCGCGGGCGCTTTCTTCGAGCAGCAGTGCCGCGATCCCGTCACGCACTTCCGCCAGGGGCAACACCTCGGGCATGTTGTGTTTGCGCACACTGAGGACGACAAACCGGTCACCACCCAACTCGATGACATCGCTGTTGTGCCCGGCCTGCAGCACCTCTTCGGAAAACGCCGCGGCCAGCAGTGCCGGATTGGCGAACAGCCCACTCTGCTGGTTTCTGGTCACCGGTTCGCTGCGCTGCACCTCGAGTTGCATGTCCTGGGCGGGGCCGGTCAGGTCCTCCGCGTTAAACACCAGGTCCTTGAGCTCCTCCACTGCCAGCAACAACTCTGCCCTGGCCGCGGTGAGCTGCAATTGCTCTTCCAGTTGCGGGCGCAGTTCCTCGAAGGTCGGCGCCTCGCCCTCCCTGCGCTCGGTGACCAGGATCAGGTGAATACCGGCGTCCGTGGTGACCGGCGCCGAGACGGTATCGGGTTCCAGTTGGGCGATCACCGCCTCCATCTCCGGGGGAAAGGCGTCACCGCTGGTGAAACCCAGGTCGCCACCGCTGCTCGCCGAGCCGATGTCGTCAGAGAACTCGCCCGCCACCGTCGCGAAATCGGCGCCGGAAGCAAGTTCGGCCTGAGCCGCGGCCACGCGTTGCTGCAGCGCCTCCTCGCTTTCGTCGCTGCCTCGTTCAAACAGGATGTGCGACACGCGATACTCTGTTTGGTACTGCGTGTTGTCTACTTCCAACTGGTAGGCCTGGCGCAGCTCATCCTCATCCACCGGGGCCAGAAAATCCTCCGGGGTCAGCGCAATATAGTCCAGCTCCACCGTCTCCGGGGACAGGAAGCGCTCCTGGTTAGCGGCATAATACTCCGCTATTTCCTCTTCGGTGGGAGGCTCGTCCGTCATGAACGACTCTATAGGTATGGTCAGGTAAGCCAGGTCGCGTTGCTCGGCATCCACCTGGGCGTTAAGCGACAATTCCAGTGGTGTGCTGAACTCGCTGCCCATCAGGCCCGCGCGCAACTGGGTAAGGGCCACATCCTCGGCCAGGGTCTCCTTGAAGTAGGCCGGCGTAAAACCGGCGTTGGACAACACGCTGGTAAACAACTGGGGCGAAAATTTCCCCTCGATCTGGAACTGCTCCATGTTGGCGATCAGGGCGCCCACTTCCCGCTTGGACGCCGTCAGGTCCAGCTCCGCCGCGGACTGCATCAGTAGCTTGCGGTCTATCAATGACTCCAGCGCCTGGGCGCCCAGTAAATCGTCGTCGAGCATGGTCGGATCGAAGTTCTCACCCATCATGCTGATAAGACGTCGCTTCTGATTGTTGACCGCTTGCTGCATTTCGCCTGCGCCGATTTCCTCGCCGTTGACTTCCGCAACACCGCCCCCGCCGCCACCGACCAGGATGGATTCAATACCGAAGATTGAAAATGAGATGACGATCAGCCACACCACGATCTTGGTGGTCGGCCCCTGGATATTCTGACGTATGTTCTGCAGCATCAAAGATTACTCTGGGAAAATAAAAAAAAAGCGCACGGGTAGGTGCGCCTTTCTGCTTGCTTGGAAGATCCTGTGACCGGAAGGACGGCGCAGTACCTGTCGCTGTCCGGTTGTCCCGATCTTCTCCCGGGCTTCAGCTATTGACAGCGTCCTTCAGTGCCTTGCCCGCCTTGAAGCCGGGTACGTTCGAGGCACTGATCTGGATAGTAGCGCCGGTTTGCGGGTTGCGTCCTGTACGAGCGGCGCGCGGCTTGACGGAAAACGTTCCGAAGCCCACAAGTGAAACCTGGTCACCTTTTTTCAGCGCATCGGTAATGCTGTCGACCACGGCATCCAGGGCACGCCCTGCGGCAGCTTTGGGCAGGTCGGCAGAAGCCGCAATAGCATCGATCAGTTCAGTTTTATTCACACTTTTCCCCTTTGAGAGATAAATTTTATGGTGCTAGTTTCGGCGCCCGGGAGCACGGCTCGGCAGGCTAAACTCCGGCGCAATCAGTCATCAGGCGCCGCGCCTTGCCTGGTACAGGCGTCCTGTAACAGGCGTCATGAAAAGATTGCAAATTGGCGGAGCCCGAAGCGGGTCGGGCATCCATAAGAATACCGGTGTAATCGCACGCAAGACTTTATACCAGAGGCCGGATTCCGGTCAACACGGAAGCGGCGCGTTAGTGCGTATTTATGCGGTTTTTTTCGTCCTGTTCGCCATCTGAGCCGGCGGTGATGGAGCCGGCCCGATAATCTTCATCGCTCAGTGGCTCCGGCATACTCTCCAGGGCGATCGCCAGCACCTCGTCGATCCACTTCACGGCGCGGATTGTCGAGGTGCTCCTTTATATTGTCCGGCACTTCCTTCAGGTCGCGCTCATTCTCCTTGGGAATGATGACCGTCTTGATCCCACCGCGGCGCGCCGCCAGCAGTTTTTCTTTCAGGCCACCTATCGGCAGCACCTCGCCGCGCAGGGTGATTTCACCGGTCATCGCCACATCGGCGCGCACCGGAATATTGGTCAGCACCGACACCAGGGCGGTGCACATGGCGATGCCCGCACTGGGACCGTCCTTGGGGGTGGCGCCCTCCGGCACGTGAATGTGCACATCGTGCTTCTCATGGAAACCGGCCGGAATACCCAGCACCTGGGAACGACTGCGCACCACGGTCGAGGCCGCCTGGATGGACTCCAGCATGACGTCGCCCAGCGAGCCGGTCTTGACGTAACGCCCCTTGCCCGCCACCGCGGCGGCCTCGATGGTGAGCAACTCGCCGCCTACCGAGGTCCAGGCCAGCCCGGTTACCTGGCCAATCTTGTTCTCCTGCTCCGCGGTACCGTAGTTGAATTTACGCACGCCCAGCAGGTCCGGCAGCATCTCGGGCGTGACGCACACGCCCCCCTGCGCCTCGCCGAGGGTAATGGCCTTCACCATCTTGCGGCAGATCTTGGCAATTTCGCGCTCCAGCGCGCGCACGCCGGCCTCGCGGGTGTAGTAACGGATGATGTCGGTTACCGCTTCCGGTGATATCTCCAGCTCGCCTTTTTTCAAACCGTTGAGCCTGATCTGCTTGGGAATCAGGTAACGCTCGGCGATGTTGAGTTTTTCGTCCTCGGTGTAACCGGGAATGCGGATCACTTCCATGCGGTCCAGCAACGGACCGGGGATATTCATGGTGTTGGACGTGCACACGAACATCACGTCGGACAGGTCGTAGTCGACCTCCAGATAATGATCGTTGAAGGCGTGGTTCTGCTCCGGATCCAGCACCTCCAGCATGGCGGAGGCGGGATCGCCGCGGTGGTCCATACCCATCTTGTCGATCTCGTCGAGCAGGAACAGCGGGTTTTTAACCCCTGCCTTGGCCATCTTCTGCAGCAATTTGCCTGGCATGGAGCCGATGTAGGTGCGGCGATGACCGCGAATTTCAGCCTCATCGCGCACCCCGCCCAGCGCCATGCGCACGAACTTGCGGTTGGTCGAACGGGCTATGGATTCTCCCAGGGAGGTCTTGCCGACCCCGGGCGGGCCGACCAGGCACAGCACCGGGCCCTTTACCTTGCGCACGCGCTTTTGCACGGCGAGGTATTCCAGGATGCGGTCTTTGACCTCCTCCAGCCCGTAGTGGTCCTTGTCGAGAATATCGGCGGCATATTTCAGGTCGTGCTTGACCTTGCTGCGCTTGGACCAGGGCACGCTCACCATCCAGTCGATATAGCTGCGCACCACGGAGGCCTCCGCCGACATCGGCGACATCATCTTCAGCTTGCCCAGTTCCGCCAGCGCTTTGTCCTTCGCCTCCTCGGGCATCTTCGCCTTCTCGATGCGCGCCTGCAATTCATCCAGCTCGTTGGGAGCCTCGTCCATGTCCCCCAGTTCTTTCTGGATCGCCTTCATCTGCTCGTTCAGGTAGTACTCGCGCTGGCTCTTCTCCATCTGCTTCTTGACCCGGCCGCGGATGCGCTTCTCGACCTGGAACAGGTCGATCTCCGCTTCCATCAGCCCCAGCAAATGCTCCAGGCGGGCGCGGATACCGGTGATTTCCAGGATCCGCTGCTTCTCCTCGAGATCGACGCTCATGTGCGCGGCAATGGTGTCGGCCAGGCGCCCGGGCTCGTCGATGCCGGTGAGGGAGGTCAGCACCTCCGCCGGCACCTTCTTGCTCAGGTTGACGTACTTTTCAAACTGGGTGATGGTCGAGCGCAGCAGGCCCTCGACTTCGCTTTCGGGGATATCGTCGCAGAGTACCTCGCGCACGCCGGCGACGGCAAAGCTGCCCTCGTCGTCGACACTGTCCACAACCGCCCGGTAACCGCCCTCGACCAGCACCTTGATCGTGCCGTCCGGCAGCTTGAGCAACTGCAGGATGTTGGAGACGGTGCCCATCTGGTAAATGTCATCGGCACCGGGATCATCGTCCGCGGCGTTGCGCTGGGCCACCAGCAGCACCTGCTTGTCGTTGGCCATGGCGAATTCAAGGGCCTCGATGGACTTCTCGCGACCCACGAACAGGGGCAGCACCATGTGCGGATAAACCACCACATCGCGCAGGGGTAACAGAGGCAGATCAATAACGGAAGACGAACCCATAACACTCTCCGGGTAACTCAGGCAATGTATCGCTCATCATATGGTGGGGGCGATTTTCGATAAATCAACCGGCGACCGCGCTCCCCCGGCAGTCGACGCGCCGCTGGCATGCCCGCCGGCGGCGGGTTGGCGACTGCCACTACTCGTCGGTAGAGGCAACCCTGGGGGCGGGCTCGTGATTCTGGTACACCAGCAGGGGTTCCGAGTCACCGCGAATGACGGACTCGTCGATGACGACCTTGCTGACATCATCCCGCGAGGGGATATTGTACATGGAGTCCAGCAGCACACTCTCGAGGATGGAACGCAGGCCGCGGGCACCGGTCTTGCGCTCCATCGCCTTCTCGGCAACGGCTCGCAGCCCGTCCTCGCGGAAATCCACTTCCACGCCTTCCATTTCAAACAGCTTGCTGTACTGCTTGGTGAGCGCATTCTTCGGCTCGGTGAGAATCTTGACCAGCGCGTCGACGTCCAGTTCCTCGAGCGTGGCGATCACCGGCAGGCGCCCGACAAACTCGGGAATCAGGCCGTACTGCACCAGGTCCTCGGGCTCCAGGTCAAACAGCAGCTCACCGACGTTGCGCTGCTCATCCTTGCTCTTGACCTCGGCGGAAAAGCCGATGCCGCCCTTTTCCGAGCGATTACGAATGACCTTGTCCAGGCCGGCAAAAGCACCGCCGCAGATGAACAGGATATTGGAGGTGTCGACCTGCAGGAATTCCTGCTGCGGGTGCTTGCGACCGCCCTGCGGCGGCACTGATGCGACGGTGCCCTCGATCAGCTTCAGCAGCGCCTGCTGCACGCCTTCGCCGGACACATCGCGGGTGATGGAGGGGTTGTCGGACTTGCGCGAAATCTTGTCGATCTCATCGATGTAGACGATACCCACCTGGGCCTTCTCGACATCGTAGTCGCACTTCTGCAGCAGTTTCTGGATGATGTTCTCGACATCTTCACCGACGTAACCCGCCTCGGTCAGGGTGGTGGCGTCGGCAATGGTGAAGGGCACATCCAGCAGGCGCGCCAGGGTTTCGGCCAGCAGGGTCTTGCCGCTGCCGGTCGGGCCGATCAGCAGGATATTGCTTTTGCCCAGTTCGACGTCCTCGTGCCCGGCCCTGGCCGTGGCGCAGGCGCTTGTAGTGGTTGTACACGGCCACCGACAGGACTTTCTTGGCCCGCTGCCTGGCCGATGACGTACTCGTCGAGAATCGCGTTGATTTCGCGGGGTACCGGCAGGTGGTCCTCGGCGGTATCGCTGCCGCTTTCCTGCACTTCCTCGCGGATGATGTCGTTGCACAGGTCGACGCATTCATCGCAGATGAATACCGATGGCCCGGCAATCAGCTTGCGAACTTCATGCTGGCTTTTGCCGCAGAAGGAGCAGTACAGCAGCTTGCCGCCTTCGCTGGAGTTGGTGGTGTTGTCGCTCATTCGACCGCCTTACGCCCTGAAACAGAATTGCCTCATCATCTCGGCTACTACGATGATGACTTTTGCCGGTTTTTGCAAGTCCCGGTGGCACTTAATGCCGGATATCCTGGACCCTAACTGGGCAGCCAGGACTGTGGCAAACAGCCCTGGCGCCGGGCTTACTTGTCCTTGACCGCGGCAGCGCGGCGATCCAGGACCTCGTCGACCAGGCCGTACTCGACGCTCTGCTCGGCATTCATGAAGCGATCCCGTTCGGTGTCGCGCTCAATCACCTCGAGGCTCTGGCCGGTGTGCTCAGCCATGAGTTCGTTCAGTCGCTTGCGGATGATCAGAATTTCCTTGGCCTGGATTTCGATATCCGTGGCCTGGCCCTGGGCGCCACCGCTGGGCTGGTGGATCATGGTGCGGGCATTGGGCAGGCAGAAGCGCTTGCCCTTGGCGCCGCCGCTGAGCAGGAACGCGCCCATGGAGGCCGCCTGACCGATACACATGGTGCTCACATCCGGCTTGATGAACTGCATGGTGTCGTAGATGGACAGGCCGGCGGTGACCGAACCGCCCGGGGAATTGATGTACAGGTGGATATCCTTGTCCGGGTTCTCGGACTCCAGGAACAGCAACTGCGCCACGATCAGGTTGGCCATGTGGTCTTCGACCGGGCCCACCACGAAGATCACGCGCTCCTTGAGCAGGCGGGAATAGATGTCGTAGGAGCGCTCACCGCGGGCGGTTTGCTCCACTACCATGGGTATCAGGCCCAGGTTATTGATCGTATTCTTGTTTTGGCCATCGAACTCAAATGACATGGATGTTCCCCTGCACGGCGGCAAATGTGGGTGGAGGGGCGTTCCCGCCCCCGGTAACTCAGCCTTCAGCCTGCGCCTGGCCGATGGCCTCCTGGTAGCTGCACTGCTTCTCAACTATGTTGGCACTCTCCAGCAGCTTTTCAACCATCTGATCTTCCAAAACACGAGATTCTATCGCCGACAGCTGATCCTGGTTGGAGTAGTAATAGTTGATTACCTCTTCCGGGTCCTGGTAGGTGGACGCCATTTCCTCTATCGCTTCGCGCACTTTCGCGGCGTCCGCCTTGAGTTCCAGCTTGCCTACCAGTTCCGCCAGCACCAGGCCCAGCTTGACCCGCCGCTCGGCGTTGTCCCGGAACATATCGTCCGGCAACAGGGATTTAAGGTCCAGGTCCTGGCCGCCGGCACCGCCAAATTGCTGGAACATCTGCTGGCGCATGGCGTCGATTTCACGGGCGATCAGCGCCCGGGGCACTTCAAGTGACACGTGGGCCTCCACCAGGGCGTCCATAACCTGTTGCTTGACCTTGCCCTGGACCGCGTTTTTCAGCTCGCGGGCCATGTTCTGCTGCACTTCCTTGCGGAAGGTTTCCAGGCCGCCCTCTTCCACGCCATATTTCGCAAACAGTTCCTCGTCCAGTTCGGCCGGGACCATTTCCTCGACGGCATTGAGGATAATGGCGAACTCAACGGCGGCACCCTTGAGCTCCTCGTTGTGGTAATCCTCGGGGAAGCTCAGCTGCAGGGTTTTTTGCTCACCTGCCTTCATGCCGACGATGCCGTCCTCAAATCCAGGGATCATACGTCCGGAACCCAGTTCCAGATTACTGTTCTCGGCGCTGCCGCCCTCAAAAGCCTCGCCGTCGCGGGTGCCGACGTAATTGAGGTTGACCCTGTCGCCCTCCCTGGCCTCGCGGTCCACGGCCTGCCCAGGAGCCCTGCTGCTTGCGGAAGACTTCGATGATGTTGTCCACATCGGCCTCACTGACCTCGGCCACTGGCTTCTCGACCTCGATACCCTTGATCTCAACTACCTCAACCTCGGGAAACACCTCGAAAGTGGCGACATACTCCAGGTCCTTGCCGGCCTCCAGGCTGCGGGGTTCGATACTGGGTTGCCCTGCGGGACGCAGCTTTTCCTGGACTATGGCTTCCTGGAAGGTCTGGCTCATCACCTCCCCCAGCACTTCCTGGCGGACGCCCGCGCCAAAGCGCTGGCGCATGACTTTCATGGGCACTTTGCCGGGGCGGAAGCCCGGCAGGCGCACATTCCCGGCTGCTTTCTGCAGCCGGCTGTCGACCTCGGTCTCTATGCGCTCTGCGGGTACGCCAACGGTCAAACGACGCTCCAGGCCTGAAGTCGTCTCAATCGAAACCTGCATGGTATTTCCTCTACTACGATCCGATGGGTGTCGGGCGCTGCGCACCCGCTTAATTAGGCCGCCCCCGGCGCGCCACTGCGCCCCGGGTAGACAGGCTGAATATATTGGTGCGGAAGGAGAGACTCGAACTCTCACGCCTTGCGGCACTGGAACCTAAATCCAGCGCGTATACCAATTTCGCCACTTCCGCTGCATGAAAGCCCTGGAGCCGGCCGACATCCAGTTAGAAAGTTTCTTACATTTTCCCTTTAACCAACTGAAAAAAAGGGAATTATGGTGCGCCTTGGCCGTTGCTGAGAGCCGTCACAAGGGCGCAGATTCTGCCACAAAGGACGCCCCGGTTCAACCACCTAGCGGCGCGGCACAGCCGACAGCAAAACCAGTGGCTGCGTGGCTTGCGCGCTTTCCAGTACTCCCGCCCAGCCGCGGGGCAGAAGCATCGCCTGTTCCGCCCGAAAAGCGGCTCCGGCCAGCTGCAGGCTTCCCGCCGCGACCATCAACAGGCCGTAGTCATTCCCGGCCTCCAGGTCCAGGCGGGCGCCGCCCTGCAGCGTGATCCGGCGCACCTCGAAATCGGGAAAATCCACCACGCGCTCCACCCGCAGCCCCTCGCCCTGCTGCAGCACCGGAAACCCGGGCTGCGGCGGGGCCTCCAGCAGCATCGATGGCACTGCTTCCGCAGTGTCCCAGTGGTCCTGGGTCTGCACCTGCTGGGCAAAAGACAGGATCTTGCGCTCGTACACCGGGGTCTGGAATTCGATGGTGCGCACGCCGTGCTGCAGGGAGTGTGGTACCCGCAGGGGAACGGTCACCACATCTCCCACCGCGACCGGCTGCAGGTAGGTGAAGTCGTTCATGGCCTCGCGCAGGACCCGCTCCTGCTCCAGCAGCGCCGGCCCGGGCGCCAGGCCCTGCCCGGCCAGCCCGTCCAGCTCCCGGCGCACCGCCTCATAGGCCTGCACCGCCCGCAGGTAGGCCTGCCGAAAGGCCTGCTGGTCGGGATAGTCGGCCAGGCGCCGGGGATCGAAGCCCAGCCGAATACCGCCCTGCCCCCCGGGCCAGGCCACCGGGTCGATGCCGGTAACCACGTAGACCTCGCGTTTTTCCTCATGCAGCTCGAAGTACAGGTCGCCAACCACCGGCTGCGGATAGGGGTCGAGCATCTTCAACAGCACCAGCGGCTCGGCGGCCGCCCCCAGGCCGCTGTCGGGCACCACGGCCTGCAACCAGGGAATAGGGCTGCGACCGCCGCCGCAGGCGAAGCTGCAAACCCCGCGCTGCTCCACACCGCTGTACCAGATCTCCCTGCCCCAGGGCTTGGGGACTATCACCGGGGCCAGCTCCAGCAGCATGCCCGGTTCCCAACTGGCCAGCCCGTGACGCGCTGTCCAGGCCTGGTACTGGGACCGCGGCGCGCCGGCATCGGCCACCAGTGCCTGCTCCGTGACCGCGACCTGCAAGCGCTCTTCGGTCAGGCAGTACAAGGCGGTCAGGGGCACCGGCGGTGCGTTCGGTAACCAGTACTGCCGCAACTCGAAATCCACCAGCAGCAGGCGCTCGCCACCGTCCCCCAGGCGCCGCCAGCGGTCGTACTCCGCCAGCGGATCGCCGCGGCGATAGCTGATGGCAGATACGGCAGGCAGGGTGTGTTTCAAAACGTCGTCAATCCGTCAGGCAGGCGGGATCAAAAGTATATTCACCCGCCAGCCAACTGGCGATTTCCGCCGCTGCGGCCCCGGGCAGCGCCCGGTAATCCGCCGCCAGTTGCTGGCAGCGCCGGGGCCCCATGCCCGACAGGCCCGCCTGCAGAAATTCGTCACTGTCCCGCTGCAACTGCCGCCAGGTTGCCTGCCCCATGACCTGGCCCAGCCAGGCGTCATCGCAGCCCTGGCCATGGCCATAGAGTTCCGCCAGGCCAAGCAGCGCCGGCAGCGAAGCCGTGCCCTGGTTCATGGCATTGCACAGGTGCCCGCTTATCAGCCCGGCGGGCAACCTATCCCGCCGGGAGAGTCGCTGGCAGTACAGGAAGTTACTGCGCACCGCGCCGTCGTTGACCGGGTAGTTGTCCCACAGCAGCACCGGGCGGCCCAGTTGCTCGACTATGCTGCTTATATCATCCTGCCGCACCGCTGCGGAACATACCCGGTTGCCGGTCCAGAAAATATCCACGTCCCGGGGCATGGTCGCCCCCAACTGCGGCCAGTATCCGGCGGGCATGGCACCGAAAAACTTCTTCAGCACCGGGTCGAATGAGTAATAGGTGGGACAGACCAGCAGGCGCACGCCGGGCAGTTCAGCGGCCACGTCGGCGACAATCTCCGCCTGCCGTTGCGCCAGGTCGCGCATATCGCCCGGCATGTCATCGAAGAGGATGGCCAGCAAGGGGGCCTCCAGCTCGGCCAGGCGCTGGATCTTCGCGCGCAGCTCGGCGCGCTGGGAGCGGCCGTAGTCGCGGTACAGTTCATAGGGTGACAAGCCCACCCCCCACAATACCTGCTGCTGCCGATAGGCCCCGGCGAGCTCCCGCAGTTGCTGCCACTGGTGTTGCGGCCAGTGCTCACGCCAGCGCTTGCGCAGAAAAGGGTCTTCCTTGGGGCAGTAAAGGCAGGTGTTCAGGCCCAGCCGGCTCAGGTAGCCGGCGTAGGCGAGGCGGGTCTCAAAGGGCCAGCCCCGGCCGTAGAAGCCCTCTATCACCCCGGTCAGGAGCGTCGCTGGCACAGTGCTTACCTCCCCCTCATATATCTCGTAGCGATTAAATGGAATACTTATATTTCAAAAAATGCTAAAAAAACGGGTTCCACTCTGTGGAAAATTACCATCTTTGAGCGATACTAAGGATGTGTCCGCCTATCCCCTGTAAGAACTGTGCGGTCACAGGAGCAAACCCAATGCTCTTCAAGGGAAGAAATTCCTTTATGTTTCACTCCTAATGGTCTTAATTGGGTCCCTAACGGGACCCATTTTTTCGCCTATAAATTATATTTTTCAATGGGTTGCAGCGGATATCCAGAATTGACCTGAATCCGCTACATGGTGTGCGTGGGCCTGTCGGATGAGAGCGACCCGGCGAGGTGGTTTTCGATCTTGCCGTTGGCGTTGGCGTCCTGCTCACTGAACTGCACACCGATACCGGCGGTGCGGTTGCCCTGGGCGCCGCGGGGGGTCACCCACACCACCTTGCCCGCGATGGGGATCTTCTCCGGCTCATCCATGAGGGTGAGCAGCATGAACACCTCGTCCCCGATGTTGTAGGGCTTGTTGGTCGGTACGAACAGGCCGCCGTGCTGCAGGAACGGCATATAGGCGGAGTACAGCACGGCCTTGTCCTTTATCGTCAGCGACAGGATACCGTTGCGGCTGTTGTGCCTTTCGTCATTCATGGAGCGACTCCTTGTCTTTCCCGGGGAATCTTAGCACCAACACCCCTGCCGCCCAACTCCCGCTGCATGCGTGCCAGCAATGCATCCAGCAATACCTGGGGATTGGGGTTGGAGCCCTCGTCCACCGCGCGGCGGATGCGGTTCATTTCATCCAGCAGCAGAAACGCCGCTCGCCCCGCCGGCGCCGTCAGTGCCTGTGCCTCCAGGCCCCGTATGCTGGCCTGCAGCGTCTCCGCCAGTTGCGCCAGGGCGAACTCCAGCGGCTCCTCACCCAGCGCCTTGCTGACCGCTTCAGCCCCCGCAGGGTGCCCGGCCAGCAGCGCCTGCAGGGCCTGGCGCAGCTGCAGCAGCCGGGTCGCGCCCTCCTCCCGCTCCAGTTCCTCCGCCAGCAGGGGCCGCCCCCCCGCCAGCGCCAGCAACTCCTCGCAGCGCCGCCTGTCCGGGATGAACTGTTGCAGCCAGGCCAGCGCGTGGGCGGTTTCAGGCACGCCCATCCGCAGCATCTGGCAGCGGGAGCGGACGGTGGCCGGCAGCCCGTGGGGGCGGTGGCTCACCAGGATAAGATAGGTCTCGGCGGAGGGCTCCTCCAGTGACTTGAGCAGGGCATTGGCGGCGCTGGCATTCATGTTTTCCGCCGGGCACAGCACCGCGACCTTGCGCAGGCCGAAACCGGCGGTGCGATTGGTGAATTCCACCAGCGCCCGCACCGCGTCGATCTTGATGACCCGGCTCTTGCCTTCCGGGGCCAGCCACAGCAGATCCCCGTGGTTGCCACTGCCGCTGAGGTCGCAGGCATGGCAGTGGCCACAGTTGAGGCCGTCCACGGGGGCCTTGCACAACAGCAGCCTGGCCAGGGCCAGGGCAAAGCGCGACTTGCCACCGTACTCGGGGCCGCTGACCAGCAGCGCGTGGGGCAGCTTGCCGCCCTCCAGTTGCTGCGATACGCGCTCCCAGGCGGCAGCCTGCCACGGCAGGGGCGCCGTTACGTTCTGGCCCGCGTCGACACCGCTCATGGCTGCTGGTGCCTCACGCCCCAACAGGCAACGAGTTCCTCGCAGACCAGCAGCAGTTGCCCCTGTACCGCTTCCAGGGGCTGGCTGGCGTCGATGATGCGATAGCGGCCACTGCTGTTGTTTGCCAGTTGCCGGTAACTGGCGCGCACCCGCTCGAAAAAGGCGAGTTCCTCCCGTTCGAAACGGTCCGGCTCACCCCTGCTCTCGATGCGGTCCATACCGGTGTCGACAGGCGCATCCAGCAGCAGGGTGCAGTCAGGCGCCAGGGTGCCCTGCACCAGGTTCTCCAGCGTGGCCACCGCCTCCCTGTCCAGCCCCCTGCCGCCGCACTGGTAGGCATAGGTGGCATCGGTAAAACGGTCGCAAAGCACCCATCTGCCGGCCGCCAGCGCGGGCTCTATCACCTCCTCGATATGCTGGGCCCGGGCGGCGAACATCAGCAGCAACTCGGCCATGGGGCTGATTCCGCCGTGCCGAACCGCCAGCAGCACTTCCCTGAGCTCCTCCCCAAGGGGTGTACCGCCCGGCTCTCGCGTCACCACCAGCTCCACTCCGGCAGCTTCGAGCCGCTGGCGGATGAAAGCGATATTGGTCGATTTGCCAACGCCCTCGCCGCCCTCCACGGTAATAAACAGGCCTCTGGAACTCATGTCAGGGTTGCTCCGGGCTGGATCGATAGTCCTGGCGACGCTGCAGCTGGTACTGGCGCACGGCGGCTTCATGCTCCGCCAGGGTTGTGCTGAATACATGTCCGCCATCCCCCCGCGCCACGAAAAACAGGGCCTCGCCCGGGGCCGGGTGCAGGGCGGCGTGAATCGACGCCCGCCCCGGCAGGGCAATCGGCGATGGTGGCAGGCCCCCGTGGCGATAGGTGTTGTAGGCGTTGTCCTGATCCTGCAGGTGGGTGCGCCGCAGGTTGCCATCGAACTCACTGCCCACACCGTAAATCACCGTCGGGTCGGTCTGCAAGCGCATGCCGCGCTGCAGGCGCCGCACGAACACACCCGCTATCTGGTCACGCTCCTCGGGGAGGCCGGTTTCGCGCTCGATGATAGAGGCCATGATCAGCGCCTCGTAAGCTGTCTCATAGGGCGATTCCGGATCCCGGTCCCGCCACTCCGCCTCGAGGATATCCAGCAACGCCGTGTGGGCGCGCTGGAGAATCTGCCAGTCTGTCGCGCCCCGCGCGTAGAGATAGGTATCGGGGAAAAACAGTCCCTCGGGATGCCCGTAGGCCCCGGTCAGCTCAAGCAGGCGGGCGTCGTCGGGACCGGACAGGATCGTTTCCAGCTCGGCCTGCTGCTGCAGTATCACCAGGGCCTGGGCCAGGGTAATACCCTCGGGAAGCGTAACCTGGTACTGGATAACCCTGCCGCTGGCCAGCAACTCCAACAGGCTCTGCGCTGTCATGACCGGTTCCAGCAGGTACTCGCCGTGCTTGATCTGCTGGTCCAGGCCGGTCCAGCGGGCATACAGGGTCAGCAATTGCGGATGCTGCAACACGCCCTCGCGGTGCAGCCGGTCCGTGACTGCCCGCAGCGAGTCGCCGGGCAGCACCTCCAGGCGCAGGCCCTGGGCCGGCAGCGCCAGGGGCTTCTGCCAGCGGGATTGGAGTTCCCCCTTGACCAGCACCAGCGCCAGGGCCAGCACCAACAGCAGCAGTGCCGCCTTGCGGATCATGTCAGCGTCCCGCGGTACTGTTCGAACAGGGCCTGGCATACCGGGTGAGAGTCCCAGCTGCGCTCACCGAAACGACCGACGGGCCGCAGCCCGACCAGGCTGTTGCTGTAAAACGCTTCGTCGCACTGCTCCAGTTGCCGGGGCGTCAGGCGCGTTTCGCGCACCTCCAGGCCGCAGGCCGGCGCCAGGTGCTGCAGGATAAGCCTGCGGCGGGTCCCGGCGATACCGCAGGTATCCAGTGGCGGCGTGAGCAGGACCCCGTCACACAGCAGGAAAATATTGCCGCTGCTGACCGACACCAGCTCACCCGACTGGTTCAGCAACAGGGCCTCCCCAGCGCCCGCCTCCGCCGCCTCGGCCGCGGCCAGTACCTGCTCCAGGCGGTTGAGATGCTTGAGCCCGGCCAGGGCCGGCTGGGTGGCGCAGCGGATAGCGGCTAGTGCCAGGGATACCGGCGCTGACATCTGCAGGGGGTCGCTTTCCAGCGCCGTGGCCCGCAGCAGAATCCGCGGCTGTGGCGTGGCCGGCGGCGCGTAGCCGCGCGGCCCCGCGCCCCGGGTGACCGTGGCGCGCAGGGCGCTCCAGGGCCAACCCAGTTCTGCTATCGCGGCACTGGCCTGACGCAGTCGCTGCTGCAGCGCTGGAACACAAGCGGGAAACCGCAATACATCCAGGCCTCGCTGCAGGCGCTGCAGGTGCAGGTCGAGTAACAGGGGGCGGCCCTGGTGCAGCAGGATGGTTTCGAACAGGCCATCGCCGAAATCCAGACCCCGGTCCGGCAGGGGCAGTGAGGAAACGGGTGCCCCGTCAAGCCATGTAGCGGTTGCCCCCAGCACCAGGCGAGAAATCAGTCAGGTCTGGTAAACAGCAGCGAACCGTTGGTACCGCCGAAACCAAAGGAATTGGACAGGGCGCAATCAATGGGTCGCTGCTGGGCCGTGTTGGGAACATAGTTGAGAGTGCAACCCTCGTCGGGATTGTCGAGGTTGGTGGTGGGCGGTGCCACCTGGTCGCGCAGGGCCAGGATGGTGAAGATCGCCTCTACCGCCCCGGCAGCGCCCAGCAGATGGCCCACCATCGACTTGGTGGAACTCACGGCCACCTGTGCCGCGGCCGCGCCCAGCACCGTTTCCACAGCCCGGCTCTCGGCCAGGTCACCGGCGCTGGTGGACGTGCCGTGGGCATTGATGTAATTGATGCGCTCCACGTTGATACCGGCATCCCGGATGGCGTTGGACATGGCGGCAGCGGCGCCGCGACCGTCTTCAGGCGGCAGGGTCATGTGGTAAGCGTCCCCGCTCATGCCGAAGCCGATTATTTCCGCGTAGATATTGGCCCCGCGAGCCCTGGCGGCCTCGTACTCCTCCAACACCAGAACCCCGGCCCCGTCACCGAGTACAAAGCCGTCCCGGTCCCTGTCCCAGGGCCGCGAGGCGGCTGTCGGGTCATCGTTGCGGGTGGAGAGCGCCCTGGCGGCGGCAAATCCGCCCAGGCCCACCGGCGTGGTGGCCATTTCCGCACCGCCGACCAGCATGGCATCGGCATCGCCCTGGGCGATGAGTTTGGCGCCCAGCCCGATATTGTGGGTCCCGGAGGTACAGGCGGTAACGATCGCCAGGTTGGGGCCCTGCAGGTTGTACATCACCGACAGGTTGCCGGCGATCATGTTGATGATGGAGCCGGGTACGAAAAACGGGGAAATCCTGCGCGGACCGGAGGTGCTGATAATTGCCGCGTTTTTCTCTATCTGCCCTATGCCGCCTATGCCGGAACCGATGGCGCAGCCCACCCGGGGCGCCATCTCCTCGGTGATTTCCAGGCCGCTGTCGCGCATGGCCTGGATACCGGCGGCCATACCGAACTGCACAAACAGGTCCATTTTGCGCGCGTCCTTTTCCGGCAGGTAAAGGGAGACGTCGAAATCCTTGACGCTTGCACTGAAACGGGTGCTGAAAGCGGAGACGTCAAAGCTTTCGATGGGGGCCATCCCGCTCTTGCCCGCCAGGATATTCTCCCAGGTCGTATCCACGGTATTGCCCAGGGGACTGAGCATTCCCATGCCTGTCACTACCACTCTTCTGCCAATCAAGGTACTAACTCCTATTCCACCGGCGCTTCGCGTCCAGAAATAAGAAAAGCCGTTCTATCGTGAATAGAAACGGCTTCTCTGCGAAACGAAGTTGTGGGGTCAGGCGAGGTTTTCGGTAATGTAATCGATCGCCAGTTTAACGGTGGTGATCTTTTCGGCTTCTTCATCCGGGATTTCAGTTTCGAATTCCTCTTCAAGCGCCATCACCAGTTCTACGGTGTCCAGAGAATCCGCACCAAGATCCTCTACAAAAGAGGCTTCGGTTTGCACTTCTTCTTCTTTTACGCCAAGTTGCTCTGCGACGATCTTCTTAACGCGTTCTTCAATGCTGCTCATGATTATTCTATGCTCCTGAGATTAGTGCTTGATCAATCCGATTACCCGGCTTGAGCGCGCAGTTTACTCTGTTTTGCCTGCGAGGTTAAAATTTTTTTTGAAAGGTCTGTCCGAACCCTGATTTATCGCTCTTTATCAGAAACTTAAGCCATATACATGCCGCCATTTATATGGATGGTTTCGCCGGTGATATAGGCCGCCGCATCACTGCAAATAAATCCAACCAGGGCCCCGATCTCCCCGGCCGCGCCGAGCCGCCCCAGCGGTATCTGCCCCAGCATCAGTTCGCGCTGCGCCTCGGGCAAGTCCCTGGTCATATCGGTATCGATGAAACCGGGCGCGACGCAATTCACGGTGATGGAGCGGGAACCCAGTTCCCGGGCCAGGGCGCGGGAAAAACCTTCGGCGCCGGCCTTGGTGGCGGCGTAATTGCTCTGGCCCATATTGCCCATCGAGCCGACCACGGAGGTGATGTTGACGATGCGGCCCCAGCGCGCCTTGGTCATGCCGCGCAGGCAGGCCTTGCTCACCCGATAGAGGGCGTTGAGGTTGGTGTCGATCACATCGTTCCACTCCTCGGGTTTCATTCGCATCAGGATATTGTCCCGGGTTATACCGGCGTTGTTGACCAGCACCAGCGGCGCGCCGAACTCCTCGGTGATGGCCTTGACCAGCGCGACCACACTGTCCTCCTCCGCCACATTCAGGGCCATGCCGCGCCCCGGGTTGCCCGCCTCGGCGAGATAGGCGGTGATACTCTGCGCGCCTGCGTCACTGGTGGCGGTACCCACGACGGTGCAACCGTCGGCGGCCAGTTGCCGGGCGATGGCCTTGCCGATACCCCTTGTTGCGCCGGTTACCAACGCGACTCTGGTTTGTTCTGTCATGGCTAAATCCTTACGCTCCAGGCGTGTCAAATAAGGGTTTCCAGCGTGGTCACCAGTTGCTCCGGTTCCTCCAGGGAATAACTGAGCAGCGACTTGTCGATGCGCCGGTTGAGTCCGCCCAGGACCTTGCCGGGACCGCACTCCACGATATTCGTCACGCCACTGGCCGCGATGGCTGCTACGCAACGTGTCCATTGCACGGGGCTGTATATCTGCTCGACCAACAGCGCGCGTATGCTGTCCGGGTCACTTTCGGTGGCGGCGTTCACGTTGTGTACGACCGGTATCTGCGGGGTTTCGAAGGTGATGTCCGCCATGGCTTGCGCGAGACGCTCACCGGCAGGTTTCATGAGTTCCGTGTGGAAAGGCGCGCTTACCGGCAACGGCATGGCGCGCTTGGCCCCCGCCTCCTTCAGCGCGGTTATGGCCGCCTCCACCGCCGCGCTGTGCCCGGCAATAACCACCTGCCCCGGGGAATTGAAATTGACAGCGGCCACCACCTGGCCGGTGTCGGCCGAGGTCTGCTCGCAGATACGGTTGATGGCCTCGTCATCGAGGCCGATGATCGCCGCCATCGCGCCCTGCCCCACCGGCACGGCGGTCTGCATGAAGGCGCCCCGCTGCCGGACCAGTTCGACCCCATCGGCAAACGCCAGGGAGCCCGCGCAGACCAGGGCGGAGAATTCTCCCAGGCTGTGACCGGCCATCACAGACGGCCGCGGCCCACCCTGCTCCAGCCAGGCGCGCCACAGCGCTACGCTGCTGGTCAGCAGCACCGGCTGGGTGGTTTCCGTGAGGTTTAACTGGGCCTGGTCACCGTTCTGTACCAGGTCCCACATGTCGTATCCCAGCGTCTGTGAAGCCTCGGCGAAGGTATCGCGCACGGACTCGAAACGCTCGTGGGCCTGCGCCAGCATTCCGGTTCGCTGGGATCCCTGTCCAGGGAATACGAAGGCAATGTTCCTGGCCGACATATTGTGCTCCTTATTATAGTGATGAACTGTTGGGCTGCCGCCTGCCCCGATCTCTGCTGCTGTATTCTAGCGCAGGCCCGGCCGGGAGGCCGCACACGGCAAAGCGCCCGGCGGGTTTATCCCCACCGGGTCAGGGTACACTGGCTGGGTGCACTGTGCGAAAGCAGCGTGCAGCGCCCGCCGCGGAGTGCGGCCGGCGACTTTGCAGCGAAGACAGGCGCCTTCGCAGGTATTCTGGACGAGCAGTTGGGCCGCAGGCTTGGCATCCGTGGAAACAACTGACCAGCCCGGTGATTACTCTTCGCCGCCGGCGTCCACGACTTTCTTGCCGCGATAGAACCCGTCCGCGCTCACGTGGTGGCGACGGTGGGTTTCTCCGGAAGTCTGGTCCACCGACAGGGTGGGACCGGACAACGCGTCGTGCGAACGGCGCATGCCGCGACGGGAACGCGTTTTCTTGCTCTTCTGGACAGCCATGACTGACTCCTGCTATTTGCTGCCGGGCTTTAATTGCGCCAGCACGTTAAACGGGTTGGGTTTATCCCCTGCGGCAGCCTGCTCTTCGGGAGTCTCATCCACCGAGTAGTCTGCCAATATCTGCCTGCAATGCTCTGTGTCGTGATAACTGAAGGGCGGCAGGGCCAGGATCAACTCGTCCTCCACCACATCCCACAGGCTGCACAGCTCCTCTTCCAGCACCAGCGGTTCCAGGTGGCGGGGAAGATGCGCGGCCTGCTCGTCGGACCAGACCACTGCCAGCGTATTCTCACTGGCCAGCGACCGGGGCAACGCCTCCAGACAACGTTGACAGGTGACCACCATTTCGGCTGTGATAGCCAGGTGAATCAGATGCCTGTTTTCTTCGTCTTTGGTGAACGCCAGTTCCGCCTGGATAGTCCCGTCGTCAGCAGCCAGAAGTGACCGGAAACGCGGTAAATCAAGGGGTTTCAGCGCTCCTCTGACACTCACGCCACGACCGGCTGCCTTGCGGACATCCAGCGTGCTCGGGAGGGGCTCACTCAACATAGGCGCGCATCATAGGGGCGGTTTCCGCCTTTGTCAAAAATATCTTTAAAATACAAACAGTTCACGCCCAAACCTGCAGGAGCTACCCACCCCGATCATGGACATCATCCTGGCCTCCACCTCTCCCTACCGCAGGGCCCTGTTGCAGCGCCTGCAATTGCCCTTCAGCTGTGTCGCTCCCCCGGTGGCAGAAGCGCGCCTGCCCGGGGAGGCACCTGCCGCCATGGCCGGCCGCCTGGCGCTTGCCAAGGCCGAGTCTGTGTCCCGGCTCCACCCCGAAGCACTGGTCATCGGCAGCGACCAGGTCGCCGCGCTGGGTGACCGGGTGCTGGGCAAGCCCGGCAGCCACGAGGCGGCCCGGGCCCAGTTGCAGGCCTGCTCCGGCCGCGAATTGCATTTCCACACCGGCGTGGCCCTGGCCTGTGCCGCTCGGAAGCTGCAGCAGTTTCACGTGGAACCTTTCCGGGTATTTTTTCGCAGCCTGGACAGTACCAGGATAGGTGCATACCTGCGGCGGGAACAGCCCTACGACTGTGCCGGCAGCTTCAAGTGGGAGGGCCTCGGGATCGCCCTGTTCACCCGCCTGCAGGGGGATGACCCCACCAGCCTGGAGGGCCTGCCGCTGGTATCTCTGGTGCGCCTGCTGGAGGCCGCGGGGGTGGACGTACTGGCCGCCTAGGACTGCAGCGGCAACAGCTCCAGCAACTGTGGCAACTCATCGATAATCGCCAGCGGCTGGTGGCTGGCCAGCCTGGCGCTGGGGTGAACCCCGTAGCTGACCCCTACCGAGCTGACCCCCGCCTCCCTGGCCATTGCCAGGTCGTATTCGCTGTCGCCCACCATCACCGCTTCGGTGGGGGACTTGCCGCGTTCGGCCATGATCTCTCGCAACATAAGCGGATGAGGCTTGGAGCGGGTCTCGTCCGCGCACCGCGTGGCATCGAAAAAATCCGCGAGCTGCAGCGACGCCAGCACCCGGTCCAGTCCACGCCGGCTCTTGCCGGTGGCGACAGCCAGCTCGAGCCCCCTGTCCCGCAGGGTCTCCAGGGTCGCCAGCGCCCCCGGGAACAAGGGGGTCCGGGCGCGCTCCGGGGCAGCGTAGTGGCTGGAGTAGGCTGCCGCCAGCTCCTGCCGGTGACCCTCCTCCAGCTGCGGAAACAGCTGCGCCATAGCCTGGGACAGGCCCAGGCCAACGATTTCACGCACGGCAGCGGGCTCCGGCACCGGCAGCTGCAGCTCGGCGGCGGCGGCCTGCATCGATGCCACTATGCTCTCGACGGAATCGCATAACGTTCCATCCCAGTCAAATATAACTATCATATTTACAATTAGTTACGTAATTTATCTAATATATTTTCTAGATCGTTGTCCAGGGGGCTTTCGAGCTGCAACACCTCTTCCGGGAGCACTATCCGCAGCGCCCTGGCGTGCAGGAACAGGCGCTGCAGGCCCAGGCTGCGACACAGGGCGGCGGTGGCCTCGTCGCTGTACTTGTCATCCCCCAAAAGGGGAAAGCCGGCATGCCGGGCGTGCACCCTGATCTGGTGGGTGCGGCCGGTAATCGGTTTCGCCTCCAGCAGCGTGGCGCCGCGCAGCCGCTCGACCACGGCAAATTCAGTCACCGAGCGTTTGCCCTCGCGGGCAACCCGCACCATGCGCTCCCCGGACTGCAGCACGTTCTTTTCCAGCGGGGCCTCGACCACCCGCAGGCTGCCCGGCCAACTGCCCGCCACCAGCGCCAGGTAGCGCTTGTCGATCTTGTCCTCGCGCAACTGGCGATGCAGCTCGCGCAGCATGGCCGGGCGCCGGGCGATGAGGATCAGGCCGGAGGTGTCCCGGTCCAGGCGGTGTACCAGCTCCAGGTAGCGGTCCTCGGGACGCAACTGGCGCAGGGATTCGATCAGGCCGAAACTGAGCCCACTGCCGCCGTGCACCGCCAGGCCCGACGGCTTGTTGATGACCAGCAGGCTGTCGTCTTCATAGACGATCCGGTTGCCTATCTCCCGGGCCCAGTAACGGGGCACCGGCGCAACGGCCGTGGCCGCGGGGCGATGCAGCGGCGGAATCCGCACAACATCACCGGGGGCGAGCCGATAATCGGCCTTCACCCGCCCCTTGTTCACCCGCACCTCGCCCTTGCGCAGGGCCCGATAGAGGCGGGTTTTGGGCACGCCCCTGAGTTCCCGCACCAGGAAGTTATCCAGCCGCTGCCCCACGGAGTTCTCGTCCACGCTCAGGTGGCGCACAGCGGGCGCCGGCTGCTGCGCCTCATCGTCGGGCATAAGTTACCGAAATCATTTAATTTTCTTCCATTTGCTGCTATAGTCCGCCGGTGTGATTGCGCCAGCCCGTGAATGCAAACCGGTGCCGGTGTTTACGCTACCCCCTGGCGACAGCTTTGGGCCTGCCGAAGAGAAGCACGGTCCCGCCAGTCAGATCACACTCGACTAAAGGATGTCGTCACCCCTGTTCAGGACGCGGGCAGTCACTGCCCGACTACTAGCAACGACTGAACTGGACAGTGAAGGCGACAGTTTAATAAACCGCGCAGCAAGGTCTGCCGGGACAAAGAATCAGTTATCCAGATAACACGGCGTCGTCGCAGGTCTCAGGTGCTGCGACACTAGCAAAAAGGCGAAAGCAGTACCACTAAACTTTCCCCAATGACGCTGTAGCGATCACCGACTTAAAGGTGGTTGGCGTTGACTAGACACCTGAGCGC
The DNA here is from genome assembly GCA_963704965.1 of uncultured Gammaproteobacteria bacterium. Taxonomy (GTDB): domain Bacteria; phylum Pseudomonadota; class Gammaproteobacteria; order Pseudomonadales; family Halieaceae; genus JARRPM01. Next base: position 264,331 of record CAVPIH010000006.1, read on the forward strand.
CAGGAGCGGCGCTACCGACTCAGGCCCTTGCCTTGTTTTGCAGGCTTCACGGGTCATTATCGTTACACCGACTCCTGTGATCCGGTCTTCGCGACCGGCCACATAGCTGATTCCTGCCCCGCCATGCCTGTTGCAACAAGGCTAATGGCTAATCATGAAGAAAATGTTAATCAATGCGACTCAACCCGAAGAGTTGCGCGTAGCACTGGTCGACGGGCAGCGCCTGTACGACCTCGACATCGAAAACCGCACCCGTCTGCAAAAGAAATCCAACATCTACAAGGGCAAGATTACCCGGGTTGAACCTAGCCTGGAGGCGGCCTTCGTGGAGTTCGGCGCGGACCGCCACGGCTTCCTGCCACTGAAAGAGATTGCCCGGGAGTATTTCTACCGCAAGCCGCCCGGTGACAACGAGGGGCGGATGAAAATCAGGGACGTGGTCAAGGAAGGTACCGAGATCATCGTCCAGGTGGATAAGGAAGAACGCGGCAACAAGGGCGCGGCCCTCACCACCTTTATCAGCCTCGCCGGCCGCTACATGGTGCTGATGCCCAACAATCCCCGCGCCGGGGGCATCTCCCGCCGTATCGATGGCGATGACCGCACCGAGTTGCGCGAGGCGCTGAGCGCCCTGGAGATACCCAACGGCATGGGCGTCATCATCCGCACGGCGGGTGTGGGACGCTCTGCGGAGGAACTGCAGTGGGACCTGAACTACCTGTTGCAGCTGTGGGAGGCCATCACCACGGCCAACTCTGAAGTCAAGACGCCGGCCCTGCTGTTCCAGGAAAGCAATGTAATCATCCGGGCGGTGCGCGATTACCTGCGCGAGGATGTCGACCAGGTCCTGATCGATTCCGAGGACGCCTACAAGCAGGCCACTGACTTCGTCAGCCTGGTGATGCCGCAGTACAAGAACCGCATCAAGCTGTACGAGGACAGCATCCCCCTGTTCAACCGCTTCCAGATCGAGAGCCAGATCGAGACCGCCTTCCAGCGCGAAGTGCAGGCTGCCCTCCGGTGGCTCTATCGTGATCGACCCCACCGAAGCGCTGGTATCCATCGACATCAACTCGGCGCGCGCGACCCGCGGCGGTGACATCGAGGAAACGGCCCTGCAGACCAACCTGGAGGCGGCCGATGAGATCGCCCGTCAGTTGCGCCTGCGCGACATGGGCGGGCTGGTGGTTATCGACTTTATCGACATGCTGGCGCCGCGCAACCAGCGCGCGGTAGAGAACCGGGTGCGCGATGCCCTGGCGATAGACCGGGCCCGTGTCCAGGTCGGGCGGATATCGCGTTTCGGCCTGCTGGAGATGTCCCGCCAGCGCCTGCGTCCATCGCTGGGCGAAACCAGCGCCATCGTATGCCCGCGCTGTACCGGCCAGGGCACCATTCGCGACACCAAGTCACTGGCACTGTCCATCCTGCGCCTGCTGGAAGAAGAAGCCATCAAGGAGCGCAGCGTCGAGGTCGGGCCATCGTCCCGGTGGACGTGGCCGCCTACCTGCTCAACGAGAAACGCGCCGCACTGAGTGAGATCGAACAGGTCACCCGGTCACGGATACTGGTTATACCCAACCCCAACTTCGAGACGCCGCACTTCGAGGTGCAGCGCCTGCGCGACGACGAGATCGAGGGCGACCACGAAGTCAGCTACAACATCGATATCGCCGTGCCGGAGACCGAGGCCATCAGCGATACCCACAGCGCCGATATCCCGGTACAGCGCGCCGCCGTGCAGAGCATTGCCCCCACCGCGGCGCCCGCGCCTGCTGCCGCGCCCGCCGCAACCCCGGCCCCGACACCGGCTGCGACACCCGCGGTCGCCCGCCAGGCGGCGCCCGCGGCCAAAGCCCAGCGCGGCTTCCTGGCCCGCCTCCTGCCGGCACTGTTTGGCGACTCCGAACCCGAGCCCGAGGTGGTTGAGCAAAAGGCAGACAAGCAGCCCAGGCCCAGTGACAAGCCTGCCGCCCGAGGGGAACAGAAATCCCAGGGCGGCCGCAATCGCCGCCGCGGCGGCAAAGGCAATAACCAGGGCGAGCGGCCAGCGCGCAACCGGGACGCAGAGGACCGGGAAACACGTTCCCAGGATGGCGCGGACCAGCCCAGGCAGCGTCAACGCAGCGCCGATGGCGAGCGCAGCAACGCCGGCGGCCAGGGCCGGCGCCGGGGCGGCCAACGCAGGCGCCCCGAGGAGGCCCGGGACGAAGCGGCCAATGAAAATCTCGATGCCGCCGCGGAGCGCGACGACGAGACCACAGGCCAGGACAAGCCGCGCAAGCGTCCCAGTGACATGAAGCGCGGTGAACCCCGGCGCCGTAATCGCAACCGCAAACCCAGGACCGAGAACGCAGATACCGCTGCTGACGAGTCCACCCCTGCCAGCTCCACGCCACCGACGGCGGACAGCGACGCAACGCAACCCGCGGAACCGGCAGCGGTCCCCGAGTTGGACACCGCAGCGGAGCTGCGCAGTGCTCAGCCCGAGGCTGACAACACGTACGCAGCCGACGAGCCTACCCCCACCGCGCCTGTAGCCGCCGAGACAGAAACGGCCGCAATAGCCGATGAGGCACAGGCCCCGGTAACAGCAGTGGCAGAGCAGCCGGAGCCCAGGCCGAGGCGACAGCAGCGCAGCCGGCACCTAAGGCCGCGCCTGCAAGCGGACAGCCGGCCAGCACGACCGGCATCAATGCCATGGGACGGGCCTACAACGACCCCCGTGTCGAGCCCAGGCCGGTGGGCGTGGTGGAGATCGTTACCTCCCACCCGGTGCTGTTCAGCGACCAGGTGGCGCCGCCGGTCACACCCAGCGGCAGGGTCAGCACCCGGGCGGTCAACGACCCGCGCGGGCCGCTGCAGCAGGACGAGCCCCTGGCGGAGGCCTCAGGCCAGTCCTGAGGCCGCTCCGGCACAGGGCCCGCCAATGGGCCTTGTGTCACTATTGCATAACTGTATAATCTCGCCTGCCTCGCGCAGCGGGGTTTACAACAAGGTTTTTCGGTGGGCTGGCTGAGTGGTCGAAAGCGGCGGTCTTGAAAACCGTTGAGGGTTTATCCCCTCCCGGGGTTCGAATCCCTGGCCCACCGCCATTTTAAGGGGTTTCGAGCGATCGGAGCCCTTTTTTCATTCCAGCTCCACCTCACTTACAGCGCATGTCGGCCCGGGTCGGTGGGTGGCGCGTTCATGCGCTGGACACTCACCTCCATCGCCGTCAGTGGCACGGGATCGCCGAACTGGCTGAAGATCGCCACGTCAGCCGCGTCTCGCCCGTAGGCGATGGCGACACGCCCGCCCTCCAGGTGCAGCTGCGTCGGGTCGAAGGTGTACCAGCGCCCCCCCACGAAAACCTCGAACCAGGCGTGCAGGTCCATCGGCGCCAGCGACTCCAGATAGCCGACCACCATGCGGGCGGGAATCGATAGCGCGCGGGTCAGGGCGATGGCGAGGTGGGTCATATCGCGGCACACCGCATCGCTGCAGCCGTTGACCTCGCGGGCACTGCGCAACAGCGACCCGCTACCCGGCGTGTACCGAATGGTGCGGGCGATGTGATCGACAATCGCCTTCACCTGGTTCCAGCCCGGCAGATAGCCAGCCGTCACATCAGCGGCCATTTCGTAAAAGCAATCGGACTCGCAGTAGCGCGAGGGCAGCAGGAAGGGCAGCACATCTTCGGGTAGGAACTGAACCTCGACGAAGGGTGCGCCGGGCGCCGCGTCCAGAGAAGTGGGGCACTCTATGTCGGCGCTGGCGTGGATCGAAAAGGCCCCCGCGGGGGCGACCAGGCGCTGGCACAGGTTCCCAAATGCATCGGTGAACTCGACCACCGGCACACTCGGTGCGAGCAGGTATTGCTCGCGCCCTATCCATTGCTGCCAGCCACTGCGGGGACGGAGCATGAACAGGAAGGGCGTGGCTACCTCGGGATTGAAATCAAGCCGCGTAGAAGTGTGCAACCACATGACAGTACTCCGGGGAGATGTCACACAGGCTGATGAGGTCAGGTTCGCCTGGTGACAAGGGCGGCAATCCGGTTAATGGCAGGACGCCTGGGAACGGCTTCGCGAACGTGGCTGTCATGTGACCAATATGGGTATTCCGAACAAGACCACGGCGTATCCCACGCAGAGTATGCTTTAGCCATGCAACAAGCAATCTTTGACAGACGCGTTAAGCTGACCGCCAGGCGGCACTGGCAACAGGCCACCGACTACGCCTACTGGATGGGCATGGCCATCGGTATGTTGGCCGGTGCGGGCCTGGGTGTGATGGTCGGGCTGGCCTGGTAGCCACCCGGGCGCCAGCCACCAGCGATTACCAATCTCTGACGCCCGACTGTCGAGGTCCGGGCAGCATCCCCCTCAAGAGGCTTTCCTGTCCGGGGTGGCCTGCCCCGCATTCACCACCAGGGCAAGATTCTCTGTTTTACAGCTGGACAGCCGGTCGGTGCCGGGCCCGTAAGCGTAGATGAACTGACCCCGCTTCAGGGTATCGATCATCGGTTTCGCGACCTCGGTGCGGACCGCTGGACAGCCCCAGGAACGACCCAGGCGCCCCACCGCCTGGGCGCCGTCCGGATCCACGTACGGGGCTCCGTGCATGACGATCAAGCGCTCCATGGCCGATTGGTTGTAGCCCCTGCTGAGGCCGTGCAGCTTCAGCGAGTAGCCATTGCCCCCCTGGTAGGTCCTGTCGGTCAGGAACAGGCCCAGGCTGGTCTGGTGACTGCCGTTGCGGTCGGAAAATTCGGTGGGAATATCGCCACCTGAGCCCTGGCCATGGGCCACATGCTCCTTGAAAAGCAGCTCACCGCGTTCCAGGTCTACCACCCACAGGCGCTTCTTACGGGACGGTATGGTGTAGTCGATTATGGCCAGACGGTGGGCGGTCTCGCCCACGCCCTTGTCTTGCGCGCATTTCATCGCGGCGATGGCCTCCTCGATTGCAGCGGGCTTGAGTGTCGGGGCAAGCCGGCTGATCAGTTCGACGGGATCGGCCTGTACCTGGCCGCAGGCAAACAGGCACAGGGCCAGAGCGGGTGCTAGACGCATCAGGAATGTCTCGGCGGAGTTTGGGGTCCCTATGATACCCTGAACAACTCATGGACGATATGGCCCCGGGGCGCCAGGAATGTGGCTGCAGGCGCCGGTCTGAGGGGTATTGCCATTGACCAACTTTCTCCCTTGGTTTTTGGATATTTCGACCCTTATTATCTGTCTTAGTAAGCAACGCACCTGTCGTGCGCGCAACTACGGAGTAATTCGATGCAAGACAAGAGCCTTTACAACATGAATGCAGCCGGCCTGGAGTCGGCAATCAGCACCAACAAGGTGCTGAAAAACACTTACATGCTGTTGGGTCTGACCCTGCTGTTCAGCGCTGTCACCGCCGGCATCTCCATGGCCGTGGGGCTGGGCCAGGGCGCGGCCCTAATCCTGATGCTGGTGGGTTTCGGCCTGCTGTTCGTGGTGAACCGCACCGCTGACAGCAGCAAGGGACTGCTCGCCATCTTCGCCTTCACCGGCGTGATGGGCGCCTCCATAGGCCCGATGCTGAATTTCTACCTTGCCATGCCCAATGGCCCGGCCCTGGTGATGCAGGCGCTGGGCGGCACCGCGGTGGTGTTCTTCGGGCTGTCGGCCTACGCCCTGACTACCCGCAAGGATTTTTCCTACATGGGCGGCTTCCTCATGGTGGGCCTGCTGGTGGCCGTGGTGGCGATGATCGCCAACATCTTCCTGGCTATCCCGGCGCTGTCACTGACCATCTCGGCCGCGGTCGTCATGATCATGTCCGGACTGATCCTGTTCGACACCAGCCGCATCATCAATGGCGGTGAGACCAACTACATCAGGGCGACAGTGTCTCTGTACCTGGACATCTACAACCTTTTCATACACCTGCTGCACCTGCTCACCGCCATGGGCGGCGATGACTGACAGCTACAACGGCGCAAGCAAACCCCGGTCCCGGCCGGGGTTTTTTCTTTATGCACAGCACCTGCGATATGCCGCGACAGGCATGGCTGCCGGTAGTGACGCCGCCCCGCTACGCCGATGATCTATTCCCTGCTGGTCATGTCACCGCCCGCCTCCGGCTCGAGCGCGGCCACTGCCGCCCGCTTTGCGCAGGCCCTGATCGAGGCGGGGCACAGTATACGGCGGGTTTTCTTCCTCGATGAGGGCGTCACCTGCGCCTCCTCCCTGGCGGTGTTTCCCCAGGACGAGAGCAGTGGCCTGCAGGCCTGGGTGGACCTCGCGGAGCGGCACGGGGTGGACCTGGTGCTGTGCGTCAGCTCCGCGCTGCGCTACGGCATGCTGGATAATACCGAAGCCGAGCGTCACGAACGGCCCGCCGCGAGTATCCACCCGAGTTTCACGATTTCCGGGCTCGGCCAACTGGTCGATGCCACCGTGACCTCGGACCGACTGGTAACCTTCGGGGGCTGACCATGGTGGAACCCGTGACCAGGAGCACCCTCGCTGTCATTCGGCACGCGCCCTACGGCAACAGCCTCGCCCGCGCCGCCATCGACGTCTCCCTGGCCAATGCCGCCTTCGACCAGCCTGTGGAACTGCTGTTCATGGGCGACGGCGTGCTGCAATTGCTGCCCGCCCAGGACGCGGCCGCGCTGGGCCGCAAGAACCTGGCCCGCCTGCTGGCCTCGCTCCCCCTGTACGGTATAGAGCAGGTCTATGTGGATGCCGAGTCGGCCGCGCGTTACCGGGTGGACCTGGAACAGTCACCGGTGGCGGCGGTGCCACTGGAAGCCAACGCCCTGCGCGCACTGCTGCGCAAGCACGACCAGTTGCTGGGGTTCTGAGCATGGTTCTGCACACTGTCAACGCCTCACCCGCCAGCCGGGCCTTCGCGGAGTGCCTGCGACTGGTGGCGCCGGGTGACAGCATTCTGCTGCTGGGCGACGGGGTGTACGCAGCCATCAGCCGGCACCGCGGCCCGCACGCAGTTGGAGGCGACGGACGCCGACCTGCATGTGCTTGAACAGGATGCCGCCGCCGCGGGCATACTGGATCAACTGGGCAGCGTGGCTACGCTGGACATGGCCGGCTTCGTGGCCCTGTCAGAGCGCTGCCCCCGCCAGCTCGCCTGGTTCTGAGTGGCATGCTGCCCGACACCGCCTTTGACAGGGAGGGCTTTCTGCGCAGGCTGGAGGACTGGACGCCCGCGGTGGCCGAGCAGATCGCCGCCCGCGAGCAGTTGGTGCTGACCGACGCCCACTGGGAGATCATCCGGCTGCTGCGGGACTACTACCGCGAATTTGACAGCTCGCCGGCCATGCGTCCGCTGGTAAAATACTGTGCCCTTAAACTGGGTGCCGACAAGGGCAGGAGCATTTACCTGCTGTCACTGTTTCCCGGCTCGCCCGCCAAGCTGGGCAGCAAGATCGCCGGCCTGCCCAAACCCGATAACTGCCTGTAGGGAATCGACGTGAACACCAAGCACTTCCAGGAGCCGACGGTGGAGCACGCCTTCGCCGCCTTCGTCCGTATTCTCGGCAAGGGCAAGAGCGGCAGCCGCTCACTCACCCGGGCCGAGGCGCAGCAGGCGTTCGCGATGATCCTGCGCGGCGAGGCCCAGCCGGTGCAGGTGGGCGCGTTCCTGATGCTGCTGCGGGTAAAGGAGGAAACGGGCACCGAACTGGCGGGTTTCGTGGAGGCCTGCCGCGCCCAAATGACCGCCCCGCCAGCCCTGGCGGTCGACCTGGACTGGGCCAGTTATGCCGGCAAGAAACACCAGCACCCCTGGTACATCCTGGCGCTACTGCTGCTGGTCCAGGCCGGGTACCGGATATTCATCCACGGCGCCGATGGCCATACCGCCGGGCGCCTGTACACCGAACAGGCGCTGCGTGAGCTGGCCCTGCCGGTGGCCGGGAGCTGGGCCGAGGTCGAGACGCAGCTGGACACGCTGGGAATGAGCTACCTGCCGCTGCGCGCCTTCTGCCCCGGCCTGCACGAACTGGTGCACTTGCGTCCCCTCCTAGGCCTGCGCTCTCCGGTGAACACGCTCACCCGCATGTTGAACCCCCTGGGCGCGCCCTGCAGTATCCAGAGCATTTTTCACCCCGCCTACGCCAGTCTCCACCAACAGGCGGATCGCCTGCTGGGGCAGCCCCGGGCGCTGGTTTTCAAAGGCGACAGCGGCGAGGTGGAAATCAAACCGACGGCCGATACCCGCCTCTACCTGCTGGAGGGTGACCAGCAGACTGAACTCACCCTGGATCGGCGCCTGGACCAGCGCGTGGCGGACGTGAGCAGCCCCGCCGTTGCACCCCTGCGGGCGCTGTGGCATGGCTCCCTGGAGGATGACTACGCCACGGAGGCGGTACTGGGGACAACCGCTGTCGCCCTGCTGCTGCTGGACCCCCGGCTCGACAGCGTCGCGGCGCGCAACAGGGCCGCCACCCTGTGGCAGGCTCGCGATCCCGACCGGCTGCCAAGAGCGGGGGCAGACTGATGCCGCTGTCCCGGGTAAACCCCGACGCCTACCAGGCGCTGCTGCAGGCCAAGTGCGAGCGAACCAGGGAGCTGCTCGCCCCGCTCGGCCCGCCGCCGGCACAGGTATACCCGTCCTCCCCCACCGGCTATCGCATGCGCGCCGAGTTTCGCATCTGGCATAGCGGGGATGAACTGGACTATGTGATGTTCCGCCCCGAGGACAGGGCGACACCGGTAGCGATAGATCACTTCCCCATCGCCTGTGAGCGCATCCAGCAACTGATGCCCCGCCTGCGCGCACTGCTCAGGGTCAACCCGATATTGCGTCGCAAGCTGTTCCAGGCGGAGTTTCTCTCCACCCTGGCCGGCGACACCCTGGTCACCCTCGTCTATCACCGCCAGCTGGATGAGCCATGGGAGGCCGAGGCAGAAACCCTGGCACAGGCCCTGGAGATCTCCCTGGTGGGACGCAGCCGGAAGCAAAAACGGGTGATAGGCCGGGATTTCGTGCGCGAGCTGCTGCCGGTGGAGGGCCGTGAACTGAGCTATGTCCAGTACGAACAGTCTTTCACCCAACCCAACGCGGGTGTCAACATCAGCATGCTGGGCTGGGCCTGCGAACGCGCCGCAGCCCTGGACGGCGACCTGCTGGAACTCTACTGTGGCAACGGCAACTTTACCCTCGCCCTGGCCCGGCATTTCGACCAGGTGATCGCCACCGAACTGGCCAAGACGTCGGTGCGGGCCGCGCGCGAAAACATCAGCGCCAACGCAGTGGAAAACGTGCAGGTGATCCGCTTGTCCGCGCAGGAAGTGGCCGAGTCCCTGGCCGGCACCCGGGTGTTCCGGCGGCTGGCGGAGCTGCCCAGGGCACTGCATGAATACGATTTGCGCACCCTGTTCGTGGACCCGCCCCGGGCCGGCCTGGACGCGCACACCCTGGCCATGGCGGCCGAGTTTGCGGCGGTGATCTACATTTCCTGTAATCCCGATACCCTGGCAAAAAACCTCGAGCAACTGTGCAAGACCCACCACATTGCTGACTTCGCCCTGTTCGACCAGTTCCCCTATACTCACCACATGGAGTGCGGCGTACTCCTGCTGCAACGCGATTATTGACCTGGCCAACACCCGCGGCTGCCGCCGAAGGAGACCATGATGTCAAATGCAAAACTCTCCCCCGCCGAAATCGAGGAGCTGTTGCCGGCACTGCCCGATTGGGGACTGGACAAGCACAAGCTGTTCCGGCATTTCGTGTTTGAGAATTTTATCGACGCTTTCGGCTTCATGACCCAGGTGGCACTGCTGGCGGAAACCATGAATCATCACCCGGAGTGGTCGAACGTCTACAACCGGGTGGAGATCTACCTCACCAGTCACGACGTGGGCGGCATTTCGGAGCGGGATTTTATACTCGCCCGTCGCATAGACAGCCTGCTCTGAGTCAGCAGCGGATTCCGAAGGACAACAGGCGGCGCCCCAGTACCTCGTCCAGGCGCTCCGCGTCGACGGCGTTGATCTCGATATGCCTGAGCTTCAGCCTGGCGTAGAGCTCGCGTCGGTGCAGTTTGGCAGCCAGCTCGCCCGCGGGAATGTCCGCGTCCCAGCAATCGATATAGATACTGCCGTCGGGTATGTAGAAATCCGCCAGCACCAGCTCCTCGACAGGCAGGGCCCGCTGGTAGGCATGGGCCAGTTGCGCCAGGTACAACCAGTTGCAGACCCGGGTTTCCAATGGCGATGCCAGCTGGTGGCCGTCTATGCCCTGGCAGGGTACGGCGGCGCTGGCGGCACTGAACAGGTCCGGCTCGCCGTCGGCGGGCGGCGCCACGGGCTGGCTCTGGTCTGACTGGCGGGTGAGCTCTCGGTGAATGACCGGGTTGTCGATGATTTCATGGGGCCAGGTGACGTAGAAAGCGCCGCTGTTTTCACTCTCTTCCTGCTGCCCGCCCAGGGATCTGCCCAGGGCGGTCAGCTCCCAGCCGAGAATACTGTGGTGTTGCAGGCCCAGCTCCGCCAGCGCACGGTTGATCTGCCGGGGGTGCAGGCGGGAGTAATAGCGGCACATGGAGGCGGCGGTAATGCGCTGGTTGGACTCGATGGCCGCCAGCAGCGGGTGCTGTTCCAGGCGCTCCGGCCAGACGATATAGCGTCCGAAACGGCGGCTGTGCTGGAAGCTGCCGCCCTCGAATTCGCCCTTGGGCGTCAGCACCCAGGCGTCGCCGGCGCGCTGTATCCAGCCGTAGTCCCTGAGGGTGGCAAACAATTGTTGCGCGGGAATCTTGAGCTTTCTTGCCAGCGCGGTGGTGGAGAGCCTGTTGTCTTCCGGCTCCATCAGCGCGGCGCGGGCACCAGCTCGCGATAGCGCAGGGCCAGCGCGGCATACACCGCGTCGGCGAAATCGGCGGCGCTGTGATCCAGCGACTCGAGCACCTCGACCAGGTGCTCATTGTCCTCCCGGTTGGCCCAGTTCTTGATGTAGCTGCCGTCCTTGTAACCGTGATCCTGGCGGAAAAAATTGAGGACGTTCTTGCCCACGTAGGAGGTATACAGGCTGTCGAAATCCAGCCCGCTGGCCAGCATCAGGTCCCAGAACAGGGACACCGAAAAACTTTTCGTCTGCAGGCAGTACAGCGCCAGTTGCTCGGTGGCCTCGCGCACCTCCAGGCCGGAGGGCTGGTGGGCCGCCAGTTCGCTGGCAATCTCCCCGCCGATTTGCTCCACCGTCTTGCCATCGCGGAACAGGGCCGACAGCCCGAAGTGCCAGATATCGATGACTTCCAGCCGCACCTGTTCCATATCGGGCGTCTGCTTTTTCCACCACTTGTAACCGTAGTGCTCGATCAACTCGCCGCACTCTATCCAGGCGGCCCGATACCAGGCGAAATTCTGTTCCACCCAGTGGTCGTGAACCCGGGAATTCATGCTGTGCTGCATGCGCAGCATGTTGATGAGTGCCTGTTCCAAAACGCCTCCTCTGTTAGCGAATGGGCCGGGCCGGCAACGGCCGCAAATGGTGCCCGGGGCCGGAATCGAACCGGCACGCCGCGTTAGCAGCGGGAGATTTTAAGTCTCCTGTGTCTACCAATTTCACCACCCGGGCGCGGGATGATTCGCAAGGTTTGCCTCGCCTGGAAGCGGCGGCATCATAACACAGTTTTTGTCGATTCAGGGCCAGCGGGGGCCGCCGGAAACAGGGCCGCCATGCTACACTGCGCTGCCATGCCCAACACCAGTTCGCGGTAAATGCGCCGACTTTTCCTCACCATCGCGGGGCTAGTATTTGCCTCGATTGCCGCCCTGTTGTGGGCCGCCCGCTCAGAGTCGTTCGTACTGGATGCGCTCCACTGGACGATGGCTACCTTTACCGACCTGCGCCTGTACCTGCGCAACCCCCACATCGATACCTACGCGGGCACCCTCGAGGCGGACGAGATCCACCTGCTGCCGGCGTCCGGCGAGGGCCCGGCGCTGGTCTCCCTGCTGGATATGGCCGCCACCCTGTCTTGGGGCGATTGGCCGCGGGGCCCCCTGCTGGACTCCAGCCTGCGGGCGGAGTCCCTGATGATCTTCGTCTCCGAGCAGGGTGAATCGGCGCCCCCCGCCCCCACCCAGTGGCTGGGCTACCTCGACTGGCTGCCCGGCTCCCTGCAGCTGGGGCAGGTGCACATGATCACGGCCGCTGCCAACACCTGGATCTTTCCCCTCAAGAACGTGCGCGGCGACCGCCAGCGGACCGGTCACTACCTGGCCTCGGCCGGCGCCGACTACGGCGGTGAACCGCTGGACATCGCGCTGGAGATTCTCGCCCTGCAAAGCGGTAGCGGCCAGGCGGAAACCACTGCCCGCATCGCCTTCAACGCACCCGTCAGCGGCAGCCGGGTCGAGGTCAAGGGGGTATTGCGTGGCGACAGCCGGGACTTTCAGTACGATTTTGCGCTGGATGCCGCCTACCGTGATATCAGCGAGTTTCTCAAGGGGTTTGAGGGCGGCGATAAGCTCGCCGGCAGCCTGCAGCTCAACGGCAGGGTGGTCGGCGATGCGGCGGGCTTCGTGCTCTCCGGCGCGCACTTTGTGCTGGATAATATGCCCGAGTACGGCTTCGAAGCCGGCGGCGAACTGGCCTACAGCTGGGACGGTGACAGCCGCATAGACCTGGCCGCAAATGGCGAGCTGGCCTCTGTTGCCTACCTGGTGGACTGGCTGGACCTGGAGTTGCCCGGCCTGGGGCGGGCCCAGAGCAGTGTGCAACTGCGTGGCAGCCTCGATAAGCCGGTGATTGAATCCTTCCTCCTCAACACGGGCAGCGATACCGGGCTGCAGCTGGCCCTCAGCGGCCGCTCCATCAAACTCTACGAGCCGGACGACGGCAAGGCGGACACTGGCAACACGGTATTCGTCGATGCCCAGGGCCCTTCGCTGGCGGTGCTGCAGGAGTGGCTGGGTGAGTTACCCTACGATCCCGGCCCCTGGCGGGCCAGCGGCAATATTTCCGGTGACCAACGGGCCATTGCCATCGAGGAGTTGGTGTTTGAAACCGGCGCTCCCGAGTCCATCCAATTGCGGGCCAGCGGGAAGGTGGCCAGCATCCTGCTGCCCGGCGGCGACGAACAGGCGGCGCTGGCGGCCAGTGGCGTCGAGCTGCTGCTGGAGGGCGTGGTGCCGGACTCGGCGCAGCTGGGCCCGTTGCTGGGCCGGGAACTCCCCCCCTACCACCGGATACGGGCCGGCGGGAGGCTGGCGGGAACCCTGCAAGAACTGCAGCTCAGCGACGGCAGCCTGGCTATTACCGGCAGTGACCTGGCGCTCAATGCGGATGGCGTCAGCGCGGTCTTGCAGCCCGGCCGGGAGCTGCCCCTTGCCAGGCTGCAAGCCAAACTCCGCCTCGAACTCAGCGATACCAGCGCCCTGTCCCAATACACCGCCGCCAGGGCTCCCGTGCTGGGCCCCCTGCTGGCCAGCGCGCAACTCACCCAGCAAGGGGCGCGCTATCAACTGCGCGATATACTCGCCACGGTGCAGTCGGAAGGCTTCAACTTTGAGGCCCGCGGCCAGGTGCAGGACCTGACAGGGTTGGCCGAGCCGACCATCGAGGCCAGCGCCAGCATCAGCGATCCCGATGTGCTGCAGACCCTGACCGGCCTGCCGCTACAACCGCTGGACGCCGAACTGAGCGTCAGCAGCTCCACTGCGGGGATCCACGGTGTACTGAGGACTGCAATCGGTCGCAACCTGCTGCGCGCCGACACGGTCATCGCCTTTAGCGAAGGCGCTGTCCACAGCCTGCAGGTATCGCTGGATACGCCGCACCTGTACCTGCAGGACCTGTTCAACGTGCGCCAAAGCCTGGTGGCCGCAGCGGGCGCCCCGGCGGATGCCGAACAGCTGGAGCCGATGGAAGAGTTGCGCCGCTCACCGCCCGGTTTTCCCATCGATGCCGCCATCAACATTGGCGGCATCAGCGGCGACAACACCCACATCGACAGCCTGGCCCTGCGGGTGACCGGCATCGACCACCGCTATACGCTGGAAAACTTCGCCATTTCCTACGGCAATGCGCTGGCGGAGCTGCGCGGTATCGTCGACATCCAGGCCAGGCCCGCCGCCATCAGCCTGGCGGCGAGCGCCACCGCCCTGCCGGTCGCCGCGATTCTTGCGGACGTCGGCGTCAAGAGCAGCGCCAGTGGCGCCCTGACCATACTCGGGGGGCTGACCCTCACCGGGGACAACGCCCAGGACTTGATTGCCAACCTCAACGGCAGCCTGGCCCTGGCCCTGGAGAATGCGGTGATCGAGGGCGCGGCCTACGACCTGCTCGCCACTGACCTGCTGGCCTGGATCTACTCCGGGGCGATGGCCGAGGAGTCCACCCACATCGACTGCACCATGGCAAAATTCCAGTTCAGCCAGGGCGTCGCCAGCACCGACAGCCTGTATATCGAGTCCTCGAAAATGGTCGCCACCGGCACGGCGAAGTTCGACCTGGTCAACCAGACCATGGACTTGCGCATCACCCCGCTCTCCAAATCGCGCACCCTGCAGGTCCCCTCCGAGGTGCGGCTGCGCGGGGAGATGAGTAAACCCCAGGCCAGTATCTCCCCGGTAAACGCTGTTGCCGACGCGGCCTCCGCCGCCCTGATGCTGATTCCGGAACTGACCATGAAATTGTTCGGCATCAACAAGCAGGCCACCGGCAGCTACCGGCCCTGCAAGGCCGAGACAGGCAATTAGCCTCTGCGTGTTGCGCGCACATCGTGCTACACTCGCAGTACACTAAAAATAAATCACAGGACGTGCTATGGCGTCGGCAAGAGGCGAATTCAGCTCCCGCTTTGGCTTTGTCATGGCCGCTGCCGGCAGCGCCGTGGGGCTGGGCAATATATGGGGCTTTCCCACCCAGGCGGCCAGCAATGGTGGAGCCGCTTTCCTGGTGGTCTACCTCATCGTGGCATTCACCCTGGCCTACCCCGCCCTGATGGCCGAGCTGATCATAGGCCGCCATGCCCACGCCAACGCTGTCACCGCCCTGCGACAACTTTCCAATACCAGGCCGCAGCGCCTCATAGGCGGCACCACCGGCCTGATCGGGCTCATCGTCGCCAGTCTTATTCTCAGTTTCTATGCCATCGTGGCCGGCTGGATGATGGCGTTCTGTATCGCCTCGCTGGCTACCCTGGCGGGCGCCGACTCACTGGCCCTGTGGCTGACGGATTTTTCCCTGGAGCGCAATATCCTGGGGATGTTGGTGTTCATGGGACTGACGGTCGCCATCATCGCCCGGGGGGTGCAGGATGGCATCGAGCGCTGGTCATCCCGGTTGATGCCGGTGCTGCTGCTGACCCTGGTGCTGCTGGTCGTGTACGTGTTGACCCTGGATGGCGCCATGGATGGCCTCAGGGTTTACCTGCTGCCGGATTTCGGGCGCGCCCTGGCGCCGGATCTCATTCTCAAGGCGCTGGGGGCGGCCTTTTTCTCGCTGTCGCTGGGCGTGGGCACCATGCTCATCTACGGCTCCTACCTGGACGACAGGCAGAACCTGCCACTGGTCGGCGGCCTGGTGACCGGGGTAGACATCGGTATCGCGGTACTGGCGGGGTTCCTGGTCCTGCCGGCCATGTACGTGGCCCTGCACAACGGCGTGGAGATTTTCACCGCCGGCGGCGAATTGATCTCCGAGGACACCCTGATTTTCACCGTATTGCCGTCACTGTTCTCCAGCATGGGCATTGCGGGCGTGCTGGTTTCCCTGTTTTTCTTCTTCCTAATGAGCATCGCCGCCCTCACCTCCTCCATTTCCATGCTGGAAGTGCCCGTGGCTTACACCGTCGAAACCCACGGTGTGCGCCGCAAGCGGGCCGCCCTGGCAATAGGCGCCTGTATCGGCCTGGCCAGTACCATTATCCTGCTCAACTTCGATACCCTGTTCGGCCTGGTTGTCGCGGTCACGACCCGCTACAGCCAGCCACTGATCGGCTTTGTATTCTGTATCTATGTCGGCTGGATCTGGCACCGCGACCAGTTGCTGCAGGAGTTGCGCAAGGGCAACCCGGAAGTGGCCCGGGGGCTGTTCTGGAAGATCTGGCCCTGGTGGGTGCGGGTCGTCTGCCCGCTGATCATCCTGGCGATATTCGCCCAGTCCCTGCTGTAAACACCAGCCCGGACTAATTGAGCGTGATCTGTCCGGTCTCCTCTACCCGCTGGGTAGGGACCAGGCCCCGGAAATCGATCTTGGCGGCAAAGCGGTAGGTCAGTTCATCCGTCGGGGTCTGTCCCAGACCCGCCAGCAGGCGTAGCAGCTGGAACAGTTTGAGACTGGCCTGCAAGGTCACTACCTCCTCGCTATAGCCCTCTATGGTGGGTACCTCATTGGTCACCCCCGAGACCACTTCCTTGCCCAGCAGCTCGATAGTGTAACTGATGCCGGCGATGTCCAGGCTCTGCTCATTGGGGTTTTGCACCCGCAGCTTGATTTCGAACCGGGGGCCACCGCCATCACTGGGCAGGCTGGTAAAACTATCCAGGCTGACGCTGGGTGGGTCGATTTTGGTGGTGAGGCCGGCGCAACCGGCCAGCAGGACACTGCACAGCAGCGCAAGGAACAACAACCTGGTGCGAATTGGCATGGGCCGACTCCCCTGTAGGACTGTCCGGCAGCGGCGCGGGCTAACCCCGCCTGTCAGGTCCGGAACTGAAAAAATAAACACCGTAGGCGACACTGCCCAGGGCGAAGACCACCGCCACCCAATCGCCGGTCCGGCTGTACATCCAGACACTGAAAAAGAACATCGCCGCGGCGATCACCAGGGCTATTATGCGCGCAGTGGGGGACATTACTCCAGCACCTCGCTGGCGGCGGCAGTGCCCGGCTTGTGTATTGCCACAGTCGCGGGGCCGGGAGAAAACGCCAGGCGGTCATCCGTCAGTGCGGCCAGGGCGCGTTGGCGATCCGACGCGCTGAATGCGCCCGTGGTCAGGCAGAACTCCACCAGGTTGTCGTTGGGATCACGGGTGTAAATCGAGTGGCACCAGTTGTGGTCGATCTCCATCACCTCCAGGCCCGCTTCCAGCCAGCGCTGTTTCCTTGCCTGCAGTTCAGCGGCACTGCTGACCCCGAAGGCGATATGATTGATGTGGTCCGGCAGGCCCGCCGCCCTGGACAGGTTGGTCTCGAAATCCACTACTCCCGGCACATCCCGCAGTTCCCAGAAGGCGATGAAATGCGCATCGTCCTCCATGCGGTAGAAGAAATGCTTGGCCCTGCCGCCCCCGGGCACCGGCCCTATTTCCACCTTGACCAGTTCAAATCCCATGACCTCTTCATAGAAATGGTGGATGCCGCCGATATCGCGGCAGGCCAGTGCCAGGTGATGGTAAGACATGGTGCTCTCCTATTTTCCCGGGGCAGTATCGACCACGCCCATGGCATCCTGCTCCGCTCCCGCCGGCGCCGGGATCTCCAGGATGCGCTCCCCGATGTCATCATATTCCAGCCGCAGCGCCCGCGACATCACCGCGTGCATATCATAGAGCGCGGTGATGTAGGTTAGCTCCAGGATTTCCTCGTCGGAAAGCGACCGCTGCAGGGCCTCGAACACCGCGTCCTGTACCCGCCCGCCCTCCAGCACCAGCGCGTCCGTGTACGCCAGTACCGCGCGCTCCAGGGGGCTGTAGGCATCACTCAGCTGCCAGTTGGGTAGCGCGGCGATCTTGTCCTCCGCCAGGCCCACCGAGCGGCACGCCTTGCAATGCTGGGAGAATACGAACTGCGAACCGCAGGCAAACCCGGCCCGGCTCGGCGACCGGGTCGCGCCCGGGGAAGAGCAAGTCATACAGCTTGGTGGCAAGGGTCCCGGCCTCTCGCCTTGCCACTTGTCGCAGTCTGGGCATCGCCATGTCTCCGCTTAGCCGCGCACTGAAGGTCTATCCCCTCTAGGCCGCTTCATTGCACCCTCGCAGGACTTAATCATGCCCCATACAGTCCTGGGGTAAAAGTGGTAAACCGCCGACAAGCCGTGGAAACAGGCGCCGGATGCAGTGCCGTACGTGAGCCTGCAGCCGCAGGCGCCACAAACCGCGGCCCGAGGAAAGGCTTGACATTGGTGCGCTATTTTGATTTTTAGATAAATAAAATATAGATCGACGATGTATCGATACTATGGGGAGGCCCATGCTGCACCGCAGGCAGGTCGGGGGAGAGGTAGCTGTTGTGTTCGCGCTGATTGTCGGGGGCTACTGCGCGCCAGCAGCAGGCTACTTCGAGAGTGCGCGCGAGGCAGTATCCGCCCAATTCCCAACCCTGCCGCCGCCTGAGCCCATTCCGCCGCAGGGGGGCAGCAGTGCATTTGCAAGCGCTGCAGCCACAGTCGAAGCATTGTCGGTAGAAATCAACACCGCAGCCGAGGCGCTATCCGAAAACAATGACCCGTTCAGGGACGGCAGCGCCACCGCCTGGGGCTACGTCAAGGTCCGGCTGGTGCCCGATGCCGGCGCCAGGGTCGGGGAATGCGTCGAGATCCAGTATGAATGGGACTACGGGCTACAGACCAGCGCGGCCGGTGACAGTTACACTGCCCAGGCCGAAACCGGATCGACCAGTACTGCCGCGCTCTCCCTGGTTCCCCAACAATTCATCCAGGGATGTATAGAGGGCGAACCGACGATGACCTGCACGGCCACCAGCGCCTCGATTCCCGCCCAGCCCCGGCGACCCGCTGCGAGCAACTACATCGCCCTGAACAGGGGAAGGGAATACTGCGTGGTGGATACGCTAGGCCCCGCCGTCGCCCGCGACAATGCCGCCAGTGGCGATGCACCCACAGGATCCTGGATCGGCAGGGTCGGCGATGTGTACGAAATCAGTGTGGGCGCCCAGGCGTACACCGCCGGCGGCGGCAGCGGAAATGCGGCGGCCAGCGCAAACACGGCCTTGCGCATGTTCGCGCCAGCTCCGAGCTTCAGCTGTGACGCTCCCCCACCCTGCCAGCTTATGCTGCGCTATCCAACACAGCCGGTGCCCACGATGTCCGGGTGGGGTGTCGGCTTAATGTCCCTGCTTCTGATGGGACCGGCAGCCTGGTTCAGCAGAAGGCGCAGAAGGTTGGTTGGCAACCCCAATTGACCCCAATGAGTGCGCTGCTAAAAATTGATCGTTACGGCTTCAAACCGGAATTCATAGGTGTCGATATAGTTGCCGAGGTTGTCGTAGCTGCGTTGTGAAAACTCTATTTCGACCGGCCCGATGTGGGGAACGACCCAGTGCTTTTGCACGACTTCCAGTCTCGCTCCTGCTGCTTCGCCGGCAACTAATTCCAAGTCTATTGTCGAAGTGACCTGCAATGCCCTGAAGGCACCGAGCGGCACAACAATGCGGCGGGCTTCGGATACGATGAGATGCAGCGTGCCAGTTGCAAGCGCGCTTGTTACGTTCGGTAGCGACACCAGGCGAAAGGGAATCTCGTCCTCGTAGCCCGGAACAAGCGGAGAAGGATAGCCCAGTGCACCGAATGTTTCAGTCGAGCTGTCGACAATAAAATTACCAGCGGTGTCCGTTACATCGATCCATGCACCACCTGCTGTCTGATAATAATACGATGCCTCGGGGAACTCACTGCCGTCCGAGTTGAGTCGTATCGTAAACTGGTGCAGCATCACCGGCACGCCGTCGACCTTATTCTCGGTTTCGAAAAACTCCCGTTTTGCCCTGACGCCCTCCTCCGTCCGCGTGCCATCTGCTGTTATCCGGGAAATGGTGCCCCGGTACTTAATTCTGTTGCCCGCCTCGAAAACCCTGAGTACATTCGATTTCTTGACAAAGACAGGATTCAGAAAGAAAACCTCGTCCGATGCCAGCAGATCCATCAGGGCGGGATAATCTGCAAAGAGGGCCGTGGACAGGCTGCAGGAGTTGGCGGTACCGGCACAAAGCGCCCGCTTCTGCGTTCTCCACGCATGGAACTCATAACCGGGCGCGGCATTGGCCGTAAACGTTTCGTTGAAAAACGTATCGGTGATATCGATTGTACAGGGGCTGCCCGGTTCGCAGGTATAGGTCCCGGAATTGCTGGTAACGTTGCCACCCTCTTGCGGCACAATCTTGAGCTTACAGGCAGAGACCAGGAACAAAGAAAGAACGATTACTATTCCACGCGCCCAAACCATACGATGCTCCCCGCCTTGGCCGGAATTAACACTACCTGCACGTAACACTAGTATATCGTTTGATTTTTGCCACACGAATCGGACGCCCGGATTGCGCAACAAACCCTGCTTTTGTAAGTCCTTGCTGCTTTTCCCCCGGCTCAGAACACAGGGCTGTTCAGACTATTTTCTCATTACGACACACCCGCAAAATAGCCATACAATATATAAGTGTATAAGGCTCTGATTTTCAAGGAACTTTACAACCGCGTCTGCACCGGGATACGCGCCGCTTATTAAATCGAGCGCTAAATGAGCAAGCGTGGTTGCATAAAGCAGTCTATAAGTACACAGCACAAGGAAGCTGAATTCCGTAGTAAAACGGGAAAAATTGAAGGAGAGAATTCGCTATGAAAACTTGCGCGTGTATTACCGCCGGCCTGCTGGCCTCGCTTCCACTAATCGTTTTTTCACAGCATAACCAGGCTGAAGCGTTGGCGCTGACCGCAGAGCAGATGGACAGCGTGTCGGCAGGCATGTTTCAGTTGCCTGCCCCCTACGCGACGATGACGGCAGTCGCGACCGCCTCGGGAAAACAGGCGATGACCGGTACTGTTACCAGCGCCAACGTACAGGGCCACGATACGGCGCTACAATATGGCTACGGCAGAAACTGGATTATCTCATCCAATGCCCTGGCCACCGCCACCGGCGATGAAAGTCGCAGCACCTCCTTCGATTCGAGTGACGATACCAACGGCACCACGCCGCTGGGTCACATAATCAACAGGACAATGACTGTCGGCCCCACCCAGATCTCGGGTTATTCGTCAGTTCAGCCATCGGGCGTTCTGACCTATAACATGCTGCAAAGAACAGGAGCCCGCTTCTTTCCCAACTAGCCGTTGCCCCAGGCAGGCAACAGCCGGGAAGGAGCCAAACCGGTTTCCAGCCGGACCCGCAAGGGCGCTGGCGGAAAGCAACTTACAAGGGTGTAGGTTGCAAATGCTTCCCTCAGGGGAAGCTTAACATCATGATGATATAGACAAGATCCAGGAGCACTAACTATGAAATATCTACGTACTGTCACAGCAGCGTCGGTACTGGCGTTTTCAGCGGTCGCCAACGCTGAAATATCTTTATCTCCAGCTGATATGGACGCGGTCAACGCCGGGGGCTTTGCATTCGCGAATGCGGCTGCTACTGCTCTGGGTGGTATCACGTCGGCTTTCACCGCCACAGCAGCTACCACGCAGGCCATCGGTCTCGTGCCGGGCCAGCTCGGCGTGATATTCGTAATAGGTTCTGCCGCAGGGGCTGAGGCTGCTTCGAACTCGGATGCGACGGCAGTGGCAACTGCAGTTGGTGTCGGTCAAACCACGGGCACTTTGCTCTCAGATACGGAGAGCTTTGGCGCCACTGCGACCGACTCAGTCGTCGCACCGGGCGCGAGCGCAGTGGCGGGGAACACCTCGCTGGCCTCCAGCCATATCGCTGGCGTGGCTGCAACGGCGGCAAGCGCCTCAGGTGCTGCAGCTGGCCTGGCGAACCCGTAGATCTAGGTGTAACTCAATGGAGACCTCGCCTGATTCGTCTTTCGACCTTCGCATTTCGCGAGATTAAAAGGCGAATCAGGCAGTTATCTCTATAAATTCTGCGCAGGGCGATCATTTCGTGAAGTCTTCGGTTGTTAGCCGACACCGGGGCGATACCTTGTGGTGGGGCTGCGGCTCTTGGGCAGAATTGTGCCTGGAGTATCATCCCGGCATGAAAGCTGCGATTGCGATAAAGCTGGGATAAAGCTGCAATGAAAAGAATGACAAGCTCGCTGCGCCTTCCCACATACGCACTGATGGGCTACCTGCTGGTAAATATATGCCAGGCGGCTTCACCATCCGTACGGTCATTGCTGGAGATTCGCCAGCAAAACATCGTCATGCAGGAGTGGGACCTGAGCTGTGGCGCCGCGGCTTTGACCACGCTGCTGCGCTATCAGCACGGCGATACAGTCACGGAAAAACAGGTGGCGCTGGGCCTGATCGATCGCGATATCTACCTCGCCAACCCGGACCTGGTGAGAATACGCCAGGGTTTTTCCCTGCTCGATCTCAAGCGCTATGTCGATGGGCGCGGCTATCGCGGTTTGGCTTTCGGCCAGATGAGCCTCGATGACCTCACCAGGCGCGCACCGATCCTGGTGCCAATCAGTGTGTTCGGATACAACCACTTCGTGGTATTTCGCGGTCAGTTGGGCAACAGGGTGCTGTTGGCGGATCCCGCCTGGGGCAATCGCACGATGACCATTGCCGAGTTCGAAAAGGCCTGGATCGAGTATCTCAAAATAGGACGGGTAGGTTTTGTCGTGCAGGCCCCGCCGGACCGAGCGGCGGGCGATGGCAACCGGCTGTTACCCCATGCCTCTGACTTTGTAACACTGAATTGACAGGAGAGATAACTCCCAGGGGCTTTACCGAGCTCAAATACAGTTGCCATCAGGCTTGTTAAGAGAAGAAATTGCAGGAGGCAAAGATGAACACAATGGAACTGCCTATCCCCAGTAGAAAGTCGCTGGTTTTCGGAATCGCAATCAGCCTGGGCGCCATTAATCCGCTGCTCGCCGCAGAGGTCTCCAACGCGGAACTGCTGCAGCAAATCAAGGATCGCGACGCCGTGATCGATGAACTTTTGCGGCGGGTCGATGCCCTGGAGCGACAGGCGTCAGGAAACAGCACGTCCCCGGCCGCCGCCTCTGAACCCCGACCATACCCTGGCCAGGCACCGGTCGCGACCGGTGTTACCCCACCCGGTACTACCGTTGCCCGGGCACAAGCAGAGCAGCCTGCACCGGGCGCGGTAGTGGTCGATGAACGCGCAGCCGATCGAGCCCTGGAAAGAACACTGACCATCGAGGGCGCCCTGCTGCTGCCAAAAGGTGTCATCGAAGTTGCGCCGTACACGGACTACACCCGCCGTGACACTGAATTCCCTATCCTGCTGGGTTTTGAAGATATCACTACTGCCGGCTTCGAGAGAATAAAACGCGATGAATTTACCACCGGCCTGAGGGGTGGAATCGGGCTACCCTTTGCGAGTCAGTTTGAGTTCGACATTCCCTATCGCTACGTGAAGGAAAACCACCTGCGCACGTTCAACGGCTTCCCGGTCGACAACAGCAGTGAGCACGGCGATTCCATCGGCGATATTCGCATCGGTATTGCCAAAACGCTGCTGCGCCAGGAGGGCTGGAAACCGGACCTGCTGGCCAGGTTTACATGGGATACGGATACCGGCGACTCGGTCAACAATGGCATCCCCCTGGGCAATGGTTTCGATGATTTCCGGTTTTCCTTCACCGGCTTGAAGCGGCAGGATCCGCTGGCGTTTACGGCCACGCTGTCTTATCAGCATTCGCTGGAAAAGAATGACCTGCAACCCGGCGATGAGATCGGCCTGAGCCTGGGTGCCTCGATGGCGTCCAGCCCCTCGACATCGTTGTCGGTAGCGCTGGTGCAGTCTTTTCGAGAGGATTTTAAAATCGATGGCAGCCGCGTGGATGGCACATCTACGAATAGTGCCCAGTTGTTATTCGGTGCGTCCTCGGTTCTGGGACGCCACACCCTACTTGCTGTGTCAGCCGGTGTAGGCCTCACCGAAGATTCCCCGGACTACACAGTCAATATTTCGCTGCCCGTGCGCTTCTGGTGGTAGGGATAACATTGCTGGGGATCGGGGAGTTGGTCGGCCCGGGTCGCCACCCGGACCGACCGTACTCATAGCGATCGATCCAGGAGCATACCCAGGTGATCTCAATGAGCCTCTGCAGGCTAACCCATCAGCCGCGACCTGGCCAAGCGCAAACTGTACTATTGCCTAATTTTCCATAGACATACGGGCATGCACGCAGCACGGGGATAGTGCGCCGCCATGGCGGCTGGTAAATTCGCGAGGGTACATCCGAGGGCTTGATATATTGTCGATATATCAGCTACTTAAGTGGCGGTGAGGGAGGGATTCGAACCCTCGATACGTTGCCGTATACACACTTTCCAGGCGTGCGCCTTCGACCACTCGGCCACCTCACCGTTGAGGGCGCGAATCATACCACAAGATCTGCCGCTTGCCAGTCCCGGCCGGGCCAAATTCCGGCTCCGGGGCCACTACTGCCGGTCGAGCCGGGTAAGCGGTCGTGCCCGGGGGTCGGTGCTGCGAAAGGGGTTGATATCCAGGCCGCCCCGACGGACGTAGAAACCCTGGATATGCAGGAACTCCGGTGCGCAACGCGTATAGATATCGCGAAACATGCGCTCGATACACTGCTCGTGGAATTCCTGGTGGTGGCGGTAGGCGATGATGTAGCGCAGCAGTGATTCAGGCTCGATGCGCGGGCCGCGGTAGTGCAGCCACACGCGTAGCCCAGTCCGGCTGGCCGGTAACCGGGCACAGGGAGCGCAACAGGTGACTGAATAGCTGCTGCTCGGCGGTCACGGTACCCGTTTCCAGAATATCCGCGCTGGGCCGGCTGTGGGTGGGGATCAGGTCCAGCTCGTCCAGGCACTGGCCCGGGAGTACCGCGCCGGCCAGTTGCGGCGCGCAGCTGTCCAGCAACTCCAGTTCGACTGCCTCACCCACCACTGTCGATATATCGGTGCAAACGGTGCGGGCGAAATCGCGCTCACTGTCGAAGCAGCGTGTTGTTCAATGAGTTCAGGTACAGCTTGCAGCGACTTGGATTCCACCATATTGGGAGAACTCGCGGGGATATACAGTCGCCCTACCCGCGCCAGCGGCTTGCCCCCTGCGTCCAGCCAGGACAGCTCGTAGGCATGCCAGAGGTCGCCGCCGTAAAACGGCGGCTCGCCGGTGACGCCGATACTCTGGCGCCCCTGGTCGCGCGGTATCGGAAACAGCAGCTCCGGGGCGTAGTGATCCACCACTGGCGTGTGTTGGCCCAGCAGCATACCGCCATGATCTTCCGGGCCCATTACTGCCGCAGGCGCGTGCCGGAGTTCAGCAGGTGCATGCTGAAGGTGAAAGCCGCGACGGTGAACCCGGTGATCATCGAGAAGGCCAGCGTCAGGCTGACATCGGAAACCCCCAGCACCCCGTAGCGAAAAGCGTTTACCACGTACACCAGCGGGTTGAGCTTGGACACGCCCGCCCAGAAATCCGGCAGCAGGTCCATGGAGTAGAACACGCCTCCCAGGTAGATCAGCGGCGTCAGCACGAAGGTGGGGATAATGGATATATCGTCGAAGTTGTTCGCATAGACGGCATTGATAAAGCCCGCCAGGGCAAACAGGGTCGACGTCAGCAGCACCATGATGACCACGATGAAATAGCTGTGCACGTGCAGGCGGGTAAAAAACAGGGACACCAGCGTCACCACCACGGCGACGAACAGGCCCCGGGTAATGCCACCCACCACGTAGCCCATAAGAATCACGTAGTTGGGGGTGGGCGACACCAGCAACTCTTCCACGCTGTTGTTGAACTTGGAGCCGAAGAAAGAGGACACCACGTTGGAGTAGGAATTGGTCACGATCGCCATCATGATCAGGCCGGGCACCACGAACTGCATGTAGGTGAAGCCGCCCATGTCACCTATGCGGGAACCGATCAGCGAGCCGAAAATCACGAAGTACAGGGACATGGTAATCGCCGAGGGCAACAGGGTCTGGGTCCAGATGCGCAGGTAGCGCTTGATCTCCTTGCGCACGATCGTCATAAAGGCGATGTACTGTTCTGACAGGGTCACGCGGCGCCCTCCACCAGGTTCACAAACATCTCCTCCAGGCGGTTGGCGCGATTGCGCATGCTGTTGATGTGAATACCCTGCCGCTCCAGTGCCAGGAACACCTCGTTGATGAACTGGCCTTTCTCGACCTCCACTTCCAGGCGTGGGCATCGATGCGACGTACCGTGAAGCCGTCTGATCGCCAGGGACTCGGGCAACTCCTCCACACAGTCCAGAATGAATACTTCCCGGTGCAGCCGGCGCAACAGGTCTTTTATGGAGCTGTGCTCCACGATTTCGCCGTGGTTGATGATGGCGATGTTGCGGCACAGGGCCTCGGCTTCCTCTAGGTAGTGCGTGGTGAGGATGATGGTCGTGCCCTCGGCGTTGATTTTGCTTGCAGGAAATCCCACATGGAGCGACGCATTTCGATATCGACCCCGGCGGTGGGTTCGTCGAGAATCAGCAGCTTCGGCTCGTGCACCAGGGCGCGGGCGATCATCAGGCGGCGCTTCATGCCGCCGGACAGCATTCGTCGAGGGCACATCCCGCTTGTCCCACAAGCCCAGTGCCCGCAGGTATTTCTCGGCCCGCTCGCGCGCCAGCTCGGGCGGCAGGCCGTAGTAGCCGGCCTGGTTGACGACGATGTCAAAGCCTTTTTCGAACTGGTTGAAATTGAACTCCTGGGGCACGATACCTATGTACTTCTTGGCGGCGGCGAAAATCCTGGTCGATATCCACATCGAATACACGGACGCGCCCCACGGTCTTGGCGACCAGCGAGCAGATAATGCCGATGGTGGTGGATTTGCCCGCCCCGTTGGGTCCCAGCAGGGCAAAGAAATCGCCCTGCTGCACCTGCAGGCTGATGCCCTTGAGCGCCTCGAAGCCGTCGCCGTAGACCTTGCTGAGATTTTCGATGGTGAGTGCTGGTATCATGTCGGTCCGATAATCGCGAATTGCCGCTGGCGCCAGGCGCGCCGATGAAGCGCGCCATTGTACCCGTATTCGCCCCGCTAAACGACACCGCCCATGAATGACGAACAGTACCTGGACCACTGCCTGAGCCTGCTGGAGCAGTTCGCCGGCGGCCTGGCCCGACGCACTGCGTCCCTGCCCGAGGGGGATGGACTCAGGGAACTGGCGCAGGGGTTTCTGGACCTGCTGCAACCGGGTCGAGGAGGATGTACATACCCGGGCACAGCCGCTGGTGAATCGCCTGTTCACCACCTATCCCGATTTCGCCCCCACCCTGCCCCGGGAATTGCTGTGGTTTTTCGGCGGGGACTGCCTGCATTTCATGCCCGACGAGGAAATTGCCCTGTACCAGCAACTGGACGAACTGCGCCACGAGGCCGCCGCGCGAGGGGAAATCATGGACCTGCGGGCCGCGCGCGCTAAACTGCTGCAGTTACAATGAGTTGCCCGGGAAAATTGCCCGCCGGGGGCTTGACGCGCTGCGGGTCTCTACCTACAATGCGCGCCTCTTGATTGAGACCAATGCGTCCCCTTCGTCTAGTGGCCTAGGACACTGCCCTTTCACGGCAGTAACAGGGGTTCGAACCCCCTAGGGGACGCCACTCCTCAAGAGTCTGTATTGCGGGAATAGCTCAGTTGGTAGAGCGCAACCTTGCCATGGTTGTGGCGGGGCGCGCAGCCTCGACGGTTCCGGCGACCACGGCGGTGGATACACGCAGCGATATGCGGGAATAGCTCAGTTGGTAGAGCGCAACCTTGCCAAGGTTGAGGTCGCCGGTTCGAACCCGGTTTCCCGCTCCATTATTTGTCAGCTCACAGCTTGTGCTTCGCCTATCTCCGTTCTGGAGGATCTCTAACTCCCCGAATCGAGCTTCACCGACAGGCTGTTGATGCAATAGCGCAGCCCGGTAGGCGCGGGGCCGTCCTCGAATACATGCCCCAGGTGGGCGCCGCACTTCTTGCACATGACCTCGGTGCGAATCATGCCGTGGCTGGTGTCGCGCTCCTCGAGAATATCGTTCTCATCCGCCGGCTGGAAAAAGCTGGGCCAGCCGCAACCGGAATCGTACTTGGTGTCCGACAGGAACAGGGGCTCGCCGCAGCAGCGGCAGTGGTATACGCCCTCCTCCTTGCAATCCCAGTACTCCCCGGTGAAGGCCCGTTCGGTACCCTTTTCCCGCATCACATGGAATTCCTCCGGGGTCAGCTTGGCGCGCCAGTACTCGTCGTCTTGCATCATTGACTCCTCGCTAGAACGGGTTTCGGGCATAGCGTACACTTATCCTCCCTCAAGCACTACAGGCTCCCCCGGGGATGGCGGACCTCCATATAGAAGACTTTTATCGCGACGTGGCGAAAATATTCCTGACCCTGTACGCGACCTTCCCCCGCAAGATCATTCTCTACGTAGAGGATATCTGCGGCCCTGACCAGCCGGATGAATTCGGCCTGCATCACCCCCGCTTCGAGGCGGGTTTCAGCGCCATGGTGTGGCTGGCCGAGCACGGCTATATCAACTTCCAGGAAACCATCCGGCAGGAGGCACTGGACCAGGCGGTGCTCAGCCAGAAAGCGTTTTTACTGCTGTCCTCGCGCTCCCAGCTGGCTGCGGCGGAACCCGCCGACCCGGGGGAACTACCCCCCAGCGTGCTGGAGCACAGCATGACCAATATCAGCCAGTTGCGGGCCGCCAGGGCGGACGGCTCCAGCATCATGCTGCGCCGCTGCGTGAGTTACCTGTTGTCGCACCCACCCATCGGCGCCAGTTGACCGGCTCAGCCCTGGACCCCGGTCGCGACCCGGTACAGGATGCGATCATCGTACCCCGTGATGACCGTATGCCAGCCGCACAATTCGGTGTCCAGGACGGGGTCGTTGGTATCGACCAGCAACGGGCGACCCTCCAGAGCGGCGATCTTGGACTTGGCTGCCACGATCATGATGTTGTCCAGCCCCACCCGGCGGATGACCGCCGGTGAAAACTGCTGGTTGCCCCTGCCGAATAGATTGCCCTGGCCACCTATCACTGTGACGACTATGGAGCTGTCTCCCGGTGCCTGTTCCAGTTGCGCCAGCAGGGCTGCCTCGTCGGCATCCGTGGCCAGCACCTGCCCATCGCGGATCACATCCACGCCCAGCAGGGTGTTGGGCAGGCCCAGGCGCGCCATGATGGCGGCGGTGGTCGAGCCCGGGCCGATCAGGTAGGTGCGTCCCGGTTCCATGTGTTCCGCCAGCCAGTCGGCGATATCGTCCGCCACCAGGTCCGGGCTCTCCCTGCCGCCTACCTTGGTATGCTGCAGATAGCGCCCCTCGCCGGGCACCAGCATCTCCCCGTAGAAGCGGCTGCGCACCACGTCGTGGCGAAAGGCCTCCTCGTCGATGTCGCGCACCTCCCGCAGGGTCAGGCCCACCAGCCCGCCCCGGACAAGTTGCACCAGCAATTCACCGGCCGCCTCGGGCGATACCGCGAACACCCCCGAATGCATCTTGACCCCTGCCGGTATGCCCAGCACCGGCACCGTGGCGCCAACCACATCGTAGATATCCCTGGCGGTGCCGTCGCCGCCGGCAAAGAGAATCAGGTCGACGCCGCGCTGCACCAGGGCCTGGGCGGCCCGGCGGGTATCCGCGGCGGAACTGGTGGCTGCGTCGGCGCTACCGGCTATTTCGCAGGGCAGGTCCAGCGCCTGCACTACCTCGGCGCCCATGGTGCCGCCCCAGGTGGTGATACGCACCCCCTGCTCCAGCCCGGCGATAGCGCCCAGCGCCCTTTGCACCCTGTCCAGGGCCCGGTGCCGCTGGGCGGGCTCGAGGCGGGCAAAGCGCTCCTGCAGCTCGGCGCCATCGCTGCCCTTCAGACCCAGGCTGCCCCCCAGGCCGGCCAGCGGGTTGACGATCAGCCCTATATGCAGAATCGCGCTCATGATTCGTGCTCCTGTAGCAGGCAACCCAGCCCGCCCAGGATGTCCCGGGCGGCAGAGGAGGGATTCTGGATCAACACCCGGCTGCCGCACACTTCCCTGCGCGGCGGGTAGTCACGGCGCAGGCGATCAAAACCCGCCGGCGCCGTGGTGGGATCGCCCAGCGCCACCTCGCGCAGCGCGCGGTCGTCCTCCTCTATGCGGTAGCGGGCACGCAGCAAGTGGCGCAGCAGCGCAGCCGGTTGCAGCTGCTCTGCCACGGTAATGGGGGCGGCTCACCCGCCGCGCTGCCCGGGTCCTGCCAGGGTATGCCGAGGTGCGCGCTCATGGCCTCCACCAGCATCCGCGTGGCGAGCAGCTTGCCGTCCAGGCTGTAGCCCGCGATATGGGCGGTTCCCAGCTGCACCTGCCGCAGTAACCGGGGGTCGACCCGGGGCTCGCCCTCCCACACATCCAGCACCACATCCACGGTGTTATGGTCCGCCAGGTACTCGCGCAGCGCGGCGTTGTCGAGCACGGCTCCCCTGC
This sequence comes from uncultured Gammaproteobacteria bacterium, assembly GCA_963704965.1. GTDB lineage: Bacteria > Pseudomonadota > Gammaproteobacteria > Pseudomonadales > Halieaceae > JARRPM01. The sequence continues at coordinate 294,594 of CAVPIH010000006.1, forward strand.
TGGCATTGATGAGCAGGCAGCCCGGTTGCAGGCGGGAAAGCGCCCTGGCATCGAGGAGGTGGAAGCTGGGCCAGGGCCGCTCCAGGGTCAATTCCGGATGCAGGGAGATTACGTCACAACCCAGCAGCTCATCCCAGTTGGCGGCCTGCGGCAGGCTGTGCTGGTCCAGCCAGGGGTCGTACACCCTGTGGCGAATACCCAGCCGCTCAAGCCGGGCGGCCACCGCCCTGCCGATATGGCCGTAACCGACGATACCCACGCTGCCCCCGGCAAGCAATTTCTCCAGGTGTTCGCCCACTGCGGCGACAGCCGCCAGTACATACTCCACCACCGAGTTGGCATTGGATCCCGGGGCATGCCGGAAGCCTATGCCCCGGCGCTGCAGCCAGGCCCGGTCCACGTGATCCACACCACTGGTGGCGGTGCCCACGAAACGCACCCCGCTGCCGGCCAACAGCTGTTCATTCACCTGGGTAACCGAGCGCACCAGCAGTACATCCACGCCCGCCAGCTGCGCGCTGCCCAGGGTGCGGCCGTTGCAGCGCTCAACCCGGCCCAGCGCGCCCACGTAATGCTCTACGGCGGGGATATTCTCGTCGGCGAGGATGCGCAGTGTCACGCTACCAGGCTCCGGCCAGCTGTGACAGCAGGGTGGTTGCTCACCGCAGCTCTTCCAGTTCGAAGCCCAGGGCATCCGCCTTCAGCCCGGTGCCGAAGGCCTCGCTGAGCGCCGCAAAAAACAGCCTGGCCCGGGTCGGTAGGCCCGCGTCCCGCCAGTGCCTGGCCTGTTCCAGTACCCGCAGGGCGAAAGCCGTATTCTCGTCCCCGCGGGCTGCCAGGTTGTCACTGCTGAGTCGAAAGCGGTAGCCACTGGCGCGGGAGAAGAACCACTCCAGCGCCTGGGGCTTGTATTCGACGGCCTCAAAGGCGCGCTGCTGTGCAGCGTTACGCCCATCGGGCGCGTACCAGTAGCCGAAGTCCGGCAGCTGCCGGCGCTCCGCACCGGCGATGCACCAGTGCGCCACCTCGTGGAGGGCGCTGGCGAAATAGTCCAGGCGATAATGCAGCAGGTGAAAACCGGCGTCGTTCGGCGCCGGTTGGTAAAAGGGCTCCCGGGCGCCACCCACCAGCAGGGTGCGCCAGCGGGCGGCGAAGCAATCCCTGAACAGCTGCTCCAGGCGGCTGGCCCGGAAGCCATCCTCGCAGGCCGCGGCCGGCAACGCCGCGCTCACCCGGGCGCCTCCGTGTCATCGCCAGCCTTGCGCAACAGGAAGCGATAGTGGCCGTCCGCCTCGTCCTGGCGCAGCAGGTCGTGGCCGAGAAAATGGCAGAACTTGGGGACATCGCGGAGACTGGCCGGGTCGGTGGACAGCACCAGCAGGGTGTCCCCGGCGGCGATCTCGGCAATGCGCTTGTGCAGCAGCATGACCGGTTCGGGGCAATACAGGCCGGAGGCGTCCAGGATATGATCTGCTTCGGGATTCATGGCCAGTAAATCGCTAGTCTTCCAGCAACAGCGCGGCGCTCTCGGGCGGCAGCAGGTCCCAACTCTCGCTGTCAGTATCGTACAACAACTGTAATTCACCCCGCGCCAGTTGCATACGCAACTCCCCTGCTTTCTGCTCCAGGCTGAGTTCCCGCTCGCCGTAATCGGTGCCGTCCCGGCTGGCGAACTCTTCGAGCAGGGCCTGCAATACCTCGGGCTGCAGGCGCTCTACCGGTACCTCGACAAAATCCGCCATGGCCGTCACTGCTGCCTCGCGACACCGCCATCGCCGGACGCGGCCCGCGGGACTCCCTCCCTTCTGTAATATCCGAATGCGCGCTAATATACGGCCTGCGCCAGCGAAAGTGGAGTCAAATCAGTGGAAACTTCCTTCATCGTCACCTTCATAGGGGACGACCGCCCCGGGCTGGTGGAACAGCTCGCTCGTGTGATCGAGAGCAACCGGGGCAACTGGCTGGAGAGCAGGCTTTCACAACTGGGCGGTAAATTTGCCGGCCTGGTGCTGGTGTCCCTGCCCGGTGAGTGCGCCGGGCAACTCGAGGCAGAGCTCAAGGCAATGTCCGCCAGTGGGCTCAGCGTGCGGGTCACGCCGGCCAGTTCTGCGCCGGTAGCGAGCAGCGGCCGCAATATCACCCTGACGGTAATCGGGCCGGACCGCCTGGGTATCGTGCGGGAGATTTCCCGCGCCCTCGCCCAGCGGCAGGTCAATGTGGTGGAAATGGACAGCCACGTTAGCAGCGCGCCCATGAGTGCGGAAATGCTGTTCCACTCGCGAATAGACGCGGAAATTCCCGCACAGCTGGACCTGGATGACCTGCAGGAAAGCCTGGATGAGATCGCCGAGACCATGACCCTGGAAATAGAGCTGGAGCGCGGCAACTACCACCAGGGCTGAATACCCCCTCAGTCGCGCCTGGACAGCTTGCGCAGCAGCATCCATGCCGCTACCGTCGCGGCGGCGGCGACGATCACCAGCAGCAATACCAGCAGGCTGGTCAGCGCCAGCTCGCGTATTTCCGCGCCACTGATCCCGAACTGGTCTACCGCCACCCACAACAGCGCCGCCAGCGCCAGGACGCTGATGACGACGCTGCGGTAATAACGGCGACGGGCCCTGCTCATCGCCCGGCCGTCAGCTGTCCGAGGGCGACGCGGCAGCCGGCAGCACCGGGGTGTCGCACTGCACGTCCATGTTCTGGCCGCGGTGGCGCAGGGCGTGGTCCATCAGCACGATGGCCAGCATGGCCTCGGCGATGGGGGTGGCACGGATACCCACGCAGGGGTCGTGGCGGCCGTGGGTGGACATCTCCATGGCATTGCCAGCGGTATCCACCGTAGCGCCGGGCTGGCGGATGCTGGAGGTGGGCTTGAGGGCTATGCTGACACGTGATGTCCTGGCCGCTGGATATCCCACCCAGGATGCCGCCGGCATTGTTGCCGACAAAGCCGGCGGGCGTCAGCAGGTCGCGGTGCTCACTGCCATGCTGCTCGATGCTGGCGAAGCCGGCGCCGATTTCCACGCCCTTCACGGCGTTGATTCCCATCATGGCGTGGGCGATATCGGCATCCAGGCGATCGAATACCGGTTCCCCGAGGCCGGGCATTACCCCCGTGGCAACCACATTAATGCGCGCCCCTATGGAATCCCCGCGCTTGTTCAGGGCCGCCATGAACACCTCCATCTCCGCTACTTTAGCCGGGTCCGGGCAGAAGAAGGGATTGGTTTCCACGGTGTCCCAATCCAGGGCCTCGGCCACGATGGGTCCCAACTGGGCCAGGTAACCGCGAATCTGGATGCCGTAGCGCCAGGCGAGGTACTTTTTCGCTATGGCCCCCGCCGCCACCCGCATGGCGGTTTCCCGGGCGGAGGAACGGCCGCCGCCCCGGTAATCGCGAAAGCCGTATTTCTGGTTGTAGCTGTAGTCGGCATGGGCCGGCCGGAAGGTGTCCTTGATATTGGAGTAGTCCTTGGAGCGCTGGTCGGTGTTCTCTATGAGCAGGCCGATGGGCGTACCGGTGGTGCGCCCCTCGAACACGCCGGACAGGATGCGCACCTCATCGGCTTCGCGCCGCTGGGTGGTGAACCGGACGTACCCGGCTTGCGGCGGTCCAGGTCTCCCTGCAGGTCGCCGGCGGCCAGTTCCAGGCCGGGCGGACAGCCGTCCACGATGCATCCCAGGGCCGGGCCGTGGCTCTCACCGAAGCTGGTGACCGTGAAGAGTTTACCGATTGTATTGCCTGCCATGTTACGCCCGTGCCCGTCCGCAAAAGCCCACTATTATAAAGCTATCCACGCAAGCCTGCGCCGTAATCTTGCAGCTCCTGCGCAGTCAGGGCGAAAACCCCGTGGCCGCCGTGCTCGAACTCCAGCCAGGTGAAGGGCACCCGCGGATAGGCCCGTTCCAGGGCTGGCCAGCTGTTGCCTACCTCCACCACCAACAGGCCGGTATCTACCAGGTGGGAGGCTGCGGCAGCCAGCAGTCGCCGGGTGAGGTCCAGACCGTCGACCCCGGAACCCAGCGCCAGCTCCGGCTCGTACCGGAACTCCCCGGGCAGGGCCGCCAGGTCTTCGCTGTCGACGTAGGGAGGATTGCTGAGAATCAGGTCGTAGCGCCGCCCGTCCAGGGCCGCGAACAGGTCGGACTCGATAATGTTCACCCGCTCGGCCAGCCCCAGGGAGGCGGCATTTTCGCGCGCCAGCGCCAGTGCCCCGGGGTCTATATCGACCAGGTCTACAGCGACCTCCGGATAATAGTGCGCCACCGCCAGCCCGATGCAGCCGCCACCGCAACACAGGTCCAGTACCCGCCGCGGGGCGGGACCGCTGTACCAGGGCTGGAACTCGTTGAGTATCAGCTCGGCGATGGGCGAACGGGGAATGATGGCCCGCTCGTCACAGCCGAACTCCAGGCCCGCGAACCAGGCCCGGCCCAGCAGGTAGGGCAAGGGCTTGTGGTCCTGTATGCGCTGCCGCAACAGGGACTGCAGCCGCTCCCAGGCGGCGGCCTCCAGCGGGTGCGGCAGCACGCCATCGTCGGAATCCAGCGGCAGGTCAGCCACCGCCAGCACCAGTTGCACCGCCTCGTCCCAGGCGTTGTCGGTGCCGTGTCCGAAACATACATCGCTGTCCTGCAGCTCCCGGCTGCAGTACTCCAGCGCCTGGCCCACGGTTGCAGGACGCCCTTCGGGATTAATATCGGTATCCATGGCGCAAGTGTACCCGATCATGCGGCTGGAGTAGCCAATTGCCTGTTCCCGTGGGGGTTGCTACTATCCCCTGCCTTGCGGCCCCCTGGGGTCGGCCTTTTCACTTCGCCAAAGGAGCAGATGCGGTGGAGCAACACTGGGCAAAAATCATCGAAGCCATAGGCGAGGATCTGCACCGGCCGGGTCTTGCCGATACCCCCAAGCGCGCCGCCAAGGCCTTCGAGTTCCTGACCCGCGGCTACGGGCAATCAGTTGAGGAAGTGGTGAACAACGCCCTGTTTCCCTCTGATTCCAGCGAGATGATCCTGGTCCAGGACGTCGAGCTTTACTCCCTGTGCGAGCATCACCTGCTGCCGTTCATCGGCAAGTGCCACGTAGCCTACATACCCACCGGCAAGGTGCTGGGCCTGTCCAAGGTGGCCCGCATCGTCGACGTGTACGCACGGCGCCTGCAGATACAGGAGGCACTTACCACGCAGATCGCCACTACCATCATGGAGGTCACGGATGCCGAGGGGGTCGGCGTGATCATAGAAGCGCAGCATATGTGCATGATGATGCGCGGAGTGGAAAAGCAGAACTCGGTGATGAAGACCTCTGCCATGCTGGGAACCTTCCGCAGCGAGCAAAAAACCCGCGAAGAGTTCCTCTCCCTGCTGCAAATGAAGCGCTAGTCGCCCGTCACCTGCAGCAGTTCCGCGTGCAGGTACTGGCGGTCGGCGGTGCGGGAACCACTGTATACCAGCAGCAGGTCAAAGGGCTCGTCGCCCATGGCGTATACGCGGTAGCGCTGTAACTCCTCGCGGCCGTACAACAGGCGCTGTTGGAACACCCGGTTGGCCCACTGCACCCCCGGCCCGCAGGCGCGGCCGTCACAGGCGAACAGCAACTCCCCCTTGGTGCGTTCGGCTATGGTGGCCTCCAGCTCGTCCAGCACCTCCAGCGAGGTAAAACCGTCCACGATCTGCCAGGTATATCGGGTCAGGAGGCCGTCCAGGCGCTCACTGCGCTTGAATGTCCAGGCGCCGCCCACCTTTCTTATGGCCCCCAGTCCCACTTCGTAATCGCGCACCTGGGATTCACTGAAATCCAGCGCTTTGGCATGGGGGAAATCGTTGAGCTGCTGCAACAACTCCGCCGCGGTTTCAGCCTGCGCGGCACCCGCGGCGAAAACCAGAACCGCCAGCGTTGCGGCGCGGCGGCAACGCCGGTGCAAGGTTGTTCCTAATGCCATGTCGCTCCCATACTTCTCATTGCTGCAAAAACCGGTTGATCCTGCTGGCCACGGCCACCACCGGCGCCTCCATGTGGCAGTGATGGCCACCCGCGACAGTCTCCAGTTGCAGGTTGGCGATGGATTGCCGCGCAGCTGCGGCCAGTGCGGGACGTTTGCCCAGGCCGTCTTCAGCCATGAGCAAAAGAGTGGGCATGGACAAGCCCCCCAATACTGCCCGAATCTGGCCAGCAGTCAATTTTACCGCGGAGGCGCCGCGCAGTCGCAGGTCGGTGGTCCAGGTGTAGCCCCCCTCGCAGGGCTGCAGGTTGCGCCGCACCAGCACCTCCGCCGCCTCAGTGGACAGTTTTTCTCCCGCCCTGCTGGCCACCGCAGCCTCGATACTGGCGTAGACCCGGTTGTCGCGGGCCTGCCAATAGTGTCTGTCCTCGACATACTTACGCAGCTGTGACGGAAAAAGATCCTCCGCCACCGGTTCCGGGGTGAGACCGTCCAGCAATACCAGCCTGGCAACCCGCTCCGGGAAGGCCGCCGCCAGCAGGCTGGCTATGGCCGCACCGCGGGAGTGCCCCAGCAGGTCGAAGGTCTCCCAGCCCAGGGTGTCCAGTACCCCCGTGAGTTCTGGCAGGTCTTCCCAGATCTGGTAGCCGGCATCGGCCGAGCGCCGGTCGCTGCGACCGTGGCCGGTGAGGTCCACTGCCACCACCTGGTGCCGCTCCAGCAGCGGCGCCAGCCGGCTGAAGCTGGCGGCGTTGTCCAACCAGCCGTGCAGCGCCAGCAAGGGCCTGGCGCCGGGGTCTCCCCAGGCCAGACCCGCCAGGCGCAGGCCATTGACCCGCCAGCTCAGCTCGCGCGGCGCGGCATCAGTCATATGCTGGTCTCGTATTCGGGCGGCATGGCCCAGAACAGGAGCCGCCCGACGCCGGGGCCGACGGCCTCCAGCTCCAGGGTGGCCAGAGCGCCCGGGGACAGTGCCGGCACCTGCCCGGGTTCCCCCAGGTAACGCTCGACAAGCTGGGAAACCAGCGGCTGGTGCGACACCAGCAGCAGGTGACGGGGACAATCCTGGCCGCTGAGCAGCGACTCCAGCAGGGTATCCACCTGCGGCGGTCTGCTGCCCGGTTGCAGCGCCTGGTGGCTGCGCAACCGGGCATGGGTGAAGGCGGACGCGAGAATGCCCGCTGTCTGCGTCGTGCGCAGCCAGGGGCTGTGGAGAATCAGGTCGGGGGGCGGCAACTGGCGGGCCTCGCAGGCCGCGTGAAACTGCGGGCAGGCAAAGCCGATATCGTCGGTACCGCGATCGGTCAACTCGCGCCGCCGGTCACTGGCCGCCCAGCCCGCCTGGCCGTGGCGCCATATGGTGAGGATCATGCGCCTGGCTCCCGTTGCGCGCTGCCGCCGCCAGCAGCGGCAGCACGGCTCTCAGGCATTCAGCCGCCGCTCAACTGCAGCAGCAACTTGTTCATACGCGCCACGTAGGTGGCCGGGTCCTTGAGCTGCCCGCCCTCGGCCAGGTTGGCCTGGTCGAACAGGATGTTGCCCAGGTCCGCGAAACGCTCCTCGTCCGCCTCCTGGTCGAGCATTTTCACCAGCGGGTGGCCGGGATTGATTTCGAGTATCGGCTTGCTTTCAGGCACCGGCTGGCCGGCGGCTTCCATGATGCGCCGCATCTGGGCACCCATGTCGTAGTCGCCCACCACCAGGCAGGCAGCGGAATCGGTCAGCCGGCCGGTGGCGCGCACCTCGGCGACCCGGGCTTCCAGCACCTTGCCCAGGCGTTCGACCAGGGCCTTGGCTTCCTTGGTGAGTTTTTCCTGCTCGGCCTTTTCTTCCTCGGAGTCCACCGCCAGGTCCAGTGCGCCGCGGGCGACATCCTGGAATTGCTTGCCATCGAAATCCTGCAGGTGATTCATCAGCCAGTCGTCGATACGGTCGCTGAGCAGCAAGACCTCCAGGCCTTTCTTGCGGAATACCTCCAGGTGCGGGCTGTGTTTGGCAGTGTCGAAACTCTCCGCGACGACGTAGTAGATCTTCTGCTGTTTTTCCTGCATCCGCGCCACGTAGTCTTCCAGGGACTGGTCCTGCTCGGGCTTGTCCGTATGGGTGGTGCTGAAGCGCAGCAGTTTGGCGATCTTCTCCTTGTTGGCCATGTCCTCCGCCGGGCCCTCTTTCAGGACCTGGCCGAATTCTTTCCAGAAAGTGGCGAATTCATCGCCAGTCTTCTTCTTGGCCAGCTTGGCCAGCATATCCAGCACCCGCTTGGTCAGGGCACCGCGCATGGACTCCACGGCGGGGTCCTGCTGCAGGATTTCCCGGGACACATTCAGGGACAGGTCATTGGAATCCACGATCCCCTTGACGAAACGCAGGTAGTTGGGCAGGAACTGTTCGGCCTCGTCCATGATAAAAGTGCGCTGCACATACAGTTTCAGACCCCGGTTCATATCCCGGTTCCACAGGTCAAAAGGCGCTTTCTTCGGCAGGTAGAGGAGGCTGGTGTATTCCAGCTTGCCCTCTACCTTGTTGTGCGACCAGGTCAGCGGGTCCTCAAAATCGTGGGAGATATGCTTGTAGAAGGCCTTGTACTCATCATCGCTGATGTCGGTGCGGGGCCGGGTCCACAGGGCGGTCGCCTCGTTGACGGCCTCGTACTCAACCGGGGCGTCCTTGGGGGCTTCCTCGCCCTCCGCCGGCGGCGCCGGAGGCTTGGCCATCATCACCGGTACGGAAATGTGGTCGGAATACTTCTTGATGACACTGCGCACCCGCCAGTCATCGGCAAACTCTTCGCAGTCTTTCTTCAGGTACAGGGTGATGCTGGTGCCGCGCTGCTCCCTGGGCCTGGGTTCTATGGAGAATTCGGCCTCCCCGTGGGACTCCCACAGCACACCCTGGTCAGCGGCTTCGCCGGCCTTGCGGGTGTGCACTTCCACCCGCTCGGCAACGATAAACGCCGAATAGAAACCGACCCCGAACTGGCCGATGAGCTGGGAGTCCTTCTTCTGGTCCCCGGTGAGGCTTTCCAGGAAGGCCGAGGTGCCGGACTTGGCGATGGTGCCGAGGTTTTCGATCACCTCGTCACGATTCATACCAATGCCGTTATCACTGATGGTGATGGTGTGGTGCTTTTTGTCCTTGCCGAGGTCCACGGTAATCCGGTAGTCCCCCTGCCCCTCCAACAGGCTGTCATCGGCCAGGGCCTCGAAGCGCAGCTTGTCGATGGCGTCGCTGGCGTTGGAGATCAGCTCGCGCAGGAAAATCTCCTTGTTGGAGTACAGGGAGTGAATCATCAGATGAAGAAGCTGCTTGGCCTCGGTCTGGAAACCCAGGGTTTCCTTGCGTACGTCTGCTGTCATGGGATCCTCTCGTTGGTTCAGGGTTGTAGCCAGGTATCTCTACTGGATGGGCCAGACATGGGGACGCCACCGGGCTTTTTCAAGAGCCGGTCAGGCATATGGGGGGGAAAAGGGGCGGCACAAGCCGCCCGCGAGTGACTTACAGTTGCGGGCCGGCGGCTACCAGGGACTTGCCCTCTTCATTGCCGCTAAACAGCTCGAAGTTCTTGATAAAGCGCGCGGCCAGGTCCCTGGCCTTGACTTCCCACTCGGCCTCATCCTGGTAGGTATCCCGGGGATCCAGGATGCCGGCATCCACGTCGTGCAACTGCAGCGGGATTGTGAGGTTGAAAATGGGCAGCTGCCTGGTCTGGGCATTTTCGATGGAGCCGTCGAGGATGGCGTCGATGATAGCCCGGGTATCCTTGATGGAGATGCGCTTGCCGGTGCCGTTCCAGCCGGTATTGACCAGGTAGGCCTTGGCATCCACCGCATCCATGCGCGACACCAGGGTCTTGCCGTAAATCACCGGGTGCAGGGTGAGGAAGGCCTTGCCAAAACAGGCCGAAAAGGTCGGTACCGGCTCGGTGATCCCCCTCTCGGTGCCGGCCAGCTTGGCGGTAAAGCCCGACAGGAAGTGGTACTTGGTCTGCTCGTGATCCAGTATGGATACCGGGGGCAGCACCCCGAAGGCGTCTGCGGTCAGGAAAATCACCTTGGTGGGATGACCGGCCCGCGACACCGGCTTGACAATGTTGTCGATGTGATAAATCGGGTAGGAAACCCGGGTATTCTCGGTGATGGAGCGGTCGGAAAAATCGATCTTACCCTGCTCGTCCACGACCACGTTTTCAAGCAGCGCATCGCGGCGGATGGCCTTGTAGATATCCGGTTCGCTTTCCGGATCCAGATCTATGGTCTTGGCGTAGCAGCCGCCCTCGAAATTGAACACGCCATCGTCATCCCAGCCGTGCTCATCGTCCCCTACCAGGCGGCGCTTGGGATCGGTGGACAGGGTGGTTTTGCCGGTGCCGGACAGCCCGAAAAAGATGGCCACATCCTCCTTTTCACCGACATTGGCGGAGCAGTGCATGGAGGCCATATTCTGCAGGGGCAGGTAGTAGTTCATCATCGCGAACATGCCCTTTTTCATCTCGCCGCCGTACCACGTGCCGGCGATGATCTGCATTTTCTCGGTCATGTTGAAGACCGTGAAGACCTCGGAGTTGAGGCCGTGGGACTGCCAGTCGGGATCGCTGGTCTTGGAGCCGTTGAGGACCACGAAGTCGGGCTCACCGTAGTTGGCCAGTTCTTCCTCGGTGGGCCGGATAAACATGTTCTTGACGAAGTGCGCCTGCCAGGCCACCTCCATAACGAAGCGCACCTTCAGGCGGCTGTTCTCGTTGGCACCGCAAAAAGTGTCCACCACGAACAGGCGTTTCTCGGACAACTGGTCCGAGACCAGTTTCTTGAGTACCTGCCAGTCTTCCGGGGAAATCGGCTTGTTGTCATTGGGGGATTCAGGACTGTTCCACCAGATATGCTCGCGACTGACGTCGTCCAGGACAATAAACTTGTCCTTGGGGGACCGGCCGGTAAAGATACCGGTGTGCACATCCACCGCACCCAGTTCGGTGACAATTCCCTTTTCATAGCCCTCCAGGTCGGCACGGGTCTCCTCGGCGAAGAGCTGCTCGTAGGAGGGGTTGTGGATGATCTCGGTAGTGTCGGTTATACCGTAGCCGCTTAGGTCAATACTGCGTGTCATAGTCGTCTGCCTGCTGTCCTGCTGATGGACCGGTCATGGTTGACGGTGCCGCCTGCACCTCGCCTCCATTCTTGGCCGCGAAATTATAAGTCATCCGACACCTGATTGCCCCCGGTCGGAAAACATGGAAACCGGTCTTGTTGAGCCAGATCAAGCGCGATCCCAACAAGGCCGGGAAAGCCCCGGTCAAAAAACAGGCCCACCCTGGGGGCGGGCCCGGCCCGGAGCGATGCCGGCGATAGCCTACCAGCCGGTTACCTCGGCCAGTCCAGCGGCTATTTGCGCCAGGCTGCGTACGGTCTTGACCCCGGCGTCTTCCAGGGCGGCGAATTTTTCGTCCGCCGTGCCCTTGCCGCCGGAAATAATGGCGCCCGCATGCCCCATCCGCTTGCCCTTGGGCGCGGTGACGCCGGCGATATAGGACACCACCGGCTTGGTGACATTGGCCTTGATATAGGCCGCCGCCTCCTCCTCGGCGGTACCGCCGATCTCACCGATCATGACGATAGCCTCGGTGGCCGGATCTTCCTGGAACATGGCCAGAATATCGATAAAGCTTGAACCCGGGATGGGGTCGCCGCCAATGCCGACACAGGTGGACTGCCCGTAGCCCGCGTCGGTGGTCTGCTTGACGGCCTCGTAGGTCAGCGTACCGGAGCGGGAAACGATGCCCACCTTGCCCGGCAGGTGAATATTGGCCGGCATGATGCCGATCTTGCACTCCCCCGGAGTGATCACGCCGGGGCAGTTGGGGCCGATCAGGCGCACGCCCAACTCGTCGCACTTGATCTTGGCTTCCAGCATATCCAGGGTGGGAATGCCCTCGGTGATACAGACGATCAGCTGAATCCCGGCATTGGCCGCCTCGAGGATGGAATCCTTGCAAAACGGAGCCGGCACGTAGATCACGGAGGCATCGGCGCCAGTGGCGGCCACCGCATCGGCCACGGTATTGAAAACGGGCAGTCCCAGGTGCTCCTGGCCGCCCTTGCCGGGTGTCACGCCGCCCACCATTTTGGTGCCGTAGGCGATCGCCTGCTCTGAGTGGAAGGTGCCCTGGGAACCGGTGAAGCCCTGGCAGATTACCTTGGTGTTGTTGTCAATCAAAATACTCATTTGGCCGCTCCTCCCGCTGCTTCGACCGCTCGCTGGGCTGCATCCGTGAGGCTGCTGGCCGCGATAATATTGAGGCCGCTATCGGCCAGGGCCTTGCGGCCGAGTTCGGCATTGTTGCCCTCCAGGCGCACCACCACCGGTACGTTGACGCCGATCTCCTCCACGGCGCCGATCACGCCCTCGGCGATCAGGTCACAGCGCACGATGCCGCCAAAGATATTGATCAGCACCGCCTTGACGTTGTCATCGGACAGGATGATCTTGAACGCCTCCGCTACCCGCTCCTTGGTAGCGCCGCCGCCCACGTCCAGGAAATTGGCCGGGAAGCCGCCGTGCAGCGCCACGATGTCCATGGTGCCCATGGCCAGGCCGGCGCCGTTGACCATGCAGCCTATGCTGCCGTCCAGGGCCACGTAGTTGAGATCCCACTTGGCCGCGTGGGCCTCGCGAGCGTCCTCCTGGCTGGGGTCGTGCATTTCCTGCAGGGCCTTCTGCCGGTACAGGGCGTTGCTGTCCACGCCGATTTTGGCGTCCAGGCAGTGCAGGTCACCGGCCTCGGTGATCACCAGGGGGTTGATTTCAATGAGCGCCAGGTCCTTTTCCTGGAACATCTGCGACAGGCCCAGGAAGATCTTCACGAACTGCTTGATCTGGTCGCCCTGCAGGCCCAGTTTGAAAGCCAGCTCCCTGCCCTGGTAGGGCTGCGCTCCCACCAGCGGGTCTATGGTCGCGCGCAGGATTTTCTCGGGACTCTCCTCGGCCACCTTCTCGATTTCCACGCCGCCTTCAGTGGAAGCCATGAAGACCACCCGGCGCGAGGCGCGATCGACCACGGCACCCAGGTACAGTTCGTCGGCGATATCAGTGCAGGTCTCAACCAGAATCTTGCTCACCGGCTGGCCATTGGCATCGGTCTGGTAGGTGACCAGGTTCTTGCCCAGCCACTGGGCAGCAAATTGGCGCGCCTCGTCGGGGCTCTTGATGAGCTTTACCCCGCCCGCCTTGCCGCGACCGCCGGCATGAACCTGGGCTTTTACCACCCACATATCCCCGCCGATCTTCTCCGCTGCTGCTGCCGCTTCTTCGGGGGTATCCACTGCATAACCCCTGGAAACCGGCAACCCGTACTCGGCAAACAGCTGCTTGCCCTGATACTCATGAAGGTTCATTTGCTATCCTGTTCTCGGTTGCTGCTCTGCTTGTTATGGGAAACCAGGGTGAGATGATTCACTGTGCCTTCCCGCCTGTAGCCAATGCGTGCCGGGGATTATGGTTTTGTCCACGCAGCGGCGAATTTCACTTCCGTTGTTTGCGATTGGCGATATGAATCGCATGCCCGTTCACAGCCAGGGCGGCCTCGTGGACGGCCTCCGACAGGGTGGGATGGCCGAACACGGTGAGGCCGATATCCTCGGCGCTGGAGCCGAATTCCATGGCGATCACCACCTGCTGCACCAGGTCGGCCGCCGACGGGCCTACCACGTGGCAGCCCAGTATCCTGTCGGTGTCCGCATGGGCGAGTATCTTCACCATGCCGTCAGAGTCATTGGAGGCCAGGGCCCTGCCGCTGGCTGCGAAGGGGAATACGCCGGCCTTGTAGGGCGTGCCATCCGCCTTCAACTCCTGCTCGGTCTTGCCCACTGCCGCCACCTCGGGGTGGGTGTAGATCACCGAGGGAATACAGTCGTAATTCATCTGGGCGGGCTTGCCGGCGATACGCTCGGCCACCATAACCCCTTCTTCGGAACCCTTGTGGGCCAGCATGGGGCCGCGCACCACATCGCCAATGGCAAAGATATGGGGGGCCTCGGTTTCGCAGTAGTCATTGACGAAAATGTAGCCGCGCTCATCCAGGGTGAGGCCGCTGTCACTGGCGAACAGTTCCTGCGAGCGGGGCTTGCGGCCCACCGCCACAATCAGCCTGTCGAAGGTTTCGGTCTGGTCGCCGTTGGCCGTGGTGTAGGTGACCTCCACCGCGCCCTTCTTGACCTTGGCGCCGGTGACACGGGTTCCCAGGCGAATATCCAGGCCCTGCTTCTTGTAAATCTTGGCCGCCTCCTTGGCGATCTGCACGTCCATCATGGGCAGGAACTCGTCCAGCGCCTCGAGCATGACCACCTCGGATCCCAGCCGGTTCCAGACGCTGCCCAGTTCCAGGCCGATGACACCCGCCCCGATAACCCCCAGGCGCGCGGGTACTTCCTGCAATTCCAGGGCGCCGGTCGAATCGATGATGTACTCGCCGTCGATGGGCGCGGGGGGGATTTCAACAGGCACGGAGCCCGCGGCGATGATTACATTGCCCGCGTTCAGCACCTGCACGTTGCCGTCCTTGTCGGTCACTTCCACACGCGCCCCGGACAGTACCTTGCCCGTGCCCGAAACGGGGGTGACGCCATTGTGCTTGAACAGCCCCGCTATGCCGCCGGTCAACTGATCGACAATCTTTTCCTTGCGTTGCAGCATGGCCGGCACATCGATTTCGGCTCCCTTGACCGCAATGCCGTGCACCGCCAGGTGATCCCGCGCCTCGGCGAACTTGTAACTGCTGTCCAGCAGCGCCTTGGAGGGGATACAGCCGACATTGAGGCAGGTGCCACCCAGGCGGACCTTGCCCTTGTCGTCCAGCCACTGCTCGACACAGGCCACGGACAGGCCCAACTGGGCGGCCCGGATCGCCGCCACATAGCCCGCCGGTCCGGCGCCGATTACCACTACATCGTATTTTTCAGACATGATCTGGTCCCGCTTAAATTCAATTCAAGGCGCGCTCGTGGCTACAACTGCAGCAGGATACGCGCCGGATCCTCGATAAGGTCCCTGATGGCGACCAGGAACTGCACGGCGGTTTTGCCGTCGATCAACCGGTGATCATAAGACAGTGCCAGGTACATCATGGGCTGGATAACCACTTGGCCGTTCACCGCCACCGGACGCTCCTGGATCTTGTGCATACCGAGGATGCCGGTCTGGGGCGGGTTGAGGATGGGGGTGGACAGCAGCGAACCAAATACCCCGCCATTGGTGACCGTGAAGGTACCACCAGTCATATCGTCTATGGTGAGCTTGTTGTCCCGGGCTCGCACGCCCAGGTCGTGAATCGCGGCCTCCACATCGGCCAGGCTCATGAAATCGGCATCGCGCAATACCGGCACCACCAGGCCGCCCTCGGTGGACACGGCCACGCCGATATCCTGGTAGCCGTGGTAAACCACGTCATTGCCGTCTATGGAGGCGTTGACCGCGGGGAAGCGCTTGAGCGCCTCACAGGCTGCCTTGATGAAAAAGCCCATGAAACCCAGCCGGGTGCCATTGTGGGTCTTCTCGAACTGATCCTTGTACTTGCGTCGCAGCTCCATCACCGGCGCCATATTGACCTCATTGAAGGTCGTCAGCATGGCGGTCTGCTGGGTGGCATCGAGCAGGCGTTCGGCGATCTTGGCCCGCATACGGGTCATGGGCACACGCTTCTCGATACGCTCGCCGGAAGGACCGGAGGGTACGTCCACGGCGGCGCGGGACGGCGTCGCAGCTTCGGGCGCCGGGGCGGCCGGCGCCGCGTCCCCGGCGGACTCGAGATGCTTGAGAATGTCTTCCTTGGTAATGCGCCCGCCCTTGCCGGTACCGGCGATACGGCCGGGATCGAGCTTGTGCTCCTCTACCAGTTTGCGCGCCGCGGGACCCAGGGCTGGCGCGCCAGCCTGGCTCTCGCCCGCCGCGGGGCTCGACTCCGCTGCCGCCTTTGCGGGTGTCGCGCCCGCCGCGCCGGGCTCCAGGGTCGCCAGCAGCTGTTCACTCTGGATGGTCTCCCCTTCCTGGGCGTGAATCCTGGTAAGCACCCCGTCCTCGGGGGCAACAACCTCCATCACCACCTTGTCGGTTTCGATCTCGACGATCAACTCATCCCGCGCAACCGACTCGCCCTCTGCCTTGTGCCAGCTGGCCACCTCGCCATCTGCGACCGATTCGGGAAAGGCGGGAGCCTTTATTTCAATAGCCATTTCGCTTCCTTTAAGGGTGCTGTCACGCTGCTGGCTTGTCCTCAGCCAGAGCTTCGTTGATAAACCTTTCCTGCTGCTCAACGTGCAGGGCCATATAGCCGGCCGCCGGCGCCGCCGAAGAGTCCCGCCCCACGTAACGCAGGTAGATGTCGCTGCCGTGCTGGTGGATTACCCGGCGCATGTGGTGCTGGCTGGAATACCAGGCTCCCTGGTTCATGGGCTCTTCCTGGCACCACACCGCATCGTTGATATTGGGGTAGTTGCCGAGGGCCTCCAGCAGTTCTTCTTCCGGGAACGGATACAACTGCTCCAGGCGCAGGATAGCGATATTGTCGATGTCGCGTTCGCGGCGCGCGGCGCGCAGGTCGTAAAACACCTTGCCGCTGCAGAGGATCACCCGCTCTACCCTGTTCTTGTCCAGGTCGTCGGTGTCGTCCAGCACATTGTGGAAATGGCCGTTGGCCAGCTCTTCCAGGGTGGAGGTCGCCTCCTTGTGGCGCAACAGGCTTTTTGGCGACATGACGATCAGCGGCTTGCGCAGGGGCCTGATCGCCTGCCTGCGCAGCATGTGGTAAACCTGTGACGGCGTGGTGGGCACACAGACCTGGATATTGTGCTCCGCGGACAGTTGCATGAAGCGCTCCAGGCGCGCGGAGGAGTGCTCCGGGCCCTGCCCCTCGTAGCCGTGGGGCAACAACATGGTCAGGCCACACAGCCGCGCCCACTTGTGTTCCCCGCTGGTGATGAACTGGTCGATGACGACTTGCGCGCCGTTGGCGAAATCCCCGAACTGGGCTTCCCAGATGACCAGCCCCTGGGGGCGGGTCGTGGCATAACCGTACTCGAAGGCCAGCACCGCCTCCTCGGACAGCAGGGAGTCGTATATCTTGAACTGCGCCTGATCCTCACCCAGGTGCTGCAAGGGGCGATAGGTCTTGCCGGTTTTCTGGTTGTGCAGCACCGCGTGGCGGTGGGAAAAGGTGCCACGGCCCACATCCTGGCCGGTAATGCGCACCGGGTAGCCCTGCCTGAGCAGGGTGGCGTAGGCGAGGTTTTCGGCAAAACCCCAGTTCATGGGCATGGCGCCCGCGGCCATCTTGCGCCTGTCCTCCAGGATCTTGGCGACCTGGCGCTGCAGGGGAAAATTGTCCGGCGGCACGTTGCTGTCGTGGGCAAGGGCCTGCAGCTCATGGATATCCATGCGGGTATCGGCCTGCAGGGTCCACTCGTGGCCTATATAGGGCGACCAGTCCACGAACAGGGTTTTGTTGGGTTCCGACACCAGGCCGCTGACCAGGGGCTCGCCCCGATCCAGGGAGTCGCGGTAGCGGTCCACCAGGAAGCTGTCCTCCTGCTCGGTCAGCACGCCCTCCTCGATCAGTTTGCGGGCATAGAGGTCCCGGGTGGTCGGGTGCTTGCGAATTTTGGCGTACATCTGCGGCTGGGTGACCGAGGGCTCATCGGCCTCGTTGTGGCCGCGACGGCGATAGCAGATGAGGTCGATCACCACGTCCTTCTTGAACTCGGTGCGGTAGTCCACAGCCATCTGGGTAACGAACAGCACCGCCTCGGGGTCATCTGCGTTGACGTGGAAGATGGGGGCCTGCACCATTTTGGCGATATCGGTGCAATACTCCGTGGAGCGGGCGTCTTCCCGGCGGTTGGTAGTGAACCCCACCTGGTTGTTGAGCACGATATGCACCGTGCCGCCGGTCTTGTAGGCGCGGGTCTGGGACATCTGGAAGGTCTCCATCACCACACCCTGCCCGGCAAAGGCCGCGTCCCCGTGGATGACGATGGGCACCACCAGGTCGCCAACCTTGTCATTGCGCCGTTCTTGGCGGGCCCGCACCGAGCCCTCCACCACCGGGGCCACGATTTCCAGGTGGGAGGGATTGAACGACAGCGCGAGGTGGATCTCGCCGCCGGGCGTCATGACGTTGGAGGAAAAGCCCTGGTGGTACTTCACGTCCCCGGAGCTCTGGTACTGCACCCTTCCTTCGAATTCGGCGAACAGCTCCGAGGGATTCTTGCCGAGTATATTCACCAGCACGTTGAGGCGACCCCGGTGGGCCATGCCTATGACGATCTCCTGTGCCCGGTAGGAACCGAAGCGCTGGATCATCTCCGACAGCATGGGGATCAGGCTTTCGCCGCCCTCCAGTCCGAAGCGCTTGGTGCCCGGGTACTTGGAACCCAGGGACTTCTCCAGCCCCTCCGCCTGTACCAGGCTGCTCAACAGCTGCAGCCGGACTTCCCTGCCGTAATCGGGGGCCGAGCGCACCGCTTCCATGCGCTGCATGATCCAGTGTCGCTGTTCGGTGTCGACGATGTGCATGAACTCGGCGCCCACGGTGTGGCAGTAGGTGCGCTCCAGGGCCTCGACGATTTCACCCAGGGTGGCGTCGGCTTTGCCGATGTGCAGGCTACCGGTCTGGAACACCGTGTCGAAATCGGCGGCGGACAGCTGGTGAAAGCCCAGCTCCAGGTCGACGACATGCTCGCGGGGCGCCAGCCCCAGGGGATCCAGCTGGGCCTTCTGGTGGCCGCGCTGGCGGTAGGCGGAGATCAATTGCACCACGCGTACCTGCTTGCGCTCGTACTCGGTGGCCTGGGAATCGTGCTGGACGGTGGCTTCGGTGCGTACCCGCATCTTGCTGATCTGGGCAAAGCGGTCGCGCACTACCGAGTGCGGCACGTCCTCCATCTGCACGATGGCTGACTCGACCCGCGGCAGCTTGTCGAAGTAATCCCGCCACTGTTCAGGGACCCCGTTGGGGTTTTTGAGATAGTCCTCGTACAGGCTCTCCACATAGGTGGCGTTGCCGCCCGAAATGTGGGAGCTGCGCCACAGCTGTTCCATGGAACTTTCTTGCATCTCGACCCTTCCAGCGGGTTGAACAGTTAGATCCGGCTAATCAGGTACATGAGTGTAGCAGTGCTGGCCACGACGTGTTCCCGCCGCTGGGCCGGTCCCCCCCGGCGGCGGCTGCAGCCTGCTACCGACGCCTCATTCCCGAGTAATATTCCGTTTTATATCAATACCTTAAATAGCTTTATTAATGCTATGTCGCGCGCGACAACAACATATTCCTGATATGCCCGATAGCCCTGGTGGGGTTGAGATTCTTGGGACATACATTGACGCAGTTCTGGATACCGTGGCAACGGAACACACTGAAGGGGTCGTCGAGCTTTGCCAGGCGCTCCTCGGTGGCCGTGTCGCGGCTGTCCGCCAGGAAGCGGTAGGCCTGCAGCAGGCCAGAGGGGCCGATAAAGCGATCGGGGTTCCACCAGAACGAGGGACAGGCGCTGGAGCAGCAGGCGCAGAGAATACACTCGTACAGGCCGTCGAGTTTCTCCCGTTCCTCGGGGGATTGCAGGCGCTCGATAGCGGGCGCAGGCGTGTCGTTCAACAGGTAGGGCTGCACCTTCTCGTACTGGGCGTAGAACATGCTCATGTCGACCACCAGGTCGCGCATCGACCGGCAGTCCGGGCAGCGGACGCAGCACCAGCTTGTTGTTCCTGACCGTCTCGGACAGGGGCGTGATGCAGGCCAGGCCGTTCTTGCCGTTCATGTTCATACCATCGGAACCACACACTCCCTCGCGACAGGAGCGGCGATAGGTAACGGTCGTGTCCTGGGACTTGATCAGCTCCAGTACGTCGAGCACCATCAGGTCCTTGCCACCGGTATCGACCTGCACATCCTGCATATAGGGCTCGGAATCGGTTTCCGGGTTGTAGCGATAAATGCTCACTTGCAACATGTCTACTGCCTCTTAATAAACGCGTGCTTTCGGTTGGAAAGTTTCAACCGTCTTCGGCTCAAAATTGACCGCTCGCTTGCCCACCCGCTTGTCGGCGGGGAAATACAGGGAGTGGCACAGCCAGTTGTCGTCATCGCGCTCCTGGAAGTCGTCGCGGGCGTGGGCGCCGCGACTTTCCTTGCGCTCCTCCGCCGCGATGGCGGTCGCCTCGGCCACCTCGAACAGGTTGTGCAGTTCCAGGGCCTCGATACGAGCGGTATTGTAGGCCATGCTCTTGTCATCCAGCCTGGCATTTTCGATGCGGCCGCGCAGGTCAGCCAGCTTCTCGATGCCCTTCTGCATGAACTCGCCGTTGCGGAACACCCCGAAGTGATTCTGCATGGTGTTCTGCAGCTCCTTGCGCAGGGCCGCCACATTCTCGCCGCCACTGGACTGGTTGAGTTTATCCAGGCGTGACCTGGCCTGCTCGATGTCACTTTCGGAGGCATCGCGCATTTCGATACCGGAGCGCAGGGCGTTTTCGATATACAGGCCCGAGGCGCGCCCGAACACCACCAGGTCCAGCAGTGAGTTGCCTCCCAGGCGGTTGGCGCCATGCACGGATACGCAGGCCACCTCACCACAGGCGTACAGCCCGGGAATGATCTGGTCGTTGCCGTTGGCGTCCACGGTCAGGGCCTGGCCGTGCACATTGGTGGGAATACCGCCCATCATGTAGTGGCAGGTGGGAACCACGGGTACAGGTTCCTTCACCGGGTCGGCATGGGCGAAGGTGCGCGACAGTTCGCAGATACCCGGCAGGCGGCTCTCCAGCACGTCCTCGCCCAGGTGATCGAGCTTCAGGAAAACGTGATCGCCTTCGGGGCCGCAGCCCCGGCCTTCAATGATTTCCAGCACCATGGAGCGCGCCACCACGTCGCGGCCCGCCAGGTCCTTGGCGTTGGGCGCATAGCGCTCCATGAAACGCTCGCCGTCCTTGTTGATCAGGTAGCCGCCCTCGCCCCGGCAACCCTCGGTGACCAGCACCCCGGCCCCGGCGATGCCGGTGGGGTGGAACTGCCACATTTCGATATCCTGCACCGGGAAGCCCGCGCGCAGCGCCATGCCTATCCCGTCGCCGGTGTTGATATGGGCGTTGGTGGTCGAGGCGTAAATGCGCCCGGCACCGCCGGTGGCAAAGACCGTGGCCTTGGATTTGACGTACACGGTTTCGCCGGTTTCCATGCAGATGGCGATAACCCCGACCACCGCGCCGTCCTGGTTCTTGACCAGGTCGGTGGCGTACCACTCGTTGAAAAACACCGTGTTGTTCTTCATGTTGCCCTGGTACAGGGTGTGCAGCAGGGCGTGGCCGGTGCGGTCCGCAGCGGCACAGGTGCGCGCGGCCTGGCCACCCTCACCGTAATTCTTGGACTGGCCGCCGAAGGGGCGCTGGTAGATGCGGCCCTCTTCCGTGCGGGAGAATGGCAGGCCCATGTGCTCCAGTTCGAACACGGCTTCCGGGCCGACACTGCACATGTACTCGATGGCGTCCTGGTCACCGATGTAGTCGGAGCCCTTGACGGTGTCATACATGTGCCAGCGCCAGTCATCGTTGGGGTCGGCGCTGGCGATGGCGCAGGTGATCCCGCCCTGGGCCGATACCGTGTGCGAACGGGTGGGAAATACCTTGGATATCACCGCCGTCTTGTAGCCCGACTGGGCCAGTTGCAGGGCGGCGCGCATTCCGGCGCCGCCACCGCCAACAATGACGCCGTCAAAAGAGATAGTACGAAGAGCAGCCATCTTTATAAACCCCACAAAATCTGGACGCCCCAGACTACATACGTGAACATGATAAGCGCGCTGACGGCCTGGGCCAGAAAACGCAGGACATTGCCGGTGGTGCCCATAAGGCGCTCAGTCAGGTAGTCGGTGAACACCGCCCACAGCCCGACCCAGGCGTGCAAGCCCAGGGACAACAGTGCCAGCAGGCTGAAGATACGCATCCAGGTCTGGGAGTACAGGGCTTTCCACGCTGCATAATCCACCCCGTTGAGCAGCACGCAGCCCACGAAGATGAAATACGCCAGCAGGATGACCGCCGAGACCCGCTGCATCATCCAGTCATACAGGCCGGATCGGCCCATGCTCGTTACTGCAGTTACCATATCCATACTCCCGCCAGCAGAATGAGTACCACCGAGACGGCAACCACGATTTTCACGCCCCGGATACCGCCCTCCATGGACTCGCCGATACCAAAGTCCATCACCAGGTGTTTTACGCCGGCCACGGAGTGATAGATCAGGCCCGCCATTATCGCCCAGATGACCAGCTTCATCAGCGGGCTGGACAGGCACTCACCCAGGGAGGCGAAACTTTCGGGGCTGGCCAGACTGGCATCCAGTGCCCAGATCAGCACGGCCATGCCGGCAAAGAGGAATACGCCGGAGGCGCGGTGGGCAATCGAGGCCCATGCGGTAATGGGAAGCCGCATGGTACCGATGTCCAGGTTCACAGGACGCTTGTCTTTCACTGTTGGATACCATCGTTGTGACGCCCGAAGGGGCGGTTAATCGGGTTGACACGAAGTCTCTCGCTCCGCTGGCGACCACTGCGGCCCGCCATCGAAAACGCGCCAAATTATAGGCACTTAGCGCTGCGATTACAAACGTGTTGCGAAAATGCGATGGCCCCGCCCGGGCGCTTGATGGTCCGGCTCGCGCCAGTCGGGGGAAAATACCTCCCGACTATAGACTTTAGTCGAAAAGCGCTTAACAAACCGGCACATAGGGCCAGATCAATTGACAAAAACTCGGGAGACTCTATAGTGGATCGCCCATCGTTTTACTTCGCAGGATCCCCTATATGAGCGACAAGAAAGCCACCCTGAGCATAGACGGACTGGACGAGGCCGTGGAGCTTCCCATCTACTCAGGAACCCTGGGACCGGATGTGGTCGATGTCGGCGGCCTCACCGCCAGGGGCATGTTTACCTACGACCCCGGCTTCGTATCCACCGCGGCCTGCGAGTCACAGATCACCTTCATCGACGGCGACAAGGGCGTGCTGCTGCACCGGGGCTACCCCATCGAGCAGCTCGCGGACGCAATCCGACTACCTGGAAACCTGCTACCTGCTGCTCTACGGCGAGTTGCCCAATAAGGCCAGCAGAAGGAGAAGTTCGTCAGCACCGTACACCGCCACACCATGGTGCACGAGCAGATCCGCACCTTCTTCAACGGCTTCCGCCGCGACGCCCATCCCATGGCCATCATGTGCGGCGTGGTGGGCGCCCTGTCCGCTTTCTACCACGACTCGCTGGATATATCCGACGAGCAGCATCGCCAGGTTGCCGCCTTCCGCCTGATCGCCAAGATGCCGACCCTGGCGGCCATGAGCTACAAGTTCTCCACCGGCCAGCCTTTCATGTATCCCGACAACAGCCTCAGCTACGCTGAAAACTTCCTGCACATGATGTTCGGCAACCCCTGCGAGCCCAGCAACATCAGTCCGGTGCTGTCCAGAGCCATGGATCGCATCTTCCTGCTGCACGCCGACCATGAACAGAACGCCTCCACCTCCACGGTGCGCCTGGCCGGCTCCTCCGGCGCCAACCCCTTCGCCTGTATCGCCGCGGGCATCGCCGCGCTGTGGGGCCCCTCTCACGGCGGTGCCAACGAGGCGGTACTGGAAATGCTCGAGGAGATCGGCGATGTCTCGCGCATCGACGAGTTCGTCGCCAGGGCCAAGGACAAGGATGACCCCTTCCGCCTCATGGGTTTTGGCCACCGGGTGTACAAGAATTTCGACCCCAGGGCCAAGGTGATGAAAGAATCCGCCGACGAGGTACTGGCGGAACTGGGCCTGGAAAACGACCCGCTGCTGGCCATCGCCAAACGGCTGGAGGAGATCGCCCTGCACGATGACTACTTCATCGAGAAGAAGCTGTACCCGAATGTCGACTTCTACTCCGGCATCATCCTCAAGGCCATAGGCATCCCCACCAGCATGTTTACGGTTATCTTCGCCGTGGGCCGCACCGTGGGCTGGATCGCCCACTGGAACGAAATGATTTCAGGCAGCTACCGAATCGGCCGCCCGCGCCAGCTGTACACCGGTCACGTTATGCGCGACTATGTGCCGCTGCAGGAACGCAAGTAGGAGCCGAAGGCTACAGATCAAGGGCCGCCACGCGGCCTTTTTTCGTGGCAACACCATAAACCTGTCTCTACCCAATCCAGGAAGCACGCCACCATGACTGCCATTGTCATCAGCGGAACCGGCCTATACACCCCGGCAGAATCCATCAGCAACGAGGAGTTGGTGGCGTCATTCAACGCCTACGTGGACCTTTACAACAGCGAAAACGCCGCCGCCATCGCGGCCGGGGAGCTACCTCCACTGCAGCACTCCTCAGCGGAGTTCATCGAAAAGGCATCGGGCATCAAGTCCCGCTACGTGATGAACAAGGACGGCATCCTGGATCCGACCCGCCTGGTACCCCGCCTGCCGGACCGCCCCAACGAGGAGCCTTCGATCCAGTGTGAAATGGCCCTGCCGGCCGCCAGGGAAGCCATGGCCCAGGCTGGCAAGACTGCCGCTGATATCGATATGGTGATCGTCGCCGCCTCCAATATGCAGCGCGCCTACCCGGCCATGGCAGTGGAAATACAGGATGCCCTGGGCATCGAGGGCTTCGGCTTCGACATGAACGTGGCCTGTTCCTCGGCCACCTTCGGCATCCAGCAGGCCCGGGACGCGGTCGCTGTCCGGCAGCGCCCGCTGCGTATTGATGCTCAACCCGGAAATCTGCAGCGGCCACCTGAACTTCCGCGATCGCGACTCGCACTTCATCTTCGGTGATGTGTGCACCGCGGTGATCGTCGAGGCGGCGGACACCGCCACCTCGAAAGACCAGTACGCGATCCTGGACAGCAAGCTGCAGACGATCTACTCCAACAATATCCGCAACAACTTCGGCTTCCTCAACCGCTGTGACGAAACCGGTATCGGCAAACCCGACAAGCTGTTCGTGCAGGAAGGTCGCAAGGTATTCAAGGAGGTTTGCCCGGCGGTGGCCACCCAGATATCCGGGCAGCTGGAAGGGCTGGGTATCGCCCCCGAGCAGATCAAGCGCATGTGGCTGCACCAGGCCAACCTGAACATGAACCAGCTGATTTCCCGCCGGGTGCTGGGACGCGAGGCAACGGCCGACGAGGCGCCGACCATCCTGGACGAATACGCCAATACCAGCTCTGCCGGTTCAGTTATCGCCTTCCACAAACACCGCGCCGACTTCCGGAGCGGGGAACTGGGCGTATTGTGCTCATTCGGCGCCGGCTACAGCATCGGCAGCGTGGTGCTCAGGAAAGTCTAGGCCAGCAGTTCCGCCAGCGCGGACAGCAATTCGTCACACTGTTCGTCCGTGCCCACCGTGATGCGCAGGTAGTTGTCGATACGCGGCTGGCGGAAATAGCGCACGATTATTCCCCGCTCCCGCAGCGCAGCGAACAGTTCGCTGGCCTCCTTGCGCTGGTGCGAGGCCATGACGAAATTGGCCGCGGAAGGCAGTACCGAGAATCCCATGCCCTGCAGGGTCGCCACCAGGCGTTCGCGACTGGCGATCACCCGCTGGTTTGCCTCCAGGAAATAGGCCTCGTCATCCAGGGCCGCCAGGGCCGCTCGCTGGGCCAGGATATCCAGCGGGTAGGAGTTGAAGGAATTCTTGACCCGTTCCAGCCCCTCTATCAGCGGCGCGGAACCCATCGCCACACCCACCCGCAGGCCCGCCAGGGACCTGGACTTGGACAGGGTCTGGACCACCAGCAGGTTGTCGAACTCGGGGATCAGCCGCACCGCGGACTGCCCCCCGAAATCAATGTAGGCCTCATCGATCACCACCACCGCATCCGGGTTGTGCTGCAACAGCAGGCGCACCCCGTCCAGCGGCAACAGCATACCGGTGGGCGCATTGGGATTGGGAATAATGATGGCGCCCTTGCCGGCGCTGTAATCCCCGGGATCCACCGAGTAATCGGCCGCCAGCGGCACCGCGCGCCAGTTGACGCCGTACAGCTCGCACCACACCGGGTAAAAGCTGTAGGTGACGTCAGGAAACAGCAGGGGCGCCTCGTGGCGCAACAGCGCCTGGAATACATGCGCGAGCACTTCGTCGGAACCGTTGCCCGGGAATACCTGGTCCGGCTGCAGGCCATGGCGCTGCGCGAAAGCGCGCTTCAGGTCGCTGGATTCGGGGTCGGGATAACGTCGCAACTCATCGCCGCTGACCGCGGCAATGGCTTGCAGCACCGCCGGTGACGGCGGATAGGGATGCTCGTTGGTATTGAGCTTGACCAGCCTGTTGAGCCTGGGCTGCTCGCCCGGCACGTAGGGCGTGAGCTGTCCAACGATGTCGCTCCAGAATCGACTCATGGCTTGTCCGGATAGTGGCGTCCCCTAGGGGGTTCGAACCCCTGTTACTGCCGTGAAAGGGCAGGGTCCTGGACCACTAGACGAAGGGGACGTAGTGGCCCCGACGGGTAATGTCGGGAGCGCGCTATTGTACCCAAGCAAACCCGCATTGCAAGACGGAAGACGGCCATCCGGGCCAGTTGGCCGGATGGCTGTACTCATCAGAAACTGACGCGCAGGCCGACCTGGTAGTTGATACCGGGCTGCCAGTTCTCGTAGGGGCGATCGCCCTGGGTCCACTCGATTTTGGTATCGAAGATGTTGCCGGCCTTGGCCTCGAATTCCAGGTTGGACTGCCGCCAGGCGAACTCGTACTTGAACAGCAGGTCCACGACCCCCCTGCCCTCCTCGATGATATCCGGTGCGTTGTTATCCCCCACCAGGATGATGCGCTCATCGGTGTAGTTGTATAGCACGCTGCCAGTGATACCCAGGTCGTAATCCACGTAAGACAGCTGGATGTTGCCCAGCCAGTCCGACTGGCCGGTCATCTTGCGCTCATTGGAGTACAGCGAGGCGATCTGGCGACCGCCGGTCAGGGGCACGTCGGCCGCGGTCTCCCCGGATCCCAGCAGGGTCACCTTGGAGTCTATGTAGGAGACGTTGAAGGCGACATTGAAGCCGTCCCACACCGGGTCGAGATCGAACCAGGTCGCCAGCGGCAGTTCCTTGCGGACATCGTATTCCACGCCCTGCAGTTCGGCCTTGTCGGCGTTGAACCAGGTGTAGATATCGCCCTGCGCCTGGATCTTGGCCAGTTCAATGGGGTTGTCGAACTCCTTGTAAAAAGCGCCCAGGGACATTTCATCTGCCGCGCCGAAATACCACTCCCAGCGCAGGTCGTAGTTGGTCAGGTCGGCGGGCTCCAGGAATACGTTACCGCGATACAGGTTCTGGTCCTCGGGGTTGCGCAGGGTCGAGCCGGTCACCTCCAGCAGGCTGGGCCGGTTGACGGTCTCGGAGTAAGCACCGCGCAACTGCATGTTCTCGATGAACTCCCAGGTAACCGACAGCGCCGGCAGGGTATCGTCGTAGTTCCGCTTCACCTTGTTGTCGGTGCCGGGTTCGGTGTTGCCGCCCCAGGCGTCCGCTTCGATGGTCGTGTCTTCCTGGCGGACCCCCAGCTGCACCCGTACGGAAGCCAGCAGCTGGGAATCGAGGGACAGGTAGTAGGCCTCGACTTTCTCCGAGGACTTTGCGTAGGGGTAAATACCGCTGGCATTGGCGGCACTGTTGGAAAAGTCCCTGACGCTGACATACTGGTCGACCCAGTTTTCGTCCCCGAATACCTGGTTGGGTGTTTCCCAGGGCACGTAGTAAGGCGCTGAGGACGTGATATCGAAGCGGAACAGCCGGTCCGTGCTGTCGCGCTTGCGATCGTAATCGGAGATACCAGCGCTCACCACGCTGTCGATACCCAATACGGTAAACGGCAGCTCCCCGTCCAGGCCATACTCGTCTATGCTGTCGTTGAGTTTGCTGTAGTTCCGCTCCGGGGCCTGGTACACATCGCGCAGGTCACCTGCCGCCTGGCTGCTCGAGGTCACCATTTCCATCAGGCCGCTGTCGCCCTCGGCGTAAGTGTAACTGCGGGTATCCGGAGCGTCGCGCTTGCCACTGCCATCCACGGCGCGCCATTCGATCAGGGCGTCGTTCAGCGCGGGAATGTAATGGCTGCCGGTGAGCTGGTAGGACTCGATCTGGTTCTCGGCCCACTGCAGCAGGTAGCTCTCCACTGGCGTACCGTTGGCCACGTTGTCCTCGCTGGACAGGCCCTTGTCCTGCTGCACCTGATCGGTAGTCTGGCGCAGCTTGGTGGCATTGAATACGATCGAGTTATTCTCGTCGAGTTCCAGGCCGATGCTGCCAAAAGCGCTGATATCGATGTTCTGGGTGGTGATGGCCCGGTCGTACTGCACAGTCTGGTTGGCGCCGCCCTCCACGCCGGTGAACTCGTAGCGTCGCAAGTCCTTGTCGGTGTTGACCCAGCGATTCTGGTACTTGTAGTTGCCGATGAAGCCCAGCACCATATCGTTACTGAACTCCAGGCGCTTGCCGAACTCCGCCTCGCCGATGTAGAACGGCTTCATGGTTTTCTCGCGAATATCCCACTTGTCGTAAAAGCTGGCACCGAGATTGGCCCGCTCGGGATACACGGTCTCATCAAACTCGGTAGTGGTGAGGTCCTGCACCGGCCTGGGGATGGCGCGGGTGCCGTCGTCAAAGCCCCAGTTATCCTTCTTGCCGCCACTGTAGGTGAGGCCGTCGCCGTTGGTGGTCTTGGAGTTGCCACCCGCCGCCAGCTTCAGGATCAGGTAATCCTCGTCCGGGGTGGTCTTGGTGCGGATATCCACCACCCCGCCGGAGAAGTCACCGGGGTACTCCACAGAATAGGTTTTCTGTACCAGCAGGCTCTTGACGATGTTGTTCGGCACGATATCCAGGGGCACCGTTTTCTGGAATGGTACCGGGCTGGATAAACGCGCCCTGTTCAACAGGGTCGAGGAATACCTCTCCCCCAGCCCGCGCACGTAGACGTACTTGCCACCCACCAGGCTGAGGCCCGCCACTCGGGACAGGGCCGCCCCAACGTTGGTTTCCGGTACAAAGTTCAAGTCCTCCGTGTCCAGCACATTGGAGATTTCAGAGGTGTCGCGCTTTTCTTGCGGGACGAATTCACCGAGCACGAAGACCTCTTCGATCTCGATACCCGGCTCGGCATTCTCGATCTCCGGCACCTGCGCGATGAGCATCGGGGCATGCAGTCCCAGCGCCGCAACCACCGCCATTGTCATTTGATTTCGCTTCATTTCCTGTCTCTCTTCAGCTGTAAGACACCGGCCAGTAGGCCGGTAACTGCCAACGCCTGCCCGATAATCAGGGGCCCGGGCGCTGAATATTTGCCGCGTTGTGACAGGGGGCGGCGGCTACCGCACCCCTGTACAACTATTTACCGGTCTCGCTTACAAGCCGAAGACCCAGGCGCCTTTCCAGCTATCGAGGTCAGCACCGATCACATCGTTCTGGTCGAAAAAGCCGTTGGCAGGCAGGCTGCTGGCGGGCGGTATGGAACCGTCCTGGGTTACGTTGGGCGCTCCGTCGAGGTAGTTCTGCAACTCCGGATCCACTCCCCCGGAGACCGCGGCGCAACCCATGGAGACGCTGGCCAGGTTGATATCGGTACCCAGCAGAGCCACCGACTCTCCGGCCACTTCCATACAGGTAGCGGAACCTGTCAGCAGGGAGTTGTAGATATCGGCACCAGTACCCCGGCGCAGCAGGATTCCCCGCTCGGCGGTATTGCCGACGATAGTCATGTTGGCAATGGTCGGGTTGGAGCGCGGCTGGGCATTTTCATCACCCTCGCGGTTGTCCGCCTCGATACCGTTGTCACCCGCCGATGCAGACTGAGCGATGTACACGTATTGGGCGTCGCCGGTCCAGCCGTCGGTCCAGTCCATGGAGTCGTCAGCGTTGCCGGTGAGCACAACGTGCTTGATGCTGACCGTACCGCCGAACATCTCGATGCCGTCATCGAGGTTGTTGTGCACCTGGATGAAGTCGACACTGGTGCCAGCCCCTACGCCCTGGAAGGCGATCCCGTTGAGCTGGTTCTCCGGGTCGACATTGGAGCCGGCGTACTTGACCACCACGTAGTTCAGGACACCGCTGTTGTCGTTCGGATCAGCACCCCCAAACAAACCGGAGTTGGCTTCGCCCTCCTTGGTACAGCCAGCAGTGCCACCCTCGGCGCCTTCGGGGCAGTCGTTGATCGGCGCGTTGCCATTGATGACCAGGCCACCCCAGAGACCGCGGGCATCAGCCAGGTTGCCGGCTCCTTCCACGTCCTCGATGGCAGTCAGCGTCACCGGCGACACGTCAGTGCCGTTGGCGACAATCCGGGAGCCGCGGGAGATGACCAGGAAGTCGTCATCATCGTCGCCGATGATAGTCGTGCCCGACTGGATGGTGAGTACTGCGGAGTCGGTGTTGTCGCCACCGACCACAACTTTGCCGTCCAACACGTAGTAGTTGCCGCGGGTCAGGGTGAGGTCCGAGATAATGGTGCCGGACAGGATACAACTGGGGGTACCGGCAATCGCCGCACCCTCGGCGGTGCCCGCCGGGCAGCCGAAGGTCGGGGGTGTGGTGTTGCTTGTACCCACGGTCCAGCCGGCCAGCCAGTCGTTGGCGGGGTCCTCGACGGCGCCGATGTAATCGGTGGCGTCAAAGAAGGCGTCGCCGGACAGGTCAGCCGGTGCTACCGCCCCGCCCCCCTGGGAGACATTGCTGTTGTCCAGGAAAGCCTGCACCTCGGCGGTGCCGCCATCCACCACTTCCGGGCAGTCGAGCGATACGCCGTCGAACACGATATCCGTCTCCAGCAGCGCCAGGGACTCGCCCGAGATGTCCAGGCAGGTGGCATTGCCGGTCACGTAGGAGTTGTAGACAAATGCGCCAGTACCGCGACGCAGGCGCACGCCCCGCTCGCCGCTGTTACCGTTGATGGTCATATTGGCAATGCTGGGCATGGAACGCGGCTGGGCGTTCTCGTCGCCCTCGCGATTGTCCGCCTCGATACCGTTGTCGCCGGCATCGTCGGCCTGGTCGATCTGCAGGTACTGGATACTGCCCTGCCAGCCGTCGGTCCAGTCCAGCGAATCGTCGGCGTTGCCGGTCAGCGCCACGTATTTGGCGTTGACGGTGCCGCCGAAGAACTCGATGCCGTCATCGAGGTTGTTGTACACCTGGATGAACTGCACCGAGGTGCCCGAGCCCACACCCTGGAAGGCGATGCCGTTGAGCTGGTTTTCCGGGTCGACGTTGGAGCCGGCATACTTGACGACCATATAGCGCAGGCTGCCGCTGGAGTCGCCGGGGTCAGCGCCACCGAACAGGCCGGAGTTGGCCTCCCCTTCTTTGGTGCAAGCCTCGGTGCCCCCCTCGGCGCCCTCCGGGCAGTCGTTGATCGGGGCGTTGCCATTGATCACGACACCACCCCACAGGCCGCGAGTGGTGTCGCTGGCATTACCCAGCAGGTCCTCAAGCGCTGTGAAGGTCACCGGGGCGTTGCGGGTACCGTTGACCACCAGCCGGGAGCCGCGGGAGATCACCAGAAAGTCGCTGCTGGTGCCACCGTATACGGTAGTGCCAGCCTGCACAGTCAGCGTTGCGGAGTTGGCGTTATCGCCGCCGATCACGACCTTGCCCACCAGTTCGTACAGGTTGCCGGCCGTCAGTTCGACATCTTCGGTAATCTCGCCGCTCAGTTCACACACGCGGGTGCCGTTGACTTCCCCGGAAGCCTCCTCGGTACCGGCCGGACAACCCAGCGAGGGCACTCCCGGATTGCCGACAGAACCGGCCACGGTCCAGCCAGCGGTCCAGGCAGCCGCGCCTGGGCCAAAAGCACCGACATAGTCGACCGCCTCAAAAAACGCATTGCCGGGGGGACGGCGCTCACCTCACCGCCGTCTGTAGAGACCTCATCGGCGCTGTCGAGATAGGCCGTCACCGCGCCGCTGTCATCGCCAGTAACGGCTTCCTCACAGCCGAAGCTGGTGCCGCCGATGGTGAGATCCGAGCCCAGCAGGGCCAGGGACTCACCCTCGATCCGCAGACAGCTGCCAGACTCGCTTACGATGGAGTTGGTCAGGAACAGGCCGGTGCCGCGACGCAGGCGCAGGCCGTTCTCGCCGGGGATGCCGTAGCCCGTCATATTGCTGATGGCGGGCATTGAGCGCGGCTGGGCGTTCTCGTCGCCCTCGCGGTTGTCCGCCTCTATCAGGTTGTCGCCGCCGTCGGACTGCTCCATGTAGAGGAACTGGATATTGCCCTGCCAGCCGTCAGTCCAGTCCAGGGAATCGTCGGCGTTGCCAGTCAATACCACGTGGGTGGCGCTGACGGTGCCACCAAAAAACTCGATGCCGTCATCGAGGTTGTTGTGCACCTGCACGTAGTCGACCTCGGTGCCCGAGCCCACGCCCTGGAAGGCGATGCCATTGAGCTGGTTCTCCGGGTCGACGTTGGAGCCGGCGTAGCTGACCACAACATATTTAAGAATACCGGAGTTGTCATTCGGTTGGTCGCCGCCAAACGTGCCGGAATTCGCCTCGCCTTCCTTGGTGCACTGGGCTGTGCCACCCTGGGCGCCTTCGGGGCAGTCATTGATCGGCGCGAAGCCGTTGATCACCAGCCCGCCCCACAGGCCGCGCGCGTTGGAGGCCACGCTGCCGGCTACCGCTTCATAGGCAGTAAAATTGATCGGCTGCTCCACCGTGCCCTCGGCGTCTATCTGGCAGCCCTGCTCGATTACCATGAAATCCGCCGAGCTGCCACCGGTGATGATGGCGCCGGGAGCGATTTCCAGGACGCAGTCCTGCGCCTGGGCCTGCTGCATTCCGGCCAGTGCCAGGCCGGCTGTCATTGCCGCATAAATCTTACACTTCTTCATGTCCAAAACTCCCTAGTTCCGGGCGATGCGCAGGGCACCGCCTTCTATGCGGTAAATGAAATCATTGCCCAGCCGCAGGCCGGTGGGGTCCAGGACGCCGCCCGGGAGGCAGGCCACAGCAATAACGTAGACGGGCTTGCCGGCAGCAGTTTCACCGGAATCGGTGATGCAATCGCTGAGGTTGGCCGGGATCACCGATACCACCTCATCGCCACCTGAGGGCGGCGGCTCAACGGGATCAGTGGGGTCGGTTGGATCAGTGGGATCGGTGGGGCCACCGGGCGGGATGACGACATTGCCTGGCGACACGTTGCTGGACGACCCGCCGCAGGCCGTGAGAGCGGAAATGACACCGCACAAAGACAGCGCCAGCAAGAATTTTTTCGTTCCTGTTTCGGATGACATTGGTTAACCCCTATGGTTCAGTAAAAATATGGCCGTGCGATCAGCTCGCGCCTGCAGCGACTGGCGTCATCCTATGTTCAGCAGATGACAGCCGGGTGAAGCTTGTATTGCAGAATGATTACAATTTGGTTGAGCAGCGACCGCGACCGGACAGTGCCGGCGACGAAGCAAACGCGCGCGGGGATGCCCCGATTTCAGGGCGACGCGAGTACGATTGGAAAAGGATCAAAGAGACCGGTACAAACACTGGCCAGCGTGCGGGACCCGAGCGTCCCATGTACGCTGCGGCGAATCTAGAGGGCTAATGTGACGAGGCGAAAACCCTGGGCACTGCAATTGTCGCTGCTCACAAAAGACTCCAGGCGCTCGTTGACCTGCCGGGCATCGTCAGCGGCGACGGAGAACATAAGCCCGTCATAATAGCCCAGCGCCTTGGCGAGGATAGCGTCGCGCTCACTGTCCTGGAATCCATCCAGCACCTTGTGGGTGCGCTCGCCATACTCTTCCTCGCTGAGGTAACCCAGGGATTGTTCGGCCAGTACGCAAGCCAGTTGCCGCGAGGCGTGAAATTCCTCGGGGGCCAGCGAGAGGGCCAGGGCCGGACCGCTGGCCAGCAGGCTGAGTGAGAGCAATATAGACTTGATGTTCATGTGTGTCCCTGGCTGTTGGTAACACCGGTGCTGACCCGGTGGATGCCCGCCACCTTAGCGCTGCTTGATGACATTCCGGTGACAGTTTGTTGACAACGCCGTCGCGCGAATTGGCACCCCTGTCCTAACAGCCGGCGGTTGCAGTTTTATGAATCTTTTATGACAAAGGTGGTTTCAGCGCGGGATTTCGCGTTAGAGTTTATCGGGTCGGCTGCTACCACAGTTATTTGACTGTTTGATGACAGTTTGAAGACAGCAAGCGGCACGGGGGAAACTCCCCGCATTGGCAACAGGCCGCGGCAGACGGCCGGACATATAAGGAGAGAAGACCATGAAAATCGCCAGAGCCCTGATCGCATCCGCCGCCCTGTCCCTGCTGGCCGGCGCCGCGGTAGCTGACGGCAGCAAGGACTGCATGCTGGAAGGCACAGTCCACAAAAACAGTGACGCCGCGCAACAGGGCGTGAACGTGAAATTCCACTCCGTCAGCAAATACGATGACGACGCCAACTGCCGGGTCCGGCGCGGCGAGAAAATGGAGTTCAAGCTTCCGCCCGACCCGAGAGTACAGGAGGCGGAGGACGGCAGTCCGGTGAAGTACCGCTACCGCAAGGAGAGCGACGGTTCCAGCAGCACCGAGCTGATCAGCGTCGGGGCCTGAAAACAAAGGCCCCGCCCGCCCCGCCCTGACGGCGGGGTACGGCAGGGCCTGTAACCCCGGGCGGCCATCCCTGGCCGCTGTCGAGTTCTAGTATTTGAAGTACGTATCCAGCTGCAGACGCTGATAGCCGTCGTCATTGCCAAGATCCACGCCGGTATTGCCGTCGTAGTAACCGGCGGCGATGGCCCAGTTATTATCCAGCATATAAGTGGCGCTGTACTTGCTGCCCTTGCCATCAGTACCGCCGCCCATGAAATCCGAGTCTGTGACCAGGCCCAGGGTCGCGTTGGCATCGAGTTGTTCGTACTGGTAGGCCAACTGCCAGCTGCCCTTGCCCTTGGCTTTACCCAGTGAGATGCCGGCTATATAACCGCTGTCATACTCGTCGGCATCGTCGTTGTAGACGTAGTCACCGAAGACGGCCAGCGGGATGTCAAACAGCTCGAAGGTCAGGCCCAGGGAGCCGTGATAGAGCTTGTAGTCGTACTCATAGACCTCGACACCGTTCACG
Organism: uncultured Gammaproteobacteria bacterium; assembly: GCA_963704965.1. GTDB lineage: Bacteria > Pseudomonadota > Gammaproteobacteria > Pseudomonadales > Halieaceae > JARRPM01. The sequence goes on from CAVPIH010000006.1 coordinate 329,670, forward strand.
ATAACGGTTGAGTTGCCAAAGAATTCCTCGTTATAGATCGACTCCAGCCCCTTGGTGGGGAAGTCCAGGTAGCCGGCGGCGGCGGTCAACTGCATGCTGTCGAATAATGCGAAGTTGGCGCCCAACTGCGCGCCCCAGAACGCCTCATCATCGGTGTTGCTGTCACTCTCTATATAGCTGTAGGTACCGTTGGCGAAGAACATGCCGTTCGCCCACTGTACCGCTGCGCCCTCGGGGCGAAAATCGCCGTCCCAGATAAGCTGGCTCTTCTGCTCGACGTAGTACGGGTTCTTGAATTTACCGGCGGTAAGCGCGGTGTCCTCAAGGCCGGTCCAGGTGAAATAGGCGAGATCCAGGCGCAGGTCCTTGGTGGAGCCGCCCCCACCCAGAGTCTGGTTGGTGGATACCGGGTCGTCGCCGCCGGTGGCCATACCCAGGCCGACTGTGGTGTTTGCAGTGGTTTTGGCAATCAGTTCGGCGCGGGCCCGGATGCGGTCACGGCTGCGATCGGACCTGCTGTCCTGCTGTATGTCTTCGTAGCGATAACGGAAATCGCCCTTCCACTTGATTCTCTCTGCCCAGGAGGTCTTTTCATTCTGGGTTTTGACCATTGCCAGGTCATCCCTGGCGACAACCAGTTCTTCCCTGGCGCCTTCCAGCTGCTGGACCGAATTGGTGGTGGATTCCCGCAGCTGGTTGTTCTCGGCCTCCAGCGTGCTCAGCCGCTGCGCCATCGCCGCCATCTGTGCCTTGAGTTCAGCAAATTCGGCATCGGACACCGCCGCGTAAGCGCCGCTGCTACCCAACAAGGTGCTGGATACTGCCGCCGCAAGTAGTTTCTTCATGCTTGGTTCCCCCGGTTGATTTCCTGGTATGCACGCAGCCGTACATTGGGGGCAGAGCTTACTGCTGAATTGTGACGTTTTTATGACAGGGAGGGCCGGAAAGCGGCGCCAATGTGGTAGGAACAGGCCATACGGGCCGTATCCAGCGACGGTTTGTTACCGGATGGTCACATTTGTGTAAGAAAGGTTTCCGAAGGGTTGCACTCGAGGCGCAGCGAACAGCTGCGCGCCGGTGCGGTCAAAGCGGGCGCGGGCTGCCTGGCCGGTTCAGGCGAACAAACCGACCAGCGCATAGCTGACGGATATGACCACCAGGGCCTCAAGCGCCAGCAAGGGCGCCCTCACCCGGGGCGTCCTGCCATGGAGTTCCTTGTGTGCTGCCTGTAAATTCACGGTTGCCACCTCGGCGTTAATAGCGTTTGTATATACATATAATACACCCGAACAGGGTAAAGACAAGCCGCCCTCCTGTGCTAAAATACCATTTCTTTACAATTACTTAGCAAGAACTCTGAATGTCCAAGACCAAGTTGCTCAACATCCGCATCGATCCGGACCTCAAAAAGCGGGCGAAAAAGCTCGCCGAGGCGGATGGGCGCTCCCTGTCCAATTGGGTGACCAACCTGATATCGAGCAAGGTCAAGGAAGCGGAAAAGAAAGAGAGCAAGGAGGCCAGGAAAGGCTAGCAACCCAGGGTCCCGCGCACCGGCCCACCTATGTCCGGGACTGGTAGCGCTGTTTTATCTCGTCCACGCTCAGGTGCCGCACATCGGCTCCCCTGACCAGGTAGACCACCTCTTCACAAAGATTCGCCGCATGATCACCGATGCGCTCCAGGGCCCGGGCACAGCTGTTGACCCGCAGGATGTTCTTGACCCGCTGGGGCTGCTCCATGATGTGGGAGATGAGCAGCCTGTTCAGCGACTTGAACTCCCGGTCAATCTCCAGGTCCCGGGCGATGATTTCAATCGCCGCCTGCACATCGGTGCGGGCAAACGCATCCAGCGCGCCCTGTAGCATGCCCAGCACGCCCTCCCCCAGATGCAGGGGTTCCGCCGTATAGGCGTTGCGGTCCCGGGTGTCGGCCAGTTTGCGTGCCATGCGGGCCACCTTGGCCGCCTCGTCGCCAATACGCTCCAGGTTGGCCACCATCCGTATGATGGCCACAATCATGCGCAGGTCGCTGGCAGCGGGTTGTCGCCGCGCCAGGATATCTGTGCACTGGTCGCAGATTTCCACTTCCAGGTCATTGACCTGGTAGTCATCCCTGACCACCGAGGACGCCAGTTCCGTATCGCCCTTTATCAGCGCCTCCAGGGCCTGCTGACACTGGCGTTCCACCAGCCCCCCCATGGTGAGCACCCGGTTGCGCAGGGCCTCCAGCTCGGCGTTGTAGCGTTGCGAGGTATGCTTGTCTATGTTCAGCTTGTTTTCCATTGCGAGTGCCTTCCCGACGACCATCAGCCGAAACGGCCGGTAATATAATTTTCGGTCAACTCATGCCGGGGCATGGTGAAAATCTGCTTGGTCTCTCCGACTTCGATCAGTTTGCCCAGGTGGAAATAGGCCGTGCGCTCGGAAACCCGGGCCGCCTGTTGCATGGAGTGGGTGACGATTGCAATCGTGTAGTTTTCTTTCAACTCGTCGATCAGTTCCTCGATACGCGCCGTGGCGATCGGGTCCAGGGCCGAACAGGGCTCGTCCATCAAAATAACTTCCGGGCTCACCGCAATAGCCCTGGCGATACAGAGGCGTTGCTGCTGTCCCCCGGAGAGTCCGGTCCCGGGCTTGTCCAGCATATCCTTGACCTCCTCGAACAAACTGGCTCGACGCAGGCTGTTCTCGACGATCTCATCCATTTCCGCCCTGTTGTGAGCCAGGCCGTGGATGCGGGGACCGTAGGCGACGTTCTCGTAGATGGACTTCGGGAAGGGATTCGGTTTCTGGAAGACCATGCCGACCCGCGCCCGCAGCAGTACCGTATCCTGGTCCGAGCTGTAGATATCGTCGCCATCCAGGGAGAACTCCCCCTGCACCCGACAGATGGGAATGATGTCATTCATCCTGTTGAGGGTGCGCAGGAAGGTCGATTTGCCGCAGCCTGAAGGGCCGATCATGGCGATCACTTCATTGCGACCAATATCCAGTGACACATCGGTGATGGCCTGTTTGTCGCCGTAAAACACGTTGACATGGCGGGCACTCATCTTGGCATTGTCCACGAAGGGCGAGCCGATCGTCTCGTATGAGCCACCCACTTCGGCGTGATCGCGTATATCCAGCGGCGCGTTGCCCGCGGCTCCACCGGAGGCAGTTTTCTGGCGACTACCAGTATCCATAGCATTTACCCCTGCAGCGGCAGATATCGAGTTTAAGGTTTGGGGAGCGGGCATCAGCGCCTCCGGCAGCACAGTTATTTGAGCTCAAAACGCTTGCGGAGGTACACAGCCAGCGCGTTCATGATGATCAGAAAGCCCATCAGCACCATTATGGCCGCGGATGTTTTCTCGGTGAAACCGCGCTCGGGGCTGTCGGCCCAGAGGTAGATCTGCACCGGCAGCACTGTGGCCGGGTCGGTGACCCCCGCCGGCGCATCCATGATAAAAGCCACCATACCGATCATCAACAGCGGCGCGGACTCGCCCAGCGCCTGCGCCATGCCGATAATGGAACCGGTGAGAATACCGGGCATCGCCACCGGCAGCACATGGTGAAAAACCGTTTGCAGCCGGGACGCGCCCACACCCAGCGCGGCCTCGCGGATCGACGGCGATACCGACTGGATGGCCGCCCGCGAGGTGATAATAATGGTAGGCAGGGTCATCAGCGACAGCACGATACCGCCTACCAGTGGCGCCGAGCGGGGCAGCTCAAAAAAGTTGATGAAGACCGCCAGACCCAACAGGCCGAACACGATGGACGGTACTGCCGCGAGGTTGTTGATATTGATTTCGATCAGGTCGGTTATACGGTTGCGGGGGGCGAATTCCTCCAGGTACACCGCCGCGGAAACCCCGATGGGGAAGGCGATGAAGAAGGTCACCAGCAGGGTAAAGAAAGAGCCATAGAGGGCCACCTTGATGCCGGCCATCTCCGGTTCCCGCGAGTCGCCGGCAGTAAAAAACGTGGTGTTGAAGCGGGACTCGGTGCGCCCCTCTGCCCGCAGCTGGTCCAGCCAAAGAATCTGCTGGTCTTTTACTTTCCGGTCCGCCTGGTCACTGTCGGCATCGACCTGGCCCTTGAGGTAGCTGCCGGCCTCGGAGTGGGCCTGCAGCCAGATCTCCCGGGTCTGTCCCAGTAGCCGGGGATCATCCATCACCATGTCCCGCAGCTGGTACTCGGCACCCATGCTGACCAGCCTGTAGAGCTGCTTTTTCTCGGCGCGCGAGCTCGCCCCGGGAAACATGTCCCGCAGGCTGCGCTTGATCAGTGCCAGGTAGTCCGCTGCGGCTATCTGCTCGGCGCTTGCGTCGGCGCCCAGGCCCAGCTGCCCGCGATCGAAGTCCACCTCTACCTTGATGTACTGCTGTGTGAACGCCGGGTAGCCCTTGCTCACGATATCGAACAACAGGATAAACAGGAACACGAAGCCGGTCAGCACCGCCAGGCGACCGTACCACTGGAAGCGCCGCTCCCGGGCGTAGCGCTTCTTCAGGGAAGCCTGTATCGCCGCGGAGCTGCCGGATAGCCGGGGCTCATTCGTATTGTTCACGGTATTTCCTCACTACGTAGAGCGCGATCACATTGAGCAGCAGCGTGACAAAAAACAGTACCAGGCCCAGGGCAAAGGCCGCCAGAGTCTTGGGACTGTCGAATTCCTGGTCGCCCACCAGCAGGGTAACGATCTGTACCGTGATGGTGGTGACCGCCTCCAGCGGATTGATGGTCAGCTTGGCCGACAGGCCGGCCGCCATCACCACGATCATGGTCTCGCCTATGGCTCGCGACACGGCCAGCAGGATGCCGCCGACTATGCCCGGCAGGGCGGCCGGCAGCAGCACCTTGCGGATGGTCTCGCTCATGGTGGCGCCCATGCCCAGCGAGGCCTCGCGCATGGTATCGGGAACCGCATTGATAATGTCATCGGACAGCGACATCACGAAGGGAATGATCATGATGCCCATCACCAGGCCCGCCGCCAGGGCACTCTCCGAGGCCACGCTCAGGCCCATGGACTCCCCGAGCTCACGGATAAAGGGGGCCACGGTGAGGGCAGCAAAGAAACCATAGACGACGGTCGGGACACCGGCGAGTATTTCCAGTACCGGCTTGGTAACAGAACGGAACCGACGGGTGGCGTACTCGGACAGGTAAATGGCCGACATCAGCCCCACCGGCACGGCGATCACCATGGCTACCGCGGAGATAAGCAGGGTGCCGACGAACAGGGGCACAAAACCGAAGGAGCCTGAAGCCGCCACCTGGTCCGGCCTGATGGCCATCTGCGGGCTCCACTCCAGGCCGAACAGAAAATCGGTAGCCGGTATTTTCTGGAAGAAGCGGATGGCCTCGAACAGCACCGACAGCACAATGCCCAGGGTGGTCAGCACCGCGATAGAGGAGCAGGCAAACAACATCCACTTGAAGATATTCTCGACGTGGTTGCGCGCCCGCAGCGCCGGTGCAATACGCCGCAGCGCCAGCAGCCCGCCGACCACAGCCATCAGCGCCACCAGCAGGGCCTTCAATTTGCCGCTGGAGGCCAGCAGTTCCCGGTAGTGGTCAGCCGCGGCTATCTGCACGTCACTCAGCTGGGAGGCATCGACAGCGCCCCTTGCGTAGCTCACGACCTGGTTGAAATACAGTCCCCGTTCGCTCTCCGGCAACTGCTGGACACTGGCGGGCAGTTCACCGATAACGATGTTTGCCAGGATACTGGTCTCCAGCAGCATCCACAGCAGCAGCAGGCCCAGGGCGGGGAGCAGTGCCCACAGCGCCGCCATATAGCCGTAGTGCTTGGGCAGCGAATGCAGGGCCCGGGCCCCGCCCTCCCCGGCCACCACCGCGTGGGAGCGCCGGCGGCCGAGAAAAAAGCCGGCGATGCTCAGGGCAAATAACACCAGAAAGACCGTTGGGGTATCCATTCGCGTCCCTTAGCTACCAAAAAGGCGCCACGCTCACAGCAGAGAGAAGCGGGCGCGCCGATCGTACGCCGGGGCCTGTCGCCCCGGAAATCGTTACTCTGCCAGTATTGGGACTACATGGACAGGGTGTTCATATTCCTGACGTCGGCCTCGGCCTTGGCCAGTTCCTCCTCCGGCAGGGGGATTAGCCCCTTCTCGGGCAGGTAGCCGTCCTCGCCCATGGCCTTCTCAGAGGTGAATTCCAGGGCGTATTCCTGGATACCCGGTATCTTGCCCACGTGGGCTTTCTTGATATAGAAGTACAGGGGGCGGGAAATCGGGTAATCCCCATCGGCGATGGTGTCGAAGGTCGGGGTAACCCCGTCGATCACGGAGCCATGCACCTTGTCGCCATTTTCTTCCAGGAAGCTGAAGCCGAAGATGCCCAGGGCGTCCGGGTTGGCGGCGAGTTTCTGGACGATCAGGTTGTCGTTCTCGCCGGCCTCGATATAGGCGCCGTCTTCACGCACCGCGTAAGCGATGGTGTTGAACACATCCTCGCCCTTGGGCGCCTTGCCCTTCTGCTCCTTGAGCGCGTCGTACACACCGGCGGGCATCCCCAGTTGGGCCATGCTCTGCCTGATTTCGGCCTCCTGCTCGGCCTTCAGGTCGTGCAGGGCCTTGAGCGCAGGGACGGCCTTGGCACCGCCACCCATGGCCAGTTCGGCAAAGGCGTCGCGGGTGCCGGAGGTCGGGGGCGGGCCCAGCACCTCGATAGGGGTGGCCGGCAGGGTGGGATTCACATCCTTCCAGGTCTTGTGGGGGTTGGCGATCAGCTTGCCGTCGGCGCCGGGGATATCCTTTGCCAGCGCCAGGTAGACGTCCTTGAGGCTCATTTTGAAAACCGGAGCGCTGGAGGCATTCGCCAGGGCGATGCCGTCATAACCGATCAACACCTCGACGATATCGGTCACGCCGTTGGCCTGGCAGTCGTCATATTCGCTTTTCTTGATGCGCCGGGAGGAATTGGTGACATCCGGGGTATTGGCCCCTACGCCCTTGCAGAACAGCTTGAGGCCGCCGCCGGAACCGGTGGACTCGATTTTGGGGGTCTTGAAGCCGGTGGAGCGGCCGAAACGCTCGGCGACCACGGTGGCGAAAGGGTAAACGGTGGATGAGCCGACGATGCTGATGGTATCGCGCCCGGCGCCCTGGGCCTGCACCTGGGCGGTGGCGCCGATCAACGCGGACAGTACTGCTGCATTCACTAGATGTTTTTTCACTTGGCTTTAACTCCCTGGGTTGGCTGAGATGGCTGCCGGGGCGGCTCGCGACCAGACGCAGGAAGTCTATGCCAGCATTGTTACAGAAAAATGACAGCCGCCACGGGCGGGCCAGGTTGACCGTCAAAGTGGCCGGTGTAGCTTGTCTCCCAGCTCTTCGAGCCGGCCGTGGCGCACGTCCTGGCCGCGGACCAGGTAGACCACGTGCTCCGCTATGTTGCTGGCGTGGTCGCCAATGCGTTCCAGGCTGCGCAGGGCCCACATCTCGTTGATAATGCTGCCGATGGACCGGGGATCCTCCATCATGAAGGTCATCAGGCTGCGCAGGGCACTGCCGTACTCCCGGTCCACCACGGTATCGTTCTTGACCACATCCACCGCCATATCGACATCCAGGCGGGCGAAGGCGTCCAGGGAGCGCCGCAGCATATCCGCCACATGGGTGCCGATATGCCGAATTTCGACAAAGTTGCTGGGGGAGTTGCCCGCCTCCGACAGGCGCACCGCCTGCCTGGCCACCTTGGCGGCCTCGTCTCCTATGCGCTCCAGGTCCGTATTGACCTTGATGATGGCCACCACCAGGCGCAGGTCACTGGCCGCGGGTTGGCGCCGCGCCAGGATGGAGGAACACTGGTCGTCGATGTTCATCTCCATCTGGTTGACCTCGTGATCCAGGTTGATGATCAGTTCGGCGCGGCCGCTGTCCATATTGACCAGTGCCTCTATGGCGTTGGACAACTGCTGCTCCACCTTGCCTCCCATCTCCAGCATGTGATTGCGCAGGGTTTCCAGTTCGGCATTGAACTGGCCGGAAATGTGTTGGGTGTAATCTTCCTGTTTCAACATTGCATCAACCTCTCGTGAATGGAGTGCGCGGCGCCCTAGGCCGCCGGGGTGGTGGTGACCTGCCGCGGTGGCGCCGCTACCTGGGTCCGCGGCCCGAACACCAGGCTGAAGACGCTGCCCTTGCCCAGTTCGCTGCTGATCTCCAGGCGCAGGCCATGGCTGGCGGCAACGTGCTTGACGATGGCCAGGCCCAGGCCGGTGCCACCGGTGCTGGAGGCACGACTGTCCTCCACCCGGTAAAAGCGCTCGGTCAGGCGCGGGATATGCCGCTGTTCGATACCCAGCCCCCGGTCTTTCACTTCCAGCACATAATTTACCCCGAGCTGGCGCCAGGCTATGGTTACCACACTGTCCGCGGGACTGTACTTGATGGCGTTGAGTACCAGGTTGGACACCGCGCTGTACAGCTCCCGGTAATCTCCCAGCACCTTGTGGCCGGCGCCCAGTTCCAGCGCCAACTCTATTTTCCGGTCGGCATGGGCGGTGCGCAGTTCATCCTGTAATTCCGCCAGCAGGGCGCACAGGTCGATGGGCACGTGCTGCTCAATCCCCTGCTCACTCTCTATCCTCGCCAGCAGCAACAAGTCCTTGAGCAGGCTTTCCATGCGCACGGCCTGCTGCAACATCTGCTGCAGCGGTTTGACATAACGCTGGTCCAGTCTGCTGGTATCACTGAGGAATGTGCCCAGGTAACCGCTGATCACGGTGAGCGGCGTGCGCAGCTCATGGGACACATTGGCAACGAAGTCCTTGCGCACCTTTTCCATGCGCACTTCGGCGGTTACATCGCGTATGAAAAGCAGGCGGTCGCCGTCGCCGAAGCGGGTGATCTCGACGCGCTGGTAGGCGCCGTCATCCCCGCCAACACGGTATTGCAAGGGCTGACTGTAATCTTCGCGAGTGAAATAGCGCAGGAACTCGGGCGTACGCAGCAGGTTCATCAGGCTCTGGCCGCGATCATCGGGGCGCAGCCCCAGCAGCCGCTGGGCCGACTCATTGAACCACTTCAGCACGCCCTGGTCGTCGACTATGGCAACACCGTCGCGCATGGAGGCGAAGGAGTCCTGCAGGTAGTCCACGGTCGATTGCAAGCGCGCCCTGGCCTCCCTGCCCTGCTTTTGCAACTGGTAGATCTGGCTGAGCAGCTCGCCCCAGATACCGTAGGCCTCCGGCGGTGGTTGCCCGGGCTGCTGCAGCCAGCGTTGCACCTGGTACATCTGGTACAGCCAGAGTATGACCAGGCCCGCCAGGGCGATCGTTACAGCCGCCAGCGGCTGACCGTAATACCAGCCCAGGGCCGCAGCCGCCGCCAGCAGCGTGCCGATGCGAGCGGCGGCAGACAACCAGGTCATGTTACCCCGCATCACCCCACTCCGCGGGAGGAGAAACGGTAACCCGTGCCCCGCACGGTCTGGATCAGGTTGCTGTAGTCGCCATGGGGGGATTGCAGGCTCTTGCGCAGGCGGCGGATGTGGACATCCACGGTGCGCTCCTCGACATAGACGTTTGCGCCCCAGACCTGGTCCAGCAGCTGGCCGCGGGTGTAGGCGCGCTCGGGATGCGACATGAAAAACTGCAGCAGCCTGAACTCGGTAGGCCCCATCTCCACGGTGTTATCCCCTATCATTACCCGCTTGCTCTCGCCGTCCAGCACCAGTTCGCTGACCTGCATGCGCTCGGCTCCGTGACCGCCGCCGCTGCGGCGTAACAGGGCGCGCACCCTGGCAATGAGTTCCCGGGGGGCGAAGGGCTTGGTAATGTAATCATCGGCGCCCACATCCAGCCCCTGGATAACATTGTCTTCGGTGGTCTTGGCGGTCAACATGATGACCGGTAATTCCCGGGTGGCATCGCTGCGCTTGATACGGCGCAGCATCTCCAGGCCACTGCCACCGGGTAACATCCAGTCCAGCAACACCAGATCGGGTCGCTCGTCCACCACCAGGGTATAGGCGTCGTGAATGTTGTCGGCTTCGATACAGCGAAAATCGGCGATTTCCAGCGCCATTCTCAACATATCGCGAATGGCTCCCTCGTCATCGACAATCAGTACCGTTGCTTCATCCATGGGTCACATATTCCATCCAGTTGCGAGATGGCACTATTAGATGATGAAATTGTGACAGTAAAATGACAAGCGCGCGATTTTGACGCGCTAGCGCAAGCTCGCATTGATATTCATCAGCATCTTGTTGCCCGGGCACAGGTCGGTTTCATCCAGCTGGTTCAGCGGCCGGTGCGCGGTCTCCAGCACGTCGTGCAGGTCGCGCGAATCCTTGTCCAGGTAAATCAGGCCGGTAAGCACCGTGCCATCGTGCTGGTGATCCATCAGCGCCATCATGGCGGAGCGACGGTCGAAGGGGTCCAGCGTGTCGGAGTCCTTGTACAGGTGCAGCACCGAACCGTCATGCATGGTCACCTCGTGGGCCGCGCCGGCGGTGTAGCGGGTAGTGATTTCCTTGCGCATGGGCACGAAATCCACCGTGCCGGTGGCCTCGGCGTGCTCGCGCACGAACTCATAGCTCTTGGTGGATGCGGCGGTATTGTTGAACGTTACGCAGGGGGAGATGACGTCGATCAGGGCAAAGCCGCGATGGCTCATGGCGGCCTTGATCAGCGGAATCAGCTGCTCCTTGTCTCCCGAGAAACTGCGGGCAACAAAGGTGGCACCCAACTGCAGCGCGGTGCCGCACAGGTCTATGGCACTGAAGGGGTTGGCGTCGCCCTTCTTGCCCGCCGAGCCCTCGTCGGCGGTCGCCGAGTCCTGGCCCTTGGTGAGACCGTAGCAGCCGTTGTTCATCACGATGTAAACCATATTCAGGTTGCGGCGGATCACGTGGGCGAACTGGCCCATGCCGATAGAGGCCGTGTCGCCGTCTCCGGACACGCCCAGGTACAGCAGGTCGCGATTGGCCATGGCGGCGCCGGTTACCACCGAAGGCATGCGCCCGTGTACCGAGTTGAAGCCGTGGGACTTACCCAGGAAATAGGTGGGCGTTTTCGAGGAGCAACCTATGCCGGAGAGCTTGGCGATCTTGTGGGGCTCGATGGAAAGCTCATGGCAGGCCCTGACGATGGCGCCGCTGATGGAGTCGTGGCCGCAGCCCGCGCAAAGCGTGGAGATCGACCCCTCGTAAGCGGCGCGGGTGTAACCCAGGTCATTGACCGGCAGTTCGGGATGACGGAATTTCGGTATCTGGTAGCTCATGCTATCTCTCCTGCGCCACCGACCTTGACCTTGCGATGCAGCGGTGTGACGTTGTTACCTGGCAGGTGTTCCAGGATCTGCTTGCGAATATTGCGCGCACTGATGGGGGTGCCGTCGAAGCACAGTACCGACTTCAGCTTGTCCGGACCCAGTTCGAACTCCGCCATCAACAGGGTGCGCAACTGGGCGTCGCGATTCTGTTCGATGACGAACACCCGCTCGTGGGAATCGATGAAATCCTCGACCTGCTTGTTGAAGGGGAAGGCCCGCACCCGCATGGCGTCCAGGGCGATCCCCTCTTCCGCCAGGTAGTCCACGGCCTCCCGGGAGGACTCCTCGCTGGTACCGAAGTACAGTACCGCCATGTCGGTGGGCTTGCCGCAGGAAATGATCTCCGGCTCGGGCACGTACTCCTTGATGGTGTCCCACTTCTGCAGCAGGCGCAGCATGTTCTTCTCGTACTCCTCGCCCTTCTCGGTGTAGATGGCGTACTCGTCCCGGGAACTGCCGCGAGTGAAAAATGCGCCCTTGTCCGGGTGGGCCCCGGGGTAGGTGCGATAACAGATAGCATCGCCGTCGACGTCCAGGTAGCGGCCGTAGCGCTCCATTTCTTCGAGCTGTTCGGCCTTGAGCACCTTGCCGCGGTCGTAGCGTCGCTGGTCATCCCACTCCAGCGGCGGCGACATATTGTCGTTCATTCCCAGGTCCAGGTCGGTCATGAGGATAATGGGGGTTTGCAGGCGCTCGGCCAGGTCGAAAGACAGGGCGCCGAAGTCGAAGCACTCCCGCGGCGTGGACGGGAACAGCAGCACATGCTTGGTATCGCCGTGGGAGGCGTAGGCCGCCGACAGCACGTCGGACTGCTGGGTGCGCGTGGGCATGCCCGTGGAGGGACCGGCCCGCTGCACATCGAACAGCACCGTGGGTATCTCGGCGAAATAGGCCAGCCCGAGGAACTCGCTCATCAGGGACAGGCCGGGGCCGCTGGTGGCGGTAAAGGCACGGGCACCGTTCCAGCTGGCGCCTATCACCATGCCGATGGCGGACAGTTCGTCCTCCGCCTGCACGATGGCGTAATTGCGTCGCCCCGTGCCCGGGTCTATGCGCACCCGGCGGGCGTACTTGTCGAAGGCATCCACCACCGAGGTAGACGGCGTGATGGGATACCAGGCGGCCACCGTGGCGCCGCCGTAGATCGCACCCAGGCCCAGGGCGGTATTGCCGTCCAGCAGGATCTTGTCACCCACCTTGTCGACGCTCTGCACCCGTATGCCAATGGGACATTGATAGTTTTCCCTGGCGAACTGGTGACCCAGCTCCAGCGCCTGGATATTGGGCAGGATCAGCTTTTCCTTGCCCTTGAACTGGTCCGCCACCAGGTCGGTCAGGACCCGGAAATCCATGTCCAGCAGTGCCGCCAGCGCGCCCACGTAGATCACGTTCTTGAACAGTTGGCGCTGCCGGGGATCGCGGTAGTTCTCGTTGCATATCCGGGTCAGCGGCAGGCCGATGAAGGTGATATCGCGGCGCTGCAGGCGCAGGTCCAGGGGCTTGGTATCGTCATAGATGAAATAGCCGCCCGGTTCCACTTCGCGAATATCCTGGGCCATGCTCTGGGGGTTGACCGACAGGCTGATGTCCACGCCGCCGCGCCGTCCCAGGTAGCCCTTCTCGCTGACGCGCACCTCGTACCAGGTGGGCAGGCCCTGGATGTTGGAGGGGAAAATATTCTTGGGACTGACGGGCAGGCCCATGCGAAAGAGCGCCTTGGCGAACAGGTTGTTGGCACTGGCCGAACCGGTGCCGTTCACATTGGCGAACTTGATCACAAAGTCATTTACTGATTCCAGCCGCTTCATGCCAGTGTCCCGCTCACGTTGTAGAGAAATTTCTGCATATCCCAGGCGCCGGTCGGACAGCGCTCCGCACACAGCCCACAGTGCAGGCAGACGTTCTCGTCTTTCACCATCACCCGCCGGGTGGGCAGCGCCTCCGAGACGTAGAGATCCTGGGCGAGATTGCCGGCCGGGGCGCTGAGCCGGGTGCGCAGTTCCTCCTCCTCGCCATTGGCCGTGAAAGTGATGCAGTCTGTGGGGCAGATATCGACACAGGCGTCGCACTCGATACAGCGCAGCTCCTCGAACACCGTCTGTACATCGCAGTTGAGACAGCGCTCGGCTTCCTTGTAGCCGGTATCCGGATCGAAGCCCAGTTCGACTTCCATTTTGCGATCCGAGAGGGTCTTGTCCAGCGGTGCCAGGGGCACCATGTAGCGCGGGTCAGGCGCCACCGCGTTGTCGTAGCTCCACTCGTGCACACCCATCTTCTGGCTGGCAAGAGTGGTGCGCGGCGGCGGCCGCTTTGCGACGCTCTCACCGCGACACAACAGGTCGATGCTGATCGCCGCCTGGTGGCCGTGGGCTACCGCGGTGATGATGTTTTCCGGGCCGAAGGCGGAGTCACCGCCAAAAAACACCTTGGGATTGGTGGACTGGAAAGTGGTCTTGTCCACCACCGGCATATCCCACTGGTCGAATTCGACGCCCAGGTCGCGCTCTATCCAGGGAAAGGCGTTCTCCTGGCCGATGGCCATCAGCACATCGTCCGCTTCCATGAATACCAGCTCTTCTCCGGTGGGCACCAGGCTGCGCTTGCCATTCTCGTCGTAATGGGCCTCGACCTTCTCGAACAACATGCCCTGCAGCTTGCCGTCCTCGACCACGATCTCCTTGGGCACATGGTTGTTGTAAATCGGTATGCCCTCGTGCATGGCGTCTTCCTTCTCCCAGGGAGAGGCCTTCATATCCTCGAAGGGACTGCGCACCACGACCCGCACGTCCTCGCCCCCCAGGCGCCGGGAGGTACGGCAGCAATCCATGGCCGTGTTGCCACCACCGAGCACCAGTACCCGCTTGCCTATGCTCTCGGTGTGCTCGAAGGCGACGCTGGCCAGCCAGTCGATGCCCAGGTGCACGTGACCGCGGGCATCCTCCAGGCCGGGCAGGTTGAGGCCCTTGCCCCGCGGAGCGCCGGTACCGATAAACACCGCGTCGTAATCCTTGTCCAGTATTTCACGCAGGCTTTCCACCTGGATGTCGAAGGTGGCGTTTACACCCATGTCGAGAATGTAATTGACCTCCTCGTCCAGTACGCTCAGGGGGAGGCGAAACGAGGGAATCTGGCTGCGCATCATGCCGCCACCGGCGAACTGGTTGTCGTAGATATCGATGATATAGCCCAGGGGTGCCAGGTCGCGCGCCACCGTGAGGGAGGCGGGACCGGCCCCGATCAGGGCGATGCGCTTGCCATTCTTCTTTTTCGGGATCACCGGCAGGCGATCCCTGATGTCGTCCTTGTTGTCAGCCGCTACCCGCTTGAGTCGACAGATGGCTACCGGTTGCTCCTCTACCCGCACCCGGCGGCAGGCCGGTTCGCAGGGCCGGTCACAGGTGCGCCCCAGCACGCCGGGAAAGACATTCGAATACCAGTTGATCATGTACGCGTCGCTGTAGCGCTGGGCGGCGATAAGGCGGATATACTCCGGCACGGGAGTGTGCGCGGGGCAGGCGTACTGGCAGTCCACTACCTTGTGGAAGTACTCTGGATTTTTTATATCGGTCGGCTTCACTGTGCTCGCTCGCGTTGGATTAGCGCTAATTTGATTGCGTGTTATGTGTTTTTCAAACCGTAAAATTGTGGCACATGTGGGGGCTGTTTACACCAAAGCATCTGCACTATTACCTCTATTTTCTGTCCGGATCACACCGCGCGGGGCGCTTCAGAACCAACCGAAGAACCAGCCCTCCTCCTGCAGCTCCTGCTCACAGACCTGCAGCTGGTGCTGGTAGGTATTGGCCCTGTCCTGCACCTTGCGCGCGACCTTGAGCAGCCACGGCTTCTTGTGATGACTGCCCCGACTGTGACCGCCCTGCCCCTCGTGGTAAGCCAGGTAAAGATTGTAGGTATCATGGCGGGCAATGCCGTTGCGACGATGGGACTGGTTGTTATACCAGCCTATGAAATCGATGGCGTCGGCAAAGTCGTCGCGATCGGCGCCATAGTTGCCGGAGCTGCGCTCATAGCCGTCCCAGGTGGACTCCAGGGCCTGGCTATAACCGTAGGCGTCGGAGGGTCTCGGCCCCGGGATGAACCCCAGGTACCAGCGCCTGGGTGGCCTGGCGTCGGCCCGAAAGCGCGACTCCTGGTGCATGATGGCCATCATCACAGGTATGGGACTCTGCCATTGGTCACGGGCATCTGCCGCCTCTTCGTACCAGTCGTCCTTCTCGAAAAAAATCGCGCAGACGTTGTCGGTGTTGGCCGGCGGTGATGTGGTGCATCCCGGCAGCAGCAGAGCCGCCGCGACGACCACTACTGCCTGCCGGACCCGGATCACGAGCTGCCCTCCAGGGCGGCCAACCGGGCCAGGAAAGCGGTCTCGTCCAACACCTCGACGCCCAGCTCAGTGGCCCTGGCGAGTTTGGAACCGGCGCCCGGCCCGGCGACCACGCAGGTGGTTTTTGCGGAAACACTGCCCGCCACCTTCGCACCCAGGGCCTGCAGCCTGGCCTTGGCCTCATCGCGGCCCAGCGACTCGAGCTTGCCGGTCACCACCCAGGTCTGGCCGGACAGCGGCAGTTCAGCGGCGCTTACCTCCAGGTCCGGCCAACTGACGCCGGCCGCGCGCAACTGCTCCACCACCGCCATGCTGGAGGGCGAGTCAAAGAACTGCACCAGGTGATCCGCCACCACCGGGCCCACGTCGCTGACCTGCAGCAGCTGCTCCTCGGAGGCCTGCGCCAGCGCCTCCCAGCTGCCGAAATGCCGGGCCAGTGCCAGGGCGGTGGCCTCCCCCACCTCGCGTATGCCCAGCGCGAAAATAAACCGCGGCAGACTGGTGTGCTTGCTGCGCTCCAACGCCTGCAGGAGATTGTCCGCGGACTTCTCGCCCATGCGCTCCAGACCCAGCAGCTGTTCGCGTTGCAGCCGGTACAGCCCGGCGACATTGGCCACCAGCCCCTCGTCCACCAGCTGGTCCACCAGCTTGTCGCCCAGACCCTCGATATCCATCGCCCGGCGCGAGGCGAAATGCCTGATCGCCGCTTTCTGCTGGGCGGCGCAGACCAGCCCGCCCATACAGCGCAACACGGCCTCCTCGCCGGCGCGCTCCACCGGCGAACCGCAAACCGGGCAGGTCGGGGGGAAGGCGATGGCCGCTGCCCCTGCCGGGCGCCGCTCCGATACCACTGACACAATCTGGGGAATGACATCACCGGCGCGGCGCACCACCACCGTATCGCCCAGGCGCAGGCCCAGACGGGCGATTTCATCGGCGTTGTGCAAGGTGGCGTTGCTCACTGTCACCCCGCCGACGAACACCGGCTCCAGCCTGGCCACCGGGGTAATGGCGCCGGTGCGACCCACCTGGAATTCCACGTCCAGCAGCCTGGTCATTTCTTCCTGGGCGGGAAATTTGCGGGCAATTGCCCAGCGCGGCGCGCGCGACACGAAACCCAGGCGCTGCTGCAGGCCCAGGTCGTTGACCTTGAAGACGATACCGTCGATGTCGTAGGGCAACTCGGCGCGCTGTCCGGCCAGCTCGCGATAGTAGTCGTCGCAGGCGTCGATACCCCGCACCACCCGGGACAAGGCGTTGATGCGCAGGCCCCAGCGCTGCAGGCATTCCAGCACCAGGGAATGGGCGCCGGGCAGTTCGCCGCCCTGCGCCTGCCCAACCCCGTAACAGCACATCTGCAGCGGCCGCTGGGCGGTGATGCGGGCGTCCAGCTGGCGCAGGCTGCCGGCGGCGGCGTTGCGCGGATTGACGAAAGTCTTGTCGCCGCGCTGACGCGCGGCTTCATTGAGCTCCTCGAAGCCGGCCCGGGGCAGGTAGATTTCGCCCCGCACCTCCAGCACAGCCGGGTAGCCGCTGCCGCGCAGCCGCAGGGGGATGGAGGCGATGGTGCGCACGTTGTGGGTGATATCCTCGCCGGTGCTGCCGTCGCCCCGGGTGGCGCCCCGCACCAGCAGGCCATCGCGGTACAGCAGGCTGACCGCGATACCGTCCAGCTTGGGCTCGCAGGCGAACTCCAGGGGCTCGTGCCCCGCGCCCAGGCGGTCCAGCAGGCGCCGGTTGAAATCCAGCATGTCCTGCTCATTGAACGCGTTGTCCAGGGACAACATGGGCACTTCATGGGAGACCTGGCGAAATTTGTCCAGGGGCGCGGCGCCGACGCGCTGGGTGGGGGAATCGGGGCGCTGTAACGCGGGGTATTGTGCTTCCAACTGCTGCAGGCGCTGCATGCAGCGATCGTACTCGGCATCGGGTACGGTGGGCTGGTCCAGCACATAGTACTGGTAGTTCCAGTTGTCCAGGCGTTCCCTGAGGGCGTCCGCCTCCCGGACTATTTCGCTGGCGGGCATGGGTGTGGCTCGGCTGGGTCGCTAGGGTGTGGGTTCAAGTCAGCGGGTGCGAGCCAACATGCGCCTTTCCAGGTCGCGGATCTGCTGCCGGGAGTGCTCCAGCGACTGCTTGCTCAGCGGGTTGCGAGCCTCGTCCAGGACATCCCCTTCCAGGTTGCGGGCCACGGCCTGGGCCGTTTCCAGCATATAATCGAAGGCCTTCATCATATCCTCGGGCCCGGGCAGGGTAACGAAAAACACCAGGCCCGGCGTGGCGAGGTCGCCCATCTTGTCGATATCGAATACGCCGGGCTGCATCATATTGGCCACGCTGAACTGGATGGCGCCGCGACCGGCCTCGAACTCGTGGCGGTGGAAAAAATTCATATCCCCGAAGCGCAGGTCGCAGGCCAGCAGGATGTGCAGGATGTCCTCACCGCGAAAGCCCTCACGGCTGCGCGCGACCACGTTGAGCATGAACACCTCGGGGTCTACGTCCCGCGGCAACCTGCCGGGATCCGACGCCGGCGCCGGTGCGCGGTCGGCCCCTTCGCCGGCGGCGGCCTGTGCCGGCTCATCCGTGGCGCCCATGTCCTCCAGCCAGTCCAGGGTGGTGGGCTCGGCATCCTTATCGGCGCCACTGAAGCCTTCGACCAGTTCCACCTCGTCCTGGTCGGGCGCCGCTTTTGCCGCTCTTGCGGGCCTGGCCGGGCTGGCCGGCTTGCTCGCCGGGGGCTTTTTCGGCGCCCTGGCTGCCGCGGCAGTGGCCTCCCGCTGGGCCGCCTCGGCGGCCGACTTGTGGGTGGCCTTGATAATGTCGCGGCGGTCCACCGTGCGGCCGCCGCCATTGGGCAATTCCTTCAGCCAGGCGATATCGGACTCGCACTGCAGGCCCCTCGCCATCGGACTCAACCAGCCTCACCTTCACCCGCGAGTAACGCTCGCGGCGTACCCGCCGCCAGGCGTCCAGCCCCACCGCCAGGATCAGGATTACCCCGACTACGACCATCCAGTCTCGAATTGTTAACTCCATTTCTCCCGCGCCGTTGTCATGACCTGAATGTTTGCCTCGCTGCGAACGGACCCTCAGCTCGCCGCCAGTTCCGCCGCCTCTTCGACGTCCACCGACACCAGCCGCGATACGCCCGGCTCGTGCATGGTAACGCCCATCAGCTGGTCCGCCAGCTCCATGGAAATCTTGTTGTGGGTAATGTAAATGAATTGCACCGTTTCCGACATTTCTTTCACCATGCGGGCATAGCGCGCCACGTTGGCATCATCCAGCGGCGCATCCACCTCGTCCAGCATACAGAACGGTGCGGGATTGAGCTGGAAGATCGAGAACACCAGGGCAATGGCCGTCAGGGCCTTCTCACCGCCAGACAGCAGGTGAATGGTGCTGTTCTTCTTGCCCGGCGGCCTGGCCATGATGGAAATACCCGTATCGAGCAGATCGTCCCCGGTCATTTCCAGGTAGGCGCTGCCGCCACCGAATACCCGGGGGAACAGCTCCTGCAGTCCGTTGTTAACCCGGTCAAAGGTATCGCGGAAGCGGTTGCGGGTCTCCTTGTCGATCTTGCGGATGGCAGACTGCAGGGTTTCCAGGGCGGTCTCCAGGTCCTCGTTCTGCAGATCCAGGTAGCTTTTGCGCTCGGACTGCTGGGTATATTCGTCTATGGCCGCGAGATTGATGGGGCCCAGCCGGGCGATGCGGTTGGCCACCCGCTCCAGGGAGCGCTGCCACTCGGCCTCGTCGGCCTCTTCCGGGAGAGCCTGCAGTACCTGCTCCACCTCGTGGCCATTGGCCACCAGTTGCTTGAGGATATTCTCACGCTGCACCTGCAGGGTCTGGCCGGCGATGCGGTGCCGCTCCAGTTCGTTGCGCACGCTTTCCGCACGGTGCTCGATGGCGGCGCGCTGCTGCTCCTTCTCACGCAGCAGGTGTTCCACCTCGGCCACCGCCTGGCGGGCGGCGCTGAGCTCGCCCTCGGAGCGCAGGCGCAGCTCCAGTTGTTGCTCCAGCTCCAGCTTGAGGTCATCCAGCGGCGCATCGGTTTCATCCAGGGAGCCTGCCAGGGTCTCGCGCCGGGTGCGCAGCTGGGCGACCTGGCTGTTGGTGCGCTCGATGGCGGCGCGCATGGCCTCCAGTTGGGTTTGCAGCGACTGGTGACGCATGGCGGCCTGGTGGGCGGCGTCCTTGTCGTGGCGCGCTTTCTGGCGGGCGGCGTCCAGGGTGCTGCGGGTTTCATCGCGCACCGACAACAGCGCCTCGCGCTGCTGGGAGTCCGCCTCCATGCGCTCTATAGCCGCGGCCAGCAACTGGCGGGCCTCGGCGATCGCCTCCTGCTCGTGACGGAACTGCTCCCGGGCCTCGGCCAGGTCGCTGTTCAGCCGTTCGCGCCGCGCATTGATCTGCTCCACCTTGGCCCGGTGAGCCGACAGCGTGGCGCTGTGTTCCGCATGCTGGCGGGTGGCCGCCTGCAATTCCCGCTGCTGCTCCTGGCGCTGCGCTTCCTGGTTGCGCTGCGCTTCCTGGCAGGCCGACAGTTCACTCTCCAGCGCCTGCTCCCGCGCCTGCAGGGAGTCGATCTCTGCCGCCAGCGCCTCCAGTTCCTGCTGGCGCTGGATCACCCCGCCGCGCTGCTCGCCCAGGCGCGTTACCCGCAGCCAGTTGGGCCCCAGCCAGATACCGTCGCGGGTGATAACCGATTCGTGGGGTGCCAGCAGTGATCGCTGGGCCAGCGCCTGGTTGAGGTCATCCGCCGCCCGCACACCCGCCAACAGCGCGCTGGCGCGACCGCCACAGTGCACCCGGGAGCCCAGGTACTCGACGGGGGCCTGCACCGCGGGCCCCGCTTCCAGCAGGGCGACCCGGCCCTGCTCCAGCTGCTCCAGGCTGCTGCCCAGGGAGCCGATCTCGTCCACGCAAACCGCCTGCAGGTAGTCCCCCAGCACCGTCTCCACGGCCATCTGCCAGCCGTCATCCACCTGAATCTGCTCCAGCAGGCGCGGTTTGTCCGCCAGTTGCCTGGCCTGCAACCACGCCCCCACCGAGGCGTCGCCATCATCCATGGCCGCCTGCTGCAGGGCCTCCAGCGAAGCCTGGCGACCGCGCTTCTGCTGCAGGGTTGAGCGGGCCTGGTTCAGGTCGGCGGACAGGGTACTGCTGCGGTCGCGGGTGGCGGAGAGCTGATCCACCAGGGCGTCGCCGCGCGCCTCGTGCTCGGCCATGACCATCTCCAGCTCCGCCAGCTGCTCGCCCAGCAGGACCACCTCCTCCTCGGCCGGTCCCGGGACGAGACTGCGCTGCTCTTCCTCCAGCTGGCGTATACGCCCCTGGATGCGCTGCAGCACCTGCTCCACGTGGCGGATACGCGACTGCTGCACCTCCGCCTGCTGGCGCGGCTCGGCGGCGTGCTGGTTGAATTCGTCCCAGCGCTGCTGCCAGTTGTGCATGGCGTCCTCGGCCTGCAGCAGGGCCTCGGCAGAGGTCTCTTCCACCGCCTGCAACAACTCCAGCTCGGGGGCCAGGGTGGCGAGCTCCGCCTCCCAGCCGCCCAGCCGGTTGCGGTCCTCGCCCAGGTGGCTCTCGGATTCCGCCAGGCTGGCCTCGGTCTGGCGCAAATCCTCGCGCAACTGCCGCCCCCGCTCCTGCTGGTGCTTGAGGGTCTGCTCCAGCCTGGCCACTTCCGCGCCCAGGGAGTAGTAGCTGGCCTGTACCTGGTTGAAGGCGTCGGTGCGCTCGGTGTGGTCCACCCGGTGCTGCTCGATCGCGGTATCCACCTGCTGGTGTTCCGCGTGCACGGCCTCGAGCTTGACCTCCAGTTCGCCGATGCTGTGGCCGGCGGCCCTGGCCTCGGTGTCCAGCGCCCGCCACTGCAGCGCCTGCAATTGCGCCTGCAGGGTGCGCTCCTCGCCCTTGAACTCGGTGTACTTTTCCGCCGCCTGGGCCTGGCGCTGCAGGTGCTGCAACTGCCGCCCCAGCTCGTCGCGCAGGTCGGTGAGGCGCTCCAGGTTTTCCAGGGTGCGCCGCATGCGGCTCTCGGTCTCCTTGCGGCGCTCCTTGTACTTGGAGATGCCGGCCGCTTCCTCGATGAAAACCCGCAGGTCTTCAGGCTTGGACTCGATCAGGCGGGAGATCATGCCCTGCTCGATGATGGCATAACTGCGCGGCCCCAGGCCCGTGCCCAGGAAGATGTCGGTAATATCGCGGCGCCGGCAGCGGGTGCCGTTGAGGAAGTATTCGGACTGGGCCTCGCGGGTGACCAGGCGTTTGATGGAAATCTCGGCGTAGCTGGCGTACTCGCCCCCCACCCCGCCGTCGCTGTTGTCGAATACCAGCTCGATGGAGGCCTGCCCCACCGGCTGGCGGTTGACCGAGCCGTTGAAAATCACGTCGGTCATGGACTCGCCGCGCAGGTTCTTGGCGGAACTCTCCCCCATGACCCAGCGCACGGCATCGATGACGTTCGACTTGCCGCAGCCATTGGGGCCGACGACCGCGCACATATTGCTGGGAAAATTTACTGTCGTGGGATCGACGAATGACTTGAAACCGGACAGCTTGATGGACTTTAATCGCATAATACTTTAGATATGTACGTTATCTTGCTGTTTTTTATGGATTATTCTCGATTTTTCGAGAACCCAGCGGCGGTGCCGGAACACAACATGTAGTGTATAGACTTTGCCCGGGCAACACTATGCCTGCCGCCGATAAATCCGGAATATGTTTCAGGGGAACGCCGGAATCACGGCCGGGGCGGCGGTGTTCGCGGCCTCCCGGCCGACTCAGCTGCGGGGCTGCAGCACGATTTCCAGGGGCTCCAGCGCTGCGGAGGGGGCCAGCGGTCCGGCCTCTCCGAGCCAGGTGGCGCCCGCCTCGCCCGGGCGGCCATCCGGGGACACCTGCACCACCACCAATACCGACTCGGTAGCGGAGAGTTTCTGCCCCGCCATGGAGTTGCTGTCGTCCAGGCGCAGGGTGACAGGCAGCTGCCCCGCCTGCAGGCGCTGGACGGCAATCGGCATGCGGCTGTCGCTGGCGGCGTTGCGAGCCAGCACAAACACGGTATCCGAGGGCGCCACCTGGGCGCCCTCCGGCAGGGCGACCCGCACGGTCACCCCGGCACCGGAGGCCGCGGCGTCACCCGCCGCGCCATCGGCCTGGGGGGTATGGGCGGCGGCGACCGCGGTTTCACCCGTTTCCCCGAGGCGCTGGCGCGCCGCCTCGATCACGCCGTTAATCATGTTGGCGCTCTCCGAACCCGCCTGCTCCGTGACCAGCAGTCGCTGCCAGTAGCCTATGGCTTCCCGGTACTGCTGCTGCTCAAAAGAGGCCATCCCCAGCAAGCCCAGGGCCGTGCGCTGGTGCGGCTGGATAGCCAGGGCCTGCTCCGCCCACATCCTCGCCCGCTCACTGAGCTGGCGGCCGGCAGCGAGGTACTCCGCCTGGGCGGCATAGGCCAGGGCATAGGCGTCTTCCGGGGCCTGCCGCGCCAGTTCGGCGTAGGTTGCGGCGGCCTGGGCGTACTCCTGCTGGCCCATGTAGTAGCGGCCCAGCAGCGCCACATAGTCGAGATTGCCGGGGCGCTGGTCGACCCGGTCCTGGATGGCGTCGATCAGCGCCGCGGTCTGCGCCGGGTCGTCGCTGTTTTCCAGGGCCTGCAACTGGCGGCTGATCAGCACATCGGGGGCCGCGCCAAGCTGGTAGTACAGCAGCGAGGACAGCAGGGCCACGACCGGCAGCAATACCCAGCCGGGAAAGGATCCGGTTGCCGCCGGCGCCGGCCTGGCGACCGCACCGGCCTGCTGCTCGTCCTCCAGCAGGCGCAGGCGCGCATCGTCCTGCAGGGCATCGGCGCCCTCCTCGGCCAGTTCCGCCTGGCGCAGCCGGTACCACTCTATATTGGCCCGCTCCAGTTCCTCGTCCGCACCGCCGCTGCGGCGCCTGGGAAACAGGTAGAACAGGCCGCTGAGGAGCAGCAGGACGGCACAGCCGACAATAAATGTGGTCAAGAGTCGTGCTCCGTTTTGTCCAGCAGTTGCTGCAGTCGCTGGCGTTCGGCGACGCTGAGTTCCACCGCGTCCTCCGTCTGTTGCCGGCGCCGACCGCGCAGCGTCAGCAGGGCGATCGCGACCCCGGCGAGCACCAGCAGCGCCGGGGCCAGCCACAGCACCGCGGTAGCCCCGTCGAAGCGGGGTCGGTAGCGCACGAACTCGCCGTAGCGCGCCACCATGTAATCGAGTATCTCCTCATCGCTGGCACCCGCTTCCAGCTGCTGATGCAACAGCTTGCGCAGGTCCTTGGAGATGGGCGCGTTGGAATCGGCGATGTTCTGGTTCTGGCACTTGGGACAGCGCAGCTCCGCACTCAGCAGCTGATAGCGCTCTTCCAGCGCCGGATCGCTGAACTCGTAGGTTTCGATCACCGCCGCGACGGGCAGTGACAGCGCCAGCAGGGCGAGGCCGAGCAGGCACAACAGGCGCCGGGTCACGGTGTGTCACCCCCGGCGGCCAGTTGCAGGTAGCGCGGCTGCAGGATAGTCTCCCAGACCCGCTCGTCCACCACGCCCACGTGGCGATAGCGGATCACGCCGTCCGCATCCAGCAGATAGGTTTCCGGCGCCCCGTAGACGCCCAGGTCGAGGCCGAGCGTGCCGTCGCGGTCGGCGATATTGAAGCGATAGGGGTTGCCCAGCTCCGCCAGCCAGCGCCCGGCGGCGCCGTCTTCATCCTTGTAATTCACGCCGTAAATCGGCACGCCGCTGTCCGCCAGCTGCTGCAGGTAGGGATGTTCGACACGGCAGGCGACGCACCAGGTGGCCCAGACATTCAGCAGGGCCGGCTCCCCCAACAGGTCCTCGCGGGCCAGGACGCGCTCCTGCCCCAGGGCCGGCAGCTCGAACTGCGGCAGGGGGCGGTCGATCAGGGCCGAGGGCAGCTCCTGGGGGTTCAGGCTCAGGCCCCGGAACAGGAACACCGCCATCACCGCAAACAGGATCAGCGGTATGAAAAGCTTGAGTCTAGGCGCCATGCAGGGCCTCGCTGGACGAAGCCACCCGGGCGGCGCTGCGCTGGCGACGGTAGCGCTTGTCCAGGGTGGTGGTGAAACCGCCCAGGGCCATCATGATCGCCCCCAGCCACATCCAGCGCACCATGGGTTTGTAGTGCAGGCGCACCGCCCATGCCCCCTCCTCGCCGACGGGCTCGCCCATGGCGACGAACAGGTCGCGGAACAGGCCGGCGTCTATGGCCGCCTCGGTCATGACCTGGCCGCTGGCCAGGTAGCGGCGTTTCTGCGGCGCCAGCAAGGCTATGACCTCGCCCTCGTAGGAGACCTCGAACCGCGCCTCGTCAGCGACGAAGTTGGGACCCTTGGCGGGCACCACTTCCAGCAGCCTGAAGCTGTAGCCCGCCAGCTCCTCGGTCTGGCCGGGCACCATTTTCAGGTCGTGTTCGATATTGTACTGGCTGGTCGCCACCACGCCGGTTACACAGGCGGCAAAACCCAGGTGGGCGAGGAACATGCCCCAGTAGCTGGGCGTGATCCGCCGCAGCCCGGCGCCCAGGGAGGCGGCGCCGCGCACCCGGTACCACAGGTCGCGCAGCAGACCCAGCACCAGCCAGCCGGACAGGGCCACGGCCAGCGCCACCCAGACATTGTACTGGCCGCCCAGCAGCGGCAGGGTCAGCCCGCACACCACCGCCACCACCGCGGGAATGGCCAGCTCAGCCTGCCAGCGCCGGGTGGAGTCCTTTTTCCAGCGCGCCACCGGCCCCAGGCCCATGAACGGCACCAGCAGGGCCATCAGAGGCACAAAGACCGCGTTGAAATAAGGCGGGCCCACCGAGTACTTGCCCTGCCCCAGGGCATCCATGATCAGCGGGAACAGGGTGCCGAACAGCACCGTCAGGGTGGCCACCAGGAACACGATGTTGTTCACCAGCAACAGGGATTCCCGCGACACCCAGCTGAAGCCGACCCGGCTGCTCACCGCCGGCGCCCGCAGGGCGTACAGAATCAGCGAGCCGCCGACCACCAACGCCAGGAAGGCCAGCACGAACAGGCCGCGGGCGGGGTCGGTGGCGAAGGCGTGTACCGAGGTGAGTACCCCGGAGCGCACCAGGAAGGTACCCAGCAGACTCAGGGAAAAGGCGAATATGGCCAGCAGCACCGTCCAGCTCTTGAACAGCCCGCGCTTCTCGGTGGCCGCCAGCGAGTGCAGCAGCGCCGTGCCGGCCAGCCAGGGCATGAAGGAGGCGTTCTCTACCGGGTCCCAGAACCACCAGCCGCCCCAGCCCAGTTCGTAGTAGGCCCACCAGCTGCCCAGCATGATGCCCAGGGAGAGGAAGGCCCAGGCGACGTTGGTCCAGGGGCGGGACCAGCGCGCCCAGGAAGCGTCCAGGCGGCCGCCCAGCAGGGCGGCAATCGCGAAGGCAAAGGCCACGGAAAAGCCCACGTAGCCCATGTACAACAGGGGCGGATGGATGATCAGGCCCGGGTCCTGCAGCAGCGGGTTGAGGTCGTTGCCATCGGCCGGGATGCCCGGCAGCAGGCGCTCAAAGGGATTAGAGGTAAGCAGGGAAAACGACAGGAACCCGACGCCGATACCGCCCATCACCGCCAGCACCCGGGACAGCACCAGCAGCGGCAACTGCGGGCTGAAGGCGGCGACCGCGGCCGTCCACAGGCTGAGAATCAGTGCCCACAACAGCAGCGAGCCCTCGTGATTGCCCCACAGGGCGGAGAACTTGTAGATCGGGGGCAGCAGGCTGTTGCTGTTGCCGGCCACCACCTTCACCGAGAAGTCATCCTGCAGGAAGGCGATCGCCAGGCAGGCGAAACTGATCCCCACGAAAAACAGCAGCCCCATGGCCAGCCCCGGCGCCAGGGCCATGGCCTGCGGAGTTGCGTCGCCACGCGCCCCAGGCGGGCAACACCGCCAACAGCAGCGCGAAGCACAGGGCGATGATCAGGGCGAAGTGACCCAGCTCGGGGATCACTTGGCGTTGCCTTTGTGGTCATAGCCGGATTTTTCCAGCGCGTCGGTCACTTCCGGGGGCATGTAATTCTCATCGTGCTTGGCC
This sequence comes from uncultured Gammaproteobacteria bacterium, assembly GCA_963704965.1. Classification (GTDB taxonomy): domain Bacteria; phylum Pseudomonadota; class Gammaproteobacteria; order Pseudomonadales; family Halieaceae; genus JARRPM01. The sequence continues at coordinate 356,407 of CAVPIH010000006.1, forward strand.
AGTACTTCCGACGCCATCAGAACGCCCTCCTCGTTGAGCACCCCGGAGGCTACGGCACCCTGGCCCTCGCCGAACAGGTCGGGCAGGATGCCCACATATACGGCCGGTACATCGGCTTCGAAATCGGTGATCACAAAGCGCACCTCCAGGCTGTCGTCGCTGCGCTGCACACTGCCCTCGCGCACCATGCCTCCCACCCGGACGGGTTTACCGATGGGCGCCTTGCCCTGGGCCACCTCGGCCGGCGGGAAAAACAGGTTGATGTTGCCGCGCAGGGCGTAGCTCACCAGACCCACCGCGGCGCTGGAAAACAGCACCACGAAGATAACGATCAGCAGTCTTTGCTTGCGTATGGGATGCATCAGTCGCCCTCTTTCATCGCTTTAGGACCGCCTTCGCGCCGTTTGAGTTCCCCTGCAAGCCGGTCCAGGAATTTCCGCTTGCGCCGCACCGGCACCACCACGATCGCCACCAGTACCAGGCCCGCTATCAGGTAGGCGGACCAGACGAAGGCGCCGTGTCCATCCATGTCCATGAGGCTGTCCACGCTGCGGAAATACAGGTTCTGGTCCAGACGGGCCAGCCACTCTTGCAATATCATCAGCGGCGGGCCCCGGCGCCGGCCAGTTTCCTGACCCAATTGGTACGCGCTTCACGCTCCACCAGTTCCGCGCGCATGTTCAGCAACATGCAGCAGGTGAACAGGCCGTAAAAGGCGACAATCATCAGCAACAGCGGGTACAGCATACTGGCATCGATGGTGGACTCTCCGGTGAACTTGATGGAAGCCGGCTGGTGCAGGCTGTACCACCAGTCCACCGACTTGTAGATAATGGGGATATTCACGGTGCCTACCAGGCTGAGCACGGCACAGGCCTTGCTCGCGGCCTCCTTGTTGTCGTAGGCCTCGTACAGGGCAACCACGCCCAGGTAGAGGAACAGCAGGATGAGCATGGAGGTGATGCGCGCGTCCCACACCCACCAGGTGCCCCAGGTGGGCTTGCCCCAGATGGAGCCGGTGACCAGGGCGATGAAGGTGAGCGCGGCCCCGATGGGGGCGCAGGCCTTCATGGCCACGTCGGCCATCTTCATCTTCCAGATCAGGCTCACGGCGCCGGCGATCGCCATGACGTAATAACCCGCCAGGGCCACCACCGCGGCGGGCACATGAATGTAGATAATGCGGTAGCTGTTGCCCTGGCGAAAATCCGGGTGCGTGAACAGCAGTCCCCATACGAGGCCCACAGCCAGCGCCACCAGGGTGATGGGCAACAGCCAGCGCAAGATGCTCCCGGCGATGCCGAACAGCCACGGCGGGGAGCCTAATTTATGGAAGAAGGACCACATAGGCGCGGTGATTATACAGTGCGCCGCGGGCTGGACAACCATGTGTCTGGTTAATGCTTGATTTGTCTCAAACCCGGGGCCCCTCAGGCATCGACACTGATCCGCAGGCCGGCGGCGATGGCCAGGGGCGCCAGGGCAATGGCCAGGCACAGCATAGCCCCCAGGATCGCCAGGTAGGGGGCCGCGGGGTAGCCCGCGATGGCATTTTGCACTGCCGCGCTGCCGAAAATCAGCACCGGCATATACAAGGGCAGGATCAGCAGCGAGATCAGCATGCCGCCGCGCTTCAGCCCCACCGTGAGCGCCGCGCCTATGCCGCCCACCAGGCTCAGCACCGCCGTGCCCAGCAGCAGGCCGCCCACCAGGGCGCCTATGGCCTGCTCGGGCAGCTTGATCATCAGGGCGAACAGCGGCGACACCAGCGCCAGCAGCAGGCCGGTAATCAACCAGTGGGCGGCTATATAGGCCAGTACTGACATGTACAGTGGCTGGGGCGCCAGCAGCAACTGCTCCAGGCTGCCGTCCTCGAAATCGCTGCGAAACACCGTGTCGGAGGTCAGCAGGCTGGACAGCAGGGCGATAATCCAGAGGATGCCGGGGGCGAAATCCGCCAGCTTGTCGGGCGCCGGCCCCAGGCCCAGCGGGAACAGGGCCACCACCATGGCAAAGAACAGCAGCGGGTTGCCTATTTCGATGGGGCGGCGCGCCGCCAGGATGAGCTGCCGGCGCAGCAGGGTCAGGCAGAACGACCCGGTGCCGGGCGCGCGCCGCTGCCGGCTCATGCCGCCAGCCCCGCGCGGAGGCTGAGGTATTCCACCCGGTAGGCCACCTGCAGCGGCTGGTGCGAGGTCATGACGACGGCGCCGCCACCTTCCACGTGGGTGACCAGCAATTGTTCCAGTTCCGCGACCCCGGTTTATCTATGGCGGTGAAGGGTTCGTCCAGCAGCCACAGGGGGCTGCTGGAGAGGTACAGCCGCGCCAGGTTGACCCGCCGGTGCTGGCCGGCGGACAGGGTCATGCTGGGCACATCCTCGTAGCCGTAGAGGCCGACCCGCTCCAGGGCCGACTCGATCTCGCGGTCGCTGTGCACGCACTCCCCGGCCACGTGCCAGGCGAGGTTTTCCCTGGGGGTCAGCAGCGCCTTCACCGCGGCGTGGTGGCCCAGGTAGAGCTGGGGCGCATGGCGCTGCACGCTGCCACCGAAACCGTAGCGCGACAGTCCTGCGAGGATGCGCAACAGGCTGGTTTTGCCGGCCCCGTTGGGCCCCTCGATCTGCACCAGCTGCCCGGACTGCACCGCGAACGACAGGTCCCGGAACAACTCGCGCCCGCCCCGCTCCAGGCTGAGGCCAGCGGCACTCAGCAGGGCCGCGCCGGCGGGTTCACGCGGCACTAGACGTTGACCACCCTGATGGCGGGAAAGTACAGCTCTTTATCCTCGGCGATGACCGCGTCGGCACGCTGCGCGCGCAGGGAGGCGAAATCGAACAGGCCGGTGTCGGCCAGCTGTGAGGGCGCCACGTTGCGAATGCTGCGAAAGATGGTCTCGGTGCGGCCCGGGTACTCCCGCTCCCACTCGGCCAGCATGCGCTTGATCTGCACCCGCTGCAGGTTTTCCTGCGAACCGCAGAGGTTGCAGGGAATGATGGGAAACTGCTTGTAGTCGGCGTAGCGCGCCAGGTCCTTTTCCTTGCAATAGGCCAGCGGCCGGATCACCACATTCTGGCCGTCGTCGCTGAGCAGTTTGGGCGGCATGGCCTTGAGCTTGCCGGCGAAGAACATATTGAGGAACAGGGTCTCGACGATATCGTCGCGGTGATGGCCCAGGGCGATTTTGGTGGCGCCGATCTCCTGGGCAAAGCCGTACAGGGTGCCGCGGCGCAGGCGCGAGCACAGGCCGCAGGTGGTCTTGCCCTCGGGAATCACCTCGCGGACGACGCTGTAGGTATCTTTTTCGAGGATGTAATAGGGAATGTCCAGGGCCGCCAGGTAGGTCGGCAGCACCTCCTCGGGAAAGCCCGGCTGCTTCTGGTCCAGGTTGACCGCGATCAGCTCGAAATCCACGGGCGCGCTGTGGCGCAGGTTGAGCAGGATATCCAGCATGCCGTAGGAGTCCTTGCCGCCGGACAGGCAGACCATCACCCGGTCGCCGTGCTCGATCATGTTGTAGTCGGCGATGGCATTGCCCACGTTGCGCCGCAGGCGTTTCTGCAGCTTGTTGAAGTCGGTCTTTTCTTTGCGGGACAATTCCTGCACGGCGATCATTACCAGGGTTTTGACAGGCGCGCAGTGTACTCGCTTGGCGCGGCCCCAGTCCAGCGACCCCCGGCAGCGGCGCAACCCCGACCATGCGTCGGGGCTCCCTTGTTTTTTGCCTGCAATGCCATGACAATGTGCGCCCCGATACGCAGCTACCCTTCCACCAGCGAGGAACCTCATCCGATGAAACAACCCGTTCGAGTCACTGTTACCGGCGCCGCCGGCCAGATTGGCTACGCCCTGCTGTTCCGCATCGCCTCCGGCGCCATGCTCGGCGACGACCAGCCCGTCATCCTGCAACTGCTGGACATCACTCCCGCTATGGAAGCGCTGGAAGGCGTGAAGATGGAGCTGGACGACTGCGCCTTCCCGCTGCTGGCGGGCATCGTCTGCACCGACGACCCCAACGCCGGCTTCAAGGACGCCGACTACGCCCTGCTGGTAGGTGCCCGCCCCCGCGGTCCCGGCATGGAGCGCAAGGACCTGCTGGAAGCCAACGCGGCCATCTTCTCCGTGCAGGGCAAGGCCATCAGACGAGCACGCCAGCCGCGACATCAAGGTGCTGGTGGTCGGCAACCCCGCCAACACCAACGCCCTGATCACCCAGCGCAATGCGCCGTCCATCGACCCGCGCAACTTCACCGCCATGACCCGCCTCGACCACAACCGCGCCATGACCCAGATCGCCCAGAAAACCGGCACCACGGTCAACGATGTGACCAATATGACCATCTGGGGCAACCACTCGGCCACCCAGTACCCGGACCTGTTCAACTGCGAAGGTCAAGGGCACAGGCGGCGATCGAACTGGTCGAGCAGAGCTGGTACGAAGAGGACTTCATCCCCACCGTGCAGCAGCGTGGCGCCGCCATCATCAAGGCCCGCGGCGCATCATCCGCCGCCTCCGCCGCCAACGCGGCCATCGACCATATGCGCAGCTGGGCGCTGGGCACCGAGGGCGACGACTGGGTCTCCATGGGCGTTCACTCCGACGGCTCCTACGGCATCGCCGAGGGCCTGATCTACTCCTTCCCCTGCCGCTGCAGCGGCGGTGAGTGGAGCATCGTCCAGGGCGTCGAGGTCGGCGAGTTCAGCCGCGCCAGGATGGACGCCACGGCGAAGGAACTCACCGAGGAGCGCGACGCGGTACAGCACCTGCTGCCCTGATCGACGCACCGCGATACAGGCGCTTGTCGCGCGGCGACAGGCGCCTTTGCTTTTGGCGACCCGCGCGCGCCGTCGCCAATCTGTTAAGCTGAGCCCATGAACGAATCCGCCTCCAGCAAGAGCTATCACCACGGCAATCTCCGCGCGGAATTGCTGGACACCGCCATCGAGCAACTGCAGGTGGTCGGTGCCGACGAACTCAGCCTGCGCGCGCTGGCCCGGGCCGTGGGCGTTTCCCAGACCGCGCCCTATCGGCACTTCGCCGACAAGGGAGAACTGCTGGCCGCCATGGCCACCCGTGGCTATCGCAACCTGCTGCAGGCACTGCGGCAGGCGGGAGAACGGGCCGGGGATTGCCCCACCGAGCAACTCATCGCCTTCGCCCACGCCTATGTGGATTACGCGGCCCGCCAGCCGCAGCTGTTCAAGCTCATGTTCGGGCCGGCAGTGCAGCCGGCGGAGCGCTACCCGGAACTGCGCGAGGCCAGCCGCGAGACTTTCCTGCTGGTGCAGACCATCCTCAATCGCGGCATGCAACGGGGGCAGTTTCGCCAGCAGGACGTGGCCTACCTCGCCAACGCCGCCTGGGCGGGCATTCACGGTCTCGCCACCCTGCGGGTGGACGCGCCGGAACTGTTCGAGCGCCACATCGACCTGCAGCGCCAGGTCAACCTGGGGGTGCATACCTTCCTGGCCGGCATCAAGGCCGCCTGAAATCAGCCCTACAGGAGGCCGTATTGTAGGGTCGAATTCATTCGACCAATAAATCGGCGGGCGCGCCGCGCGGACCCGGCCGAATGAATTCGGCCCTACAGATCTCGCAACAGGGCCACCGGCGGACTGGAAACCACTTTGCGACAGCTGAATACCCCCAGGCTGCCGATCAGCGCCATGCCGGCGCCTATGCCCAGCGGCCATATCCACGGCGAGGGCGAGTAACGCATGTCCATCACCCACTCCTGCAGGAAGTAGACCGACAGTTCGGCCCCCGCCGTGGCCAGCAGCCCGGCAAATAATCCCAGGGCGGCAAACTCGATAAACAGGCCGCCCAGCACCAGGCCGCGGCGCGCGCCCAGGGCCCGCAGGATTGCGCTCTCATGCATACGCGCATCCACGCTGGCCTGCACCCCGGCGATGAGCACCAGGCCGCCGGCCGCCAGAATCACCGCCAGCACCAGCTCGATGGCGGAGGAGACCTGGTTGACGATGCTGCGGATCTGCTCCACGACCACATCCATCTCGATCACGGTCACGGTGGGGAACTCGCGGATAAAGTGGTTGAGGAATGGCTTGTCATCCGGCCCCAGGTAAAAACTGGTCATGAAGGTCGCCGGGTAGTCCGCCAGCAGCCGCGGCGGGAAAATCAGGAAGAAATTGGGGCGCATGGACTGCCAGTCCAGCTCCCGCAGGTTGGCCACCTGTGCCTCCAGCGGCTGCGCCCCCACCAGGAAGCCCACCTGGTCACCCACCTGGATACCCATGCGCTCGGCAAATTCCCGCTCCACCGACACCAGCGCCGCGTCCGTCTGGGGCGACCACCACTGGCCGGCGACCAGGCGGTTGCCCGGGGGCAGCGAGTCGGACCAGGTGAAATTGGTCTCCCGCTGGCGCCGCTGCGCCTCGGGGTCGTCGGTGCGCGGCAATTGCTCGCCATTCACCGCCATGATTCGACCGCGAATCATGGGATACAGCGCCTCGCTGGGGATGTCCTGGCTGCGCAGCATCTGGTCCACCGGCTGCACATCCTGGGGGCCGATATTGATCATGAAGTGATTCGGCGTACCCTCGGGCAGCTGGGTCTGCCAGGCATCGATCAGCGAGGTGCGCACCAGCACCAGTACCAGCAGCAGCATGATGGCCATGGCGAAGATCACCACCTGCATGGCATTGGCGGTGCCGCGACGCTGCAGGCCGGCCAGCGCCAGGCGCCAGATGCTGCCCGCGCTCATGCCCACCAGGCGGCCGCCGCGCAACAGGGTGAGCGCCAGGCCCAGGCCCAGCAGCGCGGTAATGGCAAGGCCCGCCAGCACCGCCAGGGTCAGCTGCCAATCGGCGCTGTACCACCACATGAGCAGGGAGATCGCCACCAGGCCCACCAGGTAGTCCCCCAGGGTACGGCGATTTTCATGGGGCAGGTCGCGGCGCAACACCCGCAGTGGGCTGGCCAGGCCCAGGCGCCGCAGCGGCGGCCAGGCGAAGCACAGCAGGCAGGTCAGCGAAGTGGCGGCGCCAACCGCATAGGGGCCAGGTCCGCTGGCCCCGGGCTGCACCGGCATCTGCTCGGCGAACAGGGCGAAAAACAGCGCCTGTATGGACCAGCCCAACAGGCAACCCAGGGTGGTGGCCACCGCCCCCAGCAGCAACAGGCTGCTGCCGTAGAGCCGATTGACCCGCGCCGAGGTGGCGCCCAGGCTTTTCATGATCGCCACGTAATCGGTGTGGCGCTCGCTGAAGCGGCGCGCCGCCAGCGCGATCGCCACACCGGCCAGTACCACGCCCAGGCTGCCCGCCAGCAGCAGGAAGCGCTCGGCGCGCCGCAGGGCGCTGCCTATGCCGGGCTGCCCCTCGCTGACATCCAGCAGGCCCTGGCCGTCCTCCAGTTGCGGTTCCAGCCAGTCCCGGAAGCTCTGCAGGACCTGGGGCGGCGCGGCGTACAACTGCCGGTATTGCACCCGGCTGCCTGGCTGCACCACGCCGGTGGCGGGAATATCGTCGTAGTGCATCAGCACCCGCGGGCCGTAGCCGCTGAAGGACGCGGCCTGGTCGGGTTCCGTGCGGGCCGCCGCGGCCACGGTGAAATCCGCCTCGCCGATGGTGATGCGCTCACCGACCGCCACGTCCAGCAGCGGGAACAGGCGCGACTCCAGCCACACCTGGCCCGGCGCAGGCCCTCGGGCCGCGGGCAGTACCGGCCCGAAAGGCTGCTCGCTGTAGGTCAGCTCGCCACGCAGGGGATAGCCGTCGCTGACGGCTTTCACCGACACCAGCTGCATGCGCTCGTCGCCGGCAAACACCATCGAGGGGAACACCAGGGTCAGGGCCTGGCTGACGCCTTGAGCCTCGGCCTGCTGCAGCCACTCGTCGGGCAGGGCCTGGGAACTGCGGGCCACCAGGTCGGCGGCGAGAAAGCGGTGGCTCTCCTGGGTAAGGGCGTTCTGCAGGCGAGTGGCAAAGGCGCTGATGCCGGACACCACGCCCACCGCCAGCACCAGCGCCATCAACAGCACGCCCAACTCGCCCCCGCGCCAGTCGCGGGCCAGCATCTTGGTGGCGGTTACTGACACGCAGATCAATTCGCCGGCTTCCAGCACCAGGCGGCGCTCGCAGCGATCTGCCAGCTTGTCGTCGTGGGTGACGAGCACCAGGGTGGTGCCCTCCTCCCGGTTGAGCTCAAACAGCAGATCGATGATATGGGCGCCGGTGTGGGTATCGAGGTTGCCGGTGGGCTCGTCGGCAAACAGGATGGAGGGGCGCGAGGCAAAGGCCCGGGCGATCGCCACCCGCTGCTGCTCGCCGCCGGACATCTGCCGCGGGTAGTGTTGCATGCGCGGCCCCAGGCCGACGCGCTCGAGAAACACCTGGGCCTGCTCCCTGGCTTTCGCCAGGCCCTGCAACTCCAGCGGCAACATCACGTTCTCCAGTGCGGTGAGCGCGGGCAGCAGCTGGAAGGACTGGAACACGAAGCCCACGTGGCGGCCGCGAAACAGCGCCCGGCCGTCCTCGTCCAGTTCGCCCAGGTCGGTATCGCCGATCACCACCCGGCCGCCGCTGGCCTCGTCCAGGCCCGCCAGCAGTCCCAGCAGGGTGGACTTACCGGATCCCGAGGCGCCGACAATGGCCACCGCCTCGCCCGACTTGATTTCCAGGGTGATCCCTTTCAGTATTTCCAGTTCGGTTCCCGCCATCGGGACCCGCTTCAGGAGATTTTCAACTTTGATCATCAGAACCATCCTTTTGCGCAATGTACGGGCGGCGCTACTGCTTGGATTGCTCGGCCTGTGCCTGGCCGGGCCCGTGCAGGCCCGGAGCCAGAGTGTGCTGGTGCTGGGCGATAGTATCAGTGCGGCCTACGGTATGTCTCTGGAACAGGGCTGGGTGGCCCTGCTGGCGCAACAACTGGAGCGGGAAGACCCACCCTGGCAAGTGGTCAATGCCAGCATCAGCGGCGAGACCACCGGCGGCGGCCTGCGCCGCCTGCCGGGCCTGCTGGAGCAACACCAACCGGCACTGGTGATCATAGAGCTGGGCGGCAACGACGGGCTGCGCGGCTTTCCCCTGGACGCCCTGCGGGACAACCTGGAACAGCTGGTGAGCCTGTCGCAAACGGCCGGTGCCGAGGTTATCCTGGTGCCCATGGAAATTCCCCCCAACTACGGCGCCCGTTACACGGCGGGTTTTCGCGACAGTTTTGTCGAGATCGCCCGGGCAACGGACAGTGTGCTCGCGCCCTTCCTGCTGGAGGGCGTGGCCACCGACCCGGCCCTCATGCAAGCCGACGGTATCCACCCCGGGGTGGCGGCCCAGCCCATCCTGCTGGAAAACATCCTGCCGACCGTGCGGGAGGCGCTGGCCGACTGATGCCAGAATTCTCCTGGCAGAGCCTGCAGGCGGCGGATCGCGCTTCCATCTGGCACCCTTACGCATCGGCCCACGACGGTCCGGAAGTCTTTCCGGTGGTGTCCGCCAGCGGTGTTCGCCTGCGGCTGGCGGACGGCCGTGAACTCATCGATGGCATGGCGTCCTGGTGGTGCGCCATCCACGGCTACAACCACCCCGCCATGAACCGCGCGGTACAGGCGCAGCTGGAGACCATGTCCCATGTGATGTTCGGCGGCCTCACCCACCCGCCGGCGGTGAAGCTCGCACAGCTGCTGACCTCACTGACCCCCGCTTCCCTGGACCGGGTTTTCTACAGCGACTCCGGTTCGGTGGCGGTGGAAGTCGCCCTGAAGATGGCCCTGCAATACTGGTATTCAGTGGGCAATCCCAACAAACAGAAAGTCATCGCCCTGCGCAGTGGCTATCACGGCGACACCTTCGGCGCGATGGCAGTCTGCGACCCGGTTACCGGCATGCACCACCTGTTCGGCGACATGCTGCCCAGGCACCTGTTCGCGCCGGCGCCCACCTGTGCCTTCGATGCCCCCTGCCCCGACAGCGAGATGGTGGCCATTACCGACATGCTCGGCCAGCACCACCGGGAAATCGCGGCGGTCATCGTCGAGCCCGTGGTGCAGGGCGCGGGTGGCATGCGCTTCTACTCTCCGGATTACCTGGTGAAACTGCGCGCCCTGTGTGACGCCTTCGACGTGTTGCTCATTTTTGACGAGATCGCCACCGGCTTCGGACGCACCGGCAAGCTGTTTGCGCTGCAGCACGCCGCGGTGGAACCGGACATCCTGTGCCTGGGCAAGGCCCTGACCGGGGGTTATATGACCCTGGCGGCGACCCTGTGCAACCAGCGCATCAGCAGGGGCATCAGCGACGGCGAGGCCGGTGCCTTCATGCACGGGCCGACTTTCATGGGTAACCCGCTGGCCTGCGCCACCGCCATCGCCAGCATAGAACTGTTGTTGTCGCAGCCCTGGCAACGCCAGGTCGCCAACCTCAACAAGGCGCTCACCGAAGGCCTCGCGCCGGCGGCCGAACTGCCCGCGGTGGCACAGGTCCGCACCCTGGGAGCCATCGGGGTCATCGAGCTGCAGGAGCCTGTGGATATGCAAACAGTACAGCCCATGTTCGTGGAACGCGGTGTCTGGATAAGGCCTTTCGGCAAGCTGGTTTATGCCATGCCGCCCTATGTCATGGGCTCAGAGGACGTGGCCACCCTGACCGCGGCAATGGTCGACGTGGTTGCACAGCTGTAGCATGACATGACACGACAGCCCCGACCCCGGCACTGGATATTGCTCGGCTTGCTGAGCCTGGGCTGGGGCTTCGCCTTCCTGCTCATCGCCGTCGCCCTGGCATCTTTCCCACCCCTGACTCTGGTGGCGCTGCGGCTGCTGCTGGGCGCGGCGGTGTTGTACGGCATCATGCGCTGGCAGGGCCTGCGACTGCCCGCCAGCGGGCGCTGGTGGCTGCTGTTCACAGGCCTCAGCATCACCGGCAACCTCATCCCCTTCACCCTGATCACCTGGGCGGAGGTGCATATCACCAGTGGCCAGGCGGGCCTGCTGATGGCGCTGGTGCCGATCAGCACGCTGGTACTGGCGCACTTTTTCGTGGCCCACGAACAGATCACCGGCGGGCGCCTGGCGGGGGTGGCAATGGGTTTTTGCGGTGTGGCGGTACTGGTGGGCGCCGACGCCCTGCGCGGCCTGGGCGGGTCGGCCCTGGTGGCCCAACTCGCCGTCGTCGCGGCCACTTTTTCCTACGCGGTGAACAATATTTTCGCCAAGCGCCTGCCGGCGTTGAACGGGCTGGTAATCGCCACCGGCACCCTGCTGGCGGGCGGCGTCATGCTGCTGCCGGCGGCCCTCTGGCTGGAACAGCCCTGGCAGCTGGCTGTCACCCGCAACGCCTGGCTGGCGACCGCGGCGCTGGGCATATTTTCCACCGGGCTGGCGACCTGGGTGTACTTCGTGGTGGTGACAGAGGTCGGGCCAAACTTCGTTTCCCTGATCAATTACCTGATCCCCCTGCTGTCCTTTGCCGCCGGCGCGCTGCTGCTGGGTGAGGCGGTGCACGCCTGGCAGTTCGCCGGACTGCTGGCGGTATGCTGCGGAATCGCCTTGTGCCAGCCGCGGCGCAGGCAACCGGGGAGCTGATGCTTCCAGGCGCACGCTCCACCCCCGGTAAGGCCGAATTCATGCGGCCCGGAATTGCGCCGGCGCCGGTGCACCCATGGAATAAATTCGACCCTACCAGGCCACTACCGTGCCGTGCATGTAGGTCACGCCCCGGCCGGTCATAAACACCCGGCCGTCGCGAAGCTCGCAGGCCAGGGTGCCGCCCCGCGCCGAAATCTGCCGCGCCTGGAGGTGTTCCAGGTGCAGGCGTTGCACCCAGTAGGGCACCAGGCTGCAGTGGGCCGAGCCGGTTACCGGGTCCTCATCGATGCCGACCTGCGGCCCGAAAAAACGCGACACGAAGTCGCAGTCGTCACCGGGAGCGGTGGCGATAATGCAGAGCTTACTGGCGGCTTGCAGGGCCGCGAAGTCCGGCTGCAGGCCGGCCACATCCTCCTCGAACTCGTACACGTAGACCACCGCGTGGGGGTTGTCGCGCGCAATCACCGCCTCACTGGCGGTGGCGCCCAGCGCCCGGCAGATCGCCGCATCCACCTCCGCCGGCAGCAGCGAGGCGGCGGGAAAATCCAGGGTCAGGCCGGCGGCCGAGCGGCGCACCCGCAAGTCGCCGCTGCGGGTGTGAAAGAGGATGTCGTCCGAGGGGTGCTGCAGATGCTCGAACAGGACGTGCGCCGCCGCCAGGGTCGCGTGGCCACAGAGATCCACTTCCACAGTCGGCGTGAACCAGCGCAGCTGGTAGCTTTCACCCCGGGGCAGCAGGAAAGCGGTCTCCGACAGGTTGTTTTCCATGGCAATAGCCTGCAGGGTCGCGTCGTCCAGCCACTCCTGCAGCGGCATGATCGCCGCCGGGTTGCCCGCAAAAACCTTATCGGCGAAGGCATCGACCTGGTAAATAGGCAGTTCCATGTGCTCTGGACCTCCGGTGCGTGATTCGGCGGCGCAGTTGTACAAGGCCGCGGCCGTTTAATATAGTGCCTCTACCGGCTCCCGGCCAAGCGCAGATCCCGTCGTATGTCCCACAGAGAGCAGACCCCGCTGCAACTGAAGTGCTACGAGGTCATTTTTGGCACCGAAACACCCGCGGGCAAATGGTTTGACCTGGTGCTGATCGCCATCATTATCGCCAGCGTGATAGTCATCATGCTGGACTCCATCGTCTCGCTGGATGCGACCTACGGGGACCTGTTCTTCCAACTGGAGTGGCTATTCACCCTGATGTTCACGGTCGAGTACCTGGCGCGCATCTGGTGTACCCCCAATCGGCGGGCGTATGTACTGAGCCTTTACGGCGTGGTGGACCTGCTGGCGGTACTGCCGACCTACCTGTCCATTTTCCTGCCCCAGACCGCCCCCTTGCTGATTATCCGCCTGCTGCGCATCCTGCGGATCTTCCGGGTGTTGCGCCTGCTGACCCTGCTCAACGAGGCCAATGACCTGGCCGCGGCCCTGCAGCGCTCCGGCCGCAAGATTTTCGTGTTCTTCACTGTCATGATGATCCTCGCCACGATCTTCGGCTGCCTGCTGTACGTGATCGAGGGGCCCGGCAACGGTTTCGACGACATCCCCACCAGCGTGTACTGGGCCATCGTCACCATCACCACGGTGGGCTACGGCGACGTCACCCCGGTAACCACCGCCGGCCGGGCGGTGTCCGCCGCCGGCATGCTGGTGGGTTATGCGATTATCGCGGTGCCCACCGGCATCATCACCGCCGAGCTCACCATGGCGCAGCAGATCAAGAAACAGCGCCTGGCCATGCTGGCGCGCAACTGCACCAATTGTTCCACGGTGGAGCCCGACCCCGATGCCCATTACTGTCGCGCCTGCGGCTCCCAGCTGCCCCGGCCCGGCCATGCGCCAGAGCCCGAAAAGTCTTGATTTATATATATTACAGATTGTTACATTGTATTTTTAATCTATTTTATAACTTCTAGCCGCAAAGATGGGCACGCAATAACCCGCCCACAATGGCAATAGTGCTTAGCCCACGGGTGCCCCACACCGCTATAATGCAGCCCTTTCGCCAGCCGGCCAACACCATGAACGTCACACCGCTGTTTTCCTATCGCAAGTTCTGGGCCGAGTGCCTGGGGCCTGCGCCCGAGCTGCCCATGAGTCGGGCCGAGATGGACGCCCTGGGCTGGGACAGCTGCGACATTATCATCGTCACCGGCGATGCCTACGTGGACCACCCCAGTTTCGGCATGGCGGTCATCGGCCGCCTGCTGGAGGCGCAGGGCTTCCGGGTAGGCATCATCGCCCAGCCGGCCTGGGACAGCGCCGAGCCCTTCAAGGTGCTGGGACGACCGAACCTGTTTTTCGGGGTCGCCGCCGGCAACATGGACTCGATGATCAATCGTTATACCGCCGACCGCAAACGCCGCAATGACGACGCCTACACGCCGGGCAACGAGGGCAACCGCCGCCCGGATCGCGCGGTGATCGTCTACAGCCAGCGCTTGCGCGAGGCCTACCGGGACGTGCCGCTGGTAATAGGCAGTATCGAGGCGAGCCTGCGACGCATTGCCCACTACGATTACTGGAGCGACAAGGTGCGGCGCTCCATCCTGCTGGACAGCCGCGCCGACCTGCTGCTGTACGGCAATGCCGAGCGGGCGATTGTGGACGTCGCCCACCGCCTCGCAGCCGGAGAGCCTATCCACACGCTTCGCGACCTGCGCGGCACGGCCTTCGTGCGCAAGCGTATCCCGGCGGACTGGCAGGTGATCGACTCCACCAGCATCGACGTGGTGGGGCCGCTGGCGCCGCGCGCCAACCCCTACGAGGACAACACCAGCAGCAGTGGCGCCAGCTGTGCGGTCGCGGGAGCGAGTGCGGCGGACCCGGCCCGGGCCGAGCCGATTACCCTGGTGGGTACCGCCACGGCGGACCGGCTGGCCGTCATCCGCATCCCCGGCTACGAACAGGTCAAGGACGACGGCGCCCTCTACGCCCACGCCTCGCGCATCCTGCACAAGGAGACCAACCCCCACAACGCGCGGCCGCTGGTGCAGGCCCACGGCGATCGCGAGTTGTGGCTCAACCCGCCGCCCATCCCGCTGGAAACAGACGAACTGGACCGGGTGTTCGAACTGCCCTACACCCGGCTGCCCCACAGCAGCTACGGCGACGCCCGCATTCCCGCCTATGAAATGATTCGCCACTCGGTGAACATCATGCGCGGCTGCTTTGGCGGCTGCACTTTCTGCTCTATCACCGAGCACGAGGGCCGCATCATCCAGAACCGCTCGGAGGATTCCATCATTCGCGAGGTGGAGCGCATACGCGACACCTCCCCCGCCTTTACCGGGGTGATCTCGGACCTGGGCGGACCGACCGCCAACATGTGGCGCCTGGCCTGCAAGAGCAAGGAAGTCGAGGCGAAGTGCCGCAAGCTGAGCTGTGTATTCCCGGGTATCTGCAAGAATCTCAATACCGACCAGACGCCGCTGATACAGCTGTATCGCCGCGCCCGCAGTGTGCCCGGCGTCAAGAAGGTGCTGATCGCCTCGGGCCTGCGCTACGACCTGGCGGTGGAAACCCCGGCCTACGTGGAGGAACTGGTCACCCACCACGTGGGCGGCTATCTCAAGATCGCCCCCGAACACACCGAGGAGGGACCGCTGAGCAAGATGATGAAGCCGGGCATGGGCAGCTACGACCGCTTTCGCGCCCTGTTCGAGAAATACTCCAAGGCCGCCGGCAAGGAACAGTACCTGATCCCCTACTTCATCGCCGCCCATCCGGGCACCAGCGACCGGGACATGATGAACCTGGCCCTGTGGCTGAAGCGCAACAAGTTCCGCGCCGACCAGGTACAGACCTTCTACCCCTCGCCCATGGCCACCGCCACCGCGATGTACCACAGCGGCAAGAATCCCCTGCAGCGCGTGACCCGGCACAGCGACACCATGCCCACCGTGCGCAAACTGGGACAGCGCAAGCTGCACAAGGCGTTCCTGCGCTATCACGATCCCGACAACTGGCCACTGTTGCGCCAGGCCCTTAAAAAAATGGGCCGCGCGGACCTGATCGGCAACGGCAAGCTGCACCTCGTGCCGCCGCGCCAGCCCGCCAGGCGTCACCAGACCGTGGCGCCAGGCGGCTCTGCGGGCGCACAGGCCTTCGCCACCCAGCATATCGGGCTGCCGCGCAATCCTCCCGGTCGCAGGAAAAAATCGCGGCGTTGATCGCCCTGCAAGCGCACTACCCAGGGCATCAATGGCACAACAAGCGCGCCTCATTCCGGAGCTACGATGAACAAGAAAGTCCTATATCCCCTGCTGGTGCTGGCAATCGGCCTGGCCACCGCCGTACTCATTGCAATCAACGAGCCCGAGGTCGAACCGGAGGCCTACGAACGACTGCTGTCGACCGTGCGGGTCATGCGCGTCGAGGCCCGCACCGAGCACCTGGAAATCACCTCCCAGGGCACGGTGCAGCCGCGCAGCCAGAGCGAGCTCATTCCCGAGGTGTCGGGGCGGGTGGTATGGATGTCCCCCGCACTGGTGGGCGGCGGCTCCTTTGCGCGCGATGAGGTCCTGCTGCGCATCGACGACGCCGACTACCAGACGGCGCTCACCCGCGCCCAGGCAGCCCTGCAGAGGGCCGAGGTGGAATACGAATTCGCCAGCGATGAACTCAAGCGCATGCAGAGCCTGCGCGGCAAACAGCTGGCCAGCCAACAGCAACTCGACACCGCCCGCCGCTCAGCCGATGTCGCCGCGGCCAACCTGGCCGAGAGCCGCGCCGCCCTCGACCAGGCCCGTCGCGACCTGGAACGCACCCAGTTGCGGGCGCCCTTCGACGGCCTGGTGCGCAACGAGCAGGTCGATCTCGGCCAGTTCCTCAGCCGCGGCCAGAGCATAGGCACCATCTACGCCACCGACTATGTCGAAGTGCGCCTGCCGCTGGCGGCGGACCAACTGATTTACCTGGGCCTGCCGACGTCCACGCGCGGCGAGATAGCGCCTGCCCTGCGGCCGCCGGTGACCGTTGCCGCCGACTTCGGCGATGCGCGGCTGCTGTGGGAGGGCGAACTGGTGCGCCTGGAGGCGGAGTTCGACGAACGCTCGCGCATGCTGTACGGGGTGGCGCGGCTGCCCATGGACGTCAACGGCGAGGACGCCCTGCCGGTACCGGTGGGAATGTTCGTGCAGGCTGAGATACAGGGGCGCAGGGTGGAGAATATTATCCGCCTGCCCCGCTCGGCCATGCGCGACAACAACCAGGTACTGGTGGTGGACGAGGACAACCGGCTCAACTTTCGCCATGTTTCCCTGTTGCGCCTGGAGCACGATGACATGCTGATCGACGACGGCCTGGCCGAGGGCGAGCTGGTGTGCATTTCGCCCCTGCAGACGGTGGTGGAAGGCATGCGGGTGAACCCCTTCATCGAGGGGGAACCGGCGCAGTGAACCGCGTCATCGAATGGTTTGCCCACAACCCGGTAGCCGCCAATCTGCTGATGTGGATTCTGATCGTGGGCGGGCTGCTGGCCCTGCCGCGCACCCACCAGGAGGAGTTCCCCAACCTCGAGGTCGATGCCGTGCAGGTGAGCGTACCCTACCTGGGCGCCGCCCCCGCCGAGGTCGAGGCCGGCGTTTGTATACGGGTTGAGGAGGCCATCCAGGGCACCGAGGGCATAGACAAGGTCAGCTCCAGCGCCTCCGAGGGCTACTGTTCGGTGATCGTCGAACTGGTCGAGGGAGTGGACAAAACCAAGCTGTCCAACGACATCAAGAGCAAGGTCGACGCCATCAGTTCCTTTCCCGCCGAAACCGAGCAGCCGGTTACCTCGGAGGTCACGTTCCTGGCGACAGTGCTGGAGATCGCCCTGGCCGGCGACGCCGATGAGCGCACCCTGAAACTGCTGGGACAACAGTTGCGGGACGACCTGGTGGCCCTTCCCAGTGTCTCCCAGGTCGACCTGCTGTTTGCCCGCCCCTATGAGATCTCCGTGGAAGTCTCCGAGCAGACCCTGCGGCGCCATGGCCTGACCCTGGCGGAGGTCGGTCGCGCCATAGAGAAAAGCTCCCTGGACATCCCCGGCGGCTCGCTCAAGACCGAGGGTGGCGAGATCCTCCTGCGCACCAAGGGCCAGGCCTACCGGGGCCAGGAGTTCGAGGACATCGTGGTACTGACCCGGGTCGACGGCACGACCGTCACCCTGGGCGAGATCGCCAACGTGGTGGACGGTTTCGAGGACAGCGACCTGCGAGCGCGCTTCGATGGCCAACCGGCGGTGGCGCTGAAGGTGTCACGGGTCGGCGAGGAGGATGTGCTGGCGATCGCCGACGAAGTGAAGGCATACCTGCAGCAGGCGCAGCGCGACCTGCCCGAGGGCATCAGCGTCACCATCTGGCAGGACGAATCACAGGACCTGGTGGACCGGCTGGATGCGCTGGCCAAGAACGCCCGCAGCGGCCTGCTGCTGGTGCTGCTGGTGCTTACCCTGTTCCTGCGCTTTCGGCTGGCGCTGTGGGTGGCCGCCGGCATTCCCGTCGCGCTGCTGGGAACCGCTGCGCTGTTCCCGGTGGTCGGCATTTCCATCAGCACCATGTCGGTCATGGCGTTCATCCTGGTGCTGGGCATCCTGGTGGACGACGCCATCGTGGTGGGCGAGCGGGTCTATGCCCACGAGCAGGAGGGCTACAGTCGCCTGAACGCCGCCGTAACCGGCACCCAGGAAGTATCGGTACCGGTCATCTTCGGCGTGTTTACCACCATGGCCACGTTTATTCCCATCATCAATATTCCGGGACCCTTTGGCGGTTTTTTCCAGCCCCTGGGTTACACCGTTATCCTCGCCCTGGCCTTCAGCATCGTCGAATCACAGATGATCCTGCCCTCCCACCTGGCCCATCGCAAGGCGGAGGCCGAACAGGGCGACAATGCCCTGGTCAACCGCTGGCTCAGCCTGCAGGCGCGCATCTCCGGGGGCCTGGAAACGGCCGCCACCCGCTACTACCTGCCCGCGGTCGGCGCGGCCCTGCGCTGGCGCTACGTGACCGTGGCCTGCGGCGTCGTGGTGCTGGCCCTGGCGCTGTCCCTGTTCATCAGCGGGCGCATGACCTTCCAGTTCTTCCCCGCGGTAGAGGGCAACCATCTTTACGCCACCCTGACCATGCCGGAGGGCACCCCGGTGGAGGCCACCGCGCGCGCGGTGGGCCAGCTGGAGCGTGCCGCGCGGGCACTGCAGGCAGAAATGGACCAGGGCCGGGCGGAGGGTGAGCCGAGCATGATCTCCCACGTTTTCAGCAGTATCGGCTCCTTCATTCCCAAGGGCAGTATCAGCGGCGATATGACCGCCCAGAGCAACCTGGCTGAAATTGGTATCGAGCTGCATATGCCCTCCGATTACGACGGCCAACCCGCGGGCCACTACGCCAACCGCTGGCGGGAGCTGACCGGTGGCATTCCCGACGCCATAGAACTGGGTTTTACCGCCCAGGCCTTCGGCGCCGGCAGCGCTATCGAGTTCGAACTGTACGGCAAGAATTTCGATGAACTGCGGGACGCCGCGGCCGAATTGCGCGCGGTACTGCAGGGCTACAACGGGGTGCTGGACGTCACCGACTCGTTCCGGGCCGGCAAGCAGGAAGTGCAATTGAGCCTGCTGCCGGAGGCCCGCACCCTGGGCCTGACCCTGGTGGACCTGGGCGACCAGGTGCGCCAGGCATTCTACGGTTACGAGGCCCAGCGCATCCAGCGCGGCAAGGACGATATACGGGTGATGGTGCGCTACCCCGAAGGTGAGCGCCGCTCCCTGGGCGACCTGGAAGGGATGCGTATCCGCACCACGGACGGCACCGAAGTGCCCTTCAGCAGCGTGGCCAGCGTCAATCTCGGCCGCGGCTACACCACCATTCGCCGGGTAGATGGCCAGCGCGTGGTCACCGTGACCGCCGACGTCAATCGCGATATCACCCCGCCCGAGACTGTCATCAACGCCGTGGTCAGGAAAGAGCTGCCGGAAATCATTGCGCGCCATCCAGGGGTGTCCTTTTCCCTGGCCGGTGAGGCCGAGGAGCGGGGCCGCTCCATGGGATCGCTGGCCGCGACCACCCTGCTCGCCCTGCTGGTGATCTACGCCCTGCTGGCCATTCCGCTGCAGTCGTACACCCAGCCCCTGATCATCATGAGCGTAATCCCCTTCGGCGCGGTGGGCGCGGTACTGGGCCACCTCATCCTGGGCATGGACCTGGTGTTCTTCTCGCTGCTGGGTATCGTCGCCCTGTCTGGGGTCGTGGTGAATTCCTCCCTGGTGCTGGTGGACTACGTCAACAAGCAGCGAGACTCCGGCCAGGGCCTGGAGTGGGTGGTCAGCCACGCCGGCAGTGTGCGTTTCAGACCCATCGTCCTCACCAGCCTGACCACTTTCGTGGGGCTCGCGCCGATGATGCTGGACAAGTCGCTTTCCACCATGATGTTCGTACCCATGGCCGCCTCCCTGGGCTTCGGGGTGCTGATGGGCACCGTGGTTACCCTGTTCCTGGTGCCCTGCCTGCTACTGGTGCGCGAGGATGTAATGCGCCTGCGCGGGGGAACCCGGCAGGTTGCAGAGCAAGGCGCTGCAACCCGGCCCGCCTGAGGCGGCTACCGGCTCAGGGTTCCTGGGCAGCGCGCCGCTTGGTATGGCGGGTGGCGGCCGCCTCCAGGGGGTCGTCCGGCCAGGGGTGCTTGGGATAGCGGCCTTTCATTTCGCGCTGCACTTCGCGGTAGCCGCTGCGCCAGAATCCCGCCAGGTCACGGGTTACCTGCAGCGGTCGCTGGGCCGGGGACAACAGGTGCAGCAACAGCGGCACCCGGCCGTCGGCCACGGCGGGGGTTTCCTCACAGCCAAACATCTCCTGCAGCTTGACCGCCAGCACCGGGGGGTCCTGGGTGTAGTCGATGGCGATGACCGAGCCCGAGGGTACCGCCAGGCGCTCCGGGGCCAGGCGCTCCAGGTCCAGCGGCAGCGGCCAGGGCAGGCGCGCATTCAGGATGGCCTTGAGATCCAGGTTCTGAAAATCCGCCAGCCGTCGCACCCCATCCAGGTAGGGCAGCAGCCAGTCTTCCAGATTCTGCCAACAGGGCCGCGTCGGACAGGTCCGGCCAGCGCTGTTGGGGCGCGCCTTCCTCCAGGCGGCGCAATAACATCACCCGCGCCCGCCACTGCCGCAGGGCGGGCGTCCAGGGCAGCAAATCCAGGCCCTTCCTGCGCACCACCCCGAGCAGGACTGCGGCCCTGGCCTGCGGCGGGATCTCCTCCAGGGCCGCACTGCTCAGGGGGATGCTGCCCACCATGCGCCGCCGCTCGGCGACAAACTGCTCGCGGCGATAATCCCATTCCACCTGCTCCTGCTCGTGTACCAGGTGTGACAGGGCATTGCTGAAGCACTCCGGATCCAGCGGCGCGGCGCCGTAAATACGATCGGTCGCCGCCCCGGATTGCCCACCGATTTCCGCCACCGCCAGCCAGGGCTCACCCGCCAGTTCGTCCGCCGCGGGCAGCACGGCGGTGCGGCCGTTGCCCAACTGGTATTGGATGCCCTCCCCGTCCTCTCGCAGCCGGGCTATACGGTCCGGGTAGGCACTGGCCAGCAGCACTCCGACGACATCCTCGCGGGCTATCCCCAGGCTGGCCCTGCCGGGCCTGGGCGCGGCCTCCCCCAAACCCAGCCGGGCCAGGTGCCGGGCCTGTTGCCAGATGCGCCGGAACCAACCCTGCAATTCGGGCAGGCAGCGGCGCTCGCCCATCAGCACTTCCAGGCTGTGGCTGAGGTCCACACCCTGCCCGGCCAGCGGATTGCGTTCCGACAAAATAGCTGCCAGCAGGCAGGCGGTCTCCTGGGCATGTATGTCGCTGCCCACCAGCAGCATATGCGCCAGGCGCGGGTGCAGGGGCATCTGCGCCATGCGCACGCCCTGGGGAGTGAGCCGGTAGCGGCCCTCCAGGTCGGCGTAGACCGCGCCGCAGGTCTGCAGCACCGCCAGGCCCTGCTGGTAGGCGGCGGCGGGCGGTGGATCCAGCCAGGCCAGTTCCGTCGGATCTTTCACACCCCAGGCCAGCAACTGCAGAATGGGCGAGGCGAGATCGGACTGGAGAATTTCCGGAGTGGCGTGGGCCACCAGCCGCTGGTCCTGCTCCTCGCTCCACAGGCGGTAGCAGTAGCCGGGGCCCAGGCGCCCCGCCCGGCCCTCGCGCTGCCGGGCCGAGGCGCGGGAGATGCGCCGCGTGGTCAGCCGGGTGACGCTGGTGGTGGGATCGAAGATCGCCTCGCGCACCAGGCCGCTGTCCACCACCACCTCTATACCCTCTATCGTGAGGCTGGTCTCCGCGATATTGGTGGCCAGTACCACCTTGCGCCGGCCTTCCGGCGCCGCCTTGATGGCCTCCTCCTGCTTTTCCAGGCTGAGGCCGCCATACAGGGGCGCCACAGTCACGTCGCTGCTGTCGGCAGCCTGCAGCGCCGCCGTCAATTCACGCGCCACCTGGATAATTTCCCGCTGCCCGGGCAGAAAAACCAGCACGCTGCCAGTGTGTTCCACCAGGGCGTGCTGTATCGCTTTCACCGCCACCGGCGCGATGGGATTGCGCAACTGGTAGGACTTGCCGTAGCGAGTGTCCACCGGGTACTGCCGTCCCCTGGAGGTGAGAACAGGGGCGTCCCCCAGCAGTCGGGCCACCGCCTCGCCGTCCAGGGTGGCAGACATCACCAGCAGCTTCAGCGGCGGCCCCTCGCGGAACAGTTCACGCCCCTGCAGGCACAGTGCCAGGCACAACTCCGAATCGAGATTGCGTTCGTGAAACTCATCGAATATCACCAGCGCGACATCCTCCAGGCCGGGGTCGCGCTGCAGTTGCCGGGCGAGAATGCCCTCGGTGATGACTTCGATGCGGGTGCGCGCGCTGACGCAGCTGTCGAGCCGGATGCGATAGCCGACCGTCTGGCCCACGCTCTCCCCCAGCATATGCGCCATGCGGCTGGCCGCCGCCCGGGCGGCCATGCGGCGCGGCTCCAGGATCAGGATCTTGCGCTCGCCCAGCCAGGGTTCCCGCAACAGCGCCAGCGGCACCACGGTGGTCTTGCCGGCGCCGGGCGGAGCCTGCACCACCAGTTCGTTGCCCTGGCGCAGGCGCAGCGCCAGCTCGTCAAGTATTTCGTGGATGGGCAGGTCTTGTAGTTGGTCTGGCAGCATGGGCGACATCTTAGCGGAGGCGGAAGGCCGGGGCTATGTATTTGGCTTACCCCGGCGGGTCAGGCCCCAAGCCGGTGAGAGCGAGTCTGGCGCCCGGCGGCCAACTCGGATAGTGTTACCCTGCGCTGAAGCGATCAACCTCTCCTGGAGATACAACGATGACACTACTGACACTGGGCGTGCTGCTCTTTGCGGGCCTGCACCTGATCAAGTCGCTGGCCCCCGGCCTGCGCGCCGGACTGATAGGCAAACTGGGCGACGGCGCCTACAAGGGACTCTTTGCGCTGCTGGTGCTGGGGTCTGTTGCCCTTATCGTATTGGGCTGGCGCAGCAGTATTCCCCAGTATGTCTACGCACCGATGCCCGCCCTGCAGCACCTGGCAATGACCATCATCCTGCTGGCCTTCCTGCTGATGGTGGTGAGCTCCCGGCCATCGCGCCTGCGCAGGGTGGTGCGTCATCCGCAGCTTACCGGTGTACTGCTCTGGGCCGGCGCCCACCTGCTGCTCAACGGCGACAGCCGCTCCCTGGTACTGTTCGGCGGCCTGGGGCTGTGGGCGCTGGTGGAAATATTTGCCATCAACCGCCGCGATGGCGTGTGGATCAAGGACGAGGCCCCGGGACTGGGCACCGACGTGGTCAACCTGGTCATCGCGATTGTGGTGGTGGGGGTAGTGGTTGCCATCCACCCCTGGCTGGCCGGCGTGTCGATCACAGGCCGTCTACCGCAATAATACGCGCACTGCTGCAGGCCCGGCGCTGGGTCTCCAGCGCCTGGTAGGCAGGGCTGTCGTAAAAATCGTCTATGGCCGCCAGCGAGGGAAATTCCAGTACCATGAGGCGCCGCGGCAGGTAGTCGCCCTCATAGACCCTGAACTCACCCCCGCGCGCCAGGTAGCGCGCCCCGACCGCCTCCAGCAGGGGTTTCAGGGCATGCTGGTAGGCCAGGTACTGCTCGATATCATAGACATCGAGATCGGTGACGACATAGGCGGTCATGGCTGTTTCCGGCAGCGGGCGTACACAGCAAAACAACATAACCAACCGGGCAGAAATTTAATTGTCCTGCATCAACAAAATCGGCGCCGCGACAGCGCCGGTCAGCCGGTGGGTGCTTCCCGGTAGCTGAAGCGGGTGTCCAGCTTCACTCGCCAGGGCTTGCCACCCACTTCCACGTAGGGGTAGACGAAGTAGTTGAGCGGTTGGGCCGCGCTGCCCCCGGACAGCACCAGGTCGCGGCCGGTAGTGAAGTGAATACGATCGGCGGGGTGGGTTCCGTACAGCAGTTCCCGCTGCTGCGGGTGCTTGGCCGCCTCGGAGGCGTCGATCGGCACCCAACCGCGGCCGGGCAGGTAAAACTGCACCCAGCAGTGGTAGCCGCCGATGTCGCCCGCCGGGCGCTCCAGCGGCACCGGAAAGCCGATCTCGAAGCGCGCCGGGATGCCCTCCGAGCGCGCCAGAGCGGTGGCCTCGGGGGAATCATCCGAGCGCTGCGCGTGTATTTCCGCTAGGTTCGACTGCAGCGAACTGGCGACCACGCGTTGGCCGGCGTGCTGCGCCGGCAGCGGCAGGTAGATATCCACCGCTTCCCCGGTGGGCAACTCCCCCGCCAGCAGCTGGTAGCTGAATTCAAAGCTGCGACTGCCCGCGGCCAGCACAGGCAGTGAAGTGATGGCCAACAGCAGGGCGAGGGGTCGCATGGCAGAAAACGCTCCGGGCAGTAAGGAAAAGGCGGCGATTATCGCCAAAAACGCCGCCTCTGCCCAGCGCCGTGCTACAGCTGGGGACGCAGCAGGAACTTCTCTCCGGTGGCCTGCTTGCTGTATTCAGCCAGGGCCTCGGGCGTCAGCATCTGGGCGAACGACACCTCGCGGTTATAGTGGCTGGCGAAGGTGGTCTTGATCTCCCTGGCCACCCGGCCGCGCAGTTCCACCACCTTCTCCATGCCGACTTTCTGCATGAAGGGCGTCAGCAGCCACGCGCCCACGCCCCAGTTGAAACCGAAGTTGCGGGTGAGCACGGTGGGACTGCGATCCAGGCCGCCGTAGATGTAGACCTGCTTGTACACATCCGACCCGTAACCGCTGTAGCCGGACATCTTGCTCACGGCTACCTGCTCCATGGCGGTGAGTATCTGGCTGGCCAGCTTGCCGCCGCCTATGGCGTCGAAGGCCAGGGTCGCGCCCGTGGCCTCCAGGGCAGCCACCAGGTCGTCCATGAAACTGTCCGCGGAAGAGTTGACGATATGCGCCGCGCCCAGCTCTCGCAGGATTTCCTCCTGCTCGGGCTTGCGCACGATGTTTACCAGGCCGATACCATCGGCCAGGCAGATACGATTCAGCATCTGCCCGAGGTTGGAGGCCGCCGCCGTGTGCACCAGCGCCGTGTGGCCCTCCCTGCGCATTGTTTCGGTCATCCCCAGGGCGGTCAGCGGGTTGACGAAACAGGAGGCGGCCTCCACCGGGGTAGTGCCCTCTTCCAGTTGCAGGCACTGCATCACATTGACGCAGCGGTACTGGGCGTACATCGCCCCACCGGCTATGGCCACTGTTTTTCCCATCAGGGCCTGGGCGGCTGCGGAGCTGCCCGCCGCCGCCACCACGCCGGAGCCCTCATTACCCACGGGCATGGACTGGCCGACCCGCCTGGCGACCAGGCGCATCAGGGCCTCGGGGATGTCAGCCACCAGCACCGGCCGCTCCGCAGTGCCGGCCTGGCGGGCCGTGGAGGGATCGGCCGGACCCAGCAGCAAGCCCAGGTCGGAAGGGTTGATGGGAGTCGCCTCCATGCGCACCAGCACCTCGTCGGGGCCCGGGTCGGGAAATTCGGTTTCTACCAGTGATATTTCCAGGGTGTTGTTGTCTTTCACTTCAGAGCGCAGTTGCAGGCCGGTGGTGGTCATGGAATTTCCTCGCTTGACTCAAATGGCGCCCAAGGATAGCACGCCCGATGATGACAATTACCACCGGCACCGCTACAAGCCCCGCGGCCTTGTGGCTATACTTGCCCTCCCCCGCAAACAACAGGCCATCCGTCATGTCTGCATTCAGCAAAGACCAACAACCGCTGGGCGACAAAGAGGCGCTTACCCGCCACATCGAGCAGGCCCTGGCCGTGGAGATACCCCGTGGGCTGGAGCTGGACCTGAGCTACCAGTTGATGAAACGCCTGTTCAAGCCCATGGTGCTGGGGGCGGAGAACATACCGGAGCAGCCCTGCCTGTTTGTCGGCAACCACTCGCTGTTCGCCCTGGATGGCTGGGTGATAGGCCCACTTTTTATCAAGGAGCTGAACCGTTTTCCCCGCGGCCTGGGTGACAAGTTCCTGTTCGCCAACCCCCGGGTCGCCGACTTCATCCTCAAACGCGGCGGCGTACTGGGGCACCCGGACGTGTGCGCGGCCCTGATGGAAGCCGGTGAGGACCTGCTGGTCTTCCCGGGCGGTGCCTACGAGGCGGTCAAACCCTCCAGCCGCAAATATGAACTGCTGTGGCAGCAGCGCTACGGTTTCGTCAAGTTGGCCGCCAGGCACGGCTACACCATCATGCCCATGGGGTTGGTGGGGCCCGATGAATTCTACGGCCACCTGATGGAGGGCCAGGACCTGCCGCACTCGGCCCTGGGCAAATTGCTCAAGCGCATGGGCCTGCTCACCGACGACATCCGCAGCGATATCCTGCCCCCTATCCCGGTGGGCGCCCTGGGCACCCCGCTGCCCAAGCCCCAGCGCTGCTACCTGGGCTTCGGCGAACCTATCGACCTGTCGGCCTACAAGGGCCGCACACCCACCAAAAAGCAGCAGCAGGCCATACGCGACCGGGTGGCAGAGCAGATTGAAACCCAACTCACCGAGCTGCTGTTCGCCAGGGAACAGCACCGCGGGGACGACAGCCTGCTGCGGCGCCTGCTCTCGGTCTAGCACCCGCAGCGCCGCCTCCCGGGAGCCCGGCCAAATTTGTCACAGGCTTCCGCCAGATCTGGCAAGAAACGGTGCATAGGTTCGTAACAGCGCCCTGGGCCCCACTGCTCGCCTGAAGATGCATTATTTAATTATCAATAGCTTATGGTTTTTTCTTCGTGTTATTTATACTTGGCATGAAGCCTGCATTGTCTCTAGTTATAGCCAGGCAGCTGAATACAATCGCTGTCATAAAACTTTCACAATGAGACATTAGCATGACTGATATGCAGACTTCACAAGGGCCGGTTGACCAGCAGGGTCGGATGGCCGAGTCGGGCGACCTGACCCTGATGCAGGTCACGGGCAGCGTCCTCGCGGCAGGGTTTGGCGTGCAGTCGAAAGAGAACAAGCTGCGCGACTTCAGTCGCGGCAAACCGCTGCAGTTTATCGCCGCCGGCCTCATTTTCACCCTGGGCCTGTTGGCAGCGCTGGTGGCTGTGGTCAGCCTCGTCGTGTAATCCGTTTTATGGTCTGCCAGGGAAGGCGGACCACCTCCAACTCCACCGGAGTCCATGTTACTGCCCCACGGGGCAGTTTTTTTATTCCCCTGCCAGGGCGATACCCAGTTCACCCAGGGTCGCCGCCATGTCCTGGGCGGAGGTTTCAGGGTTTACGTCTTCGTCTATTTTCAGCACGGTGCCGTCCACGCCGATGTAAATGGTCTCGCGGGCAGCGAAGGTGCCCATACGCAGCACCCCGTAACTATCGGCGACCTCCTTCGAGGGATCGCTGAGCAGCGGGAAATCGGCCTCGGTAGCCTCTGCGAAACCGATATTCTTCTCCAGCGGATCGACGCTGGCCATGAAGTAGGTGACATCGTACTTGCGAATCAGGTCACCGTTCTGTGCCAGCGACTTGCACTCGACCGTGCAGCCACTGGTGAAGGCCCGGGGGAACCAGGCGATGACCACCGCTTGCCTGCCGCGGAAATCCGCCAGGCTGTAGGTCTTGCCGTCAGATGCATGCAGGGTGAAATCCGGGGCCGGGTCACCCACCTGAAGATCGGCGGCGCTGGCACCCACCGCTGCCAGGGCGAGCATCCATACGAAAGCGATTATTCTCATGATTGACTCCTCAGTCGGCAATAGTCCCGCAGGACGCATTATATCGTTTGGTACGTTGCATCAGCGCTGCGAGATCAGTCCTTGCCCCGGCACCATTCCAACACCATCGCAGCCAGTTCGGCGCGCCGCTGGCCCGGCTTCTTGCCGCTGCGCAGGTCGCCGAAAATTTTCGCCAGCTGCCGGCGCTCCCGCTCCCCCAGCCAGTCCAGCAGGGGCTGGCTCAAGTCCAGCTCACCGCGATCGGCGTGGGTGCGGGTACTGACCTGGCGCTGGTGTGTCAGCGCGCGCCCCAGCAGCACAAAAGGGAAGTTGACATTTTTGGAGGGACCACAGCTGATGCGGTGACCGCCGGTTGGAATGCCCTTGACCTTCATCTGGGCGATCCGGTCGGCATACAGCCAGGCGCCAACAGCGCCGCTGATAGCCCCGCCGCCACCGGTTACCAGCGTACCCAGCCCGGCCAGCAGGCCGCCGGAGACCGCGTCCACCGCCATCCCGGTAGTGGCGCCCACCACCGCCCCCGCAGAGGCCCCCACGGCCAGCAGCGCTTTCTTGCCCAGGCCCCACAGGTACCACTGCTCCATATTGAACAGGTCGCCCTCCTCCAGCGCCAGGCTCTGCTCGCTGCGCTTCAGGTTGGCATAGTAGTACAGTTCCTCCACCCGCTGCCGGCACTGTCGCTCGCGCTTCACCAGGTGGGCCTTGTAGCGCTCGAACAGCAGCTTCTGCACCGGCTCGGTGGGTATGCCTTCGGGCACCGCCTGGTCCACCTGGTAGGTGATGCC
This sequence comes from uncultured Gammaproteobacteria bacterium, assembly GCA_963704965.1. Lineage (GTDB taxonomy): Bacteria > Pseudomonadota > Gammaproteobacteria > Pseudomonadales > Halieaceae > JARRPM01. Next base: position 384,930 of record CAVPIH010000006.1, read on the forward strand.
CTCGATGATGAGGTCCGTTATATAGTTACTGGCGGCCTGCGTCTGCAGCAGCCGGTCCTGTCGCAAAATGGTCACCGCCCGCTCCAGTGGAGCGCGCCAGGCGGGGTCCAGGTGGCCGAACAACTCCAGCAACTCCAGCTGCTTGGTCAGTTCCGCCCGCTGGGCATTGAAGACCCTGACAGTGGTGAAGAACTGGCCCAGCCCCGCGGTCCACTGGTCCACGAATTCGTCGCTGTCGATGGGGTTGATCAGCGCCAGGCTGGGCCGCCCGGTCCAGCGCAATATCTCCATCTCGGCCTCGTATTCGGCGCCGTAGGGGCAGGAACCGTCCACCACGTAGATGATGCCCGCACCGTCGACAATGGGGCGCAGGGCCTGGCATTCGTCCCGATAGCGCGCGTCGCCCTCGTGTTGCTCAACGAAAGCCCGCACCGCTTCAGGGCGCCCGGCGGCATCACTGCAGTGCGCTTGCAGCCACTCCAGCACTGCGCGGGCGCGCTGGAACCCGGGTGTATCCACCAGCACATACAGGGTCTCGCCATCCACCCGCATGGGATAGGCGTCCGCCGCCACCGTCGTGCCCGCCCGGGAATCGATATAGACCGCGTCATCACGCGCCAGGGTCGCGACGATACTGGACTTGCCCTTGTTGGGGCGGCCTACCACGGCAAAAGCGGGAATACTCACTGGCGCCCCAGCGGATGCACCGCCACCGCCGCAAAGGGCAGGCCCCGGGCAAAGCCCTGCCAGTCCTCCAGTTTGCCCGCGCTCACCGGCCTGTCTCCCAGCGGCACCAGGAACAGGGTGCAGCGCGGCAGGTCACCCAGACCGGCCAGGAAATCCGCCAGGTCCGCCATCGGTGGCTCCCAGGATTTTACCGCCACATAGATCCCCTCGATCGAGTACTTCAGCAACTTCTGTACCTGCGCGAGTTCCTCGGGTTGGGATCCCAGGCCGGCATTGATCTCCCTGTCCCGGGGCACGCTGGCAAATTCGGGAAAGTGCGAGCGGTCGCCGGGTCCCAGGGCGCCGGCCCAGTTGAGCAGCAACAGACCCCGGTCCGCGGGCGGCGCGTCCCCGCCATCCCGGCGCCCGGAGCCGGTAGCCCCCTGGGTACTGACCAGCGGTGTTCGCATCCGCGCCAGTACCAGTTCACTGCCCGGAATGCCGACGAAGGCGTCCCGCAGCTGGCGCGTGTAAAAAAACCTTGAACACAACCATAACAGGAGTCGCGGCAATAGCGCGTAGCAGAGCATGCACATGATCAGGAAGGGCCACCAGCCGCCCATGGCCGCCAGGTCCGCGGGGGACAGGCCGGTCACCGCGGGATGAAAACGGGTCGCCGCTATCACCTGCCCATCCACAGTGGCCTGGGGCAGCCAGGTCGCCCAGGGGGCAGCCAGCAGGCCCGTGAGGGTCTGCACGAAGCCATCGCTGAGCTGGTAGGTCGAGCCCCACACGAAAGTGAATGGACTGAGGAACAGCACCACGAAAAATCCCGCCACCGCGCCCAGGGTAAAGAGTGCGCCCAACTCCTGCCCGTAGCGCAGCAACAACAGGCGCAACACCGACTGCGCCTCACGCAGGTAGCGACCATCGGGCACGGCCCGCGCCACCAGCCAGCGCGCGGGATTCACCGGCAACATCACCGGCGCGCCGCCCCGGACGGTGCGCAACATCACCACGGCCGCAACCAGGCTGAGCAGCGCCTGCAGAATGACAAACAGCAACACGAACATAAAAACGTTTACCAGGCCTCGACCGCTGCCCAGCAGAAACGCCGCCATGGCCGCAAAACCGCACAGCGGGGCCAGCACCCGCCCCAGTGCGGCCAGGGAGCCCTCGCACAGCCGCGGCCCCTCACTATCCGTGGCGCCCGCCCGTGAGGCCGACACCGCCGCCAGCCAGAACCCCAGGCGCTGGACATCGTCATCGTCGGGGCAATCCCGCGCCAGCCGGTGATCGCGCTCGCGCACCGCGTGCACCGACAGCTCCCGGTCCTGTTCGAGTTGGGCGGCCAGGCGGTAGAGATCCGAGAGCGATGGTGTTTTCGCAGGCATTGTTTCCCTTGTTCGTGGACCTGGCGCCTGTCGCTACACTCCGGCGCGGGCCCCAAGTGTGGGAGCGCGTGGATTGCGTGTCAATTGCAGAGCGCCGCCGCCGTGTATGAGAGGCGCTCCCGCGCCGGTAATTATCGGCCGGAGCGAAAGAAAAACCCCTGCGGACGTCCAAAATGACTTATTCTAGTGTGCTGGATCCCGCCGCACAGACAACGAGGTAAACCATGGCCAGACCGAATTATTCTTTCGAGAAACGCCAGCGCGAACTGGCCAAGAAAAAGAAAAAGGAAGAGAAAAAACTGCAAAAAGCCCAGGCGAAAGAAGCTGCTGCCGACGACAGTGAGACCGATAACGACGCAGCGGCACAGACCGCCCCCGAGCAGGCGCCCTGACCCGGCAGGCCGCCAGTTGGAGACGACCTGCCGATCTTTAACGAGCACCACCCGGCAACTTGCACACCCGAGAGGAGAACGACGATGAAATACCTGCTTCCCGCCGCCCTGGCAGCCCTGCTGCCCTTCGCCAGCATTGGCATGGCCCAGGACCTGAACAAGCTGGCCGACGCGGTCGATACCGACAAGGCCACCGAGTCAGTAGATACCGATAAGATGTCAGAAGCCGTAAGCGCCGATGGCGTGGATATGCAAAAGGCCGCGGATGCGGTCGACAAGGAAAAAGCCATGGACTCCGTGGATGTGGACAAGGCCAGGGAAGCGCTGATGGGCCAGTAGTACCCCTGCGGTCGATCAGCGGAACCCGTTCCGCGGCGTCGGCCCGCCCGGATCGGGCAGACGAAGGCAGTAAAACCTCGATACAGGGCGTTTTGCGCTATCTGTAGCGGTGAGCAACTGAATGCCAGCGCCGCAGACGACATGTATACAAGTCGTACCCGTTTATTATACTGGTCGCCTCGACGAATTGCCCCGGACGCTTCCATGCCGACCTCGCCCTGCCCCGAAATGGCCCTTCCGCTGGGAACTGCTGCTGCGGTACCGCTTTATCGAAACCATTGCCCTGTGGGAGGGCCGCCTCACCACCCGGCACCTGTGCGACACCTTCGGCATCGGCCGCCAGCAGGCCAGCAAGGACATCAACAACTACCTGCGCGAGGTCGGTCCCGACAACCTGGAGTACGACAAGTATCTCAAGGGCTACAAGCCGGCAGCGGACTTCCGGCCCCGGGTCACCCAGGGCCTGGCGGATGAATACCTGCACCTGATGGCGCGCAACAACGAATTGATGAACGTATTCGAGTCGCTGGCGCTGAACGTGGCCAATGTGGAGGTGCTGTCACAGCCGGTGCGGGACGTGAAGCCGGAAGTCCTGCGCCCCATCATGCAGGCGGCACGGCAGCAAAAGCGCCTGGACGTGGATTACGTGTCGCTCAACAACCCCGACCGGGAGGGTCGCATCATCGTGCCCCACACCCTGGTGTACACCGGGCTGCGCTGGCATGTGCGGGCATGGTGCGAGAAAAACCAGGAGTACCGCGACTTCGTGCTGAGCCGCTTCCGGGATATTCCCGAGATCATGGACGAGTCGGAGCATGGTGTGGCGGGTGACAGCGAGTGGAACACCCGCGTCACCATACGCATAGTGGCCGACCCGCGCCTCAGTCGCGAGCAGCAGGAAGTGGTACAGGTGGACTACGGCATGGAGGCGGGCGCCCTGGAAATAAGTACCCGCGGCAAACTGGTGCCCTACGCGCTCAAGCTGCTGCACATCGACCCAAAGGAACAGCTGGAAGACCCCACCGCCCAGCAGATCATCGTGGAAAACCGGGCGCAACTGTCGCCCTGGCTATTCGCCTGAACAGGAAGACTTGAGCATGACACAGCACAACGAGTACGAGGACGCTTTCACTGACAGCGGCTTCTGGAACAAGCTGAAAAAATACGCGAAAACCGCCGGCCGCGAGGTGGTGGAAAAAGCCCTGTTGCTGTATTACGCCGCCCAGGAGGAACAAGCGCCGAAGTGGGCCAAGGCTACCATCGCCGGCGCCCTGGGCTATTTCATCGTGCCCCTGGATGCCATCGCCGATATCACCCCCGCGGTGGGTTACGCCGACGACCTGGGGGTGCTGGTGCTGGCCATCGCCGCGGTAACACGCTATATCAACGCGGACGTGCGCGCCAAGACCGCTGCCAGGATGAAGTCCTGGTTCGGGGATGAGCCCGGCGCCATCGAGATACCCGCTGCCGACGCCGAGCCCGGCTCCCAAATTCACCAGCCCCGGGACCAGGAGCCCTCATGACCAGCACCGCCGATATTGTCCGCTTCATGGCGACAGACTTCCCCCAGTGCAACAGCGTGATCGAGCAGACCGGCAACGGGGGCGCCACCGTGCGCCACCACATCGGGTCAGAGGAGTTGCGCCCCGGCGGCACGGTGTCGGGGCCGGTGATGATGGCGGTGGCGGATATCGCCCTCTACGCCGCCATCCTCGGGGAGATCGGCATCGTGCCGCTGGCGGTGACCACCTCCCTGAACATCAACTTCCTGCGCAAGCCCTCGGCCGGCGCGACATCATCGGAGTCTGTACACTGATGAAGGTGGGCCGCAGCCTGGCCGTCGGCGAGGTCAACCTGTACTCCGAGGGCGACGAGCGGCCCGTGGCCCACGCGGTGGGCACCTACTCCATCCCATCCACCCGCACTTGAGCGGTAGTTACTGGCAGGGCTTCTGGCGCCTGGCGGATCCGAAGATCTCGCTGGCCTCCTTCGCGGGCATGTTCCTGGCCGCCTGCATGGCCGCCGCCGACCAGGGACTGGCCTGGGGCTGGCTGGCCCTCACGGTGGCGGGCGTGTTCTGCGTGGAAGTAGCCAAGAATGCCTCGGGTGAACTGGTGGATTACGACAGCGGCACCGACCTGGCTATCACCCCGGCGGACCGCAGCCCCTTCTCCGGCGGCAAACGGGTGCTGGTGGACATGCTGCTCACCCGTGACCAGACCCACGCGCTGACCGCGCGATTCTTCGCTGCCGCTATTGCCATCGGCATGGTCATTGTGCTGTGGCGCGACTCGCGGGTTCTGGGCTTTGGCCTGGCTGGCATCGCCCTGGCCTGGTGTTACCACGGCGGCCCCCTGCGGCTCTCCTATCGAGGCTGCGGCGAACTGGCGGTGGCCTTGGCCTACGGCCCACTGATGGTCTGTGGCACCTACCTGGTGCAGACAGTCTCACCTCAGCGCACTGCTACTGCACGCATCCGGGGCTTGGGCCTGCTGGTGGCAGCCTTCCTGTGGATCAACGAGTTTCCCGACTACCAGGCTGATCGACAGGCGGGCAAGAACAATCTCGTGGTGCGCCTGGGGCTGGAGAACGCCGCCAGGCTACGTGCTGCTGGTCTGTGCCGGCTACACCTGGCTGCTGCTGACGGCCTGGTATTACCCCGGCGCCAGTGGCTTGCTGGGTGGGCTGCTGGGCGCTTTCCGGGAATCTGGTCGGCCTGGCGCCTGCTGCACAGCAAGGGCGTCACCGCCAGGGTGATTCCCGCCCAGATCGCTGCGCTGGCCAGTTTCCTGTTGCTGGCGATTGGCGCGGGACTGGGCTACTTGCTGGGCAGCTGCCGGCTAGCCAGACCTTGATGGCTTACGGCTACCCTCTGGTGCCTATATTGAACCCGCCCGGAGCTTTGCCCATGCCCCAGACCTTTCGCGATCAGTAACGGAACAGTCTTCCTGCAGACCCTGTTGCTCGCCTGCTGCGCGGGGTACATGCCCACGGCGCTCGCCAATGACACACCGCGACTGGTCCTGCAGATTACCGTCGATGCCCTGCGCGGCGACCTGGTCCAACGGAATGCTGCACAATATGGGCAAGGGTGGTTTCCGCTACCTGTTGCGGCAAGGGTCTGCACTACAGCAATGCCAACTACCAGCACGCAATACCGAGACCATCGTCGGGCACAGCTCCCTGGCGACCGGCACCACCCCGGCCCTGCACGGCATGGTGGGCAATGTCTGGTTCGACAAGGACGCCGGGCGCCTTATCTACAATGTGGAAGATGATCGCTACCACCTGCTCAGCAGCAACGCCGACGTGGACAAGAGCAGCGAGATCGACCCCACCCAGCGCGTCGCCCTGGCCGATGGGCGCTCGCCCCGCGCCCTGCTCACCTCGACCTTCAGCGATGAATTGGCTTATGCCACCAATGGCCAGGCAAAGATTTTCGCCGTCTCGGTCAAGGATCGCGGTGCCATTCCACTGGCGGGCCAGACCGGCAAGGCGTTCTGGTTCTCCAAGGCCGCCGGGGAGTTCATCACCAGCAATTACTACTACCGGCGCTACCCGCAGTGGGTCAGTCGACTGGAACAAAAGCAATCCGCTGGCTCGCTATAGCGGCCAGAGCTGGGAATTGCTGAAGCCCCGGGAGGACTACCTGTTCGGAGCGGATGACGACCAGGCCTGGGAGACAGATTTTCCCGGCTTCGGCCGCACCTTTCCCCATCCCTGGGGCAGCCGGGAGGACAAGTACTTCACCACCAGGCTCACCCTTGGCCCCGCCGGCGACCAGCTCACGCTCGATTTTGCCAAGGCCATCGTGCAGCATGAGCAGCTGGGACAGGACGTCATCCCGGATTACCTCTCCATCAGTTTTTCCTCGAATGACTACGTGAATCACGTGTTCGGCCCTTCCAGCCTGGAGGCGGAAGACGTACTGCTGCATCTGGATCGCATCCTGGCTGAGCTGTTCAGCTACATCGACAAGACCGTGGGACTGGAGCACACCCTGATCGTGCTGTCGGCGGATCACGGCGCGCCGGATGCGCCGCCCTACCTCAATGCCAGGGGCGACCGGAATGCCCATTACTATCGATATGGAGGAGTGCATTAGCAGGTTGAAGCGGGGCTGGCGCAGGGCCGGTTCGGCGAGCGTGGAGGGCCTGCTGGGCCAGTTTTTCCATCCCTACATCTACCTGGACCAGGAGGTGATGGCAGACAGGCGAAGCTGGACAGTGCTGAGCGTGGCCAGGGCCGCGGCAGCCCTGGTGCAACAGTGCGAGGGTGTCAGCGCGGCGATCACCAGCGCCGATACCCGCTATTCTCCGGCCCGCAACCGCGGTGGTGGAGAGCCGGGTATGGAATAATTACAACGCCCGTCGCTCTGGCGATGTTTACGTGGTACTGGACAGCAACGTGTACGTGAATGACTTCGACGGCCTGGTCGTTGCCACCACCCACGGCTCAGCGTGGAACTACGATACCTTCGTGCCGATCTTCTTCGCGGGACCGGGTATTGAACGGGAAACCGTCGACAGGCCGGTTACACCTTACGATATCGCCCCCACACTGTCGGCCCGACTGGGCATCAAGCCGCCCTCGGGCAGCGTGCGGCAAGCCGCTGTCAGAGGTGACTGCGAAAACGAATTAGACCGCCGGCTAGCTGAACAGGGACTTGGCCGCGCCCATCAGGCCGCCAACCCCACCGACCGAATCCAGCAGGTTACCGCCACTGCTGGCCTGGTCCATGACCTGTGGCAGCACATCGGCCAGTCCCTGGGTCGCGGTCTCAGGGTTGACGCCCAGCTGGGCCGCAAACTTGTGAGAGATCGGCCTGGCCAAACAGCTGCTGTAAGGCTATCTGCGGAAATGGCACCATTGGCGCCATCGCCCAGCCAGGAACCCAGCAGCGCCCCCAGGTCGCCGTTCTGGCTCATCTTGCTGACCAGGCCGGCGAGGTCTACGCCGCCCTGACCGTCTCCTATCAGTCCGGACAGGGCCGAACTGACGGTGGCGCTGTCCAGGTTGAGACCCAGCTTGTCATTCAGTAGCTGCGTGGCGAGTTGCATGATATCCATGGTGATTTTCTCGTTAAGTCGTAATTTCTGAAGAGTTGACTCAGTATAGACGCTGTCAGCTGTCCTGCAGGCGACGGAACCAGACCAGCGGGAATCTCCCGCTGCACCGCTTCCAGGTACTCGCCCTGGTGCTTGTTGATTTTCACCACGCTCTGCCACAGGGCTTCACGCTCCCCGGCGCGGCACGTCCTCGGCCATGGCCTCGAAGCGCTCCTTGCCCAGTTGCACGGTCACCCGCGGGTTGGCCTGCATATTCAGGTACCAGGCCGGGATGACGTTTCCATGCCGCTGTTGGAAGCGGATACCGCTACCGAATCGCGGTAGGGGTAACAGGCGATGGGCACGGTGCGCTGCTTGCCGCTCTTGCGGCCCGGTGCGTCGTCACCAGGGCCACGTCGATCCAGCCCATGCGCGCACCGAAGCGGCCGCCGGAGAGCTTGTACAAAAGTTTGTGTACCCTGCCGAAATATTTCCAGTTGATCATGGGGGTCTAGGCGCTCCGGACAGTTGCAGCGAAAATACTAGCATTGCCCGCCGCGGCATTGCCCACGCCAACCGCGACAATAGGCTATCTAGTCTATACTGCCGCCGTTAAAATGCGTGCCGCCTCTCAGGACTTGAATTTGTCGAAGACGTCCACCGGCACGGGAAACACGATAGTGGAGCTCTTGTCACCGGCGATTTCCACCAGGGTCTGCAGGTAGCGCAGCTGCACCGCCTGGTCCTGGCTGGCCAGTACCTTGGCGGCTTCGGCCAGTTTTTCGGCGGCCTCGGCCTCGCCCATGGCGTGAATCACCTTGGCGCGTCGCTCCCGCTCCGCCTCGGCCTGCTTGGCCAGCGCGCGCACCATGGTTTCGTTGAGGTCCACGTGCTTGATTTCCACGTTGGCCACCTTGATACCCCAGGCCGCGGTCTGCTTGTCCAGGATGGTCTGGATGTCCGCATTAAGGCGCTCCCGCTCGGCCAGCATGTCGTCCAGTTCATGCTGGCCCAGCACCGAGCGCAGGGTGGTCTGGGACAACTGGCTGGTGGCTTCCAGGAAATTTTCGACCTGGATGATGGCCCGCTCCGGGTCCACCACGCGGAAATAGATCACCGCGTTCACCTGCACCGACACATTGTCCCGGGAGATGACATCCTGGGTGGGCACGTCCATCACCACGGTGCGCAGGTCCACCCGCACCATCTGCTGCAGTACCGGTATGATGATGATCAGGCCGGGGCCCTTGACCTTGTAAAAGCGGCCCAACATGAAAATCACCCCGCGCTCATACTCCCGCAGGACCCGGAACATCGACAGTGCCAGGGCGATCGCCAGGAACAGGATTACCATGCCGAAATACTGTGCATCGAACATTACGCTTTTACTCCCTTGTCTTTGCTGACCCGCAGGGTCAAACCATCGATCGCCTGCACCACCACCCGGTCCCGAGGGTCCAGGGGATCATCGCAGGCTGCTTCCCACAATTCTCCGTCCAGGCGCGCCCAGGCGGTACCGTTGCTCACCGACTCTATGGTCGCCACCGCACCCAGCAAATGGCCTACCCCGGTGCGCACTGCCTGGCGCCGGGCGCGCAGGATCATTCCCAGGGCGAATATCAGCAGCGCCGCGCTGAACACCGCGAAGGCGGCGATCATGGGCATGGCTATCTGGTAGCCCGGCAACTCGGTATCCATCAGCATGATGGAGCCCACCACAAAGGCCACGATGCCGCCCAGGCCCAGCACGCCGAAACTGGGCGCGAAGGCCTCGGCCGTCATCAGCCCGATACCGAGTATGATCAGGGCCATGCCGGTATAGCTGATGGGCAGGACCTGGAAAGCGTACATCGCCAGCAGCAGGCTTACCGCGCCGACCACGCCGGGCAATCCCACCCCCGGGTTGTAGAACTCGATGAGCAGCCCGTATATGCCCACCAGCATCAGCACGTAGGCGATATTCGGGTTGGTGATGACCGCCAGGAAATCGCTGCGCCAGTCCACCGGGTGCTGGTAAACCGCAAGGCCTTCCAGGTTCAGGGTGCGGACCACGCCCGCCACTTCCACCTCGCGACCGTTGAGTTGCTCCAGCAGCACGTCCAGGGAGGGCGCAACGAGGTCTATCACGCCCTGGCGCAACGCGTCCTCCGCCGACAGGCTGGCTCCCTGGCGCACCGCTTCCTCGGCCCACTGGGCATTGCGGCCCCGCAACTGGGCCAGGCTCTGGATATAGGCCACCGCGTCGTTGACGATCTTGCGCTCCATGGGCGTGCCCGGCTGGGCCGGTCCCGCCGGGCGCTCCGCGCCCTCGTCCGCAGGCTCGGCGTCGGGCAGGCGCGGCACGGAGGGCGCGCCTATCTGCACAGGGGTGGCCGCCCCCAGGTTGGTACCCGGCGCCATGGCCGCGATCTGGGTGGCGTACAGCAGGTAAGTTCCGGCACTTGCGGCGCGGGCGCCGCTGGGAGCGACATAGCCCACTACCGGCAGTTGCGCCGCGAGTATCGCCTTGATCATGTCGCGCATGGAAATATCCAGCCCACCCGGGGTATCTATGCGCAGCACCAGCAGCTCGGCGCCAGCCTCCTCGGCGGCGGCCAGCCCCCGCACCATGTGGTCGGCGGTGGCCGGACCGATGGTTCCCTGCACGTCCAGCAACCAGACGTCCGCATGCCCCGCCGGGGCAAAGGAGAGGCCCAGGCAGGTGAGGAGCGCCGCCGCCAGCCAGGTTTGCAGGTGTTTTTTGAAGTCCATCACAGTAACCAGTATCTACGTATTGAAGTATAGGCTGCAAGCACGCATCTTACCTGTTCCGTTTTGCCTTGAGCCAGGTCATGCAGCCAGGGCCACTGACGCGTATACAATACTCAGGCTGCACCACAAGTGAGGAAGCCGATGAGATTGATTTTTTCCGCCGCCGCGCTGGTCGCCGCCAGTGCCGTGCTGGCGGCGGACGAGCCGCCGCCAAGTCCCGAGCAGCAGGCCCGCGCCCTGGCGAAACAGTTCGTCGGCCAGCTCAAGCCGCAACTGAAACAAGCCATGGACCAGGGCGGCCCCGCCATGGCCGTGACAGTGTGCGCCGAAGTTGCTCCCGCCATCGCCGACAACCTCAGTGCCGAGTCGGGATGGACCGTCAAGCGCGTCAGCCTGCAACCGCGCAACAGCGGTCGCGCCCAACCCGACCAGTGGGAGCAGGCCGTGCTGTATGACTTCAATCGCCGCCAGGCGGAAGGCGAAGCGCCCGCCCGGATCGCCTTTGGCGAAGAGGTGGACGGACAATATCGCTTCATGCAGGCCCAGGGTGTGGAGCCGCTGTGCCTGCTGTGCCATGGCAAGGGCCTCAGTGACGAGGCCCAGGCCGCACTGGACAAGTACTATCCCGATGACCAGGCAACCGGTTACAGCCTGGACCAGGTGCGGGGCGCGATCAGTCTCTCCCGGGGACTTGTAGCGATTGCGGGGCCTGTTATACCCTCTGGCCCTCTCTCGTTTCCCCAGGCCGCTATACGCCATGACCAAAGTACCCGCACAGGACGACTGCCTGCGACCCAGCAGGTTCATAGACAGCGACCACCCGGCCATCAACGCCCTGGCCCTGTCCCTGGTGGATCCGGCCGCGGACGATATTCACAACGCCCGGGCACTGTACTACCGGGTGCGTGACGGGCTGCGTTACGATCCCTACAACATCGGCACCGCGGAGCGCGACTATCTCGCCAGCACGGTACTCGCCGCCGGCCGCGGCTGGTGTGTCACCAAGGCCCTGGTACTGGCCGCCCTGTGCCGTGCGGCGGGGATTCCCGCCAGGGTGGGCTACGCCGATGTGCGCAACCACCTGTCGACCGAACGCCTGCGCCAGGCCATGCAGACCGATGTATTCTATTTCCACGGCTATACCTCCCTGTACCTGCAGGGCCAATGGGTGAAGGCCACCCCCGCTTTCAATATCGAGCTATGCGAAAAATTCGGCCTGCGCCCGCTGGAATTCAACGGCCGCGAGGACAGCCTGTACCACGAGTTCGACCTGGCGGGTAACCGGCACATGGAATACCTGCACGATCGCGGCGAATACCTGGACCTGCCCTACGAAGAGATGCTGGCGGTCATGCGCGAGCACTACCCCGCCGTCATGATCGCCCATGCCGGCGACCAGGACACGTCACTGGCTGGCGCCGACTGGGATGCCGACGTGGCGCGCGAGGTCAGCCGCTAGAGTGCCGCTCCCGGCCACTTGCGGGCTGTAGCCTGCCCGACTTGCCCGCCGTATCCATGTCGCAGGTCGCTCAACTGTCAGTTCAACAACGCCGTGGACCAGCCGCGGCGCCTCGCGATCCAGATCTATTTTTCCTGTGTCTACCGTCCGGCTGTCCAGAGCTTGTACAGGGCAGGGCTGGTCTGCCGCAGCGCTGGAACCGTACCGAATCGTGAACAAGCGAAAAGAGAGGACAGCATGCAACTCACACTTGATACCTGGTACAAGCCCAAGCGGGCCAGGCAGTCCGAGGCGATTGGCATCACCCGACTGGCAATCGATGAAGCGCAGTATCGCCGGCTGGAACAAGCGGAACTGGAGCTGAAGCAGTCGGCACGTCAGGAAATGTTCCTTGACCTGGAGCAGGGAGACATCGATCTGCAGCCGCCAGAAGGGTATGGCGCCCTCGCTGATTGCAAACTTCGTTTGTACCTGCGCGACGCCGACGACAGCGGACACTTTCATCTGGTCGGTCGGCGCGCGCAGGACGATGCCCTTGTCTACACCAACTCGGTTTTGGTGAAAGCCGCCGCCGTGTAAGGCGCCGGCCGAGTCAGGCATCACCGGCGACGTATATTTCCCAACGACAGGAGTAGATCATGAAGACCCGCACGTTTTTTTTCGTAGCAGACGTCGAGGCAGCGAAAGCGCTGGTGCCAGCACTACGCGATCTGGGCATTGCCGATGAGGACCTTCACGTCATTGCCAACGAGGACATCACCCTGGAGCCGCTGCCTGAGCCCGATCTGGCACATCGCAGCGACCTGGTGGACGCAGCCAAGCGCGGCGCCATGACCGGCAGTGCCATTGGCCTTGCAGGCGGCGTGGTGGCGGTGACCGTTCCAGTGGTCGGTCTCACCCTGGGCGGCGGCGCGATTCTGGCCACTACGGCCCTGGGGGCGGCGCTGGGCACCTGGTTCAGCACCCTCGTAGGGGTGAGCGTTCCCAACCAGGACGTGGAGCGCTATCGCGATCGCATCGACCGCGGCGAAGTGATGATCATCGTTGATCTCGAGGCGGCCCAGGAGGAGCGCTTCACTGCACTGGTTGAGCAACGGTTCCCGGGTACGCTGCTAACCCACGGCAACCTCGACGCCGCCTGAGGCTGTCCGGACAGCGAGTCTGCCCCGGCGTATACGTCGGGAGCAGGCGCTAACGCTCTGCAGCAGACCGTTGCGCCTGCACCGGGCGCCGGCAAAGCGTCAGGAAAATAGCGGTGGAGATCCCGGAAGCGGCGAAGATCATGCACATCACCATGATCTGGTAGCGGGCCGCGATCAACGGCGACACCCCCGAGAGAATCTGCCCGGTCATCATACCTGGCAGGGACACCAACCCCACTGCGAACAAGGCGTTGATCACGGGAATCATGGCCGCCTGGTAGGCGGCCAGCCGTGCCTGCTCCCACGCCAGACCGTGCCCCAACTCAGCGTACAGCCGCTCGGCCGCCAGGCTGACGGCCGTCATCCCGTTGGCAAACACCATACCGGCGAGGGGCACCATATAGCGCGGCAGATACCAGGGCTCCAGCTGCAACACCAACTGGGTGATCAACGCCAGGGTGAGCCCGCCCCCCAGGGAGATGGCCACCAGTGACGAGCGCAGCAACTGCCACCTGTGCTCCCTGACCGTGCCCATGGCGATCCAGCTGGACGCCACCAGCATGATGGCCAGCACCAGAATGATCAGCCAGCCGCTGTGGGCACCGAAAATCCACGCCAGCACATAACCTATCAGCAGCAGCTGCACCAACATCCGCCCCAGGGCGTACAGGGCGTTGCCAGTGCCAAAGGACCAGCGGAACAGGATCACCAGGGTAATTGCCACCGGCACGAAGGCCAGCGCGAGTTGGGGCAGGCTGAGCGTGATTACCGGGTTGGCCATAACGAGCGTCCCTGGACAGTACAGGCTGCATGCTACAGCCTGCGCCGGTGCCAGCCCAGTGCTAAAAGCCTCAGCCGGTGCGGGTGCCCAGGGTGAGGACGACGGCACCCCCCAGCAACGCCCACAACAACTCCTGCAGGTAGCTGCCGAGCAACAGCAGGCCGGCGGTGACCGCCGCCGCAATAATCAGACGTTCCGCCATGCTGCGGGTGGCGCCGGGGGCGGCGCGCTCACGGCGGCGCAACAAGTCCTGGGTAATGCGGTGCTCTATTAATCTGGCGGTGCTCATGACGACTCCTTCGTTAGCCAATTTACGCTGGCATCATTGCCCGGGATCGCCTGCCGCGCGATCTGTCTACTTTTCGACCCGATTGAAAAGGCGACAGGTGTTGCCAGAAATATCCGCATTCGCATGCCCCCTTTGCAGGCCCTGCCGGGCCCTGTCCCACCCCCCTGACCTGCCCGGTCCTTGATCTGGCTTAATTCCAGGCGACGCCAACTGCGCTATGCTTTGCTCCTGAGCCTGTGCAAGGAGATCCAGCGATATGAGTGACCAACCAGCCAGCCTGCTGCCCGCGACAGCACATCCGCCCCTGCCACCGGAGCGCCTGTACCGCCGCTGTGAGGAGGCCGAGCTGCCCTTTGCCAGCACCGAGGAGCTGCAACCGCTGGATGAGCACCTGGGCCAGCACCGGGCCGTGGAGGCCCTGCAGTTCGGCCTGCAGATACCCCACGATGGCTACAACATCTTCCTGCTGGGCAGTACCGGCGTGGGCAAGCGCGAGTTGCTGAACAGCCTGCTGGACGCCGACTCCGCGCCCGCCCGGGACGGCGTGTCGGACTGGTGTTACGTCAACAATTTTGAGGCGCCCGACAAGCCGGTGGCCCTGCGCCTGCCCAGGGGCATGGGTTGCCAGCTGCGCGACGATATGAGCCATGCGGTGGAAGAGCTGCTGGCCATCCTGCCCTCCACCTTCCAGGGGGACGAATACCAGGCCCGGGTGCAGGAACTGGGAGAGCAGTACCAGGACCGGGAAAAAGAGGCCTTCCAGGAACTGGCCGAAAAGGCCGCGGCGGAAAACATCGCCATGATCCAGACCCCCAATGGCTATACCCTGGCGCCCATGAAGGACAAGGAGATCATCTCGCCACAGGACTTCGAGGCCCAGCCGGAGGAGGAGAAGAAACGGGTAATGGCGGTGATAGAGGAGCTCAAGCACGAGCTCAAGGCCATCGTGCGCCAGCTGCCCGGCTGGAAAAAGGAAAGCCGCAACGCCTTCAAGGAGCTCAATCGCGAATTCAGCCAGTTGGTCATCGACCCGGTGATGCATGAACTGCAGGAAAAGTACCGCGACTACCCCGATGTCAACACTCACCTGGAGGCGGTGCACGCCAATATCATGGAGGAGGCGGAGGCCTTCACCCAGGTACAGGAAGAATCCGCCATCCCGGAAAACCTCAAGAACCGGGTCAAGCAGTTCCCGCAGTACAGCGTCAACGTGCTGGTGGACAACCGCGACCTCGAATCCGCCCCGGTGGTGTACGAGGACAGCCCGGGCTTTGCCAACCTGGTGGGACGGGTGGAATACGTGTCGCAGATGGGCACGCTGGTGACCGATTTCAACCTGATCAAGCCCGGCGCTCTGCACCGGGCCAACGGCGGCTACCTCATACTGGACGCGGACAAGGTGCTGACCAGCCCCTACGCGTGGATGGCCCTGAAGCGTGCCCTGAAGGCCCGGGAGATCCGCATCCAGTCGCTGGAGCAGTGGTTCAGTTTTGTCAGCACCGTACAGCTGCAACCGGAGTCACTGCCGCTGGATGTGAAAGTCATTCTGCAGGGTGACCGCTATATCTACTACATCCTCGAGCAGTACGATCCCGAGTTCGCCACCCTGTTCAAGGTGGCGGCGGATATGTCCGAGGATGTGCCCCGCTCCGCCGAGAGCACACTGTTGTTCGCCCGCATGATCCGCACCCTGCAACAGCGCAAGGAGCTGCTGCCGCTGGACCGCAGCGGCGTCGCCCGGGTGATCGAGTACGCGGCCCGGCGCATGGAGGATGCCGAGAAACTCAGCCTGCACCGCGGTCGCCTGGGCAACCTGCTTACCGAAAGCGACTTCCGGGCCCGCGCCGCCGGCGCCACGGTGATCACGGCGGAGCACGTGGAGGGCGCCGCCAATGCGGCCATCCACCGCCTGGACCAGTTCCGGGAGAAATCCCACGAGGGTATCCTGCGGGATATCATGCTGGTAGCCACCAGCGGCACCGCGGTGGGCCAGGTCAATGGCCTGGCGGTCTACCTGCTGGGGGACTACGCCTTCGGCCGGCCCACCCGCATCACCGCCACCGCCCGCCTGGGCGCCGGCAAGGTGCTGGACATCGAGCGCGAGGTGGACCTGGGCGGCAAGATCCACTCCAAGGCGGTGATGATCATCAGTGCCCTGCTGGCCAACCGCTACGCCCGCAACCGCCCCCTCCCCCTGTCCGCCAGCCTGGTATTTGAACAATCCTACGGGGGCATAGAGGGCGACAGCGCCTCGGTGGCCGAGCTGGTGGCACTGATCTCGGCGATCGCCGATATCCCCGTGCGCCAGGACCTGGCGGTGACCGGCTCCCTCAACCAGTACGGCCAGGTACAGGCCATCGGCGGGGTCAATGAAAAGATCGAGGGCTTCTTCGATATCTGCAGCGCCCGGGGCCTCAGCGGCAGCCACGGCGTGGTAATCCCCGCCGCCAACGCCGTCCACCTGATGTTGCGCCAGGACGTGCAGGATGCGGTGGCCGCCGGCAATTTCCAGGTTTACTGCGCCCAGAATATCGATACCGCCCTGGAACTGCTCACCGGCTACAGCGCCGCCTCAATCGACGCCGCCATAATGCAACGCCTGGAGGAGCTGGACGCGCTGGCGAAGAAGTTCGCCCGCAAGGACAAGGGAGACAACGGCGATGATGACTGAGACCGTCGCGCGGCGTGCGATCCTGGTCCCCATCGACCTGCACGGCATTACCCGCGACGCCCTGGAGACCGTGGTGAAACTGGCCCGCCAGCTGGATCGCCGCCTGCTGGGCCTGTTGCTGGAGGATATCCGCCTGCAGCAGGTGGCGGAGCTGCCTTTCGCCACCGAAATTACCCTGGTAGGTGGCCGTGAGCGCAGCCTGCTGCGCGACCACCTCTCCCAGCGCCACAGCCTGGTATCCACCGACACCCGGCGCCTCCTGCACGAACTGGCCAACCGCGAGCAGGTGGAGCTGGTATTCGAAAACTCCAGCGGCAGCCGCCTGCACACCGCCCTGGAACGGGACGGCCAGCTGGACATCTTCTTTCCCGCCCGCCAGCGCTGGCAGCGGGCGGCAATGATCCAACCCGCCGGCGGACGGCCCATTCGCAGGCTGGGCATCGTGCTGGCCGGGTGTGAGCAGGATGCGAGAGTGCTGGAAATAACGGCCATGCTGCTGGACGCCCAACTGGTGGCGGAAGTTTACGTACTGTCCGTGGGACCGCTGGACCGCAGCCAGCTGCAGCAGCTCTACAAGCAGGGCAATCGCATCTGCCTGCAGGCGAACCTGCACCGGGACCCCGCCAGCATTACCCGCCTGTTGCGGCAGTCACACTACGACCTGTTGCTGCTGCCCAGGGACTGCCTGCAGGGCATCGCCACGCAGGCACTGGATGCCACCCTGGACAAATCCGGCGGCCAGGTGCTGGTCATCACCTGAGGCGGCCCCCGCTCATCGCGGCCCTAGAGCGTGTCCGCGGCGAAGGTATCGCAGGCCGCCAGCTCCCCGCTCTCGAAACCGCGCCTGAACCAGGCCACGCGCTGGGCCGAGCTGCCGTGGGTGAAGCTGTCCGGCACCACCCGGCCGCCGGCCTCCCGTTGCAGGCGGTCGTCGCCGATGGCCGTGGCGGCCCGCAGGGCCTCTTCCAGGTCACCCGGATCCAGTAACTTGCGCTGCTGGTTGGCGGCGTGGCCCCACAGCCCCGCGAAGCAGTCCGCCTGCAGTTCCTGGCGCACCGACAGGGCGTTGACCTCCGCCGCACTGCGGCCGCGCCCCGCGGCCTGCACCTGCTGGCTGATGCCCAGCAGTGTTTGCACGTGGTGGCCCACCTCGTGGGCCACCACGTAGGCCTGGGCAAAATCACCCGGGGCGCCGTGGCGCTGGCTGAGGTCGTTGAAAAAGGACAGGTCGATGTACAGTTTCTGGTCGCCGGGGCAATAAAAGGGGCCCACCGCCGCCGAGGCGAACCCGCAGGCAGAGTTGACCCGGCCGCTGAACAGCACCAGCGTGGGCTCGCGATAGACCCCACCCTGCTGCCGGAACACTGCTCCCCAGGTGTCCTCGGTATCGGCCAGCACCACCGAGACGAAATCCGCCAGCTGTTGCTCCTGCTGGCTGAATTCACGGCTGGCCTGACCCGTGGCAGTGGCACCGCCGCCCAGGAACAGTGACAGCACGTCGATGCCCAGCAGTTTGCCGCCGAAGATCGCCAGCACGCCGACCACCAGGATGACCCGCCCGGTTTTTGAACGGATCATGGCCGGCAGGAAGCGCAATAACAGCGGCGCGGCTCCGGCCGCGCTGTAGCCGGCACTCTGGCCGCGCCTGTCCTCGACATTGTCACTGCGCCTGCCGTCTTTCCAACGCATCTGTCCCTTCGCCGCTTTCACACTTCGTGGTATTCACCTTAGCATCGCCGCGAAAACTGGCAAGCTGTGGCCGATCATTATACCCTGCGCTCTCTCCCCCGCCTGCGCTGCTATAGCCCTGGCAGCTGGTAGCCGTCGCAGGCCGGGTTTAATAAGGAAATCCAGACCATGTCCGAGGGTATTCTCATAGGCGGCAATGAGGCCGGCCAGGTCTTCCTCAACCCGAAATACGCCAATCGCCACGGCCTGGTGGCCGGGGCCACCGGTACCGGCAAGACCGTCACCCTGCAGTGCCTGGCGGAGGGTTTTTCCGATCTGGGCGTGCCGGTGTTCCTGGCCGACGTGAAAGGTGATATCTCCGGCATCAGCCAGGCGGGCACGCCCCACCCCAAAATAGACGAGCGGGTGGCAAAGATCGGTATAGAGCACTACACCCAGCGCGGCTACCCGGTGGCGTTCTGGGACGTGTTCGGCAAGACAGGGCACCCCGGTGCGCTCCACCATTTCGGAAATGGGTCCGCAACTGCTGGCGCGCCTGCTGGAACTGAACGAGACCCAGGAGAGCGTGCTCACCCTGGTGTTCGAGTTCGCCGACGACGAGGGCATGCTGCTGGTGGACCTGGCCGACCTGCGTACCACCCTGGAATACCTGGGCGACAACAGCAAGGCGCTGGGCACCGGCTTCGGGGTGTCCAAAGCCTCGGTAAACGCCATCCTGCGGCGCCTGCTGATGCTGGAGCGCGAAGGTGGCGATGCCTTCTTCGGTGAGCCTGCGCTGCAGCTGGCGGACTTCATGCAAACCAGTCGCGACGGGCGCGGCGTGATCAATATTCTCGCCGCCGACACCCTCATCCGCAGCCCGCGGGTCTACTCCACCTTCCTGCTGTGGCTGCTGTCCGAGCTGTTTGAAAACCTGCCGGAGCTGGGCGACCCCGAACAGCCGGTGCTGGTGTTCTTTTTCGACGAGGCTCACCTGCTGTTTCGCGATGTGCCCAAATCCCTGCTGCAGAAGATCGAGCAGGTGGTGCGCCTGATCCGTTCCAAGGGCGTCGGCGTCTACTTCATTTCCCAGAGCCCCTCGGATATGCCGGACACGGTGCTGGCCCAGTTGGGCAACCGGGTGCAACACGCCCTGCGGGCGTATACCCCCAAAGAACAGAAGGCGGTCAAGGTCGCCGCCCAGTCGCTTTCGCGCCAACCCCGAGCTGGATACGGTCACGGCGATCACCGAGCTGGGCGTGGGCGAGGCCCTGGTGTCCACCCTGCAGGACAAGGGCATTCCCGCTCCCGTGCAGCGGGTGCTGGTGCGCCCCCCCACTCCCGCATGGGTCCGGCCAGCGCGGCTGAGCGCCAGGCGATACTCGCTGCCGACCACAATATGAAGCGCTACGCCCAGCCCTATGACCCGCGCTCCGCCCACGAGGTACTGGTCGAGCGCACCGCTGAAAAACTGCAACAGCAGGAGCAGGCGGAGCTGGAACAGCGCGCCGCCCGGGCGCAGCCGAAAAGCAGCGGCCGCAGCCGGGAGACCGCCAGCGAAGCCTTCGTCAAGAGCCTGGCCCGGGCCGCCGGCAGCAGCGTGGGGCGCAAGCTGTTCCGGGGTATCCTGGGATCGCTGCTGAAATAGCCGGCGGGGCCGCGGCTACAGGTGGCCCTGCTCCCGCACGGGCACGATCCAGTAGCGGATATGGGCGCTGGCACAGACCGGGCGCAGGGATTCCATCAGGGCGAACTGCCGGGCCTGTGGGTGCATGACCTCGAACTTGAAAAACTCGCGATAGCCCTCCACCTGTTCACGCAGATCGTACTGGCTGTGCTCCTTGCTGTAACCCGCCATGGCGGTCATGTTGAAACCCGAGACCTGCTCGCAGGCCATCAGGCAATCCACCACATCGTCCCGCAGTTCCACGGGGACCATCAGGATCAGCAGTTGGCAGTTATCCACGGCCTCTTTTCTCCAGGTAAAAATAGAACAGCGGTAACAGGTACAGGGTGGTGACCGTCGAGCTGAAGAGTCCGCCTATGACCACGATGGCCAGGGGTTTCTGGATCTCCGCCCCGGGGCCCGTGGCAAAGGCCAGCGGCACCAGGCCGAACATGGCAGTGGTGGCCGTCATCAGCACCGGGCGCAGGCGGCGGGCGGAGCCCTGGATCACGCGCGCGCGGATATCCAGCTCACTGAGACGGGTCTGCTCGAAGTAGCTCACCATCACCACCCCGTTGAGAACCGCCACCCCCAGCAGCGCGATGAGGCCCACGGAAGCCGGCACCGACAGGTACTCTCCACTGAGGAACAGGGCGATCAGACCGCCCATGATCGCGAAGGGAATATTGCCCAGGATAAGGGCCGCCTTGGCCAGGGAACCGAAGGTGGTGAACAGAATGATGGTGATCAGCAACAGCGCCGCCGGAATCACCAGCAGCAGGTTGCGGGTGGCGCGTTGCTGGTTCTCGAACTCACCGCCAAAGGCCAGGCTATAACCGGTGGGAAGCTGCAGCTGCTGAGCAATGGTGGCGCCCAACTCCTCCACGAACCCCACTATGTCCCGGCCCGTCACATTGCTGGTCACCACCGCAAAACGATTGCCCCGCTCGCGCTCCACCAGTACCGGCCCCTCCCGGAACCCGACCTCCGCGACCTCGTACAGCGGCGCCTGGCTGCCGTCGGGCATGACCATCAGCTGTTGCTCCAGCGCCGCCACAGTTGCCAGCGCCCGGGAACTGGCGGGATCCACGGCAAACACGATCGGGGTGCGCTTCTTGCCTTCAATGATTTCCGACACCTGGGCACCCTCCAGCTGGGACTTGAGGTAACGGGCGAATTCGGCGGTGGACAGGCCGAAGCGCTGCGCCACTTCCGCGTGCACATCCACGCTGAGAAACTTGCCGCCATCGATTGTGGATGTCTGTACATCCACGCTGCCGGGAACCTCGCGAGTGATATGGGCCACCCGCTCCGCCAGGCCGGCGAGCACGGCGATATCGTTGCCGAATATCTTCACCGACAGGTCTCCGCTGCTACCCGTCAGCATCTCCGAGATGCGCATCTGTATGGGCTGGGTGAAGCCGAAGTTAATCCCGGGATATTCCAGCAACACCGCGCGGATATCGTCGATCAGCTCCTCCTTGCTGGCAAAGCGCCACTGCTGCGCAGGCTGCAACTCCATGAAGATATCGGTCTCGTTGAGGCTCATGGGATCCAGCCCGATTTCATCGGAGCCGGTGCGGGCCACGATCTGCTTGATCTCGGGCACGCGCTGTAGCAGGGCCCGTTCGATCTGCTCGTCCAGGGCCACCGAGGCCGCCAGGGAAATGCTCGGGGACTTTTCCAACTGCACGATAATATCGCCCTCGTCCAGCACCGGCATGAAGGTTTTGCCGGTGAACAGGAAAGTGACCCCGCTGAGCAGCAGCAGGGCGACGAAAAACAGCAGCAGGTAGCGCGGCCGTTGCATCACCCGCTCCAGGCTGTGCTGGTAGCTTCGTTGCAGCCCCAGCACCCACGGCGGCACCCGCGCCGCGTCATCGCGCAGCAGCAGGGACGCGATAATCGGTACCACGGTCAGCGAAAGCACCAGGGCCGCGAACATGGCGAACACGATCGTTATCGCCACCGGGGTGAACAGTTTGCCCTCCAGCCCGGTCAGGGTCAGCAGCGGCGAAAATACGATCAGCACAATTACCGTGCCCGACACCACCGGCACCGCCACGTCCTTGCAAGCGCGGTAGATCAGGTGCAGGCGCGGCAGGGGCTGCTTGCGCGCCAGCTGGGTAACGATGTTCTCCACCACCACCACCGACGAGTCGACGATCATGCCGATGGCTATGACCAATCCGCCGAGGCTCATCAGGTTGGCCGACAGGCCGGCGACGGACATCAGGAAAAACGTCGCCAATGCCGCCAGCGGCAGTGACAGGGAGACCACGATGGCGGCCCGCAGGTTGCCCAGGAACAGCGCGAGCAACACCACCACGATGGCGATGGCCTGCACCAGGGCCGAGGATATGGTGCCGATGGCCCGGTCGATCAGCGTCGCCCGGTCGTAAAATACATTCAGCCGGGTTCCGGCCGGCAGGGTAGGTTCCAGTTCGGCCAGTTTGGCTTTGACCCCGTCGACCACCCGGGCGGTGTTACTGTTCTTGAGGGCGATAATCAGGGCCTCGGTGGTCTCCTCGCCGTTGCGGGTGACCGCGCCGTAGCGGGCCAGGTGCCCGATTGCCACTTCCGCCACGTCACCCAGGCGGTAGATCCTGGCACCGTCCACCTTGACCACCAGTTGCGCCAGCTCCTCGATGCTGTCGATGCGCCCCTCGGTGCGCACCACCAGGTTGTCGTTGCCCTGGGCCAGCCGCCCGGCGCCCATATTGAGGTTGTTGTCGCGTATGACCTGTTCCAGTTCCGCCAGGCTGATACCGGCCTGTGCCAGGCGCGGCGGGAGGGGCGAGACCTGGTAGGTCTTGGCGAAGCCACCCAGCACGTTGACATCGGCGACGCCCTCCACCGTGCGCAGCGCCGGGCGAACTTCCCAGTCCAGCAGGTGCCGCCGCTCCAGCAGCGACAGCTGCGGGTTCTCCACGGTGAACATGAACATCTCGCTCAGCGGCGTACTCATGGGCGCCACCCCGCCGCTGACACCCGCGGGCAGGCTGTCGCGCACATTGGCAAGGCGCTCGTTGACCTGCTGCCGGGCCCAGTAGATATCCGTGCCCTCGCGAAAATCCAGGGTGATGTCGGTGATGGCGTACTTGGTGGTGGAGCGCAGCATCTCCTGGTCGGGAATACCCAGCAGCTCTGTTTCGATCACCTGGGTGACCTGTTGCTCCACCTCTTCCGCGGTCATGCCCGGCGCCTTGAGGATAATTTTCACCTGGGTGGGCGAGATGTCAGGGAAGGCGTCTACCGGTAACTGCAGCCAGGCCCGCAGGCCCAGCACCATGACCGCCAGGGTGAGAATACCGACGAACAGGCGCTGGGTCAGGGAAAAGCGGATGAGTTTATGCAGCACCTACTCGCCTCCCAGGCCCAGCAGCATGCCCTGCACCGCGCTTACCGATGACACCAATACCTCGCGATCGCCCAGGTCGGTAGCCGGCTTCAGCACATAGTCCTCCCCCCGGGTCCCCAGCAGGCTGACGGCCAGCGGGCGCAAGCGGTCGCCTTCACGCACCAGCACCATAGTCTGGCGCTGCAACTGGAACACAGCGGTGCGCGGCAGGCTGTATGCGCCCTGCACCGCCAGCAGGGGCGTTACCAGCAGTTGCTGGCCCAACAAGGGGCGACAGGCGGGCGCCAGCGGCACGCTCCAGACTCGCACGAAAAAGCCTTCGGTCATGGCGCTCACGCGCTCTACTGCCGGCTCGCAAGCGTCCCACTGCAGCGCTATCACCTGGTCGCGCAACCTGTTGGGGAGGGTCGCCTCCAGGCGAATGGCGACGTCGGGCACGAATTGGGCGATGCTGTCGCCCTCCTGCACCCCGCCGGGGGCAGGGCTGTAATCGATAACTCCGCTCAGGGGGGCAGTCAGGGTGAGGGCGTCGGGATCGTTGTCACCCTCCACCACCAGTTCGAAAAAGTGGCGCATATGCTCGTACTCCAGCGACAGCGCATAGTATTTTTCACTGATTTCCAGCCACTGGCTCTCACTGATAGCCTTGCGCTCATACAGGCCCTTGTTGGCCTGGTAGCGGCGCTCTGCGCCGGCCAGCAGCGCGCGACTGCTTTCGTAGGCCATTTCGAAGTGGTGCATTTCCGGCCCCCGCAACACGGCGAAAGGCTGCCGCTGCCGCACCGCTGCCCCCGGCTCTACCAGGTAGGCGATCTGCTGCACACGCCCGGGGCTGGGTACGATAAAGGCCTCTCCCTGGCGATAGGTCACCGTGGCCGCCACCTGCTGACCAGGATAGTTTTGCACCGGCCGGGCCGGCTGGAAGACCAGTTCGAAAGCGCCGAGGGCGTCCAGTTGCAGCTCCTGGGCGCGCAGGCCGGGGGCAAAGAGCAACGCCAACAGCAGCGCCGCCAGTGATTTCCTGATCATAGGCTTAGTCCGGCTGCCTGGCGCAGCATCGCGTTGTTCTGGTCGAGGAGGATGCGGTTGACCGCCACCGCGGCCCGGGTATCGATACTGCTCATCATGCGTCGCAGCAGGATCTCCTGGCCGACTTCGTTACTGGCCTGTAACTGGGCCAGTTGCTCGGCTATGCGTCCGGCGAGCTTTTCCGAGCGTTCCAGCAGGCGCTGTTTCTGCTGCAGCACCTCGCGCTCGTTGAGCAGGTGCTCCCAGTTGTCGCGTAACTCGTTGAGCGCCTGGTCCCGGGCGAGCAGGTAATCACGCTGCAGGGCGCGCCATTGGGCGTTGTCGGACTCGGTGGCGATATCGAGGGCGGACAGGGGTATCTCCACGCCCAGGCCATACTGCTGTTCATCGTAGCCCGCGGTCTCGAAATTCTTGGCGGTGAGCGCCAGGTTCCAGTCGGCGGCCGCGGCGCTATTGGCGCGCAGCAACTGGCGCTGTTGCTGGTTGGCGAGTTCCAGGGCCCGCAGCCGGGGGTGCTGTCCAGGCGTAAAACCATCCAAAGGGGGCGCCGTCTCCGTGACCTCGCCGGGCAACTCCTGCAGGCCGGTCAACTGCCGATAGCGTTGCCGCCAGCGCCGGGTCTCCTGCAGGTATTCCTGCTGGGCCACCTCCACTTCCACCAGCTCGGTCTGCAACAGCAACAGGGCGTACTCAGACGTGGCGCTGGCGGCCAGCAATTCCTGCTGGCGCTGCTCCAGTTCCAGCAACACTGCCCGCTTGTCCGCAGCGAACCGGCGCCGCGCATCGGCCAGCCGGTAGGCCCACAGGACTTGCCTCAGCAGCCCCGAGTAGTACAGCTGGCGCTGCCGCTGGCCCCATCCATCCAGGTCTTCCGCGAGCCCCAGCAGGGCTTCGTCGGCCCTGCGGCGGGGCCCCGATTTCAGCGGCAGGTTGAGGTTGAGCTCAGCCTCGTCAGTGCCGTCGCGCTGCTCGCTGTCCAGGTATGTGAGGCCCAGGCTGGGCAGGCCCGCCAGCCAGGATGAAGTCTCGTAGGGCGAAGCCTCGGTTGCCAGTTGCCGGTCGCCACCGCGCTCCATGGCCGCCGCCAGCGCCTCCCGCAGCGAGGGACCGGCAGCGGATTGGTCCGCCGCGTCGGCGGTCGCGGGCAGGGCCAGCGAGGCTATCGCCAACCACGCAAGCAGTGCGTACAGATAGGATTTCATATGCTGAGCCGGGATATACAGAGCCGCCCATAATACCATCAAAGGCACCCATGGCATCGGGCAAGTGTTCGTACACGGCCTGTGGTACACTTGTACCAAAGACTCTAACCCATTGTTTTTATGGAATAAAATGAAAGATCTTACAATCACTGTGATTCTCTGTGTGATCATGTTGCTGAACCTGGCCGACGTGGTGACCGATATCCACCTGGGGGTGCCCACCTGGCACATCGTCGAGGAATGCCTGATCGTCCTGGCGGCGGGACTCACTGCGGGCTACCTGGTCCTGGAGAGCCGCAGTCGCGCCCGGCAGCTGGGGCAGCTGAAACAGAGCCTGTCCCGAGCAGACCGGCACATCGCCGATATCACCGCGGAAATGCGCGGCGCCAGGCGCCAGTACGGCGAGCTGATTCACCAGCAGTTCGACGCCTGGCAACTCACCCACAGCGAGCAGCAGGTTGCGATGCTGTTATTGAAGGGCCTCACCTTCAAGGAGATTGCGGCTGTACGGGAAACCCGCGAAAAAACCGTGCGCCAGCAAGCCTCGACTATCTATGCCAAATCCGGGCTAGACGGCCGGCACGCTTTCGCGGCCTGGTTCCTGGAGGATTTTCTCGCCGCAGAACAACAGTTGCCCTCCGCAGCCTGATCAGAACAACTCGCGCAGGCGCTGTGCGGCGCCCATCAGCAGCAGGACAGCGGCACCGGCCACCAGGCCAACCAGTATCGGCGCCAGCATGGACACCGCCGCCGCCAGCAGCGAACCCGCGCTGGGTGCGGCCGCAGCCCAACTCGCCAGCGACCCGATCAACGCCTCCAGGCTGTGAAAACCGTGCACCAGGATGCCGCCGCCCACCATGAACATGGCGATAGTGCCCACCACCCCCAGGGCCTTCATCAGCCAGGGAGCAAAGGCCACCAGACGGGCACCGAACCAGCGCAGGAAGCTCGCCCACGCGCCCTCCCCCTCGCGCTCCGCCAGGTGCAGCCCCGCATCGTCCAGCTTGACGATACCCGCCACCAGGCCGTAAACACCCACCGTCATCACCAGGGCGATACCACTGACCACCAGGACCTGGGTAACGAAACTCTCCTGGGCGACGATGCCCAGGGTCAGGACGATGATCTCCGCCGATAAGATCATGTCGGTACGTATCGCCCCCTTGATTCGCCGCTGTTCGAACTTCACCAGGTCGACGGCGGGGTTCTTGACCTGGGCAATCAGGTCGGCGCGATGCGCCGCGTCCTCTGCGGGACTGTGCAGGAACGGATGGGCGACCTTCTCGAAACCCTCATAGCACAGGAACAGGCCGCCCAGGATCAACAGTGGCGGTATCACCCAGGGGGCCACCAGCGACAGGGCCAGTGCCGCCGGCACCAGGATGAACTTGTTGCGGAAGGAGCCCTTGGCCACGGCCCACACCACCGGCAATTCGCGCTCGGCGGCCACGCCGGTGACTTTTTCAGCATTGACGGCCAGGTCGTCGCCCAGCACCCCCGCGGTTTTCCTGGCGGCCACCTTGGTCATGGTGGCCACGTCGTCGAGGACCGCGGCAATATCGTCCAGCAATACCAGCAGGCTGCTACCGGCCATGGCATTTACCTCCTGTGACTTCCTGCAGGGAACGAGTTGCTAGCTGTCCACCGGCCAACTACCCGGCTTGCGTCGCCGCTTGGCTGAATGGTGCATTTCCGAGCGCGGATAGCGCGGCAGCTTGCCGGTCTGCAGGTAATGGTGAATGGTCTCCTGGGAGCGTATACGGGCCACCCGCTTTTTGCGCGGCACATAGTCGTTCGCCTGGTCCCTGTCGATAATGCGCGCCTTGACGTTGTCATGCCACTGCTGGTCGAGAATGTTCTGAATGGTGCGCTGGGCGTCCCGGTCGAAAATCGGGCACAGGGCCTCCACCCGGTAGTCCAGGTTGCGGGTCATTAAATCCGCCGAACTAATCATGTAGCGCGGATGGCCGCGGTTGTAGAACACGTATACCCGTGGGTGCTCCAGAAAGCGGTCCACGATGCTGATAGCCTCGATGTTTTCGGATATACCCTTGACCCCGGGCCGCAGGGAGCACATACCGCGCACAATAATCTTGATTTCCACCCCGGCCTGGCTGGCCTCGTACAGCTTGGTGACCAGTTCCTTATCCACCAGGTTATTGCATTTCAGGGTCATGCTGGCGCGGTAGCCGGCGCGGGCATGGGCTATCTCCTGGTCTATCAGGCTGACGATACCCGGGCGCATGGAGTGCGGCGATACCAACAACAGGCGATAGTCCGGACGCCGGTAATTGTACTGCAGGAAATCAAAGACGCTGAACAGGTCCTTGCCCACGTTCTGGTCGTAGGTGAGCAGGGTGAAATCCGTATAGATACGCGCGGTTTTCTCGTTGAAATTACCGGTGCCGACGTGACTGTAATAACGCGTGGCCATGCCTTCCTTGCGCTCGATCAACAGCAACTTGCTGTGCACCTTGAGGCCGGGTATGCCAAAGATTACGTTGATGCCATTGTCGGTAAGGCGCTGCGCCCAACTGATATTGGCCGCCTCGTCAAAGCGGGCCGCCAGTTCCACCACCGCGGTCACCCGTTTGCCGTTGTGCACCGCGTTCACCAGGGCATCGATGACCCGGGAATCCCTGGCCACCCGATACAGGCAGATTTTGATCTCCGTGACCTGCGGGTCCAGCGCCGCCGTCTTTAGCAGGTCGATCACATAATCGAAGGGGTGGTAAGGATAGTAAAGCAGCACATCCTTCTCGCGGATGGCGTCAAAGATACTGTCCTGCTCATCCAGCCGCGGTAGCCGTATCGGCGGCAACGGCTTGAATTCCATGTACCGGGGCCCCACCCTGGGGAAGGACATGAAATCCTTGGAGTTGTGATAGCGGCCGCCGGCGATAAGACTGTCGTACTTGCCAAAACCGAAACGCGCGCTGATGTAATCCAGCAGTCGCTGCGGCATTTGTTCGTCGTAGACCATGCGCACCGCATCGGCCTTGCGCCGCTGCTTCAGGCTGAGCGCCATCTTGTCGATGAGGGTCTGGTCAATGCCGGTATCGATGGACAATTCGGCGTCGCGGGAGAACTTGAAGCAAAACGCGTTGGCCTCCTCGATGGGAATTACCCCGCGAAACATCTGCGGCAGGCAGGCGCGGATGATATTGTCCAGGACGATAAACACCTTGCCCTGCTTGCCCTTGCGCCGGGGGATCTCGATGAAGCGCTCCAACCGATCTGTCGGTACCTCCACAACGGCATAGTTGTACTGGTCACCTGAACGGATATCCACCGCCAGGTACAGCGACTCGTCATTGAGTGCGGGAATAGGTTGCGACTCGCTGAGCAGGATGGGTTCCAGCTCTGGAAGTACCGTGCTGGTAAAGTATTCCTGTACGAAAGTCGCCTGCCCCGGGTCCAGTTGGGTCTCGTTGATGAGGAATATGCGCCGCTCCTGCAATTCATGCAGCAGTTCCTTGTAAATCCGGTCGAATTCCTTCTGCAATTCCACGACGTGTTGCTGTATGGCGGCCAACAGGTCCTTGGACTGTTGCCGATCGCCGCCGCTGGACATGGAAATCAGGCGCCGGACTTCCGCCACCCGCACCCGGAAAAATTCGTCCAGGTTATTGGAGAAAATACCGAGGTAGCGCAGGCGGGCGATCAGGGGCCCGCTCTTGTCGGCGGCTTCCTGTAACACCCGCGCATTAAAAGACAGCCAGCTCAGCTCCCTGGGCGTAAAAAGATCGTGATCGAGAAGATCCGCAAGCCGCAGCTTGATCGGGTTGGCCATGAATTAACCTGTAGCAAGACTATGAAATTACCGCGGAGCCTGCGCACGGATGGTACGCCTGCGCAGATCCTCAATTTAGCGTACTTCAGGGACGAACAATAGCCAAACCCGGCAAAAAAAAACCCGACGCGAAGGCCGGGCAAAGGTAGGGATTCTCGGGGTGTATTCAATCGTCCGCGGCCAGCAGTTCCAGGTGGCCCAGCAGGCTGCAGAATTCGGTGGCGATACTCGCCATGTGCGCGTGCAGGGAGCCCGGTTGCTCGCGGTCCCCCAGCTGTCGTGCGCCCTGCTCTACCAGGGCCACCAGGCTGGTCAGCTCGAACTCATCGAGCTGCAGGGTCAGTTGCGCGCCGCTGCGTGCATTTCTCATGTCTATTGTCTTCATAGCCAGCCGGTCCGATCCGGAAAAAAAAAGCCCGGTTACTCCCCTGTCAATGCCGGGGGGGCCGGGCCAAGGTAGGGATCTGTCAGGCGGCCAGTGCCTCGAAGTCCTGCCGGTGGGCGGCGTACACCGCCTCGAAGCTGTAGTCCTCCATTCCCAGCTGCGCCAGCAGCGGCTGGACATCTTTCAGCTTGCCCGAAGACAGGCGCTTGCTGAGCGCCCCCAGCAGGCCGTGCCGGTTGACCAGCTGCCAGGTGCCTGTAGCTCGGGTACGCTTGCCCTTGCCGTAACTCAGCGCTTCCTCATAGGCGTAAATGGCTCGCAGCGCGGCGGCCTCGGCCTCCGTGGCGGGCTGGTGCTGCCCGGCGCGCAGGTCCACGGCGCGGCGGTGCGCCTGCAGGGCCAACTCGGGATGCCCATTGCGGTGGGCGTTACGGGCAAAGACGTAGCACAACGCGGGATCGTTGATTCTGCTTACCAGTTCGTGCATGGCGATCTCCAGTTCTTGCTGCTGGGCCAGCCGTCGGCGACCCGTGCGTGGACGTTGGAGACATGATAGGGACTGGGCGTGCGCCGCTACATGGCCAGCGGCGCCAGAAGCATGTCCCGGGGCGCCAAACGGGGGAAATTCGATCGGGAGCTCACGGCGAATGCATAGAATTCACATTAATTCACCGCGATTACTGATTGATTTTATGTGAATATATAGGGCATAAAAAAGCCCGCACACAGAGACTGTGGTGCGGGCCAATAGCCATATGTTTCGGGGCAGAAACACAGGCCAGGGGACGTGTGCACACCCGGGGAAGGATGTGCATTAACAAAGATAGACCGCCGTGGCGGGATTGCAAATTTTACGCGAAAAAAATTTCGGGCACGGCGCTCGCCCCAATTCCGCCGCACCGGTCATTGCGCCGATCGCAGGTGCCAGGGCGTCAGCGGGGTTGCGCTCACTCTCCAAATAGGATGTATTAGGCGGCCATCGAAGCAGTCAGGCAGACTACCAGGGAGAACCATATGGATACCGCTGTCGCCCCCGAACCAACCCGCACTGGCGTCCACTCCACCAACCATTTCGACGTGCTGGTCATAGGGGCCGGCATCTCCGGCATCGATGCCGCCTACCACCTCAAAAAATACCTGCCGCAACGCAGTTTTTGCGTACTGGAATCCAAGGACGATTTCGGCGGCACCTGGAAGACCCACACCTACCCCGGCATTCGCTCGGACAGCGACCTGTACACGTTCGGTTACAGCTGGAAGCCCTGGCTGGGAGCCCCCATCGCCACGGCTCCCGAAATCCTCAAGTACCTCACCGAGAGTATCCAGGAACAGGGGCTGGGCGATCACATCCGCTATCGCCACAAGGTGCGCACCGCCAGCTGGAGCAGCGCGGAGCAGCGCTGGCAACTGCTGGTCGACAACCTGGAGACCGGCGAACAGCTCACCTTCACGGCCGGCTTCCTGTGGATGTGCCAGGGCTACTACGACCATGACCACCCCTACACTCCCGAATGGCCTGGCATGGACCGCTACCAGGGCAGGATCGTGCACCCCCAGCTGTGGCCACAAGACCTGGACTACAGCAACATGAGGGTGCTGGTTATCGGCTCCGGCGCCACGGCCGCCACCATCGTTCCGGCCATGGCCGGCAAGTGCAAACACATCACCATGCTGCAGCGCTCTCCCACCTTTTTTCTCCCCCGACCCAATATCGATGAGCTGGCGGAGATGCTGCGACCCCTGGATATTCCGGATGAGTGGACCCACGAGATAGTCAGGCAAAAAATCCTGCAGGACCAGGAGGAACTGGTGCGGCGCTCGGCGGAGGAACCCGAGGGGGTGAAGGAGGAGTTACTGGCCGCGGCCCGGGAGTTCCTCGGCGAGGATTTTGACATCGATAAGCATTTTACGCCCCGCTATCGCCCCTGGCAGCAACGGATCGCGGTCATTCCGGATGGAGACCTGTTCACCGGGCTGCGCGAGGGCCTGGCCAGCGTGGTGACCGACGAAATCGACACCTTTACTGAAAAAGGCATACTACTGAAATCCGGCGAGGAACTGGAGGCCGACCTGATCATTACCGCGACGGGCTTCAAGCTGCTGGTACTGGGCGGGATCGCCTTCGAAGTGGACGGCAAAACGGTGGATTTTGCAGAAACGGTCACCTGGCACGGCATTATGTTTACCGGTGTCCCCAACCTGGCCTGGGTATTCGGTTACTTCCGCGCCAGCTGGACCCTGCGCGCCGACCTGATCGCGGATATCCTGGTGCGGATGTTCCGGCATATGGACAGCATCGGCGCCTCAGTGGTGACGCCGCAGCTCAGGCCCGAGGATAAGGACATGCAACTGCGGCCGTGGATAGAAGCGGATAACTTCAACCCCGGTTACCTGCAGCGCAGCATGCACCTGATGCCCCACCAGGGCGACCGCGAGCCCTGGCTATTCACCCAGGACTACTGGTATGAGAAAGAGGCCTTTCCCGCGGCGGCGGTAGACGACGACTCGCTCCATTACAGCTGAACCGTTCAGCGAGCCATCCGGGCCGACTATCAACGGGCGAAGGGTTCCGCCACTGCATCCCGGTACTCCGCCGGCGACTTGCCGGCCCAGCGCTTGAAGGCGCGGGAGAAGGTACTGGGCTCGGAAAAGCCCAGCAGATAAGCCGTTTCCACCACCGAGCGACCAGGGCTGCGCAGGTACTTGCCCGCCAGTTGCATGCGCGTATCCTGCAGCAGGTCTGTGAAACTGGTGCCCTCCGCCTGCAGCTTGCGCTGCAGGGTGCGGTTGCTCATATGCAGGGCGTCTGCGACCTGTTGCTGGCTGGGAGGCCCGTCGGGCAGTTTCTCCACTATCTTGTCGACTACCTCCCGGGTGGTGGTACGCGCGACGAAACTGTCCAGGAAGGCCGCCGTGTGCTCGTCGTTGATACGCGCCAGGGCGGGATCCCCGGTCACCAGCGGCTCCATGATATCGGCGCTGTACCAGGTGATGCAGTTGCAGGGCGCGTCGAATATGACCTTGCTCGACAGCAGGTACTCCCAGCGCTCCGGCTGTGAGGGCCGCGGCCGTTGCAGGGCGACACTCACGGGCGCCAGGAACTCGCCCAAAGTGAGCCGGCACATGCGGTTGACGATGCCCACCGCGTAATCGCGGCTGGCGGGCACCACGCCTGCGGAGCCGGGGTCATAGCCCAGGACCAGGCGCACCGAGTCGCCCTCATCCTCCAGGTGCGGCTTGAGACCGGTGGCCACCAGGCGCCCAAAGCGCTGCAGGCGCCTGAGACCGTCGTAGACCGTATCGCTGGCCAGCCAGGCCAGCCCCAGACTGTGCAGCACCTGGGGTTGCAGTTGCTCCGCCGCCACCAGCCCGAAAGCCTCGTCGCCGGTGGCCTCGATGCTGCGCCGCAACAACTCGTTGAAACTTGCCTGGCTTACCCGCCAGTCCGGGTTGGCGGCCTTGGCCAGGTCGAGACCGACCTGGCCCACCAGTTCCACGGGGTCTACGCCCTGCTGACGCAGGGCCTGGGCTACCGGCACCACGAAAGTGCCCAGCAGGGAATGGCCAGCGACTGCCTGTTCAGTCATACGCGTGTGCGCTCCGTACTGCAGGGCTCCACTATAACACCGGCGCCGGCTTCAACCGTAAAACCAGTAGGCAACTGCGATGGCCGCGGTGATGCCCGCCACGTCCGCCGCCAGGCCGCAGGCCAGGGCGTGGCGAGCGTGGCGTATGCCCACTGAACCGAAGTACACCGCCAGCACGTAAAAAGTGGTCTCGGTGGAACCCTGCATGGTGGCTGCCAACCGTCCCTGGAAGGAGTCCACGCCGAAGGTGTTCATGGTGTCTATCATCATCGCCCGCGCACCCGAGCCCGACAGCGGTTTCATCAGCCCGGTGGGCATGGCGTCCACCCAGCGACTGTCCCACCCTCCCAGGGACACCAGGTCGCGCAGGGCGTTCATCACCAGGTCCATGGCGCCGCTGGCCCGAAACACACCGATGGCGGCCAGCATGGCCAGCAGGTAGGGAATGATGCCGATCGCCGTCTCGAAGCCCTGCCGTGCGCCCTCGATAAAGGTGTCGTAGACATTGACCGAGCGGCGCTGCGCCGCCACCAGGAACAGCATGATCAGGCCCACGATCAGCAGGTTGCTCAGCAGGCTGGACTGGCGCTGTAACTCATCCGCCCCCAGGGTGGCGAACCAGCCCACCAGGGCCAGCAACAGCGCGAAACCACCTCCCAGGAAGGCCAGCACGACCGTATCGGCCAGGCGGATACGCTGCACCCAGGCGGTAACCAGCAGACCCGCCAGGGTGGAGCAGCTGGTGGCGATCAGGATGGGGATGAACACTGCCGCCGGATCGCTGGCCCCCAACTGGGCCCGGTACAGCAGGATGGTCACGGGAAACAGGGTCACGGCCGAGGTGTTGAGCACCAGGAACAGGATCTGCGCATCGCTGGCCACCTGCGGATCGGGGTTCAGGGTCTGCAGGTCCTTCATGGCCTTGATGCCCAGCGGGGTGGCCGCGTTGTCCAGGCCGAGAATGTTTGCCGACAGGTTCAGGGTCATCGAGGAAATCGCCGGGTGTCCTGCCGGCACCTCGGGCATCAGCCGGGTAAACAGCGGCGACAGGGCCCTGGCCAGCTTGTCGATCAGGCCGCTGGCCTCGCCGATGGCGACGATGCCCAGCCACAGGGCCATCAGGCCGACCAGGCCGATCGCCAGGTCCACCGACAGCCCGGCCATGTCGAACAGCGCCGTCACCATACGCTGGAATACTGCGGCGTCTCCCAGGCCCAGCCACTGGTAGAGCGCACTGATAAAAGCGACGAGAAAAAAACCCAGCCAGATGCGGTGCAGCATCGATTTCCCCTGAGGGAGCGTTAACGGTGCAGGCAGACTAAAGCAAAACCTTGCATCGACCCAAGCTGCGCGTATACTGTTTTTTTATACAGTACAGAGAAATCCGGGCTCCCATGGCAGACGACGGCGATATCATTGTGCGGCAGCGCAGCGTGCGCAAGGGCCGCGGCGCCTGAGCAACGGCGCCAGCCGCTTCCAGCCGCACCGGGTGGAATGGGACGATGGCATCTGCGGCCCCACACCGGTCACCGAGTGCCGCGCCGTGACTGCGCGCAGCATCATCTCCCGCAACCAGTCACCGGACATTCCCTTCCTGCAATCCATCAACCCCTACCAGGGCTGTGAACACGGTTGCGTCTACTGCTACGCCAGGCCCACCCACGCCTACCTGGACCTGTCGCCCGGGGTGGACTTCGAGACCCGCCTCACCTACAAGCGCAACGCCGCCGAGTTGCTGGGGCGCGAACTGGCAAAACCCGGCTACCAGTGCAGCAGCATTACCCTGGGCGCCAATACCGACCCCTACCAGCCGGTGGAAAAAGATCACCGCATCACCCGCCAGCTACTGGAAGTGCTGCAGCGCCATCGCCACCCGGTCGCCATCATCACCAAGGGCGCCCTGGTCACCCGCGACATCGACCTGCTGGCCGAGATGGCCGCCGACGGCCTGTGCTCGGTGGCGATCAGCATCACCACCCTGGATGCGCAACTGAAACGCCTGCTGGAGCCGCGGGCCGCTTCCGGGGGCGCGCGCCTGGCGGCCATGGAAGCGCTGGCCGCGGCCGGGGTGCCCGTCAGCGTGCTGGTCGCGCCCATGATCCCGGCGCTGAACGACAGCGAAATGGAGACTATCCTGCAGCGCGCCAGCGAGGCCGGCGCCGGCAGCGCGGCCTATATGCTGCTGCGCCTGCCACTGGAAATCCGCGACCTGTTTTTCGAGTGGCTGCACCAGCACTACCCGCTGCGGGCGGAACATGTCATCAGCCTGCTGCGCCAGAGCCGCGGCGGGGCCGATTACGATAGCCGCTTCGGCCATCGCATGCGCGGCACCGGCACCTATGCCGACCTGCTGGCACAGCGCTTCAGGCTGGCCTGCTCACGCCTGGGAATGGAGCGGGGAGAACGAGCCCGCGAACGCACCGACCTGTTCACGCCACCGCGACCGGGCACAGCGGGCAGCTCCCAGATCGATCTGTTCTGAATGACGGTGTCGGGGGCGGGCCAACCGCTCAGTGCGGGCCCTGGGGATACAGCAGTTGCAGCCAGCGGCTGCTCTGGAAAGGTCGCCAGTCATCGGGATGGATGGCCAGTCGCTCAGCCACCAGAAACCAGATGGCCGGGTTGAGGGTCATGCCGCAGTGGCTGCCGCGCACCCGTATGCTCTGGCTGCGCTCGTGCCCCGGGTCGCTCTGCACCGTGGTCTGCCAGTTGACGATGCCGTCGCCCTTGGAATAAATCGCGGTATTGGGCACCGGCGGCGACCAGGTGGATGCGGTCCTGCTCGATGGGAATATCCTCGCTGGGATTGAGCGCATTGAACAGGCGCGCGGGCACCGAGGCGGTCATCCTGCCGCGACCGAAGGGGCTGCCCAGGGAAATGACCTGGCGCACCCGGTCGGGAAACTCCCGCGCCAGTTCCCTGGCGAAGATACCCCCCAGGCTGTGCCCCACCAGCGACACCGGGCCCTGGTAACGCTCCGACAGAAACTGGATGCGCTGCTGCAGGCCCTCCAGCACCCCTTCACGGGGCCCCAGGTTGCGGCCCAGGCCCCAGCCGTGCACCGAGTAGTTCAGGCTGCTGATGAAACGGCGCATGGCCGCGTTGTAACCGTCATCCCCCATGAAACCCGGCAGTACCATGACCGGGTGGCCATCGCCCCTGGGCGCTATCCTGCCCAGGCGCCTGCGACTGATGTTGAGGGAAATGATTTCGATGACCGCGCGGTGGGCCTCGGTGAGGGAGAGCAGTGCATGGGGCGGCGGCACGTAGTGCTCTGCCGCACCATACTGCGGCAGTACGACATCCCCGTTGCGTCTTCGCCGACCGGCCATCGCTGGCTCCTTGCATTACCATACTGATTATTTGACACAAGCATAGCCAATATGTTCCCGCCGCGAAAGTGCCGGCAAATGCGCTCAGAGTCTGGAAAATTCCTTGTTCAGCTCGAACTGGCGCGAGGTGACATAGGACTCCATGTCCTGGACGCGCTGCAGGGCCGCATCCAGGCGCTCCCTGGCGCGCTGCAGCCGGACCGTGCTGCTGTCGCTGTAGCGAAATACCTTGCGCGGCCGGTAGTCGTGATAGCGTTCGTCGTACTCCATCTCCACATCGGCCTCGTCAAAATCCTCCAGGTCGCGATAGCTTCCAGAGGCGCTGTGACGGGTAGGCCGCGGGGCCATCAACACCCAGGCCGCCAGGTACGCCCACAGGGCCAGGAAACCGCCGGTGAAGAGGAATGCGCCCACCCAGCCGAGTCGCACCACCCAGTGGGCTACGTCCCAGTGGTCCGCCAGGCCGGCGCAGACGCCGGCCACCTTGCTGTCGCGGGTATTGCGGTAGAGGTTCATGCCCCAGCCGTTGCGACGACTGGCGCTGAAACCGCGCCGGCGCCGCTGATAGTGTCTGTCGTGGCGCTGGTGGCGCCGGGATTGCTCGCTCATAACCTACTCCTTGTCTGTTTCGCGGCGACTCTCGCCGCGCCTGACCTGCTGGCGCCAGTCCCTGTGGTCGGCATCCAGGATAGCCTCCAGGGCGCCTATGCGCTCGCTGAGCTTGTCCACGGTCTCCAGCATATGCTCCACCGATTCCCGATCCTCGCGTGTCAGGCTCCGGGATGAGCGGTTCACGCTGCGGTAGTGCATGGTGATCCACATCGGCGCCACGATAACGAGGAACAGGATGGTGGGAACAAACATGAATTTCCAGAATTCCATTAGTACTTTCCTTGGGCAGCGCCTGGCATGCGCCTCATGCTGCCATGGTCGGGTTCATTAGCCAAACACACCAGGGCGGGACTCAGTTGTCCCCGGGCCTGTGCAGCTCGGCCTTGAGGCGCTCCAGTTCCTCATTGATCTGGGCGTCTTCCTGCAGGGCGTCGATTTCCGTCGCCAGGTCCGGCGACACGTCCCGCCCCATGTCCATGGACTCCAGTTGGCTCTCCAGGTTGTCCATGCGACGCTCGAAATACTCGAAGCGAGTGAAGGCGTTGTCCAGGGCATCGCGCTGCATCTGCCGCTTCACCTTGATCCGCGATTCCACTGTCTGGCTGCGCATCAGCATGGCTTTCTGCTTGGCCCGCGCGTCGGTGAGTTTCTGCTGCAACTTGGCCACCTCGTCATTCAACTGGGCGATATGCTCGTCGGTGGCCTCCAGTTCCGCGGTCACAATGGCCACCTCCTCCTCGATGGCCCGCTTTTCCTGCAGGGCCGCCCGGGCCAGGTCCTCGCGGTTCTTGCTCACGGCCAGGCGCGCCTTGTCCTCCCAGCTGCGGGCCTCGTCCCTTACCTGCTCCAGGCGCCGGGCCGCGGCCTTGCGGTCGGCCAGCACCCGCGCGGAGGAACTGCGCACCTCCACCAGGGTGTCTTCCATCTCCTGGATGATCAGGCGGATCATCTTCTCGGGATCCTCCGCCTGGTCCAGCATGGAATTGATATTGGAATTGATGATGTCGGTCATGCGGGAAAATATGCCCATGGTGCCTCTCCTCGAAATGTAACCAACCGGCCACGCCGGCATGCTTTGCTCTCCCTACACGTTACAGAAAGCATGCCAAAATAGTTATTAATCATTATATATCAGTAAGATACAGTCCATTTATAATTTTATATCTAGAATATATTTCGATATTAAGGTAATTTATACTATTTTAATTGGAATTTTTAGCCATTTATTAGGTATATATTGCCCATGAGAACCCAGACCACCATGATCGGCAATTCCACGGCCCTGGCCGGGGCGCTGGAACGACTGTCCAGTCTGGCCGCTATCAACCGCCCTATCCTGGTAATGGGCGAGCGCGGCACGGGCAAGGAGCTGGCGGCGGAGCGACTCCACTACCTGTCCCCCCGCTGGGACGCCCCGCTGGTCAAGGTCAACTGCGCCGCCATGGCCGAAAGCCTGCTGGAGTCCGAGTTGTTCGGGCACGAGGCCGGCGCTTTTACCGGCGCCACCCGCAGCCAGCGCGGGCGCTTCGAACGCGCCGACGGCGGCACCCTGTTCCTGGATGAACTGGGTACCATGTCCGTGCGCCTGCAGGAAAAACTGTTGCGGCTGGTGGAGTACGGTGAATTCGAGCGCCTGGGGGGCCAACAGACCCTGCAGGTGGACGTGCGCGTCATCGCCGCCACCAATGTGGACCTGCGGGAACTGGCGAGGGACGGGCGCTTCCGGGCGGACCTGCTGGACCGGCTGAGTTTTGACGTGGTCCACCTGCCGGCGCTGCGCCAACGACCCGAGGACATACCCGAGCTGGCCCAACATTTCGCGGTGCAACTTTGCTCCGAGCTGGGCTGGGAGCTGTTTGCCGGGTTCACCCCCCAGTCCATGGCCAGCCTTCAGGACTACAGTTGGCCCGGCAACGTGCGCGAACTCAAGAATGCCGTGGAGCGCTCACTGTTTCGCTGGGGAGACCCACTGCAGCCGGTGGCTGAGGTGGTGATCGACCCGTTTCAATCACCCTACCCCGACTCGCCTCCGGCGGCACCCGCGCCGGCGCCCGTCGACACCCGGGGCGAGGCCCGGGTGGGGGACTTCACGACCCGGCTGGCGCAGATCGAGAAGCAGCTGTTGCGGGAGGCCCTGCGGGAACACGGCGAGCACCAGGGTCGCACCGCGCAAGCCCTCGGGTTGAGCTACGACCAGTTGCGCCACCTGATACGCAAGCACGGCCTGGCGCGGCGCGCGCGCCGGAAAAAATCTGGCGCCTGAGCGCAGCGCGGCACGCCAAAATCTGCAATACTTCGCTCCCTCAAAAACCCTAAAAGGAGTACACCATGCAACTTTCCGACGCCGGCCTGCTGAAGAACAAGGCCTATATCGATGGCCAGTGGGCAGACGCCGACGACGGCGCCACCTTTGCGGTGACCAATCCCGCCAATGGCGAGCTGATCACGGAAGTTGCCAAGGTGGGTGCAGCAGAGACCGCCCGGGCTATCAGCGCGGCCCAGCGCGCTATGCGTGACTGGGCACGGCAACCGGCCAAGGCCCGGGCCAACATCCTGCGCAAGTGGTTCGACCTGATGATGCAGCACCAGGAAGACCTGGCCATCATCATGACCGCCGAACAGGGCAAGGTGCTGGCCGAGTCCCGCGGCGAGATCGCCTACGGCGCGGCCTTTGTGGAGTGGTTTGGCGAGCAGGCCAAGCGCATAGACGGCGATGTCATCCCCGGCCCCTCCCCCGACAAACGCATCGTCTGCATCAAGCAACCGGTGGGTGTGGTCGCGGCCATCACTCCCTGGAACTTCCCCAACGCCATGATCGCCCGCAAGGCGGCGCCCGCCCTGGCAGCGGGCTGCAGCATCGTGATCAAGCCGGCCTCCGAGACCCCGCTGTCCGCCTTTGCCATGGCGGAACTGGCGGAACGCGCCGGGATACCCGCCGGAGTCCTCAACGTGGTCGCCGGCAGCTCAGGCGCCATAGGCGGCGAACTCACCAGCAATCCCATCGTGCGCAAGGTCACCTTCACCGGCTCTACCCCCGTGGGCAAGATGCTGGTGGAACAGTGTGCCTCCACCGTGAAGAAGACCTCCATGGAGCTGGGCGGCAACGCCCCCTTCATCGTGTTCGATGATGCCGACCTGGATGCCGCGGTAGAGGGCGCGATGATTTCCAAGTATCGCAATGCCGGCCAGACCTGCGTCTGCTCCAATCGCCTGTTCGTGCAGGACGGTGTGCACGACGCCTTTGTGGAGAAACTGACCGCGGCCACGGCGGCCCTCAAGGTGGGCGATGGCATGCACGATGGCATCACCATCGGCCCGCTGGTCAACGCCAAGGCGGTTGAGGACGTGGATAAGCTGGTACAGGAGTCAATCGCCCAGGGCGCCAACGTGGCCCTGGGAGGTGGCCGCCATGAACTCGGCGGCTGTTTCTACCAGCCGACGGTGCTGACCGGGGTGAATTCCTCCATGGCCGTATTCCGCAACGAAATTTTCGGACCGGTGGCGCCGGTGGTGCGCTTCTCCACGGAGGAGGAAGTGATCGCCATGGCCAACGACACCGAGTTCGGCCTGGCCTCGTATTTCTATACCCGGGATATCGGCCGGGTATGGCGCGTGGCCGAGGCGCTGGAATACGGCATCGTCGGCATCAACGAGGGCATCATCTCCAATGAAATGGCCCCCTTCGGCGGCATCAAGGAGTCGGGCTCGGGCCGGGAGGGCTCCAAGTACGGCATCGACGATTATGTCGAGGTGAAGTACATGCTGATGGGCGGGCTGGAATAGCCCGCCACGGT
The DNA here is from genome assembly GCA_963704965.1 of uncultured Gammaproteobacteria bacterium. Taxonomy (GTDB): domain Bacteria; phylum Pseudomonadota; class Gammaproteobacteria; order Pseudomonadales; family Halieaceae; genus JARRPM01. Next base: position 426,292 of record CAVPIH010000006.1, read on the forward strand.
CCGGGGGGCGGCCGCTTCAGCCGACGATTCCCCGCCCCTGCAAGTCGGCTATGGTTTCGGCGTCCAGGCCCAGGTCGGCGAGAATCCCCACGCTGTGTTGTCCCACCTCCGGCGCCGGCGACGGGCTGCGTTTCTGCGCCCCGGTAACGTACAGCGGGCTGTTCACCGTGCGCCCGCTGCCGTCGCTGAAATCACTGAACAGGCCGGCGGCGGCAACCTGCGCATCCTCGAGATGATCGGCCGCCTTGGCGACCCGGCCGCAGGTGATCCCGTGCTGGGCAAAGCTCGCCTCCCAATAACTCCAGTCCTGTTGCGCGATGGCCTCCCTCACCAGGGCCGTGAGCTCGCGGTTGTGCTCATGCCGGCTTGTTGTATCGGCGAAGCGGGGGTCGTCCAGCCACTCCTCGTGGCCCAGGCAACGGGCCAGCCGCGGCCAGGCCGCATCCTGCACCTGCGGCAGTATGGTGAGCAGGAACCAGCGGTCGTCGCGACAGCGATAGAGCTGGGTAAAGGTGCTGCGCTTGTCCGAATCGAGGCGCACATCCATGTTGGCGCCATCCAGGGCTGCCTGCACATTAAAGCCATTGGCCCACAGGCCGTTGGCCAGCAGCGAACTGCCGACCATGCAGCCCTGCCCTGTGCGCTGACGCTGGTACAGGGCGGTAACGATCGCGCCGTAGAGGCTGCAGGCGGACATGTGATCGCCCATACCCGGTACCGACACCCCGGGCGGCGTATCGCTGGATGCCCGCACGGAATCCATCAGTCCGGAGCGCGCCCACCAGGCGGTGGCATCGTAGCCGGTACTGCCCGCTTCCGGGCCGGTTTCGCCGTAGGGGGTGAGCGAGGCATAGATCAGCTTTCGGGTTGAGCGCCCTGATGTCCGGGTATCGCAGCTGCAGTTTTTCGCGTACCGCCAGCGGGTAATTGGTAATGAAAACGTCGGCGCGGCCGACCAGTCGCTCCAGCACTGCCCTTGCTTCAGGCTGCTTGAGATCCAGCGCCAGGCTCTGCTTGCCCCGGTTGGTCAGCCGCCAGGGGTAGTTGCTCTCACATCGCGGCACCCCCGGCAGGTGCTTGCAGCTTGCGGTAGCCATCGCCGCCGGGCGGCTCGATCTTGATCACCCGGGCGCCGAAGTCGGCCAGGATGGTGCCGGCCGCCGGACCGGCAATAAAGCTGGCGCAATCGATCACCAGCAGATCATCAAACAGGGATTGCTCGTTCATGTGGATCTCCCGTGTAGAACGCCCGGTCGAATAAATTCGACCCTACAGATCTAGCCTTTCTCAGGTATTGCGATCCCGCCCCTGGGGAATATTGCGACCGCTGTCGCGCCACTCCACCGCCGCGGCGAAACCGTTGGCCTCCGCATAGTCCTTGAACCACATACCCTCCGGCGAGTGCCGGGTGATACCGTCGAACAGGGTGGCGATCATCTGGGTGTTGGCCAGTCCCATGTTTTCATAGGCCTGGTTGATCATCAGCTTCTGCATCATCAGCTGGTTGCGCGGCACGCCGGCCATGCGCTCGGCCAGTTGCAGCACCGCTCCCCTCCAGGGCCGCTGGTGCCACAGCGTCCAGCACCAGCCCCATGTCCCGGGCTTCGCGGCCGGTGACCAGGTCCCCGGTGAGCAGCATGCGCTTGGCCTTTTCCGCGCCCAGGCGATACACCCACATGGCGGTGGTCGGACAGCCCCACACCCTGGCCGGTGGATAGCCGATACGGGCCTCCTCCTCCATGATGACGAAATCGCAGGCCAGGGCGATATCCGAGCCGCCGGCGACCGCGACGTGGTGCACCTTGGCGATGGTCGGTTTGTAACTGCGCCACAGTGAGCTGAAATGGTCGGTACAGGCTTTCATGTGGCGGTAGTCCCGCATGGGATCCCAGGGCATCTCCTGCACCCCGGCATTCGCTCCCGGGGCCTCGGCGAAATCCTTCAGGTCGTAGCCCGAGCAGAAGCCCTTGCCCTCCCCCTGCAGAATGATGACATGCACCGCGTCGTCGTCATTGGCCAGCGCCACCGCGGCGGCTATCTCCGCGGGCATCTCAGCGGATATGGCGTTGAGGCGCTCGGGCCGGTTGAGGGTAATACGGGCGATGCGCCCGGCGGTTTCGTAGCGTATTGCGGAAAACGTCACGCTGCTATCCCGGATAAAATAAAGTACATAAGTCTGACACTCCGTGCATTGCGGGCAGCTAGCGGGTCTCGACCTTCTGTTTGCCGCAGCGACTGCAGCGCCATACGGTAACCAGCTTGCCCTGTTTCACGTCAAATTGCTTGTCCTTGTCCAGCACCCACTTGTGATGCCCATGGCGGCACAGGGTCTTGCCCTTGTGCTGTTCCTTGAGCGAGGGCCGGCGAAAGGGAAGGATGTCCCCCACGCCGGTCAGGACACCGCCAGCAGGGTGCGCTGCAAGGCGGCATCCCAGGAGGCCAGGCGCTTGCGCCGGGCGGGCGCTTTCATTTGCGCGCTGAACTCCCGCTGCACCTTCCATATCTTGCGCAGTTCCCCGGTGCCGCGCCATAGTCCCACCCCCATGCCCGCCAGGTAGCAGGCGCCGGCAACGGTGGTTTCGATTACCTCGGGCCTGATCAGTTTGCGCCCCAGCACATCTGCCTGTATCTGCATCAGCAGGTCGTTGGCCGCAGCGCCGCCATCCACCCGCAGGGGTCGCATACGCCGGCCCATGTCCCGCTCCATGGCCCGCAGGATGTCGGCGTTCTGCAACGCCATGGCGTCCAGGGTGGCCCGGGCGATGTGGCCGTTACTGCTGCCGCGGGTCAGCCCGGTCAGCGTGCCCCGGGCCTCCGGCGCCCAGTGCGGCGCGCCCAGGCCGGTCAGGGCCGGTACGAATTCCACGCCGCCGTGATCTTCCACCTGGCGGGCGAGGTCCTCGACCTGCGGCGCGCGCTTGATGATCCCCAGGCCGTCGCGCAGCCACTGCACGGCCGCGCCGCAGACAAATGCACCGCCCTCCAGGGCATATACCGGGCTGCCCTGCTCGCCCAGCTGCCAGGCCACGGTGGTCAACAGGCCGGCGTCGGAGTGCAGCGGTTCGGCGCCGGTATTCATGACGATGAACGAGCCGGTGCCGTAAGTGCACTTGACGTCGCCCGGGCTGAAGCAGGCCTGGCCGAACAGGGCTGCCTGCTGGTCACCGGCAACCCCGGCGATGGGTATGCCGTCGGGCAGGCCGGGCACGCCCCGGGTGGTGCCCAGCACGGCGCTGGAAGCGGTGATGCGCGGCAGGATGGCAGCAGGCACCTCGAACAGGTCCAGTAAGCGCTCATCCCACTGGCGACTGCCTATGTTCATCAGGGAGGTGCGCGAGGCGTTGGACACATCGGTCACGTGCTGCTCTCCGCCGGTGAGGCGCCAGATCAGATAGCTGTCGACGGTACCCGCAGCGACGCGGCCGGTTTTCAACTGGCGGGAGATACCGGAGGTGTTTTTCAGTAGCCAGCGATACTTGCTGGCGGAAAAATAGGGGTCCAGCACCAGGCCGGAGCGTTCGCGGATAGTTGCTGCATGCCCTGCGCTGCGCAGGGTCTCGCAAAACTCCGTGGTCCGGCGACACTGCCAGACCACGGCGTTATTCAGGGCTTCGCCGCTGCGCCGGTCCCACAACAGCGCGGTCTCGCGCTGGTTGGTTATGCCGATGGCGGCGATCTCGGTAGGCTTGCAGACCCGCTTGCGCAGGATGGCGCGGATGCCCTTGCCCACCGAGGCCCAGATGTCGGCCGGGCGGTGTTCCACCCAGCCGGGTTTCGGGTAGAGCTGGGGGAACTCGTGGTTGACGCTGGCCCGCAGTTCACCGCGGGCATCCATCAGGGCGACGGTACTGCCGGTCGTACCCTGGTCTATCGCCAGTACGAATTCCGCCATTCTTACTCCCCGTAGCCTGCTACTGCCTTGATTTCAAGGAAGTCGGTAAAGCCGTGGGCGCCCCACTCGCGGCCGTTGCCGGACTGCTTGTAGCCGCCGAAGGGCACGTCGAAACCGGCACCGGCGCCATTGACGGCGATGTTACCGGCGCGGATCCGGGCCGCGACCTTCCTGGCGTGGGCTATATCGCCGCTCTGCACATAGCCGGCCAGGCCGTAGGGCGTATCGTTGGCGATGCGGATGGCCTCTTCCTCGCTGTCGTAGGGAATCATGGTCAGTACCGGGCCGAAGATTTCCTCGCGGGCGATGGTCATCTCGTTGTTGGCTTCGGAGAATACCGTGGGGCGCACGAAGTAACCTTTTTCGATGCCCTCGGGACGGCCGGGACCGCCGGTGACCAGCTTGGCGCCCTCCTTGATGCCCGCCTCGATCAGGCCCTGGATCTTGTTGAACTGCACTTCGGAGACCACCGGGCCCATGGTGGTGCCATCGGCGCTCGGGTCACCCACTTTTACCGATTCGGTGACCTTCGCCGCAATGGCCTCGGCCTCGGCCAGTTTCGCCCGGGGCACCAGCATGCGCGAGGGCGCGTTACAGGACTGCCCGGTGTTCTGGTACATGTGCATGACGCCGCTGGTGACCGCCTTCTCCAGGTCGGCGTCTTCGAGGATGATATTGGGGGACTTGCCGCCCAGTTCCTGGGTAACGCGCTTGACCGTGGGGGCGGCATTCTGCGCCACCAGTGAGCCGGCGCGGGTGGAACCGGTAAAAGACATCATGTCCACGTCGGGATGCTTCGACAGGGCCGTGCCCACTACCGGGCCGTCGCCGTTGACCAGGTTGAACACGCCGGCGGGTACGCCGGCCTCGTCCATGATTTGGGCGAAGATATAAGCGGACAGGGGCGCCACCTCGCTGGGCTTGAGCACCATGGTGCAGCCCACGGCCAGGGCCGGGGCCACCTTGCAGCTGATCTGGTTGACCGGCCAGTTCCAGGGGGTGATCAGGCCGCAGACGCCGATGGGCTCCTTGAACACCCGGTTGGGGCCCAGGTCTTCCTCGAACTTGAAGGTCTTGAGGATCTTGGCCGCCTCTTTCAGGTGACCCAGGCCGGTGTAAGCCTGGGCGCCGGCCGCGAGTTCCTTGGGCGCGCCCATTTCCTCGCGGATGGCGTCGGCCATGTCGTTATAGTACTTCTGGTAGACCTCGGCACAGGATTCCAGCAGCTCGATGCGCTCCTGCACCGAGGTACGGCTGTAGCTGGCGAAGGCCGCCTTGGCGGCGGCAACCGCCGCATTCACATCTTCCTCGCTGCCCAGCGCGATGTGCGCGCACACTTCTTCGGTGGCGGGATTGATGACATCAAAACTGTTGGGCTTGGCCGGATCTACCCACTGGCCGTTGATATAAAACTGCTTGTACTCGCGCATTATTGCTCTCCGTAGACTGTGAACCGTAAAACCAGAATCGCTGGTGAGGGCGAAGTGTAGCACTATACCGGCAGCGCGCTACCACCCGCCGGGGTTAGAGGAGTAAACCACGGGCCGGGGGCTGCGAAGACGTCCTTCCACAATGGCGCCTGCGGCCATGTGCCGGTCGCGCCCCGCCATTGTTTTTCGCCCGCCTATCGCGCAAAATGCCGCCCGCACACGCATGAAGACCATCCCAGGAGACCACTGACCATGGACAACGAAGAACTGACCCTGTTTCGCGATATGACCCGCCGCGCCCTGGAACAGGAAATCGCGCCTCACATCGAAGAGTGGGAGCAGCAGCATATCGTGCCCCGGGAGCTGTGGAACACCCTGGGTGCCGCCGGGCTGCTGTGCCCGGATATGCCCGAGGAGTACGGCGCCGCCGGCACCACCCCGCAGGTCACCTTCGCGATAATCGAAGAGCTGTCACACATGGGCTTTGGCGGCATCGCCAGCGGCTATGGCATCCACAGCAACATCGTGGCGCCCTATATCAACCACTTCGGCACCGAGGAACAGAAGCAGCAGTGGCTGACCAAAATGGTGACTGGCGAGGCAGTGGGCGCCCTGGCCATGACCGAGCCCGGTGCCGGCTCCGACGTCCAGGGCATTCGCACCAGCGCGGTAAAAGATGGCGACGGCTGGATCCTCAACGGCTCCAAGATCTTCATCACCAACGGCATCCATGCGGATGTGGTGATCGTCGCCGCGATTACCGACCCCGGTAAGGGCGCCAAGGGCACCTCCCTGTTCCTGGTGGACACCACCCTGCCCGGCTTCGAGCGCGGCAAGAAGATCGAGAAGATAGGCCAGCACACCTCCGATACCGCCGAGCTGTTCTTCCAGGACGTGCGCCTGCCCGCCAACGCCCTGCTGGGGGAGCTCAACAAGGGCTTTGTGATCATGATGAAGGAGCTGCCCCGCGAGCGCCTGGGCATCGCCGCCCAGGCGGTGGCCTCCGCCGAGGGCGCCCTGGCCATCACTGTGGACTATGTGCTCGAACGCAAGGCTTTCGGCCAGACAGTGGGCAGCTTCCAGAACACCCGCTTCACCCTGGCGGAAGTAAAAACCGAGGCGGCCATCAATCGCGCGTTCTACGAAAAGTGCGCCAATGCCTACGCGGCGGGCGAACTGTCAGCGGAGGACGCCGCCATGCTCAAATACGCCTCCACCGAAATGCAGTGCAAGACCATAGACCAGTGCCTGCAGCTGTTCGGTGGCTACGGCTACACCGCCGAGTACCCCATCTCCCGCTTCTATACCGATGCCCGCATCCAGCGTATCTACGGCGGCACCTCGGAAATCATGCGCGAGCTGGTAGCGCGCTCCATACTGGGCCGCTGATCCCGCCGCGGCCAGCCGGGCCGGACCAACAGGTCAACCCGGCTGGCCCACCAGCGCGAACAGCGACAGCAGGAAAAACCCCAGCGTCACCGTCACGATGGACAGCAGCGTGGTCAACACCACGATGTTGGCCGCCAGCACGCCGTCGCCGCGCGCCGCGACCACCATCACGAAGCTCGCCGCCGCCACCGGCGAGGAAATCAGCAGGAACAGCACGCCCAGCGGCTCGCCGCGCACCCCCATGGCGAGGGCCAGGACAACCGTCAACAGCGGCCCGACACACAGCCGCCAGGCGGTCGCCTCCCAGGCCAGCGAGCCGGTACCCCGCAGCCGGGACAATTGCATGGCGCCACCTATGCACACCAGCATCAGCGGCAGGAACAGGGCGGACAGCGCGGCGCCGGCCGGCACCACCAGCGCAGGCACCGGCAGCGGCGAAACCGACAGCAGCACCCCGCCACTGATGCCGATGATCAATGGATTGCGGGCGATACCCTTGAGCAGGTCCAGCAGGGACGTGCCGCTGCCCAGGGTGCTGTTGAGCACCCATACGGCCAGCACGTTGTACAGCCCGGTCAGCAGCGCCACCGGCAGCGCCGCCAGCAGCGGGCCGCGCTCGCCGTAGGCCGACACTGCCAGGCCCAGGCCGACTATGGCGAGATTGGAGCGAAAGGCCGCCTGCACGAAGATTCCCTGCAGTGCCCGCGGGTGGCCGCGCCAGCGACTGTAGGACCAGGCCAGGCCGAGGGTCAGGCCTGTCCCCAGCGCCCCCGCCAGCAGGTAACGGGCGCCGCCCAGGTCGGTGTAATCCACCTGGGCGGCGCTGGTGAACAACATGAGTGGCAGGCCGTAATTGAAGGCCAGCCGCGACACCGAGCCGATCAGCTCCGCGGAGACCAGCCCCAGGCGGCGCAGCGCCAGTCCCAGGACCACCCAGGCGAAAGTCGGTATGGATACGGCCAGGGCGCTGTAGAACAGCGCCAGGGATTCGGGAACAGTCAAGGAACGGGCATACCGGGCTCAGGGAGCCCTATTTTGCCAGTTCCATCACGGTTTCGCCCAGGGCGCTGAGCAGGCTGTCGATCTGCTCTTTCTCGATAACGAAGGGCAGGCCCAACTGGATGGTGTCACCGCCATAGCGCACGTAGAAGCCCTTGCGCCACATGGCCATGGCGATCTCGTAGGGGCGCCGCGCGGGCTCACCGGGATAGGCCTGCAACTGCAGGGCACCGGCAAAACCGAAGTTGCGGATATCCTCGATATAGGGCAGACCCTGCAACTCGTGCAGCCCCTCTTCAAAATACGGCGCCAGCTCCGCCACCCGCTGGGGCAGTTGCTCCCGCTCCAGGATATCCAGCGCGGCGATGCCGGCAGCACAGGCCACCGGGTGAGCCGAGTAGGTATAGCCGTGGGGGAACTCCAGCATGTAGTCCGGCGCGCCCTGCTCCATGAAGGTGTTGTAGATATCGCTGTGTGCGACCACCGCCCCCATGGGCACCGCGCCGTTGGTGAGTTGCTTGGCCAGGTTCATGATATCCGGCACCACCCCGAACACCTCGGCCCCGGTGGTGCCGCCACAGCGGCCCAGGCCCGTAATCACCTCGTCGAAAATAAGCAGGATGTCATTGGCGGTACAGATATCCCGCAGGCGCTGCAGGTAGCCTGCCGGCGGCGGAATGACCCCCGCGGAACCCGCCATGGGCTCGACGATGACCGCGGCGATATTGCTGGCGTCGTGCAGGGCGATGATGTCGTTCAGTTCATTGGCAAGCTCCCAGCCACGGCTGGGCATGCCCCGGGTGAAGGCGTTCTCGCCGCGCAGGGTGTGGGACAGGTGATCGGCCTCCACAGCCGGCCCGAACAGCTTGCGGTTGGCACCGATGCCGCCCACGGAGATACCGCCGAAGTTCACCCCGTGATAGCCCTTCTCGCGGCCGATCAGCCTGGTCTTGCTCGGCTGGCCCTTGAGACGCCAGTAGGCCCTGGCCATCTTCAGGGCGGTGTCGGCGGACTCCGAGCCGGAGCCGGTGAAAAACACGTAGTCCAGCCCGTCGGGGGTGAGCGCCTTGATCCTGTTGGCCAGTTCGAAGGAACCCGGGTGACCAAACTGGAAGGCCGGGGCATAGTCCAGGGTCTGCAGCTGGCGATGCACCGCCTCGGCGATTTCGGGGCGGTTGTGCCCCGCCCCGCAGCACCACAGGCCCGAGAGCCCGTCCAGCACCTCGCGGCCGCGATCGTCGATAAAATGCACGCCCCGGGCGCCGACGATAATGCGCGGGTCCGCCTTGAACTGGCGATTGCCGGTGTAGGGCATCCAGTGGGCTTCCAGCTGTTCCCGGGTGAGTTTGCGTTTGTCGATGGACATATTGGTCATTGCAGCGGGCTCCGGTTGGCTGACTCCACCCCGGTTCAGGTTCGTGGAGTGGTGATAAGCACCATTATCCACGAATATGCCGTTGCATTAACTATCACTTTTGGGGAAGGTGCCCCGAATTGCCCGCTGCGGGTCGAATGAATTCGACCCTACGGGGAGGGCTCGTCCCGGAAGCCGGTAATCGCCTTGGCAGCCTGGTAGGCAAAGGTCATGGCGGGCCCCAGGGTCGAGCCCGGGCCCGGGTAGCACGGCAGGGTCGGGGCACTGCAATTGCCGATGGCGTACAGACCCTCGATGACGTGGCCGTCCTCGTGCAGCACCTGGGCGTCGGCATTGATCACCATGCCGCCCTGGGTGCCGAAATCGCCGGGATCCACCCGCATCGCGTAGAACGGCGGCTTGTCTATGGGACCCAGGCAGGGGTTGGGGGTCACCCTGGGGTCGCCGTAGTAACGGTCATAGGCGGATTCGCCGCGATGACATTCCGGGTCAACGCCGGTGCGCGCATACTCATTCATATCGGCCACGGTTTTCGCCAGGCCGTCGACATCGACGCCGATCCTGGTGGCCAGTTCGGGAATCGTATCGGCGCGCACCACGAAACCCTCCCGCTCGTAGCTTCTGGGCAACATCCAGTCCGGCCGGAACTTGCTGTTGTACAGCGGGCCGACAAAATATTTGGCGCGAAAGTTTGCGTCGAATATCTGCCAGCTGGGATTGCAGGGATTGTCCTCGCTGTGTTTGCGAAACGTCTCCTGCTGGAAAGCCATATAGTTTTGCGATTCGTTGCTGAAGCGCTGTCCCGCCGGGTTCACCACGATGGAGCCCGGGTAAGATTTCTCCATAATGCTCAGCCACGGAATCTCCTCCCCCGGGGCCGAGATAGTGTTGCACCACCAGGCCTCGTTGAGCCTGTGCATCCTGGCGCCCAGGCGTATACCCTCGCGAATGGCATCGCCGGTGTTGTCGCGGGTGCCGGCGCTCCAGCGGTGATCGGTGGGCTGCGGCAGGTACTGCTCGCGCATTTCCTGGTTGTGCTCGAAACCACCGGCGGCCAGTACCACCGCCCTGCGGGCCTGGATCCGCAGGGGCTGGCCATTGCGCACCACTTCCACCCCCAGCACCCTGCCGTCCTCATCCACTACCCGGGTCATGGCGGTGTTGAGCCACAGGGGGATGTCGCGGTCCAGCATGGAAGCGCGCAGCCGGGCCACGCCGGCGCAGCCGGTGGCGAGGCGGCGGTGGAACCGGTCCTTCAGGCGCCAGGGTATGTCCAGCAGGTAGGCCCCGAACAAGCGGGCGGCGACCTTCCACCAGCCGGGTTGCTGGCCGATCAACAGGGCCGCCTCCTCCTGGGTGATGCCGACAACGCCGGCCAGGTGCATCATTGGGTGAGTGCGGCGCAGGTGCCGCCACTCCTCGCCCAGCTGATCGGCGTTGAACGGTTCCGGCTCCATGGAGCGATGCCCCTCCCTGGCGCCGTCGAGGTTGGTGTAGTAATCGGGGTAATGGGCCAGGCTGATATAACGGGAACGGGTACGACGGTGCAGGAACTCGACCATCTTGGGGCCGTTTTCCAGGTAGGCGTCCAACTGGTAGTCGGGGACCTCCTCAGTGGAAATTAACTGGCGCAGGTAAGTCCGCGCCTCCTCGATCGAGTCGGCGGCGCCCGCCGCGCTGGCATAGCGGTTACAGGGAATCCACACGCCGCCACCGGATGTAGAGCTGGTGCCGCCATACAGGTGGGATTTCTCTATCACCAGCACATCCCGCACGCCCATTTCGTAGTTGCACAGGGCCGCGGTCAGGCCGCCGTTACCCGAGCCGACCACCACCACATCGAAACTGTAATCCCACTGCTGTTCTGCGCTCATGGCACACCCCGAATAGATTTGGCGCCATGGTAGCGCACTGGCCACCGATAACAGCGAGCGGCACGTCTTAAGCCCGTGCAGGTTCAATAAATTGGCCGGTGAAAAATACTTGTACCGGCGCTGGCGTTGCATACACTGGTATGGCGCAGCCAGCCGGTTGCGCTTTTGTTGACACAGCCCATGACAGAACTCACTCAGGAAGAGACCATGCCAACAATCCATACCAAGCGCTTCATCGCCGGGGCCGCCCTGTGCGGCGCCCTGTTTTCCCTGCCCGCCGTATCCCACTTCGACGAGGAGCAGATGCCCCAGTCCTACCGGCAGTCCTACTTCGCCCTGCTGGCGGCCAACTTCGGTCCCATGGTGGCGTCCGTAAAAGGCGAGATTCCCTGGGACCAGACCAAGATGGAGAACTGGGCCAATGACCTGGCGGCGCTGTCAACCCTGGACGTGATGCGCGGCTTCGTCGACGGTTCCGACAAGGGTACGACCCGGGCCAAGCCGGAGATCTGGGAAAACAAGGACGACTTCAGCGCCAAGCTGGATGACCTGCACAAGGCGCTGGCCGCCCTGCAGCAGACCACCGCCGGCGGTGATCGCAAGGCCATCGCCGAGTCGGTTGCAACCGCGGGCAAGGCCTGCAAGTCATGCCACGACGACTACAAGGCAGAGAACTACCTGTATTGAGAACGGACCTCGAAACTTGTTGATGATGTATATCTAACACGCTGTTTATTAACATCTTCAAAAGTTAGCGCTGGTGCCATCACAGCCCCTGCCTGCATCGACGTGAGCTTCCGGCGACAGGCGTCACCACATCATCGGCGGGGGCTCCGGAGCCGCCGCCAGCACCGCCCACAACGCGAGCGCGGCGATGGCCGCGACCAGCACGGCGCGCCAGGGTGACACCGGGGCAGCCCTGCCTTCGCGGCCATCGGCGCTGCCGCGCAGCATGGCCTGCACCAGCGGTTCGCGGCGCCAGCGCTGGTGATAAATCACCGCGGCGATATGCAGCGCCACCAGCCCCAGCAACAGATTGAATGCCACCTCGTGCACCAGCCCCATGGTGTCGCGCGTACCGGCGTCGAGGGCGTAGTAGAGCGGCCCGGTGAAGAACACATCATCGCTGTTGAACAGGCCGCTAAGCGCCTGGGTTAACAGCAATAGCAGCAACAACAGCACCGACCAGCTCCCCAGCGGGTTGTGCCCGGGGCTGGCGGCGCCCTCCCCCCTGAGGTAGGCCAGCACCGCCCGCGGGCCGACCAGGAAATCACTGAAGCGCGAGTGCGGACTGCCGACAAAACCCCAGGCGATGCGGCTGACTACCAGCACCAGCACGGTGTAGCCCAGCCACTCATGCACCTCCATCCAGGCCAACTCGGCAGCCAGCCAGGCCGCCGGCAGGCAGCAGACCAGCAGCCAGTGGCACACCCGGGTGGGCAGGTCCCACAAGGGCTTTACAGTGCCCGACACGGCGCTTACACCCGCACCAGGGCCGGGTAGGCGGCATCGACCCCCTCGTGGCTGTACACCCAGGCATTGTCCTGCAGCACGGCGCGATGGCGCGCGCCCGCGGCCGCCGGGTCGCCGCTGTCATAGCCGGCATCGCCGCGGAACATGACCGTGATCCTGCCATGATCGTTGGCGAACACCGGCAACACCTCGGGTACGCCGCTGTCGCGCTCTTCCGCGATCAGTTCGGCGACGCTGGCGTAGGAAGCCAGCGTGCAGAGGGTCACATAGGTCGGGGGCATGATGGGCAGGTCGCCCCGACGGTGCCGCTGCAGGGCCTCCCCCAGGCCTATCCACAGATGGTCGTGAATCTCGCCGCCGTCGATGACCACATCCCTTTCCACTGCCACCGGGGCCGCGTAGATCCAGGTCGAAAAACGTTTCGGCTCCACCACCGGGGTGGTCCAGTGGCTGACCAGCACCATATCTTCCAGGTGCGGGTGCAGCCCCGACTCCTCCTCGGCCTCCCGCGCCGCGGCGATACGCGAGGCCAGCACCCGGTCGCCGGCGGCGGCCTCCAGGTCGCCCGGCTCCAGGGCCCCGCCGGGAAACACCCAGAATCCCCCGGCAAACAGCAGCGCCTTGTTGCGCCTGAGCAGCAGTGTTTCGAGTCCGTTGGCACTATCGCGCAACAGCACCACGGTACTGGCTGCGCGGGGTTGGGGTATGTCACTCATGAGGTATTCCTTACCGGTACATTCCTGTTGTGCTGGGCAATGGTAGCGATTTTCTGCCCGCGGTGCACAGATTGATACTATGGCGCTTTGCGCATGGTAGTGAAAACTGGAATGCTAACGCGCACAGATTACAGCAAGGAAAAGTGCCATGATTTTACCACCCGCGGTCTCTCTGGGGGCCGGCCTGCTACTGTGCTGCAGTGCGGGCCCCCTGCTGGCCCAGCCAGCGACGGTGAATGAGATGGAAAGCGTCCCGCCTGCGAGGCCCTACGCCGTCACCGAGCAGCGCGAACCCTGCGCCGATTACGAGCCGCTGCGACGCCCCTGGTTCGGCGACACCCATGTGCACACCGCCTGGTCTTTCGACGCCAGCAGCCAGGATACGCGCAACAAACCCGCGGATGCCTATGCCTTCGCCCGCGGCGCGTCCATGGGCATACAGCCCTACGACGACGAGGACCGCGCCCAGCGTGAGATCCAGATCGATCGGCCCCTGGATTTCACGGCGGTCACCGATCACTCCGAGTTCATGGGTGAGATGCGCCTGTGCACCACCCCCGGCGCCAGCGGTTACTGGCACCCGGTCTGTATCGCCCACCGCTGGTTGCCGCAGTATTCCTTCGCCACCTTCGGGGCCTACGGCATGGCCGGGAAAAAACGTTGGGGCTTTTGCGGGGAGGACAACGCTACCTGCTTCGCCGCCGCCAACGACACCTGGCGGGATATTCAGGGCGCGGCCGAGCAGGCCTACGATCGCAGCAGCGGCTGTGAATTCACCAGCTTTATCGGCTACGAGTGGACCGCCAGCGTGGGCGCCGGCCAGAACCTGCACCACAACGTGATCTTCCGCAACGAGCGGGTTCCGGGGCGAGCCCTGAGCTGGATAGAGTCGCCCTCCCAGGTACATTTGTGGGACTACCTGGAACAGGAGTGCCTGCGGGACAGGCCCGGCTGCGACGCGGTCGCCATACCCCACAATTCCAACCTCAGCGGTGGCCTGATGTTCGAAACCGCGCGCGTAAGCGACGACAGCGTGCCACCGGGGGCGGTCACGGTGGAGGAAGCGACCCGCCGCGCCCGCTGGAACCCGCTGTTCGAAGTCATGCAACACAAGGGCGCGTCGGAATGCGACAGCCGCAGCGCCACCTGGGCGGCGGATGAGTTCTGCGACTTCGAGTTACTGGGCTATGACAGTTTTGGCGGCAAGAACACCGGGGCCGCCGCGGGCAACTCCCTGGAGTGGATGACCATTTTCGTCGACGACACGGAATTGCCGGTGAGCAAGCCGCCCGAGGAGTCCAACTTCCTGCGCTACGCGCTGAAGAAAGGCCTGCAGCAGCAGGACGAGTTGGGGGTCAACAGCTTCAAATACGGCTTGATCGCCAGCACTGACACCCACATCGCCGCGCCGGGGCTGGTAATGGAAAAGAACCATCCGGGTCACGGCGGCGCCGCGGGTATAGGCTCAGATACGGAGGCGCCCCAGGGGCTGCCCGACGAACTGGAGTATGGCCCCGGGGGGCTCGCCGTGCTGTACGCGGAGGAAAACACCCGCGACTCGCTGTTCGCAGCTATGCAGCGGCGCGAGGCCTACGCCACCAGCGGCACGCGCCCGGTGCTGCGTTTCTTCGGCGGCTGGGACCTCGAGCCCGACCTGTGCCAGGCCGGCGACCTGGTTGCCAAAGGCTATGCCGGGGGCGTACCCATGGGCGGCGAGCTGCCGCCGCCACCGCGGCCTTCCGCCAGCCCTCGCTTCGTGGTCTCGGCCCAGTATGACCCGGGCACACCGCAGTACCCCGGCACCGAACTGCAGCGCCTGCAGATCATCAAGGGCTGGTACCGCAATGGTGAGTTGCAGGAACAGGTGATAGACGTGGCCGGCGGTGACAACGATGCCGGCGTCGATACCGCCAGCTGTGAAACCTACGGCAGTGGCCACCGGCAGCTGTGCGCGGTCTGGAGCGATCCCGATTTCGACCCCCGGGCGCAGGCCTTTTACTACACCCGGCTACTGGAAAACCCGACCTGCCGCTGGAGCCAGCGCGCCTGCGTCGACGCCGGGGTGAGCTGTGACGATCCGGCCGCTGTTCCCGCGGGCATGGAGCTGTGCTGCGCGCCCGAGCACCAGCGAGTGATTCAGGAGCGCGCCTGGAGCTCTCCCATCTGGTACACGTCCGGCGTGGATACGTCCGGCGTGGATACGTCCGGCGTGGATACGTCCGGCGTGGATACGGCCAGCGCCGACGCGCCCGCCTCTACGGTCACGCCAGGGCCCGCGCCGCCATAGAGAGGTCAAAACCCAGGGCGCGGGCATGCCGGATAGCCTCTTCCCGTGAGCCCTCCTCACGGGTGACCACCCACAGGTTGGTGCAGCGGGTCCCGGTGCGGCAAAAGGCGAATACCGGCCGCGAACTGTCGTCCAGCAACTGCCCCATGCGTTCCACATCCGGTCCCGGAAAGTTCATTCCGGTTACCGGCAAGTGGTGATATTCGAGACCGGCCGCCAGGGCGGCGGCTTCTATCTCGGCGCCGCTTGGCTGGCCCGCATCCTCCCCGTCAGGGCGGTTATTGACCAGCACCCGGAATCCGGCGGCTGCGATCTCGCGCACCTGCTCCGCGCTTATCTGGCCGGCAACGGCGACCGTATCAGTCAGTTTCATATAGCTCATCGTGCTTCCCCGGAAATGCTTCAGATGGAATTGTTGGCCGGGCCGGTGACCCGGTCCAGCGCTTCGCGCAACTGGCTGGCCCAGCGCTTGAGAATGCGATTGGCCTCGGCCTGGTTGGTGACCGAGTTGGACCACCGCAATCGCGACGAGTCCAGGCTGCGCTGCCTGTCAACCACCCGGAACAGGATCTCGCCGGTAGTGCCGTCCAGACCCTCCAGCACCAGCGTCATTTCACCGGCGTCGGTGGTGTAGGTTCGCGTCCTACCCGCCGTGACCACATCGGGGGCGTTGATATCCAGGTTGATAATCGCGGGGCGCAACACCAGCACCGCCTCGCCGCCGTCGAAGCTGTCCACCAGCTGGTATGGCGGAGCCTGCTCCAGGGCTTGCCTGAAGGACTCTTCACAGGCGGCGCTGAGCGCGTCCTTGATGCGATCCACGTCTTTCTGGGTGACCCGGCTGCTGAGATTCATCCGGCTGTTGTTCTGGTCCCGCAGCCAGTTGTTCCTGAAGGCCACGGAGCAGTGTTCCAGGCCATAGGCGCCGTAACCGGCAAGATTCACACCGGGGCGCGTGTAGACCGCGCCGACTTTGGTGTCCGGGACCAGCACCAGCCCGTCATAGCTCTCATCGGGCGCGCTGGTGCCGGTACAGGCACTCAGCAGCAGGGCAATGCAGGCGGTCGCATGCAGGCGGGCAAATAATGGGCGTATCACAGGTCGCTCCCCTTTCCGGGTTTCACAAGACTAATTTATGATACCACCCCGGCGCGGGATGCAAACACGGCGTCCATTGCGCGTAGTATTGACGGGAATCAAGTCGCCGGACGCCAATATGCACTTTAATGCCCATAGCAGAAATCCATAACGCATAAATAATTTCTGGTTGTTCCGCATGCCCAAGAGATGCACTCCAGGCTTCATACTGATCGTTTGCTGGCTGGTATTCAGCGCCGGCGGCGCCGCCGCGGGTCCCGTCTACGCCCCCATCATGCCGCGGGCGGCCCAATCACTGCTGCTGGATATTGCCCAGGCGGGCTCCCGCCTGGTGGCCGTGGGTGAACGCGGGCACATCCTGTATTCAGACGACGATGGCCAGAGTTGGCGCCAGGCACGGGTGCCCACCACCCAGATGCTCACCAGCGTATGCTTTATCGACCCCGGGCACGGTTGGGCCGCCGGCCACGACGGCATCATCCTGGTGACGGACGACAGTGGGGAAACATGGCGCGTGCAACGCAACGGTATCGCGGCCCAGGAGCAAACCAACCTGGAACAGCGCGAGGCGGCCCTGCTTGAAGTGCAACGGCTGGAGCGGGCTGCAGGCGCCGCCTCCCCCGACGAGCAGGCCGCGCTCGACACTGCGCTGGAGGATGCGTTGCTGGACCTCGAGGATGCCGAACTGGCCCTCGAGGAGCCGCCCTTCGCATCGCCGCTGATGGATATCTGGTTCCAGGACCAGGACCGGGGCTGGGCAATTGGCGCCTTTGGCGAGCTGCTGACCACTACGGACGGCGGCCGCCACTGGGTGAGCAACCCGACGGCCGTGGCCAACCCGGAGGAACTGCACCTCAATACCGTGACCGGGGACGGCGCCGGGCGCGTGTTTATCGCCGGTGAGGAAGGGCTGATGTTCCGCTCACTCGATGGCGGCCGACACTGGGAACGCCTGCAATCCGACTACCCGGGCAGCTGGTTCGGAGCGCTGTACAGCGCAACGACGGACGCCCTGCTGGTGTTCGGCCTGCAGGGCCAGCTGCACCGCTCAGATGATTTCGGCACGCAGTGGCGCGCCCTGGCCAGCGACACGGGGATGACCCTCAACGGCGGCAGCGCATCCACTGACGGCCAGCTGGTCATTGTCGGCGCAGTGGGCACCGTGTTGCACAGCGGCGATGGCGGCGACTCCTTTGCCATGCACACCCTGCCCGAGCGCCTCAGCCTGAGTGCGGGCCTGCAGCGGGGCGGACAGCTGGTGCTGGCGGGTCAGGGAGGCGTGAGACGCATGGTGCTCTCTGGAGACGGCAATGACTGACAACGACCCGTCCGGGCAGACACCCCCCCACACTTACCACCCCGGCGAGGAAGAGCGGGTACTCGAGCGCCTGATCTTCAACCACCGCCCCGCCCTGCTGGTGGTGTTCCTGCTGGCTTCCGTGTTTTTTGCCTACAAGATCACCCAACTGCGCCCGGACGCCAGCTTCGAAAAGATGATTCCCATGGAGCACCCCTTCATCCAGTGCCTTCATGAAGCACGCGGCAGACCTGGGGGCCGCGGGGACCACCATCCAGATCGCGGTGGAAAACACCAGCGGCGATATATTTGATCCGGAGTACCTCGACCTGCTGCAAAAAATCAATGACGAGGTGTTTTACCTGCCCGGTGTCGATCGCAACCGCATGCGCTCCCTGTGGACCCCGAATGTACGCTGGATCGAGGTCACCGAGGAGGGCTTCGAGGGTGACAAGGTCATCGACGCGCACTACGACGGTTCCCCGCGGGCCATGGAACAGTTGCGGCAGAATATCCTGCGCTCCGGCGAGGTGGGCCGGCTGGTCGCCGACAACTACCGCTCCAGCATCATCCAGGCGCCCCTGATAGACCGGGACCCGGCCAGTGGCGAGCCCCTGGACTACTGGCAGCTGTCGCAGGAGCTGGAGGAAAACGTGCGCGCCAAGTACGAGGCCCTGTCCACGGACGACAACGGCGAACCACAGCTGCGCATCCATATCATCGGCTTCGCCAAGATCGTCGGTGACCTGCTGGACGGTATCGTCTCCATCTTCTTCTTCGCCCTGATCACCATCGCCATCACCTCCATCCTGCTGTTCCTCTACTCCGGCAGCCTGGGCGGCGCGCTGATCCCCCTGCTGTGCTCGGTGATCGCCGTGATCTGGCAGCTGGGGCTGCTCACCACCCTGGGCTATGGCCTGAATGCCTACTCCATACTGATTCCCTTCCTGGTGTTCGCCATCGGGGTGAGCCACGGCGTGCAGGTCATCAACGCCTTCAGCCTGGAGAGCGCCGCGGGCATCGATGCACTCGACAGCGCCCGCCGCGCCTTCCGCGCACTGTACGTGCCGGGCATGACCGCGCTGGTGTCCGACGCCATCGGTTTTATCACCATGGTGTTGATCCCCATCCAGGTGATTCGCGACATGGGGGTGGCCGCCAGCGTGGGCGTGGCGGTGATCATCCTCACCAACCTGGTGCTGCTGCCGGTACTGATGTCCTACGTCGGCCTCAGTCAGCGCGCGGTGACGCGCCTGCGCGAACGCCAGGCCCGCGGCGGCTCGGCACAGCAGTTGTGGCGGGCGCTGTCCTGGGCCGCCGACGGCAGGGTGGCCAGGGTGTCGATCGTCCTGGCGGCACTGGGTTTCGCCCTGGGCTACCTGGGCGGAACTTCCCTGCAGATCGGTGACCTGGACCCCGGCGCCGCGGAGTTGCACCCCGACTCACGCTACAACCGCGACAACGCGTTTATCACCGACAACTATGCCACCAGTTCCGACATCCTGGTGGTAATGGTCGAAACCGAACCCCAGCAGTGCACCGAATACCGCAACCTGGATCTGGTGGACCGCTTCGTCTGGCATATGGAAAACGTGCCGGGTGTCAACTCCGTCATCGCCGCCACCACCGTCTCCAAGCTGGTGGCAGCCGGCTACAACGAGGGCAACCTCAAATGGGCCACCATCAGTCGCAACCAGCGCCTGCTGGGTACCACCTTCAACCAGATGCCCGAGTCCCTGATGAACACGCGCTGCAGCCTGCTGCCGGTGGCGCTGTTCCTGGACGACCACAAGGCGCAGACGCTGCAGGGCGTGGTGGACGCCGCCCAGGCCTTTGCCAGCGAGCACCAGCGCGAGGGGATACATTTCGCCCTGGCCGCGGGCAATGCCGGCATCGAGGCGGCGACCAACCAGGAGATCGCCCGGGCCCAGACGCGGATGCTGCTGCTGGTATACGGTGCGGTATGCCTGCTGGTGTTCATCAGTTTCGCCTCCTGGCGCGCGGTGGTGTGCATCGTGCTGCCGCTGCTGCTCACCTCGGTGTTGTGCCAGGCCCTGATGGCACAACTGGGGATAGGCGTGAAGGTCGCCACCCTCCCCGTCATCGCCCTGGGCGTCGGGGTGGGGGTGGACTACGGTATCTATATCTACAGCCGCATGGCCTATTTCCTGCGCCGCGGCGCCGACATCCGCGCGGCCTATTTCGCCACCCTGACCTCCACTGGCAAGGCAGTGAGTTTTACCGGCATCACCCTGGCCATCGCCGTGGCTACCTGGATCTGGTCACCCATCAAGTTCCAGGCCGACATGGGCAAGCTGCTTACCTTCATGTTCCTGTGGAACATGCTGGGCGCGCTGTGGCTGCTGCCGGCACTGGCGCATTTCCTGATCAGGCCAGACAGGATGGTGGCAGCTGAACAACAACGTATAGCCCGATTGGACTCGTAGGCGGTGACAACGCGGAGGTAGTTTCATGATGTATACGACAAAAGACGCTCCAGCTTTACCACGCAGGCGCGCAGCTCGGCGGTGGACCCTTGCCGCGGCGGCGCTGGGCACCGCTCTGGCGGCCGGTCCGGCCCTGGCGCTCAATTTCGAGTTCGGCGACGGCGCATGGGTTGTGGACTGGGACACCACCTTCAGCTACGCCGCCATGTGGCGGGTAGCGAAACAGGACAAAAGCAAGTTTTCCTACCGCGACACCGGGGACCTGCTGGCTGACAGCACCCGCTACACCCTGCTGCTCAACGCCGACGATGGCAATTACAACTTCAGCCGCTCCCTGGTGCAGAACAAGGCCTCGGTGGTATCGGAGCTCAACCTCGCCTGGCGCAACTACGGCTTCTTCGCCCGCGGCCGCGCCTATTACGACGATGTCTACAACCAGGACACCGACCAGAGCGAGAGCGCCTACCTCACCTACAACTCGGGCGAACTGTACGGTGGCGACGCCGGCTTCCAGGAATTCCCCAAGGGCACCCGCGACGAACACCGGCAGCGCCTGGAGATGCTCGACTATTTCGCCTTTACCAGCGGCGAACTGCCCGGGGAGCGTCTGTATGACCTGCGCGTGGGCAGCCAGGTGATCAACTGGGGCGGTGTCCACGTTCTTCCAGGGCATCAACGGCCTGCAGAATCGCGCCGACGCCATCGCCGCCAATACACCCGGGGTGGAGGTTAAGGAAATCCTGCTGCCCACCGGGGCGATCTACGGCCAGGTGGATGTCATCCAGGACGTGACCTTCGAGGCCTACTACCAGTACGAATGGCGGAAAACCGAGCTCAACGGCGTGGGCAGCTATTTCAGCGACCGCGACTTCCTGGGTCCCGGTGCCGAAAACTTCCTGGTGGCGGTCGGTGACAGGGTCACCTTTGTCGCGCCGAGAACGCCCGACGAGGCCGCCTCCAACAGCGGCCAGTGGGGCAGCGCCCTGCACTGGATTACCGACGGCGGCACCGACTTCGGCCTCTACTATGTGAAGGCACACAGCAAGGCGCCGGCCTACCAGCTCAACACCGTGGACCAGATACCCCGCAGCTACAACATCGTCTATTTCGAGAACCTGGAGGGGTACGCCGCCAGTTTCGCCACGGTGCTGGCCGACACCAACGTGCAGGGCGAAGTCTCCTGGACGCAAGGCGCGCCGGTGGTGTTGCAGAACGGCGACCCGGAGGAAGGCGATGTGCTGGCGGCCCAGCTGGGCGGCTCGATGGTGCTGGAGCCGACCCGTTTCTGGGACGACGCCAACGTGGTGTTCGAATTTGCCGGCACCTGGATTGAGTCACATGATAACGAGGAGCTGCGCTACGACGACAAGGCCACCGCCATGGCACTGCGCGCCGAGTTCGCCTACATCAACGTGGCCTCGGGACTGGACCTGAAAGTGCCGCTGTTCCTGCAGTACACCTTCGACGGCACCATCCTGGAAAGCCGCATGGCCGAGGAGGCGACCACCTTCAATATTGGCCTGAAGGCGATTTACCTGAATAATTTCACCGCCCAGATCGGCTATACCAACTATTTCGACGGCGGTGCCAACAACCTGCTGACCGACCGGGACAACGTGTCCTTCAATATGTCCTACAGTTTCTGATGGCGACAGGGAGAATCCGACCATGAAAAGCATCCATACACCCGTCCTTTCCTTGACTCTGGCACTGGCACTGGCGACCGCCCCCGCCCTCGCCAGCCGCATGTCAGAGGAGGACGTGGCCCGCCTGGGCAAGGATCTCACCCCCATGGGCGCCATTCGCGCGGCCAATGCCGACGGGCTGATCCCCGAGTGGACCGGCACTATTGTCGGCCTGCCGGAGGGCATGAGCTGGGACGGGCCGGGCACGCCCTACCCCGACCCCTACGCGGGTGAAAAGCCGCTGTTCACCATTACCCGCGACAATCTCGACCAGTATCGCAATCGCCTCAGCCCCGGGGAGATCGCCCTGTTCGAGACCTACCCGGACACCTTCCGGATGCCGGTATACCCCAGCCACCGCGACTTCGCCTACGCCGACTCCCTGTACGCCAAGGTTCTGTACAACGCCCGGCACGCCGAACTGACCGAGGACAATGAGGGTATCAGTCACTATATCGGCCACGCGGCGTTCCCCGTGCCCAGCACCGGCGCCGAGGTGGTATGGCTTACCCGTACCACCGGCGCCTATGCCACCCGCGAAGGCGAATACAGCGATATCGCCGTGTTTCCCAACGGCACCCGCTCCACCCGCCGCTCCACCTTCCTGCAGGAGTCGCCCTACGCCGATCGCAACAACCCGCTGACGCCGGAATACGAGTATCCCAACCTGGGCGAATACGGCGGCTACATCATGACCTACGTGACCGAGCCGGCCCGGGACAAGGGCCTGATCACCTCTATTTTCGAGCCTTACGACTACAGCAAGAATGAGCGCGAGGTATGGCGCTACCTTCCCGGTTCACGCCGGGTGCGGCGCGCGCCCACCGTGGGTTTCGATACCCCGGACGGGCCCGGCGGCCTGAAGACCGTGGACGAGGTGCGCGGCTTCAACGGTTCCATGGAGCGCTTTGAATGGACTTTCATTGGCCGGGAGGAAATGTTCATCCCCTATCACAACTACCGCTTCGACGACCCGGCAGTGAGCTATGACCAACTGCTGACGCCGTTTCACGCCAACCCGGATTACATGCGCTACGAACTGAAGCGGGTGTGGATCGCCGAGGCCATACTCAAGGAAGGCCAGCGGCACCTGTACGGCAAGCGGCGCATCTACGTGGACGAGGACACCGGCCTCACCGCCATTGCCGAGAACTACGACGGTCGCGGCGAGTTGTGGAAAGTGGTGTTGTTCAACAATATCTACGACTACCACGGCCAGGCCTACGTGCGCCGCGCCCAGATGTACCACGACCTGCGCGCGGGGGCCTATATCACCGAGCGGCTTATCAACGACAGCGCGCCGCTGCTGTACGACATCAACCCGATGAAGGGACCGGCCTACTTCTCCCCCTCCAGCGTCCGCAAGCTGGGGCGCAGGTAGGCGCCGACCCGGCGGGTCCTAGTCCACCAGGCCGTACTCCCCCGCCAGGAGTTCGATGATTTCCGCCCGGGGATTGTCCGACAGCGGCAGGGTGGCGCCGGTTATCTTCTCGGCGATGCCCACGTAGGTCTCCGACACCGCCATCAACACCTCGGCGGGCAGGGCATTGTCCCGGGCCAGGGCCATGCGCTCTGGCATCCGGTCCTTATTGAGCAGGATATCGGGGTCTGGGAAGTGCTGCAGCAGCAACTGGCGGAAGCCCTCCTTGGAGTTCTCCACTACCTTGCCCTCCCGCCAGGCGGGGCCGTCCCAGATGCGCGAGGAATCGGGGGTGCCCACCTCGTCCATGTAGATCAGCTTGTCGTTACCCGCCCGGTCGACCACGTAGCCGAATTCGAACTTGGTATCCACGAAAATCTGGTCGAGTTTGCCCAGCTCCCGGCTGATCAGGTCGAAGCCCTCACGCAGCAGGATCTCGTAGCGGTCCACGTCCGCCGGGCTGTTGAAATTGAAGGCCGCGTAATTGTTGACGATATCGTCGCGGGTGATGTTGACGTCATCGGCCTCGGGCACGCCGGGAATGCCGCTGAGAACACCCTTGGTGGAGGGCGTGATCAACAACTCGGGCAATTTCTGGTCGCGCTGCAGGCCGTCGGGAATGCTGATACCGCAGAACTCGCGCTCGCCCCTGGCATAGGAGCGCCACATGGAGCCGGTAATGTACTGGCGGGCGATGGCCTCTATCATCACCGGCCGCGCTTTTTGCACTATCCATACCAGTGGGTGGGGGATTTCCAGTATATGGCTGTCCGCCAGGCCGTTTTCCCGAAACAGGCGAAACCAGTGATTGGAGATGGCGTTCAGGGCCGCGCCCTTGCCGGGCACGCCGTTCATGCCACCCTCGCCGTGCCAGATACAGTCGAAAGCCGATATCCGGTCACTGATGACCATGATCGCCAGGGGCGCGTCGGGGGCGACATCGTAGCCGCGCTGGGCGATCAGCCGGGCACTGTCGGCACTGTTCAGCCAGTACACCGAGCGCACCTTCCCGCTGTGTACCGGCGCCCCTGTGCGAATGGGCAGATCGTTGTTGACGGCCAAGACCTTGTCGGCAAGACTCATAGTCGCAGTTCCTGTAGCACGTGAATGACTGAAGGCGACGGATTTTAACAGAGCAGCGGTGTCCGGGCACCCCTCTCGCCCGCCAGGTGATTTGGTCAAGCCATGCAACAGCGTGTAGACTCCCGGCACGAGATTTTCGGGCCAGTAAACCACCGTCACGCGACCTGGGCCCGGTCGAACATCAAAACCCCGTCCAGGGGCAGCAGGATGCATTCTATGCAAACAGCACAAACTCCCTTCCAGCTGCTCGGCGAGCAGGGTATTCGCGAGCTGACCAGCGCCTTTTACGACATCATGGACAGCCTGCCCGAGGCCGCGGGTGTGCGCGCCATGCACGCGGCGGACCTCGCGCCCATGAAGGAAAAGCTGGCGGAGTACCTGATTGGCTGGATGGGCGGTCCGCCGCTGTATGCGCAAAAATACGGCAGCGTGTGCATGACCGAGCCCCACGAGCACTACCATATCGGTCCCGAGGAAAGAGACCAGTGGTTGCTTTGCATGCACAAGGCCCTGGCGCAAACCGGCGCCAGCGAGGAGCTCGTGGAAATGCTGCGCCAGCCCCTGTTTCGGATCGCCGATGCGATTCGCAATCGGGAGGGGCCCAGCGCGGCGTCCACCGACGCCAACATCATCGCCGCCGGCTGACCCGGGAGCCTTACCCTCATGCGCTGTACCCCCCGCCTGTTGTACCCCGCCCTGCTGCTTGCCGCTCCCCTGCTGGCCGCGGATGACCAGCTCGAGCAGGTGCTGGTTACCGCCAGCCAGCAGCCCGAGGACGCGGCCAAACTGCCCCTGGCCTGGTCCAGCATCAACGACCGGGATCTGGCGCTCATTGCCCACACCCATATCAACGAAGCCATGCAGCAGGTTCCCGGCGCCTGGATTGCGCGCGGCAACGGCCAGGAGAGCCTCATCGCCCTGCGCTCGCCGGTGCTGACCGGCGCCGGCAGCTGCGGCGCCTTCCTGGTGGCCGCCGACAGCATCAGCCTGCGCGCCCCGGGCTTCTGCAACGTCAACCAGCTGTTCGATGCCAATACCGAGCAGGCCGGGCGCATAGAGGTCATCAAGGGCCCCGCCACCGCGCTGTACGGTTCCAACGCCATGCACGGGGTGATCAACGTACTCAGCGCGGCCCCCACCGCCAGCGAAGACCAGAACCTGGCCGTAGAGGCTGGCCCCTGGGACTACTACCGGGCCAAGTACCGCTACGGCAACACCTGGGGCGCCCATGGCGTGAGCGCCCGCATCAACGGCACCACCGATGGCGGCTACCTGGACGATGCCGGCTACGACCAGCAAAAGGCCACCCTGCGCTACGACTACGACGGCAGCCTGTGGCAGGTCAGCAACGTGCTGGACATGGCCAACCTCAACCAGGAAACGGCAGGCTATTTACAGGAGGGCTACAAGGGCTACGAGGACGATAGCGTCAAGCGCAACAACCCCAACCCGGAAGCCTACCGCGACGTCTGGTCACTGCGTTTCCACAGTCGGGCCAGCCGCAGCCTCGGAGATAACCATACCCTGGTGATCACCCCCTACCTGCGGGACAACGATATGAAATTCCTGATGCATTTCGTGCCCTGGCAGCCGGTAGAGAAAAACGATCACAACAGCCTGGGCCTGCGGACCTCGCTGGTCAGCGAACTGGATTACGGCACCTGGTCCAACGGCATCGAGCTGGAATACACCGAGGGCCGCCTCAGGGAATACCAGGAAAAGGACTTCAGCCCCAACCAGCCCGCCGGCATTCACTACGACTACCAGGTAGACGCATCGGTGGCGGCCGCCTACAGCCAGCTGCGCAGCCAGGTGGGCGACAACTGGGAGCTCATTGGCGGCGTCCGCCTCGAGTACAGCTATTACGATTACGACAACCGCACCGGTGACGGTCCCGCCTGCGAGCCCATCGCCAGCGCCTGTCGGTTTTACCGCCCGGCGGATCGCGACGACGATTTCAGCGACTGGAGCGTGAACGCCGGAGCCAGCTACAACATCGCCGCCGATGACATCGTCTACCTGCGCGCGGCCAACGGGTTCCGCGCCCCCCAGACCGCCGAGCTTTACCGCCTGCAGGCGGGTCAGCAGGTGGCCAACCTGGATTCCGAGGAAATCAGCAATATCGAACTGGGCTGGCGCGGCAACTGGCAGGGGAAGCTTGAGTACGACCTCGCCACTTTCTACATGCACAAGGACAATGTCATCTTCCAGGACGCCGATCGCTTCAACGTCAGCGGCGCCAAAACCCGTCACTACGGGGTTGAAATCAGCCTGGACTACCGCTTCGCCGAGGACTGGTACGCCCGCCTGGACGGCACCTGGGCCAGCCACACCTACGACAACAACGTCGAGTTGCTGGGCAGCAGCGTCGATATCAAGGGCAACACCATAGACGGCGCCCCGGAATCCTTCGGCAGCGCCCGCATCGGCTGGAACTTCCCGGGACCGGACAACGAGGGCGGCACGGTGGAACTGGAGTGGGTGTACATGGACTCCTACTACCTGGAGTCCGCCAACGAGCACCAGTATGACGGACACAACCTGCTGAACCTGCGCGTGGCGGGACAGATAGACCGGCACTGGGGAGCCAGCCTGCGCATCACCAACATCCTCGATGAGGACTACGCCGAGCGCGCGGATTTCGGCTTCGGGGAGTATCGTTATTTCGTGGGGCAGCCCACGGCGGCTTACCTGGAAATCAACTACCAGTTCGGCAGCTGAACCCGGCGCTCAGCGCATGGGGGAGATGCCGACCGCCTCGCGCACTTTTTGCATCAGGGGCACACTGAATTCGCGGGCGCGCTCGGCGCCGCGCTGCAACACGGCCTCCACGTGGTCGGGATCGTCCATCAACTGCTGGTAGCGCTCCCGCGCCGGGGACAGTTCGGCATTCACCAGTTCGAACAACTGCTTCTTGGCTTCACCCCAGGCGATGCCGTTCTCGAACTCGGCGCGCATGCGCGCGGTCTCGTCCGCCGAGGCGAAGGCCGCCCATACCTGGAATACGGTGGAGTCATCCGGGTCCTTGGGTTCTCCCGGCTCCAGCAGGTTGGTCTTGATCTTGTTGATGGACTTGCGCAGCGCCTTCTCCCCGGCAAACAGCGGGATGGTGTTGTTGTAGCTCTTGCTCATCTTGCGCCCGTCCAGGCCCTGTAATACTGCCACGCTGTCGTCCACCACCGCCTCGGGGGGCGTGAACACCTCGGCGAAATTGTGGTTGAAGCGCTGGGCGATATCGCGGGCCATTTCCACATGCTGTATCTGGTCGCGCCCCACCGGTATCTGGTGGGCGTTGAACATCAGGATATCCGCGGCCATCAGTACCGGATAGCTGAACAGGCCCATGGTGATGCCGAAATCCGGGTCCTCACCCGCCTCCTCATTGGCCTGCACCGCCGCCTTGTAGGCGTGGGCGCGGTTCATCAGGCCCTTGGCCGCGTTGCAACACAGCACCCAGGTGAGTTCGGGAATCTCGGGGATATCCGACTGGCGATAGAACAGCGCCTGCTCGGTATCCAGCCCCAGGGCCAGCCAGGTGGCGGCGATCTCCTTGCTGGACTGCCGCACCAGGGCCGGGTCCTGGCACTTGATCAGGGCGTGGTAGTCGGCCAGGAAAAAGAATGAATCGATGGAAGAGTCCCGGGACGCCGCTATGGCGGGGCGAATCGCGCCCACGTAATTGCCCAGGTGGGGGGTGCCAGTGGTGGTGATGCCGGTTAAAACGCGCTGCCTTGCCATGCCAGATTTGCCTGCCCGAAAAAGCCGCCAATGGTACTGGCATTGGCCCTGCTTGGCTATCCCGGCAGGCCCGCCAGACGAGTCAGCAGGGCCAGGTAGCGCGGCTGCAGCGCGGCCCGGCCGTAGGCGCTGATGTCCGGTACCGGGGCAGTACCGCGCCCCAGGGTCGCCGCCAGTTGCCGGACCAGCGTCGCGGCCGCGGCCGCCTCGGCCTCCGGCTCCAGCGGTCGCGATGCATAGCGGAACCGAGGCGGGTATATTTCCGGGTAGGACAGCCGGTCCGGGACCACCGGCAGGCAGCCGGCGGCCACCGCCTCCAGCACCGCCAGGCCCTGGAACTCGTGCAGGGCCGTGGACAGCACCAGGTCCGCCTCCCTGCGCAGGGCCTGCAGGTAGTCCGCTGACTCAACGAAGCCGATGTGCACCAGGCGGTGGCGGAATTCAGCCTGGATCTGCGCGAATACCGCCGGCGAGCTGCGAAACTGCTGGCCGGTGAGCGCCAGTTCATAGGCAGGTCCCTGCCCCTCCAGCTGTTGCAGCAGCCGCAGCAGGCCCTCCCCGCCCTTGTCGTGTTCGAAGCGGCCACTCCACAACAGGCGCAGGGGCCGCTGCCCGGGAGCGCCCTGGGCGCCCGGCCAGGGCGCCGTGGCCGCTGTCGTGACCTCCAGGTCAATGGGTACGGGCAGCACCAGCGCCTTATCCCGCAACTTTTGCGGGATGCCGGGTGGCACCCGGTCCGGCAGCCGGGTCAACAGGGCGTCGACCCCGTCCACGAAGGAGTCGCGATTGTAGGCGGAATTGAAGGCCAGCGCGTCGGCGGCCAGCGCCGCGTAGAGACTGACCATCTGCGCCTCCAGCAGGCTGGACTGGTGGGCCTGGGCAGGATAGGCGAACTGGTTCTCGTGGAAATACAGCAGCGCCGGCACGGCCCCCAGCGAGGGCACCAGGCCGCGCAGGGTCGCCAGGTCGACCATCGAGGTGGCGACCAGCACATCGTAGGGCTGCGCCAGCTCGGCGCGTTCCACCTGCGACCAGTACAGCGGATTGCCGCGCACCCGCCAGCTGAAGTGCCGCGGCGGCAGGCTGAGTTGGCGCCACTGCCAGGAAGAAGCCATGGCCACCAGGCTGTGCTGCCAGTGCACATGACTGCGGGCGGCATAGGCCGACAGCAACAGGGCCTTCATCGGCGCGCCACCGGGAGGGTCGAAGCCACCCGGTCAGCTGGCGTTGAGGGGGCCCCGGTAATCGTAGAAGCGCCGCAGTACCCGCTGCAACTGCCAGGCATCGCGGGTCCCGGCGGTTTCCCGGATGGAGTGCATGCCCAGGGTGGGTGCACCCACATCCAGGGTGCGGATACCGGTGCCGCCGGCGGTAATCGGGCCAATGGTACTGCCGCAGGCCATGTCCGTGCGCACCACGAAGCTCTGCACAGGCACCTGCTCCCGGGCCGCCAGCATGCGAAAGAAGCCGCTGGTTTCGCTGTTGGAGGCATAGCGCTGGTTGGCGTTGATCTTGATCACCGGGCCCGCATTCATCAGCGGGCCGTGGTTGTCGTCGTGACGATCCGCGTAGTTGGGATGTATGGCGTGGGCATTGTCGGCGGAAATCATCAGCGAGCCCTCGACCAGGGCGGCGTAGGCGCTCTCGCCGCCCGCCAGGCGCTTGAGCAGGGAACTGAGCATGGGACCCTGGGCACCGGCGGCGGACAGGCTGCCCACCTCCTCGTGGTCATTGCACACCAGCAGGCTACTGGCGGCGGCGTCGCTCTGCAGCAGCGCCTGCAGGCCGACAAAGCAGCTGAGCAGGTTGTCCAGCCGCGCGGAGGCGATGAATTCCTGCTGCAGGCCCACCAGTGCCGGGGCCTGGGTATCGTAGAAACACAGTTCGTAATCCAGCACCTGCTGCACCTGGCAATCCGGGTGCTCTTCCAGCAGGCGGGTTTTCAGCATGGCGCGCAAATCAGGGCTGTCGCCCTCGCCGGGCTGGCACAATATGGGCAGGATATCGGTCTGGGGATTGATCTTGCGGGTGTTGTTAGCCTCCCGGTCCAGGTGTATGGCCAGGCTGGGAATCACCGCCAGCGGGCGGCGATAGTCGATCAATGCGGTGCGCAGGCTGCCGTCAACGGCCTCGAAACTGACCCTGCCCGCCAGGGACAGGTCGCGATCGAACCAGGGATTGAGCAAGGCGCCGCCGTAAACCTCGACACCCAACTGCAGATAACCGTTGCGCAGCTTTTCCGGCGCCGGCTTGACCATGAGGCAGGGGCTGTCAGTATGCGCGCCCACCATGCGCATGCCGGCGACCGGTGGTGCTTCGCGCCCGCTCACGAAGGCGATCAGGGAACTGTCGTTGCGGGTCACGAAGTAGCGTCCCCCGGGCTCGGTGTCGGCCCCGGCTTCCAGTTGCGTGAATCCCGCTTCCTGCAACTGCCTGACCATCTCGGCTACAGCGTGGAAGGGCGTGGTGGCCCGGCTCAGAAATGCGCAGAGTTCGCGATTGAATTGTTCCTGGTCCATAGTCATCCCATGATTCGTTTGCAGAGTTTCACGCCAGCCACAGAGCGTACAACACGGCGGCCAGCAGCACCCGGTAGTAGACGAAAGGCATCAGCCCTACCCTGTCCAGCAGGCGCAGGAACAGGGCAATACACAGGTAGGCCACCACGCCTGACACCAGCGCACCCACCGCCAGTACTGCCCAGTCGACACTGGTGTTCTCGTTTACCAGCTGCCAGAGTTTCAGCGTGCCGGCCCCGGCGATAACCGGTATCGACAGCAAAAAGGAAAAACGCGCCGCCGCCTGCCGGTTCATCCCCAGCAGCAGGGCGGCGGTGATGGTAATGCCCGAACGGGAAACACCGGGCACCGGGGCGATGGCCTGCGCCAGTCCCACCAGCAGCGCCGAGGCGAGGGTGACAGGCCTGCCCGCCGGGCCGGGCACCGCGCGGCGATCCGCCAGGCCCAACAGCAGGCCGAACAGCAGCGTGGTGGTGGCGATGACCGGCAGGTTGCGCAGCTCACTCTCGATAAAATCCCCGGCCAGGAAACCCACCAGTACCGCCGGGATCGTGGCGAGCGCGAGGTACCAGACCAGCCGGCTGTCCTCGTCTCCGGGCCTGCCGGCCAGGGAACCGAACCAGCTGCCGGCCATGCGCGCCAGGTCAGCGCGGTAATACAACAGCACCGCCGACAGGGTGCCTACATGCACGGCGACATCAAAGGCCAGTCCCTGGTCGGGCCAACCCAGCACCAGCGAGGGAATCACCAGGTGGGCCGAACTGGAGATGGGGAGAAACTCGGTGAGGCCCTGCAGTATCGCCAGGGCGAAGGCCTGGAACCAGTCGATCACGATGCCCGCCCCTGTTCCGACAGCTTTTTCCAGCTGATTTCATCGCGCACGTACACGGGCTGGGCCTGTTGCGCCGTCTGGACGGCGCCGCGGTGCAGGCGGGCCAGCGCCAGGGGCACCAGGTCCCGGGCAGAGGGCAACACCGCGGGCGAGACAGCGCCCAGCTGGCTGCGCATCTCCATGCTTACCGCCTCCAGCAGGGCACACCCGGAACCGATGGCGTGCAGGGAGCCGTATCCCGCCAGCGGCTGCAGCGCCTGGGGCGCGCAGACGCGGGGCGGCTGCAGTAGTACGGCGAGGCCATCCTCGTAGTGACAGGGTGCGAAATACAATTCATTGATGCGGGCGTCGATCAGCGATAACAGGCTCTCGTGGGCCCTGGTGGCCCCGGTGCGCAGGGCGGTCTGGGCCTGCAGCGCCAGGGTCGAGATACCGATAGCGGGGAGCCCACTGGCGTAGGCGAGGCCTTGCACCGCGCTGGCGCCAATGCGCAGGCCGGTAAACGAACCGGGGCCCTCGCTGTAGGCAATTGCGTCGATGCCATGCGCCCGCAGGCGGCCGTCCGGCAACAGGGAGCGCAACATGGCGAACAGGCGCTGGCTGTGCCGACGGGGAATAAGCTCGTACTGCTCCCGGTACTCTCCGTCCAGGTAAACCGCCACGGAACAGGCGTCGGTGGCCGTATCGATTGCCAGAATTCCGGTCATGTAATCCCCGCCGGTACGTCACCCGGCCACAGCAGCACGGCCACATCATGGCCGGCGGTTTATAAGCGATGGTAGACTGGCATTATCCCACAGCCGGAGCAGACTGGGCACTGGCAGATACGGAATCCACTGAAGTTTTGAGGCTGATGTCATGGCGCGGCTAGCGGACACCACAGGACTGGTTCTGGCCGGCGGCGCCGGCAGGCGCGTGGGCGGCGCCGACAAGGGCCTGCTCCCCTGGCAGGGCAGGCCGCTGGTGGAACAGGTGGTGCACAAGCTGCGGGGCGAGGTGGCAACCCTGCTCATCAGCTGCAATCGCAACCAGGATTATTACGCGAGCCTGGCCGATCGCATCGTGGCGGACCAGCGCCCCGGCTTTGCCGGGCCGCTGGCCGGAATCGAGGCCGCCATACCGGCGCTGGACAGCGAATTCCTGCTGATTTGCCCCTGTGATACACCGCACTTGCCCGGCGACCTCGGCGCCAGGCTGCTGGGCGCCCTGCGGGAGGCGGGGCCAGGTACGGATATCAGCTACGCCCACGACGGCGAGCACGCACAGTATTTATGCGCGCTACTGCGCACCCGCATCCTGGACTCACTGACGCGAAAACTGGATAGCGGTACCCGCGCCGTCAGGGACTGGTACCGACTGCACCAGAACATCGCGGTGGACTTCTCCACGCAGCGCGGCTGCTTCCGGAATATCAATAGCATGGAGCAGGCCTGAGGGATAGGACATACCCCGAGCGCGGACCGGCACCTCCTGTACATAAAAAAACCCGCCGGAGTTAGTTACTCCGGCGGGTTGGTGGTAACAGTCCTGGGCTCGCTCAGCTCTTCTTGCGAGACTTGGCCCTGGTCTTGGCCTTGGTCTTGGTCTTGGCCCGGGTTTTCTTGGGCGCTGCCGCCTTGCGCTTGGCCGCGGGCTTGCCGGTAACCTGGCGCGCCTTCGCTTCCAGTTTCTTCTTGATGGCGCGCGCCTTCTTCTCGGCTTTCTTCTCCGCGGCTTTGGCCTGGGCCACCAGCTTGCGCTCGGCGTCGCGCAGCTGTTTCATGAGTTTCTTCTCGAGGGCTGCGACCTTTTTCTGGTCAGCCCTGGCCCTGGCCTTCATCCACTTTTCAGCCTGGTCCGCGAGGTGCTTGGCCTTGTCCAGCTCAGCCTTTGCCGCCAGTTCCGCCCTGCGCTCCAGCACCTTTTCCTTGGCGGCCAGTTGCTTGGCTTTCAACTTGGCGGAGTCTGTCATCTTGCCAATCTGGTCCATGGCATCATCCCAGGACTGGCGCAGGCTTGCCTGGGCTTTCTGCACGGGCGTTTTCGCGGCCGTTTTCCTGGCTGCGGCCTTGCGCGCAGGCGCTTTCTTCGCAGCGGCTTTTTTCTTCGCGGGCGCCTTCCTTGCTACGGCCTTTTTGGCCGGCGCTTTACGCGCAGCCGTTTTCCTGGCCGCCGTCTTTTTTGCTGGCGCTTTACGTGCAGCAGCCTTTCTGGGCGCAGCTTTTTTACGCGTCGCGGCTTTACGTTTCGCAGGTGCCTTCTTTTTTGCAGTGGCCATATTTATTTTCTCCGGGTGGTTGACATGTCATACACGAGCAAAAATAACAACAAAAACAAAACGATACAAGCAAGCATGCAGTAACTTCCGACCGCCGGCGAGCGCGCATGGCGTAAATTTAATGGCGAAAAAAAGCGGCAATCGCCCTGCGCAATTTCAGTAACACGCAGATATACACTTAAAATACAGTGTATTTCGCGTTTCCTTACAGCAATTCCAAGCGCAACAACCCATCCGCAAGCCGTTATTCCGGACCAATTAATCTTTTGGGAAATGTAAACTGTTTCGCAAAAAAAAGGGAGCTCGCGCTCCCGTATTCAAACTTATTCCATCAGGGCTGCAGAGACTTGAACACTTTCTCGCGAATATCATCTACGCTGCCCACGCCTGCTACGCGGTGATAGGCCGGTGCCCTGTCACCCGACATGGACTGGTAGAACTCGATCAGGGGACTGGTCTGGGAGTGATAAATTTGCAGGCGCTTGCGCACCGTTTCTTCCCTGTCGTCTTCGCGTTGTACCAGCGCTTCCCCGGTCTCGTCATCGCAGCCCTCGCGCTGGGGCGGGTTGTGGATCACATGGTAGATGCGCCCGGAACCCGGGTGAACCCGGCGACCGCTGAGCCGGGCGACGATCTCATCGTCGGCCACGGCAATTTCGACCACGTGATCTATATCGACGCCGGCTTCGACCATCGCTTCAGCCTGGGGAATGGTGCGGGGGAACCCATCGAACAGAAACCCGTTGGCACAATCGGGCTGGGTAATACGGTCCTTGACCAGGCCGATGATAATATCGTCTGACACCAGACCGCCGCTGTCCATGACCGCCTTGGCTTTCAAACCCAGCTCTGTCTGCGCCTTGACCGCCGCCCGCAGCATATCGCCGGTGGATATCTGCGGAATATTGAACTTCTCACAAATAAATTGCGCCTGCGTGCCTTTACCGGCGCCGGGGGCGCCCAACAGAATCAATCGCATCAGGAAGGGTCCTCAGTGGTCGAAAGGGCGACTCCAGTACTTGTTGAGCCAGTGCCCGGATGGTGAAGGGCCGTAACAATACACAGCGCCAGTAAAGAGTACAACCCCGGGCTGGCGGCCCCCGGCGGGCAATCGGATAACGGGGGCGGCCGGCGCCTAGCCATCCTGCGCCTTGACGCTTTCCCACAAGGCATCCAGTTGCTGCGGGGTGTAGTCGGCCAGGTGTTCGCCGCAAGCGGCCGCCCGGTGCTCCATGGCGGTAAACCGCCGCTCGAACTTGGCGCTGGCGTGACGCAGGCCGGATTCGGCATCCAGGCCGAGCTTGCGGGCCAGGTTGACGCCGGTAAAGAGGATATCCCCCATCTCCTCGGCGACAGCTGCCGCGTTGTCCGCGGCCAGCGCCGCCCGCAATTCGGCGATTTCCTCTTCGAGCTTGGCCAGCACCGCTGCCGGGTCGGGCCAGTCGAATTTGACCCGGGCCGCCCGCTTCTGCAGCTTTTGCGCCCGGGGCAAGGCCGGCAGCGCCACCGGCACATCCGCGAGAATACCCGGCAGGGATTTCTCATGGCGCTCGCCCTGCTTGATCGCCTCCCAACTGTGCTTGACGTCTTCCACGGACGCGCGCTCGGTCACCACACCCTCTATATCGCCGTCCAGGAATACGTGGGGGTGGCGTCGCAGCAACTTCCGCACCAGGCCATCGACGATACCCTCGAAATCAAACAGCGCCTGCTCGCGGCCCAGCTGTGCATAAAACACCACCTGGAACAGCACATCTCCCAACTCCTCGGCGACATGGGGATAATCCTCGTGTTCTATGGCCTGGGCCAGCTCGTAGCACTCCTCCAGCGTGGACGGCACAATGCTGTGGAAATCCTGGCGCACATCCCAGGGACAGCCGGTCTCGGGGTCACGCAGGCGCTCCATCACCCGCAACAGGTCTGCCAGTTGATAAGCCACTATGCTCTCCTTTTACGAGCCATGACGGTACCGGCTCACCGCTATTCCGACACGCGGCTGGCCGAGACGACGTTTTTGAGGCGATTGATGCGCTCCAGCAGCTTCGACAGGGAACCCAGGTCGGGCACCTCCACCCGCAGGCGCATGGTGGCGGTATTGCTCCTGCGATTGGTCTGCGTATTGATCGACAGCACGTTGATACGGGCATTGGCGAACAGCCCGGTGATATCCCGCAACAGTCCCTGGCGATCATAGGCTTCGATGGCAACATCCACCTCGTAGTTCTCTCCGGGCGACAGCCCCCACTCCACTTCTATCACCCGCTGCGGCGACATTTCCATCAGGTGCATCAGGCGTCCGCAATCGGCGCGGTGAATACTGACTCCCCTGCCCTGGGTGATAAAGCCGGTGATCGCATCGCCGGGCAGCGGCTTGCAACAGCCGGCCATATGGGTGAGCAGGTTGCCAACGCCGCGAACCTGCACCTGGCCGCGGTAACTGCCGCCCCCCGGAGGGGCCAGCTTGAGCTGGGGGGTACGGGTTTCCACCAGCCCCTGGGCGGCGTTCATCACCTGGGTGGACGACAGGTCACCGGCCCCCACCGCCGCGTACATATCCTCCACCGTACCTTGCTGTACCTTGCGCGCCACCCGCAGGTAATCGACGCTGGTCAGCGCCAGGCGCTTGAACTCGCGCTCCAGCAGGCTGCGGCCGGCGGCGATATTCACCTCCCGGGTCTGGGCCCGGAACCAGTGCTGCACCTTGGCCCGCGCCCGGGAGGTGCGCAGGTACCCCAGGCCGGGCTGCAACCAGTCGCGGCGCGGCACGCCATCCTTGCTGGTCAGTATCTCCACCCGCTCCCCGGTGGACAGGGTATAGGTGAGGGGGACGATGGAACCGTTGACCTTGGCGCCGCGGCAGCGGTGCCCCACTTCGGTATGGACGTGGTAGGCAAAATCCAGCGGGGTCGCACCCTGGGCCAGATTGACTACATCCCCCTGGGGCGTGAACACGTAGACGCGGTCCTGGGCCGTCTGGAAACTGAACTGCTCCGCCACCTCGCCCACGTCACCGGTCTCGTCGTGCCAGTCCAGCACCTGCCGCAACCAGGCGATCTTTTCCTCGTAGGTACTGGCCAGCTTGTTGGGTGCATCCGTACCCTTGTACTGCCAGTGGGCGCACACCCCGAGTTCCGCCTCCTCATGCATGTCGAAGGTGCGGATCTGCACCTCCAGTACCTTGCCCTCGGGTCCGACGACCGCGGTATGCAGGGAGCGATAGCCGTTCTCCTTGGGGTTGGCGATGTAATCGTCAAACTCGTTGGGGATGTTGTGCCACAAGCCGTGCACCAGGCCCAGGGTTGCGTAGCAGTCACGGATTTCCGGCACCAGGATGCGCACGGCGCGAATATCGTAGACCTGGGAGAAACCAATGCCCTTGCGCTGCATTTTTCGCCAGATGCTGTAGATATGCTTGGCGCGTCCGCCGATCTCGAAGGAGAGTCCGGCGTTGCTCAGCACCTGCGTCAGTTGCTCTTTCACCTTGGCGATGAACTGGTCCCGTTCCACCCGCTTGCCATCCAGCAGGCGGGCGATCTTGCGGTAGGCATCCCCGTACAGGTAGCGGAAGGACAAATCCTCCAACTCCCACTTGAGTTGGCCTATGCCCAGTCGATGCGCCAGTGGCGCGTAGACATCAAACACTTCGCGGGCCACAGGCAAGCGGCGCTGCTCGTCGTTCTTGACCGCGCGGATAGCGCAGGTTCGCTCGGCCAGCTTGATCAGGGCGACGCGCACATCGTCCACCAGGGCGATCAGCATTTTGCGAATATTGTCTTTCTGGCCCAGTGCCTGCCCCAGCACGGGGCCGTCGCTGGAGCCGCGCAACTCGCCAATTGCGGCCATGCGCACAACGCCCTCAAGCAGCGTGACCACCGGCTTGCCGAACTCGGCCTCTACCTGCTCCGGTGCCAGGCGCTGCTCCCGCAGGGCGCGGTAAAGCATCCCGGCCACCAGGCAATCGCAACCCACCTGTAGTTCCGCCAGGATGACCGCGATATCCAGGCCGGCGGTAAAACAATCCATTTCCCGGGCCCAGTCACCGGCGTCGACACCGGGTTGCTGGCGAACAGTCTCAACCAGGCGACAGGCGCCCAGCAGGCGCGCCTGTTCGCTGGCTTGCAGTTGGACGGGCAATCGCTGCAGCCACTGGTCCAGGTCGACTTCGCCGCCGGGGCGCAAATGCGATTGGTCGCGGACTTGCACCATACCTAGGCGCCGGCAAACACGCCGGTGGAGAGGTAGCGGTCACCGCGATCGCAGATGATGGCGACGATGACCGCGTTCTCGACTTCCCGGGACAGGCTCAGTGCCGCGGCGATGGCACCCCCGGAAGACACGCCGCAGAAGATCCCCTCCTCTGCCGCCAGCCGCCGCATGGTGTGCTCCGACTCGGCCTGGGAGATATCCATGACCCGGTCGACCCGGGCCGCGTCGTATATCGCCGGCAGGTAAGCCTCCGGCCAGCGCCTGATGCCGGGAATACTCGAGCCCTCCAGCGGTTGCAGGCCGATAATCTCGATACCCGGGTTCTGCTGCTTGAGGTAGGCGGAACACCCCATAATCGTACCGGTGGTGCCCATGGAGCTCACGAAATGGGTGATGCTGCCCTGCGTCTGCCGCCAGATCTCCGGCCCGGTGCCATTGAAGTGCGCCAGGGGGTTATCCGGGTTGCCGAACTGGTCCAGCACCCGCCCCTCGCCCCTGGCCTGCATCTGCAGCGCCAGGTCCCGGGCGCCTTCCATCCCCTCCTGCTGGGACACCTCCACGAGTTGCGCGCCGTAGGCGGACATCGCCTGCTTGCGTTCAGCACTCATATGGGAGGGCATGATAAGGATCAGCCGGTAGCCGCGGATAGCCGCCGCCATTGCCAGGGCGATCCCGGTATTGCCGCTGGTGGCCTCTATGAGGGTATCCCCCGGGCGAATATCGCCCCTGGCCTCGGCCTGGGCGATCATGCTCAGGGCGGGCCGGTCCTTGACCGAGCCGGCCGGGTTGGTGCCCTCCAGCTTGGCCAGCAGCGTGTTGCTGGTATCACCGGGCAGGCGCTGCAGGCGCACCAGCGGCGTATTGCCTATGCAGGCTTCAATGGTGGGATATTGGGACATAGAGTGCACACCGCATAATCAGGGCGCCAGTATAGCGAAGTTGGCGCGACACCGGGAGCGACAGCTGGCGGGGACCGGTCCGGCGCGCCTCACTGCGTTAGTATCGCGAAGGCGACCACGTATTCAAGTTCATCGGCCAGGCTGAGTTCCACGCGACTGCCACCCCTGTTCGCGGCCACCAGCAGGGCGCCGCCGCTGAGGGTGACCGTGGGAGCCCCGTTGGCGTCGTGGCCTATGCTGATGTCCTGCCAGCTCACGCCGCGGCCTATCCCTGTGCCCAGGGCCTTGGCGATTGCCTCCTTGGCCGCGAATCGCTTGGCCAGCAGGCGGGCCGGCATCCGGCTCTGCTGGTACTCGGCCTGCTCCGGGGGAGTGAGAATGCGCCGCACGAAACGCTCGCCCAGGCGCTCCTGCACCGCTTCTATACGGGCAATCCGCAGGATATCCGTACCCACCGCAATCACGCCTGGTCACCGCCAGCGGCGGCCGCGCTGCGCTCCCCGGCGGAGCGCGTGCGGAACAGCTCGCGGCTGCGCAGCGTCGCCTCGCCGAGGTGGACCGCCAGCACCTGCCGCAGCAGGCGCTTGGCCGTGCCCCTGGCCTGGCCGCCGAAGCCACCGGCGGCCATCGCCAGCAGTTCCGCCCCGGCGAAAGCCGGCTGCGCCGGGTCGGCGCCGGCGCCCCGTGCCACCAGTCCCCAGTCGGGATGATAGTGATACCAGTGGTCGGGCAGCACGGCGGCGCCGCTCAGGCCGTCCACATCCAGGCTGAAGCCATAACCCAGCTCCCCCAGCAGGGTGAACTCGAACTGGCGCAGGATGTCATCCACGGGCTCGCTGCCGGCCAGGGCGTCCAGCGTAGCGCCGTAAGCGGCGAACAGTTGCGGATGGGGATCGTGCCGGTGCAACAGGCGCACCAGCAATTCATTCAGGTACAGGCCGCTGAACAGGCGCTGCCCGCGCAGCTGCCGGGGCGTGCCGGCGCTTTCCGTGGCGCCAAGATTCTTCAGCTCGGCGCGACCGCTGAAGCTCAGCAGCAGTGGATTGAAAGGCTGCAACAGGGCGCCACCGCTGCCGCCGCGAGTCTTGCGCCTGGCGCCCCGGGCCACCAGGCTGATGCGGCCCTGCTCCGCCGTGAACACTTCCAGCAGAGCGCTGGTATCGCGATAGGGGCGCGAGTGCAGTACATAGGAAGGCTGCAGGGCAACGCGCATGGCGCTAGTCGTCATAACCCAGGCTGCGCAGGGCGCGTTCGTCATCCGACCACCCCGATTTCACCTTCACCCACAGGCGCAGCATGACCTTGCTGTCGAACAGCAGCTCCATATCCCGACGGGCATCGCTGCCTATCGAGCGCAGGCGCGAGCCGCCCTCGCCCACCAGGATTTTTTTCTGGCCCTTGCGCTCGACAAATATAAGCGCCGATATATGCAGCACAGCGTCCTGCTGGGCGAACTCCTCGATCTCCACGGTAATGGAATACGGCAGTTCCTCGCCCAACTGGCGCATGATTTTCTCGCGCACGATTTCGGCCGCCAGGAAGCGCTGGCTGCGATCGGTAATCTGCTCTTCGGGGAAGAAATAGCCGGACTCGGGGAGGAACTTCACTATTTCCTGTTCCAGCTCGGCAATATTGTGCCGGCGCAGTGCCGAAACCGGCAGGATCGCGGCGAAATCCGCCTTCGCGGCCAGCGCCTGCAGGTGCGGCAACAAGGCCGCCTTGTCCTCCAGCAAGTCCACCTTGTTGACCACCAGCAGGCATGGCAGGCCGCCCTGGCGAACCTGCTCCAGCACCATGGCATCCTCTTCGGTCCAGGCGGTGCGGTCCACCACCATCACTACCACGTCAACGTCGCGTATGGCGGCGCTGGCGGCGCGATTCATGTAGCGATTGATCGCTTTCTCAGCCTGCATGTGCAGGCCCGGGGTGTCCACGAAAATGATCTGGTTGCCGCCCTCGGTCTTGATGCCCAGCACCCGGTGGCGAGTAGTCTGGGGCTTGCGGGAGGTAATACTGATCTTCTGGCCCAGCAGGTGATTGAGCAGCGTGGACTTGCCCACGTTGGGCCTGCCGACAATGGCCACGTAGCCGCAGCGCCGGGGGCTTTCAACTGCCATCTGCGGCCAACCTCTGCAGCGCCTGCCTGGCCGCCGCCTGCTCCGCCTTGCGCCGGCTTTTACCCGCCCCCTCTACGGCCAGGGCCGGGCGACTGATGCGGCAGGTCACGGTAAACATCTGGTCGTGAGCGTCGCCCCGCACGCCGAGCAGCTCGTACTCCGGCAGGGGGCTGCCGCGCCCCTGCAGGTGCTCCTGCAGGCGGGTCTTGGGATCCTTGCCGGCATCGCCCACCGCCGGCGATTCGAGCCGGCTGTCAAACCAGCGCAACAGGCAGTCGCGGCACTGCTGCGCGCCGCCGTCCAGCAAAATGGCACCGGCCACTGCCTCCAGTGCATCCGCCAGGATGGAACTGCGCCGGAAGCCGCCGCTCTTGCGCTCCCCCGGGCCGAGCAGCAGGTGCTCCCCCAGGCCCAATTCCCGCCCCAGCGCCGCCAGGGTTTCGCCCTTCACCAGGGAGGCGCGCATGCGACTCAATTCCCCCTCCCGCGCAGCGGGAAAGCGCTGGTAGAGCGCCTCCGCGATAACATGGTTGACGATGGAATCGCCGAGGAATTCGAGCCGTTCGTTATTGGTTCCGCCCGCGCTGCGGTGAGTCAGGGCGGTGACCAGCAACTGCGGATCCGCAAACTCATACCCCAGGGTCCGCTGCAGCTGGGCCATTTTCATTACTGGCGAGTCAGTACGCCTGCTGGCCTGTTTCGATTTCCAGGTCATCGAAATTCATCACCGCATCGATGATACCCATGATGGGCACGCGCGCTTCGTAGCGGGCATCGATATAAGTCCGCCCGTCCTTGCGGTAGACCTCCACATCCTTGGGCTGCAGATCGTAAATCTGGTTGGTGTTGAATACAGTGGCAATGCGGCGACGGATATCGGCGATATCCTCTTCTTCCGGATTGTGCTCCTGGGCAATCTTGGTGATGATTTCCCGCACACTGAGATACTCGAAGTAGTGCGGAGCCATGCGCACGGTGCACATGATGAAGAAACCCACCATGGCCGCCACTACCAGCATTCCCGGTATCGACATCCCCTGTTGACGCGAACGTATTTTCATTATCGTTTCCCCCGAAAAACCCACTGCAATTATTGGATCAGGCCAACCCGGCTGAAGCTGGGCAAACTGAACAGTTCATCCCAGTGCATCCAGACGGCAAAGGCCTTGCCTACTATATCCCTTTCCGGCACCTGACCCCAAATCCTGCTGTCGCTGCTGTTGTCGCGGTTATCGCCCATCATAAAGTAGTGCCCGGGTTTGACCACCACGGAGAAATCCCGGGCGGGTCGGGCCTCGTCCACCTGGAACAGGTGGGTGTCGCCACCCAGCGTTTCCAGGCCCACGCTATACCTTGCATTCCCCTCCGGCAATACTGCCAGGGGCTCCTCGGGGACCTGCTGGCCGTTGACGTACAGGCGCTTGTTGCGATAGGTGACTGTATCCCCCGGCAGGCCCACCACCCGCTTGATGAAATAGGTATCGTTCATGTGCGGGGGGAAAAACACCATGACGTCGCCCCGCTGCGGCTCGTTCAGGGCGAGCACCTTGGTGCGCAGCACGGGCAGGCGTATGCCATAGGTATACTTGTTGACCAGAATATAATCACCCACCTGCAGGGTCGGCACCATGGACGAGGACGGTATCTGGAAGGGCTCCACCAGGAAGGAGCGCAGCACGAACACCACCAGCAGTACCGGGAAAAATGACCTCGCGTACTCCACCAGCGCCGGTTCCCGGGCCGACTCGGCGACCCGCGCCTGGTACTTGATGGCCTGGCCGCTGCCCTCTTCCTGCCACTGGGGGTATTCGTCCTGCAAGCGGGACACGATGCGCCGCCGGCCGGGGGCCAGCAGCAGGGCATCCAGTAACCAGACCAGACCGCTGCCGAATACCAGGATGACCAGGATCAGGGGAAAATCGATATTCATAGTGTCAGCCGTCTACCTTGAGTACTGCCAGGAAGGCCGACTGGGGTATCTCCACCCGGCCCACCTGCTTCATGCGTTTTTTGCCCGCTTTCTGTTTATCCAGCAACTTGCGCTTGCGACTGACGTCGCCGCCGTAGCACTTGGCCGTGACGTTCTTGCGCAGGGCCTTGACGGTCTGGCGGGCCACGATCTTGCCACCCACCGCGCACTGAATGGCGACGTCGAACATCTGCCGCGGTATCAGTTCCTGCATTTTCTCGGTCAGCACCCTGCCCCGATGCTGTACCTGGTCCCGGTGCACGATCACCGCCAGGGCGTCGACCCGCTCGCCGTTGATGAGGATATCCAGGCGCGCCAGATTGGCCGCCTCGAAGCGCTCGAAACTGTAGTCCAGGGAGGCGTAGCCGCGGCTCACCGACTTCAGCCGGTCGAAGAAATCCAGCACCACCTCGGCCATGGGGATATCGTAGGTCAGGGATACCTGGGCCCCCAGGAACTGCATGTCTTTCTGGATGCCGCGCTTCTCGACGCACAGGGTGATGACATTGCCCAGGTAGGTGTGAGGCACCAGTATGTGACAGCACGCGATCGGTTC
This sequence comes from uncultured Gammaproteobacteria bacterium, assembly GCA_963704965.1. Taxonomy (GTDB): domain Bacteria; phylum Pseudomonadota; class Gammaproteobacteria; order Pseudomonadales; family Halieaceae; genus JARRPM01. The sequence goes on from CAVPIH010000006.1 coordinate 469,850, forward strand.
GCGCATCTCGTCAATATCCCCTATATCCGGCAGTGCCGAGGGATTGTCCACCTTGATGATCTCGCCATTCTTCTTGACGATCTCGTAGATCACCGTCGGGGCCGTGGTAATCAGGTCGAGATCGTACTCCCGCTCCAGGCGCTCCTGGATGATCTCCATGTGCAGCATCCCCAGGAAGCCGCAGCGGAAGCCGAAGCCCAGTGCGTCCGAGGTCTCCGGTTCATAGAACAGCGAGGCGTCGTTCAGGGTCAGCTTGGCCAGGGCGTCGCGGAAGTCCTCGTAGTCATCGGAGGAGATGGTGAAAATACCCGCGTAAACCTGGGGCTTGACCTGCTGGAAGCCGGGCAGCGCGGGCACCTCCGGGTGCTTGTCGTGGGTCAGCGTATCGCCCACCGGGGCGCCGTGAATATCCTTGATACCCGCCACCACGTAGCCCACCTCGCCGGCCTGCAGTTCATTGCGCTCGACCCGCTTGGGGGTAAAGATGCCGACGCCGTCAACCTGGTGGGCCTTGCCGATGGTTTTCGCCACGATCTTGTCGCGTTTGCGCAGCACGCCGTTCTTGACCCGCACCAGCGAGACCACCCCGAGGTAGTTGTCGAACCAGGAGTCGATGATCAGCGCCTGCAGCGGTGCCTCGCGGTCGCCCTCGGGAGGCGGGATTTTCTGCACCAGGTATTCCAGCGCATCCTCCACGCCCAGGCCCGACTTGGCGCTCACCAGACAGGCATCGGTGGCGTCGATGCCGATAATCTCCTCTATCTCTTTCCTGACCTTGTCGGGGTCCGCCTGGGGGAGGTCCATCTTGTTGAGGATGGGCAGCACTTCCAGGCCCTGCTCTATGGCGGTATAGCAATTGGCGACGGACTGGGCCTCGACGCCCTGCCCCGCGTCCACTACCAGCAGCGCGCCCTCACAGGCCGCCAGGGAGCGCGAAACCTCATAGGAGAAGTCCACATGGCCGGGGGTGTCGATGAAATTCAGCTGGTAGACCTCGCCGCTGCGAGCCTGGTAGTCCAGGGTGACGCTCTGGGCCTTGATGGTGATACCGCGCTCACGCTCGATGTCCATGGAGTCCAGCACCTGCTCGTCCATCTCCCGGGCGCTGAGCCCGCCACAGTGCTGTATAAAGCGGTCAGCCAGCGTGGACTTGCCGTGGTCTATGTGGGCAATAATGGAGAAATTGCGGATGTTGCTGAGTTCACTCACTCAAATGGGCCCGGTTGGCGCGGGCGCTGGCCGCCCGCGGTGTGTACAGAGGAAGCAACGGGGCAAGCTTTCCCCGCGCGCCAGGTAAAAAACGCGCGATTGTAACCCAAGCGTGAAGCAACCGCCACGGTGACCCGCTCCTGAGATAGCGGGGCCGCGGCGGCTGCCGGCGGGTCATCAGTCCTTGAGTTTGAGCCCGATAAACAGCGGCGAGCCGCGGCGGATCAGGCGCAGTGGCACGGACCCTCCCTCGGGCAGGTCCGCCTCCACCTCCTCGAAGCTCGCCACGGACTTGATGGGGCTGGAACCTATCAGGGTGATCACGTCGCCGGGCAGCAGGCCGGCATCGGCGGCCGTAGAGTCCGGCGCGACCTCCCGCACCACCACCCCGCCGCTGATGCCCCAGCGCTCCAGCAACTCAGGGGGCGCCTCTTCCACCACAAGACCCAGCCTGCCACCCTGGCCGCTGGCGCCACTGCCGGCTGCGAGGCTGTAGCTGTCATCGGCGCCCAGGCCGCCCACCTCGACGTCGATCGTCCGGCGTTTCCTGTCCCGCATCACCTCTACGGTCACTTCCGTTCCGGGGGCTACCAGACCCACCACGTGGGGCAGCTGCGCGGAGGTGGGTATCTCCGTGCCGTCAAAGCTGAGAATGATATCCCCCGCCTGCAGGCCCGCATCCTCGGCGGGGCCGCCATCGGCCACCTCCACCACCAGCGCTCCCCGGGGCCTGTCCAGACCGAAGGATTCGGCCAGGTTCTTGTCCACGTCCTGTATAGTCACACCCAGCCAGCCGCGGGTCACCCGGCCATCGGCCTTCAACTGCTCGACCACGTTGCGCACCACCCGCACCGGGATGGCAAAGGACAGGCCAATGGAGCCACCGCTGCGGGTGAATATCTGCGAATTGACGCCCACCACCTCGCCATCCAGATTGAACAGCGGGCCACCGGAATTACCCGGGTTGATCGCCACATCGGTCTGGATGAAGGGCACGTAGTTTTCGTTGCGCTCAGTCGGCAGGCTGCGGCCCATGGCGCTGACAATGCCCGCGGTCACGGAATAATCCAGGCCAAAGGGCGAGCCGATGGCCAGCACCCACTCGCCCACCTCCAGTTCGCCGTTTTTGGCCAGTTTGAGGACCGGGAGGCCTTTGGCTTCAATGCGCAACAGCGCCAGGTCCGAGCGCGGGTCGGTACCGATCACTTCGGCGTCGAACTCGCGACGGTCACTCATCCTGACCAGCACGCTATCGGCGCCGTCCACCACATGGTTGTTGGTGACGATGTACCCGTCCGACGAAATGATAAAGCCCGATCCCATGCCCATCTGTTCGTGTTGCGGCGGCGGGGCGCCGCGGAACTCGAAGAATCGGCGCAGGTATTCGGGGATCTCATCGGCCCCCGGCTGGCCGGGAGCGCCACCGTGGGCACTGTGCTCCACGATGATTTTCACCACTGCCGGTGAGTTTTCTTTTACGATCTCACGAAAATCCGGCAGTGCTGCCGCCGATGCCAGCGAGGACATCAGCAAGGCGCAGCCCACGGCAATGGCACAAAAAAAACGGTTCATCGAATTCATCGTCCTTCCCTGCAAAATTAAAGGTGATTGCAACAACTGATTGGAGATGGAATCAGGTGGATTCCACTGCCCTGATCGCTTGCGGCAAGACTTCCAGCACTGTTGGCTGCAGCTCGCGATCATCCCGATGTCGCCAGTCATGCCAGCGCACCAGGCCAAAGCCCGACCCCAGGCCCACAGCGGCGCCGATCGCCGCCAGCGCTTCCGGTCCGGCCGGGAACAATTGCACCGCCAACGCCGCGCCCGCCAGCATGCACAGCAGCGGTACCATATATACCACCGCCGAGCCGCGCAGGATCACTTGCTCGGGGATGCTGATCCGCACCTGGTCGTTCACCGCACATGGCCGGCGGCCCGACGCGGGGCCGCGCAGAACCCGGACGTAGCCAGTGCGGCCATCGCCGATGCGATTGAGCAGCCCGTGTCCGCAGCCCTGGCGGGCGGCACAGGCGCCACAGGTGCTCTGGCGAATCGTCTCCACCCACAACGCATCGGCTTCCACGGCCACAACCCGGCCGGTCTCTATCAGCATATCAGTGCCCCTCCACGATGGAATCGGCCACCATCCTGGCGGTGTTGAGCGGCACCTCGCCTATGACCGTGACCAGTACCGGCCTCCCGGCCAGGTGCATGCCGCGGGTATAGGAGGTCGTGCCGCCGGTGCGTACCACGCCCTCTCCCGGCCTGATATCCTGGCTCAACTGCTCGAGAAAAACCGAGAAAACCGCCAGGCCGTCAGTATAGGTACGCCGCTGGGAGGCCCCCGGGGGAAGGTCGGTGAGGGTGAACCCGGTGGGCAGCCACTTAACGTTCCAGCCCAGCGGGACAGTGTCGGTGTCCAGCTCCGGTGCCGGATGCGGATGCTGCGCGCGATGCACCAGCTGCGCCTCCCCGGCAGTGGCATCGTCGAGGGTAAAAGAGAGGCTGGCGAACTGGAATTTTTCCAGTACCTTGCCGCCCCGACCCAGGGTCTGGCTCTTCAGCAACAGCCCGGTTTCCCGGTCCAGTTCCATCAGGTAACCGTAGCGATACATGTCGCGCGGCTCAATCTGTACCTGCACCGCCCTGCGCCCGGCTACCAGCTCCCCGTCGCTGACCCGGAAACGATAGTAATCCGCAAGGCCGCACTCGCCGGATTGCAGTTCAACGCCGAGGCGCAACAGGCGATGCCCGGGGTGAATACACTCCAGCGGATGATCGATGCGCAACACCTCAGCGCCCTGGCCGGTCAGCTCCACCAACCGCTCCGAGGCGAGACCGTCGGCCACGGTGTGGGATATCTGCATGGCCTGCAAATCGTCTCCGCGCTGGAAGGTCACCACGCCGTGATAGCTGACCTGGTTGAGGCTGCGGGACATCTTGTCAAGCCACGCCAGCGCCTCGCGATCGTTCTCGGGACACGCAGAGGCCCCTGCCCTGGCCACCAGCAGCGACAGCACGATACCCGGTACCAGGTAAAAGCTTGCGCGCAACAGCTTGTGTGCGATGGCCCTCAAGCGCAGCCTACTCCTGAATGTTGGGCACGCGGGCGAAGGGCACCAACCCGGAGGGTGAATTCAGGGCGGCGTGCTCGGCGTGCTCCTGCAAGTATTTCTGCAGGCGTTGCCGCGCCAGCTCCTGGTAGGCGGTACCCGTGGTGGGTTGCAGCACCGGCAGTGAGGACGTGCCGTAGCTGGCCTGCACCGAGGTCGCCCCCAGGCTGTTGACCATGCCGACCGGGGAAACGCTGCCCGCCACTGCCTGGCCACTGTAATTATCGCTGTCTATCCCGGCCAGCTGCTGCCCCCCGAATACCACCACGGCGGTCACCGAGGCGGCAACGGCCAGGCTGGCCAGCGGCTGTAATAGGCGTTTGCCCAGAGCCGGGCGGGCGGGCGTCGAGCTGATCGACTCCCGCACCCGCGCGGAGATATCCAGGCCGGGGTGCGCCGGATGCTGTCCGGAGAGCGCCGCCCGGACCAGGTTGTAACGCACCCAGGTCTGCCGCAAGGCGGGGTCGTCGCCCAGTCGCGACACCAGTCGCTGCAGCTCCATTTCATTGGCTTCATCGTCCAGCAGTGCGGATAACGACTCTTGCATCTTGTCACTCATTGCGGTTTGTCCTTCGTGCTTTTGCACGATATCTGCGTGTCATCGGCGGCAGGCCCCGCCGGGTCATTCTTGTGGGGGTGTCAGGTGGCACCCTCCAGCTGCTCCTTCACCCTGACGTCGATCGCTTCGCGGGCGCGGAAAATTCGCGAACGCACGGTACCGACCGGGCAATCCATGATATCGGCGATATCCTCATAACTGAGACCATCAAACTCGCGTAAAGTTACCGCAGTGCGCAAATCATCGGGCAGTGCGCCGATCGCTTTCTCGACCACGGCCTTGAGTTCGGCGCCAAACAGGGCATTTTCCGGCGTCTCGATCTCGTGCAGGCCGCCGCCACTTTCGTAGTGCTCGGCGTCCTCGAGGTCCACATCGGACCCGGGTGGCCGCCTGGAACGCGACACCAGGTAATTCTTGGCGGTGTTGATCGCAATCCGATACAGCCAGGTATAGAACGCGCTGTCGCCACGAAACCTCGGCAGCGCCCGGTAGGCTTTTATAAAAGCCTCCTGCGCCACATCCTGCACCTCGTCCGTATCGCTGATATAGCGTCCGATCAGGCCGAATATCCGATGCTGATATTTCAGCACCAGCAAATCGAACGCCCGCGTGTCGCCTTTCTGCGCCCTGGCAACAAGCTGCTGGTCCGTCGCTTCGGCAGTCACGCCCTGTACCTCTCCCTAGTCCATGACATCACTGCCTCGCCGGCTGGCCGGCCACTGCGCAGGTAGACAGCGAAAGCCGTCATAAGTTCGCCACCGCCAACCGCGCGTGGAGTATAAGAGCAGCAGTAGTGGCTGAAGTTCCCCAATCGGGCAATTCCTTATTGCCCGCCAGCTCGTATATACTCGCGCTTGGCGGTGTGCTAAGTATTTGACGCGCATCATATAATTTCCACTCCCAACGCAGCAAGCACAAGGCGCCATGGCCACCCCTCACCAACACGATGTGCTGATCATAGGCACCGGCGCCGCCGGCCTGAGCCTCGCCCTGCACCTGCCTCCCCAGCTGCGTATCGCCCTGATCTGCAAGGGCCAGCTGAACGAGGGCTCGACCTACTGGGCCCAGGGTGGCATGGCCGCCGTGCTCCATACCCGCGATACGGTGAGCTCCCACGTGGAAGATACCCTCGCCGCCGGCGGTGGCCTGTGTCACCGCGAGGCGGTGGAGTTCACTGTGAACAACAGCCGTCGCTGCGTGGAGTGGCTGGTTTCCCAGGGCGTGGACTTCGACCTGCGCGAGGACCAGCACAGTATTGCCGAGCGCGAGTTCCACCTCACCATGGAGGGCGGCCATAGCCACCGCCGCATTATCCACGCCGCCGACCGCACCGGCCGGGCCATATCGGAAGTACTGACTGAAAAGGCCATGCTAGCCGAGAATATCGAGCTGTTCCCCCAGCGGGTGGCGGTAGACCTGGTGGTGGCAAACGGTCGCTGCCAGGGAGCTTACATCCTCGACCGGGAAAACGACCGGGTGGAACTGTTCCAGGCCCGGTCAGTGGTGCTCGCCACCGGTGGGGCCAGCAAGGCCTACCTGTACACCAGCAACCCCGACGGCGCCAGCGGCGACGGCATCGCCATGGCGTGGCGCGCCGGTTGCCGGGTCGCCAACCTGGAGTTCAACCAGTTTCACCCGACCTGCCTGTATCACCCCAAGGCGAAATCCTTCCTCATTACCGAGGCGATCCGCGGCGAGGGCGGTCGCCTGCTGCTGCCGGACGGCGACCGCTTCATGCAGCGCTTCGACGAGCGCGGGGAACTGGCGCCGCGGGATATCGTGGCCCGCGCCATAGACCATGAAATGAAGCGCTTGGGAGCGGATTGCGTGTTCCTGGACATCTCCCACAAGCCCCGGGATTTCCTGCGCAGCCATTTTCCCACCATCATGGAGCGCTGCGCCGAGTTGGGGATCGACATCGGCAGCGAACCCATCCCGGTGGTACCGGCGGCCCACTACACCTGTGGCGGCGTGGTGGTGGACACCCGCGGCCGCACCGACCTGCCGGGACTGTACGCCATCGGCGAGACCTCCTGCACCGGCCTGCACGGCGCCAACCGCATGGCCAGCAACTCCCTGCTGGAGTGTATCGTGTACGCCGAGTCAGCCGCCGGTGACATCGCCGCCACGCTGCCCGGCACAGGCGCGCCGGACCCGGCGCCCCCCTGGGACGAAAGCCAGGTCACCGACTCGGACGAGGATGTGGTGATCTCCCACAACTGGGACGAGCTGCGGCGCTTCATGTGGGACTATGTGGGCATCGTCCGCACCAACAAGCGCCTGCAGCGCGCGCTGCACAGGGTCGAGCTGCTGCAGGCGGAGATCGCCGAGTACTACGGCAATTACAAGGTGGGCAACGACCTGCTGGAATTGCGCAACCTGGCGATGGTGGCGGAACTGATGATCCGCTGCGCCATCTCGCGCAAGGAGAGCCGCGGCCTGCACTACACCCTGGACTATCCGGACCAACTGCCGACGGCCGAGGATACCGTGCTGCAGCCCGACAACTCAGCGCTGCAGGGCTAAGCGCACCCGCAAGCGCCGCCAGGCCCCGGCCGGGGCACTGTCGGCGAACAACCACAGGGAGCCGCGCCGCCGGTCAGCCAGCGAGGCCCAGCCCAGGTAGACTACCCAGGGCAGGCAGCTGCTGCCGGGCAATATCCGTATCGGAATACGCTCCGAGCCGCGCTGCAGGGTCCACTGCCCCGCCCGCCAGTGCAGGGCCGTTACCCTACTGGCGCGCAGTTGGGCGAGGTAGCAGCAGGCGGTGGGCAGCAGCAGGGACAGCGCGAGCAGCGGGTAGCCCCGTCGGCCCAGCAGCACCAGACTGGCGCCCAGGCACAGCGCCAACAGCAGGCAAAGCAGCCCCCTGAGCCGGGACTTACCTATCGGCAGGTTTGGTGCGGGTGAAGTCGAGTACCTGGCTGACAATGGCGGCGAGCTCCTCGTCCTCGGGCTGCTGGCGGCCCAGGAACCAGGCGAACAGGTCCTGGTCCTCGCATAGCATCAACTGCTGGAAGCGCTGCCTGTCCAGTGCATCGAGACGGGCATAGCGGGCCACCACGAACGGTTCCAGCACCAGGTCCAGCTCCAGCATGCCGCGCCGGGCCGCCCAGCGCATACGATTGAGTTCCTCGTCCGTTATCATGCCTGCCATGCTGCGTTATCCGTTCATCAAAGCGCGGCAGTATAGCCTCATTTGCCGCCACTTGTCCGCGCCGGTGGCGGTCTTGCTGACAGCGCCGCGGCCAGGCCCTATGATTGTGCGGCCATGCCAACGAGGTCACCAACTTGAACTGCTGTTTCACTGTCCTGGACAACGAAGCCCTGCTGCACCTGGAGGGACCGGATACCCTGACCTTCCTCCAGGGGCAGTTGACCTGCGATACCCGCAAGCTCAGTAGCGAGCAAGCCCTGCCCGGGCTGTACTGCACGCCCCAGGGCCGGGTGATCTGTGACTTCCTGCTGCTGCAGCTGGCCCCCGGGCATGTGGCCCTGCGCCTGCGCAGCGACCTGCGCGCCGGCAGTGCTGCGGCGCTGGCGAAGTACATCGTGTTTTCCAAGTCCCGGCTGCTGGCGGACGACGATGACTGGCGGCTGGTCGGCTGCTGGGGCCCACAGGCAGCGAGCGCGCTGCGCGGGACTTTCGGCGAGGTGCCGGGTGGGCAATATGAGACCAGCCAGGGTGAGGGCCGGGTACTGGTGCAGACCGACGCCGGCGGCGAAATGTTCGAGTGCCTGCTGCGAGGCGAACAGGCCGACGCCTTGCTGGACAGGCTGAAACAGGACGCCTCGCCCGCAACCAGGACCGCCTGGGAGGCCAGCCTGATCAGGGCGGGCGTCCCGCGGATTGCGGCGGCGACCAGCGGCGAGTTCATCCCGCAGATGCTCAACTACGACCTCACCGGGCATGTCAGCTTCAGCAAGGGCTGTTACACCGGGCAGGAGGTGATCGCGCGCATGCATTACCGGGGCAAGCCCAAGCGCCGCCTCTACCTGGCCAGCCTCGCCCGGGGCGAACCCGCCGGCGGCGACCAGCCGGCGGCCGGGCTGGCACTGTATAGCGAGGGCGAGCAGAGCGTGGGCACTGTGGTCAACGCGGCCCGCGACGAAGATGGCCAATGGCAGCTGCTGGTCACCGCCACCCGGGAGGGCGCCACCCGGGGACTGCACCTGGCCAGCTCCGCGGGTCCCCGGCTGGCGCTGGGCGAACTGCCCTACCCCGTGCCGCAATGAGCGCAGCTGGCCGACGTCAGGACGCTTCCGGCAGGCTCCAGTCTATGGGCTCGCGGCCCTGCGCGCGCAGGTAGTCGTTGGCGGCGGCAAAATGGCCGCAACCGAAGAAGCCCCGGTGCGCACTCAGGGGCGAAGGATGCGGCGCCGTGAGCACGCAGTGACGCTGGCGGTCGATAAGTGCGCCCTTGCGCTGGGCGTAACTGCCCCACAGCATGAATACCACGGATTCGCACTCGCGGTTGACGACATCGACCACCCGGTCGGTAAACGTCTCCCAGCCCTTGCCCTGGTGCGAGCCCGCCCGTCCGCATTCCACAGACAACACACTGTTGAGCAATAGCACCCCCTGCTCCGCCCAGGGCGTCAGGTGCCCGTGGCGGGGGATCGGGTGACCCAGTTCGTCGTGAATTTCCCGGTAGATGTTCTGCAGCGAGGGCGGCACCTTGACCCCCGGGCGCACCGAGAAGCACAGGCCGTGGGCCTGTCCCTCGCCGTGGTAGGGATCCTGGCCCAGGATAACAACCTTTACCCGCTCCAGGGGCGTATGGGCAAAGGCCTCAAAAATCTCGTCCCCGGGAGGGAATATCCGCTTGCCGGCCCGTTTCTCGGCCTGCAGGAAGCCGCGCAGTTGCGTCATGTAGGGCTGGGCGAACTCCGGCTCCAGCCGCGCCAGCCAACTGGGTTCCAGTTGCACCGCCCTGTCTGCGTGCGGCGACGCGCCCGGCTTCAATTACAGGACGCCAGCAGCACCACCTCATGGTACAGCTGCTGCTCCCCATCAGGCGCTGCCGCTACAGGGTGCGCGGCGGTATCCAGCGCCACCAGGGGCACCAGTCGCTTGCTGCGCTGGCGTTTACCGGCGGCCGCGTTGACCACGGGCGCCAGCGGCGCGGCGCTGAAGGCCGCGGCCTGCCGCTGCGACCCGGCGTCGGCGTAGAGGGTGGTGCGCATGCGCGGGGTGCGCCCCAGGGCGCTGATCTGCTGTTCCATGTAGGCCGGCGGCCACTCCTGCCCGTGATCGGAGCCCGCCGCGCGGGTAATGCTCTCGTTCATCAGGGTGCCGCCCAGGTCGTTGGCGCCCGCGGCCAGGCAGGCGGCCACGCCCGCCTCGCCCATCTTCACCCACGACACCTGGATATTGTCGATCAGCCCGTACAGCACCAGCCTCGCTACCGCATGCATCAGCACCGCTTCCCGGAAGGTCGGGCCCCTGCGGGCCCTGCCGCGCAGGTACATGGGCGCTTCCATGTGCACGAAGGGCAGCGGCACGAACTCGGTGAAGCCACCAGTGCGCTGTTGCAACTGGCGCACCAGCCGCAGGTGGCGCGCCCAGTGCCGGGGGCGGTCTATATGACCGTACATGATGGTGGCCGTGGTGCGCAGGCCCGCATCGTGGGCCGCCTCTATGACCTCGCAGCCACTCGTCGGTACTGAGCTTGTCGGGGCACAGCTCCCGGCGCACCTCGTCGTCGCAGTATCTCGGCGGCGGTACCCGGCAGCGTGGCCAGCCCCGCCTCCCTGAGCCGGGACAGGAAAACCGCCAGCGTCACGCCCCAGGGTCGCGGCGCCCTGGGAGACCTCCAGGGGTGAAAAGGCGTGCACGTGCATGCCCGGGGTGGCGGCGCGCACGGTGTGCAGGATATCCAGGTAGGTCTGGCCGGTGTAATCCGGGTGGATGCCGCCCTGCATGCACACCTCGGTGGCACCGCGCTGCCAGGCCTCGACACAGCGCTCGGCGATGTCTTCGCCGCTGATGTCGTAGGGCTTGCCGCGCAACTCGGCGCTGTGCTTGCCCTTGGAAAAGGCGCAGAACTGGCACTTGAAGTAACACACGTTGGTGTAATTGATATTGCGGTTCACCACGTAGCTGACCGTGTCGCCGCTGCTCTGGCGACGCAGGTCGTCGGCGGCGCCGCACCAGCCAGGCGAACTCCTCGCCGCGCACGCTGAACAGGCGCTCTATCTCCTGCTTCGCCCAGTTCGCTCGCCGCGGCCGGCAGCGCTCGACGATGGCGCGCAGGTCGGCCGCCGACCCGCTGCGGCGCCGGCCTGCTGCGCAGCAGGGCCGCTTCCAGGGCCGGCACCGGCCGGCGCTCTCCAGGCACCCAGTCGTCACGCCGGGCAAAACCCTCGCTGTCGCTCTGGCGCAGCACCGCGGGTACCAGGGCCGGATCCAGCCAGCGCCGGGGCGCGCTGGCGTAGGCGGGGTAAATGGTCAGGCGCTGATCCAGGAACTTGCCGGCGGCGGCGGTCTCCCGCGCCAGCTCCTCCAGGTGAGGCCAGGGCGCCTCCGGATTGACATGATCCGGCGTCAGCGGCGACACGCCGCCCCAGTCGTTGATGCCGGCGCGCCACCAGCTGCGGCAGTACCCCCGGGCTGAGGTTGGGGGGCGCCTGGATATTCATCTCCGGACCGAATACCAGCCGCGCGATGGCGATGCTCCACAGCAGCTCGTCCAGGTCGGGCTCCGGTGCGCGGGCCATCAGCGTGCCGGGCTTGGCGCGGAAATTCTGTACGATGACTTCCTGGAGGTGGCCGTGACGCTGGTGCACCGCGCGCAGCGCCAGCAGCGATTCGACCCGCTCGCGCCGGGTCTCGCCGATGCCGATCAGGATACCGGAGGTAAACGGCACGGCGGCCTCCCCGGCCAACTCCAGGGTCTGCAGGCGGCGGGCCGGCACCTTGTCCGGTGAACCGTAATGCGGCATGCCCTTTTCGCACAGGCGCGGCGAGGCAGACTCAAGCATGATCCCCATGGAGGCGCTCACCTGGCGCAGGCCGGCGATTTCGGCCGCATCCATGCAGCCGGCGTTGATATGCGGCAGCAGCCCGGTCTCCTCCAGCACCCGCTCCGCCACGTGGTGCACATAGGAGAGCGTGTCGCTGAAACCGAGTTCCTGCAGGGCGCGCCGGGCCGCCCCGTAGCGCAATTCAGGCCGCTCGCCCAGGGTGAACAGCGCTTCCTGGCAACCCTGGCGGGCGCCCTCGCGGCACAACTGCAGCACCTCCTCCACACTCATGAAGGGCCGCTCGATTTTTTTGGGGGTCTGCGCGAAAGTGCAGTAGTGACAGACGTCGCGGCACAGCTGCGTCAGGGGGATGAACACCTTGCGCGAATAAGTGATCACGTTGCCATGCCCCTGGTCGCGCAGCTCCGCGGCCAGGGCGCAGAGGGCTGCCGTATCGGCGCCATCGGCCAGCGCCAGCGCCTGCCCGGCACTGAGCAGTTCGCCGGCCAGCAGCCCGTCCCGTAAACTATGCCATTCGCCCATCAACCCTTCCCCTGATTTGTTGTCATCGATGACAGCGGACTCAGCGAGGCCAGGGCCAGGCTTATCCTGCTGCCCAGTGGCGTCGCATTCAGCAGCGCCTGGGTATGCTGGCTCCGGGATGCGGGCAAGCGGGCCAGCAGCGCGGCGACGTCCCGCGGCTCGTCCACATCCAGGGCGATGCCCTCCCTGCGCAGCACGCGCGCCGGCGTGCCCGCCTGCGCGGCCGCCGCCAGGTGTTGCGCGCAGCTGTCCACACCAAAACAGAAACGCGGCATGGCGCGGTGCCCGAACGCCAGTAGATTGGTGCCTGTGCCGCGGTGATCGCAACCGATGACGAGCCCGCCGCCCTCGCTGTGGTTATCCAGTACCGCTGTGATATCCGCTGCGGACAACAGCGGCAGATCCGCATGCAGTACCAGCAACGGCTCGTACTCGCCCCCCTCCGGCGGCAGCAGTCGTTCGCTGGCGCGGCTGAGCTCCTCGTTGAGGCCGCTGCCCCCCCGCTCGCTTTGCGGCCAGTGATCCAGGCCCCACTGCCGCGCCAGCAGCGGTGCGGCGGGGTCATCGGACAGCAGCGTGACCCGCCGGATGCGGGGGTGGCCGACCAGCACCTGCAAAACGTCTTCCAGCATGGCCTGGGCCAGGGCCCTGCGCTCGGAGGGGCGCAGCAGTCCCGCCAGCCGGGTCTTGGCCTGCACCAGGTCTTTCAGGGGCACCAGTGCCTGGGCCATGGACGTCAGGCCCCGCCCAGTGCCAGGCAGAAGCGCGCCAGCGCCTGCTTGTCTGTGCGGCTTTTCATAATCGTGGAAGTGATCGCCACCTCTATACCCAGTTCCCCAATGTCCCCCGCCAGTTTAGCGTCACTGGTATCGATGACGAAACAGTCAACCAGCCCAGGATAGCGGGTGCAGTAATACCGAGCCACTTCCAGGGCCGAGGCGCCCTGGCCCAACTCGCTCATCATCTTGGCCGCGGGGCCCTTGATGGCCTGCCCGGCGACGATGGGCGACACCACGATCACCGGCGCGGGGTGGTCGCGCAGGGCGGGCCACAGACCGGGAAGCTGCAGTATCGGTTCAACACTGACAAACGGATTGGACGGGCAGATTACCACGGCGTGGTAGCATTCTTTTCGCAGCTGGCGCATCACCTCGCTGTTGGGTGTGGCGGCGGCTATGCCCTCGAACGTGAAGCCCGTCACGACCGGCTCACACTGGTAGCGCACAAAATAATGCTGGAAGGGCAGCTCACCGCGATCCGAGTGCACAGTGGTGGCGACCGGATCGTCACTCATCGGGTAGACGAGGCTGCGCACCCCCAGGCGCTGGGCCAGGTCGGCGGTCACCGCGGCCAGCCCCCTGCCGGACGCCAGCTGCTGGCTGCGCCACAGATGGGTGGCCAGGTCCCGGTCCCCGAGCCGAAACCAGGTTTCCCCGCCCAGCTGCTCCAGGGCCTGCATGACCTGCCAGGTCTCACCGGCCAGCCCCCAGCCCAATTGCTGGTTGGCCCGCCCGGCAAGGGTGTACAGCAGCGTATCGATATCGGGGCTGATGCGCAGGCCCAGGTGCTCGAAGTCGTCCCCGGTATTGACCAGCACCTGCAGCTGGCCGGGTGACAGTACATCCTCCAGGCCCAGCGCCAGCTTGGCCCCGCCGACGCCACCGGAGAGTGCCAGTACCGTGCCTGCGGAAGCTGCGGTCAACGGAACAGGTCCATGGCCCGCTCCCGCAACAGGGCACCGGAGCCGCACTCCGCGCGCCCCAGCCGGGCGCCGCGGACCAGCACCACGGGGCGAGCCTCGGCCGCCTGCCCCATCAACAGCGAGGCCGCCGCGGCCAGTTCGTCGGCCTCGGCGGGCTGGGTCACTTCCAGCACGTTGCCGCACAGGTCGCGCTCGCCGACCTGGTCGCGCACCGGTTCCAGCCCCGCGGTACCAATGGCGATACCCACCGTGCCATTGCGCCAGGCGCGCCCGGCGCTGTCGTTGATGATGACCTGGGGGGCAATGCCGGTGCACGCAGCCAGCGCCTGGCGCAGGGCAGCGGCCGACGCGTCCGGATCCCGGGGCAGCAACAGCACCCGGGGATCGCCCTCGGGGTGGGTGATATTGGACTTGTCGATACCCGCGTTGGCGTGCACATAGCCGTTGCGGTGCTCCACGATAATGACACCCGGTCGCACCCGCATGACCTCGCGGCTCTCCCGCAGGATGAGCTCCACCAGGCGCGGGTCCTTGTGGGCCTCCTGCGCCAGCGCAAGGGCCCGCTCTGAGGGCTCTACCTCCGCCAGGCGCATATAGCGGTCCTCGGCCTTGGAGACGATTTTCTGGGCAATCACCAGCACATCGCCCTCTTGCCAGCACCAGGTGAGTTGGCCGCCAGGGACGCAGTCAACAGCTCTACCAGGTTATCTCCCGGCTGGACAAGGGGAAATCCCTCGCAGGGCGAATCAACTCCAGCCGTCGCGGCTCATCAGGCATCGTCCAGGCCACTGATCTTGATGCCGGCATGGCAGCCGTACTGCTTGTTGATGGCAATCAGCACCGAGGTGAGGGCCTCGGCTGCCGCGGCGTTGTTGATCATGCCGGCGTGAAAACCGCGCATGCCCGCCGCCTCGACCAGTTTGATGACCTGCTCCCGGGCGTCCTTCTTGTTGCCGCACACCAGCACGTCGCACTCTACGCCCTTGCCCTCCTGCAGGTGGGCAGCCGCGACGTTCTGGAAGGCCGACACGACGCTCACCTCGTCGCCCAGCAGTTCCTGGGCGATCTGCCCGGCGCTGCCCTGGGCGCGGCAGCTGCACCCGCGCCACCTGCGGCGGCACCAGGGGCACGGTGACGTCGATCAGGATCTTGCCCTGCAGCGCCGGAGCGCACCGACTCCAGGGTGCTCACCTGGTGGCTGAAGGGCACGGTGAGGGTGACGATATCCGCCGCCCGCGCCGCCGTCGGCATTTGCCATGGCCCGCACCGTGACCGCGGCGACGCCGCGCTCGGCCATTACCTCGCGCAAGTCCGCCACCGCAGCCTCGGCCTTTTCCAGGGTTCGCGAGCCTATGATTACGCTGTAACCGGCCTGGGCCCAGCGCCGGGCGAGCCCGGTGCCGAGGTCGCCGGTACCGCCAAGAATAGCGAGTACGGGTAAGTTTTTCTGTCGTCATGGATGATATTCCCGTGTAGGAGTAGTGAAGTGTATCGATGCCAGCGGTGCCGGGCATGTCCAGCCCCGAAGAATTGGGTTAGATGCGCGCATGCCGCAGGCATATTATGAAAATCACCCGCCGACCACAAGCGCGGCCTGGAGACCTGGCCCTGGAGTCCGAGAAAATGAACAACCCCCTGGATTTTACCGGTAAAACCGTCATCGTGACCGGCGGCGGCAAGGGCATAGGCAGGGGCATAGCCGGAGTGTTTCCTGACGGCGGGGGCCGAGGTGGTGATCTGTGGCCGCTCGCAACCCGAAACGCTGCCACAGGGCGGCGGGCGTAAGGCGCTGTTCACCCCTTGCGATGTGCGCGACTACGAGCAGGTCGAAGCCTGCGTGAATTTCACCCTGGAGCGCTTCGGCCGCCTCGACGTGCTGGTCAACAACGCCGGCGGCGCGCCCCACGCCGATGCCGCCACCGCCTCGCCGCGCTTCTCCGAGGCCATCATTCGGCTCAACCTGATCGCCCCGCTGAACTTCACCCAGGTGGCCAACAGGGTGATGCAGCAGCAGGAGGAAGGCGGCAGCATCATCAATATCGCCAGCGTCAGTACCCTGCGCCCCTCTCCCGGCACGGCCGCTTACGGTGCCGCCAAGGCCGGGCTGGTCAACCTGGGCAGTTCCCTGGCAGTGGAATGGGCCCCCAGGGTGCGGGTCAACGCGGTGGTCGCCGGCCTGACGGAAACCGAGCAGAGCCAGCTGCACTACGGCGATGCGGCCGGCCTGGCCGCGGTGGCGGCGACCATACCGCTGGGGCGCATGGGCCGCCCGCAGGATATCGGCAACGCCTGCCTGTTTCTCGCCTCCCCCCTGGCCTCCTACATCAGCGGTACCAGTTTCGCGGTCCACGGTGGCGGCGAGAAACCCGCCTTCCTGACCGCGTCCAATGCGGCTAACTAGGCGGGCCGCCAGGGGGCGCTTGTTGCCGGCAGAGCTTGTGGCCAATCGATATCGGGGTATACTCAGCCCAATCCAGACAGTACAAGAATATCCGGCTCTGCACGCAACCGGCCCCTGACACGGATCCGTTAATTTCATGCCCGATTCCCAGCACCAGACCGTCGAGCGCCCGGCCACCCTGGAACTGGACGATGGTGCCAGGCTGGGGGACAGCTGAGTGCCCTGCCTGGCAATCGCCTGCAGCTGAACTCCACCCGCGTCATCCGCAAGGCCGCGGACGGCAAGGAGCCGGTGTTGCAAAGCGGCGCAGCCGCGACCCTCAAAGTGTCACCGCTGGACCCCGGGGAGAGCAGACCGCCGCCGTGCATGGTTGCGATAGAGGCCGTGAGCAGCGGCACATTGTCGCTGCGCTTCCAGGATCCAGAGGAAGACAGCGCGCGCCAGTGCGCCAAGCTCATCACCAGGGCCCCGGCAGCCGCTCCCCGCCCCGGGCCCAGGCCAGTGCCGACTACCGCCGCGCAGCCGACCGCCGAATCGATACCGGGCCGCAAGCATGCGCCGCAAGACATTCTGCAGGCGCTGCGCCGCCACAGCCTGGCGGAAATGGAAAAGCGGCTGAAACCTTTCCTGGCCGAACTCGCCAATTACCTGTTTGACCTCTCCACCCAGGTGAGGCACTCCAGCTCCGACCAGAATATTTTCTATGACGCCACCGTAGCCCTACGGCGCAACGCCGAGGCCATAACCGCGGCGGTCATCAAGCGGCTGGACGACCTGTATGACCAGCCCCTGCCGCAGAAACAGGATGACTACCTGCAGCCCAGGGACGATCAACACAGCGACCAGCTCAACCTGGTGGACACCGCCGAATTCGAAAGCTCGCTGGCCCTGGACCGCATGATCGCTGAGGGCGAGGACGCCTACCACATCCAGCTCGAGGCACTGGTCATACGCACGGCGGAACTGCTGGGGGCCAACCCGAAAAAACTCCGCCTGCCGGTGCACGTGCGCCACCTGAGCAGAGCTTTCCAGCAGGTCATCAATGCCCAGAAGTACCCCGGGCCGGTGCTGTTGAAGATTTTCGATTTCTTCACCCGGGAGTTCATGCGCGATCTCGATGGTTACTACACCCGGCTGAACCAGGGCCTGGCGGCCAGCGGTATACGTCCGGGCCTGGAACAGGAGATCGAGGCCAAGGGCAGCCTGCTGCGAAACGACTTCGAAGCGCGCAAGCCACGCGCCGCCCCAAAAGCAGCACAGAAGCCGGCCCGCGAGGAGCCGCCCAAGCCCGGCAAAACGGCCGCCGACAAGGAGGCCACCCTGGCGGACATCGCCAGGAATATAGCCAACCAGCAGAGCCGCGCCAGTGAACAGGGCGGGACCGCGCGGCCGTCCAAATATGACGATATCTACAAGTCGGTCATCGATGCCCTGAACTTCCGGCGCACCGCCGAGCAACCCCCCGGCGCCTCGGGCCAGCCGGGATCGGCGGCGGCAGTGGGCGGCGGCTGGGATGGCAGCGCCCTGGGCGCCGCTGAGGTCGGGCAGCAGCAGCTGGCGGGGTCCCGGGACATAGCCAGGGCGCTGGATAGCCTGCAGCGCAACGCCGAGGTACGGGCCGCCGTGGAACAGGGCAGCTCCCTGCGGGAGTACCTGGCCAACAACAAGGAGAGCCTGGAGCAGCTGAAAGAAACCGCCGGGCTCACTGCGGACAGCCTCAACCAGCTGGACCTGGTCGACAACCTGTTCGGTACTATCAGGGCCCAGCTGGATGTGACCGCGGATCTGAAGCCCGCCCTGGGGGACCTGCATATCCCCCTGGCGAAACTGGCCCTGATGGACCAGCGCTTCTTCCTGGACCGCAATCACCCGGCCAGGACCACCCTGGACAAACTCGCCCAGCTGGCCAACTCCGCCAACTTCCCCAATAAGGCGCTGGAGACACGCATCGCCGGCATCGTCGAGGACATCGTCGAAAACTACGCGGAAGATGCCGCGGTTTTTGAGATGGCCCTGCGGAAAATCGAGAGCCTGGCAGCGCAGCAGGAACGAGCCCTGTCCCGCAACGTGGAACGGGTGGTTCGCATCCAGGAGGGCCAGGACAAACTGCATCGGGCCCAGCACCTGGTAGACAAGGCCCTTGCCGAGCGCATTGGCACGGCCAGCACTCCCAGGGTGCTGGTGGACCTGGTCGAAAACGGCTGGCGGGACCTGCTGGTGCTCACCTGCGTCAGGGAGGGGCCCGACAGTGATGCCTGGATAGAGCTCCTCAAGACACTGGACCAACTCAACCTGTGGCTCAGCCAGCACGAACAGGGCGAAGCCGGCGACGACCTGCTGATGCAGCGGGGCCTGGAAGCGGGCACCCTGATCGACATGATAGGCCAGCAGCTCGCCTCGGCGCTGCCCACCAATGTCTCTCACCAGCCGGTGCTGGAAGAGCTGCGGGAAATCGTCGCGGGCAACAGGGAGGTGGAGCTGGTCGATCGCAGCAGCGCGACCGAAGCGGCCCCGGAACCGGCGGAGATTCGCGCCCGTATAGAGGACCTGCCGCGCCTGCGCCGCTGGGTCAAGCGGGTGGAACAACTGGAGAAAGACAGCTGGCTGACCTACCGCGACAAGAACGGCCGCAAGGTGCGTATCCAGCTGGCCTGGATCAGCGAAGAGCGCGACCGCTTCATCTTCGTCAACGAGAGAGGCCAGAAAATCGCCGACCTAAGCGCCATACAGCTGGCCCGCCAGCTCAGCAAGGGCATGCAGCCGCCCGCGCCTGCCGATCGCCTCTCGGTGGTGGACAAGAGTCTCTACGAGACCCTGGAACATGTACAAAAGACCCTCAGCTTCTCGCGCAACCACGACTCACTGACCCGCCTGATCAACCGCGATACCTTTGTGGACCAGGTGCAGCGGGCCCTGCGCCACGCCCGGGCCCGGCACTCGCAGCACGCGGTGCTATACCTGAACGTCGACCAGTTCAAGCTGGTCAACGAGGTGTACGATCGCGTCCACGGCGACCAGGTACTGCTCGAATTCGCCCGCCTGCTGGCCCAGTTACACGGCAAGAAATCCTCTTCGGCGCGCCTGGAATCCGACAGCTTCGCGGTGCTGTTGCTGGATCGCGACATCGAGCAGGCCATGCACTTGGCCGAGAAAATCCGCCGCGACATTGAAGCCAGCAGTGTCGATATAGAGGGCGAGAATATCAGCTTCACAGTATCCATCGGGGTGGCGCCTGTGCGGGAGTACAGCCCGGATGTAAACACCATACTGGACTCCGCGCGCACCGCCATGCACCACGCCAAGGAGCAGGGCCGCAACCGTGTGGTGCCGTTCATAGAAGACCAGACGGCCGCCAGCACCTACACCCGGGAAAAACAGCGAGTCAAAAAAGACCTGGAGCAGGCGGTCGCCACGGATCGCTTTGTGCTGCAGGCCCAGCCCATCGTGCAGACGCGCATCACCGGCGATGCCGTCGAGAGCCTGCACTACGAGCTGCTGCTGGGGATCAGCAACAAGGATGGCACGCTGGCCTCCCCCAGCAGCTTCATCGCCTCGGCGGAGCGCTACGGCTTCATGACCCTGGTTGACCGCTGGGTGGTGCGTGAGGCCTTTCGCTGGATCAGCCAACTGATGGATGCCCAGAAGGTCATACCCAGTCTGTCCATCAACCTGTCGGGCATGAGTGTGACGGACGACGAATTCATGGACTACCTGTTCGAACAGATCTCCGAGTACGGCGTGGGCACCAGCCGGGTGTGTTTCGAGATCACTGAGACAGGCACGATCTCCAATCTGGTCAAGGCGGCCGATTTCGTGCGCGCCTTCCGCAACATCGGCTGCAAATTTTCTATCGATGACTTCGGCACGGGCCTGGCCAGCCACAATTACCTGCGGGAATTACCGGTTGATTATGTGAAGATAGACGGCAGTTTCGTGGTGGATATTCATAATAGCCGCAATGATTATGCCATCGCGCGCTCCATCAATGACCTGGCCCACTTCCTGGGGCAGGAGACCATCGCCGAGTCAGTGGAGAACGACCAGATCGTGGAGAAACTCCGTGAAATCGGCGTGGATTACCTGCAGGGCTGGGGTGTGGGTCGGCCGAAGCTGCTGGCCGAGGTCGCCCAGAATCTGTCGACCATAGAAAAATAGGGGCGGCCTTCCCGCCGTGGACCAGGCCTTGTTCGACACTCACTATGACCGACTGGTACGCCTGGTTTACCAGGGAGTGCTGGAACAACCGCCCTGGCACAGCGCCCTGCCCGCCCTGCGTGAGGCCCTGGACGCGCAGGTAGTATCGCTGGTGCTGCGCCCCCCCTCCGCGGATGATCGTGGCGTCATTCTCAACTGTGTGCGCCCTGACCCGCAGGGGGTGCCCCGGACCGCCCCCCTCGCCGACCCGGCAGACTGGGAAGTAACGGCCTACCGCGAGCAGTTTTTCTCACTCGATCCCTTCGTCAACCTGCCCCTGGACCGGGTGATCGCCCTGGAAGATATCCTGTCGGACGCAGAGCTCACCGCTTCGGACTATTACCTGCACTATCTGCAGCCCATCGGCCTGTTCCGCATCCTGGGGCTGGATACTGGTGAGCCGGAGGGACTGCTGGTGCGGCTGCGCTGCTCCCGGCGCCGGGAGGAACAACCCTTCGACGACGGCGACCGGGCGCTGCTGCAGGCGCTCGCGCTACACCTGCGCCAGGCGGCGCTGATCTACGACCGGCTCAGCCGGATGGCCTCGGAACGGGACATCTACAGCGGCGCGGTGGACCAGTTATCGGTGGCGACCATCATCCTCGACGACAAAGGCCGCGTCCTGAACACCAACGCCCTGGCCTCGGCCCTGCTCAAGGATGCGGGTGGCCTGAGCCTGCGGGGCGGCCAGCTGCAATTGGCGAGCCGGGATGCCAACCAGGCACTGCAGGATGCGCTGGCGAGTGTGCTCAGGGCCCAGCAGGCAGGCCGCGCATCCGTGGTCCGGGCGCTGCGGGTAACCCGCCCGGAGGGGCGCCCCCCCTGGGCCTGGTCATCAAGCCAGTACCGGGTCCAGCGGGCGTGGAGGGCCAGGTGGGACCCTGCGCAGCAGTTTTCATCAGCGATCCCCTGCAGCGCGATTCCGCCTCCCAGCAGATACTCGGGGAACTGTTCGCCCTGTCACCGGCGGAAGCCAATGTGGCCATCTTGCTGGCCCGCGGCCTCAGCCTCAGCGAAGTCTCAGAGGCGCAGAACATCTCTCCCCATACCGCCCGGGCACAGCTGAAGTCCATTTTCGCCAAGACCGGCGTATCACGCCAGGCGGAGCTGGTGCGCATGGTCATCAAGAGCGTGGCGTCACTGGGGTAGAACCCCGTTGCCCGGGACCGCGAAGCTACCCGTTGACCTATGTCAACGCTCCCGGGGCCAGGTCTTGCTACGGTGCCGACTGTGATATCAAGGCCTGTAGCAATTATGACGAGTATAATGCCGGATCCCGCCGCCTCGGGCATACCAGCCGAACACCTGGCGGACATGGAGCTGGCCGCCCGGTACGCCTGCGACGGCCCGCGTTATACCTCCTACCCGACCGCGCCCCAGTTCCGCCAGGATTTCCCGCTAGAGCAGTACCTGGCCTGGCAAAACAGGGATGGGGACCACAAGCGCGCGCCGCTGTCCCTGTACCTGCACCTGCCCTTCTGCCGGGACATCTGCTACTACTGCGCCTGCAACAAGATCGTCACCAGGGAAAAAGGCGTGGCGCGGCAGTACCTGGATCGCCTGCAGCGTGAAATCGAGCAACAGGCCCAACTGGTCGGCAAGCAGCGTCCTATCACCCAGATGCACTGGGGTGGCGGCACGCCCACCTACCTGGACAACGCGGAAATCACCGAGCTGATGCATATGCTGGCGAGCCATTTTCGCCTGCTGGACAAGGAGCTACCGGGAGTATTCCATCGAGATCGATCCCCGCACCATCGCACCGGCAACCATCGCCCTGCTCAAGGGGGTGGGATTCAACCGCATCAGCCTGGGGATCCAGGATTTCGACCCACTGGTGCAGCAGGCGGTCAACCGCGTCCAGCCCTACGAGCAGGTGGCGGAGCTGGTGGACTGCATCCGCTCCCATCATTTCCGTTCCCTGAGTTTCGATCTTATCTACGGGCTGCCTCGCCAGGACCGCTACACCATGCGCGAGACCCTGCGCCAGGTGAATACCCTGCGACCAGACCGCATCGCCTGCTACAACTATGCCCACCTGCCGCAGCGTTTCAGCAGCCAGCGCGCCATCGACCGCCTGACCCTGCCCAGCCCGGAAGAGAAACTGCTGTTGCAGCAGATGATCAGCCATACGCTGCAGGACGCCGGCTACCTGCACATCGGCATGGATCACTACGTGCTGCCGGCAGATGAGCTGGCGCTGGCGCTGGACGAGGGCCGGCTGCAGCGCAACTTCCAGGGCTATTCGCTGCATATGGCCGATGACCTGCTGGGACTGGGGGTGTCCGCAATCAGCCAGATCGGCGATTTCTACCTGCAAAACGAGCGCGACCTGGCCAGTTACTATGAACTGGTGGATGCCGGAGGCCTGACGTTTACCCGCGGCTGCAAGGTCAACCAGGACGACAAGCTGCGCCGCCACATTATCATGAGCCTCATCTCCGAGCTGAAGCTGGACATTCCGGAATGCAACCGCCAGTTCGGCATAGACTTCCTGCGCGACTTCACGGCCGAACTCGCCGCCCTGCAGCCCATGGCCCAGGACGGGTTGCTGCAAATCGGTGACCGGGAAATCCTGGTGACCCATCGCGGCAGACCCTTCCTGCGCAATATCTGCATGCCCTTCGACGCCTACCTGAACGCCCACCAGGGCGACCAGCCGCCGCCTAGGTTCTCCGCTACCATCTAGAAAATCGAGCTACAGACAAGCGCCCAATTCGTCTATACTGCCACCCTCGGGCAGGTAGGGAGTTCGGCATGACGATCAGATTGGCGGATGCGGGGGATGGTGTGGAACTCAAGCGCTGTGTCCACGACTATCAGGTGAACTGCGGCAACTGCCGGCTGAACAGCATCTGCCTGCCGCTGGCCCTGGAATCCGACGATATCCAGCAGCTGGACGACATCATCCAGCGCAGCAAACCCCTGCAGAAAAGCCAGCACCTGTACCGCGAGGGAGACGACTTCCAGTCCGTATTCGCCGTCCGCTCCGGCACCCTCAAGGCCTACAAGACCACCGATGACGGCCGCGAGCAGGTCACGGGGTTTTACTTCCCCGGCGAAATCCTGGGCATGGACGGCATCAGCAACAACGCCCACGCCTCCTCGGCAAAAGCCCTGGAAACCGCCGCGGTCTGCGAGATTCCCTTCACCTCACTGGAACGCCTCAGCGCGATGATGCCCAACCTGCAGCGGCATTTCTTCCAGTTGATGAGCCGGGAGATCACCGAGGACCAGCAACTGATCACCCTGCTGAGCAAAAATTCGGCAGACGAACGTGTGGCTTCCCTGATGCTCAGCATCTCCACGCGCAATTCCAAGCGCAAACTGAGCGCAACCCAGTTCCGCCTGCCCATGTCGCGGGTCGACATCGGCAACTACCTGGGGCTTACGGTGGAAACCGTCAGCCGGGTATTCAGCCGTATGCAGAAAATGGAAATCCTGCTGGTCGACAACAAGGAAATCCAGATTCTGGACGTGGACGGGCTGAAAAAAATGGCCAACCTGGGCGTCTGACAGTCACCGGCCTGTCAGCAGCCTTGACTCAAATCAAGGTGCCTTGGGGCGTTTCATCTATTATGCGCTTTGCTACTAAACCGCATCGTTTCGGGGAGAAAATAATCTAATGATTCAACATGCCTTTGGCTTACTGGTCAGGCCCAGCGCGCAGTGGCGTACCGTTGCGGACCTGCCCGAGAGTTCCTTCAGGACCCTGCTGCTGTTTCCCTGCTTCTTCGCCATCCTGCCCGCAGTCGCCTGGTACTACGGCACCAGCCGGGTGGGCTGGACCGTGGGCGACAGTGGCGAGGCAATCAAGCTTACCGTGGAAAGCGCCCGCCAGATCAGTGTCCTGTTCTACCTGGCGATGGTCGCCTCGGTGGCGGTCATTGGCTATTTTATCCACTGGATGTCCGACACCTACGGCGCCGCCTCCACCCTCACCAAGGGCATCGTTATCGTCGGCCTGACCTCTACACCCCTGTTTATCGCTGGGCTGGTGGGATTCTACCCGCTGTTGTGGATTGACCTGCTGATCGGCGTGGTCGCCGTCTGCTGGTCCGTCTACCTGCTGTACCTGGGCATTCCCATCGTCATGGATATCCCCGAGGAGCGCGGCTTCCTGTTTTCCAGCGCGGTTGTCGGGGTCGCCCTGGTCATCCTGATCTGCATTATGGTGGGTTCGGTTATCCTCTGGGAGTACGGCGCCGCGCCGGCCTTCACGGACTGATCGACACACCGATACCCGTTTGTTTGACAGTAATTGATACTGGAACTGAACCATGAGCGAGCTTAACTCTGCACTGGAACACCCCACCTACAACTACAAGGTGGTGCGCCAGTTCGCCGTGATGACGGTGGTCTGGGGCATCGTCGGCATGCTGGTCGGGGTACTGATCGCCGCCCAGCTGGCCTGGCCCGCCCTGAACTTCGACCTGCCCTGGCTGCACTTCGGCCGCCTGCGGCCGCTGCACACCAACGCGGTGATTTTCGCCTTCGGCGGCTGCGCGCTGTTCGCCACCTCCTACTACGTGGTGCAGCGCACCTGCCAGGTGCGGCTGATTTCCGACAAGCTCGCCGCGATCACCTTCTGGGGCTGGCAGCTGGTCATCGTGCTGGCCGCCATCACCCTGCCGCTGGGCATTGACCAGCAGCAAGGAATACGCCGAACTGGAATGGCCGATCGACATGCTGATCACCGTGGTCTGGGTGCTGTACGCCATCGTGTTCTTCGGCACCATCGCCAAGCGCAAGACCGACCACATCTACGTCGCCAACTGGTTCTTCGGCGCCTTCATCATCGCCGTGGCCGTGCTGCACATCTTCAACAGCCTGGCGATGCCCGTCGCGCTGACCAAGTCCTACTCCATCTACGCCGGCACCGTCGACGCCATGGTGCAGTGGTGGTACGGACACAACGCGGTGGGCTTCTTCCTGACCGCCGGCTTCCTCGGCATGATGTACTACTTCGTACCCAAGCAGGCCGAGCGTCCGGTGTACTCCTATCGCCTGTCTATCGTCCACTTCTGGGCGCTGATCGCCGTCTACATCTGGGCCGGCCCGCACCACCTGCACTACACCGCGCTGCCCGACTGGGCCCAGAGCCTCGGCATGGTGATGTCCCTGATCCTGCTGGCACCCTCCTGGGGCGGCATGATCAACGGCATGATGACCCTGTCCGGCGCCTGGCACAAACTGCGCACCGACCCGATTCTGCGCTTCCTGGTGGTGACCCTGTCCTTCTACGGCATGTCCACCTTCGAAGGCCCGATGATGTCGATCAAGACCGTCAACTGCCCTGTCCCACTACACCGACTGGACCATCGGTCATGTGCACTCCGGCGCTCTGGGCTGGGTGGCCATGATCTCCATCGGCGCCATGTACCACCTGATCCCGATCCTGTTCGGCCGCGAGCGCATGTACAGCATCAGCCTGATCAACGCTGCACTTCTGGATGTCCACTATCGGCACCGTGCTGTACATCGCCTCCATGTGGGTGAACGGCATCCTGCAGGGCCTGATGTGGCGCGCCTACAACCAGGACGGCACCCTCACCTACAGCTTTGTCGAATCGGTGGAAGCCAGCTATCCCGGCTACGTCGTGCGCGTCATCGGCGGCGCCATCTTCTTCAGCCGGCATGTTGATGATGGCCTACAACGTCTACATGACCAGCCGCAAAGACATCGAACCGCAGGCGACCCCGGCTGCTGCAAGCGCGGCATAAGGAGCTGACAATGAAACATGATGCAGTCGAGAAAAACATCGGCCTGATGATCATCCTGATCATCGTCGCCGTCAGCTTCGGCACCCTGGTCGAGATCGTACCGCTGATCTTCGGCAAGCAGGCCAACGAACCGATCGCCGGCCTGAAGCCGCTGCCGGCACTGGAACTGGAAGGCCGCGACATCTACATCCGCGAGGGCTGCAACACCTGCCACTCGCAGATGATCCGTCCCCTGCGCGCCGAAACCGAGCGCTACGGCCACTACTCGGTGGCCGGTGAGTTCGTCTACGACCACCCGTTCCTGTGGGGCTCCAAGCGCACCGGTCCCGACCTGGCCCGCGTCGGCAAACGCTACAGCGACGACTGGCACCGCGCTCACCTGTACAACCCGCGCGACGTGGTGCCGGAATCCAACATGCCCGGTTTCCCCTGGCTGTTCGACAACGAGATCGACGGCGAGCACACCGCCGCCGAAGATGAAAGCCCTGCGCACGGTCGGCGTGCCCTACACCGACGAGGATATCAGCGGTGCCAGCGCCGCGGTAGCCGGGCAAGACAGGAAATCGATGCGCTGGTTGCCTACCTGCAACACCTGGGCACCCTGCTGCAATCGAGGCGCTAGGAGAGTATGGATATCAACGACCTGAGAGGACTCAGCACCGCTTTGCTGTTCGGTCGCATTCATCGGCCTGTGTTTCTGGGCCTACAGCAGCAAACGCAAAGAAGGCATTTGATGAAGCCGCCAACCTGCCATTCGCGGATGAGGAGCTGAATCAACGCACCATGCAGGAGGAGATCAAGGAATGGCTAGTTTCTGGAGCTACTGGGTAATCATTCTCACGGCGATGACCATTGTCGGCATCACGTGGATTCTGTTCGCCAATCGCAAGCGCGAGGCGCAATCCTCGGAGAAAACCACCGGTCACGTCTACGACGGCATCGAGGAGTATGACAACCCCCTGCCCGCCTGGTGGTTTTACATGTTCGTCATCACCATCGTGTGGGGCATCGGCTACCTGATCATCTACCCGGGCATGGGCAACTTCGCGGGCGTTCTCGGCTGGACCCAGATCGGCCAGTACGAGCAGCAGGTCGCCGCGGCCGACGAGAAGTACCGCGATATGCGCGATCGCTACCTTGCCCTGCCGGTCGAGGAAATCGCCGTGCGACCCCGCCGTGCGCAAGATGGGCATGCGCATGTTTGCCAACAACTGCGCCCAGTGTCACGGCGCCGACGCGAAGGGCGCCTTCGGCTTCCCCAACCTGACCGACGACGACTGGATCTATGGGGCGACGCGGCCGACCATCAAGGCCACTCTGGTCAACGGTCGCCAGGCAGTCATGCCCGCCTGGGGGGCATGTCATCGGCGACAAGGGCATCAAGCGATGTCACCCAGTACGTGCTGCGCCTGCAATGGCACGGGATTCCGATGCGGCACAGGCCGACGCGGGTGAGACCGTGTTCAAGACCTATCTGCGCGGCCTGCCACGGCGCCGACGGGACCGGCAACCGGCCATGGGCGCGCCCAACCTCACCAACGGCATCTGGCTGTACGGCGGCAGCGCAGAGCAGATCGCCCACACCCTGCGCGCCGGTCGCAACGGCGTCATGCCCGCTTTCAAGGACACTGCTCAGCGAGGACAAGATCCACATCCTGACTGCCTACGTGTACGGCCTGAACAAGCAGTAGGGACTTTGTAACAGCCCGGGGGTGCCACGGACGGCACCTCCTCCATCGGGGCCATTGGCCCACCACGGAACAGGACCATGTCTGACCAGGATCTGATCGACCTTCAGGAGGTCGCGCCTGCAGAAGTCGGCGAAATCGATCTCTACCAGCGCCGCGAGAAAATCTACACCCGCAAGATCGAGGGTTTCTACCAGCGTCTGCGCCTGTATCACCGGCTGGCCACTGCTGATCGGCTACCTCCTGCCTGCCCTGGCTGAGCTGGGATGGGCGTCAGGCGGTCTGTTCGACCTGCCGGAGCGCAAGTTCCACATCCTGGGCCTGACGTTCTGGCCCCAGGATTTCCCGCTGCTGGCCTTCCTGCTGATCATCGCCGCCTTCGGCCTGTTCGCCGTTACCACCTTCGCCGGGCGCATCTGGTGCGGCTACACCTGTCCCCAGACGGTGTGGACCAGCATCTTCATGTGGGTGGAGCAGAAGACCGAGGGCAGCCGCAACCAGCGCATCAAACTGGACAAGGCGCCCTGGAGCCTGGAGAAGATCGCCCGCAAAATCGCCAAACACGGCGCGTGGCTGTTCGTCGGCTTTGTCACCGGCATGACCTTCGTGGGCTATTTCTACCCCATTCGGGATCTGGTCTTGGACCTGGCCACCCTGTCAGCGGGAAATTGGCAGCTGCTGTGGACCGTGTTCTTCACCCTGGCTACCTACATCAATGCCGGCTGGATGCGCGAGCAGGTGTGCAAATACATGTGCCCCTACGCCCGCTTCCAGTCGGTGATGTTCGACCAGGACACCCTGATCGTGTCCTACGACAGCAACGCGGTGAACCTCGCGGCTCGCGCAAGCGCAGCGTGGAACACAAGGACCTGGAGCGTGGGCGACTGCATAGACTGCTCAGCTGTGCGTGCAGGTCTGCCCCACCGGCATCGATATCCGCAACGGCCTGCAGTACGAGTGCATCGGCTGCGCCCTGTGCATGGATGCCTGTAACTCGGTGATGGACAAGATGGAGTATCCCCGGGGCTTGATCCGCTATACCAGCGAGCACGAGCTCGAGGGTGGCACGACCCACTGGTTGCGCCCTCGCATCATCGGCTACGCGGCGGTGCTATGCATCATGGTAGGAGTGTTTTCCTACAATATCTTCAACCGTGTCCCGGTGGAACTCACCGCCATCCGCGATCGCAACCAGCTTTATGTTGAAACCGACAGCGGCGCCATCGAAAATATCTACACGCTGCAACTGGTCAATATGGACGAGGCGCCCCACGAGTACGTGCTCAGCATATCCGGCATACCGGATGCCGAGATCATCGGCGCCACCCACCATATGCTGGATGGAAGCGAGGTGCGTACCATCACCCTGCGGATACGGGTTGAGCCCGAGAGCCTGGACAAGCCCAGCACAGAATTGAATTTCAGGGTCGAGGCGGTTGACATGCCCTCGCTGCAGGCGACCTCCGAATCACGCTTCATGAAGCCGCTGTAATGAAACCAGCCTTTCCCGGCGGGGATACGCAACCGTGGTATCGGCAGTTCTGGCCCTGGTTCCTGATTCTCCTGCCGGCGACTGTGGTCGTTGCCAGCCTCTACACCATGTACCTGGCCAGTAGCGGCGCTGATGACCTGGTGGTGGATGACTACTACAAGGACGGCCTGGCCATTAATCGCCAGTTGGAGAAAAAACAGCGCGGCGAGGCGCTGGGCGTCAGCGCCGAACTGGCCTTCAGCGACGAGGTTGTAACAGTGCAGGTCACGGGGCCAGTCGATGTGGCCGGGCTGAACCTGTTGATGTCCCATCCGCTGGAGGCCGACCGCGATTTCAGCGTCGAGCTCAAGCGGACGGGCCCGGGTGAATATCGCGGCGCGCTCGCTGCTGCAGTTGCCCCACGCTGGCACTGGACTCTGGAATCAACGGGGCCGGAGGCCTGGCGCCTGGACGGATCGGTTGCGAGTCGCGATATCGGCAATGCCGCCATCCAGTGATCCGGCGCCGGCGCCCGCGAGCCCCACCTGTTACCACTGCGGTGAGCCAGTGCCGCCCGGGGCGGATTTCTCGCTCGCTATCGGCGGCGAATTGCGCCCCATGTGCTGCCCCGGCTGTCGCGCGGTGGCCGGGCTTATAGCGGCCAACGGCCTGGAAAGTTTCTACCAGCAGCGCACGGCCTACAACCAGCGCCCCGAGCAGGACGAGGCGCCCTCCCGCGACCGCTACCTGGTCTACGATGACCCGGAACTGGCCGCCACCTTCACCACTACCGATGCGCAGGGCGCCGTCAGCGCCCGCCTGCTGCTGGGCGGCATGACCTGCGCAGCCTGCACCTGGCTGATCGAGCAGACCCTGGGGCGCCTGGCGGGCGTACACGCGGCCAGGGTAAACCTGCAACAGAGCCGGCTGGATATTACCTTCGACCCCGGCCAGATAGCCCTCAGTGAAATCTTCTCCCGGGTAGACGCCCTGGGTTACCGGGTGAGGCCCTTCCAGGCCAGCAGCCAGCGGCAGCAGATGCAGGACGAGTACCGCAGCCAGTTGCGCAGGCTGGCGGTTGCCGGCCTGGGCATGATGCAGGTGGGCATGTTCGCCATCGCCCTGCACGCGGGTGACATCCAGGGCATAGAGAGCCAGTACCAGGGCCTGCTGCGCTGGGTCAGCCTGATCGTGGCCAGCTTCGTGGTGCTGTTCTCCTCCCGCCCCTTCTTCACCACCGCCTGGCGGCACCTGCGCCAGGGTACGCTGGTCATGGACCTGCCGGTGGCGCTGGCCATCGGCCTGGCCTGGTTGGCCAGCGTCTGGGCGACAGTCAGCGGCACCGGCCAGGTCTACTTCGACTCCGTGGTCATGTTTACCTTCTTCCTGCTGCTGGGGCGATTCCTGGAGCAGCGGGTGCGGCAGCGCAATGCCCTGAGCTGGTTCGACGCCGAGAGCACCCTGCCCGATGCTGTCGCCACCCGGCGCGACGGCCAGTGGGTAACGCAGCCGCGCAGCCAGCTGCAGGCCGGCGACGTGG
The DNA here is from genome assembly GCA_963704965.1 of uncultured Gammaproteobacteria bacterium. GTDB lineage: Bacteria > Pseudomonadota > Gammaproteobacteria > Pseudomonadales > Halieaceae > JARRPM01. The sequence continues at coordinate 500,960 of CAVPIH010000006.1, forward strand.
TGCTGGTCAAGGCCGGTGCCACCGTGCCGGTCGACGCCCGGCTTTGCGCCGGGACCAGCGCGGTGCGCGAGGACACTTTCAACGGCGAGCACCTGCCGCGTTCCGTGTCGGTCGGCGACACCATCTACGCCGGCACTGTCAACCTGGAGGCCGCGATCGAGGCCCGGGTACTGGGCAGCTACCGCGACAGCCGCCTGGCGGCGCTGCAGCGATCGGTGGAGCAGGCCCAGGGCGAGAAACCACGACTTGCCAAACTGGCGGATCGCATCGCCTCCTGGTTTGTCGCCGCGATACTGCTTATTACCAGCGCCACCGCCCTGGCATGGAGCCAGATCGCGCCGGAGCAGGCGCTGTGGATCAGCCTGTCGGTGCTGGTGATCAGTTGTCCCTGCGCCCTGGCGCTGGCGACCCCGGCCGCCCTGACCAGCGCCGCCAATGCCCTGCGCCACGCGGGCGTCATCGTACGCGGGGAAAACGCGCTGGAGGCGCTGGCGCGAACCACACATCTCATCTTCGACAAAACCGGCACCCTTACCGAGGGTTCGCTGCAGATCAGCACCGTGCAGCCGTTGGCGGGCGAGGATGAAGCCGAGCTACTGGCCATCGCCGCCGCCCTGCAACAGTACTCCAGCCACCCGGTGAGCCGGGCCTTCAGCGCAATAAGCCCGGCGCCGGGCTGGGAGCAGGTGGACTACCGCGTCGGCGCTGGACTGGAGGGGCGCAGACCAGGCGGCAACTACCGCATGGGAAGCGAGCAGTTCTGCCGCCAGTGGGCTCCCGCCCTGCCCCCGCCTCCCGACCAGCGCAGGTACTGGATCGCCCTGTGTCGCGAGGCGACACCCCTGGCCTGGATAGGACTGGATGACCGGGTGCGCCCGGAGGCCGCGGCAGTCGTGGCGGAGGCACGGCGCGCCGGGCTGGCGGTGGAACTGCTGACCGGTGACAGCTCTGCCCAGGGCCCGCTACTGGCCAAAGAGCTGGGTATAGAACAGGTGGAGACTGGCCTGCAGCCCGAGCAGAAAATGACCCGGGTGCAGGCCCTGCAGGCGGCAGGCAGCGTGGTGACTATGGTCGGTGACGGGCTCAATGACGCGCCGGTGCTCAGCCTCGCAGATGCTTCCTTCGCCGTGGCCGGGGCCACCGACCTGGCCCGCACCCAGGCCGATTTCGTCATCGTAGGCGAGGACCTGGACAGCGTGATCAGCACCTGGCGCAAGGCGCGCCAATGCCGCCGCATCATCCTGGAAAACTTCAGCTGGGCGCTGGGTTACAACGTCTGCGCAATTCCGCTGGCGGCGCTGGGCTATGTGCCGCCCTGGGCCGCGGCTATCGGCATGTCACTCAGCTCGCTGCTGGTAGTTGCCAACTCACTGCGCTTAAATAGCCAACCCCGAAGCTGAGTAAGTATCCCGTGGAAAGCCTGTACCTGCTGATACCCATCGCCCTGCTGTTTTGCGCCATTGCGATCAAACTGTTGCTGTGGGCCATAGACAGCGGCCAATACGACGACCTGGACAAGGAAGCCTGGAAAATACTGGCGGACGACGAACCGGCCAGGCCGGAGGCCGAGTCGCCCGACAGCGACGCCAGGGAGGAAAAACCGTGAACGAACTTGGCTACGCCAGCGCACTGGGCCTGGGCCTGGCGGGGGCGGGTCACTGCCTGGGTATGTGCGGCGGCATCGCCGCCGCCCTCAACCTGGGTGGTCACCGCTCCCCTGCCGTCACCCTCGCCTACCACGGCGGCCGCATCGCCAGTTACACGTTGCTGGGCGGACTGCTGGGGCTGGCCGCGGGCAGCATCGACATCAGCGCCTGGACCATGGGATTGCGCTACCTGGCAGGTTTCATGCTCATTGCCATGGGCCTGTATGTAGCTGACTGGTGGCGCGGCATGGTCTGGCTGGAGCGCGGTGGCGCCTACCTGTGGCGACCGGTGCAGCGCCTGTCGTCGCGCCTGCTGCCGGTCAGGCACTGGCCCCAGGGCTTCGCCCTCGGCCTGTGCTGGGGCCTGATGCCCTGCGGCCTGATCTACAGCAGCCTCGCCTGGGCGGCCACTGCCCAGGATGCGGCCACCTCGGCGCTGATGATGTTCCTGTTCGGCATTGGCACCCTGCCCGCGATGCTGTCCACCAGCCTCGGCGCCGACCGGCTGCAGGCCTTCCTGCGCAGGCGTGGGCTGAAATTGCTGATAGCGCTGCTGCTGGTCGCCTCGGGTATCTGGACCCTTTACCTGGTGGTGGCGCACGCCAGCCACATGAATCATGGCGCGGGAGCTGGCGGTCAGCAGATGGATCACTCGACCATGGACCACTCGCAGATGCAGCACTGATAAGTGGCCCAAAAAAAAGGCCCCGCTAAGTTGTTAGCGGGGCCAGGCGCCATTTGACCGTAGGTGAGCCGGTCAAACAGGGTTATCAGAATTTGTGAGCGATACCCACGTGGTAGACGAAGGGGTCAATGTTGGTCTTGAAGTTCACATTGGCCACATCGGTGCTCACCTTACCGTTGCTATCGATGTCGAGGTACCAGACCTCCAGGCTGATGGCCCAGTCCTTGTGAAACGGGATATCGACACCCGCCTGGAAAGCCAGGCCGAAGGAGTTATCCAGGTTCAGGTCGGTCGACTTGGGGTCGGAGCCGATGATTGAGGCCAGCGTATCATCCAGTTGCTTGTCGGTTTTCTCGTCAAAAAAGATAGTGTAGTTCACACCCATGCCCAGGAAGGGCTGCCAGCCAGTCTTGCCGCCGCGGGGATAATACTGTGCGATCAAGGTCGGGGGCAGGTGCTTGGTAGAGCCGGCATTGAGATTGACACCTTTGCCATTGAGGGTGATGTCGTGCTCGAAAGGCGTGGCAGTCAGCAACTCCAGGCCGACATGGTCGGTGACCATGTACATCGGAATGATACCGAACTGGGTGTCGTCATCCACCTCGGTATGCAGCGGGGGCACTCCCGGCAGGTTGATATTGCTGCTGTCGGAATCCGGATCCACATTTACTGCGCCCAGGCGCAGGACAAAATCTCCCTTCTGGTAAGCCTGGGCCACCATACTACCCCCCGCGAGGGCCGCTACCAGCGCGATTGACAACGCTTTCTTCATTGTATTACTCCTTTTCTCTGGGATTCCGGAACAGCCACGCTGCACCGCTTGGCGAGTATAGTAGGGGGGGCGCCTGCGGCTGGCATTGATACTGATCAAGATCGGGGCAATGCAGTGCAGGGGCTTGCGGTAGTTTTACACAAACCGCGCAAAGTGGATGCAATTCAAATGCTTAGGCCGCTATTAACGGCCCGCTGTCAGTTCGACAGCCGCTCCAGGTCGCGGCCGCAACCCTGCAGTTGCCTGCCGTTTACGGTGACGGTTACCGCCGCCGGAAAAGCTTCCCCACTCATGCTGTCGAAGCAGGGCGTTGCGAAAATGTCCACCGCCAGCTCAGCGGCCTCGGTGCTGGCGCGATAACTGCGGCTCTGCCCCGTGACCTGCTCTCCCGGGTCGGGCGTGCTCACCCGCTGCTCGCCGTAATCCCCCACGTACAGGAGCTGGCGCCCCTGCTGAATTTCGAGATGCCAGCCGGGCTCGTTGCCGACCGCGCGAAAATCCACGCCCCTGCGGCGGGCGTCCGCCCAGGGCGCGCGCTCGGGTTGCAGGCGGCATTGTGGGTACTCTACATCGCCGAGCTGCAGCATGGCCTCGTCGCCCTTGCTCCACAAAACGATATCGCCCTCCTGGTATTTACTGCCGGAGGCGCTGCGCACCTGCGACAGCACCAGGTAGCGCCCTGGCAACCACAGGGCCATTTCACCGGGGCCCACGCGGGTGACGAACTCGAAACCGTCGCAGTCGTAGACCAGGGTCCTGGGCAGCACACGCTGGTCTGGATGCGGGGTTGCTCTCGCCGCTGGCTCGGCCCCCTCCCCGCCCGCGAGGGCGGGGAGACTGGCAACCAACAGCAGGGCACACAGTTTGAATTTCATCGCTTTTCTCCCGCCTGCCTTACCCCTACAGGCCACCAGGTGCGCCAGGCGACGGCGCGCCTAGAGCTTCAACTCTTCGCTGTAACGACGCTGGGCCCGGGCGCGCCTCACGGTATCCACGCTGACCAGCAACAGCCCGATCCAGACCAGGCTGAAAGCGGCCAATTGTATCTTATCGAAGGGCTCACCCAGTACCCACACCGCCATCAGCAATTGCACACTGGGGCCGATATAGAATACCAGTCCGAGGGCGGTGAGCGGCAACAGCCGGCTGGAGGCGACGTAGGCCATCAGGGGAATGGCGGTGTAGGCACCGGAGGCCAGCAGGAACAGGTCCACCCGCAGGCCGTAGACTCCCAGCCCACCGCCATCGCGGTAAATGAGCCAGGCCAGGGCGAAAGGGGCCATGAACACCGTCTCGATCAACAGGCCCTCTATGGATTCCACCTGCACGCCTTTGCGGATGGCGCCGTACAAACCGAAGGACAGCGCGACACCCAGCGCCGCCAACGGCAGGCCGCCGTAGTAGACCACCTGTACCAGCAGGCCGGCCACCGCAAAGCCTATGGCCACCAGTTGGGCCCTGCCCACCACCTCGCGGAACAGGGTCAGGCCGATGGCGACGTTGACCAGCGGCAACAGGAAGTAGCCCAGGCTGGCCTCCGTGACCCGACCCGAGGTCACCGCCCACAGGAAGATCAGCCAGTTGAGGCTGCCGCACAGCGCGGCGGCCGCCATGACCAGCATGATGCGGGGCTTGCGAAACAGGCCCAGCACCGCCACCAGCCGGCCCTGCCCCGCCAGCGCCAGGCACAGCGTCACGAACGGCAGTGACCAGATAGCCCTGTGGGCCAGCAGGTCGCGCGCGTCTACAGGCTGGGTCTGTATCCAGAAAACCGGTGCCAGGCCCCAGATCAGGTAGGCGGTAACGCCCAGCGCCAGGCCCCGCTGCCGGTCATCCATGACGGGGCTTCGCTGCGTACTGGTGGGGGGCGGTGGTCAACGCCGGGACTTCGTCATTATCCCATCGGGTAGCGAATTTCGCGCGATACCGCGTCGATTTTTGCCAGCGTCTCCCTGTCCAGGCTTATATCAGCCGCGGCCAGGATATCGGGCATCTGCTGCGCGCTGGTGGCCCCGACGATGGTGGAGGCGACGAAGTCGTGCTGCTTGCTCCAGGCGATAGCCATGGTTACCAGCGACATGCCCGCCTCCGCGGCGATGGCCTGGAAACGCGCAGTGGACGCCAGCGAACGCTCGTTGACAAAACGCGAGGCCATCTTCTGTTGGCGCTCCCCGGCAGACAGGTAGTAGGTAAAGCGCGCCCCCTCGGGCCGGGCCCCGCCCTGGTACTTGCCACTCAGGACCCCGCCGGCCAGGGGCGAGTAGGGAATCAGGCTCACCTGTTCCTGCCGGCAGGCCTGGGCCAGTTCGTCCTCGAAGCGGCGGTTGTTGAGACTGAAGTTGTTCTGGATGGTCTCGTAGCGGGCCGTGCCCTGCAGGTCCGCGGCCCACAGGCTCTTGGTAAGTCCCCAGCTGGTTTCATTGCTGCAGCCCAGGATGCGCACCTTGCCCGAGCGCACCAGTTCGTCCAGCGCCATCAGGGTTTCCTCGTAGGGAAAATCGTGATCCGGCCAGTGAGTCTGGTACAGGTCGATGTAATCGGTATCGAGGCGGCGCAGGCTGGCCTCCACCGCGCGCATGATGTGGTGGCGATCCAGCCCGGTGAGGCCGCCGCGCAGCGGCGGGGTGATCCAGCTGTGGCCGGGGCCGGCCACCTTGGACGCCAGGATGATGGAATCGCGATCCCGGGTCTTGAGCCAGCGGCCGACGATTTCCTCGGTGAGCCCGACATACTTCGCATCGGGGGGTACCGGATACATCTCCGCGGTATCGAAGAAATTCACGCCCGCATCGCAGGCCATGTCCATGATGCGAAAGGCCTCGGCCTCGTCGCACTGGTTGCCAAAGGTCATGGTTCCCATGCAGATATCGGAAACCACGATGGAACTCCTGCCGAGCCTGTTGCTGCGCATCTCTACCTCACTGCCAGGTGGGCAGTGCGCCGACCTGTGCTATCCGTTGCGTATAAAATCGAGACAGGCGCGGTTGAACATGTCCTCGTGTTCCACCATCACCCAGTGGCCGCACTCGCTCACCAGGATCAGGCGCAGGTGGCGGACATTGCGAGCCAGCGCCATGATACCGTTGTCCGGCATCATTTTCTCCTCCAGTCCCCAGAAACCCAACACCGGGCACTCCAGTTCCGGCAGGCGGGAGGTGAGCACCGGGACTTGCATGGTCGCCATCACATGGCCGTTCATGATCTGCATGATCTGCATGCGTTCGGCCACCAGCTCATCGGTGGCAAAGCGCGGGTCGTGCATCAGGCCAGTGGCAAACAGGTCTTTCATGACCTCGGCGGTCACCGGCTCGCCGGAGCCGAACACCTTGAACACTTTTTGCATACCTGGCATCTGCTGGTACTCGTGCAACTCGCTGAGCCCGCCCGGTGCCATCAGCACCAGTTTGTCCACCAGTTGCGGGCACTCCAGGGTGAGCCCCAGGGCGACCGCGCCGCCCAGGGAGTTGCCCACCAGGGTGCAGCGCTGCACGCCGGCGCAATCCAGTGTCTGGCGCACGCACTCGACAAAAAACGACAGGGGGTGATCGACATCATCGGGCTTATCGGAAAAGCCGTACCCCACCAGGTCGGGCACGATGCAGCGGTAACCGGCCGCGACCAGGTAGGGATAGTTGCCCTTGAAATTGCTGTGCCCGCTGGCACCGGGACCGGAGCCGTGCAGGAACACCACCACGTCTGCGGCCGGGTCGCCCTCGTCCAGGTAGTGCATGCGATAGCCGTTGGCGCACTGGGCATAGCGCCCCTCTGGCAGGTGCCCGATCATTCCCATGCTGATCCCTCTATTGAGCCGGACGCGCCCGGACTAGATGGCGAAATCGACGTTCTCTTCACCGAACAATACCCCGCCGAGATTGGTGGCGAAGGGTATCGAGTGGTTAGCCACGTGCGCCTGGCTGCAGAGAATATCCAGGTGCCGGTTCAACAGCTCACTGCCCTGGCGTATGCCACCGCTGCCGGAGGCCTTGAGCATCCTGCCGGACAGGGCCAGGCAGCGATCGGCGACCACCGCGGAATCGTAGCGGTAGCGCACCCTGTCCTCCACCGGGATGGGGCGCCCGGCGCGGCAGCAGGCCATCATCTCGTCAAAGTTGCGGATCATGGTGGTTTTCATCTCGTCTATGGACGTGCGCACCTCGGCCGCCAGCACCCTGGCGAAGGGGTCGTTCTTCATTTTGGCCGGGCCCACCTGGCGGGTTTTGGCGACCTCGATGTAGGATTCCAGGGCCCCCTCACAGGCACCCAGCGTGGCGGTGCAAACGGCCCGCACAAATACCTGCATGAAGGGCATCCGGAACAACGGTTCGCTGTTCACCGCGTTACCGGGGTTGTCACACAGGAAGCCGTCCATGGACCTGTGGGTGCGATGCTCGGGGACGAACACATCCTCCACCACGATGTCATGGCTGCCGGTACCCTGCAGGCCCACCACGTCCCAGTTGTCCACGATCTGGTAATCGCTTACCGGCACCAGGAAGGTGCGATAATTGGCCATATCGAAGGGCGCCTCGGGGGTCGGTACCACCGCTCCCAGGAACGCCCACTTGCAGTGCTCGCTGCCGCTGGAAAAGCTCCAGCGGCCGCTGAGGCGAAAGCCGCCATCCACTACCTTGACCTTGCCCACGGGCGCGTAGGAGGAGGAAATCAGCACCGTGGGGTCGTCGGCCCAGACATCCTGTGCCGCCTCGTCGGGAAATACCCCCAGCTGCCAGTTGTGCACCGCTACCACCCCCAGCACCCAGGCGCTGGAGGTACAGTGGCGGGCTATCTCCAGGCCGACGCTGTAGAACACCTGGGGGTCCATGGCGTAACCACCCCATTTGCGCGGCTGCAATATCTTGAAGAAACCCGCCTCGTGGAAATCCGCGATGGTTTCATCGGGCACCCGGCGCTCGCGCCGGCAGCGCTCCGCCCGCTCCCGCAGGGCCGGCCCCATGGCCCGCGCCGCCGCCAGCAACTGGCGGGCGCGGGGGCTGTCCAGCCCGCACTGGTCACTGCCTGCCATCCCTGCCAGGCTCTCTGTGCTGTTGCTCACCATAGCCATCTCCCGGGGTGCCGTCATCGTCGCTGCTCCTGAATGTATTGAATTCAACCTGTATCTAACACCGGTGAGCCACCCCGGCGCATCCTCCATTTGAGGTATTGCCGCTACTGCACCACGGCGGCGCCGAACGTGGTCGGCTCACCGAACATCAGCCGGGGCGACTGGGGCTGGCGTCCATCGGTATCCTGCACCCCGTACTGCCGGGCCAGTTCGGCGCCAATCCACACCTGGCCGCTTCTGTCCATGAGCGCCGGGTCGCGGGCCAGGGCGTCGATCACCCGCCCGGTGAACTCCGGGGATTCCGTGGCATCGCGCAGGCCGGCGTATTTTTCCGGCTCGGCCGCGAACACCCTCAGGGTGCGCTCAGTGGCCAGCAGGCCCAGCCAGAGGGACAACACGGCCACCCGGTGGGGGCGAAAGTCCACCGCCATGTCGTGTGCCATTTTATCCACCGCCGCCTTGCCCGCGCCGTAGGCGGGCCCGTGCATGTAAATCCGGCCACCAAAAGACGAGGTGTTCACAATGAGGCCCTCGCCGTTGGCCAACAGCAGCGGCGCGGCAAACCAGCTGGCGGTGTAGTGGGAACGCAGGCCCACATCGAGGATATCGACCAGTTCCAGCGGCTTTTCCCAGAACGGCCCGACATCGGTTAGTGCGTCGTGAATCACCGTGGCATTGTTTACCAGGATATCCAGCCGCCCCTGCTCGTCGCCGACCCGCTCGAACAGGCGCCGGGTGTCCCTGTCATCAGCGTGATCGCAGAACACCGCAATCCCCCGGCCCCCGGCGGCCGATACCGCCGCCGCGGTCGCTTCCACCGTGCCGGGCAGGGGCGCATCCCCTTCACGGCGGGTGCGTCCCGTCACGTATACGGTCGCCCCGGTCGCGCCCAGGGCCAGGGCAATCCCCCGCCCGGCGCCACGACTGGCGCCGGTAACCACCACGACCCGATCTGACTGCAAGCTCATCTGTGCTCTCCTTTACCCGCTGCCGGCGCTTTATTATGATCCGCCTACACTCCCTACACTACAGGTGCCCGCGCTGAGTTCCAACAGCGTTGCAGCCGCCAGGACAGCATCAACCATGCGCCATCCCGTGCCGACCGGAGCAGCATCCCGCACCCTGGCGCGGCTGCCGCGCCGCGTCCGCTACCCGGTGGCCGCCCTGGTGTTGGCGGCCTCGCAATGGAGTCTTGCGGCTCCGGCCGCTGAGGCAGTGGACAGCCGCGAAGCCTACTCATCCGCCAGTCCAGCCTGGCTGCGCGCGGTGGGGAAACTGCACGTGCCCGGCAGTCGCTACCGGGCCGGCAGGCGCGAACACCTGCAGGAGAATTGCAGTGCGACCCTGGTGGTCAGCGGCCCGCGGCAACAGGCCGATACCATCATTACCGCCTGGCACTGCCTGGCCGACTACGACGACCTGAGCAAACCCATCACCTTTACCCTGCTGCCGGAGTTATCCGGCGCCCTGGAGCGCCAGGCCTACCGCCTGGCGGACGGTGGCGGCATGCACGCGGACTGGGCAATCCTGCGCCTGTACCAGCCCATTGCCACCCACGAGGTTCAGGCGCTGGCCGTGCACCGGGGGCGCGCCAGCAGCGGGCGCGAGATCAGTATGGCGGGGTATTCCCGGGATGCGGACATGGGCGCGGACGGCGCCCGGCTGACGTTTGATCGCCACTGTCGCATAACCGAACAGGCGGCCGCGGCCAGCCACAGCGACTGTTTCGCTCACAAGGGCGCCTCGGGAGGCGCAGTGGTGCAGATGTCGGCCGAGGGGCTGGCGCTGTTCAGCGGGGTGATATCCGAGGGCAATGGCGCGGGCTTCAGCACCTTCGTGCCGGTTGCCAGCTTTCGCAGTGCCATTGCCCGGCACCTGAATTGAGCCCCGGGGGGCGGCTACCCGGACAGCGGGCCTAGCTTTCCTCTTCCGCAGCCGCCGCCGGGCTCACGACCGCAGTCGCCTTCACCGAGTCCAGCGGGCCTCCGGTGGCGTTGTAATCACGACCGGTTTTACGCGTGTCCCGATCACTGACCCAGGCCCCACGGGGCGCGGGAGAAGCGGTGCGCTGGCCGGAATCCACGTTGGTCGGCTGCACCCGCACCTCTTCGCGGCTGGCCACGCTCTGCTCACAGGCCACGTCGGTGAACGTGGTTTTGCCGCTCACCGCGTCCCGGCACATGTAGATTTTTGCCGAGGCCAGTTGCGGGCCCAGCAGCAACAACAGCACCAATACGGCCTTCATATTTCCACCTTGCGCCCGGGCGCGGCTGACTCACTCCCAGAAAGCCTAGGGGGCGGCCCCGCGAGAGGCCAGCGTTAACTGTACTTTTCGGCAATCAGTGCGGATGGGTAATCAGGTGTCGATACCGCCCAGCAGCTCCAGCGCCTCATCACACCAGGCCAGGAACTGCTCGCCCTGGCGAATGCCCGCCACCAGGGCGAGGTATACCCCCTTGCGGCGGGTGGGCAGGGCCTGCGGCGAACCGTAATGCCGGCGACGTATTTTCTCGTAAAGGTAGAGGCGGCGCATCATCTCCTCGCGCCTGGCGGTGACCTCCCCGGCGATGTGGGCGGCGTTGTCGGCGTCGAGGTTGTACAGCTTCACCAGCAATTCATCCTTGGCGGGCCGACTGCGGGTACTGCTGTATACCCACCGCGCCAGGGCCTCGCGCCCGGGTTGGGTAAGCCCATACACTATCTTGTTGGGCTTGCCCCGCTGGTTGACCTCGCGCTTGTTGAGCCAGCCGCGCTCGGCCAGCTTGCGCAACTCCTGGTAGATCTGCTGGTGCGAGGCCTGCCAGAAGAAGCCCAGTGAGGTCTCGAAATCCCGCGCCAGTTCGTACCCCGACAAATCGTCCTCGATCAGGGCCGTCATTATCGCGTGCGCCAGTGCCATGACTCATCCTGTCCCAAAGCAGTTACCGCCACAGGATACTCCCCGCGGGCCCTGATATGCAAAAGTATGCATAAAGTGCTTGATATGCAAATGATTGCATATTATCGTTCCCGGCCTGTACCCATGGGGCGGGACCGCCCCGCCTGTCGCTGCGAGGAATCAATAATGGCGCTTCCACCCGTCCTGCAAAACACCCTGTCGCTGCCGCTGGTGGCGGCACCCATGTTCATCATTTCCAATCCGCACCTGGTCATCGCCCAGTGCAAGGCCGGGGTGGTGGGCTCTTTCCCCGCCCTGAACGCCCGCCCCGCCGCGGAGCTGGAAGTCTGGCTGCAGCGCATCACCAGTGAACTGGCAGCGCACAACCAGGCCCACCCCGACCGGCCCGCGGCTCCCTTTGCCGTCAACCAGATCGTGCATGGTTCCAACGACCGCTTGCAGCACGACCTGGAGATGTGCGTGAAGTACAAGGTACCCATCGTGATCACCTCCCTGGGAGCCAAGGAGTTTGTCAATGAGGCGGTGCACTCCTATGGCGGCATCGTGCTGCACGACATCATCAGCGACAGGTTTGCCCGCAAGGCGGTCGCAAAAGGCGCCGATGGCCTGATCGCCGTGGCCGCCGGCGCGGGGGGACACGCCGGCTCGATCTCGCCCTTCGCGCTGGTCCAGGAGATACGGGAATGGTTTGACGGCCCCCTGCTGCTGTCGGGATCCAT
>CAVPIH010000007.1:0-90036 GCA_963704965.1 uncultured Gammaproteobacteria bacterium
AAAGGGCTACCTGACCCTGATCCTGACCGCCACCGGTGAGGGCGGGCACTCCTCCAACCCGCCGCAGGTCAGTACCATAGGCCGCCTCTCCAACGCCCTGGCGCGCATCGAGGCCAACCCCTTCCCGCCGCGCCTGGTGGTGCCGGTGGCGGCGATGTTCGAGACCCTGGCGCCCCATGTCGGCCAGCCGGAGCAGCTGATCTTTGAAAACCTCTGGCTCACCGACTGGCTGGTGGCGCGCAATATGGCGGGGAACCGCGCCACAATGCCCTTTGTGCGCACCACCACGGCCCTCACCATGTTCAACGCCGGGGTGAAAGAGAACGTGGTGCCCCAGCGGGCGGAGGCCAGGGTCAATTTCCGGCTGTTGCCGGGAGACGAACCCGAGGACGTGGTGAGCTACATCGAGGACGTGGTGGACGACCCGCTGGTGGAAATCAGTTACGAGCAGTGGGACAACCGGCCCGGCGTGGCGGCGGTCGATGGCCCCGGCTTTGCGGTGATCAGCGAGGCGATCGCGGCGGTTTATCCCCAGGCGGTGGTCGTGCCCTCGCTGCTCACCGCCACCACTGACACCCGCCACTATGTCGACCTCGCGGACGACCAGTATCGCTTTCACGGGGTGGAGCTGGCCACCAGCCAGGCCACGTCGATACACGGTACCGATGAATATGTGGGGGTGCGCAGCTACGAAAACTCCATTGCCATCGCCCGCGCCATGATCGCGGGTGCCGCGGCCCCTGAAGCGGTCCCCCGCCGGGGTCAGCTGGTTACCGAGGGCTATGTCCAGTTCCGCCAGGTTGATCCCGTAGGCGTTGGGCTCCAGGCTGCGGGCAATGGCCAGGTCCTTGTGTGGGCCGGACTCCGCCAGGGCGTGGAGGTCGATCGTTTGCGGTTCGCGCAGGCGGTTCTTGGCGGCATCCAGCAATACCACGACCCTGGGCTTCAGCCGCCGGGTGCGGTATTCCGACACCACCACACCCACCTCGCCGGAGGACAGCTCGACGATAGTGCCGGCGGGATAGACACCAATGGCCTGGATAAAGGACTCCACCAGTTCGGCCTGGAAATCGATGTTGCGGGAATTGTAGAGCAGTTTGATGGCGGCGGAGGGCGAGATGGCCTGCTGGTGGTTGCGGTCGCTGGTCACCGCGTCATAGGTATCCACGATGGCGGCGATACGGGCGAAGGGCGGTATGTCGTTGCCAATCAGGCCCTGCGGGTAACCTGAGCCGTCGTGGCGCTCGTGGTGATGGGCCACGATGTCCAGTACATCCTTGTTCTGGATCCCGCTCTCGCGGACGATTTCCAGGCCTTTGGCGACGTGCTCGCGCATCAGCGCGGCCTCGTCGTCGGTGAGTGAGCGGGGACTTTGCAGCAACTCGGGATTGACCCGCAACTTGCCCACGTCCATCAGCATGCAACCCACGGCCAGGGAGCGCAGGTCGTGCCGGGGCAGGCCCAACTGGCGGCCCATGGCCACGGCCCAGATACTGGCGCTGATCGAGTGCTGGTAGGCGTACTGGTCATGCTGCTTGAGGCGGGCCAGCCAGATACAGGCGTCCGGGTTGCGGCTCATACTCTCCACCACCGGGTCCACGGACTTCTTCAGGCGGATGACATTGAGGGTGCCGCCGTCGAGGATATGGCCGAATATGGCGTTGACGTCATCGACCAGGGAATCCAGTACCAGCCAGGCCTGGGCGCTTTCCTCCTTCCAGTTGCCGGTGGTTGTGTAGGCCTTGAGGGGGCGCCCGGGGAAGATGTCCTTGAGCGGGACCGAGCCGTTGGCACTGAGCTTGCGCCGCAGCAGCGGGTGGTCTTTCTGGCGGGATTTGGTGAAGTCGACGAACACGTGCTGGCAGTAATTGCGCACCTCGTCGACGTCCTCCGCGCTCTCCACGCGGAATCCCTGCATCATGAAGGGCGTTTCCAGCCACGGCCGGTCCAGGCCGCTGACAAACATGCCGACTTCCAGTTCACTTGTTGCGATTTTCAGGGTATGGAGCATGGTCGCTCGCCGCCCCCTTTTGTAGTCGGTTTCCGCCCCTTTGTGGTTAACATAGCGCAACTGGAGATTTTTTTTCGAAAATCTGTACTTTTTTCAGGGGCTGCTGCAAGCGACCGTGACGGACCGCCGGCAAGGGGGTTCAGAGCTGGAAACGCTCCTGCAGAAAACGGGCGATGCCGTCCTCGTCGTGGTGTCCGATTACGGCTGTCGCCGCGGCCTTGACGACGGCCTTGGCGTTGCTGGGCGCGTAGCTTTCATCCGCCTGCGCGAACATGCTCAGGTCGTTGTCGCTGTCGCCGAAGCAGATCACCCTGCTGACACCGAGGTCCCGCTTGATCTCCGCGATGGCGTCCCCCTTGCTGGCCTGGCTGTGGTGTATGTCTATCCAGTGCAACTGACGCCCCTCTATGGCCAGCCCGGAATAGGCCATGAGCTGCGGTTCGTCAGCCACCAGCAATTGCACCCGCTCGATGGCCTGGCGCGGGCCGATGGCGCTGATATTGGTGATGTCGGCGCTGCCGGGCAGCTCTGCCAGTGGCAACAGCTCCAGCCCTTCCATGGCGCCGAAATGGGCCGCCACCTCCTGTTCGCCGCGGCTGCGCAGGGGCGCGTGGTAGACACCGTGGCGCCCCCCCGGCTCCACGGTAAACACAAAGGGGGTCACCGCCTCGGAGGTGAACGCCTCGATGACCCGGCGGATCTCCTCCAGGGTCAGCAGCCGGCTGTGACTGTAGCGGCCGGTGTCCGGGCGCCAGATCATCACCCCGTTCTTGTACACGTGGGGCAGGCTGAAATCGCTGCCGGCCAGCAGGGTGCGGGATGCGTGCAGGGTCCTGCCGGTGGCCACGGTGTAGGCGATCCCGCGGTCGGCCAGTTTTGCCAGGGTGTCGCGGGTGCCGGTTGAGAGGGTCGAGTGGCGGTTCAGCAGGGTGCCGTCGAGGTCGAAAACGATCAGTTCCATAACAATTCGGGGCTCTGGTGCCGTGTCGGGGGGCGGGCGGGGCCGCCTGGGCAGCCGTTCGGGCCGCTATTATACCCCGTATCCCCGGCGGGGGTGGCGGCCGATATTGACAATCCAGCCGCCCTCGCGCACCGTGCCCCTCTCCATTTCCCGGGAAAGCGCTACATGAGCGACACCATGTTATATGTCATTGCCGCGGTGCTGGTGCTGGGTGTTGCGGCCCAGTGGCTGTCCTGGCGCCTGCGGTTGCCGGCCATCCTGGCGCTGCTGGTCATCGGCATTATCGCGGGGCCGGTTACCGGCCTGCTGCGCCCCGACGCCATGTTTGGCGACCTGTTGTTTCCCATGGTTTCCCTGGGGGTCGCCGTGGTGCTGTTCGAGGGTGGGCTCACCCTGCGCTTCAGCGACCTGCGCGGCCACGGCGCGGCAGTCAGCAACCTGGTCAGCTGGGGCGCGCTGCTCAACTGGGTGCTGATAGCCGCCGGTACCTCCCTGGTGGCGGGTTTCTCGCTGGAAATGTCGCTGCTGTTTGCCGCCCTGGTGGTCGTCACCGGCCCCACGGTGATCAATCCCCTGCTGCGCACCATGCGCACCACCCACGAGGTGAGCCAGCTGTTGCGCTGGGAGGGCATCCTCATCGACCCGGTGGGGGCCCTGCTGGCGGTACTGGTGTTCCAGTTCATCATCTCCGGTACCGATTCCTACCTGGTTTTTCTCCAGAGCATCGGCGTGGGCGCCGTGGCGGGGGCCGTCGCGGCCCTGGCGCTGGCCTACATTATCCGCCGGCACTGGATACCCGAGTATCTCCTGAACGTGGTGGCCCTGGCCTGGGTGGTCATGACCTTCGCCTGCAGCAACTACCTGGCCCACGAGTCGGGGCTGCTGGCGGTGACGGTCATGGGCATCTGGCTGGGCAACATCCGCGGCCTGGACATGAGCGAGGTGCTCAGTTTCAAGGAGAGCCTGTCCATCCTCATCATCTCCATGCTGTTCATCGTGCTGGGGGCGCGTATCGACCCCGCTGACCTGCTCGCCACCGGCTGGAGCGGGGTGGGGGTGTTGCTGGTGGTGCTACTGGCGCGCCCGGCGGTGGTCTGGGCCTGCACCCTGGGGGGCAAGTACAGCTGGCAGGAGAAGGCGCTGGTGGCCTGGGTCGCCCCGCGCGGGATCGTGGCGGCGGCGGTATCGGCGCTGTTTGCCCTGCGCCTGGAGGATGCCGGGTATGTTGAGGCCCCGGCGCTGGTCGCCTACACCTTCCTGGTGATCATCTTCACGGTGCTGCTGCAGAGCTTCACCGCCAGGCCCCTGGCGCGCCTGCTGGGCCTGGTGGAGGAGGAGCCCCGCGGTATCCTGATCGTGGGCGCCAACCCGGTCGCCAGGGCCATAGGCAAGGCGCTGCTGCAGCAGGGCTTTCGGGTGAAGCTCACCGATACCACCTGGTCTGAAATCCAGGCGGCGCGCATGGACGGACTGGACACCTATTACGGCGAGCCGGTATCGGCACACGCCGATCGCAACCTCGAGCTGGAGGGCATCGGCCGCCTGTTTGCCATGTCCCGCCGACCGGCCCTGAATACCCTGGCCGTGATCAAGTTCCGGCGGGAGTTCGGCCGCAACCGGGTGTTCACCCTGCGCAATGCCCAGGAAAAGGATGCCTCGGAGAAGCGTCGGGTGGCCGAAAACTTCCGCGCCCCGCGCCTGTTCGGCGAGGGTGTCACCCTGCAGAAGCTGTCCAGCCTCATCGCCCAGGGTGCGGAAATCAAGGCCACGCTGCTGTCGGAAACCTTCGACAAGGAGGCCTACAACCAGGCCAAGGGCAAGAGCCACATACCCCTGTTCGCGCTGGATACCCAGCAGCACCTGCGGGCCTACACCGACGAGCAGCAGCCCGACGTGAAGCCCGGCTGGACCCTGTTGTCGCTGATCTCGCCGGTGCGGGAGCCCGAGACCCCGCCGGTGGTTGACGAGGTATAGCGTGGCGCATTGGAAACTGCCAAAAAGTGCCGTCAGCGCTGCGCCCGGGGGCGGGCGTGTTATATAGTTGGTGCGACCCCCAGCGGGGCGGCATCGATTCCGCCATCATTTTTTCAAGCCACTGCAACCAAGGGATATTTACTCATGAGCATCAACCGATTCATCGCCCTGGCACTATCCACCCTGCTGGTCTGGGCCGGGCTCAGCACCGCCGCCTCCGCCGCCATTATCGGCACCGGGGATGCGCTGGCCATGGAGCAGCGCGAGTCGCGGCTGGCCGTGGTGCAGGCGCAGCTGGCGCGGGAGGACGTCCAGCAGGCAATGATCCAGTTGGGGGTGCACCCGAAAGAAGCCGCCCTGCGGGTTGCCGCCCTGGGCGAGCGAGAACTGGCGCAATTACAGGGTCAGCTGGAGCAGCTGCCGGCCGGCGGCAGCATACTGGGGCTTATTGGCGCGGTGTTCGTGGTATTGCTGATCCTCGAAATCACCGGGGTCATCGATATATTCAAGAAAGTCTGACATCCTGCCAGCCACTGACTGCTGCGTTTGGCGGCTATCAGTGCTAGTGTACGCTTCCTCGAAGCAAGGGCTCCAAGGGGAAGAGAACAATGCGTCATGCCTGGGTCATTACCCTGTTACTGATAGCCGGCTGCGGCAGTGCCAGCCAGCAGCCGCAGGCTAACGCCGACGCGGGGGCGCCCCCGCTGATTGCCTGTACCGATCCCCGCCCTGAGGTCTGCACCATGCAGTATGCGCCGGCCTGCGCCGAACTGGCAGCTGGCGGCAGGCGTGAGTACGCCTCCGCATGCAACGCCTGTTCCGATCCCGCCGTGAGCGGCTACCGCACCGGATCCTGCCCCCAGTGAGCCTGACCAACCGGATATTGCTGGCCATGCTGGCGGGAGTGGTACTGGGCTCCCTGCTGAACGTGCTGTTACAGGGCAGCCTGGCGCCCGAGGGCCTGCGCGAACTGATAAACGACTACCTGGTCGCCCGCAACGGCCTGTTCGATGTGGTGGGGCGCATTTTCGTGTCCCTGCTGAAGCTGCTGGTGGTGCCGCTGGTGCTGGTTTCGCTGATCTGCGGCGCCAGTTCCCTGGGCGACAGCGCCAGGATGGGTCCCATCGCCCTCAAGACCATGGCCCTGTACCTGGCCACCACCGCCATCGCCGTCAGCATCGCGCTGTTTTTCGCCGGCCTGGTCAATCCCGGCGCCAATGTCGACCTGGTGGGCGCTGCCAACTTCCAGCCCCCGCCGCCACCGCCGCTTGCGGATGTGCTGGTGGACATGGTGCCGTCCAACCCGGTGCGGGCCATGGCCGAGGGCAAGATGCTGCAGATCATCGTCTTTGCCCTGCTGGTCGGCTATGCCATCGCCCACTCGGGGGAGCAGGGCCGCCGCATCGGCAGCTTCTTCCGCGATATGGAAGCGGTGGTCATGAAGATGGTGGAAATTCTCATGGAACTGGCTCCCTACGGCGTGTT
The DNA here is from genome assembly GCA_963704965.1 of uncultured Gammaproteobacteria bacterium. GTDB lineage: Bacteria > Pseudomonadota > Gammaproteobacteria > Pseudomonadales > Halieaceae > JARRPM01. The sequence continues at coordinate 6,432 of CAVPIH010000007.1, forward strand.
CGCCCTGCTGGCCAAGCTGTTCGCCACCATGGGCCTGGGGGCAATCGTCAACCTGGCCGCGTATTTTTTCACCGTGTTGGGGGTGCTGGTGTTCCACGCCCTGGTGGTGTACGGACTGCTTTTCAGGGGCTTCACCGGCCTTTCCCCGGCGATGCTGTTCCGCAAAATGCGGCCGGTCTGGGCCTTCGCCTTCAGTACCGCCTCCTCCGGCGCGACCCTGCCCATCACCCTCAATACCGTGGAGCGGCGCATGGGGGTGCACAATTCGGTGGCGGGCTTCTCCATTCCCCTGGGCGCCACCATCAATATGGATGGCACCGCCATCATGCAGGGCGTGGCGACAGTCTTTATCGCCCAGGTGTACGGCGTCGAGTTGACCATGGCGGCATTGATGACGGTGGTGGTCACCGCCACCCTGGCGTCTATCGGCACGGCGGCGGTGCCCGGGGTGGGCCTGATAACGCTGTCCCTGGTGCTGCAACAGGCCGGCCTGCCAGTGGAGGGCATCGCCCTGATTATCGGGGTGGACAGGTTGCTGGACATGGTGCGCACTGCCGTGAATGTCACCGGCGATGTCACGGTGTCGGTTATCGTGGCGAACAGTGAGCGCCAGTTCGATGAGCGCGTCTACCTGAGCAGCGAACCCCGGCAGGCCGACGACCTGGAGCAGGACAGTCCGCCGACAATCTGAACCCCGCCCTGTGGTATCCTTGCCGTTTTAACTCCGGTTGCGGGCGGGAGGGTCGGGCAGTTGCCCCGGCTGCGCCCCCGGACGGTTTGCCCAGACAGGATCCAGCTTCGCCATGCCCATTCAATGCGTCATCGTGCCGGTAACCCCTTACCAGCAGAATTGTTCCGTTATCAAGTGTGAAACCAGCGGCCGGGCGGCGATTGTCGATCCCGGCGGCGACGTGGATCGCATCCTCGCCGCGGTGCAGCAGCTCGACGCCACGGTGGAGAAAATCATTCTCACCCATGCCCACATGGACCACTGCGCCGCCGCCGACGTGCTGCGGCAGCAACTGGAAGTGCCCATAGAGGGCCCCCACCGGGACGACCAGTTCTGGCTGGATAAGCTCCCGGAGTGGTGCCAGATGTCGGGTTTCCCCCCCGCTGACGCCTTCCTGCCGGACCGCTGGCTGGAGCAGGGCGATACCGTCACCGTGGGCGAGCAGGTGCTCAAGGTATTGCACTGCCCCGGCCACACCCCCGGCCATGTGGTGTTCCTGTACGAGCCCCAGCGCGTGGCCTGGGTGGGCGACGTGTTGTTCCAGGGCTCCATCGGCCGCACCGATTTTCCCCGCGGCAATCACGAGCAACTGGTGGCCAGCATCCGCGACCGGCTGTTTCCGCTGGGGGATGACATCACCTTTATTCCCGGCCACGGCCCCACCTCCACCTTCGGTCAGGAGCGCCGCACCAACCCGTTCGTGGCGGACAGCCGTTATGGCTGACCCCGACGACAGCCGCGAGTCACTGCTGCGGCGGGAATACCTCAGCCAGACCGCGCGCATACGCTGGCACGAGCTGCAGGCCTGGTACGCCCGCGGCTGCGTCATCGAGGTGGACGGGGAGCTGGACCTGATCGAGATCGCGTTGCAGCTGGGGCTGGATAACACCGCCCTGTTCGAGCGGCTGACCGGGGAGGGCCGGGTGGTTCCCATGAGCGAGGAGCGAGCCCTGGCCTGGTACGAGGCCAATCCCGAGGTGTGGGCCGTGGTGGCCCCGCCCTGGGTGCTGGTGCAGCAGCGTGCTGTAGGGTCGAATTCATTCGACCAATGAACCACCGACCGAACCCACGGAACCCCGGCCGAATAAATTCGGCCCTACAGGGACGGAACCCCGGCCGAATAAATTCGGCCCTACAGGGAAGGGTATCCTGTAGGGTCGAATTCATTCGACCGTCCCGGGAGGGATCCTGTAGGGTCGAATTTATTCGACCAAGGCGCCTACGGCGCCAGCGGAAACGGCTTACCCTCGAACACCGTGCCCCAGATACCGATGTCCTTGAGTCCCTCCACCCCGACCTCGTAGGGGTCGGCCTCCAGCACGGTGAAGTCCGCGCGCTTGCCGGCGCGAATGGAGCCGATTTCATCCTCCCAGCCCACGATCCAGGCGGCGTCGATGGTAATCGCCCGCAGCGCCGCCTGCAGGGAGATCCGCTCCGCGGCCCCCGTGCGCCGGCCGTTGATGGTCACCCGGTTGCTGGCGTTGGCGGCCAGGGTGAGGGGTTGCAACGGCGCCATGGGACTGTCGGAGTGCAGCGCGAACGGCACGCCCAGGCGCTCCAGGGAGCCCAGCCGCACCATCTGGCCGCCGCGATCCTCGCCCAGCCACAGCTCGCTGTAGAGGTCCGATAACAGGTAGTGGTAGTAGGGGTTGGCAGAGACCAGCGCGCCCAGGGCCTGCAACTGCCGGCTCTGGTCCTCGGTGCTGTAGGCGAAGTGCTCCAGGGTGAAGCGGTGGTCCAGCCGCGGCTGTTCCGCCTGCAGGGTGCGCAGCATGTCGATGAACGCCGCGGCGCTGGCATCGCCGTTGGTGTGGGCGTGCAACTGGTAGCCCCGCTGCCAGAAAAACCTGGCCCAGGCCGTGGTCACCGGCAGCGGCGCCATCCACAGCCCCTGGTGGCCGTCGATATAGCCCGGCGGGCCCATCTGCGCCAGGCCGCTGAAGATGGCGCCGTCCAGCATCAGCTTGAAGTGGTTTTCCACCCTGACCCGGTGGGAGTTCTGCGCCTGCCACTGCTCGATCTCCGCCAGCGCCTGCTCCGGGGTTTTTCCGCGGGCCAGGAAGTCGGTGATGATGGGAGTGAGGATGATACGCAGGGGCGCCTGGCGGCCCTCGGTGACCTGGCGGATAAGGGCGATCTCCTGCCCGGGGTTGCCGAATACCCCCACGCCCATATCCAGCACGGTGGTTACCCCGCCCAGGTGGGCCATCTCCAGGAAATTGCCCATGCCGGCGCCGAAGCGGGCCGGCTCGAACAGGAAGGGCAGCCGGGGCACGATCGCCTTGAGGCCGTTTTCCCAGAAATGGCCATTGGCCCAGTCGCTCTCGTGGATGCCGGTAGTGTCGGCCTCGGTGATGCCCAGCATGGCGAAGGCCGCGTCGTTGCCGATCAGCTCGTGGAAGGAGCGGTGCCACAACATGACGGGGGTGTCCGGGAACCACTCGTTCAGTTGCGGGCGGTACACCTGCCCGTGCCACAGGGGGTGGTAGCCCCAGGCGATGAAGGGCACCGCCTGGTTGTCGTGGGCCGCCACCAGTTCCTTCAGGCGGGCCTCATAGGCCCGGGGCGTGGTCGCCCCGGGGAAATCCCCCGTCGGCAACACCCAGTCGTCCGGCGCCAGGAACGGGAACTGGGTCAGCACTGCCGGCAGGCTGGGGTGCACGTGGGGATCGATGAACCCCGGCAACAGCACCTTGTCCTGCAGGCTGCGGTCTATGCTGACCTCCCGCCCCTCCAGCCAGGGTTGCAGCGATTCGAGCGAGCCCACGCTGACGATGCGCCCGTCCGCCACCGCCACCGCGGTGGCCTCCGCCAGGGCCGGTTCCATGGTGATGATTTTTTTCGCGGTGTACACCCGCAGCTCGGCGGCGGACGCGGCACTGGCCAGCAGGCTGCCCAGGGCCAGGGCAAGCAGACATTTCATGGCGAGGCTCCCTGTTAGCGGTTAGGGGATGGGGCGGCCGGGGGCGGGTCGCTAGCGGATCATCTTGATCCAGTCCCCCGTGCGCGGCTCACCCCGGGGGTACAGGCCGTTGAGCAAGCGCAGCTGCTCCTCGGCGTCGGGTATGCGCACGCTGGCCGCCAGGCTGGCGATAGTGGCGCCGCGGGGCACCTGTATGTAGCGGATGTAGTAACCCTTGCCGCTCTGGCGCTCTTTCGGGTGCATGGGGCGGAAACTTTGCACCAGCGCCAGCAGGGCGGGATCGGCGCTGGCGAAATCCGTGGCGCTGCCCTCAAACAGGTAGCTCAGCCCGTTGTAGTCGATGACCGCCAGGCGCCGCGCATTGGCACCGCTGCCGGCCACCGCGGTATAGCCCTTGAGCCCCGCCTGGTCCAGCTCCAGGCCCTGGCTCAGGCTGCCGCCGGCATCGGCCTCCAGCACCGCCTGCGGGCTGGAGGCCGGGTCGCGGCGGCGCACGATGAGCTTGACCTCGGCGGCGGCATCGGGGGCGCTGGCGATGATCTCCCTGGCGGTCGCATGCACCTGCCAGCCCGGGGGATGTTCGAAGGTGAAGCCCAGCTTGTTGTGGAAATAGCGGTTCTCGGCGCGCTCCCCGGCCACGCTGGGGCCCCACACCAGCCCGTCGATATGCTGGCGAAACTCCCCGGGCACCTCCGGGTTGTCCACGGTGGTCTCGCCGGTAGTCAGGTCGCCGGCGGTGCGGATCACGGTCTGCAGGCGCTGGTCGTTGCGCGGGTGGGTGGCATACAGGCCGTGGTAGCTTCCCACCGGCTTGCCGCTGGACTTGGCCTTGACCCGCTGGAACTGTTCCTGGTCCTTGAGGACGCCGATGACCTCCAGCAGGGCCTCCGGGTCGTAGCCCGTCTGGTACATGTACTTGGCCCCCAGCCCGTCGGCCTCCAGCTCGTGTTCGCGACCGTAGCCGCGCACCAGTTCAGTGCCGTACATGCTGGAGGCGTCCGCCAGGTCGCCGCTGCCGGTGAGGATATAGGCGGTGGTCGCCACGACCTGGTTGGTGACGCTGGCAGTCTGCTGGCGGGCGGCGTGGCGGGCGGTGACGTGGCCGATCTCATGGGACAGGACGCCCGCCAGCTCGGCCTCGTTGTCCAGGTAGGCCAGCAGGCCCCGGTTGATGTAGATGAAGCCCCCGGGGGTGGCGAAGGCGTTGATATCGGGGCTGTCGATCACGGTGAAGGTGAAGGCCAGCTCCGGCCGGTCGCTGTTCTTGACCAGCTGCTGGCCCACGCGGTTCACATAGGCCTGCAACTCGGGGTCGTCGTAGCTGCCCCCCTGTTCGATGATCTGCTGGTGCATCTCCTCGCCGATGGAGATCTCCCGGCCCTGGGTCATGACTACCCAGTCGGTGCCGCCGGTGGCCGGGTTGCTGGCGCAGCCGCCCAGCAGCGCCGCCGCCAGTGCCGCGCCCGCCAGACCCATCAACGCCCTGAGCTGGACCATCCGTCGCCCCTGCCTACTGGGTGCTGGACAGGAACTGCAGCAGCTGGTCGCCGATGCCATCGCAGGCGGTGCCCTGTACCGGGGCGATGATGGGGATGGGAATGACCACCGCCGGCATATAGGACTGGCCGCTGGCGGTGGTGCTGATGCGACCCACCTCGGCCCGGTCGGTGAAGTCCCAGATGGTGGCCTCGTAGTTGGCGTCGTCACCCCAGGTGCCGAAACCGAAGCAGCCGGCGCCCCCGGGTCCGATGCCACAGGTCATGGAGCCGGAGGAGTCGGTGCGCTCGGTGGAACCGTCCAGCCAGATCATGTACTCGGTGTTCAGCGCCGCCAGTTTCTCCGCCACCGGCGGCTGGCGCATCAGGCGCTCCAGGTCGGTCACCCGCAGCGGGGCGGTGCGCGGCTCGAACCAGGGATAGAAGGTATTGACGAACTCCAGCTCGCCGATCACCTGTATGGTGCCGTCGCCATCGCTGATGTGTTCGCCCACGCATTCCACGAAATCGGGCTCGGTGTCGTAGTCGCTGGCGTGGCGCCGCCCCAGGATCACCACGGTGGCGTTGCCCACCCCCTCGGTGGGCTTGTTGAATACCATCTGGTCCACCGTGGAGGTGACGCAGCCTGATGCCAGCGCCAGCAGGCAGGCCGGCGGCAGGGTCCGGAACAAGGTGCGGATCATGGTGAAGCCTCCCTCGCTGTGCCCAGTTTGCGCTGCAGGAATTCGCGCACCGCCGGGACTTTGGTAAAAGTGGTGGCAAAGTTGGCGCCCGCGTCCCGCAGGGCCATTACCGCGGCCAGGTTCACCGCCTCCTGGTCGCTTTGCAGGAAGGCCGTGGGGGTCTTGCCGTAGGCGCTCATCGTCCAGTCGGCGATGGGCTTGCCACCGGTGGTAACCAGTTCCAGTTTATACCGCATCCAGATTTCGTACACCTTGACGCTGGTATGCGCCGGGATGGCGTACTGCAGCTCCTGCACCTGGGGAATCAGGACCGCGTCCACCGCGGGGTTCATCTGCCCGGGCCCGGGCCTGGCGTTCATATACACCACCCGCGAGAACATGCCCGCCAGCAGGCTGTCCCACATCTGCACCTGGGCCTCGCCGGTGCGCACCAGCCAGCTGGACTCGGTCCGGGTCTTGGCCTCCTCGAAAAACTCGTGGTGGGCGAACTCGTCGTCGTACCAGACCCCCAGGGTAATGGGGATCTTCTGCATCAGGGGCGTGGGAAAGTCGCCCTTGACCACGACCTCCGCCGGGCCGCAACCCGCCAACAATGCCAGCGCCAGCAGTGCCAACAGCGCCGCCAGCCACAGGGCGCGCCCCTGGTCAGGGGCGGAAGTCATTGAGCCCGACAAAGGTGCCTCCGTTGCGATAAGTGAGCTCCCGCATCAGGGTGGCAAAGCGGATGCCGGTGGATCTGCAGGTGCGGCGCCCGGATGAATTGTACCGGAAAGCCGACCGCGTGGATGCGCACCAGGCGATTGCCCTGGGCATCGGTGCGGTTGATGCGATCCACCGTGTCGATGACCTGGGCGATGGAGTCGCCGGTGAATTCGTCTCCGAACACGTAGATGCTGATTTTCTGCCCCGGTTTGTAGAAGGTGCGGATGGCCGCGGTAATGCCCTCCACCGGGCTGGAGTTACTGAACACGTTCCAGTTGCGCAGGTTTTCCAGGATGATCTTGCGCCGCGCGGGGGTGTCGGGAATCCACTGGCCGCGGTAGCGGCTGAACATGTAGTTGCCCATGTCGTTCATCACCTGTATGCCCTTCACCTCGGGGTAGATGCTGAGGGTGGCCTGCAATTCCTGCAGCATGCGCTCCCAGGCGTAGGAGAACATGGAGCCGGAGGTGTCGATCACGAAGATGATGTATTCGCTGTCTACCGGGATGCCGCCGATCAGGTTGTTTTTGGACTGGTGCTGGGCCCCCAGCAGGCGCTTCTTCTCGTCGGTCAGTTTCTGCCGGGCGATGGCGAGCTGGTCGGTGACCACGTCATTGGTGTTGTCCTGCACCTGTATGCTGTCGTGGCGCGAGCGCGCGCTGGCCAGCTGGCCCTGCAGGATGGCGATTTTCTCCTCGTACTCCGACAGCTGTTCCTGCTTGGCGTTGAGGTCGCGATTGAGTACCCGGGTCTCGCCGCGGATCTCGAAGACCTGCTCCTGCAGGTCCGCCACCAGGCCCTCGAGGTTGACGGTGGAGGCCTCGATGATTTGCGGCTGCACGGTCTTGGTGATCATCAGCAGCAGGATGATGGCGCCGAAACCACAGCAGATCACGTCCAGGAAGGACAGTGAGAACTCGGCCGGGGCCCGTGACTTGCGCCGCGCCATCAGGGCCAGTCCCCCGAGGGGGTCATGAAGGAGCCGCCGCTGACCTGGGCCAGTTGCCAGAACTCGGAGGCGGCCATGGGGTCGCCCTCCAGCGGCTCCAGGATGATGTTCACCGGCACGTTGCGGGGCAGCAGCTTCACCGCCTCGCGGTACAGGCGCTGGCGGTCGGCGCCGCTGATCTTGCTGCCGCGGGGCCCGCCGGCGCCCTGGGTGGGCAGGCCGTCGGTGATCAGGAAAATGTTGTCCGGCGCCGGCGACAGGGCCTGCAGGGCGGTGAAGGCATTGTGCAGACTGGTGCCGCCGCTGGGGGTGAGCTTGCGCAGCTCGCTGGACACCTGCTCCAGCTGCGCCTGGTTGGCCACCTCCAGCCACTTGTCCTCGGTGTTGGCCAGCGCCGGCGCCGCCCTGGTGTTGAAGGTGATCACCTGGTACTTGCTGCTCACCGGCAGCTGGGCGGTGAGCCAGTCCACGGTGGCCAGGGCCCGGGTCCACTTGTCGGCCTTGCGCTGCACCGCCTGGCCCATATTGCGCAGGCGGATGATGTTGACCAGCTTGTCCGCCAGCATGCTGGCGGAGACATCCAGCAGGATGGCAATGTTGCGGCCCCCCAGGTTGAGGCCCGTCAGGTACTGGCGGTTGCCGTCGCCGATGAACTCGCGGGCGCTGCTGCCGCTCTCCTTGGCCGCCGCCTCGCGCAGCTTTTTCACCTCCTGTTCCAGGGACTGGATCTCGGCCTTGAGGGCCTCGATGTCCTCGCGCTCGGTGAAACCGTCCTTGCGCAGGCCGGCGATCAGCGCCTCGTAGCGATCTATCTCCTCGGTGATACGGGTGGCCCGGCCCTGGGCCTCCACCATCTGCATATCCACTTCAGACAGCGTGTTGCGCAGTTTTACCAGCCCCTCCTCGCCGTCCCGGACGTCCTCCTGGAGCAGGTTCACCTCGGACATCAGGTCGCGGTTGAGCTCCTTGCTCTCGGTCTTCAGGGAGTGATCTATGATCAGGAACACCAGCACCACCGCGCCGAAGCCGCAGGACATGATGTCCAGGAAGCTCAGGTTGAAGGTGGTGAAATCGCGTTTTTTCCTGGCCATGGGCCGGTTTACCCCTGGGCCTCGCCCCTGGTGGCGACTTCGATCAGGCGCAGGCTCGCCCCGTCGTCCAGGCGGATGGTGTCGCCGCCGCCCAGGATCTGCCCTGCCTGGTAGGGGGCGTCATTGACCTGCACTGCGCCGCTGCCGCGCAGCTGCCAGCCGCGCGCGTCGCGAAACAGCTCCCAGCCCTGTCCCAGGCTGGTGCCGTCGGCCGCCAGCGGCCTGGCCCGGTGACCCTGCAGCAGGTGGGTGGCGACCGCAACGGGCGGCGGCCGGGGGACGGCGGGCTCCGGTGCCGGTGTGGCCGCGGCGATGCCCTGCCCGGCCAGGGCCGGCAGGGCGGTGACGAAACTCAGGGCCCGGCCGCGCTGCACCAGGGCGTCCAGCTGTTGCTCCAGTGCCTGGCGCACGCTGTCCGCCTGCAGGATTTCCAGGCCCGGCAGCTGTTGCGCCAGCCCCGGCAGCAGGCCCGCCACCGGGTCGGCGATGATGCGGTCGCCGCCCTGCAGGCCGGGCAGGGCCCGGGTCGCCGCCGAGAACAGGCGCTGGCCCGCTCCAAGCAGCTCGTCGCTGCCCACCCGGGCGCGGTAGCCGGCGATCTCCAGGTTGGTCTCGCCGTCGCGGCCCAGCGTGCGCAGGGCCTGGGGCAGGGCGTCGTACAACTGTTGCTCGGTGGCCGCCTTGCGCCGGGGGTCGAAGCGGGTCTGACGGATGAACGCCGCGGCGATGATCTCCACCAGGTTCTCCTGCAGCTGCAGCAGGCCGCAGCCCGGCAGGGGCAGGGTGCGCTCCAGCACGGTCATCCCCTCGCGCCCGGCCAGCTCGGAGATCACCGCCTGGTGCAGCTGGATCTCCAGGTGCAACAGGCGCCCGCCGGGCCCGTACAGGCTGCCCAGGGCGACACTGCGGTTCACCAGTCCCACGGCGTCGAAGGGACACTGCTGGACGATGCCCAGCAGCAGGGCGAGCTGGTCGCGCTGCATGCTGCCGGAAACCGCCAGCAGCACTTCCGGCGGCTGGCCACCCTCGCGGTGCAGTTCCTGCAGCTGGGCGTGCACCAGGTCGCCGGTATGGCGAGCCGGACCCAGGGCCGGTTGCAGCGGCTCGGTGCTCAACTGCCACCAGAAGCGGGTGTTGATGTCCCGGGGTTGCAGCCGGGCCGCGGCCCGGGCGGGGTTGCCGAAGCGGTACTGGCCGCCCGCGAGCAGGGCGTAGCCGGGGCTTTGCAGGTGGGCGCTGTCGTGCCACAACTGCAGGTTGCTGTCATTGACGTCCAACAGGGCGATGCTCATATCAAGCGGCCACCAGGTGGCGCATCAGGCGCTTGTCGGCGTAGCGCTGGCAGTCCAGCACCAGGCGTTCCTGGGACAACTGCAACTGGTGCAGGCAGAACATGATGATGATGCTCAGCACCAGGGCGACGAAGGTACTGTTGAACGCCACCCCCAGGCTCACGGTGACCCCGCTGATATCGCCCTCGACCGCCTTGTAGGCCTGGCCCAGGGCGTCGCCGATACCGCGCACGGTGCCGATAAACCCGATGGAGGGAATGGCCCAGGCGATGTAGCGCACCATCGACAGTTCCGAGTCCAGGCGGTCCGACTCCACCTCGCAGCTCTCCTTGATGGTGTCGGACACCGCCTGGATGCTGCCGGTGGTGGCGAAGCGCTGCAGGGCGGCCAGCAGGGTGCGCGGCAGCAGGTAGTCCTGCTCCTTATCCGGCAGCGCCTCCAGCGAGCGGCTGTACTCGCGGGCGTCCTGGGGCAGCACGCTGGTGCCCTCGGGGATGTCCAGCAGGCGCTGGTCCAGCAGGCGCTGCTCCAGCATGCACAGGCGGCCCTTGTAGCCCATGATGGCCAGGGCCCAGAGCAGCAGGATGAAACAGGCCTCCTGTTCGAAATCGCGGATGACCACCGCAAAGCTGCGCTCGGGCACAAAGTCCTCGCCGGCGGCCTGCAGCGCCATTTCCTCGCGGATCTGGGCATCGGCGCTGGGGCGGATGACGCCCACGTACACCGCGTGCACCACGATGACCGTGATCAGCAGCGCGAATAACTGATAGATAAATTCCGATGACATCCTGTGCTTCATTAGCTGTTCCTATATATCCACCGGGAAGGAGACCGGGAGGTCTTCGGAAATCTGTTCCGAGGGCCGGTAGTCCGAGGGCGCCCGCTGGGGGCCGCTGGCCGCTTCGCCGCCGCCGGCCGGGTCGGCCTCGGCTGCGGGCTGCTCCGTGGTATCTGCCGGGGCCGGCTCGTCGCCGGCGGGCTGGGCGGCCACCAGCGCCGCGCCCAGCAGCAGGACCAGGGCCAGCAAAGTTCTCAAGATCATGCCTTACTCCGCATAGCGCGCCAACCGGAATCCTACGTCATCGCGGCCTGCCTGCCCATAATCCCGGTAGGAAAGGCGCAGTTCCGCGATCTTGCTGTGGGACCAGCTGGCGCCGCGGATGACGTAGTTGTCGCCGTTCTGGGCGCCCAGGGGGTCCACTTCGGTGGCGCCGTTGGCCGAGGGAATGCTGTACACGTCGTGCACCCACTCCGCGACGTTGCCGCCCATGTCGTACAGGCCGGTGCTGGTTGGGCTTCAGGGAGCCCACCGGGGCGCTGACCACGTAACCGTCCTTGTAGCCCCCCAGTACCCGGCCGGTGACATAGGCGGAACTGTTGTCGGCATAGTTTTCCACCGGCGCGGTGGGCGGGAAGGTCTCGCCCCAGGGGAACTTCAGCAACTCGGCGCCGTTGGCGCGCGCCGCCCAGGCCCACTCCGCCTCGCTGGGCAGGCGGTAGCCGGTGGCCGAGGGGTTGTAGCCGGTGACGATGCCGTTGGTCTCGCGGTAGAAGGGCGGCAGGCCCTCGCGCGCGCTCAGCCAGTTGCAGAAGGCGGCCGCCTGCTGCCAGCTCACCTGGACGACGGGCTGGTGGTCGCGGTTGAGACTGTTGCCCTCGATCTGGCCGGAGTTGTGGGCGGCCTTGTACTGGCGGAACTGGGCGTTGCTCACCTCGGTGGTCTGCAGGTAGAAGGCGCGGCGTCAGGGACACCGGGTGCAGCACCTCGTTGGCGCGCCGGCCCGGCTCGCGGCGGGAGGCGCCCATGGTGAAGGTCGACAGGGGCGACTGCGCGGGGGTGAACAGCAGCAGGGTCTGACCCAGGGAGGTGGTGATCTCGGGTTTGATGCGCGCCTTGCGGGCCTGCTGCTCGGTGAGCAGGGTCGCCGCCACCCGCTGCTGCAGCCCGGGTCGCGGGGTGACCTTGCGCCGCACCGTGGCGTAGCCCGGCAGGCTGATCTCCACGCTGTGCTCGAAGGCCGGCAGGGACAGGGTCTGGCTGCCCTGGCCGCGCACCTGGCCGTCGATTTTCAGGGTGGCGTTGGCGGGGCTGATCTCGAACCGCACCTCCCCCAACTGGGCCTTGAGGGTGATGGTCTGGCTGTCGCGGGCGGCGGCGGCCAGCTGCACAGTGCTGCTGTGGCGCCGGTAGCCGGGCTTGAACACCGCCAGCTGGTGCGCCCGGTCGGGGACCAGCTCCAGCTGCAGCGGCGTCTGGCCGAGGAACTCGCCGTCCAGGGTGACATTGGCGCCCGCCGGCACACTGGCCAGCTCCAGCACGCCCGCGGCGGGTTGCAGTACCGCGGTGTCCAGCTGCAGCGGCTGGCCGGGCACTATGTCCACGCTCTGCTGCCAGTCGGCGTAGCCCGGGCGCTGCAGGATCAGCTGGTGCTCGCCGCCGTCGATCTCCAGCAGCGCCGGCGTGGTGCCCCGCTGCTCGCCGTCCACCAGGATCGCGGCCCCCGGCGGTTGGCTGTCCAGGCTGACCTCGGCCCAGCCCGGCGCCAGTTCCACCGCCAGCTGCTGCGCCACCTCCCGCCCGGTGACCTGCAGCGACTGCTCCAGCGGCAGGTAGCGTTCGGCCTCGATACGCACCAGGTGCTCGCCGGCCTCCACCGGCTGGTCCGCCAGCGGGGTGCGGCCCAGCACCTCGCCGTCCAGCAGCACGGTGGCGCCGGCGGGGGTGCTGGCAAAACTCACCCGTCCCGGCAGTGGCGCCAGCTCCAGTTGCAGGGTCTGGCTGTCCTCGGCGGTGACGGTGATCCCGGTTTCCAGGGGGTGATAGCCCGCTGCGGTGACCCGCAGGCTGTAGTCCCCCGGGCGCAGCAGGTAGCGCTCCCCAAAGGGCAGGGCCAGGCCGCTGATGGCAACGTCCGCCGGCGTCTCGGCATTGACCAGCACCTGCAGGGAGCGGGCGCTGAGCAGGAAGCCCATCAGCAGGGCGAACAGCGCCGCGCAGGCCAGCAGCAGCCAGCGCCCGGTGTGGCGGCGCCGCGGCGGTTTGGCGTCGGCGCTGCCCAGGGGCTGGAAGGCGCTGGGTTCGATAACGCCGCTGGCGGCCGGATCCTGCTGGGTCATGCGGGCTGTCGCCCTGTGGTGCTGATCATCAGATGCTTTCCGTGCAGATAATTGTGACCGGGGGCGGCGAGCCCCCCGCCTCGACGCTGAACTCCACCCGCACGTCGCGGTAGCCCAGGCGGCTGCCCACCGCGGTGTACTTGCCGGGCCGCAGGTCCAGCACCCGCTGGTCAAACTGGCCCAGGCGCGCCACCTTGTAGACCACCACCTCGGTTTGCGCATCCGAGCGCAGGGTGACGGCCACCGGGGTATTGGCCGCCTGCAGCAGGCGCTGCAGAGTCTCCAGCTGCTGTGTCAGCAGCGGGCCCCGGGGGGTGATTTTTTGCGCCTGTCGCAGCAGCAGCTCGGTGGCCGCCGCGACCTTTGCATCCGCCAGCCGCTCGGGCTGCTCGATGGCGGTGCGGAACTGCTTGTCCAGTCTTGCCCGGTCGCGGCTGCGGGCCAGGCCCTCGGCGGCGAACAGCACATTGGGGTCGATTTTCTGGGCCTGTTCGTAGGCTTCCACGGCCGCCTGCCAGCGCTCCGCGCGCTCGTCGGCCAGGCCGCTGTTTTTCAGGCTCGCCAGGCGCTGGGCGGTGGCGGCGGTCGCCACTTCCTGCAGGGCGCTGGCGGCCTCGCTGGAGCCGGGCTCCAGCTTGGCGGCGCGGCCGAAGGCCTGGCGGGCCGCCTCGAAGCGCTGGCCGTCCAGGGCGGCATAGCCCTCGCTCATGGCCTGGTTGAAACGCTGTTGCTGGTAGGCGACCCGCAGGCGCTGCAGGGTCTGTGCGCTGCCGCGATGCTCCGGGTCCAGCGCCACCGCCTGCTCCAGCAGGGCGATAGCCTGGGCCAGCTCGCCCGCCTGCTCGGCCGCGGCTGCCTGTTCCAGCAGTGGCAGCAGTTGCGGCAGCGCCGCCACCCGCTTGCGCAGGCCGGCCAGCTCGGCGCTGTCCGGGTCGATGGCGGCGGCGAAATCCAGGGCCTCGGTGGCGGCGGCAGTATCGCCCGCTTCCAGGGCCTCGGCGGCGCGGGCCAGCTGGCGCGCCAGTTCCTGGGGCAGCTCCTGCCGCAGGGTTTGCAGCGCCTGCAGGCCCTCCTCGTAACGGCTTTTGGCCTCCACGTACTCGCGGTTGCGGTACAGCTCGTCACCGCTCGCGGCCAGCTGCGCCACGGCGGCGAAGCGCTCGGGAGCCCACAGTTTGACGCCGCGCTCCTCCAGCTCAAACTGCACATCCAGCAGCTCGGCCAGCACGTCCTGGGCCTCCTTGCGCAGTTTCCCCAGCTGGGCGTCCGACCAGGGCGAGGTATCGGGTCCGGTCGGGGTTTTGGCGGCGGGAGTGCTCGCCTGCCCGGGACTGGCCTGCCCGGGACTGGCCGGTTCTGCGGCGCCGGCAGCTGTGCTGGCCGGCTCGCCGGGGGCGGGCTCCGCGGCCGGGTCCGCGACCCGCTCCGGCAGCCAGAAGATGACCAGCAGGGCCAGCAACAGCAGTCCACCCAGCGCCGGCAATACCCAGGCGGGCATGCCCTCGCGGTGCTGCCGCTCGCTGCCTGCGGGCGCAACCGGTCGCGGTTGCACGGCCTCGAAAGGCGTGGGCTGCAGCGGCTCGTTATGGGATGACATCTGGGGTCTGGAACCTTACCGGCTTATCCGGGGGATTAGTGTTGGTTAGTGGTATCGATGGCCGCGGTGGGCGGCGCGCTGCCCGCTGGCAACTCCACGGCGCCCACCTCGGCGGCGTAGATATCCGCCAGCAGTTCGCGCCACTGGGCGTACTGGTCCTCGACATTGCCGCTGAGGGTAACGCTGCGGTCCTCCAGCTCGATCACCGAGGGGGTGATTTCCGCCTCCAGTGACATGCCCAGTTCCTCCAGGGCCTGCACGTGGATCTGGGCCTCGTTGCGTTTTTCCAGGCCGCTCTTGAGCAGGAAGCCGCCGCCGATCACGGCTACCTGGCCGGCGGTGCGGGTGGTGGAGCTGTCTCCCTGGGTGGCCCCGGCGATACCGGCGATGATGGCCAGGCCGCCGGCGATCAGCTGGCGGGTGCTCTCGGCCTGCAATTCCTGCAGGGCCACGGCCTCCTCGTAGGTCTGCTTGCGCCACTCCTCGTAGGGCACCTGCATCTGGTCACCGAAGCTGCGGTAGTACTCCTGCAGGGTGTCGATGAACATCTGGTCGCGCTCGCGGATACTGGCCACCCGCTCCAGCATGGGGTCGCCCTCGGCCGGCAGGCGCAGCACCTCGTACCTGCCCTTGTCGCCCTCTCCCAGGTAGCCGTCGAAGGCCTCCGGGGCGAAGCTGCGGGCAAAGCGCAACTCGGTGACCAGGCGGATTTTCTCGCGCTGCGCCAGCGATTGCTTTTCCTGTTGTTGCAGCAGGTCATTGGCGATGGTGTTGTACACCGCCTGGAAGGGATCGAAATCGTTGCGTTTGGTGACCTGGTAGGCGTAGCGGCTGGCCACCCCGGTGTAATCCTTGTCCAGCCACACCTGGCCCAGGGAGTCCACCGCCCTGATGTGCAGTTGCAATTCCTCGCCGTCGGAATGCAGGATCTTGCCGCTCACCACCAGGTCGTTGATCTGCTCCGGGTTGGGCACCACCCGCACCGCCCCCCAGGCACCGCTCTCCTGCATGGCCTCGGACAGCAGGAAGGGCATGTAGCGGGCCTCCGCCTTGCGCACCTCCGGGTAGGTCTGCTCGCCCTCCTCGTAGTCGTCTATGCCCGGGTCGAAGATCGCTATGCCCACGTCCAGCAGCTGCTGTTCCGCCACCGGCGCGGAGGGCGTCTCCACCCTGGGGATCTCGTTGGTGGTGATGGTCTGGCTGACGCAGGCGGCCAGCGAGACCACCATCGCCAGGGCGGCGCACAGGCGCGGAGCGTGCATCATTGCGCTATGCCCTTGTACTTGCGGTACTCGTCCCACAGCTTCTCCCTGACGGCCGGATCGGGTTCGCGCATGGCGGCCTCGCGCAACTGGCGCGCCACCACGTCGTCATCGTTGCCGCTGGGGATATCCTTGGGCGGGGGGTACTTGGCCGGGTCCTGCGGGGGCTCACCGCTGCCGCCGCCGACACCGCCCATGCCGCCGCCGGTGCTGTAACCGCCCCCGCCGCCGTAACTGCCGGCATCGGCGATGTCGCCCTCGGCCCCGGCGCCACCGGAGCTGCCCCCACCGCCCGCGGCTGCCGACTCCTGGCTCGCCGCCGGGCGCTCGCGGCTGGCCTGGCGCTGGCTCGCCTGCTCCTCGAGAATCATGCTGTCGAATTCACCGGTGCCCTGTTCCAGGCGGGCATCGAGAATGGCGATCTGCTCGGCCGGGGTGAGGGGGCCGCCGCTGCCGCCGCCCTGCTGGTCGCCCGCGGCTTCAGTACCGCTCGCGCCGCCCGCGGGCATGCCCCCGGCGGTCGCGCCCTCGCTGCCCGCCTCATCGCCCATGGCCTCCTCCATGCCGGCCATGACCTCCTCGAAGCTGGGCTCATCGCGCAGGTCCGGCAGGGCGTCAGCGCCGCCCGCGCTGTCGCCGAACCCCGGCTCCTGGGCGCCGCTGCCCGCCGCCTCCTGGCCGGCGTCGGAGCCGGCGGTTTGCGCGCCGCTGGCACCGGGCGCCTCGCCCTCGGGAAACTCGCCGAGATCCCCGGCCTGGGCTGAGTCAGCGCCGCTGCTGGCGGTGGACTGGCCCTGTTCGCCGCTCTCGCTGCCGGCGGCGCTGTTGTCCTGCCCGCTGTCGCTGGCAGAACTGCTGGAGGAACTGCTGGAGGAACTCTGGGAAGAGCTCTGGGAAGAGCTGCTCGAGGACGAGCTGGGACTGCCACTGCTGCTGGGGGGCGGCGTGGGCGGCGTGGAAGAGGGCGTGGACGGGGTCTGGGGCGTGGTCGGGGTGCTGGCGCTGGGGCAGCCCGAGAGCAACAGGCAGGCGCAGGCCACCCCCGCGAGACGCGCCAGCACTGGACCCGGATTACTGTTTGATATCATATGCCCTGACCAATTTTTCCGTCGTTACCGGCTCGTCGCCCTGGAAGCGGGGACGGAACCGGATGTCGCGCAAATCGCGCAGCAGGCGCAGCCCCATGTCGTCCAGGTCGGCGTTGTCGTCCAGCCGCTCCAGGTTTTCCACCCTGCCGCGCGCATCCACGTCGAATTCTACCAGTAAACCACCCTGGTCCGCGCTAACCTCCGGCGGCAGGCGCCGCAGGCCGTCCAGGTCCGGCAGCGCCGTGGGCTGCGCGAATAACCCACTTCCTTCTGTTTGGGCAGCGTCCTCGCTGGCAAGTTCCGCCAGCGCCAGCCGGTAGGCCTGCAGCGCCTCCTCCTCCCGGTCGTTCCACAGCGCCCAGTCCCCCAGTTGCACCAGTGCCGCCAGCGCCTCGCTGCTGTGCTCGCCGTGGTTGCCCAGCTGTATCTGGTAGATCGCCGCCAGGATGCTTTTGCCCCGGTTGTAATTCTCCTTGCGGTCGCTGTAGAAACGGTAGGTCTCCTGGCTCAGGGCGTTGGGGCTCATGCCCGGCGCGGGCTGGTGGTAGTCGTCGCGGTACTCGCTCACCAGGTACTGGGTGCGCAGCATGCCCCACAGCGGGGTGAGCAGCTTGGGCGACTCCTCGCCTTCCACCTCCAGGATGTCGTTGAAAGCCTGGCGGTAGAGCTCCCACATATTGCTCAGCCGTCCCGGGCCCTGCCAGCCCAGGCCCAGCCGGTGGGCGTTGAACTGCCAGTTGGCCTGTTGCACCAGGGCGTTGGCGCGCTCCTCGCCGCTTTCCAGCGCCCGCAGCTCCACCCGGTACAGGTACTGCTGCAGGTCATCCGCCTCGGCGTACTGGCCCAGGGCGATATGGCTGCGCACCTGGCCCTGCAGCAGGGGGATCTGGTCCGGGCAGTACAGGCCGCTGTTGACCCGGGCCAGGTGCACCCCGCGCTTGAACGTGCTCACCGCCTCGAGGTGGCGCTGCTGCTGCTGCAGGGTCAGGCCCAGGCTGAGCATCTGCTCGGACAGGTCCGGGCCGTAGGCGCCCTGGCTGGACTCGATAGCGCTGATGGCATCCTGCAGGGACTGCTCCGCGGCGCGCTCGGAGTCGCTTTGCCAGGTGTCGTCGCGGTACTCGCCCGGCAGCATTTTGAGCTTTTCCTGGGCCTGGGCCGGCAACAGGCAGCACAATAGGGCGCCGCCAAGCAGGGACTTAAGCGCGAACCGGGGCATAGGGACTTCCGTTGTTGCAGTGCACGATGGGCAGGCTCCATCCAGAACTCAGCACAGGGGCAACAGTATATACATTCGCGGCGGCGGCAGACAGAATACCGGGCCGGTGCAACAGCCGGGCACAGCGAGGAAAACAGGAGCAGTGATGTGAGCCAGTTCAGCGATGATACCGCCGTCGTGCAGGTGGAGGACAAGCTCTGGCGGGGTGAATTATGCCGGGGCTGGCGCATTGGCGAGGTGCCCAATGGCGGCTATGTGCTGGCGGTGGCCGGGCGGGTGCTCAGCCAGGCGCTGCCGCATCGCGACCCGCTGGCGGTGAACGCCTTTTACCTCGCCCCCACCGGGTTGGGTCCCATCGACTGCCGGGTGGAACTGCTGCGCCATGGCCGCAACACCAGCCACGCCCAGCTGCGAATGTACCAGCAGGGCGAACTCAAGGTGCTGGTCACCGCCGCCTACACCGAGCTGGCGGCTCTCAAGGGGGAGAGCTGGTCCGCCAAGCCGCGCCCTGACTACCCCGGCTGGCAGGATTGCACGCCCAGCGGCCAGGACCGGGTGGAGTTCTTCCGCGAGCGCGTGGAGGTGCGGCTGGTCAGCGGCGCCGAGGTGTTCACCAGGAAGGAACCCAACGGCAGTGGCGAGTTCCGGGGCTGGATCGCGCACCGCGACGGGGCCGACCCGGACACCCTGTCACTGCTGATGTTCGCCGACGCCTTCGCGCCGCCGGTCTTCACCATCTTCGGCCCGCTGCAGTGGGTGCCCACGGTAGAGCTGACGGTACAGGTGCGGGCCCGGCCCTCGCCCGGCCCCCTGCAGGCCAGGTTCTACTCCCGCCACCTGACCCGGGGCGTGATCGAAGAGGACGGCGAGTTCTGGGACAGCGCGGGCCAACTGGTCGCCATCAGCCGCCAGACCGCCAAGGTGCGGGTCCCCTAATACGCCGCCACCCACCCCCCCGGGCGACGGGTGTCGGTGGCCCCCAGCAGCCAGCCGTCCCGTAGCATGATGGACTGGGTGCGGCCGATGGTGCGCCCGCCCGCTTTCACCTGGTGGCCCATCTCCCGCAGCAGCCGCAGCGTGTCCGGGCTGATACCCTGTTCCGCCTGCAACTCGTCGGGCAGCCACTGGTGGTGGATGCGCGGGCTGATGCCGGCGGTGGCGACGTTCATGTCGAAGGCCATGGCGTTGAGGATGGTCTGCAGCACGGTGGTGATGATCATGCTGCCCCCCGGGCTGCCGGTGGCGAACCAGGGCCGCCCGTCCCGCATTACTATGGTGGGACTCATGGAGGACAGGGGCCGCTTGCCGCCCGCGATGGCGTTGCGCTCGCCCTGCACCAGCCCGAACATATTGGCCCCGCCGGGCAGGGCGGCGAAGTCGCCCATCTCGTTGTTGAGCAGCATGCCGGTGCCCGGCACCGCGATGGCCGAGCCGAAACTGGCGTTGAGGGTGTAGGTGTTGCTGACCATGTTGCCGTGGCGGTCGGCGATGGTGTACTGGGTGGTGTCCTGGCTTTCGCCCTTGAGTACCCGGCCCGGCGCGATCTGCGCCGCGGGCGTGGCGCGCTGGTCGGCTATCAGCTTGCGCTGGCGAGCCGCGTAGGCCTTGTCGGTGAGCGCCGCCACCGGCACCTCTACGAAATCCGGGTCACCCAGGTACTCGCTGCGGTCGGCGTACGCCAGCTTCATGGCCTCGGTGAGCAGGTGCAGGTAGGCGGCGCTGTTATGCCCCAGGGCGGCCAGGTCCTCGTTTTCCAGCAGGTTGAGGATCTGCAGGATGTGCACGCCGCCGGAGGAGGGCGGGGGCGCCGACACGATCTCGAAGTCGCGGAAGCTGCCGCGAATCGGCGGGCGCTCCAGGGCGCGGTAGGCCGCCAGATCCTCCAGGGTGATCAGGCCGTTGCCCCGCTGCATCTCCGCGGCGATGCGGCTGGCGACCTCGCCCTGGTAAAAACCGTCCCTGCCGCGGGCGGCGATCTGCCGCAGGGTCCAGGCCAGGTCGGGCTGGCGCAGGATCTCGCCGATTTCATAGGCGCTGCCGTCGGGCTTGAAATACAGCCGCAGCGCTTCCGGGTTGCGGCGCAGGCGATCGGCGCGGGCCGCGAGCTCGTAGTTGAGGGCGAAGGAGACCGGGAAGCCCTCCTCGGCCAGGGCGATGGCGGGCGCCAGTACCTGTTCCCGGCTCATGCTGCCGTACTTTTCCAGGGCGTACAGCATGCCCGCCACCGTGCCCGGCACGCCCGAGGCCTGGTGGCTGAAATACTCGAGCATGAAATCTTCCTTGCCGTCCTCCCCGAGGAACATGTCGCGGCTCGCCGCCGCGGGGGCGGTCTCGCGGTAGTCGATGAATACCTGCCGGTTGCCCTCCGCCAGGTGGATCAGCATGAAGCCGCCGCCCCCCAGGTTGCCCGCCCGCGGGTAGGTCACCGCCAGGGCGAAGCCGGTGGCCACGGCCGCGTCCACCACGTTGCCCCCCTGCTGCAGGATGCGCTTGCCCACTTCGGTGGCCAGTTGCTCGGGGCCGACGACCATGCCGTTGCGCCCGACGATGGGCAGGAAGCGCTCGTTGTAATCGATGATGGGGGTCTGTTCCGCCGGCGCCGTGTCCCGCGCCTGGGCGGGGCTCGCGGCTACCAATGCCAGGCTGAGGTACAGGGAGAGGAGGGTGGAGGCGAGTTTTTGCATGCGTTTTACCGGGTATTGGGGCGATTGTTCTGGAACTGGGACTTTAACTGTTTTGCCCGTCCCAGCATACTCAGCGCTCTTGTGTTCCGGCAGCGTGGGAAGAGAATGCTATGCAAAACCTGTTGCCCGAAATCCAGCGCCGCTGGACCGACATGTTCACCGCCCTGGCGGCCGGCGAGGATGTGCCGCCGGGGCAGCGGCTGCGCTGCGAGGGCATGATGGAGGGGGCGGTACTGGTGGGGGCCGCTGCGGCGGACGAGCTGTCCCGGGCCATGGACGAGTGCTACCGGGAGGCCTTTGGGCGCTCGCTGGCTGCGGATTTCGGTGCTGACTGGCAGGTGCTTTTCCCTTTTCCCCAGATTCCCGCCATGGCGCGGCGGGCGCCGGTGTATCCCAGTGCACCCGCCGATCAATCCTGATATGTGCGGTAGTTGGCGCACTGGCGCAGGCTAATGATTATAATGCGGCACCCATGCCAAGGAATTCGACCATGATAGTTTCCCCCCTGCGTTTCTGTGCCGGCGTCCTGCTCGCCTGCCTGCTGGCCGCCTGTGGCAGCACCGCGGCCGCCCCCGGCAAGGTCGAGACCAACTACGACAAGAGCTTCGACTTCAGCCAGGTCAAGTCGATCTACATCCAGCCTTTCAGCCGCACCGATGCGGCCACCATCACCGTCAGCGACGGGCAGATCCAGCGCATCAACGCGGCCATCACCTCCGAGCTGGAGGCCAGGGGGCTCAGGATAGTGCCCGACAGCGGCAGCGCCGACCTGCTGCTGAGCTGGTACCTGGTCACCGAGGACCGGGTGCACGCCGCGCCGGGCAGCTGCCCGGGCTGTGACCGCCCGGCGGACAGCGACAGCCAGCGCTATGCCAAGGGCACGCTGAGCGTCGACATGTATGACCCCATTCGGGGCCTGCCGGTGTGGCGCTCCACGCTGCATACCCAACTGACCGCGGAACCGGGTTCGGAGCAGGCTGAGCAGGCCCGGCGCGAGGCCGCCGCCGCGATGTTTGCGAACTTCCCCCCGGCCTAGGGGCAGCGCGGGGCCATGTCCATGCAGTACGAGAGTTACCGGCGCGAGTACATCGCCGGCGGGCTGAGCCGGGATATGCTGGCCGCCTCGCCCATCGCCCAGTTCGAGGCCTGGCTGGAACAGGCGGTGAACGCCGGGCTCAAGGACCCCACCGCCATGGTGCTGGCGACGGTGGACGCCCAGGGGCTGCCCTGGCAGCGGATCGTGCTTCTCAAGGGGCTGTCCCATGGCGGCTTCGTGTTCTACACCAACTACGGCAGCGCCAAGGCCCAGGCCATCGCCCACAACCCGCAGGTGTCGCTGCTGTTCCCCTGGAACGAGCTCGACCGGCAGGTGATCGTGGGCGGCCGGGTGGAGAAAATGTCGGTGGCGGAGTCGGCCAGCTATTTCCTGACCCGGCCGCGGGAGAGCCAGATCGCCGCCTGGGCCTCGCGCCAGAGCCGGCCGGTGTCGGCCCGGGCGCTGCTGGAGAAACAGGTGCGGGTGCTGCGGGAGAAGTTTGGCAAGGGTGAAATTCCCATGCCGGATTTCTGGGGCGGCTACCGGGTATTGCCCCGGCGCATCGAGTTCTGGCAGGGTGGGGAGCACCGCCTGCACGACCGCTTTCTCTATACCCTGCAGGCGGATGACAACTGGAATATCGAGCAGTTACAGCCATGACACGGGAGGTATGAATGGCCACCATCAGCAAGGATGATCTCGTCGGCACCTGGGAACTGGAGTCCTGGACCATCGGCTACGCCGACCGCGACGAGCTGAGTTTCCCCTACGGCGAGGAGCCCCGGGGATTGTTGCTGTACAGCACCGATGGCTGGATGAGCGCATCCATAGCCAGGTCCGACCGGGAGCGCCTGCCCGAGGACGTGAATTACCGCAAGCTGCCGGACGCCCTCAAGGCGGCGGCCTTCTCTTCCTACTTTCACTACGCCGGCCGCTACCGGGTTGTGGACGGCGACGTGGTGCATTTCGTCACCCAGAGCCTCAACCCCAACTTCCCCGGCACCGAGCAGTTGCGCCATGCCGAACTGGACGGCCACACCCTGGTGCTCAGCGGCAAGGACGAGGTGGGCGGCGTCACCCGCTTCCACTCGCTGGTCTGGCACCGGGCGCAGGCCACCGGCGACGGCGTCGTGATCGGCGACGGGTAAGCGAGCCCCGTAGGGTCGAATTCATTCGACCAAACGCACACGCATCCACCCCTGTAGGGTCGAATTCATTCGACCACGACCCAGCGGGCCGCGGGACGATCGCGCCTGCCCCCGGTCGAATGAATTCGACCCTACAGGTGCCTGGCGCTGCGCGGATCAGGCCCGGCGCTGGCTGAAATAACGCGGCTCCGAATCCAGCCCCAGCAGCTGGCGGCGTATGCATATCCAGACCGGCGGCGGCCACCATGGTCTGGAACAGGGTGCGCTCCACCGGCCAGCGCAGGCAGCAGCTGCGCAGGTCCTCGCGGCTACCCCAGGCCAGCCACACCGTGCCCACGGGTTTCTCGGGCGTGCCCCCGTCCGGCCCGGCGATGCCCGACACCGCGATGGCATAGTCGGCCCCGGCCCGCTCCAGGGCGCCCAGCGCCATCTGCCGCACCACCGCTTCGCTGACGGCGCCCTCGCTGGCCAGCGTCGCTGCGTCCACCCCCAGCACCGCCTGCTTGATGGCATTGGCGTAGGTGACGAAGCCGGCGTGGAAGCCCTCGGATGAACCGGGGATGCGGGTCAGCATGGAGGCGATCAGGCCGCCGGTGCAGGATTCGGCGGTGGTGAGGGTGGCGCCGCGCTGGCGCAGCAGCTGCAGCACGCTCTCCCCCAGCAGGCAGTCGCCCTCGCCGATGATGTGGTCGCCGAACAGCTGTTCCAGCTGCTCGCGGCAGCGCTGGCGGGCGGGCAGGGCGTCGCTGCTGTCGACCGTCAACTTGATCTCCATCTGCGGGGCGCCGGCGCGAAAGCCCAGCTCCACTTCCGGGGGCCAGTCGGGAATGCCGTCGCTGATCATCTGCTGGGCGCTGGATTCCCCCAGGCCGAAGGTCTGCAGCCGCAGGATGCTGCGCTGGGCGGGGCGTTCCAGGCGCCGGGCCAGGTCGGCGACGATGATGTCCAGCATCGCGGCCAGTTCGCCGGGCACGCCGGGGGTGCAGATGACGCGGCACTTGCCCACCATGAGTTCAAAGCCCACCGCGCTGCCGATCGGGTTGGCGACGATTTTCGCCCCGGCCGGCAGCAGCGCCTGCTTCATATTGGCGGCATTCAGCGGCAGCTTGCGGCGCCCGCACCACTGCTCCAGGTGGGCCACCGCCTCGGGGTGCTCGGCGATACCGACCCCGGTCACGTTGGCCAGCACCTCGGCGGTGAGGTCGTCGATGGTGGGCCCCAGGCCGCCGTTGACGATCAGCAGGTCAGCGTCGTCCGCCATGGTCGCCATTTCCCTGGCCAGCAGCTCGCGGTCGTCCCCGACCGTGACCTTGCGGTGCACGCTGATGGCCAGTTCCGACAGGCGCCTGGCGATCAGGGCGGAATTGGAGTCCACCGTATCGCCGCTCATGATCTCGTTGCCGGTCAGCAGCAGTTGTACTTTTAACTCGGTTGCGCTCATGTTCTTCCCAGTGAATTGGCCCGGTGATGGGCGGCAGTGGGGTGCAAGCATAGCCGTATTACTTCGCCCGGGGCAAAGTGCGTTAGACTCGCCGGAGTCAGGATAGGGGGGCGGCAGTGACAGCTTTCAGGTATTGCCAGGACTGCGGCGCCGCGCTGCAGCCCCACATGGTCGGCGGCGAGCTGCGCAATCACGCCTATTGCCGGCGCTGCCGGCTGCCCCGCTATGACCACCCGCTGGTGGTGGTGACCTGCTTTGTCGCCTGCGGCCAGCGCCTGCTGTGGGTGCGGCGCGCACTGCCGCCCCAGCGCGGCCTGTGGGCCATCCCCGGCGGCTACCTGGAGGGCGGCGAAACCCTGGCGGCGGGGGCCGCCCGGGAGCTGTATGAGGAGGCGGGCATCAGGCTGCCGCCCGCGCGCCTGCAGCTCTATATGACTGGCACCATTACCTTTATCAACCAGGTCTACGTGGGCTTTCGCGCCAGCGTCGACAGCGAGGACTGCGCTCCCGGCCCGGAGTCCCTGGCCTGTGGCTTCTACTC
The DNA here is from genome assembly GCA_963704965.1 of uncultured Gammaproteobacteria bacterium. GTDB lineage: Bacteria > Pseudomonadota > Gammaproteobacteria > Pseudomonadales > Halieaceae > JARRPM01. Next base: position 31,431 of record CAVPIH010000007.1, read on the forward strand.
CCGCGACGAGTGCCCCTGGGACGAGGTGGCCTATCCCCAGGTCAACGACTCCATCCGCCGCGCCTACGACGACCTGGAGAGCGGCTGCTTCGGGGTGTGGCAGGCGGAGATGAGCGACGCCCATTACACCCTGCGGGCGGTGGCCCAGACCGGTCCCCGGCCCGGCTAGAAGCCGCCGTGCTGCGCCAGGTGCTCCAGCTCGGCCGGGGTCGATTCCCGCCCCAGGATGGCGTTGCGGTGGGGGAAGCGACCAAACTGCGCGATCACCTCCCGGTGGGCCAGGGCGTAGCGGGTGAAATCGGCGACTGACGCGCTGCCGGCGTCCCGCTGCCAGTTCCGCGAACAGGGCGCACGCACTCGTCCTGCACGGCCAGGTCCTCGCAGTGCTCCAGGGGCAGGTACAGGAACACCTGGTGAATGGCCGGCAGGCGGTGGTGGCGGTCGGTGGCGATGGTCTCCCGGGCCAGCGCCAGCGCGCGCGGGTCCCCGGCAAAGGCCCGCGGCGTGCCGCGAAAGAGGTTGCGGGTGAACTGGTCCAGCAGCAGCACCAGGGCGACCAGGCCGGCGTATCGTTGTTCCCAGGGCTGCAACTCGCCCGCCAGGGCGCGCTCCACCAGCGCCGCCGAAACGGCGGCGCAGGTCGGCATCGATCGCCTCGCTGGCGCTGAACCACAGGCTTGTTGCGGTCCGGCGCCGGCCATGCCGGCTGTCGTCCAGGGCCCGAACCAGATAGTCGTGTATGTCCTGCAATTGCCGCGTGCATGGCTGGATAACCCTCCTCGCGCGCCCGCGGGCGCCGGCATGTGTTAAAGTGCGCGACCTCTTGAACCAGCATAGCGGAAATTCACCATGACTTTACTTCCCGAGGTAGAACTGAGCACCGATGAACAGAAAGCCAGCTATGGCTTTGGCCTGCAGTTTGGCGAGCAACTGCGCGCAACAGCTTCGAGGGCCTGGACCTGGAGGCGGTGCTGGCCGGCATCCGGCACTGGTACGAGCACCAGCAGGCGACCATCGACGAGGGCCAGATCAATGCCGCCTACCAGGTGATACAGAAAAAGCGGCAGGAGCCGAGGCCGAACTGGCCGGCAAGCGGGAACAGCTGGCGACGATCTTCCTGGAGGCCAACGCCGCCCGCGAGGGCGTGACGGTCACCGACAGCGGCCTGCAGTACGAGGTGCTGGAAGCCGGCAGCGGCGCCAGCCCCGGACCCCGCTCCACCGTGGTCACCCACTACCACGGCACCCTGGTGGACGGCACCGTCTTCGACAGCTCGGTGGAGCGCGGCGAACCGGCCGAGTTCGGCGTGCACGAGGTCATCCCGGGCTGGACCGAGGCCCTGCAAATGATGTCCGTGGGCGACAAGTGGCGCATCGCCTGTCCGCCCCGGCTGGCCTACGGCGAGCAGGGCGCCGGCAACGCCATTCCGCCCAACACGGCGCTGGTGTTCGAGATCCACCTGATCGCCGTCAAGGACTGAGCAGCCAAAAAAATCGCGCTGATTGCCCGTCAGCGCTTACATTGCACAGCGCCATTCATTACACTGTGGAGCCATCATCAGTTCCTCTTCCACGGTGGGTTCGCAAGCATGAAACGCGTTGTTTTTAACCAGAAAGGCGGGGTCGGCAAGACCAGCATCACCTGTAACCTGGCGGCCATCGGTGCGGCCATGGGCTATCGCACCCTGGTCATCGACCTGGACGTGCAGGGCAATACCACCCACTACCTGGTGGGCGAGATCGACGCCGAGGCCTTCCCGGCCGAGGCCCAGGGCGTGGCGGGCCTGTTCAAGCAGACGGTGGGTTCGCGCCGGATGAGTAACAACCCCGACTCCTTCGTCTGGGAAACCCCCTACGAGAACCTGTTCCTGATGCCCTCCAGCCCGGTCCTGTCGGTGCTGGAAAAGGAGCTGGAGAGCCGCTACAAGATCTACAAGCTGCGCGACGCCCTCAACAAGCTGGAAGACGAGTACGACCGCATCTACATCGACACCCCGCCCAACTTCAACTTCTTCTCCAAGTCGGCGCTGATCGCGGCGGACTCGGTGCTGGTGCCGTTTGACTGCGACAGTTTCGCCCGCCAGAGCCTGTACTCGCTGATGGACAACCTCGCCGAACTGCAGGAAGACCACAACCCGGACCTGATGGTGGAGGGCATCGTCATCAACCAGTTCAACTCCCAGGCGCGCCTGCCCGGGGAACTGGTGGCGGAGCTGCAGGAAGAGGGCTACCCGGTGTTCAAGACCTACCTGAATACCTCGGTGAAAATGAAAGAGTCCCACCGCGACCACCGCCCGCTGATCGACATGGCCCCCAGCCACAAGCTCACGGCCCAGTTCCTGGACCTGCACGCCGAGTTGGAGAAGACCAAAGCCAAGGCCGCGGCCTGAGTGCCCACAGGCGCAATGAATTGCGCCCTACAGGGGTGGGTGAGCCCGGCCTCGGACTCCTGGCGCAATGAATTGCGCCCTACAGGGGTGGGTGAGCCCGGCCTCGGACTCCTGGCGCAATGAATTGCGCCCTACGGGGGTGGGTGAGCCCCACCCTGCTGTAGGGTCGAATTCATTCGACCAGGGGCCCGCCAGGGCCCGCCCCAATTGAGCCCAGCCCGGTTGTGCCCCCCAGCTATGCCCGCCCCAGCCATGCCGAAACCAAACATCAGACTTCCGGCAGCATACTCCCCGCCTTGCCCACCGCATCCACATACTCCTCCAGCAGCCGGTAGATCACCTGGCGGCAGGACTGCACCTCGTTGAGCTGGCCGATCACCTGGCCGCAGGGATTGAAGGCCACCTTCTGGCAGTCGCCCACTCCCGCGTAGGTGGCCGTGCGGCGCATGCCGTCCGAGGTGACCATGCCCTGCAGGGGCATGCCCAGGGGATCCGGGGTGTCGGGCCGCTCCCAGGCCTCGGTCCAGTCGCTTTTCAGCATCCGGCAGGTCTTGCCCGTCCAGGAGCGGGAGATCACCGTGTCCTCGCTGGTGGCCTTCAACAGCGTGGCTTTCTGGGCCGGCTGGGTGTGCGCCTCTTCCACCGTCAACCACAGGGAGCCGGTCCAGACGCCGGCCGCGCCCATGGCCAGGGCCGCCGCGATCTGGCGGCCGTTGCCGATACCCCCCGCCGCCAGCATCGGCAGGTCGCCAATGGCGTCCACGATCTGCGGCCACAGCACGATGGAGCCCACGCTGCCGGTGTGGCCGCCGCCCTCGCCGCCCTGGGCGACCACGAAATCCAGCCCCGCCTCCTTGTGGGCCACGGCCTGCTTCACCTTGCCGCACAGGGCGCCGATCAGGCGGCCCGAGTCCTGCACCATCTTGATCTTGTCCGCCGGGGGCGTGCCCAGGGCGTTGGCGATCAGGACGCACTGGGGCCGGGTCAGGGCCTCCTCCAGCAGGGGGGTGGCGGTGGCGTCAGTCCAGCCCATCAGGCCCATGCTGGTGCTGCCGTCGGGCCAGGGGGGGACGCCGGCATCCGCCAGCAGTTTCTGGGCGAAGTCAATGTGCTCCTGGGGCACCATTTTCCACAGCTGGGCCTCCATCTCCTCGGCGCTCAGGTCGCCCATGCCCTCGTACTTCTGGGGGATCACGATGTCCACCCCATAGGGTTTGTCGCCGATATGGGCGTCGATCCAGTCCAGTTCCTCCTTCAACTGCTCCGGGGAGAAGCCCACCGCCCCCAGCACGCCGATGCCGCCGGCTTTGCTGACCGCCACCACCACGTCGCGACAGTGGGTGAAGGCAAAAATGGGATAATCGATGCCGAGTCTGGCGCACAGCGGGTTGGGCATGGCGGGGCTCCTTGGGTTGTTTCGACCAGGGCACAGTATTTGTCCTGGCCCGGCGCGGGGCAAGCGCGGCGGGATGCCTGGCTAAACTGGGGGTATGAATCCGCGCCCGCCGGCACCCCGCGGCGGCGTGGGCGTAGCATATACATATAAAGCATAGTTATTTGTATGGCGCTTTCCAGTTCTATAAAGTTCGCCCCCTGATAACCAAAACCATGGTAAAGAGCAGCCTTGGACCTGGACCTTGACAGTGTGAACGCCAGCCTGCGCGATGCCAGCCCGCAGCAGGTAGTGCGCTGGGCGCTGGATCTGCAGCGACCGACCATCGCCACCACCAGCATGGGGCGCAACGCCGCCGCGATGCTGCACCTGGTCAGCGAGATCGACAGCAAGCTGCCCACCATCTGGGTGGATACCGGCTACAACCTGCGCGACACCTATATCGTTGCGGAGCGCCTGATTCGCGACCTGCAACTGAATATCCACGTCTACTCCCCGCAGATGACCAGCGAGCGCCGCAACGCCATCATGGGGGGCATCCCCACGGTGGACGAGGAGGAGCGCCACCGGGAGTTCACCCGCCAGGTAAAACTGGAGCCCTTCGACCGGGCGCTGGCGGAGTTCCGCCCCGAGGTGTGGCTCACCGGCATCCGGCGCGAGGAAACCGAGCACCGCAAGACCCTGGATATCGTCTCCCTCGACGCCCGCGGGATCATCAAGGTAGCGCCCCTGTTCTACTGGTCCGAAGAGCAGGTTGAAGACTACATGGAGCAGCAGCAACTGCCCAGTTGCAGGCACTACTTCGACCCCACCAAGGTCCAGGACGGCCGCGAATGCGGCCTGCACACGGCGGCCTGAGGACGGGCCGGCCGGGTTCCCTCAACCCATGGCCATGCCCACGGCGATAGCCAGCAGGGCGGTGGCGACCGCAAAGCAGCCGATCACGATGGCCAGTTGGCGCAGGGCGTGTTTGTCCGCGGCGGTATCTTCCGGCGAGAGATGCTGGGTCATGGAATCCTCCTTATTATCAGGCTTTCGGACACAGGCTCCAGATCTGCATTCATAGCAGCTTGGCGCCCGGCCGCCATGACCCAGATCAAACTGCTGCACAACCCTGCCCGCAGGCGGGTTATACTGTCTCCCGAAGAGGTGGCTTATGACATCTTCGCGCGAGGCAGTGGCAGGGTGCCGGCGGCGGTCCCGGGGGGGCGGTGGCCAGGCGCGCCTGTTGCTGCCGTTCCTGCTGCTGGCCCTCTGCGCCTGCGCCAGCCAACCCGCCGAGCGCATCCGGCTGACCAGCCTGCCCCCCCTGCAACTGGCAGACCGCCAACTCAGCCTCGCCGACGTGCCCGCGCGGGTCGTCACCCCCGACCTGCTGGCCAGCAACGAAGCCATGCGGGCTTTCGTACAGCGCTACACCGCCGATATCACCAATTCCCGCCAGCGCCTGATGTCCCTGCACCGGGCGGTGCAGGGGGCGGGCACCCTGGGCATCCGCTACGACCCCTATGCCGAGGGCACGGCGCAGCAGGTGTTTGCCCGCGGCACCGCCAATTGCCTGTCCTACGCCAACCTGTTCGTGGCCCTGGCGCGGGAGGCGGGCCTGGATGCCCGCTACCAGTGGCTGGAAGTACGTCCCCAGTGGAGCCGGGTCGGGGACCGGGTGCAGGTCGGCCTGCACGTCAACGTGGTGGTGGACCTGCGCGGCGGCAGTCGTTACATGGTCGATATCGATCCCCTGCCGGCGCGGGATATCGCCGGAGCCCGGGAGGTCAGCGACACGGACGCGGCCGCCCTGTACCACAACAACATCGCCATGGCCGCCCTGGCCGCGGACGACCCGGAGACCGCCTGGCTGCACGCGGTGCGGGCGCTGCAACTGAGCGCGGATATGTCCCACCTGTGGGTCAACCTGGGGGCGATCTATCGCCAGGCGGGCCAGTACCAGGCGGCGGAGGACAGCTACCTGCAGGCGCTGGCGCTGGACGACTGGCAGTTCTCCGCCATGTCGAACCTGGCGGTGCTGTACGAGCTGCAGGGCAGGGAGGCCGAGCGCGCCTACTGGCTGGAGCGGGTGGAGGGCTATCGCCGCAACAACCCCTATTATTTCGCCGACCTGGGGGACGAGGCCGCGGAGGCCGGGGACTGGCAGGCCGCCCTGGGCCACTACCAGCGGGCGATCGAGTTGCACCCCGATGACAGCGGGCTGTTGTTTGCCCGCAGCATGATCTACTACCAGCTGGATGACCTGCCGGCGGCCGCGGCGGACCTCAAACGGGCCATCGAATTCGCCACCATGCGCTCGGATATCGACAGCTACCAGCTGCAGCTGGAAGCCCTGCGGCGCGCCGGCCTGGCGGGTACCGGCGACTAGCCCGGTCGCTGCACCCGGATATAGCGCCGACGCTGCATCTTGCCGGTGAGTTTGGCGAAGCAGTCGCCTATCGCCATCTGCCAGCCGTACTTGCGGCGCAGGGCCCGCAGCGCCTGCTCCTCCTCGGCGGGCGTGTCCAGCAGGTAGGCCTCGGTGTCCAGCCACTCGCCGGTGAGGGTGCCGGTCACCGTGCAGGCGGCGATGCGCGCCTCGCTGAAGTTGCGCAGGCGCTTCACCTTGCCGGCGTCGCCGGCGGAGAACAGGTAGTAGCTGTCGCCGTCGGGCGCGAACCAGACCGGGGTGGCGACGAACTGGCCGCTCTTTTTGCGGGTGGCGAAGCTGATATAGCTGCCGCCCTCCAGAAATTCGATTTCGTCCTGCTTCATGGGTCGCCCTGTGCCGGTTGCGATGCGTTCCCGCCATTAAATCTGCAAATACCCCGGGCCACAATACCCCCGCCCGGAGTCGTTGGTGTAGAATCCGGCACTTCATAATACAAGGAGCAAACCCCATGGCAGAGAGCATTCGCCGCCAACTGGCGCTGGTACTGATGGCGTCGCTGCTGGCCCTGGCAGCCCCCTCCAGCGTTGCCGACACCAAGGAAGTCATCGAGGCCGGCGCCAGCCAGGCCCTGGCGAGATTGCGGGCGCACTCCCCCGCGGCCGGCGAGCTGGTGGACAAGGCCGCACGCCGTGCTGGTGTTCCCGGACGTGGTGAAAATGGGCTTCGGGGTGGGCGGTGAGTACGGCGAGGGCGCCCTGCAGTTGGGCGGCGTGACCCAGGCCTACTACGTTATCGCCGGGGTCTCCTTCGGCCTGGAGGCGGGCGCCGAGTACAAGTCGGAGGTGATCCTGTTCATGACCGAGGACGCCCTGCGCGACTTCCGCAACAGCAGTGGCTGGCAGGTCGGCGTGGACGGCGCGGTGGTGCTGGCGAAGGAGGGCGCCGAGGGCGCTATCGATACGCTCAACAGCCGCGAGCCGGTGCTGGGTTTTATCTTTTCCAACCGCGGGCTGATCTTCAACCTCTCGCTGGACGGCGCCAAGATCACCCGCATCGCCAGGTAGGGGCAGCAGCATGAGCGGATTCATATCGGTAAAGGCCGCCCTGGCCGCGGTGGTGCCCACCGGCGGGCAGGTCAGCGTGCGCGGCTGGCTGCGCAGCAAGCGCGACTCCAAGGCGGGCATTTCCTTCCTGGCCGTGCACGACGGCTCCTGCTTCGACCCCATCCAGGCGGTGGTGCCCGCTTCCCTGGCCAACTACGAGGACCAGGTGCTGAAGCTGTCCACCGGTTGCGCGGTCGCTGTCAGCGGTGAGCTGGTGCCCTCCCAGGGCAAGGGCCAGAGCGTGGAAATCCAGGCCAGCGCGGTGACGGTGCTGGGCTGGGTGGACGACCCCGAGACCTATCCCATCGCCAAGAAACGCCACAGCTTCGAGTACCTGCGCAGCCAGGCCCACCTGCGCCCGCGCACCAACACCATCGGCGCCATCACCCGGGTGCGCAGCACCCTGGCCAACGCCATCCACAACTATTTCCACGACCAGGGTTTCAACTGGATCAATACCCCCATCATCACCGGCAGCGATTGCGAGGGCGCCGGTGAGCTGTTCCGGGTCAGCACCCTGGATTTCGCCAACCTGCCGCGCACCCCCGCGGGGGAGGTGGATTTCAGCGAGGATTTTTTCGGCGGTGAGTCCTTCCTCACGGTGTCGGGCCAACTGGAGGTGGAGTCCTACTGCCTGGCCATGAGCAAGGTCTATACCTTCGGGCCCACTTTCCGCGCCGAGAACTCCAACACCAGCCGCCACCTGGCGGAATTCTGGATGGTGGAGCCGGAGATCGCCTTCGCCGACCTGCACGACGACGCCGACCTGGCGGAGGCCCTGCTCAAGCACGTGTTCACCCGGGTGCTGGACGAGCGGGAGGACGACATGGCCTTCTTCGCCCAGCACATCGACAAGACCGCCATCAGCCGCCTGCAGGCGGTGATAGACCAGCCCTTCGAGCGCATGGACTACAGCCAGGCCATCGATATCCTGGACAACTGCGGCCAGGCCTTCGAGTTCCCGGTGGCCTGGGGGCAGGACCTGGCCTCCGAGCACGAGCGCTACCTGGCCGAACAGCACGTGGGCCGGCCGGTGGTGGTGATGAACTACCCCAAGGACATCAAGGCCTTCTACATGCGCCTGAACGACGACGAGCGCACCGTGGCGGCCATGGATGTGCTGGCCCCGGGCATCGGCGAGATCATCGGCGGCAGCCAGCGGGAGGAGCGCCTGGATGTGCTGGATGCGCGCATGGACGGCGCACCTGCGGGAGGAGCTGTGGTGGTATCGCGACCTGCGCCGCTACGGCACCGTGCCCCACGCGGGTTTCGGCCTGGGCTTCGAGCGCCTGCTGAATTACGTCACCGGCATGGAGAACGTGCGCGACGCCATTCCCTTCCCCAGGACCCCGGGGCACGCCTCCTTCTAGCCCCGGCTGCCCCAGGTGGGTAAATTGGTCATTTATTGACCGGATAATGTGAAATATTGACTGAATTAGCCGCAGCTGTGGCGATGCTTTGCGCCATACTCAAAGACAGGCGGCGATTTTGCCGGGCCCGGAGCGAGGCGGACAATGCGCGCAGGCGACACCAGTGGTGCCACCGCCAGTGAAATGGCGATCGTCGACACCTTCACGCGGCTGATATTTGGCGAGGAAGACCATTTCGACACCGCCGAGTTGCGGATCGTGGAGGCCCTGCGCCTGGTGGATGCCGATATGGCCGGGGACAGTCTCCGGGAGATGGGCTGCTACCTGCGGGCGCTGGGGGTGGCCGAGATGATCCAACTGGTGGGCCAGGTGCAGGCCCGCCTGGCAGACGGCCCCCCGCCGCGCGTCGCCGCGCCCCCTGCAGGGCCGAATAAATTCGGCCCTACGAGCAGAGGCGTTGTAGGGTCGAATTCATTCGACCACGGATGCGCGGATTAAAACCCACCCCTACGGCGTTGGCGCCGGCTTCTGCGGCTTCAGGCCACAGCCCTCCACCAGTTCGAACAGCGCCCGGTACTGGTCCGCCCGGTCCACCTCCCGAAAACGTAACTCCACCGCCTGCTCCAGCTGGAAGCGCCGGGTGGTGCTGGTGAGGCTGGCGGTCCACTTGTCGTAGCTGAACTTCTCCGGGTCCTTGCGCAGGTCCACGAAGCCCTCCAGGCCGTTCTCGTCCAGGCGCACGTTGAAGCCGCTGCTGTTGATATGGCTGACCGTGGCCTTGAAGGTGCGCTCACCCTCGGCGGCCAGCCGGGCCAGGTATTTGCTCGCCAGCCAGCGCTCCGCCTCCAGCGTGGCCTGGCGGGTGTTGGCCAGGCGCTGGGCCAGTCGCTCCAGTAGCTGGGTGGACACCTGGGTGGCCTGGTCCCCGTGCAGCAGGGCCTTGATCTGCAGGTGTACCAGGAAATCCACGTACTTGCGCAGGGGCGAGGTGCAGTTGGTGTAAACCTCCAGCGCCATGCCCATGTGCGGGCCCGGGCTGGCGCTGAGCTCCGCGCGGGTCAGCAGGCGGTTGATCATGCTGCGCAGGGGCAGCGCGTGGTCGCCCCGGGCCAGGCAGCGCATGATGTCGCGGTAGCCGGTCACGGTGGTGGGGTCGGTCTCGGCCACCTCCGGCGCATGCATGGCCAGGAATTGGCGGGCCTCCTCCAGGCGGTCGGCGCGGATGCCCGGGTGGGTCACGAAGGGGCCGTTGGCCGCGCCGCGCTGCAGGAACAGGGCCGCGCAGCGGTTGGCGGCGACCATGCACTCTTCCACCAGCTTCTGGGAGAGCAGCTTCTCGTAGGGCTCGATGGTGTCGATCCGCTTGTCGTCGTTGAGTATCCAGCGGAATTCGCGGCGCTCCTCCATCACCAGCCCGTGGGTCTCGCGGTGGCCGCGCAGGGCGCGAAATACCTGGTACAGGGCCTCCAGCGGGGTGGCGTGGCTCATCAGGTCGTCGGCGTGCCCGTTGAGGTAGCGATCCACCCCGTAATAGGACAGCTTGGCCCGGGAGCGCACAGTGGCCTCGATGAACTCGAAGTCGCCGACCTCGCCGCCGTCACTGACGGCGATCTTGCACACCAGCGCCGGGCGGTCGCTGCCCTCGGACAGGGCGCAGGTATCCTGGGCCAGCTGCTCCGGCATCATGGGCAGCACGTCGCCGTGGAAGTACACGGTGGTGCCCCGGGCCGCGATATCCTGGTGCAGGTCGCTGTCCTGGGGGATGTAGGCGGTGGGATCGGCGATGGCCACGAACAGGGTCCAGCCGTCGCTGCTGATCTCGGCGTACAGGGCGTCGTCTATGTCCTGGGTCTTCACGGTATCGATGGAGATAAACTCCAGGTCGGTGAGATCCCGCCGCCGCTCCTGTTCCATGGGTCTGCAATCGGCCAGCAGCTGCTCCACCTCTTTCCTGCAGGCGTCGCTCCACTGGGCGGCCAGCGCGTATTTCGCCATGCTGTACAGGTTTTCGATACCCGGCGTCTGCTCGTCGCCGATGATGGTCAGCACCTTGGCCTGGGGCTTGCCGTCGCGAATGGGGTGGCGCAGGATCGCGCAGCGCAGGTAGTCGCCCTCCTTGACGCCGTTGCGGGCATGGGGCGGTATGAACAGCCAGCGGTTGAGCTGCGGCAGGTCGGGCTCGACGAACATGGCCTTGCCCTTGCGTACGCAGCGCCCGGTGAACTCCCCCAGCGGGCTGTCGATGAGCTTCTCGACATCGGCGATGGTCTTGTTGTCCTTGGTGGGGCGGATGCAGACTTTTATGCGGTCGTCGGGAAATACCTTGAGCATTTCATCCGGGGGAATAAAAATCTCGCGGCCGTCGTCCAGCACCGCGAAGCCGTAGCGGCTCTGGGTGCCCTTGACGACGGCTTCGGCCCGCTCTTTTTCGGCCTCTATCTGGGATTTGAGGTCGCGAAGCTGGGACAGGGCATCCTGGTTGAGCATGAAGGGAGCTACTTATAGTTGGAGACAGTCAAGCGCGCTATCCTAGCGGAAATCGCCTGCCCTGTCAGTGAGATATCGCCCCGGCGCCAGATAAGCGCGGCAAATACCCTCCCGCCATTGACACGGCTGCACGTAGCGTTTGTAATCGGGGGTAAGCGGAATCCACCATCCCGCCGGGAATAGCCATTGACGATTCCACCCCAGTTTCATCCACCCCAGCCCCGGCCCCTGCAGCCGGATTCGCCAGCGCCACCCAGTACCCAACCCCTACTCCATGACCCAGCGATGAGGACTCCTCTATGGACTCAGGCTCCGCCCTGCGCGTAGAAAAAACCACCCTGAAACCCGTCATCAAGAAAACCTATGTACTGGACACCAACGTCCTGCTGCACGACCCCACCGCCGTTACCGCCTTCAAGCAACACCATGTGGTCATCCCCATGACCGTGCTCGAGGAGCTGGACCATATCAAGGACCGCCACGACAAGACCGTCAGCCGCGAGGCGCGCATCGCCATCCAGATGATCGACAAGGTCGTCGACAACGCCACTCCCCAGCAGATCCAGGAGGGGGTGGAGATGCCCATGGCCAACGCCGAGGGGGTGGCGGGCACCCTCGCCATCTTCGCCGACCAGCGCCTGATGGACAATTCCTCGGTGCCCTACCTGGACGACACCCCGGCCCAGGCCAACGACAACCGCATCATCAACGTGGCCCTGCGCCTGCAGGCGGATCACCCCAACGAGTTCGTCTGCCTGGTGACCAAGGACATCAATATGCGCATCAAGGCCAAGGGGTCCGGCCTGTTGCACGTGGAGGACTACCGCCGCGACCGGGTGCTGGACGATATCGACCTGCTGGCCAAGGGCTACGAGCACATCGAGGGGGATTTCTGGTCCACCATCAGCGAGGTGGATACCCTGCGCGAGGGGGACTGCACCCTGCACCGCATCCCGCGCAAGTCGCTGCCCCAGGCCTACCCCAATATGTACCTGTACGACGACCTGCAGTTCATGGCCTTCGTGCGGCGGGTGGACAAGGAGTTCGTCTACCTGCGTTGCGACAGCCGCGACAACCTGATGAACCGCCGCTTCTGGGGGCTGGTGCCGCGCAACCTGGAACAGGCCATGGCCATGGACCTGCTGGCGGACGACAACGTGGACATGACGGTGATGACCGGCCCGGCCGGTTCCGGCAAGACCCTGCTCGCGCTGGCCTACGGGGTGCACGCCATCCTCGAGCTGAAGCGCTACTCCAAGCTCATCGTGGCCCGCTCCACTCCGCCCATCGCCGAGGAGATCGGTTTCCTGCCCGGCACCGAGGAGGAGAAGATGGCCCCCTGGCTGGCGGCCTTCGACGACAACCTGGAGATCCTGCACGGCACCGACGAGTCCTGCCACGGCAGCATCAGCTACGTGAAGGAGCGCGCCAACATCCAGTTCAAGTCGCTCAACTTCATGCGCGGGCGCTCCTTCAACAACGCCTACGTCATCATCGACGAGGCCCAGGGCCTGACCCAGTTCCAGCTCAAGTCGGTGATCAGCCGGGTGGGGGCGGACTCCAAGATCGTGGTGCTGGGCAACCTCGCCCAGATCGACAACAAGTACATCTCGCCGCTGACCTCGGGGCTGACCTACCTGGTGGAGAAGAGCAAGCAGTACCCCCACGCGGGCATCATGCACGTCAACGGCATCGTGCGCTCCAGGCTGGCGGCGTTTGCCGAGGAGAACCTATAGGGGGAGGTCGTCGGGCGGTGAGTCGGCCGGCGTTTCGCGCTGGCTTACCGTGTCATCCGGCGCGCCGGGGCCGTTGCCGGAAATATTGTCACCCGCCGGGTCCCGGTCCCGGCTGGGGTTTTTCTTGCGCGCCAGGTTGCGTTCCAGGGCAATCTGCAGGGTGAAGCCGATGCTCCAGGCGAACTGTCGCTTGTCGTCCGCATTCTGCTTGCGGTAGTTGTAGGCCGGTTCCACTTCCAGGAACAGGAATTTGCGGTAGATCTGCTGCCGGTAGAGCACACCCACCCGGTAGTTCCTGATATACCTGGGATCGGTGAAGCCGTTGACCGCGCCGAAGTAGTCGATGCCCACGTCCAGGTTGCGAGCGCGGGTGCGGCGGCGCTCGAACAGCGACAGGCGGGTGACCCACTCCATGCCCTTGGTATCCTCGCCGTACACCGCCCGATTGTTCCAGCGCAGAAAGCTGTCCTCGCCCATGGCGCGGTCCAGTTGCGCCTGGCTGGTGGCGTAGAAACCCTCGTCGTTTTCCCACTGCACGCGCTGGGTGAGGCGGTAGCGGTAGAGCTCGCCCAGGCTATCCTGAAAGCGATAGCGTACCCCCGGGCGCACCCGGTTCCAGTTCAGCCCCATGGTGAGGTCGAAGCGCGAGCGCTGGCTCTCCGACACCTCGTACACCAGCCCCACGTTGTCATCCAGTTTGCGCTCGTCCCGGTCGGCAAACTCATCCCCCGACTCGTCGGAGAACACCAGGTTCAGGCGTCGCGATAGCTTGGGCAGCTGCAGCTTGCCGCGCAGCCTGACCTGGTTATTGTTGCCATCGTCCTGGTCGAAGTCGGTGGTGAGATCCAGGCGCAGGAAGGATTCCGCCGCCTCCAGCTCATAGTTCGGCTCGCCAAAGTAGTCATCCATCCACCGGGTCAGCGCCTGGGCCTGCTCGGTGGCGTAGGCGTGGCTGTCGTCCACCCAGTTTTCCTCGGGCTGGTTGGGATCGGCCGGCAGGTCACCCTGCCAGCCCTCCACAGCGTCCTCCACCAGTTCCTCGCCCTCATCAAGCAGTTCGTCCCCCAGAACAAGGTTCGGGGCCAGCAGCAAGAGTATGATCAGCCAAATCTTCACCGTAACAATCTACTTCCCAGGCGGCTTTTACCGTTACACTACGACCTATGGACAAGATTTTCATCTTTTTACAACATATTTTACCCCAGCACCTGTTGTCGCGCTGCGTGGGTTGGCTGGCCCGGCTGGAGCACCCGGTGTGGCTGAAGAACTGGCTGGTGCAGGTATTCATCCGCCACTTCGGGGTGAACATGGCGGAAGCCGCCGACCCGGACCCCACCAGCTATCCCAGCTTCAATGCCTTTTTCACCAGGCCCCTGCGCGAGGACGCCCGCCCGCTGGCGCAGGCGGATATCCTGTGTCCCGCCGACGGCGCCATCAGCCAGCTGGGCGCTATCGAGGGGGGCCGCATTTTCCAGGCCAAGGGGCAGTCCTTCAGCGCCTGGGAGTTGCTGGGGGGCGATACCGAGCGCGCGCCGCTGTTCGACGGCGGCCGCTTTGCCACCATCTACCTCTCGCCCCGGGATTACCACCGGGTGCACATGCCCCTGGCGGGGCGCCTCACGGCCAGCCGCTACATACCCGGGGATCTGTATTCGGTGAACCAGGTCACCGCGGAAAACGTGCCCCGCCTGTTCGCCCGCAACGAGCGCCTGGTGTGCCATTTCGATACCGAGGCGGGCCCCATGGCCATGGTGCTGGTGGGCGCCATGATCGTCGCCGGCATCGAGACGGTCTGGGCCGGCCAGGTGGCGCCGCCGCCGCGCAACCCGGTGGAGGTGGATTACCTCAAGCTGCCCCAGCCGGTGTCTTTGGAGCAGGGCGAGGAGATGGGGCGGTTCATGTTGGGCTCAACGGTGATCTTGCTGTTCCCCCGGGATAGCGTTGCCTGGGATGACGCCTACGGAGCGGGCATTTCCACCCGGCTAGGGGAGAAGCTGGGTAGTTTTCTGTAGGCATATCCTCGTCGGCCCGGCGGGGGGCGAGCGGTTGCGGAACGGCCGCAAGGTTTCCAGAGGATATGCGCGATAGTAGGGTGCTGCCGGTTTATCCCTGCGAATCAATCAGGCCATGTTTAGCGGAGGCAACCAATCCGGGGCTTTCTGCGAGCACTGTCCGAGTCCCAATTTTTTGCGCAGCAAAAAATGGTCGAGTTGCGCAGCAGCCGGATTGGTTGCCGTAGCTATGGCCGATTCGCAGGGGTAAACCGGCAGCGCCCGGCGACGGCCATGGACAATCGCTGCAGATAGCACCGCACCCCGATGGGCGCAGCCCGAGGGTAGCGTTCAGCCTGGATTCGAGAGATGTCAGCTTTCCTCCAGGGTGGCCACAATATGCCGATAGCTGTCCATCCGCCGCTGGCTGATCACGCCCTCCGCCAGTGCCGCCAGCAGGGCGCACCCCGGCTCGTGCACATGCTGGCAGTCGCGGAACTTGCAGGTGCCCAGCAGCGGGCGGAACTCGCGAAAACCCTGCTCGACCTGCTCGCGGCTCATATGCCAGAGGCCAAACTCGCGGATGCCCGGGGAATCGATCAGGCTGCCCCCCGAGGGCAGGTGGAACAGCTGGGCGGTCGTGGTGGTGTGAGTGCCCTTGCCGGTGGTCTCCGACAGGCCGCCCACCCGCAGTTCGGCGTCGGGCAGCAGCGCGTTCACCAGCGACGACTTGCCCACCCCCGACTGGCCCACGAACACACTGGTGCGCTCCCGCAGGGCCCCGTGCAACTCGTCCAGGCCACCCGCCAGGCTGCAGGTGTGGAGAATGCGATAGCCCAGGGTCGGGTAGATGGCCAGCAGCTCGTCGATCTGCGCCTGCCGGGCCGGGTCGTCCGCCAGCAGGTCAGTCTTGTTGAGCAGGATCACCGGCTCGATGTTGACCGTCTCGGCGGCGACCAGGTAGCGGTCGATGAGGTTGGCGTGGGGCTCGGGCAGGGGGGCGATGACCACCACGATCTGGTCGATGTTGGCGGCGATGGGCTTGAGCTTGCCGTAGGGGTCGGGCCGGCTCAGCACGCTGCGGCGCTCCCCCTGGGCCACGATCACCCCGGTGGGCTCGCCCTCGCACCAGATCACCTCGTCGCCGGTGACCAGCCCCTCCAGGTTGGCGCGCAGGTGGCAGCGCAGGCGTTGGCCGCTGTCCGCCTCCACCTCGACCTGGGTGCCGAAGTGGGCGGTGACCAGGCCGTGCTGTTCCGGTCCCAGCTCACCGTTGGCCAGCGCGTCCTGGGCCACGGCGTCGCGGCGCTGGGCGCGGTTGGTGCGCTCCTGCTGGATCTTCTCGATGCGCCAGGCCTGCTGCCGGGAGAGCTTGCGTTTGGACATGGGGTCATTATTGGGCTCTTGCATAGCGCTGTCGAGGCAATTTGCTACACTGCCAGTAGACACGCCGACAATGGAATACAGGCTTATGCAAAGCGCCGACAACCTGATCTGGGTCGATATGGAGATGACCGGCCTGGACCCGGCCAGGAACGTGGTGATCGAGATCGCCACGGTGATAACCGACAGCGAGCTCAATACCCTGGCCGAGGGGCCGGTGATCGCCGTGCACCAGGACAACGCCGTGCTGTCCGCCATGGACGAGTGGAACACCAACCACCACACCCACTCCGGCCTGGTGGAGCGGGTCAAGGCCAGCGTGCACGACGAGCACGGCGCGGCGCGCCAGACCCTGGCCTTCCTGCAGCAGTGGGTGCCCCCCGGGGTCTCGCCCATGTGCGGCAACAGCATCTGCCAGGACCGCCGCTTCATGGCCCGCTACATGCCGGAGCTGGAGGCCTACTTCCACTACCGCAACCTCGACGTCAGCACCCTCAAGATCCTCATGCAGCGCTGGCGGCCGGACCTGGAGGCGGGCATCACCAAGACCTCCACCCACCTGGCGCTGGCGGATATCCGCGAGTCCATCGAGGAGATGCGGTATTACCGCGAGCATTTTTTGCGCCTGGTCGAATAAATTCGACCCTACAGGGGGTGCGCACCCCTGGTCGAATAAATTCGACCCTACATGTGCCACCTCCCTGTAGGGCCGAATTCATTCGGCCCATGTGTTCACACCCCGTGCCGCCCCAACGCCCACGCCACATGCTCGCGCACCAGCGCCGAGGGAAACTCCGCGCGGCTGCGCAGGGCGCCGGTGACCGCCTCGGAGGTGGGCGCATTCCCCAGCGCCACCGCCAGGTTGCGCAACCAGCGCTCGTGGCCGATGCGACGCAGGGCCGAGCCCTCGGTGTTGGCCAGGTAGGTCGCCTCGTCCCACATGAACAGCTCCACCAGCTGCACGTCCGCCAGCCCGTGGCGCGGCTGGAAATCCGCCTGCCCGGTGGGCCGGGCGAACTTGTTCCAGGGGCAGACCAGCTGGCAGTCGTCGCAGCCGAACACGCGGTTGCCCATGAGCGGGCGCAGCGCCGGGTCTATGCTGCCGGCGTGCTCGATGGTCAGGTAGGAAATACACTTGCGGGCATCCAGCTGGAAGGGCCCGGTAAAGGCGTCGGTGGGACAGACCTCCAGGCAGGCGCTGCAGGTGCCGCAGTGCTTGCTCAGCTGGGGCGCGTCCGCCGCCAGCGGCAGGTCGGTGTAGATCTCCCCCAGGAAGAACCACGAACCGGCCTCGGCGTTGATCAGCATGGTGTTCTTGGCGATCCACCCCAGCCCGGCCTTCTCGGCCAGGGCCCGCTCCAGCACCGGCGCGCTGTCCACAAAGGCCCGGTAGTGGCCGCCCCCGGCGCGCTCCTCGATGCGCTTGGCCAGGGTCGCCAGTTTCTTGCGCAGCAGTTTGTGGTAGTCCCGGCCCAGGGTGTAGCGCGAGATATAGGCCTTGTCGGGCGAGGCGAGCACTTCCAGCGGCTGGGTGTCCTCCACCAGGTAGTCCATGCGCACCGAGATCACCCGGCAGGTGTCCGGCACCAGCTCCGCCGGGCGCGCGCGCTTGCTGCCGTGCCTGGCCATGTACGCCATACTGCCGTGGTAGCCGGCGTCCAGCCACTTCTGCAGGTAGCCCTCGTGCTCTCCCAGCTCGACATCGGTGATCCCCAGTTGCTGGAATCCCAGCTCCGCGGCCCACTGGCGGATCTGTGCCACCAGGTCCTGCGGGCTTTTTGTGGACAGTGATTGAGTCAAATCAGCACCAGAGGCGGCTTGGTTGGGTGTACAATTTTGCCAGATACTGGCACTGAGCGATGGTATTTTTGCTTTCTTCGCCCTGGAGATAAAAGTTGGACACAACAGGCACTGAACGCCTCTACACCGCGGCCCAGACCCGCGAGCTGGACCGCTGCGCCATACAGGATCACAAGATACCCGGCAGCACCCTGATGTCGCGGGCCGCCCGGGCCGCTTTCGGGTGCCTGCTGCAGGCCTGGCCGCAGCCCGAGCGCATCCAGGTGCTGTGCGGCACCGGCAACAACGGCGGCGACGGCTTCCTGATCGCCGACATGGCCCACAAGCGCGGCATCCCCGTGACCGTGCTGCAGCTGGGCGACCCCGGCAAGATCGGCGGCGATGCGCTGCTGGCCCGGCAGCAGGCGCTGGCCAACGGGGTACCGATCAAGTCCTTCGAGGAGGCGCCCCTGCTGGGGGTCGGCGTGATCGTGGACGCCATGCTGGGCACCGGGCTGGGGGGCGAGGTGCGCGGGGAGTACCGCGAGGCCATCGCCACCGTCAACAGCAGCGGCTTGCCGGTGCTGGCGGTGGATATTCCCTCGGGGCTGTGCTCCGACAGCGGCCGGGTGCTGGGCATGGCGGTGCAGGCGGACCTCACCGTGACCTTTATCGGCCTCAAGCGCGGCCTGTTCACCAACGCCGCGGCGGATCATACCGGCGCGGTGGAATTCAATGACCTGGGAGTGCCGCGGGAGGTCTATGCCGCCGTGGACTGCGACAGCTACCGGCTGGAGCTGGAGGCCCTGCTGGAGCGCCTGCCGGCGCGGCCGGCCAGCGCCCACAAGGGGCTGTACGGCACGGTGCTGGTAGTCGGCGGCGATCGCGGCATGGCCGGGGCCGCGGCGCTGGCGGCGGAGGCGGCGCTGCGCTGCGGCGCCGGGCTGGTGCGGGTGGCGACCCGGGAAGAGCACGTCGCGGCGCTGGTGGCGCGCACCCCCGAGGCCATGCCCATCGGCGTGCGCTCGGGCCAGGACCTGGCGCCCCTGCTGGAGGCCGCCGATGTGCTGGTGGTGGGGCCGGGGCTGGGCCAGTCGCCCTGGTCGGAGCAGTTGCTGCAGGCGGCCGCCGCCAGTGGCAAGCCCATGGTGCTGGATGCGGACGGGCTCAACCTGCTGGCCGCCGGCCGGGTTATCGAGCAGCGCCGGCGCGACAACTGGGTGCTCACCCCGCACCCGGGGGAGGCCGCCCGGCTGTTGGGCTGCAGCAATGCCGAGGTGCAGGCCGACCGCTTTGCCGCGGTGCGCAGCCTGCAGCAGACCTATGGCGGGGTGGCGGTGCTCAAGGGCAACGGCAGCCTGGTCACCGACGGCAGCCAGCTGCTGCTCAGTGACTACGGCAACCCCGGTATGGCCAGCGGCGGCATGGGCGATGTGCTCAGCGGCGTGATCGGCGCCCTGCTGGCCCAGCGGCCCTCCGCCCTGGAGGCCGCGGCGCTGGGGGTGTGCCTGCACGGGGCGGCGGCGGACCTGGCCGCCGAGGAGGGCCAGCGCGGGCTGCTGGCCAGCGACCTGATTCCACAGATGCGAGTCCTGCTGGGATGAGTGCCGGGGCGAGCGGGGAGGCGGACGCCGCGATGAACGCGGCTGTCCTGGAGCTGGAGGCGGCGGACGAGGACGCCATGGTCGCCTGCGGGGCGCGGCTGGCCGCGGCGGCGCGGCCCTCGCTGGTGATTTTCCTGGACGGCGAACTGGGCATGGGCAAGACCACCCTCAGCCGCGGTTTCATCCGGGCCCTGGGCCATGCGGGGGCGGTGAAAAGCCCCACCTACACCCTGGTGGAACCCTACCAGCTGGGGGCGCAGCAGCTGTACCATTTCGACCTCTACCGCCTCGGCGATCCCGGGGAGCTGGAGTTCATGGGTATCCGCGACTACTTCGGCGAGGGCGCCATCTGCCTGGTGGAGTGGCCCCAGCGCGGTGAAGGTGCTTTGCCCCGGGCTGATATAAGCATTAAGATAGAGCGCGAGGGCTGCGGCCGTCGCCTGCTGTTGCGGGCCGACACGGACTTGGGGAAGGCCGTGCTGGCACAGATGCAGGCAGAATAATCGCGGTAGACCCTGGCACACAGGGCGGGAGTGACATGGGCAGGACGTGGATCCGGGTCTTCCTGGGAATGCTGTTGGCGTTCCCGGTAGGGGCTGTCGAGGTGCATGACGTGCGCCTGTGGCGCGCCCCTGACCACACGCGCATCGTATTTGACCTGTCCGGTCCCACCGAACACAAACTCATCGAGCTGGATAACCCCAGTCGCATCGTGCTGGATGTGGAGAACACCCGCATCAAGTCCGGCCTGTCCGACCTGAAACTGGCGGGCACCCCGGTGGCGCTGGTGCGCACCGGCATTCGCGACGGCGACGACCTGCGGGTGGTGCTGGAGCTCAACGCCAGCGTCAAGCCGCGCAGCTTTATCCTCAAGGCCAACGACCAGGCCGGCGACCGCCTGGTGCTGGATCTGTACGACAAGTCGCCCGCAGGCCCGGGCCGCGCCCACCAAGAGCGTGCACCAGTCCGACAAGCGCGACATCATCATCGCCATCGACGCCGGCCACGGCGGCGAGGACCCGGGGGCCATAGGCCCCAACCGCAAGCGGGAAAAAGACGTGGTACTGGCGATTGCCAGGGAACTGGAAGCGCTGCTCAAGGCCGACAAGGGTTTTTCCCCCACCCTGATCCGCACCGGCGACTACTACATCAGCCTGCGCGGGCGCCGCGACCTGGCCCGGCAGCGCCAGGCGGACCTGTTTGTCTCCATCCACGCCGACGCCTTCAAGCGCAAGGAGGCCCGCGGCGCCTCGGTATACGCCCTGTCCACCAGCGGCGCCACCAGCACGGCGGCCCGCTACCTGGCCCAGCGCGAGAACGAATCCGACCTGGTGGGCGGGGTGAGCCTGTCCGACAAGGACGATATCCTCGCCGGGGTGCTGGCCGACCTGTCCATGACCTCCACCCTGGACAACAGTCTCAAGCTGGGCGGCAACGTGCTGCGCAACATGGACCGCATCGCCAGGCTGCACAAGAAGGGCGTGGAGCAGGCGGGCTTCGCGGTGCTGAAGTCGCCGGATATTCCCTCCATCCTGGTGGAGACCGGGTTTATCTCCAACCCGGAGGAATCCCGCCTGCTGGCCACCAGCGCCTACCAGAAGCAGATGGCCCGGGCGATACACGCCGGTATCCGCGAGTGGTTCCTGGCGCACCCGCCCTCGGGCACGCTGATCGCCTGGCAGAAGCAGCAGGAGGGCCAGCAGTACGTGATCGCCCGCGGCGACACCCTGTCCGGCATCGCCCAGCGCTTCAACGTGTCGCTGGCGGACCTCAAGATTCGCAACGGCATCGCGGTGAGAAAATCATGGTGGGGCAGAAACTGCTGATTCCCGCGACCTGATGCAGCGCTGATGTCCCGCATTCACCTGCTCAGCCCCCGCCTGGCCAACCAGATCGCCGCCGGCGAAGTGGTGGAGCGCCCGGCCTCGGTGGTCAAGGAAGTGCTGGAGAACAGCCTGGATGCCGGCGCCACCCGGGTGGATATCGAGGTGGAGGCCGGCGGCAGCAAGCTGATCCGCATCCGCGACAACGGCATGCGGCATGGCCGCCGAGGACCTGCCCCTGGCCCTGGCCCGCCACGCCACCAGCAAGATCGAGTCCCTGGAGGACCTGGAGCGGGTGGGCAGCCTGGGGTTCCGCGGCGAGGCCCTGGCCAGTATCGGCTCGGTATCGCGCCTGACCCTCACCAGCAACGCCTCGGAGCACGGCAGCGAGGGCAGTTGCGCCGCCTGCGAGGGCCGCGAGATGGACGTGCAGCTGCGGCCCGCGCCCCATCCCCGCGGCACCACGGTGGAGGTGCGCGATCTGTTCTTCAACACGCCGGCCCGGCGCAAGTTCCTGCGCACCGAGAAAACCGAGTTCAATCACCTGGAAGAGGTGGTCAAGCGCCTGGCCCTGTCGCGCTTCGACGTGGCCTTCAGCCTGCGCCACAACGGCCGCGCCCTGCACAACCTCAAGCCCGGCGACAGCCAGGCCGAGCGCCAGCGGCGGGTGGCCACCGTCTGCGGGCCGGCCTTCATGGAGCAGGCCCTGTACATCGAGACCGATGCTGCCCCAGTACAAGCTGTGGGGCTGGGTGGGCCTGCCGACGTTCTCCCGCAGCCAGGCGGACCTGCAGTATTTCTTCGTCAACGGCCGCATCATCCGCGACCGGCTGGTGGCCCACGCGGTGCGGCAGGCCTACCGGGATGTGCTCTACCACGGCCGCCACCCGGCCTTCGTGCTGTACCTGGAGCTGGACCCGGCCCAGGTGGACGTGAACGTGCACCCCACCAAGCACGAGGTGCGCTTTCGCGACGGCCGCGGCGTGCACAACTTTATTTTCTCCAGCCTGCACCGGGCGCTGGCGGATGTGCGCCCGGGCGACTGCCGCGCCGGCCGCCGCGGCGCCGGTCACCACGGTGGACGGCCTGGCGGTGGATACCGCCACCGGTGAGATCAGCCAGCAGGCGGGCCTGGCCTGGGGCGCCCCGGCGCCGTGCCGGTGCGTCGCCGGCGGCTTCGGCGGTTATCGCGGCCCCGGCGGGTCCGGCGCCCGGGCCAGGCCAGGGAGCAGCTGCGCGACTACGGCCGCCTGCACGGCCTGCCCGAGGTGGCCAGCGACGAGGCCGTGCCGCCGCTGGGCTACGCCCTGGCGCAGCTGCAGGGGGTCTACATCCTGGCGGAGAACTGCGCACGGCCTGGTGCTGGTGGACATGCACGCGGCCCACGAGCGCATCACCTACGAGCGCCTCAAGAGCGCCCGCGCCAGCGAGGGCATCCGCAGCCAGCCGCTGCTGGTGCCGCGGGCGGTGGCGGTGAGCCAGCGCGAGGTGCAGGTGGCCGAGGAGCACGCGGAGCTGTTCCGAGGGTCTGGGCATGGTGGTGGACGTGGCCGGCGAGGAGTCCCTGGTGATCCGCCAGATCCCGGTGTCGCTGCGGGATTCCGACGTGGAGCAGCTGCTGCGGGACGTGCTGGCGGACCTGATCGAGTTCGGCAGCTCGCGACCGCATCGAGAGCGCACCTGGACGAGATTCTCTCCACCATGGCCTGCCACGGCTCGGTGCGCGCCAACCGCCGCCTCACCATCCCGGAAATGAACGCCCTGCTGCGGGACATGGAAGACACCGAGCGCTCCGGCCAGTGCAACCACGGCCGCCCCACCTGGACCCAGCTGAGCCTGGAGGAACTGGATAAACTGTTCCTGCGCGGTCGCTGAGCGCCGTGAGCGGCCGCAATGCCCCCCAAGCCCCTGCTGCTCTGCCTCATGGGCCCCACCGCCTCGGGCAAGACCGATCTGGCCATCGCGCTGGCCGAGGCCCGCGACTGCGAACTGGTCAGCGTCGACTCCGCGCTGGTCTACCGGGGCCTGGATATCGGCAGCGCCAAGCCCGACTACCCGCACCACCTGGTCGATATCCGCGATCCCGGCCCAGGCCTACTCGGCGGCGGATTTCGCCGCCGACGCCCGGCGCCTGGTCGCACGAGATCAGCGCCCGCGGCCGCACGCCCGCTGCTGGTGGGCGGCACCATGCTGTACTTCCAGGCCTTCCTGGAGGGGCTGGCGCGACGATGCCCGCCGCCGACCCCGCGCATCCGCGCGGGAGATCGAGGCCGCAGGCCGCCGCAGCACGGCTGGCCCTGGCTGCACGCGCAGCTGGCGCGGGTCGACCCGGAGGCGGCGGCGCGCATTCATCCCAACCACTCGCAGCGCCTGGGGCGGGCGCTGGAGGTGTATCGCGCCAGCGGCATCCCCCTGAGCCAGTGGCAGCGCGGGCAGAGTCGCCCCGGCGAACTGCCCGGCGAGCGCTACCGGGTGGTGCAGCTGGCCATCTGCCCGGCGGACCGGGCGGTGCTGCACCGGCGCATCGCCGCGCGCTTCGAGCAGATGCTGGCCGCCGGGCTTGCTCGAGGAGGTGCGGGCGCCTGCACCAACGCGGCGACCTGCACCCGGACCTGCCGGCGATCCGCGCGGTGGGCTATCGCCAGCTGTGGCAGCACCTGGACGGGCGAGTGCTCCCTGGAGGAGGCGGTGGCCGCGCGCCATCGCCGCCACCCGCCAGCTGGCCAAGCGCCAGCTGACCTGGCTGCGCAAGTGGCCGGACCTGCACTGGCTGCACACCGACGCGGCGGGGAACCTCGCTGGCCGGGACGGAGTCAGATACTGGGCTGGGGTCGGCCCTGCCGGCCCGATCCGGGCAAATACCGCTGGACGCGGTCTTGAACTATCTTGATTCAGCCCCACTGTAGTATGCTGGGGCTGGGTTGCAGTACGCCGTGGCATCGCAAGGGAGCCGCGCTGCGTGCCGGCATTGGCAGGGAAGCCTCGATAACGGCACGTCGGACTTTTTTTTCACTTTTTTCGGCCCGGTTTGGGCCTACTAGGAGGAGTTATGTCAAAAGGGCACACGCTACAAGACCCTTACCTGAATATCTTGCGCAAGGAGCGCGTACCCGTCTCGATTTACCTGGTCAACGGCATCAAGCTGCAGGGCCAGATCGAGTCGTTCGACCAGTTCGTGGTGCTGTTGAAGAACACCGTGAGCCAGATGGTTTACAAGCATGCCATCTCCACCGTGGTTCCCTCACGGGTGGTGCGCATGCCGCTGCAGAATCCCGCAGAAGAGGGCGAGGGTGGCGACAGCTGATACCTTGCCAGTAGGCCGCCCGGCAGGCGGCCACTGCCTTTCTGTCCTGATCCGCCGAGGTAGTATTGTTTTTTGAGCGTCCCGATTCGGGAGAGCGAGCCGTGCTCGTGCATTTGAACCTCACCTCCGAGCTGGAGCGCGAGGATCCCCGCGAGTTCGAGGAGCTGGTGCTGTCCGCCGGCGGCGACCCGGTGGCCTTTATCATGGGCTCCCGGGACGTGCCCCATGCGCGCACCTTCGTGGGCAGCGGCAAGCTGGAGGAGATCGCGGCGGCGGTGGCCGAGCACGAGGCCCAGATCGTCATGTTCAACCACTCCCTCAGTCCCAGCCAGGAGCGCAACCTGGAGCGCGAGCTCCAGTGCCGGGTGCTGGATCGCACCGGCCTGATTCTCGATATCTTCGCCCAGCGCGCCCGCACCCACGAGGGCAAGCTGCAGGTGGAGCTGGCCCAGCTGGAGCACATGAGCACCCGGCTGGTGCGCGGCTGGACCCACCTGGAGCGGCAGAAGGGCGGTATCGGCCTGCGCGGCCCGGGTGAAACCCAGCTGGAAACCGACCGGCGCCTGTTGCGGGCGCGGATCAAGTCCATCCAGGGGCGCCTGCTCAAGGTGCGCAAGCAGCGCGACCAGGGCCGCCGCGCGCGGCAGACGGGCGCAGCTGCCCACCCTGTCGCTGGTGGGCTATACCAACGCCGGCAAATCCACCCTGTTCAACCGCCTGACCGATTCCGAGGTGTACGCCGCGGACCAGCTGTTCGCCACCCTGGACCCGACCCTGCGGCGCCTGGACCTGGACAATATCGGGCCAGTGGTGCTGGCCGACACGGTGGGTTTTATCGCCCACCTGCCCCACAAGCTGGTGGCCGCCTTCAAGGCGACCCTGGAGGAGACCCTCAGCGCGGACCTGCTGTTGCACGTCATCGACGCCGCCACCGAGCAGCGCGACGAGCATATCCACCAGGTCAACGATGTGCTGGAGGAGATCGGCGCCCGGGACATTCCGCAGCTGCAGGTGTACAACAAATTGGATCTGCTGGAGCAGCCGGCGCGTATTGATCGCAATGCCGACGGTATACCCCAGCGGGTGTGGTTGAGCGCGGTGACCGGCGAGGGCGTGGAGTTGCTGCTGCAGGCCGTCGCCGAGCTGGTGGGCCAGGACATGGTCAGCGAGACCCTGGACATCGGCCCGCAGCAGGGCGGGCTGCGGGCCGCCCTGTACCGGCTGGGCGCGGTGGCCGCGGAGGATTACGGCGACGACGGCGTGGCGCACCTGCAGGTGCGCCTGCCGCGGGCCGACTGGAACCGGCTGATGAAAAAAGGACCGGAACCGCTGTTTTGACACATCCCCCGGGTTAGCGGGGGTCGATGACTCACAGCCGGCTTATTGTTAGACTCGGCTCACTTTTACGCACGACACATGATTTAGGAGTTCACTATGGCCTGGAATGAACCGGGTGGCGGCAACAACAAGCCCAAGGATCCCTGGGGCGGTGGCGACCAGGGACCGCCCGACCTCGACGAGGCCCTGAAAAAGCTGCAGGAAAAGCTGGGCGGCCTGTTCGGCGGCCGTCGCGCCGGCGGCGGTGGCGGCTCCGGCACGGCCCCCAGCGGTTTTTCCGGCTCCCTGCTGGGAGTGCTGGTGGTGGTGGCCCTGCTGATCTGGGGCCTGATGGGCTTCTACCAGGTGGACCAGCAGGAGCGCGCCGTGGTGCTGCGCTTCGGCAAGTACCTGGAAACCGTGCAGCCCGGCCTGCAGTGGAACCCGCCCATCATCGACGAGGTGATCAAGGTCAACACCACCAAGGTGCGGGCCGCCAGCTTCCGCGAGATCATGCTTACCCGGGACGAGAATATCGTGGAGGTGAAGCTGTCGGTGCAGTACGTCATCGATGACCCCACCGCCTTCGTGCTGGAAGTGCGCGACCCGGAAAACTCCCTGCAGCACGCCTCCCAGAGCGCCCTGCGCCACGTGGTCGG
Organism: uncultured Gammaproteobacteria bacterium; assembly: GCA_963704965.1. Classification (GTDB taxonomy): domain Bacteria; phylum Pseudomonadota; class Gammaproteobacteria; order Pseudomonadales; family Halieaceae; genus JARRPM01. The sequence continues at coordinate 58,146 of CAVPIH010000007.1, forward strand.
TGACACCACCATGAACATGGTGCTCACCGGCGGCCGCGCCCAGATCGCCGTGGAGGTCAACGACCGCCTGCAGCAGTACCTGGACCTGTACAAGACCGGTATCCGGGTCAGCAAGGTGACCGTGGACGAGTCCAAGCCGCCCACCCAGGTGCAGGAGGCCTTCGATGACGTGATCAAGGCCCGCGAGGACGAGGAACGGGTCAAGAACGAGGCCCAGGCCTATGCCAACGGCATCGTCCCCGAGGCGCGCGGTGCCGCCCAGCGGGTGCTGGAGGAGGCCATGGCCTACAAGGAGCAGGTGATCGCCAATGCCGAGGGTGAGGCCCAGCGCTTCACCAAGCTGCTGGTGGAGTACCAGAAGGCGCCCGCGGTAACCCGCGAGCGCCTGTACCTGAGCGCGCTGCAGGACGTCTTTGGCAAGAACAACAAGGTGCTGGTGGACGTGGAGGGCGGCAACAACATGCTGTACCTGCCACTGGACAAACTGTCCGCCCCCGGCACTTCTGGCGGCAGCGTGCGCCAGCTGTCCGTTGACAGCACCAATATCCGCGAGCTGACCAACGCCGTGACCGAGCAACTGCGGCGCGACGCGGCCGCCGCCAACAACCGCAGGGGAGGGCGCTAACATGTCGGGACGCAATATGACGGTGCTGCTGCTGTTGGCAGTGGTGGTACTGATACTGAGCAACACGCTCTACGTGATCAAGCAGACCGAGCGCGGCGTGCTGCTGCGCTTCGGTGAGGTGGTGGAACCCGAACCTGCAGCCCGGGCTGCACTGGAAGATTCCCTTCGTCAACAATGTGCGCAAGTTCGACGGTCGCATACTGAGTGTCGATTCCCAGCCCGAGCGCTTCTTCACCCAGGAGCAGAAGGCGTTGATCGTGGACAGCTACGCCAAGTTCCGTATCAAGGACACCGAGAAGTTCTACACCGCCACCAACGGCGAGATGCCCCGGGCCATGGGCCTGCTGTCGCAGCGCATCAACAACGGCCTGCGCAACCAGGTGGCCATCCGCACCATCCAGGAAGTGGTCTCCGGTGAGCGCGACCAGCTCATGAACGACATCACCGAGGAGCTCACCGTGGTCGCCCAGGAGGTTCTGGGGGTCGAGGTGGTGGACGTGCGGGTCAAGCAGATCGACCTGCCGCCGGATGTGTCCGAGTCCGTGTACCAGCGGATGAACGCCGAGCGCGAGAAAGAGGCCCGCGAGCACCGCTCCCAGGGCCAGGAACTGGCCGAGGGCATACGCGCCGCGGCGGATCGTGAGGTCACCGTGCTGCAGGCCAACGCCTACCGCGACGCCGAACTGATTCGCGGTGAGGGCGATGCCGTCGCCACCGCGGTCTACGCCGAGGCCTTCAACCAGGATCCGGAGTTCTACTCGTTCACCCGCAGCCTGCGGGCCTACCAGGACTCCTTCAGCGGCGGCGGTGACGTACTGCTGATCGAGCCCGACAGCGACTTCTTCCGCTACCTGAAAAACCCGCAGGGTAGCCCCGCCGCCCCCAAGGGCGGTTAGCGCCCGCCCGGCCCCCTCCGCCCTCCCTGTGGCCCACCGCCCTCCCTGTAGGGCGAGATTTCGACATCCGCCATCGCCTGGTCGAATAAATTCGACCCTACACATCGGGGGGTGCCATCGCCTGGTCGAATAAATTCGACCCTACACATCGGGGGGTGCCATCGCCTGGTCGAATAAATTCGACCCTACATCGGGGGGTGCCCGTTACCCGGCACCCGAAAACACAACAATTTGGGGGTGCTATCCGGGCACTCTGTGATAGTATTCTGCAACCGTGGGATTCGGCGTTTATGACCACAAAGCGCCGGGCCCGCGGTTTTTTGTGCGTTGGGGATTATCGAACTTGGATTTTTGGCATGTGCTGGCCGCAGCAGTCGCGCTCGTCTTCATCATTGAGGGCATGCTGCCCTTTATCAGCCCCAATCGCTGGCGCAACCTGCTGCAGGTCGCCAACGAAATGGATGACCGCGTGGTACGCAACGTCGGCCTGGGCAGCATGCTGCTCGGGGTCGTTCTTCTCTACCTGGTGCACTAGATGAGTACGGTAGATCGCTGGCAGCTGCCCGACGGCATCGAGGAAGTGCTGCCCGCGCGGGCGGCCACCGTGGAGCGCCTGCGCCGGCGCCTGCTGGACGCGTACCGCGGCTGGGGCTACCAGCTGGTGATCCCGCCGCTGATGGAGTACACCGAGTCGCTGCTGATCGGCCTGGGCCAGGACCTGGACCTGCTCACCTTCAAGCTCACCGACCAGCTCAGTGGCCGCACCCTGGGGGTGCGCGCGGATATCACCCCCCAGGTGGCCCGCATCGACGCCCACAGCCTGGCCCAGCCGGGCATCACCCGCCTGTGTTACGCCGGCTCCACCCTGCACACCCGCCCCAAGTCGCTGCTGGCCTCGCGCTCGCCCATACAGGTGGGGGCCGAGCTCTACGGCGACGCCAGCCTGGCGGCGGATATCGAGATCGTCAGCCTGATGCTGGCCACCCTGGAGGTGGCGGGCATCGGCGCCGAAATCACCCTGGACCTGGGCCACGTGGGCGTCTACGAGGCGGTGCTGGCCAGTGCCGGCCTCAGCCCCGAGCAGGAGGCGACCGTTTTCGACGCCCTGCAGCGCAAATCCGTGCCCGACCTGAAACTGGCCCTGGCGGAGGTGGAGCCCCACGCCGCGGACCTGATTATCGCCCTGGTGGACCTGCACGGCGATGACCGGGTGCTGGCGCGCGCCCGCGAGTTGCTGGGCGAGCACGCCCCGGCGGCCATGGCCGCGGTGGACGTGCTGGACCAGGCGGCCGAGGAGATCCGCCGCCAGCGCCCGGAGCTGGATATCTACTTCGACCTGGCGGAGCTGCGCGGCTACCACTATCACACCGGCCTCGTGTTCGCCGCCTATGTGCGCGGCCACGGCCAGGCACTGGCCAACGGCGGCCGCTACGACAACGTCGGGCGCGGTGTTCGGCCGCGCCCGGCCCGCCACCGGCTTTGCCACCGACCTGAAGGCCCTGCTGGACCTGCTGCCCGATGGCGGCGCCGGCCCCGGGGCGATCAGCGTGCCCAACCGGCACGACCCGGCGCTGATGGCCAGGGTGAACGAACTGCGGGAGGCCGGTGAGATTGTGATCAACAGCCTGTCCGCCGCACCCGATCCGCGCTGCGACCGCCAGCTGGTGGAAGCGGGCGGAGAGTGGCGCGTAGCAGCGCTGTAACACCGACAACAACACGCAACGACACGCGAGAACAGCATGAGCAAGAACGTAGTGGTCCTCGGCACCCAGTGGGGCGATGAGGGCAAGGGCAAGATTGTCGACCTGTTGACCGACCAGGCCAACGCGGTGGTGCGCTTCCAGGGCGGCCACAATGCCGGTCACACCCTGGTGATCGACGGCGAGAAAACCGTGCTGCACCTGATCCCCTCGGGCATCCTGCGGGACCAGGTGCAGTGCCTGATCGGCAACGGCGTGGTGCTGTCGCCGGAGGCCCTGCTCAAGGAAATGGCCGAGCTGGAAGAGCAGGGGTGTGCCGGTGCGCGAGCGCCTGAAAATTTCCGCCGCCTGCCCGCTGATCCTGCCCTACCACGTGGCCCTGGACCAGGCCCGCGAGGCCAAGCGCGGCTACGACAAGATCGGCACCACCGGCCGCGGCATCGGCCCCGCCTACGAGGACAAGGTGGCCCGGCGCGGCCTGCGGCTGGGGGATCTGCAGGACGAGCACCGCTTCGCCCGCAAGCTCAAGGAGGTGATGGAGTACCACAACTTCGCCCTCAAGCTCTACTACCAGGTGGAGCCGCTGGATTACCAGCGGGTGCTGGACGACACCCTGCGGATGTCCACGGACATCCTGCCCATGATGGCCGATATCACCACCATCCTGCACCAGCTGCGCGCCACGGACGCCAACATCATGTTCGAGGGCGCCCAGGGCTCCCTGCTGGACATCGACCACGGCACCTACCCCTTCGTGACCAGCTCCAACACCACCGCCGGCGGCACCGCCACCGGCTCCGGCTTCGGCCCGCTGTACCTGGACTACGTGCTGGGCATCACCAAGGCCTACACCACCCGCGTCGGCTCGGGGCCCTTCCCCACCGAGCTGTTCGACGCTACCGGCAAGCACCTGGCGGACCGGGGCCACGAGTTCGGCGCCACCACCGGCCGCGCCCGGCGCTGCGGCTGGTTCGATGCCGCCGCCCTGCGCACCGCGGTCAACATCAATTCGGTGAGCGGCATCTGCCTGACCAAGCTGGACGTGCTGGACGGCCTGGAAACCATCCGCATCTGCGTGGGCTATCACTGCAAGAACGGCAAGCCGCTGCCCAATCCCATCGATGCCGAGGACTACGAGAAGCTGGTGCCACAGTACGTGGAAGTGCCCGGCTGGAGCGAGTCCACCCTGGGTGCGAAAAGCCTGGAAGAGCTGCCGGAAGCGGCGCGGGCTTACATCAAGAAGATAGAGGAGACAGTGGGGGCGCCCATCGACATCATCTCAACCGGCCCCGACCGGGTGGAGACCATCGTGCTGCGCCATCCCTTCGACGCCGCCCAGGGTTGAGCTTGCCTACACTCCGGGTCGAATGAATGCGACCCTACATTGCGATGGTCCCCTGTAGGGCCGATTTCAATCGGCCCACCTACCCGACCTACCGCGGATAAGAATCCAGAAAATCATTAATCGCCAGGCGAACATACATCTCCAGTTGGGTCACGGCGGACATGCGACACTCAAAAGGCCCCTCAATGGTGCCCTCGCGGGTGGTGAAGAACCACTTGCCACCGTCCTGCATGATGCGATCCGTGCGGAACCAGCTGTGTCCTACCTGCGGATCATTTTTGCGCCTGATAGCCATTGCTCTCCCGTTTGCATTGCTGGCGATTGTCATCAACGAGATGCGGTGCAATGTCCTGAAAAAGCCCGCTCTCCCCAATGCCCGAAGTGTAACTGATGGTGGATGGGCACACCCGATACCAACTGTGACCGAGGTCACAGATAGCAAACGGCACACACAGCGGCGCCCAATATGGGTCATATTTCGCGAACTGGTGCTCATTTGAGGACTGGTCTCCAATGTGTGTGACCCTCTATGCCGCCGCTATGGGCTGCCACATTTGATGGCAGCCACTGTTAGCCGAATACAGATTTGCTCGCTACGATGGCTAGTCCAGACTTTCTCCATGGTTCGAGATGTACGCAGTGATTAAGGTCGCTTGTGGTAGTCCCAATATGGGACTAAACTACCTCGCATGAGGATTATCGCCCTCTCGTCACTCAAGGGTTTTTGGGCGCAGAATCCCAGCTATGCGGATGCGGCAGGCCCCATTCTGGCGTGGTACAGGCATGCATTGAAGGCAGACTGGTCTTGTCCCGCAGATATAAAGCGCGAGTTCGCCAATGCCAGTGTTTTGAAAAATGGGCGAGTGGTGTTCAATATTGCCGGCAATAAATACCGGCTGGTTGTGTGGATCAATTACAGCTATCGGGTGGTGTATATCAGGTTCGTTGGAACCCACGCCCAATACGATGCAATTGATGCCCAGACGATCTAGTAGTCGAGAGTAACAATGGATATCCGACCCATTAAAACCGAAGACGATTACCGCAAAGCGCTGGCGGACGTCGAAACCCTGATGGTGGCTGAACCCGGTACGCCCGAGGGTGAGAAGCTGGATGTGTTGACCACATTGCTCGAGGCTTACGAGCGCGATCACTACCCTATGGACTTTCCCGACCCGGTAGACGCCATAAAGTTTGAAATGGAGCGTCGGGGGCTCACGGTTGCGGACCTGGAGCCCATGATCGGTAAGCGCAACCGGGTGTATGAGGTGCTCAACCACAAGCGGTCTTTAAGCCTCAGGATGATCTGGCGACTGCATGAGCAACTGGGGATTCCGGCGGAATCACTGATCAAACAGCCCTAGGCTAGCTATTGTGAACACGCCTTTCGGCGATCGGCCGTGGTAGGCTACCCGCCGGAAAACCAGACCTTCTGAAAGCCCATGACTGAAATTTTTGGCGTGCTGAATCCCGGGCAGCGCCCGGTTGCACCGGACGAAGCTCGAGCCGGTCCGGCAGTTTTTTGCTGGCCATTATCCCCCAGCGAATATTCGTTGCTGGCAACAGGGCCCGGTGGCGCTGGGGAGTCGCCTGCAGGCGGACAATGAATCCCTGCCAGCGGCATCATGGCCACCCATGGCCCACCGCAGTGACGGTGACCTGGCGATTGCGGCGAGCGTGCGGCTGGACAACCGGGAAGAGCTTGCCACCAGCCTTGCGCTGCCTGCCAACGGACGAGCGGCTGTCGCGGATGAGGAACTGGTGCTGCTGGCCTACCAGAAATGGGGCCCGCAGTGCCCTGCGCATTTGCTGGGTGACTTCGCCTTCGTCATCTGGGACGGCCCCCGCCGGCGTTTGTTCTGCGCGCGGGATCACATGGGTATCAAGCCGTTCTATTTTGCCTATGAAGATCAGCGTTTCGTGTTCGCCAGTGACCCACAGGGCGTCACGGCGCACCCCGGTGTGCCGGATACCGTGTCTGATCTTGCGGTGGCACGCTATCTTGGCGAGGGTGATCTTTATGATGATCGCCTGACTTTCCACCAGGCGGTGCAAAAACTCCCCCCGGCGACATGCGCTCGTGATCGACGACCATGGCATCAGCGAGCAGCGTTACTGGTCGCCAGAGCACGCGCCCGACATCCGCTACCCACGGGAGCAGGATTACATCGAGCACCTGCAACAGCTGTTGGTGAGTGCTGTCTCGGTGCGCCTGCCGGCAGACGGGACCAGTGGGTGCGCACCTCAGCGGCGGTATCGACTCGTCGGGCATCGTGGCTATAGCGGGTGAACAGCTGGCCGGTTCCGGCCGACCGCTGCATACCTGGTCCTGGATGCGGCTACCGCGCACAGCCGAGGAAGAGGCGCACCCGGAGTGGGGATTGGGGCAGCGCGTGGCTGATCTTGCGGGTACACGACATCGATACACTGGACTTGACCGCGCATCAACTCTGAAAATTTTGCAAACCGACCTGCTTAGAGCCAATGATACCTCGGATCTGTGGTATGAGGTCCTGGTGCGTGAGGAGGCGAGGAGTAACAACATTCGGGTTCTGCTTTCCGGCTGGGGTGGCGATCAGTTGATATCGCATCACGGCTACTATCGCCACGCCGAAACCTTCTGGCGGGGCCGGTTCCTTTCAACAATTCGAGATATGTGCGAAGAAGCTGCCCTAGCCCGCAATCCTGCGCGGCGGTTCTTGGGGATATGTTATCGGGGCCTTGTGTTACCTATTCTTCCTGCCAGTTTAAGCGGTCGATTGCATGCAGCCAATGCAAGTCCCCTGGCTTTCTTGGGCTGCACAACGGAGAGTTTCCAGTGCTGGGCTGAAAATCAACAGCGGAAACTGGAGCCATACTCGGGAAACTGCATTCGCCATGATCAGCTAACTTCAATGCAGCATAACTTGATTAGCAGTCGCGTTGATTCCTGGGCCGCTTCTGGTGGCCGGCAAGGTTTAGAGTACCGCTACCCTTTGCTCGACAAGCGGCTGGTTGAATTTGCCATTGGCTTGCCTCCTGAAATGTACCGATCGCATGGGCAAGATAGATACGCTTATCGCAGCGCATTGAAGCGGTGGTTGCCTGAAGACATCTGTCACGCAAATACGAAAGTCGAACTGCAGAGGGTAGCTGAATCCTATGAATACGACGCGACTTGCGGTTCGTGATTGGCTCGGAGCCGGCTGCTGGTGCTCCTGCAATGGGTATATCTCTATGGAGAAACTGGCAGGCTACATTCATTCCCTACCACGGTTAAAGAAAGGTCTGCGAGAAGAAAACATCCGTAAGCTGATGGCGATCGGCTGCGCCATTTTTGTCATGAATCTGTGAATATTTGTACTTTTCAACAAGTTATACGTGATGTTTGGTTGTATTTTCTTGATACGCCGTCTCCGTCAGAGGCAAGCGGTTGTAAGTGATTTCACAGACGGCCGCCCTATTGCCTAATCGGATAGTGCAAACTTTGGTGGCTGGAAATGGGGCATGGTGTGGATAGCAAACGAGCTGAAGAGCTCTTGTTTCCAAATGGAATCTCAGCAGCAGGCTCGTCTTGCCTGGCGTTCGCCGACAATCGTGGCATCTCTCACTGTCCAAGACGCGCAGTGGTCTATTTCAGGCCCCTACAGAGGGCATGTATGGTTTTACTGGTGCGCCAGGAATGTGTCTCATTGGCGCCAGTTGCTGAGCAGCAACCAATGACACTCCAGGGTATCTAGGCAGGCTGGTGCTAAGCCACCTCCCTCCCCCCAGCCCCCAACTTCAACGTCCTATCCGCCAACGCCAGACTCGCCGGCCGGTGAGTAATCAGTATCACGGTCTTCGCCCGCAGCATCTCGTGGCACTCCTCGATAAACGCTTTCTCTCCCGCCGGGTCGAACATGGCGGTGGCTTCGTCCAGTACCAGGATGGGCGGGTCTTTGAGCAGGGTGCGGGCCAGTGACAGGCGCTGGCGCTGGCCGCCTGACAGGCGGATGCCCTGGTCGCCGATGACGGTGTCGTAGCCGTCGGGCAGTTCCTGGATAAACGCGTCGGCGTGGGCGGCGCGGGCGGCGGCTTCGATTTTCTCGCGGCTCATGCCGGGGTCGCCGTAGGCGATGTTCTCGGCCACGGTGCCGTTGAGCAGCAGCACGTGCTGGGCCACCAGGCCGATCTGGGCGCGCACGCTGGCCATGGTCGCGTCGCGGGTGTCCAGGCCGTCGATCTGCACGCTGCCCTTGTCGGGGTCGGCAAAGCGCATCAGCAGGTGGGCGAGGGTGGACTTGCCGGCGCCGTTGGGGCCGGTGATGGCCAGGGTCTCGCCGGCGGGAATCTCCAGGTCGAAGTCCTGCAGCACCGGCGGCCGGTTGGGGTAGCCGAAGCTCACCTTGCTGAAGCGGATATGGCCCTGCACCTTGTCGAGCACGATATCGCCTTCATCCGATGGCTCGGGCTGTTCCTCCAGGAACTCGACGATGCGCTCGGCGCTGCCGCGGGTGCGCTGTACCTGCCCGTACACGTTGGCCAGGGTGCCCAGCGGGTTCATCAGCAGCGCGGCATAGAGCAGCAGGGCGACCAGGTCGGCGGGCGCCAGTTGGCCGCTGTCGATATGGCTGGTGCCCAGCCACAGCAGCACCACCACCCCCACACCCCCCAGCAGGCTGATCAGCGGTGACAGCGCCGCCTCGATCTGCCACTGCTGGCGCGACAGGGTGAACAGGCGCTGGTTGGCCTCCTCGAAGCGGCCCTGCTCGTGGGCCTCGCGGGTGAAGGCCTTGATGGCCGGCAGCATGCCGAGGTTCTCTTCTACCACCGACACCAGGTGGCTGTTGGCATCCACCCAGGCCCGGGACAGGGGCCGCAGCTTGCGCCCCACCACTTTCATGGCCACGAAATAGGCGGGCAGGAACACCAGCGCCAGCACGGCGATGGACCAGTCCAGCCAGGCCATCATCAGGAAGGCGCCGCCGAAGGTGACCAGGGCGGGCAGCAACTGCACCAGGGTGTCGGTGACGAAGCTGCTGATAATGGCGGCGTCGGTGCTGAGCAGGGTGAGGGTGTCGCCGGTGCGGCGCTGCTGGTAGTAGCCCACTGGCAGCGCCTGCAGGTGCTGGTAGAGGCGGGTGCGCAGCTCGGCGGTGATGCGCTCGCCGGTGCTGCCGATAAAGTACTGGGTGGCGAAGCTGAGCACGCTGCGCAGCACCATCAGGACCAGCCACAGCCCCAGCAGCTGGCGCACGCTCCAGCCGTGGCGCCATCGCCCATCACGCTGGCGGTGAGCAGCCCGGCCATCCAGGGGTTGGCCAGCGACAGCAGGCTGCCGGCCAGCAACAGCCCCAGCACCGCCAGCAGCACGCGGCGGTGGGGGGTGATGTAGCCCAGCAGCGGGCCGAAGCGGCTGGGCGAGTGGGGGTGGTTCATTGTCGTCCCTGAGGGTTTTTGTTGCCGCATTGTACCGTTGGCGGGGGCTGTTATGTCGGAATTACCACCTCGGCCCGCGGGCACCAGCTGCTGGTACTTGCCGCTGCAGCTCCGCCTTGGCGTCATCGTCGCCGTGGACGATGCGGATCTGCTGCGGCTCGCACCCGCATGCGCCCGACGAAGTTCACCAGGTCTTGCTGGTCGGCGTGGGCGGAATAGCCGCTGATGGTATGCACGCCGGCCCGGATGTCAAAGCGCTGGCCGTCCAGTTCCACCCAGCCGCCCCTGGGGCCGTAGTTCTGGATCGCCCGCCCGGGGGTGCCGCTGGCCTGGTAGCCGATGAACAGGATGTCGGTGCGCTCATCCTCGATCAGCGCCTTGAGGTAGTTCACCATGCGCCCGCCGGCGCACATGCCGCTGGCGGCGATCACCACGCAGGGGTGGCCCCGGTTCTTGATGTAGTTCACCGCGCTCTGGTGCTGGGCATGGCTGCCCACGGTATACAGCTGCTCGAAACTCAGCGGGTGGCGCCCGGCCCGCACCCTCCCCAGGGCCTCGGCGTCCCAGTGGGGCCTGAGCTCGCGGTAGACTTTGGTGAAGCCGGCGGCCAGCGGCGAGTCGACGATGATCTCCAGGTCTTTCCAGCGTCGCGCGCCGGCTTTGTCGTCGCCGTAGCGGTGTATCAGCCCCTCTATCTCGTAAAGTATCTCCTGGGTGCGGCCAATGCTGAAGGCGGGTATCAACACCGCGCCGTCATCCCGCAGCGCCCGCTCTACCACCTTTTTCAGTTGCAGGCTGCGCTCGCGCCGCCCCTGGTGCAGGCGATCGCCGTAGGTGCTCTCGATGACCAGGGTGTCGGCGCGGTAGGGCGAGCGCGGCGCCGGCAGCAGGGGCGCGTGGGGCGCGCCCAGGTCGCCGGAAAACACCACCCGGTGCTTGTCACTTGCGGACTTCACCTCGCACTCCACGTAGGCCGAGCCCAGGATATGCCCCGCCGGCTGGAAGCGGATGTCGATGCTGCCCTGGCCAGTGTCCCCTGTCACCACCCGATGCCACTTGCGGTAGGGCAGGGCGACGATACGGCCGGCGATCAGCTTGACGAAGCGCTCAAGCTGGCGTTTATCCCGGGTGATGCCCATCTTCATGGCGTCTTCCAGCACCAGTGGCAGCAACCTGGCGGAGGGCTCGGTGCACACTATGGGCCCCCTGAAGCCCGCGGCCAGCAAATAGGGAATACGCCCCACATGATCGATATGCACGTGGCTCACCACCAGCGCCTGGATATGCTCGATGGGGAAGTCGATCTTGAGCGCGTCGGCCCCCGCCCCGGTGCCGGAAGTCTCCGCGCCCTGGAACAGGCCGCAGTCCACCAGCATGCCCGGGCCACCCGCCAGGCGCAGCTCGTGGCAGGAGCCGGTTACACCGCGGACCGCGCCGTGGTGGGATATTTCGAAGAAAGAGATCAGCGCCTGCCTACTGCGACCAGACCCTTCGCAGTAACGCGGCGAGTCGGCGTCCATTCTTCCAGTTCGTCTTGATACCTTGCGAGTGTGTGATTGGCTTGCATAGCCATCCAACTCTCAGCTGAGCGCCCGAGTACCTTGCTTACCTTGATTGCCAGTGCCGGTGACAACTCGATCTTCTCGTGCAGCAGGCGGCTCATGGTGGACTCGGATACCTCCAGAGCCTCGGCTAGCTCCGTTGCCTTGAGGCCTAGCTCATCAATGTAGTTGCGCTTGATGAATCCGCCGGGGTGAACCGTAATCTTAGCCATCAGTGATAATCCTCGTAATCCACGACATGGGCATCGCCGTTGTAAAATTCGAAGGTCATTCTCCAGTTGCCACTTACCCAAATGGCATATCGTGCCTTATCACGACCCTTCAGCGGGTGTAGGCGCCACCCGGGAACGTCCATGTCCGTGATATTTACGGCAGAGTCCAAAGCCGCCAGTTGGTCTCGAAGTTTATCCTGGTGGTCGGCCTTGATGCCTCGAGTATCGCTGCCGGCGCTGTTGAAAAACTTCTTCAATCCTTTGTGCCTGATACTTTTAATCAAGGCCCATTGTTCCTTCGAGGTGCATGTCTAAAATACCCAAAACTTGCATATTGTGCAAGATGCAAACTAGAAACAGGTCGGATTGTATTTGGATCAAGTGGATTTTCCTCGGCCCGCATCTCAAAACACCCGCGATGCAGCTGCCGGTGGTGAAACCGGCACAGCGTCACCAGGTTATCCAGGCTGGTCTCGCCCCCGTCCGCCCAGTGCTGGATATGGTGGGCATCCACGTAGCGCGACTCATGGCAGCCGGGATACTGGCACACCCCGTCGCGCTCCTGCAGCGCCCGCCGTATATGCGCCGGCACGATGCGCGAGCGCCGCCCCACGTTGAGCACCTGCCCGCCACCGTCCTCCAGCACGGTCACCAGCGACGCGTCACAGGCCAGCCGCCGGGCCGTGCGCGGCGACAACCACGGTTTATCCTCAAAATGCGCCTTGCCATGGGCGCAACACACCCCCGATCGCTGTTCCCGCAGGGTATTGATGTCCACGTGCAGCACCACCTGGCAGCGTTCGCCCCCGCATCCCCGGCACCCGCATCACCAGCACCCACATCACCGGCACTGTCACCATCACCAACAACATCCACCCCGGCCTCCCGATGCCGCCGGGCAATCTCCCGGGCCGCGGCCCGCAGTCGCGCTTTCTGTTTCTCCTTCCACTCGTCCTGCCGCTCCTCCTGGATGGGCCGCGCCACCGCCTCCAGCGCCTTCACCACCAATTGGCCCTGTTCCGGCGGCAGGCGCCCGTGAATCACCCACATGCCGTCCTCGTCCTGGAACCAGTACAGCTCCCGGGCGTGTTCGCGCCGCGCCTCCTCGTCCACGGCGGCAGCGCCCTCATCCACCCCGGCCTCGGCCGCAAGCTCGTCTGCGCCCAGGTCCTTCAGCCCCAACTCGTCCACCGGCTGGTACCTGCTCACCAACTGCTCAAGGTGACTGGCACTGGCCCGCTCCGCCAGGGCCAGCAGCAGACTCTCGTTCTCCGGCGTGGCCACCCGGGTAATCGCCCGCACCTTGGAAAAGCTCAGCTCCCCCACCGAAAACGCCTGCTCCACCTCGGGCAGGCCCGCCAGCCGCCGCGCCACCCGTACCCGCTCGCGCGCCGCGCCGATGGTCATGCCGCAGTTGGCCGCCAGCCAGTGAGCGCAGGAGCGCATCGCACCCCCACAGCGCCAGCCACCCAGCACATCGAAATCCGCAATGAGTTTCAGCAGCCGATAGTTGGCCACGTTGATCTGCGCGCTAAGCAGGGTAATCTCCCGCCCCAGCTGCGCAGGGTCGTGGTCACACACAGTAGTAACCGGAACAGGCAGCCCCATAACGCACTCCTAAAGCTGTATGTCTATACAGTATTCTAGTCATCCGCCCAAAACATACCAAGCCGCGCAACACATCAAATGCGGCCACTCCGGCCCACCCCCACAACAGCAGTAGACCCGCCCCCCCAAAACTCCCTATTATCCGCGCATGACCTATTCCACCATTTCCGACCACCACTCCATGGTCCACGACGGCCTGCGCAACGCCGCCTATACCCGCGCCATGCAACAAGTCATCGAGCCGGAGACCACGGTGATGGACCTGGGCGCCGGCCTCGGCGTGCACGGCCTCACCGCCGCCAAACTGGGCGCCGCCCAGGTGCACCTGGTGGAGCCCGCCCCGGTGCTGGACGTGGCCCGCCAGGTAGCCCAACACAACGGCCTGAGTAACGTGCTGCTTTCACAACTGCCGCGCCGAAGAGCTGCAACTGGACACCCCGGTGGACCTGATCGTCTCGGTGTTCACCGGCAATTTCCTGCTCACCGAAGACCTGCTGCCCTCGCTGTTCCACGCCCGCGACCAGTTCCTGGCCCCCGGCGGGCAGATGATTCCCGACCGCGGCCGCATGGAGGTGGCGCCGGTCTGCGCCGAGGCCTATTACCGCAAGCACATCGACGCCTGGAGCGACTATCCCGCCCACGCCGCCGCCCACGGCCAGCCCGAGCTCGACTACAGCCCGGTGCGCCCCTTCGCCGCCAATACCCTGTACTACGAGCGCCGCAAGCGCCTCGAACCCACCCCCCTGGCCGCCCCCGCCGCCCTGCTGGAACTGGATTTCACCACCGCCACCTCCGCCGCCTGCGACTGTGAAGTACAGGTGACCATCGAGCGCGACGGCACCTGCCACGGCTGGCTGGGCTGGTTCCAGATGCGTTTGGGAAGTGAGTGGCTGTCCACCTCCGGCGACCCAGAGGCCACCCACTGGAGCCCGGTATTCATGCCCCTGGAGCAGCCGCTGCAGGTCAGCGCCGGAGAGCAACTGGGCTTCGCCCTGAAGCGCCCGGAGTTCGGCGAGTGGACCTGGACCACCCGCCAGGGCGACAGGCAGCAGCGCCAGAGCACCTTCCTGTCCCAGCCGCTGTCGCCCGAGCGACTACGCAAGGCCTCGGACAACTACACCCCCGGTCTCAGCCCGCGGGGCCAGGCGGCGAAATGGCTGCTGGGGCAGATGACCGGGAATGTGAGCGTGAGCAAGCTCGCCGCCCAGGCGCAGGCCCGCTTCCCCGAGGTGTTCGACAGCCCGGCCAGCGCCCGGGAGTTGGTCAGGAGCCTGGCCGAACGCTACAGCTGAATGAGCGCCATCGCAGTCGCCTCAGCCCGTCAGCAGGGTAAAAAGCTTTTGTAGCGCGGGAATCACGGTGCTGGCGGCAATAATCGCCAGCATCCAGCGGTGCAGTTTCAGCTCGCCTCGGATTTCGGCGAATTGCAGATCATGATTCGCCAGGCGCGCGTCCTGTTTATCGAAGCGGGCATCCTGCTTGTCGAAACGAGCTTCCTGCTTATCGAAACGAGCGTCCTGCTTATCAAAACGAGCGTCCTGCTTATCGAAACGGGCGTTGACCTGCTTCTCCCATCGGGCAAAGCGTTCGTCCAGCCGCTTCTCCTGTGCCGCAAAGCGAGCGTCAAGCCGCTTCTCCTGCGCCGCAAAGCGAGCGTCCAGGCAATGATCCAGGTAGTCCCGGGTCACAAGGGCATCCATGTTGAAAACAAATGCTTCCGCCATCAGTTCCGCCTGCGCCTCCGCCTGGGCCTCGGGTACGCCCACCGCTTTCAAACGGCGAGCAGCCTTGAGTGTATCAAATGCGACGGCGGCCATGTTAGCGCCTCCTTGCTCGCGTCTCCGCGGAGATCTTTTTGTTGCCCCGCGCCAACCATAGACCCGCTCGCAACCAGTCACTATCATCCTTGCATGAGCTTCCGCGACATGACCCATCATTACGCCCGCACTGCCGACACCTGTGCCCCCTTAAACGCCCGGCGCAACACCCCACCTGAATGAGCGCCATCGCCGGCATCGTCCGCTTCGACGGCGCGCCGGTTGCACCCGGCCAGATCGAGGCGATGACCGCCGCCATGGCCTGCCGCGGCCCCCAGGGCATGAGCCACTGGCAGGGGGAGGGCGCGGCCCTGGGCCACTGCCTGCTGCAAACCACGCCCGAGTCGCTGGAGGAACGGCAACCGGTCACCAGCGAGGACGCCGCCTGGTGCTGGTGATGGACGGCCGCATAGACAACCGCCGTGAGGTGCGCCAGGCGTTGCTGGCAGCCGGCGCCGTGCTGCGCAACCGCTCCGACCCGGAACTGCTGCTGCGCGCCTACCAGCGCTGGGGTGAAAACTGCCTCACCCGTGTCGAGGGCGACTTCGCCTTCGCCATCTGGCACGCCACGCGAGCGCCGCCTGTTCTGCGCCCGCGACCCCCTGGGCAACCGGCCCTTCCACTATTACTGGAGCGGCCGCAGCCTGGTGTTCGCCACCGACCTGCACGCCATCCTGGCGCTGCCGGAGGTGCCGCAGGTGCCCAACGAGGGCGTGCTGGCGGAGTACCTGGCCTCGCAGTGGTACTCGCGCGACGAGACCTTCTGGCGCGGCGTGCTGCGCCTGGTGGCCGCGCACCGCATGGTGGTGGATGCCGCCGGGCCAGAGACCAGGCAGTACTGGTCGCCCGGACCTGTTCGCCACCCTCGACTACCAACGCGACGAGGACTACATCGAGCACTACCGCGAGCTGCTCACCACCACCGTGAAGCGCCTGTCCCGCACTTACCGGCCGCTGGCCTGCGAGGTGAGCGGCGGCCTGGATTCCTCGGCCATCTACGCCGTGGCGGAGCAACTGCGCCGCGGCGGCGAGCTGCTGGCCCCCGACCTGGCCGGCTACACCATGAACTTCGCCGGCGACCCCGACGCCGACGAGATCGCATACTGCCGGGCAGTCGGCGCCCACCTGAACAAGCCGGTAACCGAGGTGCCACCCTTACCTGCCCCCGCTGGACTGGTACCGCGAAACAGCCAGGCAATACAAGGGCTTCCCGGGCATGCCCAACGGCGTGATGGCGGGTAACCTGATGCAGCGGGCCAGCCAGCAGGGCAGCCGGGTGCTGCTCAACGGCGTGGGCGGCGACGAGTGGCTGGGCGGCGGCCGCAGCTATTACCTGGAAGAACTCACCAACGGCAACTGGCGCCAGTGCGCACGGCTGTTGCGGCAGGAAGCGGCCAGTGAAGGGCTGGTGCAGAGCCTCTGGTGGGCCCTGCGCCACGGCCTCGCCCCGGCCCTGCCCGAGGCCACCAAAGCGGCGCTGCGCCGCATCAGCAACTGGCGCAACGACCAGCCCGACGAGCGAAACTGGCTTACCCCCGCCCTGCGCGAGGCCCTGGCGCAACAGCAAACAACGCACCGCCCCGCAGCGCCACCGCGCCTGCGCTGGCCCGGCCAGCGCAACGAGCTGGCCATGCTGCGCGACCCCTACAATACGCTGGCCCACGAAAACCACGAACGGTTCGCCGCCAGCTACGGCCTGGAACTGCGGCGGCCTTTTTGCACCCCCGCCATGGTGCAGTTTTCCTTCTCGGTGCCCAAACGGCTGCTGTTCGCCGGCGGGGTAAACCGCCACTGCCACCGCCAGGCCCTGGCCGGCCTGCTGCCGGAGGCGGTGTTGCAGCGCGATAGCAAGGCCGAGTTCTCCGTTACCTACCACCACTACCTGCCCGCCATGCAGGACCTCCTGACCCGGGAAATACCCGCCCGCAACACCGGTTGGCTCCAGCCGCAAGCCGTTAGCGCCGCTTTTGCGCATTATTTAACAGACAAAGACGGGACAATGGATTGCTCGACGCTCTGGATGCTGTTTGGTTGTGATACCATTTTCGGAGATTAAACAACCACTTAAGGGGCAATGCTCCCGGGCTATCCAGGTAATTGACATGCCATCCCGTCACCTCACAATCAACTGAACCGGAAAGGCCCAACGCGGGCACGGCGCGGCGCGCCTACAAATCGCCCACGCTGTCGCTGTTCGGGCCAGTGATCGGCTTGACCATGGGGTCTGGTGGCACATGGGCGACGGCAGGGGGCAGCATGACCGGGCGTGGTGGCGGCGGCAACATGATGGGCATGTCCGACCGCCGCGCCAAGCAGAATATCGTGCGCGTCGCCACGCTGCCCCAGGGCATCGGCCTCTACCTGTTCGATTACCGCCCCGAGCTGCGCGACCTGGCCGGCCACGGCCGGCAGCTGGGCGTGATGGCCGACGAGGTCGAGCAGATCAAACCCGAGGCAGTCTCCCTGCATCCCACCGGCTACAAAATGGTCGATTACGGCCAGCTGGATATCAACCCCGTAGACGTGGCCACGAGCCTTCCACAACCCACCAACCCCTGTAGGTGCGAATCCGGATTCATTCGCACAAACCACCCTCCCCCTGTAGGTGCGAATTCATTCGGGGTTGCTGGGGGTCAGGCAGCGTGATGTAGCGCAGCCCTTTGCAGATGGCTCGCCTCTCTAAAGTAGTGCGCTACAGTTTACTTTTTCTACAGCTGCATAATTGATTAAGGCGCGTCAGCCCGCCAACTGGGCAAACAACTTCTGTAGAATGGGAATCACCGTGCTGGCGGCAATAATCGCCAGCATCCAGCGGTGCAGTTTAAGTTCGCCACGAATTTCGGCAAATTGGAGATCGTGATCTGCCAGGTGCGCGTCCTGTTTTTCGAAGCGCGCATCCACCTGCGTCTGAAAGCGCGCAAATCGCTCAGCTATTCGCTTTTCATGCTCCGCGAAACGGGCATCCAGGCACTGGTCCAGATAATCACGGGTCACCAGGGCATCCATGTTGAAAACAAACGCTTCCGCCATCAGTTCAGCCTGCGCCTCCGCCTGGGCTTCGGGTACGCCCACCTCCTTCAGCCGGCGGGCAGCCTTGAGTGTATCAAATGCGATGGCGGCCATGTTAGGGTTTAGTGTTGCGCGTCCGCGGAGATTTTCTCTGGATACCGGGCCAGCCGGGCGGCAGTACTGACAGCGGGTATGGACATAGCAGCCTCCTGAATCTGGATATTTATACAGTACTTTAGTCCCCCTTGGGGGAGAATCCCAAAATGTCTGTGGCATCAAATGCGGTCAGGCCTGAACAGGGTCGGCATCGGATGTTTGCCATTCGGGACGGAGGTGCCATTCGGGACGGAGGGATTAAGATTTATTCCCTCCGTCCCCTTTTTCGATATCGACTGGCTTCGCGATGTGGCTGGCCACGGCCGCCAGCTGGGCGTTATGGCTGATGAGGTCGAGGGGGCTGTGCCTGAGGCAGTCTCTCTGCATCCCAGCGGGTACAAGATGGTCGGTTAGCCATCGACTGGCTATCACACCCCTGGACGTGGCCGCAGCCTTCCGCGACCCCCCCCCTGTCGGTGCGAATTCATTCGCACAAGACCACCCCAACCCGTGTCGGTGCGAATTGATTTGTTCACGATTTAGCGCCCGGCGAAACTCGCCCCAGACCCCGACTGAATGGTCCTCCAGCCACCAGACCGTGCACCAGTGCCGAGAGGGGGTAGGCCTTAATGCATCCAGAAAAGAACAGCGAACTCAAAAACTTCCCCTGGTACGATCCCCTTGGTTACGAGCTTATGTACAGAGCCAAGGGCAATATTCTGCGAGAGGTGCGCCCGGCCGCCCTCGCGGAGTTCGGGCAGGCAATGGATCGGCTGCCAGGCGCCGCGGGATTTTCGGGTGCAGGACATTTGACTGCTGTGCTGGATCTTCCGACGAGCTTGAACTGGCCCACCAGGTCATCTCCGGGGATCAAGCCCGAAGATTACGAGCGCCACGAATTGTTCATGTTTGGCAGGCTGGTGGTACACGATCACCCCGACTTTACCCGCTTGCAGCAGACCTTTACTTTCAGGGTTTCCGAGCTTGCGGGATGCGAACTGGAGCCGAGCTATAACTTCCTGTCCCTGTACAACAACCTGGGGAGTGTGCATGCCACACATGGATGCTCCCGATGCCATGTGGACACTGGACATATGCCTGGAGCAGTCGGAGCCGTGGCCTATCAGTTTCAGCCAGCCCGTGGACTGGCCGGAAAACTTCCAGGTGGGGAGAGGGCGATTGGGCCGCTCGAATCCTGGAAGATCCCAGCCTTGAGTTCACCACTTTCGCACCTCAGGTGAATGAGGCCCTGTTCTTTGCAGGCGCTAACCAGTGGCACTATCGAGACCGGATCGCCCGCACCATGGCTGAAAATTTTTGTCACCTGTTGTTCTTTCACTACATACCCAAAGGTTGCAAGGACCTGGTAGATCCTGGCAACTGGACCCGACCATTCCAGATTCCAGAACTTTCCAGTATCAAGAGCCTTCGGTCATAGTTAGAGGCCAAATCATAGTGGTGTTTACTTCAGGCAGATTGCGTGGGCGAGGAGGATTGTTGTGGGCGGTATAGCGGGCATAATCAATTTCGATGGTACGCCTGTTACCCGGGATCTGATCGAAGGCATGGCCGGTGCTATGCAATACCGTGGACCGGACGGCATCCGTTTCTGGAACAGGGAGGCTGTGGCGCTAAGTCATTGCAGCATCCATACCACACAGGAATCAAAGGGAGAAACGCAGCCTCTGCTCAATGAAGGCGAAAGTCTGGTCCTGGTCATGGACGGTTGGCTGAGTAACTGGGAGGAACTCCGGCAGCGATTGCTGTTGAAGCAGGCTCGCTTGAGGGATCGCTCCGACGCGGAACTGGTACTTAGGGCCTATGAATATTTTGGTGAAGACTGTTTACAGTTTCTTGAAGGCGATTTTGCAATCGTCATTTGGGACTCCAGGCGAGGGGAGGTATTTTGCGCGCGTGATCGAATGGGGCACAAACCCTTTCATTATCATTGGAACGGTAAAACCCTTGCATTTGCCTCTGATCTAAAACCAGTGCTGGAACTTCCCTGGGTTGGGGAGGAACCCAACGAGGCAATGGTGGCCGAGTATCTTTCGGTTGACTGGTATTCACGGATGAGACTTTCTGGAAAGGCATTTATCGTCTTATTGCGGCACACACGTTGAGAGCAACTGAGCATGGGTTGAGGTTGAGCAAATACTGGGAGCCTGATCCTTGGATGGAACTCGGCTATCAGCGCGATGAAGAGTACATCGAACATTACCGCGAACTGTTTACTGACGTTGTGCGGCGGCACTGCCGATCTGATCGGACCTTGGCGGTTGAGGTCAGTGGCGGCCTTGATTCCTCGGCGATCTTGTGTATTGCGGAAAAGATGCGCACTTCCACCGGGCTGCCTGCACCCTCGCTTGATGCATACACGATGACGTTTTAGCCGGCAGCCCCTCCGACGAAATTAGATTTGCCCGCGCCGTAGGAGATTACCTGGGTGTACCGATTCACGAGATCAAGGCCTCAGACTTGCCTCTTTCATGGTACGCAGAACATGCACAGGCCAGCAGGGACTTTCCAGGGTTCCCCAACGCGACTATGGAGCTGGGCCTGTTTGACACCGTTGCATCTAGAGGCAGTCGAGTACTATTGACAGGCCAGGGCGGCGATGACTGGTTGCAGGGCTGTCGGGCTTACTACGGCGAAGAGTTACAGTTACGCCGATGGCGTTCGCTGATGAAGTGTGTGGTAACTGATGTGGAGGCGTATGGTGCCAGGCGTATGTTCAGTTTGTTTCTTCGCCACGGCATCTATTTGAAACTGCCAGTAGTGATGCAGAGTTACCTGAAATCCGTACTGAGACGGCACGGTAAAAATACAGCCACGGCACCTGGGAACTGGTTCACTCCGCGCATGCAAAGGCTCATTCAACTACAGAAATTAGCTGCGCAAGCCAATATTCCAAGACCCGTCCAGCGTCTTGGGCAGAGGACGCTCGATGAAATATTATGTGATCCCATTGTTCCGCAAACAACAGAGCTTGGCGAGCGGCTGTGTTGATGGCAGGTATTGAGGCGCGCCACCCGATGAATGCCCTCGCCTTGTCCAGTTTGCCTACTCGACACCAGAGCGTATGAGGCTGCGTGGTGACAGGACTAAGTTCGTACATGTTCAGGCGCTCACCGGATTAATGCCTCAGGTTGTCCTCGACAGAAAGGATAAGGCACACTTTTTAGGGGCATATCAAAACAATGTCGAAAGGATGACTTCAGAGTTGGTAGATCAGATCACTTCTCGTCGAAGTGAATGGGTTACCCGGGAAGGGGTTGAACTGCTGATGGACTCCCACGGGAGGGATGAGGAGTCCTTTCTCCCCTTGTGGGTATTGTCTAGCCTTTATGGATGCGATATGATTTTTCCCCGTTAGTGAATAAAGCATCAGGTTTGGCATTATGGAATCAACAGTGACCGAGAACGGCCCCGCATCTATCAGGGCCGGGTTGGCGTCCCCAGAGAAAAAATTGGCGAAGTGGGTCACTCCTAATCCTGCGGTGTATGGCACTGTGCGCTCGCTTACTACCGGAAATGGCACAAGGCCAACAGATGTACAGATGCCGAGCATGGTAACTTAGGCGCCGCCCGAACGTCAGTCAGGGCTTGCTGAGCTGCCGGAAGGGCCAGCTACTTCATGCCTAATCGTTTAGGTCATCATCTCCGGGCAGCACCTGCACCTTTGAAAATTTCCCTTGATGTGGCCTCTCCGAGAGTTCAAAAATATATCGGAGAGAAGCCCTTTCAGCAGTGGTTTTTACCCGATGGCTCTTTGTGGGCCAAGCTTCTATCGCCAACACCTCCATTACCTTGTGCGGTTCCCCGACTATGCCGATTTTGAGGTTTCGCTTGATGGTCTATCTGTTTGTTGCTGGCCTGTGGAGCAGGTGCTTGACGAAATTATTCAGCACATCTACCTGAACCAGGTATACCCATTGGCTCTTAGCAAGCAGAACGTGCTTGTTTTTCATGCCAGCGCGGTAGAAATCGCTGGTTCCTGCATAGCCTTCATGGGGATAGCAGGGCGCGGCAAATCGACTTTAGCAGCAAGCTTTGCTGCCAATGGGTTCCCGTTTCTTTCAGATGATGGCCTGATCCTGGGCTTGCGAGGCAGTGTTTTCGAGGTCTTACCCAGTCATCCCTCAATCCGGCTGTGGGAAGACAGTGAAACGGCTATCCTGGAGTCTGAAAAGCAGGCATCGGTGCTTTCCCAGCACTACGAAAAAAACCGTTTTATGGCTGGTGATCAGTTCAGCTTCTGTTCCAAGCCGATGCCCTTGAGCAGAGTCTATTTTCTGGGAGAAGGGGATCGGACACAGATCAGCTGCTCAAAAATATCCGCGAGGGAGGCGCATATTGAGTTGGTGAAGCACTCCTTCCTCATCGATGTCGGCGAACGAGCGCTGCTTTCCTCACAGTTCAAGGAAATTTCGCGTTTGTTGCAGCAGGTCAGTTTTTACCACTTGGATTATCCCCGGTGCTATCAGGATCTGGCTGAGCTTCGAAAACTGGATAATGACTCACTCTTAGAAAGACCCGATATTGGTTTGCAGGCCGCGTGGTTATTGGGATCGCCCCCTGTGGTCTGTTAGAGTCCCACCCCATGGCAACCAGGCTACAAAAACTTCTCGCCTTAAGCGCCGCAGAAAAAGCGCTCTTACTCCAATCCTGGCTCCTCCTAGGCTACTACCGCGCCGCCATCCTCCTAACCTCCTTCAAACGCCTGACCACCAACCTCCAACACCACCCCCTCTCGGTGCCAGCGCAGGAGCTACCCCCTGACCAGCGCGAGGAGGCCAAAATGATCGGCTACCTGGTCGCCGCCGCCGCCCGCTTCACCCCCTGGCAGAGCCTCTGCCTCACCCAGGTGCTGGTCACCCAGCGCCTGCTGGCCAAACGCGGCATCCCGGGCCAGTTCTACCTGGGGGTGCGCCGGGGCTGTGAGCTGACGGACGACCCCACCGGCCTGTCGGCCCATGCCTGGTTGCAGTGTGGGGATACGATCGTGAACGGGGCGGCGGGGCATGAGCGGTTTACGGTGGTTTCGACGTTTCGGTGGGGGGATGGTGAGGGTGTGGGGTAAGGATGGTCGAATGAATTCGACCCTACGGGGGTGGGGGGTGATTGAGCACTGCCTTTACGGGGTGAAGGTGTTCTGCGACTTCCCGCTGTTCGACTGGCCGGCGCCGGTTTGTGCGGTGGCGCCGGGGGAGCATGCGGCGCTGGAGTTGCGGCCGGCGGCGGCCGCAGGCGAGCCCAGGGCATACACCGAGAGCTTCCCCCTCTACGAAACCCACGGCCGGGAGCTGTACCTGCACAGCGACCGCGACATGGCCCGCAGCGTGCCGGGGCAGCCCTGGTGCCTGGAGGTGGAAAAGGTCATCAGTTTCAGCTGGACAGGCGGCGAGCCCACCATCGAGTACCAGCTCCACGACGAGGGCACCCAGGCGCTGCTGGTGTTCTGGTTCGTGCACATCTTCCTGCCGCTGCACCTCACCCTGGAGCGGGGCTGGGATTTCATCCACGGGGCGGCGGTGGAGGTGGATGCGCAGCCCATCCTGTTTATCGCCCCCTCCACCGGGGGCAAGTCCACCCTGGGGGATTACTTTCTCAAGCAGGGCCACCCGATGCTGTCGGACGACAAGGTGGCCACCTTCCTGGCAGGACGGGCGCTACTACGCGGTGCCCTCGCACCCGCACCACCGGCCGTTTCGGGAGTTTGAGGTGCTGGGCTACCCGGTGGAGCCGTTTGCCGAGCGGGCCCGGCCTATTCATGCCTTTTATGTGCTGGAGGCGGCGGAGCCGGAGGCCGATATCGAGATCACCGAGGTCACGGGGTTTCGCAAGTTTGAGCAGTTGCTGCCCAATTACCTGTTCAGTTTCAGCTTTTTGCAGGCGCAGCGGCTGCGGTGGCTGGCGGGGTTGGCGGACCAGTCGTTGGTGTTTCGGGTTAGGCGGCCGTGGGATCTGGAGCGGATGCATGAGGTTTATGAGGGGATTTGTTTGCATTCGCGGGGGTTGGGGGGGGAATGATGCCGATTGAAATCGGCCCTACAGGCGGTGGGGGGTGATCGATGGTCGAATGAATTCGACCCTACAGGGGGTGGGGTGCCCTGCGGGCTTGGCCGATTGAAATCGGCCCTACAGGGTGGGTGGATTGACACCTACCGCCAATCTCCATATCTTAGCGGCATATCGAAACGGAGCACACAATGAAAAACACCCTGACGAACCTCTTCCTGGCGGGCCTGCTGGCCGCGTTGCCGCTGGCTGTCTCTGCCCAGCCGGATCAGGAGCAGCTGGTCGAGCGCTCCTGCGAGCAGGTGGTCGACATGCTCGAAAACGGTGACACCCCCGCCGAGGTGGTGACCGCCATGGTCGACAGCGGCATGGCCCTTACCGGGGCGACGGTGTTCGCCATGGAGTGTGCCCCCGAGAAGTACCGTGAGGCGCTGGCCGAGGCCGGCGTGGGCCTGGCCCCGAACATCCGCGAGGCCGAGTCGGTGGTGGCGGCGGTAACCTACGCCTTCGGCGAGGGCTCGGTAGAGGCCAAGGCCGCGCGCAAGGCGGACAAGCAGTACAAGAAGAAAGAGAAGCAGCCCAAGAAGCACAAGGTCGACAAGAAGCCTGGCCAGGGCAGCGGCGTCAGCCCCTCCTGACCAGCCACCGTAATCACCCGCAAAGGCAGCCTCCGCGCTGCCTTTTTTGATTAAGCCCATGCCCTCCACACCAGACCCACAGCCTTCCCCGCCCCAGGGCAAACTCGAACCCGCCCTGTTCGCCGCCTACCTGGCCATCCTGGTGTGGGCGCCGCTGCCCTTCGCCTCCAACCGCCTGTGGGCCGGCGGTTTGCTGGCCGCGCTGGTGGGGCTGGTACTGGCGGGCTGGCTGGCGCTGTACCTGGCGGGCCGGGTGCGTATCGATCCCAACTTGTGGCGCCACGCCCGCCTGCCGCTGATCCTGCTGCTGGCGGTGCAGCTGTGGGTGTTCATCCAGATCCTGTACCTGCCGCGGCCGCTGGTGGAGTGGCTCTCGCCCCAGGCCTTTGCCTGGCATGTGAAAGAGGGCTGGCTCAGCCTCTCGCTGGACCGGGAGTACACCAAGTACTACCTGCTGCGCGGCTGCGCCATTACCGCCGGCTTTTTCCTCACCCTGGCGCTGGTCAACAGCCACGACCGGCTCAAGATGCTGCTGCAGGTGCTGGTGTTCAGCGGCACCTGCCAGGCGGCCTACGGCGCCTTCATGGTGCTCAGCGGCCTGGAGTACGGCTTTTTCGTGGAGAAATTCGTGGGCAAGGGGGTGGCCACCGGCACCTTCGTCAACCGCAACCACCTGGCCGGCTACCTGGTGATGTGCCTGTCCGCCGGCATCGGCCTGCTGCTGTCGCAGCTCACCCGCGAGCAGTACCGCAGCTGGCGGGAGCGCCTGCGGGCCTGGCTGCGGCTGCTGCTGTCGCCCCAAGATCCGCCTGCGCCTGTACCTGGCGGTGATGGTGGTGGCCCTGGTGCTCACCCGGGCGCGCATGGGCAATATCGCCTTCTTCTCGGCCCTGGGGCTGGCGGGGCTGCTGGCGGTGTTCAGCGGGCGCCGCTTTTCCTGGCGGGTGGTGGCCTTCCTGGTCAGCCTGGTGGTGGTGGACATGCTCATCCTGGGCAAGTGGTTCGGCTTCGACGCCCTGGTGGAGCGCCTGGAAAACACCCACCCCAGCCAGGAAGCGCGGGTCTGGTCTAACGCCTATACCATTGATTACCTTGAGGATTTCCCCCTGACGGGCTCCGGCGGCGGCTCCTTCTACGGGGTGTTTCCCAACTACCAGGCGCCCGAGCTGGTGGGCTTTCACGAGCACGCCCACAACGACTACCTGGAATTCGCGGTGGAGCTGGGCATTCCCGCCGCCCTGGCGCTGGCCGCCTTCGTCGGCCTGGCCCTGTGGAGCGCCTGGCTGGTGCAGCGCCAGCGCCAGACGCCCCTGTACCGGGGGGCGGGCTTCGCGGTGACCATGACGGTGCTGTGGGCCGCCATCCACTCCAGCACCGACTTCAACCTGCAGATGCCCGCCAACGCCCTCACCTTTGTCACCATCCTGGCCCTGGCGTTTGCCTGCCGTACGCTGCCGCGCCCGGCGGCGCCGCGCTGAAGGCCGCCGGGGGGCGACGGGGTTTGATCCAGATCAAGGCCATCGTGCCGGCAGGCGGCAGCCGGGGTAAATAGTGCCGCTGGGGTCGCATTTCACTCCCGGCAACGTGTGTTGTGACTCAGCTTGGGTTTATAATGCGCGGTGATCTGACGCTGTCACGCAACAACAACAAAATCAGGAAGACTTCATGAACAGGACAGCCATGAAGGCATTGCCCGCCGCAATGATTGCGGCGCTCGGTTTGTACAGCAGCCAGGCCGCCCAGGCCCTGGAGCCCGCCAACCTGGAGCTGGGCCCGGTGTATTTCACCCCCACCCTGGACCTGGAAGAGTTCTACACCGACAACCTGTGGCTGACCGACACCGACGAAAAAGACACCTGGGCCACCGTGGTCACCCCCCGCATCCAGGCCTGGATGCAGAACGGCCCCAGCGAGTACTCCCTGAGCTTCGAGGTCGAGGACAGCACCTACCACAGCAGCGGCGACGACGACTACACCGACTACACCACCAAGCTGGACATCCACCAGGAGTTCAACGCCAGGAACACGCTCAACCTGTTCGGCGAGTACTACGACGGCCACGAGGAGCGCGGTACCGGCTTTATCGAGGGCGGGCTCTCGCTGATTACCGACAAGCCGGTGGAATACGAGCAGACCACCTTCGGCGGCGACTACACCTACGGCAGCATGGAAAGCCAGGGCCGGGTGAAGCTGGCCGCCAAGACCGATGAGTACGACTACCAGAACTACCGCGAATTCACCCGCTTTTACGACCGCACCGAAGACACCCTGGCCGGCACCTTCTACTGGAAGGTGGCGCCGCGCACCGACGCCCTGGTGGAGGCGCGCTACATCAACAACGATTACGACCAGCGAGACCCCGCCGACAGCTTCGGCAGCCTCACCAGCGACGAGATGAACTACCTGGTGGGCTTTGAGTGGCAGGCCACCGGCAAGACCAGCGGCCACGCCAAGGTGGGTATGTACGACCGCGATTACGATTCCGGCGCCCGCAAGGACGAGGACGGCTTCCTGTGGGAAGTGGGCGTACTGTGGGAGCCGCGCAGCTACTCGCGCTTCAACCTCGACACCCGCCGCTACTACCAGGAGACCAACGGCATCGGCAACGCCATCAACACCGAGGAGATCATCCTGGGCTGGAACCACGACTGGAGCAAGCGCTCCAGCACCGGCCTGATCCTGGGCGCCGCCGTGGAAGACTACGAGGGCAGCGACCGCAACGATGACACCTACAAGGTAGAGGCGCGCTACGACTACGCCTTCCGCCGCTGGATGGACATCGGCGGGGGCTACCGCTACGAAGACAACGATTCCGACCTGAACTTCTACAGTTACAAGGAAAACGTCTTCTTCGTAGAAGCCAAGCTCAGCCTGTAGGATGTGGCCTAGCTAGGGCGCGGCCGGCTAACGCCAAACCCGCCGCCGCCCTCGGCCTGCTGCTGGCGCTGGCCATGGTGGAGCAGGGCTTCAGCCTGTTCCAGCGCGACCTGGCCTTCACCGCCGCCGACACCGAGGTGAGCTTCTGGGGCCAGGGCGATTACCAGCCCACCGCGGCGCAACGCGGAGCGGGTAGGGCAGCAGCTGGATGACCTGCTGGCCGAGGCCCCCGGCAACCCCGATTACCAGTTGCTCGCCGCCAGCTACTACGCCTGGCAGGCCTGGTGGGCCGAAGACCCCGGAGCTGGAAGCAGCAATACACCCACAAGGGGCAGCAGGCCCGCGAATTTGCCCGCCAAAGCCGCCCCGCCTACGTGTACAATGAGGCCGGTGAAACCGAGCAGCCCGACTAAGCCAGTGGCCCCGATGAATGCAGTAAACAGCACAAACCCGTTTCACAAGCCGTACCCGCTGGTGCTGGCCCTGTTGCTGGCGCTGGTGGCCAGCCTGGCGCTGCCGGGCACGGCGCGCGCCCAGGTCTACGACGACGGCTACACCCTCAACGCCGGCGACTCGGTGCGCATCCACGTCTACGGCGAGGAAGACCTCAGCTTCGACCAGCTGCTGATCGGCCAGAACGGCCGCATCTCCTACCCCTTCCTGGGGGAGCTGACCGTGGCGGGCAAAACCGCCAGCCAGTTGCAGGCGGAGCTCACCGCCGGCCTCAAGCCCGACTACCTGGTAGACCCGCGCATCTCGGTGAGCGTCGTCAAGTACCGCTCCTTCTTCGTCAACGGCGAGGTGCAACCGCCCCGGCGGGGTAGACTTCCAGCCCGGCCTCACCCTGCGCAAGGCCATCTCGCTGGCGGGGGGCTTTACCGAGCGGGCCAACAAGAAGGGCGCCCTGGTGATCTCCGACAGTGACCCGGAGCGCAAGGAAGAAGGAAGTGGGCCTGGAGTACAAGGTGCAGCCCGGCGACATCATCACCGTGCAGGACACCTTCTTTTAAATGAACACCATGACCCAACCGACCCCGGCGCCGCTGATGAACCAATACCCGCCCCAACAACCCCCCATGGACGACGACTTCATCGACCTGGGCCGCCTGTTCCGCGCCGTCATGCGCCACAAGTGGGGCATCCTGGGGCTGGCCTTCGCCATCACCCTGGCCACCGGCCTGATGGTGTTCAGCATGCAGCCGGTGTACCAGGCCAGCGCCTCCATCGTGCTGGAGAGCGAAGAGGCCAACGTGGTGAACGTGGAGCAGGTGTACTCCCTGGGCACCGGCAGCTACGAATACACCCAGACCCAGTTCGAGATACTCAAGAGCCGCAGCCTGGCCGAGCGGGTGGTGCGCAAGCTGCGCCTGTACCAGCACCCCGACTTCCTGCCCAAAGAGGAAGAGGTGGAAGAGCCCTGGTTCGACTTCGACCTGCAGCGCCCTGCTGCCCGCCAGCCAGAAAGAGCCCCCGCCGCCGGAGCTCACCGAGGAAGAAAAGCGCGAGCAACTGATACAGCAAATCACCGACGTGGTGGCCGGCGGCCTCACCGTCACCCCGGTGGAATACAGCTTCATGGTCTACCTGGGGTTCGAGTCCACCAACCCCTACCTGGCGGCGCAGATCGTCAACGCCATCGCCCAGGAATTTATCGACAGCAACCTGGAAACCCGCCTGTCCGGCACCGTGCAGGCCAGCGGCTGGCTGGGCGAGCGCCTGGAAGAGCTGAAGGAGAACCTGCGGGTATCCGAGGTGGCCCTGCAGGACTTTCGCGAGCGCGAGGGCCTGGTGAGCGTGGAGGGCGTGACCGGCCTGGGCGGCAACGAGCTGAAGGTACTGTCGCAGCGGCTGGAAGACGCCCGCAAGGCGCGCATCGAGGCCCAGAACATCAAGGAAGACGTGCAGGGCATGCACGAACCCCACCACCGAAGAGCTGATGACCGTGCCCGCGGTGCTGCAGCACCCGGCTGATCAGCCAGCTCACCACGGAGCAGAGCGACGCCGAGCGCAGGGTGGCGGAGCTGAGCAAGCGCTACGGCCCCAAGCACCCGAAGATGATCGCCGCCCGCTCCGACCTCAACACCGCCGACGAGGAACTGGCCAGCGAGGTGCGCAAGGTGGTGAGCGGCATCAACCGCGAGTACGAGATCGCCCGGCGCAACGAGCAGCAACTGCAGGCCACCTGGGAGGCCAGCAAAACCGAGGTGCAGGACTTCAACCGCAAGGAGTTCCAGCTGCAGGAGCTGCAGCGCGAGGTGGACACCAACCGCGAGCTGTACGACATCTTCTTCACCCGCATGAAGAGCGTCAGCGAAACCGGCGGCTTCGAGAAGCCCCACGCCCGCATCGTCGACCGGGCCATGGTGCCCACGCTCGCCCTTCAAGCCCAACAAGCGCCTGAGCGTTACCCTGGCCTTTATCCTGGGCATCATGCTGGGCTGCGGCATCGCCATCCTGCTGGACATGCTCGACAACACCGTGAAGAACCCCGACGAGGTGGAGGAGAAGCTGCGGGTGCCGCTGCTGGGCACCCTGCCGAAAATGAAGACCAACAAGAAGGGCGAGTTCCAGCAGTTCTGGCAAAAGCCCCAGGGCCCCTTCGCCGAGGCCCTGCGCACCGTGCGCACCGGGGTGGTGCTGAGCGGCCTGGACGACCCCGCCAAGGTGATCGTGGTGACCAGCACCATACCGGGGGAGGGCAAATCCACCGTGGCCCTGAACCTGGGGGCGGCCCTGGCGCAGATGGAAAACACCCTGGTGATAGGCGCCGACCTGCGCCGCCCCAGCCTGGCCAAGAAGTGCGAGCTGACCCCCAACCACCCGGGGCTCACCCACTTCGTGGCCGGCACCGCCAAGCTGGATGACTGCATAGAGCACCTGCCCGAGCTGAACCTGTACGTGATGCCCGCCGGCATCATCCCCCCCAACCCGCTGGAGATGATCAGCTCCAAGAAGTTCGTGCAGGCCCTGAAGTTCCTGCGGGAGCGCTTCGACCGCATCGTCATCGACTCCGCCCCGGTACAGGCCGTGAGCGACGCCCTGATCCTGGCCAGCAACGCCGACTCGGTCATCTACGTGGTAAAAGCCGACGCCACCAGCGCCACCCAGGCCCGCAAAGGCATCGCCAGCATCGTGGCCAGCAACGAACCCTTCACCGGCGTGGTGCTGAACATGTTCGACCCCAAAAAAGCCCACGGCTACTTCGGCTACAAGTATTACAACTACCACAACTACTACAGCTCCAATGAACCCGCGACCGAACCGGCCATATCGCCTGGCGAACCCCTCCCGGCACCCAATGATCGACCTCCACTGCCACCTACTCCCCGGAATCGACGACGGCCCCGAAACCCCGCGCCGAAACCCTGCGCCTGTGCCGCCTCGCCGTGGCCGACGGCATAACCCACGCCATCACCACCCCCCACATCCACCCCGGCCGCTGGCCCAACACCAAACAATCCATCGCCAAAGACTGCCGCAAACTGCAACGCGCCCTGCACAAACGCAACATCCCCCTGCAGGTAGGCTACGCCGCCGAAGTACGCCTCACCGACGAAATAATGCAACAGGTAGAAAACGACGAAATCCCCTTCTACGGCGAGGTAGACGGCTACCAGGTCATGCTGCTGGAATTCCCCCACGGCCAGATCATCCCCGGCAGCGACAAGCTGGTGCAGTGGCTACTGCAGCGCAAAATCCGCCCCCTCATCGCCCACCCCGAACGCAACAAGCAGGTAATGAAAGACCCGGCCCAACTCAGCCCCCTTCATCAAGGCAGGCTGCTGGCTGCAGCTGACCGCCGGCTCGGTAACCGGCAACTTCGGCGAGCGCGCCCAGACAGTGGCCCGCCAGCTGCTGGACGAAGACGTGGTAGCCGTACTGGCCAGCGACGGCCACAACAGCGGCGCCCGCCGCCCGGTACTGGCCGAGGCCTTCGAATACATCAGCGAGCACTACGGCGAGAGCAGGGCAAAGCGCCTGATGCTGCACAACCCCGCGACTATTGTTGCCAGGCAGTTCGAGCAGCAAGCGGGTGCGCCATGCTGAACTGGTACGCCGTACAGACCAAACCCCGGCAGGAGGCC
>CAVPIH010000008.1:0-480260 GCA_963704965.1 uncultured Gammaproteobacteria bacterium
AACTGCTGGCCGCCGAGGCTTACAACTGGGCGATGCAACGCCTGTACGACAAAGGTAAGCTGTAAGCCGGCCTATAGCAGCGGCCGCGGTTGCAGGCGATACCTGCGCAGGTGACGCTCACGTATAGGCGGCAACAGCCCCCGCAAGGGCGCCACCAGCTGCTCCCTGCTCCAGGGTATGTCCGCCAGGTAGCTGGCAAGGAAGACTTCCAGTTGCGCCGCGCTGGCGCCCAGTTCCTCGGCATCGATGATAAAACGCGCGAGATCGCGCAGCTGGCCCGCAGCGGGCGAGGCCGCCGGGAAGTGCTGCGCGCGCAGTTTGCGCACCCCCTCCAGATCGACGAAGTAGTAGCCCGAGCCGCACCACAGCAGGTTACTCCACTTGCAGTCACCGTGGGCGTAGCCCAGGGCGTGTAGCCCGGCCAGCGCCTCGCCCGCCCTGGACATAAGCCGTTGGGCGTCCCCGGCGGCGGGCACCGCCAGCCACAGCGCCCTCAGGTCGGCGGCATCGGCCAGCGCCCGGGTGAGCAATACCATCCCCTCGGGTACCAGCAGGCAGGCCCGCGGTTCGGGTACCGGCACCGCTTCGCGGGCCATCCGCACGGCCGCATCGAAACTGTGTAGCCCCCGGCCATAGCCGAGGCGAAAGCCCAACTTCTGCAAGGGTGATTTCGCCAGGTACAGTTTGAGGTAACAGCCCTGCCCCGCCACCTCCAGCAGGCCCACACGGCTGAAGCTGTCGCTTTTCAGGATGCGCGTATGGCGCTCCATCCAGGCGGCGGTAGCCGCCGGGTCGGAGGCCATTGTCTCCTGCAGGTGCGCGCCCCACTCGCGACCGCGCAGGATTTTTCCCGGACTAGCCACGGATCGGCCCCGGCACCCAACCGGCGGGAACCCGGTCGCCATGGGTTTTTCGATAGAGCTGCAGGGCCTGGCGCGCCACCTGCTGCCACAGCTCGCGGTCGGGCCCCAGGGCCCGGGCCAGGCCGCCGTCGCTGTAGTAATGCATAAAGCGCCATAGGTCGCGACGCCCCAGGCCACAGTCCATGGCGGAGAAGTAGAGGCCGGCCAGGTCCTTGATGCGCCAGCGCAGCGGCGTGTAGCGGCGCAATTGCGCCCGGTGCAGGTCGATGAGGTAACAGCGCAGCCGCGCACCCGCCAGGCTGGCCGGGTCAAGGTGGAAATGGCAGAGATAGAAATCCCGGTGGTTGATACCGGCGCCGTGCATGCGGCGGGCGCTGTCGGCCAGTTTGCGCAGCAGGCGCAGGCGCACCCCGGGCGGCGGCGGCCTGCGCGCCCAGTCGCCACAGTAGTCCTCCAGGCTCACCGTGCCCGCCAGGTCTTCGGTGACGAGCAGGGAATGCCTGGCCGCGGGATTGAGTCCCTGCCGCGCGTAAGCGCTCACTGTCAGGGTATCCACCCCCAGCCGCTGCAATGCCCCGGCAGCCCGGTACTCGTTGCTGGCCGAGACCACCGGCAGGCGCAGCTGCAACAGGTTCTTGCAGATTTCCCACCAGCCGACACCGCGGTGCAGCTTGAGGAAAAACGAGCGCCCCTGAAAGGCGAAGCGCAGGGTCACCCGCCCCTCCTTGCTGCGATAGACCTCGGCGGGGGATGCTGTCGCGGCTACTCGCTCTGCCCAGGCCAGCAACCCGGCGGCGTCACCCACCGAGGCCAGTTCGGCCACGGCCATCTCGCGAGCCAGGTAAAAATCAGCCATCGGCATCCCCCGCCTTGCGCTGCACCACCTGTTCGATCAAGCCGGCCGCTGTGACATGCATGGAGTACAGATCTGTGCGGGCGGCGTAGGCCAGGCCGTTGTCGCGACAGCGCTCGCGATACGCCGGGTCCAGGGCCTGCGCCAGCGCCGCATCGAACTCGGCCTCGCTGAAGGGCTGCGGCAGCACAGTGCCGGCTTCGGCGGCGGCGATGTGATGCGCATAGCCGCAGACCCCGCTGACCACCACCGGCAGGCCCGCCACCAGCGCCTCCAGCAGCACCATGCCGGCGGCCTCGCTGCGGGCCGGGTGAACCAGCAGGTCCGCGGCCAGCAGCAGCTCGGGCACATCGTCGCGGCCTCCAGGAACCGCACCTGCTGCGCCACCCCCTTGCGCCGCGCCAACAGCCGAAAGGGCCGCTCGCGGTCCTGGCCGGCCACGAGCAGACACATGCGCCGCCGGGGCTGCTGTGCCTGCAGCCGGGCCAGGGCGGCAATGGCGCGATCCAGGCCCTTGGTTATATAGCCCGAACCCACCATCAATAGTGTGTACTCACTATCGACAAGGCCCAGTTGCTCCCTGGTACGTTTACGAATAGTTGCGGCATCGGGCGGGGCCCGGCGGTCCGGGGATACCCCCGGCGGCAGCAGGTGCAGGCGCCGCGCCGGAGTGTGGTAGTAACGCTCGAACTTGTGCTGCTCGGTCGCCGCAATCAGCAGGATCTCGGTGGCGGCCGCGGGGTCGAACACCGCCCGCTCCCAGGCAGAGAAGTGGCGGTAGCGGCGCGTCAGCCGGTACCACCAGGGACGCCCCTGGCGGGCCTTGTCGGCGAAGCAGGGATCGGCGGCGAAGTAGACGTCCAGGCCTGGCATCCGGTTGAAGCCGACGACCCCGTCTACCGGGTCCGCCGCCAGGTCCGCCTGCACCCAGCGCAGGAAGCGCCGGTTGCGCCCCACGTTGGTGAGCGCGGTGACCGGCACCAGGCGCAGGTCGATATCCGCCGGCAGCTCCCCCTGCCAAACCAGGCAGTAAACCCGGCAGTGGTGGCCACGGCGCTGCAACTCGGCGGCGATGCGGGCGAAATCCCGTTGTAAACCGCCATAGGGAAAATACTTGTACAGCAGCAGCGCCAGGCGCACGTTCAGGGTGCTCCCACGGGAGCCGGCAGCAGCCCTTGCAGCGCCCGCCACACCGCCGCGGGTGTAATGGCGGCCATCAGGGCAGCGGCATCGCCACCCTTCACGCCCCGCCCCAGGGGAGACTGGATATGCACCTGGTTGCGACCATAGGCGCCCACCAGACTGGTGCTGGTGGGTCCATACAGCGATACCGTGGGCACATCCAGGGCGGCCGCCAGGTGCCCCAGGCCGGTATCGACCGCTACCGCCGCCGGGACCTGGCACAGCATACCGGCCAACTCGGTCAGGGACTGGTGGGGCAGCATCTCCGCGCTGCTGCAGCGCGCCGCGATGCGCAGCGCGCGCTGCCGCTCGGCCTCGCTGCCCCAGGGCAGCCACTGGCGATAGCCGGCGGCACCCGCCAGTTCCGCCAGCGCCACCCAGTGATCCTCCGGCCAGAGTTTTTCATCCCTGGCGGTGCCGTGGAAAAATAACAGGCCGGGCGCCAGCGGCTCAGCGGCGGCGGTGCCAGCGCCGGATTCGACCTGCAGGCCGTAATCGCCCCTGGTCTGTGGCGGTGCATAGTGCAGCCCCAGCGAAAACAACAGGCGCGTGCGCTCCACCGCGTGCATGTCCCGGGGGACGGCGACAGGGTGATCATAGGCCAGGGCGGCGAGCCCCTCCCGCGCCGAGCGCCTGTCCATGCCATAGCTCGGGGCCGCTACCTGGCGGCAGATAAAAGCGCTCTTCAACAAGCCCTGGGCATCGATCACGGCATCGTAATCCCCGGCGCGTAGCTGCGCCCGCGCCCGGCCCCACTCGCGCCGGGTGGCGGCGCGCAGCAGCTGGCGGCGCCAGCGCCGCAGGGCGATGGGAATGACCTTATCCACCGCCGGGTGCCAGCCGGGGATCTCGGCGAACGCCTCCTCCACGACCCAGTCGAAGCAGACCCCGGGCAGGGCCTGTCGGGCGTCCGTGAGGGCCGGCAGGGTATGAATGACATCGCCCAGGGACGACATCTTTACCACCAACACCCTCATCCGCCGCTTTCCCCCGCCAGCAGCTGCTCCAGGCTGGCGACCACCTTGCCGGCGGGCAGCTCCACCATGCAACGGTGATGTCCCAGGGGGCATTCGCGTTGGAAACAGGGAGCGCAGTCGATGTCACTCACCAGCACCGCGGCGTTGTCATTGAGGGGCGGGGTGAAGCCGGGCGATGTGGCGCCGTATACCACCACCAGCGGCCGGGCCAGCGCCGCGGCGATATGCATCAGGCCGGAGTCATTGCTCACTACCGCGGCGGCCAGCGACAGCAGGTCCACCGCTTCCGCCAGCCGGGTGCGCCCCGCCAGGTCGAAACAGTTCGGGTGGTCGCCGCAGTGCGTGCTGATGGCGGCGGTGACTTCGGCATCGTTGGCGGAGCCGAACAGCGCCACCTGCCAGTCCCGCCGCAGGTAGTGCCGGGCGAGCTCGGCGTAGTGGGCAGCGGGCCAGCGCTTGGCGCCGCCGAACTCGGCTCCCGGGCACAGCGCCAGCAGGGGCCGGTCTGCCGCCAGCCCCATGGCCTGGCGGCAGCGCCGGGCCTGGTCGGCATCCACCACCAGGCGGGGCGCCGGGAGCCGCTCGGGCAGGGCCTCGTTCGGCTCCGCGCCCAGAGCGGCAAAGCGCTGCACCATCAGCGGCAGGGCCTGCTCGTCCAGCAGGCGCATATCGCTGAGCAGGCCGTAGCGCATTTCGCCGCGCCAGCCGGTGCGCCGCGCAATGCCGGCGAACCAGGGCACCAGTGCCGACTTCAGGGAGTTGGGCAGGAGGATGGCCTGGTCGTAGTGTTGCGAGCGGAGCTCGCGACCCAGGCGCCAGCGCCGGGCCAGCCCCAGTTCGCCGTGGCCCAGGGGCATGGGAATGGCGCGCCGCACCTCCGGCATGCGCGCCAGCAGCGGCTCGCTCCAGGCGGGGGCGAGCACATCTATGCTGAGGCCGGGACGGGTTTCCTGCAGTCGGCGGTAAAGGACCTGGGACATGACCATGTCGCCGACCCAGGAGGGACCGACTACCAGCACCTGTTCCCCGCTGTCGGTCACCGAGGCGGCCTCAACACCGCCCGCGGTGAGTGCGGATTGCTGTCCTCAGGCCACCGGCTCCAGCCATTGGCTGTTCTCGCTCCGCTTGCCGCGCACCGTGTCGAAGTACATCCCCTGCAGTTTCTCCGTCAGGGGGCCGCGACTGCCGCTGCCTATGGTGCGGCCGTCCAGTTCGCGGATCGGCACCACCTCGGCGGCGGTGCCGGTAAAGAAGGCCTCGTCACAGATATACACCTCGTCGCGGGTGATGCGCTTTTCGTGGATGGTGTAACCCAGCTCTTCCGCCAGGGTGAAGATAGTGGCCCGGGTGATACCGTCCAGGCAGGAGGTCAGTTCGGGGGTATAGATCTTGTCATCGCGGATGATAAACACGTTTTCGCCGCTGCCCTCGGCAACATAGCCCTCGTTGTCCAGCAACAGTGCCTCCTCGGCGCCGCTGTCCAGGGCTTCCCGCAGGGCCAGCATGGAGTTGATGTAATTGCCGTTGGCCTTGGCCTTGCACATGGAAATGTTGACGTGGTGGCGGGTGAAGGACGAGGTGCGCACCTTGATGCCGCGATCGCGCGCCTCCGGATCCATGTAGGAGGGCCACTCCCAGGCGGCAACCATCACGTGGGTCTGGATATTGTCGGCCCGCAAACCCATGCCCTCTGAGCCGTAAAAACACATGGGGCGCAGATAGCCCTCTACCAGGCCGTTTTCCCGCACCACGTCCTTCTGCGCCTGGTTCAGGGTGGCCTTGTCGAATGGCATGGGCATGCTCAGGATATGGGCCGAGTTGAACAGGCGATCGGTGTGTTCCTTGAGGCGGAAAATACAGGTGCCGCGGTCCGGCGTGTTATACGCCCGCACGCCCTCAAACACTCCCAGCCCGTAGTGAAAGGTATGAGTCAGCACATGAACTTTCGCCTCGCGCCAGGGCACCATTTCTCCATCGATCCAGATAACACCGTCGCGATCGGCCAAACTCATCTCACTACTCCTGCTCTTTTATCGGTACTTCCATAGGATAGGGTGCAAACAGCTGCTGCCACTTGGCGCTGACTGCCGCCCGCAATGCGGCAAAACGCTCCGCCGGCACGACACCCGGTTGTTGCTGCAAGGAAAGTTGATGGGCAGCGGACCGATAGGCGATATAAGCCTCGGTGAGCGCATCGCACTCGGACTGCTCGAATAAGCCTTCCCGGCCCAGGGTCTCCAGGATGCGCACATTGTCAGACCACTGCGCCAGCCCCGGAACGCGGTGAGTCCACGCCAAGACCGCGTATTGCACCATAAATTCAATATCCACGATACCACCGGCGCCCTGTTTTAGGTGAAATTCCCCCTCTTTTGCCTTGCCCGGCGGTAGCAAGTGCTCACGCATCTTATTGCGCATCTGTTGCACCTCCCGTGCCAGTTCCGCGCTGTCACGGCTGCGGCAGAGGATGCTCGAGCGCACCGCCTCCACCTGCTCGGCCACGGACGCATCCCCGGCCACGAAGCGCGCCCGCACCAGGGCCTGGTGTTCCCAGGTCCAGGCGGACTCCTGCTGGTAGGTGGCGAAGCCCCGCACCGAGGGTACCAGCATGCCGGAGTTGCCCGAGGGGCGCAGCCGCATATCCACCTCATACAGCTGGCCCATGGTCATGCGGGTATCCAGGATATGGATCATGCGCTGGCCCAGGCGTGTGTAAAAGACGGAGTTGTCGATGCTGCGCGGGCCGCTGGTAACACCCTGTTCAGCGCCGTCCGAAATAAATACCAGGTCCAGGTCGGAGCTGTAGCCAAGCTCTATGCCGCCGAGCTTGCCGTAGCCGAAAACCGCGAACCCGTAGCCCGTACTATCGCGCTGCGGCTCCCCATATTTTTTCACCAAATCCGCCCAGGCCACCGCCAGTACCTGCTCCAGGATAACCTCGGCAATCCAGGTCAGTTTGTCGCTAACCTGCATCAGCGGCAGGCGCCCGGACAACTCGCTGGCCGCCACCCGCAGCACATGGGAGGCCTTGAAATAGCGCAGGGCGTCCATCTGCGCCTCCAGGTCGTCCAGCGCCAGTCGGGAGACCTCCTGGCGCAGTTCACTCTGCAGTTCGCTCTTGTCGGGCGCGGTGTACAGGCTGGCCCGGTTGAGCAGCTCGTCCAGCAGCACCGGGTGTCGCGCCAACTGCTCGGCTATCCAGGGACTGGCGGCACACAGCACCACCAGTTCATCCAGCGCCTGGGGGTTTTCCAGCAGCAGCACCAGGTAGGCGCTGCGCCGCACCACCGCCATCACCAGCGGCAGGATTCGCTGCAGGGCCAGATCCGGATTCTCCACCTCGGCACAGGCGCGCAGCAGCTGCGGCATGAACTGCTCCAGGCGCTCGCGGCCGGCCACCTGCAGGGTTACGACCCGCGGGTTGTCCTGCAGGGCCTGCAGCGCCGCCAGGCTGGCCTCGGCGTCGCGATAGCCCAGCGTGCCCAGGGTGGCGGCGGACAGGCCCTCTCCCCACAGGGGCAGGTCTTCCTCGCCCTCGGCCTCTTCACTTTGCCCGGGGTCGGCGATCAGGTTGGTGAAGTGGGCCGATACCCGCTGGCGATGCGCCTGCAGCACTTCCAGGTAAGATTCCCAGTCTGCGCAGCCCATCACGGTGGCCATGGCCAGTCGTGCGCAGGGCTCCACCGGCAGCTCCTGGGTCTGCTTGTCCTGGTAACCCTGGATGGCGTGTTCACTGTCGCGCAGGAACAGGTAGGCCGCGGTAAGTTCCGCCACCGCCTCCGCGGGCAGGCAGCCCAGCTCCCCGCACTCATGCAGCACCGCCAGCAGCTCGCGCTGTTGCAGGCCGAGATCGCGCCCTCCCCGGATCAGCTGGAAGCACTGGGCGATGAATTCCACCTCGCGGATGCCGCCGTGTCCCAGCTTGACGTTGTCCTCCAGCCCGCGCCGGCGCACCTCGCTGGTGATCATCTGCTTCATTCCGCGCAGGCTCTCGATCACCCCAAAATCCACATAGCGACGAAACACGAAGGGCCGCAGGGCGGCCATCAGTTCCGCAATGCTTTGCCCCATACCGGTAACCGCGCGCGCCTTGATCAGGGCGTAGCGCTCCCAGTCCCGCCCCTGGTCCTGGTAGTACTCTTCCAGGGCGGTGAAATTGTGCACCAGGGCACCGCTCTCACCGTAGGGCCGCAGGCGCATGTCCACGCGGAATACAAAACCTTCAGCGGTCACCTCGTCCAGGGCCTTGATCACCGCGCGGCCCACCCGGGTGAAGAACTCCTCGTTGCTCAGGGATTTGCGCTCGCCATCGGTCTCACCCGCCTCCGGGAAGGCGAAGATCAGGTCTATGTCCGAGGACACGTTGAGCTCCCGCGCCCCCAGCTTGCCCATGGCCAGCACGATCAGTTCCTGGCGCTTACCGCTGACCCGACCCCGGGGCACGCCGAAACGCCGCTCCAGTTCCGCCTGGCTGGTAACCAGCGCCTGGGCGATGCAGGCCTCCGCCAGCAGCGAGGTGTCACGCACGGTCTCCCGGGTGTCCGCCAGGCGACAAAAATCGCGCCAGACGATGCGCAACATGTGGCGCTGGCGGTAGCGCCGCAACACCACCCCCAGCTCGGCGCCCGGCACTGCCATCTGCTGTTGCAGGTCATCGCGAAAGCTGCTCTCCGGCAGGGTCTGCCACAGCGTCCCGCCCTCCAGTAAATCCAGCAGCAGGGCGGGCCGGCGCCGCGCCAGCTCCGCCACAAAGGGACTGCAGGCGAGTACCCGCGGCAATTGCAGCCGGGCCTCGCCGTCGGCCGCGGCCGCCAGGCGGCCGGCCAGGGGTTGCTGCGCCCGTTCAAGAATGTTGTCCCAGGCGACGGATGCGGCCTCGGCCAGGGCAACGGGCAGGGTTGGGATATCGGCTGTCATAGGAACTCTATGCTGTTGAAAATTGCGGGCTTCAGGCGTCCAGCAGCGGGGCGACGCGCATCACTTCTTCTATTGTAGTCTCGCCCGCCGCCACCCGGCTGGCGCCACTCAGCCGCAGGGTGTGCATGCCTTCGCTCACGGCCACTTCGCGAATGGCCGCGGTCTCCATGTGGGCGGTGATCTGCCCCTGTACCGCGGGGCTGTTGACCAGCACCTCGTAGATGCCCTGGCGGCCCACGTAACCGGTATCGCGACAGGCCTTGCAGCCCACGGGCCGAGCCACCTGCGGGGGCGGCGCCATTTGCCAGGGGTGAGTCAGCTGTTGCCAGGCGTCGAGGTCCAGCTCGCCGAACGCCTTGCAGGCCGGGCACAGGATACGCACCAGGCGCTGTGACATCACCCCGCGCACGGTCGCCTTGATCAGGTAGGCAGGCACCCCCAGCTCCAGCAGGCGCGAGATCGAGGAGGGCGAGTCATTGGTGTGCAGGGTGGACAGCACCAGGTGGCCGGTCAGGGCCGCCTGCACCGCCATATTGGCGGTCTCGAGGTCGCGAATTTCCCCCACCATGATGATGTCGGGGTCCTGGCGCATCAGGGCCCGTACGCCGGAGGAAAAATCCAGGTTGATGCCGTGGTTGACCTGCATCTGGTTGAACGCCCCCTCCACCATCTCGATGGGATCCTCGATGGTGCAGACGTTCACCTCCGCGGTGGCCAGCTGGCGCAACGTCGAATAAAGCGTGGTGGTCTTACCGGAGCCCGTGGGCCCGGTGACCAGCACGATGCCGTTGCCCTGGCTGGTCATGCGGTGCCAGCGCCTGAGATCCTCGTCCGCCAGGCCCAGCTGCTCAAAGGTCTTCTGCAGCACATCCGGATCGAATATGCGCATAACCAGCTTTTCACCAAAAGCGGTGGGCAGCGTGGCCAGCCGCAACTCCACCTCGTTGCCCTCCGGTGAGCGGGTTTTCAGGCGGCCGTCCTGGGGGCGGCGCTTCTCCGCCACGTCCATGCGGCCGAGTATCTTGATACGACTGGTCACCGCGGCACAGACCTGCTGCGGCAGCTCATAGACACTGTGCAACACCCCGTCGATACGGAAGCGCACCTTGCCCACCTCGCGCCGGGGTTCGATATGGATGTCGCTGGCGCGTTGCTCGAAGGCGTACTGCAGCAGCCAATCGACGATATTGACGATGTGCTGGTCGTTGGCATCGGGCTCTTTCATGGAGCCCAGTTCCAGCATTTGCTCGAGATTGGTCACCCCGATCCCGCTGTCGGATCGCTCACCACCCCGGGCGCCGCGCACCGAGCCCGCCATGGTGTAGAACTCGGCCGTGTGGCGGGCGATCGCCCGGGGGTCGGTGAGCACCCGCCGCACGCGCTTGCGCAGCACATGCTCGAGGTTGCTCTCCCAGCTGCTCACAAAGGGCTCGCCGCTGGCAACAACCACTTCTTCGGCACTGACCTCCACCGCCAGAATCCGGTGGCGCTCCGCGAAAGCCCGGGACATGACCTCTGCGACCGCGGTCACGTTTATCTTCAGAGGATCGATCTGGTACACCGGCTGCTCCACCCTGGCGCCCAGCCACGCCAGCAGGCCATCCATGTCCAGCATTCTGCCGGGGTTTGCCGCATCCTCGATTTTCTGCTCCGCCAGGTACACCAGCGGGTGCACCTTGACGGCCTGCGCCGCCATCACCCGGGCAAAGTCCCGGTCGGAGAGCCGGCCCTCGGAGTGGAGATCCCGTGCCAGGGTGGACAGGCTGAGGCGGTGTTCCATCAACTGCTCGCCAAAATTCGTAGCCATAGCTCAGATATTGCCCCCGGACTCCCCTTTCAAATCATGCTACCACAGCAGGGGCCCGGGGCCCGCCTTGATTTCGGTCATTCCCGGTCCCCGCCGGCTGTGTAAATATTATTACCGTTCTATGACAAGGCACCGTGATGCCCATACACTGTGCACCCATTCACAGGGCTCGCTTCGCCAGCAATTCAGGGAGCACAACTATGGCAGGATCAAACCTCCT
The DNA here is from genome assembly GCA_963704965.1 of uncultured Gammaproteobacteria bacterium. Classification (GTDB taxonomy): domain Bacteria; phylum Pseudomonadota; class Gammaproteobacteria; order Pseudomonadales; family Halieaceae; genus JARRPM01. The sequence goes on from CAVPIH010000008.1 coordinate 10,820, forward strand.
CGGCAGTTTATTCGGGCGCTCGCCCATAGGCCCCATTCAAGAACACATGCAGGTGGCGTCACAGGCCGCCCAGCTGCTGCCGGAACTGTTCCAGGCCGCTGCGGCCCGGGACTGGGCCGGCTGCGCGGCGCTGCTCAAGGAGATCGCCAAGACGGAGCGGGCCGCCGACAAGCTCAAGCGCTCGGTGCGACGCCACCTGCCCAAAAGCCTGTTCCTGCCGGTGCCGCGCTCGGACCTGCTGGAGTTGGTGAGCATTCAGGACAAAGTGGCCAATACTGCCAGGGACATTGCCGTGCTGGTGGTGGACCGCAATATGTGCTTTCCCGACAGCCTGCAGGCAGACCTGCAGGACTTTGTGACCGCCTGTACCGACACTGTCAACCAGGCGCTGAGTGCCATCCAGGAACTGGATGAGTTGTTGGAAGTCGGCTTCACCGGTCTGGAGGTCAAGCGAGTGGAGGCCATGCTCAAGGACCTGGACAAGATGGAGCGCAAGACCGACAAGATGGCGGTCACCCTGCGCGGCAAGCTGTTCAAGCTTGAGAGCGAACTCCCCCCGGTGGATGTCATGTTCTACTACCGGGTGATGTTCCTGCTGGGCACCCTGGCGGACGAAGCCGAAACCGTGGGCGACCGCCTGCAGATCCTTATGGCGAAATAACAGGAGCGCACCGTGGAGATCATCGCCCAGTACGGCACCGTATTTCTCGTTCTCGCCTGCATGTTCGGCTTTTTCATGGCCTGGGGCATAGGCGCCAACGACGTGGCCAACGCCATGGGGACCTCCGTGGGTTCCCGCGCGCTCACCATCAAACAGGCGATTCTGGTCGCCATGGTATTCGAATTCCTGGGAGCCTACCTGGCGGGGGGAGAGGTTACCGCCACCATCCGCAAGGGCATCATCGACGCCGAGGTCATGCAGGGCCACCCGGAGCTCATGGTCTATGGCATGCTCTCGGCCCTGCTGGCGGCGGGCACCTGGCTGCTGATCGCCAGCGTGCAGGGCTGGCCGGTCTCGACCACCCACTCGATCGTGGGAGCCATCGTGGGCTTCGCCTCTGTGGGCATATCGGTGGACGCCATCCACTGGGACAAGGTGGGCAGTATCGTCGCCAGCTGGGTGGTGTCGCCGGTCATGGCGGGCACCATTTCCTATGGCCTGTTCATGAGCGTGAAGGTGCTGATTTTGGACACCGAGAATCCCTTCCAGCGGGCCAAGCGCTTCATACCGATCTACATGTGGCTGGTGGGCTTCATGATATCCATGGTCACCCTGCTCAAGGGCCTCAAGCATGTGGGCCTGGACCTGGACCTGGGCCTGGGCAGCGCCTTCGCCAACGCCATTCCCCCATCGGCCGTAATCGGCCTGCTGGTCGCAGGAGCCGGCTCGCTGGCGTTGCGGGGCATCAAGGAAATACCCGATGAACGCAACCGCTTCGGCAGCGTGGAGCGGGTGTTCGCCGTACTCATGGTGTTCACCGCCTGCTCCATGGCGTTCGCCCACGGCTCCAACGATGTGGCCAATGCGGTGGGGCCGCTGGCGGCGGTTGTCGGCACCGTCCAGTCCGGTGGCGTGATCGCCGCGAAGTCCGCCATGCCGTGGTGGATATTGCTGGTGGGGGCGATGGGAATCGTTGTAGGCCTTGCCACCTACGGTTGGCGAGTAATTACTACCATTGGCCGTAAAATCACCGAGCTGACCCCCAGCCGGGGCTTCGCGGCTGAACTCGGAGCGGCGGGCACCGTGGTAATCGCCTCCGCCACCGGCCTGCCGATATCCACTACCCACACCCTGGTGGGAGCGGTGCTGGGGGTGGGCTTCGCCCGTGGCATCGGCGCCCTCAACCTGCGCACCATCGGCTCCATCTTCCTCTCCTGGTTGATCACCCTGCCCGCCGGGGCCGGCCTCGCCATCATTTTCTTTTTCGTCTTCAAGGGAATTTTCGGAGCCTGAGCAACTCGCCGCCCGGCAATCGCTTGGCGGTGGGTCCGGGCTTGACTACACTAGGGTACGCCAGGTTCGCTGGCGCCCGGCCACCCCCTGGATTCCCCCATGCCCGATATTGACAGACTTGTCATCGAACAACTGCGACAACTGGTGTCGACACCTTCCGTCAGCTCCCCCGACCCGCTGTGGGACCAGGGCAACCGCGCGGTCATCGACCTGCTGGCCGGCTGGCTGGGCGATATGGGATTTCGCACCGAAATCCAGGCGGTTTCCGCAGACGGCTCCAAAGCCAACCTGGTCGCGACCCTGGGCAGCGGGCCCGGCGGCCTGGTGCTGGCAGGCCACACCGACACCGTGCCCTTCGACGAGGGCCGCTGGCAGAGCGACCCGCTGACCCTCACCGAGCGCGACCACCGGCTGTACGGCCTGGGCAGCACGGATATGAAGGGCTTCTTCCCGCTGGCCCTGGCCGCCGCCGGGACTTTCCTGGACACCCCCCTGAAACAGCCGCTGATCCTGCTGGCCACCGCCGACGAGGAGAGTTCCATGGACGGCGCCCGCGCCCTGGTGACTGCGGGCTACCCGAAGGCCCGGGCCGCCATCATCGGCGAGCCGACCTCGCTGGTGCCGGTGCGCATGCACAAGGGCATCATGATGGAAGCCGTGCGCGTGACCGGTCGCGCCGGGCACTCCTCCAACCCCGCGCTGGGCAACAGTGCGCTGGATGGCATGCACGCCGTCATGGGCGACCTGATGAATTACCGCCGGCAACTGCAGCAGCAATACCATCACGACCTGTTCGAGGTGGCCTGGCCCACCCTCAACCTGGGTTGCCTGCACGGCGGGGACAGCCCCAACCGCATCTGCGGCCAGGCCGAACTGCACTTCGACCTGCGCATGATACCCGGCGGAGACAACGCCACCGTGCGCGGGGAGATCGAACTGAGGATGGCGCAGATCGCCCGGCAGCACGGCCTGGATATACAGCTGCGCTCCCTCAACGTGGACGTCGCCCCCTACGAGCAGAGTGCCGACAGCGACCTGGTGCGCCTGGCGGAGCGGCTTACCGGGCACCGCGCCGAGGCGGTGGCCTTTGCCACCGAGGCGCCCTTCATGCAGCAACTGGGCATGGAGGCCATTGTCATGGGGCCCGGCTCCATAGATCGGGCTCACCAGCCCGACGAATACCTGGAGCTGGAGCAGATCCGGCCCTGTATCGCGCTGCTGCAGCAGTGCATCCGCCACTACTGCCTCTAGGGGCCGGCCCGCCCTGTGCATTATTGCCATTAGGTTATCGGCACGGCTTTAGGTACCCTTGATAACCTTCTATTTTTCAATGGCTTGGACAAAGCAGTGACAACGCCCGGCAGGAACAATATTCGCTGGCTGAGGAATACCGCACCCTACATCAATGCGCACCGGGGCAAGACCTTCGTGCTGATGCTGGGGGGCGAGGTGGCCCTGCACGAGAATTTTGCCAGCATTTTCCACGACATCGCCCTGCTCAGCAGCCTTGGGGTGCGACTGGTGCTGGTGCACGGCTCCCGGCCACAGATCGCCCAGCGCCTGGAACAGGCGGGACTGGAATCCGTCTTCCACGACGGCATGCGGATTACCGATACCGCCGTCCTGGAGCACGTCAAGGACGCGGCCGGTTCCCTGCGGGCCCAGATCGAGGCCCTGCTGTCCATGGGCCTGCCCAATTCACCCATGCAGGGCTCGAGGCTGCGGGTTTGCTCCGGCAATTTCGTCACGGCCAGGCCCATAGGCGTCGTGAACGGCGTGGACTTCCACCACACCGGCAGGGTGCGCCGCATAGACACCCCCGGCATCCGGCGACAACTGGAGGACGGCTCCATCGTCCTGCTGTCGCCCCTGGGCTACTCGCCCACGGGGGAGATCTTCAGCCTGGCCCTGGAAGATATCGCCGTGCAGTGTGCCGCGGCCATCAGCGCCGACAAGCTGATCATGTTCACCGAGCGCGAGGGGATCACCAACGCCGCGGGGGAACTGCTGCGCCAGTGTGTGGTTGGGGACATCCGCGACCTGGAACTCGCCGACGCCAACCAGCTCACCCTGCTCAACGCCGCCCGGCAGGCCTGCCTGGCCGGCGTCCCGCGCTGCCATATCATCGGCTACGGCAACGACTGCGCCCTGCTGGAAGAACTGTTCACCCACGACGGCAGCGGCACCCTGGTCGCCAATGACGATTACGAGCGCGCCCGGGAAGCCACCATCGATGACGTCGGCGGCATCCTGGAGCTGATCGAGCCACTGGAACAGCAGGGGATACTGCTGAAACGCTCCCGGGAGCTGCTGGAAACAGAGATCAAGCAGTTCCGCCTGCTGGAGCGAGACGGTCGTATTATCGCCTGCGCCGCCCTGTACCCGTTCCCGGAGGAGGGCTGCGGTGAGATCGCCTGCATCGTGTCCCACCCGGATTACCGCGGCGGCCGGCGTGGCCAGCGCCTGCTGCACGAATTGCAACAGGAGGCCAGGCGCCAGGGCCTCGACAGGGTATTCGTGCTGACCACCCAGACCGCCCACTGGTTCCTGGAGCAGGGCTTCATCGAGAGCTCGCGGGACGCCCTGCCCGACCGGAAACAGGCGCTGTACAACCTGCAGCGCAATTCCAAGGTGTTCTTCAAATCGCTCTAGCGTCAATGGATTTTCCTTTGGCATGAGGACCGGCACCCGCTGGCGACCTACCACACCCAGGCCAATCGCAGCGTTAAAGTTTGCCCGTTTTTTGCTATGCTCTTTCCCCCTTTTCCGCCGATCAAACACGGAAACCCGACATGCCAGATTATCGCTCCAAGACCTCCACGCACGGCCGCAACATGGCCGGCGCCCGCGCCCTGTGGCGCGCCACCGGGATGAAGGATGACGACTTCCAGAAACCCATCATCGCGGTGGTGAATTCCTTTACCCAGTTCGTGCCCGGCCACGTGCACCTGAAGGACCTGGGACAGCTGGTGGCGCGCGAGATCGAGGCGGCCGGCGGGGTGGCCAAGGAGTTCAATACCATCGCCGTGGACGACGGTATCGCCATGGGCCACGACGGCATGCTCTACAGCCTGCCGTCGCGGGACGTCATCTCGGATTCGGTGGAGTACATGGTCAACGCCCACTGCGCCGATGCCATGGTCTGTATCTCCAACTGCGACAAGATCACCCCCGGCATGCTGAACGCCGCCATGCGCCTGAACATACCGGTGGTGTTCGTCTCCGGCGGTCCCATGGAGGCGGGCAAGACCAAATTATCCGAACACAAGCTGGACCTGGTGGACGCCATGGTGATAGCCGTGGACGACAGCGCCAGCGATGAGCAGGTGGCCGAGTACGAGCGCTCCGCCTGCCCCACCTGCGGGTCCTGTTCCGGCATGTTCACCGCCAACTCCATGAATTGCCTGACCGAAGCGCTGGGCCTGAGCCTGCCGGGCAACGGCTCCACCCTGGCCACCCACGCCGACCGCGAACAACTGTTTCGCCGCGCGGGCCGGGTGGTGGTGGAACTGTGCAAGCGCTACTACGAACAGGAAGACGCCTCGGTGCTGCCGCGCAATATCGGCAGTTTCAAGGCGTTCGAGAACGCCATGTGCCTGGATATCGCCATGGGCGGCTCCACCAATACCATCCTGCACCTGCTGGCCGCAGCCCAGGAAGCCGAGCTGGATTTTACCCTGGCGGATATCGACCGGCTGTCCCGCAAGGTGCCGCAACTGTGCAAGGTCGCGCCCAACACCCCCCTGTACCATATGGAGGACGTGCACCGGGCCGGGGGTATCATGGGCATCCTTGGCGAGCTGGATCGCGCCGGCCTGCTGCACACTGACTGCCCCACGGTCCACAGCTCCACCATGGGTGAGGCGCTGGCAAACTGGGACATCATGCAAACCGATGATCCCGCGGTGCATAAATTCTACAGCGCCGGCCCGGCCGGCATTCCCACCCAGACCGCCTTTAGCCAGGAAACCCGCTGGCCCAGCCTGGACAGGGACCGCCGGGGCGGCTGCATACGCGCCCTGGAGCACGCCTACTCCAGCGAGGGCGGGCTGGCAGTCCTGTTCGGCAATATCGCCGAGGACGGCTGCGTGGTGAAAACCTCCGGTGTGGACGAGAGCATCCTGGTATTTTCCGGCCCGGCGCATATTTGCGAGAGCCAGGAAGCGGCGGTGGACGATATCCTCAACGACCGGGTCAAGCCCGGTGACGTGGTGGTAATCCGCTACGAGGGTCCGCGCGGCGGCCCCGGCATGCAGGAAATGCTATATCCCACCAGCTACCTGAAATCCAGGGGGCTGGGCAAGGTCTGCGCCCTACTTACCGACGGGCGCTTTTCCGGCGGCACCTCGGGGCTCTCCATCGGCCACGCCTCGCCGGAAGCGGCTGCAGGGGGCGCCATAGCGCTTATCCGCCAGGGTGACAGAATCGAAATAGATATTCCCCGGCGCAGCATCAACGTGGCACTGGACGCGGAGGAGCTGGATGCCCGGCGGCAGGCCATGGGCGACCAGTGGCAACCCGCCGCGCCGCGGCCGCGCAAGGTCAGCGCAGCCCTGAAGGTCTATGCCAAAATGGTCACCAGTGCCGACAAGGGCGCCGTCAGGGACCTGTCACTGCTGGATTGAGGCCGGCGCGGCCGCGCTCAGGCTGCCCTGGCCCGGCCCTGGTCGATCAGGGTTTGCAGATCCTCCCGCAGGTCGCGCAGTTCGGCGCGCAGGCGCCGGTCCTGCCTTTCGCTGCGGCTGTCCAGGACCGCGGCGATGGCGCTGAAAATAACCTCGAGGTTGTGCTCGTAGGTGGCGATGTACTGCTCGGAGACCGTCTCGTCCCGCAGGGCTATGGCCTCCCGCACCCGCTGCTGCCAACCCGGCTGGCGTTGCATCAGCACATCGAGGCGTTGCAGCCAGGCGGCGCGCTCCTGCAACCAGATCGAGTCTGAACGCCGCAAGTCCAGGCTGGCGGCGCGCAGGCGATCACGCTGGGCATCGGTGAGCCGGCCCAGATAGTCCTGCATGCTGTCCACCAGGGACTCGTAGCTGTCCTCGCGGTATTCGCGCTCGCTGCGCTCCAGGTACTCCTCCTCGTACTCTTCCTGCCGCTCCTGCAATTCCTCCAGAAACTCGTCCACCTGCTCGTCCGACAGGCTGGCGCCCAGCGCCAGCAGCCACTCCAGTGATTTGTCCTGCAGTCGCAACCAGGCATCTTCTATCCCGGTATAGATGCCGGCGACCTCAGCGGCAGACACCGGGCCGTCGAGATCGACATCGACCTGTTCCAGCAGCGCCACATAACGGGGCAGCTCCTGCTGCCGGTGCCAGGCCAGGAAGGGCGCCAGCATCTCGTCCAGCTGCCGGTCCTGAGTGTTGTTGAGGTCGACGTAATCATCCAGGTACCAGGGCAGGATGCTGTCGAGGCGGTTGTATACGAACGTGGTGCTGCTGCAGGCTCCCAGCAGGCACAACAGCACTGCCGCGAGCATTAACCTACCTCTGCTACCGGATACACGATGCTCCACTTTCCCTCCTCCCGCGCTCAACGCCATTCCGGCACCGTCCTGACAATGGGTTCACTGCGCTCTGTCACCTGCGAGGCCAGCTCGACCCGGTTGCGCCCTTTGCTCTTGGCCAGGTAGAGCGCCGAATCCGCCAGGTTGAACCAGTGATCCAGGCTCAGTGCTTCCTTAACCTCGCACACACCGATACTTATAGTCATGCTGCCCTCGGGCAGTAGCCTGGCCTCTGCCACCAACTGGCGCAATTCCTCGCCGATCTGCCGGGCCCCGCCTATCCCGGTTTCCTTGAGCAGCACCACAAATTCCTCGCCCCCAAACCGGCATAGGGTATCTACGCTGCGAATCCGGGCCGAGATCACTGCCACCATGCTCTTGATGGCCTGGTCACCCGCGGCGTGACCGTACCTGTCGTTGACCCGCTTGAAATGATCGATGTCGATCAGCAGCATCGCCGCCGGGTGGCGAAAGCGCTGCCACGCATCCAGGGCATGCCGGGCCTGCTCCTCCAGGTAGCGCCGGTTGTAGGCCCCGGTGAGGGGATCGGTAATGGCCATATCCCTGAGCCGGCGACTCTGCTCGGTGACCGCGAACACCAACCAGGCGCTCACCAGCCAGGTGAGCCCCAGGCTGACACTGATTACCACGGCCATAGTCAGCGGGAAGTTGGCGAATACCAGGGGCAGGGCCATGGCACCCGAGACCACGCCAATCAGTATGGCCCGGCGAGAGCGCAGCATGACCGGCAGCCCCGCCAGCAGCGGATAGAGCCAGAACAGGCTGTGCAACTGGCCCAGGGCCACGGCGAACAGGATCAGCAGGATGGCAAGCAGCAACAACAGGGTCGGCGACAAAAAGGCCGGCCGGGACCTGCTCAGCAACCAGATATTGGCGAAGATAACGCTCAGCAGGATAAAGCTGGCCACGGCCAGCAGCGGCTGGCCGGTGTAGACATTGTGGGCCAGCATGGGGAACAGGACGCATACCAGCAACAGCAGGATGTAGCGATAGGCATCCCTGAACCGCCTGCGTTCCTGGCGATGTATGCCCTCCGCATCGAGGTCGTTACGGTGATATTCGAACTGTTGCGAAAAGGCTTCCCTGAAGTGCCGTTTGAGGCGCCGCCAGGGAGTTCGCCGGTGGTGTTTCGCCTGTTCTTCCATGCCCGTGATCGCCAGATGGTGATGGGGAGCCATCTCGTCTCCCGGAAAACCAGTTTGTAACATATCGGGCGCCCGATTCACATTTACCCCGCTCGGGCCCGGGGCCAGGTTCACGGGCGGGACGGCGCACAGGCGGGACGGGCAAGATCCCACGAGCCCGGGGGATGGGGGATCCTCAGGCCGCGGCCTCGCTGGATACGGCCTGCTCCCGGTTGATCGCCCTCAGGATGCCGTCCAGGGACGCCTGGATGATGTCATGGCTGCGCCCCACCCCGCAGTAGCGATCGCCGTTGATGTTCAGCTGGATGTAGCAGACAGCCTCCGCGTCGGCGCTGTGGCTCAGGGCGTGCTCGCTGTACTCGACCAGCACGATCTGCTTGCCGGTAAAGCGTTGCATCGCATCGACAAATGACGCCACCACCCCGGTGCCGGTGCCGGTCAGCGTGTGTATGCTGTTGCCGGCGCGCAGTTCCGCCTGCAACTTGTCAGCATTGTCTTCGCGATTGACCTGGTAATTACCAAGGGACCAGTGCCCTTCCCCACCGCAATAAGTCTGCTGGAACAACTGGTACAGCGCCTGTGGCTCCACTTCGGTTTCCTGCTGCTCGGCAAACGCCTGTACCACCGGGCTGAAATCTATCTGCAGCCAGCGCGGCAGGGCCAGCCCGAAATCCCGCTCCAGCACATAGGCCATGCCGCCCTTGCCCGACTGGCTGTTGATGCGGATGACCTCCTGGTAGGAGCGGCCGATATCCGCCGGGTCTATAGGCAGGTAAGCCACTTCCCAGGCCCTGCCATCCTCCCGGCGGGCCAGGCACTTCTTGATGGCGTCCTGGTGACTGCCGGAAAAGGCCGTGAACACCAACTCGCCCGCATAGGGGTGGCGAGGATGAACCGGCAGGTTGGTGCACTCCTTCACGGTGTGGATGATCTCGTCCATCTGACCCAGTTGGAGCTGCGGATCGACCCCCTGGCTGTAAAGATTCATCGCCATGGTGACGATGTCCATATTGCCGGTGCGCTCACCGTTGCCCATCAGCGTGCCCTCGACCCGGTCGGCGCCGGCCAACACCCCCAGCTCCGCCGCAGCGACGGCGCAACCCCGGTCATTGTGGGTATGCAGGGAGATCAACAGGCTGTCGCGATTGGCCACGTGGTCGCAGAACCACTCGATCTGGTCGGCGTAGACATTGGGAGTGCTCATTTCCACGGTAGCCGGCAGATTGATAATCACCGGTTGCTCGGGTGTCGGTTGCCACACAGCGGTGACCGCATCGCAAACTTCTACCGCGAAGTCCAGTTCAGTGCCGGTGAAACTCTCCGGTGAGTACTCGAATACCCACTCCGTATCCGGATGCTGCGCAGCGCAATCGCGCACCAGTTGCGCACCCTTCACGGCGATGTCGATGATGCCCTGCCTGTCCAGGCCAAACACCTGCTCGCGCTGCACCGTGGAGGTGGAGTTGTACACATGCACGATCGCCCGCCTCACACCTTTCAGGGCCTGGAAAGTCTTTTGGATCAGGTCGGGACGGGCCTGGGTCAGCACCTGAATGGTGACGTCATCGGGAATCCGCTTGTTGTCGATCAGGTCGCGCACGAAGTCGTAGTCGTGACTGGAAGCCGAGGGGAACCCGACCTCGATCTCCTTGAAACCAATCTTCACCAGCTGGTCCCACATGCGGGACTTCTGGCGCGCGGTCATGGGCTCGATCAGGGCCTGGTTGCCATCCCGCAGGTCTACGCTGCACCACCGCGGCGCCCGCTCTATTACCCGGTCGGGCCAGCGGCGCGCAGTCATGGGAATAGGCTTGAACGCCGGGTATTTGCGATAATCGAAGCTGCTCATGGTGTATCGTCCTGGTCGTTGTATAAAGTTGGCTGTCACCTGTCCGGTTTACCGGGGCGGCGCCCTGGTTGGGCGCTTCGCGAGGCGCTGGTGGAGCGGTAACCCCACCCGCACCTGCAACAACAGGTGAGTGTTCAGCCAGAGCAACAGTATAAACCCCTCACCCTAGTGAGAGATTGCAAATATCACCGCCAGATTGCCGAAAATTAGGATAATTCACTATTTTGTAAGCTATAAGTAGTGAGTATACTCGGATTATATGACAGCATGGGCCACTGGCGACCCGGGAGACCTCTGCATTGAAACTGGACCGTATCGACCGCAAAATTCTCGCTGCCATGCAGCGCAACGGCCGCATCAGCAACCTTGAACTGGCCGACATGGTGGGCCTTTCGCCCACGCCCTGTTCCCGGCGGGTGCGACGCCTGGAAGAGTCCGGGCTGATAACGGCGCATGTCACCCTGCTCGACCAGGCGATGCTGGGCCTGAAACTGACCGCCTATATCGGCATCAGCATGGACCGCCACACGCCGGATCGTTTCGAGAACTTCGAAGCGCAGGTGCGTGAGTACCCCGAGGTAATGGAGTGCTCCGTGGTCACGGGACAATCCTCTGACTACCTGCTCAAGGCCGTGGTTCCGGATATGGCCTACTACGAGAGGTTCCTGCTGGGCAGACTGACCCGCATTGAAGGGGTCACCGGGGTACATTCCAGCTTCGAGTTGCGGCGGGTGGTGCAACGAACTGAACTGCCGCTGGATCACATCGCCAGCCCGTGATAATCGGGCCCGATTCAGGGTTTAATAAGCAAAATAATCAAGGATGGCAAACCTATGATCGATATGGCTGGGAAAGTGGCTATCGTTACCGGCGGGGCCAGCGGCATGGGGCAGATCATTGCCCGCCGCCTGGCGAGCCGCGGCGCCCGGGTGGCAATCTTCGACGTCAGTGACGATGCCCTGGCAGCAACCGCCCGGGAGACGGCTAATATTACCGCGCTGCACTGCGATATCTCGGACCGGGAAGAAGTGGAAAGCCGGGTCGAAGAAGTGATTTCCACCCTGGGGCCGGTGGAACTGCTGGTTCACGCCGCGGCCCTTATGCCCAGCCACAAACTTGCGGAGCACACCCACGAGGGCATGGAGCGGCTGTTTCGCATCAACTATTTCGGCACCACCTATATGGTGCGGGCAGTACTGCCGGGAATGCTGGAGCGCGGGGCGGGCCGCATCATCGCCTTTGGCTCTATCGCGGGTATCGCCCTGGTTCCTAAGATGGGCGCCTACTGCGCCACCAAGGCAGCGGTAAACGCCTACATAGAGGTGCTACAGAACGAAATACGCGCCACCGGGGTGCGCGCCCACCTGGTCTGTCCGCCGGCAGTCAATACCAGCCTGATCGACCAGAGCCTGGCCACGGATAGCCCCGGCAGCATGATCGAAGCTCGCAAGAGCGGGCGCCTGGCGGATCCGGAGAAAATCGTCAATGCCATTGAGAAGGGCGTGACCAAGGACCGCGATATCATCTACCCGGGTGAGGCGCGCCTGTTGTACCTGTGGCGCGCGCTGTTTCCCCGCCTGTGGTGGAAGACGGTGATGAGCTTCGAAAAATAGGACCGTTCCGCCACCCCGCCGTGTTCCCGGCAGGGTTTTGCATTCCCAGCGGGCAGCGAGTAGCATCGCCGCCCCATGAGCGCCCGACAGCTAGCACACGACTCCCCCTGGCTACTGGCTTTGCTGGCAGCCCTGGTGGCGCTGGGCCCCCTGAGTGTCGATATGTACCTGCCCGCCATGCCCATCATGATGCGGGCCTTCGACACCGATATCAGCCATATGCACCTGACCCTGAGCAGCTACCTCACGGGTTTTGCCCTGTTCCACCTGGCCTGCGGCCCCCTGGCAGATCGCTTCGGTCGCAAGCCGGTACTGGTGATTGGCACCGCGCTTTTTGTGGCGGCCTGCATAGGCTGCAGCCAGTCCACCACAGTGGAGCAACTGCTGCTGTTCCGGTTCCTGCAGGGGATAGGCGCCTGCGTGGGCCCGACCCTGGCACGGGCCGTGGCCAGGGACGTGTTTGGCCCCACGGGCGCGGCCCGCGCCCTGTCCCTTATCGCCATGCTGATGGCCCTGGCGCCGGCGGTGGCACCCACCCTTGGCGGCGTGCTGCTGCTGGTACTCCCCTGGGAGAGTGTATTCGTGTTCCTGGCTTGCTACGGGGCGGCCATGATCGCGCTGATCCACGTGTTCCTGCCCGAGTCCCTGCCGCTGGTACAGAGCCTGCACCCGGCAAAGATTGCCCGCAACTACGCCGAGCTGTTGGTGGATCCGTTTTTTCTCACGGTAACCATTACCAGCGGCCTCGTCTATGCGGGCCTGCTGGTCTACCTGGCCTCATCCAGTTTTGTTTACATCGATATGCTGGGCGTGCCGGTGGAGTACTTCGGGCTGGTCTTTCTCAGCTCGGTTGTCGGCTACATGGGAGGCAGTGCCTGCAGCGCGCGGCTCTCCAAACACTACGAATCAGAGCGGATCATGCTGTTGGGGGTGGTCCTCGGGGTAAGCGCGAGCTGCCTGTTGCTGGCCTGTTTCACAGCCTGGCCCGACAGCGTTGCCGCACTGATGCTGCCGATGGCCCTGTACTCGGTCGCCATGGGCCTGGTACTGCCCCACGCCATGGCAATCGCCCTGCGCCCGTTCCCCCATATTGCCGGCACCGCTTCCTCGTTACTGGGTTTCATCCAGATGTCCCTGTCCGCGGCTGCCAGTGCCCTGATCGGCCAGTTTCTCACCACCTCGCCGCAGCCCATGGTGTGGATGCTGCTGACAATCTCGCTGGTCTCACTGCTGCTGGGGTTGCGGGCTCACAAACTCTACCTGCGCACCAGACCCTGACCAACCGTTAGCGCTGTGGCATACTCGTGCGCGAGTTTTACCGGAGAACACATCGTGCACACGGCCTCTGACGTCACCCAACTGATCGGCAATACTCCCCTGTTGCACCTCAAGCAGGTCTCCGAGTTGACCGGTTGCACCATTCTCGGCAAGGCCGAGTTTCTCAACCCCGGCGGCTCGGTGAAGGACCGCACTGCCCTGGGCATTATTCGCGCCGCCGAGACGAGCGGTGAATTGCGGCCGGGAGGGCGCATCGTCGAGGGTACCGCGGGCAACACCGGCATCGGGCTGACCCTGCTGGCCAACGCCCTGGGATACCGCAGTACGGTGGTCATGCCCATCACCCAGAGCAAGGAAAAAATTGACTCGCTGGAACTGCTGGGCGCGGATCTGCACCTGGTGGGCGCCACCTCTTATAGCGACCCCAACCACTACATCCATACCGCCCAGAGGCTGGCGGAAAAACTCGCAAAGAAGGAAGAGCACGGCGCCGTCTGGGCGCGCCAGTTCGACAACCTCGCCAATATGGATATCCACTGCCGCACCACGGGAGCGGAAATCTGGGAGCAAACCGACGGCGGGGTGGATGGTTTTATCTGTGCCGTGGGCACTGGCGGCACCCTGGCGGGTGTATCCACCGCGCTGAAAGAGCGCAACCCCGGCATCGTTATCGGCCTGGCCGACCCGGCGGGCGCCTCCCTGCACGAATACTTCAGCAGCGGCCAGCTGCAGGCCAGCCCCGGCACCTCCATCATCGAGGGTATCGGCATCAACCATGTCACCGACAATGTCGCCCAGGCCAGGGTGGATGTGTCCTACACCATCGAGGACGAGGAGGCGCTGCCCTATATTTTCGACCTGCTGTTGCACGAGGGCCTGTGCCTGGGTGGCTCCGCGGCGATCAACATTGCCGGGGCAGTGCGCCTGGCGCAACACCTGGGTCCCGGCCACACCATCGTCACCATCCTTTGCGACTATGGCAACCGCTACCAGAGCAAGCTGTTCAACCCCGTGTTCCTGGAGAACAAGGGCCTGCCAGTGCCCCAGTGGCTGGTTATCTGAAGCGCGGACCCCGCACCGGGGGAATCCGCGCCCCGGGCCGGTATTACTGCCCGCCGGTAGCGGCAGCGCGCTCCTTCTCGACCAGGAAGTCGGCCACCTCCAGCATGCCCGCCTGACTACCGGCCTTGCGGGCGGTGACCAGGTACTTGCCGTTAACCATCATCGAGGGCGTGCCGGTGATTTTAGCGGTACGTGCCCGGGCATCTGCCTGCTTCACCTGGCTGCTAACGCCAAATGAGTTGAAGGCCTTGGTGAAGGCGTCCGCTTCGACGCCATTGGCCACGAACAGGGCCTTGATCTCCTCTTCGGAAGCAAGGCGCTTACCGTCAACATTCATCGCCTGGAACAGGACCAGGTTCATCGTGTCCAGTACCCCCAGCACATCGGCGGTATAGTACGCCCTGGCGTGCAGTTCCATCTGCGGATTCCACATGGCCGGAGAGCCGTTGAACTGCACGTCGTCAGCCAGCTTTTTCTTCCAGGCCGCCACCATCGGCTCGAAGGTGTAGCAGTGGCCGCAGCCGTACCAGAAGAATTCCACCACCTCGATTTTATCCGGGTCGGGGGTGCGCAGGGCCGGGGAGATAAGATCGTAATTCTTACCTTCCTCGAAGGCGGCCTGGCCCTGACCTGGCTGGGCTACAGCCAGCAGCGGGGCGAAAGTGAACAGGGTGAGGGACAACAAAAGCTTCTTGAGCATGATTCTCTCCAGGAAACGAGGGTGTTCATTGAGACAACAGCAGACGCGAGTTGTTCTCAGGAATCGTCGCTACCGGCATCCATGCCTCTCGCGACATACCGCCTGCGCGGCCCGGCACCTCCTGTGCATAAATAAAAAGGTGGCCGTAAGCCACCTTTGCTGGGTCAAGGTCGCGGCCTAGTAAAGCCCGGCAGCGTAACTGGACACCGCCTCTATCTCCTTGTCGCTGAGGCCAAAAGCGGTGATGCGCATGATCCGGGTGTCGCCGTCGTTTATGCGCCCGGTTTCATCCTCATAGCCCTTGCGATAGGCCACCAGCTGGGCGGCGATGTACTCCGCGTGCTGTCCTGCCAGAGCCGGGAACCCGGCCGGAGCATTACCAGCGCCGGTGGGAGAGTGGCAGGCCGTGCAGGCCGCCACGTCGCGCTCGGGAATACCGCCGCGATAGACCGCCTCGCCCAGCGCCAGGAGCTCAGGATCGGTCTGGCCGCCGGTGCGCGGCTGGGCCGCATAAAAGGCGGCTATGTCCGACAGGTCCTGGTTGGATTTGCCATCCAGCTGTCCCACCATGGTAGGCACCGGGCGGGCGCCATCGCGAATATCCTGCAACTGCTTGTACAGGTACTTCTGACCCTGGCCGGCCAGCTTGGGAAAGGTCGGCACCGCGCTGTTTCCGTCGGCGCCATGGCAGGCGGCGCAAACCATGGTCTGGGCTTCACCCGCAGCGGCATCGCCGGCAGGCATGAGTTCCGCGGAATAAACGGATTGAGCGCAGCCCATAGCAAGGCCGAACAGGATTGCGATTTTTTTCATGACAGTTCCAGATAAATCGAAGGCGTAACGCCGTTTTACTCTGCGGGTGTAGCCATATATTCGATCAGGGCAGCATAATCGGCATCGGTGCAGTCAAAGCACATGCCCTTGGGGGGCATCGCATTGAGGCCGTTGTTGACGGAGGCCACCAGTACATCCATTCCCTTGGCCATGCGCGGCTCCCAGGCAGCTGCGTCACCGGTTTTCGGTGCACCGGCTGCGCCGTTGGCGTGGCAGACCTTGCAGCTCTTGTCGTACTTCGCCATATCGGGCTGGGCCAGGGCGCCAGCGGCAAACAATGTCATACCGATCGCAAGCAACTTTTTCATGTTGAAACCTCATTCAGACCAAGGGATTTCACCCGACATGCATATGCAACGGGGGGAAAACAACTGTGGCATTATATACGAGATGCCATCACCGCAAAAGGCAATACCAAGCAATGTCTCCCAGTGACACCCAGGGCGCGCCCGGCGCTCCCAACTACCGCCGGGCCGCCTACCTGACCAGCGCCGCCAAATTCTCCCAGTGCCCGCCCGACGAGGGCTGGGAGGTCGCCTTCGCGGGCCGCTCCAATGCCGGAAAATCCAGTGCTATCAACAGCTTGACCGGCAACAGCAAGCTCGCCAAAACCTCGCGCACGCCGGGCCGGACACAGCTCATAAACTTCTTCGCAATCAGCGACAGCCAGCGCCTGGTAGACCTGCCGGGATACGGGTTCGCCAAGGTACCCCTGGCGGTCAAGCGCGAGTGGACCAGGCAGCTGGAGACCTATCTGCAACAACGCCAGTGCCTGCGCGGACTGATTCTGATGATGGACGTGCGCCACCCCCTGCAGGCTTTCGACCAGCAGATGCTGGACTGGGCGCTCGCGGCGAGCATGCCGGTGCACATCCTGCTGACCAAGGCCGACAAGCTCAAAAAGGGGCCCGCCAGCGCCACCCTGCACAAGGTCCGGGCGCAACTGGAGCCCCATCGCGAACTGGTCAGCGTACAGCTGTTTTCCGCGCTGAAACACAGCGGACACGAGGAATTGCTGACGGTTTTGAACGCCTGGCTGACAGACACCAGCGTCTACGAGAAAGATGAGGCATAAAAAAACCGGCTACCGATAGGGGTGGCAGCCGGTACAGATGAAGTCTCTGGGGGATTAGAGACTTGCTCGGGGTGACGCATGGAGACGCCACCCAAGGGGATGTAGCGCTCGCTACACATACTCAGACCGGGGCTCCGCTGGATAGTTCAGTCAGTAGCAAAAAAATTTGCGCCCGGAAATGGATGGGTACGGCGGTCTAGTGCGCCTCATCCCAGTTGCGACCGGCACCCGACTCGACCAGCAGCGGTACCTTGAGCTCCGCGGCAGCGGACATCAGCGCGCATATTTCCTGGCTGACGGTGTCCACCTCCCCGACTGCGACCTCGAATACCAGTTCATCGTGGACCTGCATGATCATGCGGGCGTCGACGTCGGCTGACTGCAACCAGCCGTCCACCGCCAGCATGGCCCGCTTGATGATATCCGCGGCGGTTCCCTGCATGGGCGCGTTGATGGCGGTGCGCTCGGCAGCCTGGGCCCGCATCTTGTTGCGCGCATTGATCTCCGGCAGGTGCAGGCGCCGGCCGAACAGGGTCTCGACATAGCCCTGCTCCCGGGCCAGCGCCCGGGTTTTGTCCATATACTCCTGTACTCCCGGGTAGCGCTGGAAGTAGCGGTCTATATATTGCTGGGCCTCGCCGCGGCCCAGGTGCAACTGCTTGGCCAGGCCGAAGGCCGACATGCCGTAAATCAGGCCGAAGTTGATGGCCTTGGCCTTGCGCCGCTGGTCCCCGCTCACCTCGTCCAGGCCGACCTCGAACACCTCCGCCGCGGTCGCCCGGTGCACGTCCAGGCCTTCCTTGAACGCCTTCAGCAGCCCCTCGTCCCCGGACAGGTGCGCCATGATCCGCAGTTCGATCTGGGAATAATCGGCCGCCACGATGCTGTACCCGTCGGGGGCGACGAACGCCTGGCGGATGCGCCTGCCCTCCTCCGTGCGGATAGGGATGTTCTGCAGGTTGGGGTCCGACGAGGACAGCCGGCCGGTGGCGGCCACCGCCTGGTGGTAGGAGGTGTGAACCCGACCGGTGCGGGGATTGATCATCTCCGGCAGCTTGTCGGTGTAGGTGGACTTGAGCTTGCTCAGGCTGCGGTACTCCAGCAGCAGTTTCGGCAGCGGGTAGTCCAGGGCCAGCTCCGCCAGCACGTCCTCCGCGGTGGAAGGCGCCCCGGTGGGTGTCTTCTTGATCACCGGGAGCTCCAGCTTCTCGAACAGGATCTGTCCCAGCTGTTTGGGGGAGCCGAGATTGAACTCCTCCCCGGCCAGTTCGTAGGCCCTCCCCTGCAGCTCCTGCAACCGTCTGCCCCAACTCGCCACTCTGGGCCAGCAATAATTCCCGCGAGATCAGTGCTCCCTGGCGTTCGATTCGCGACAGGACGGGCACCAGCGGCATCTCGATATCGGTCAACACCGAGGCCAGGGCTCCCTCGCTTTCCACCCGGGGCCATAGTGTGTGGTGCAGGCGCAGGGTGATGTCCGCGTCCTCGGCGGCGTAAGGCCCGGCGTCCTCCACCTTGATCTGGTTGAACGTCAGCTGTTTGGCGCCCTTGCCGGCAATATCCTCGAAGTGAATGGTCTTGCAGCCCAGGTACTTCAGGGCGAGGCTGTCCATGTCGTGCCGGGTGGCGGTGGAGTCCAGCACATAGGACTCCAGCATGGTGTCGAAGCGTATGCCGCGCAGGGTTATGTCGTGATTGGCCAGCACACTGCTGTCGTACTTGAGGTTCTGGCCGACTTTCGCCCTGTTGGCGTCTTCCAACAGGGGTTGCAGCCGGGCCAGCACCTTGGCGCGATCCAGCTGCGCGGGTGCGCCCAGGTAGTCGTGGGCCAGCGGCACATAGGCCGCCCGCCCGGCTCTACCGCGAAGGACACCCCGACTATTTGCGCCTCCATGTAGTTCAGGCTGGTGGTCTCGGTATCGAATGCGAACAGCTCGGCCCCCTGCAGTTGCTCCAGCCAACTGTCCAGCTGCTTGCGCGGTGGTGACGATCTCGTAGTCGGTGGACACCGCATCCTGCGGGGCCACGGCCTCGCCCTCCTCCGCGTCCAGCAACTCTTCCAGCCAGGCCCTGAATTCCATATTGGTATACCAGTCGATCAGTTGCCTGCGGTCGGGCTCGGCGTTGTGCAACTGCTCCGGGGTCAGCATCCAGCTCGACGTCGGTCTTGATCGTCGCCAGGGCATAGGACATGTAGGCCCTGTCTTTTTCAGCCTCCAGTTTAGCGGCCATGCTTTTGGCGCCCCGAAAAGACAACTCTGCCACCCTGTCCAGGTTTGCGTAAAGCTGGTCAAGGCTGCCCAGGCCCTGTAACAGGGCCCGGGCGGTTTTTTCGCCCACGCCGGCCACCCCGGGAATATTGTCCGACTTGTCCCCCATCAGGGCCAACAGGTCGATCACCAGGGCCGGGGGTATGCCGAATTTTTCCTCCACGCCCGCTGCATCGAGGACGGAGCCGGTCATGGTGTTCACCAGGGTGATGTGCTCGTCCACCAGCTGGGCCATGTCCTTGTCGCCGGTGGAAATCACCACCGGCAGGCCCCTGGCGGCGGCCTGCCTGGCGAGTGTGCCGATGACGTCATCCGCCTCGACACCCTCCACGCAGAGCAGCGGCAGTCCCATCGCCCGCACGATGTCGTGAATCGGCTCTATCTGTTCACGCAACTCGTCCGGCATGGGCGGGCGCTGGGCCTTGTACTCGGGAAACATTTCGTCGCGGAAGGTCTTGCCCTTGGCATCGAAGACCACGGCCACCGGGCTGCCCGGGTAGTCCTTGCACAGGCGGCGCAACATGCTGATCACGCCCTTTACCGCGCCGGTTGCCTGGCCGGAGGAGTTGGTGAGGGGGGGCAGGGCATGGAAGGCGCGATACAGGTAGGAAGAACCGTCGACCAGCACCAGGGGGACGAGCTTATTTGACATAATCGACTTCCATTTTAGAACTCACTGGAGAGCTGAGTCTGACCAGGGCAACTCAGCAGCGGCTTGCCGCCGGGGCAGGAGGGCGCTGCCAAACCTGGCTGCCGGGCCACAGCGATGCCGGGAAGCCCAAGTTAGCACTTACTCCCGCTACACACTTTTAGTGTTGCGCATCCCACATCGCCCGAGCAGAGCGATAGGTGAGCTTCATCTTGGCCAGGTCCAGGGGCGGCTTGAAGAAGCCGTGGTAATCGCCCCTGGGATTTATCAGTACCACGTTGGCACTATGGTCGACCAGGTAATCCTCGCCCTGACCCGGGACCTTGCGAAACGGGGTGTTGAGCGCCGTGGCGAAGCGGTGGATATCGAGAAACTCCCCCGTCACGCCCATGAAGTCGGGGTTGAAGAAGGGCACGTAACCCGCCAGCTGTTCCACGGTATCCCGGGCCGGATCCACCGTCACCATAACGACCTGGGTATCGTCCACTTCAGTGCCCTCCAGCTGGCCCATCAACTGGTTGAGGAAACTCATGGTGGTGGGGCAGACATCGGGGCAATAGCTGAAGCCGAAGAAGACCAGTGTCCAGTGGCCCTCCAGGCGCTCCCGGGTAAAGGCCTCTCCGTTGTGGTCAGTCAGCGCCAACTCACCAAAATTACGAGGTGTTTCCAGAAGATAAAGGCCATTTATCTTCATTTCGGTGGCAGTCATGATGCGCGGCTGCTGAATTCGGTACACGAAGCCGGCGACCACCACGATCATGAAGACCACGATAGCGGCTACAGTGATCCTGACGCCGCGAGTCTGCCGCCTGGCGGCGGGGTTTGATGAGTCCGTCACAGTCTGGCAACCGGGAAAAGGTAATGATCTATAAGCATGATAAGAAAAAGCGCCATGAGGTAAATGATGGAATACCGAAAAGTCTCCATGGGCGCGTTGGGGTTCTTGTCCCGCATCAGTTCAATCGCCCAGTACAGGAAACCGCCCCCCAGCACCACCGCGCCCAGCAGGTAGAGCGGGCCGCTCAGGCGCGTCACGAAGGGCAGCAGGGTAATCAGGAACATGATTACCGTGTACAGCAGGATATGCAACTTGGTAAATGCCACGCCGTGGGTCACTGGCAGCATGGGAATATCGACCGAGGCATATTCCTCCCGCCGGTGTATCGCCAGCGCCCAGAAATGCGGCGGCGTCCAGGCGAAAATAATCAGCACCAGCAGCAGGGCATGGCCGTCAATCTGGCCGGTGACCGCGGTCCAGCCCAGCAGGGGCGGGGCGGCGCCGGCCAGCCCGCCAATAACAATGTTCTGGGGAGTGGCGCGCTTGAGGAACATGGTGTAGACGACCGCGTAACCCACCAGGGAGGCAAAAGTCAGCCAGGCGGTGAGGGCGTTTACCCACAGCAACAGGATCGCCATGCCCAGGCCGCCGGTGACCGCGGCGAAAATGGCCGCCTGCCGCGGCCCCACCCGTCCCTGGGCCACCGGCCGCTTGTGGGTACGCGACATCTGCCGGTCTATGCGCTGGTCCACCAGGTGGTTGATGGTCGCCGCTGAACCGGCACACAGGGCTATGCCGAGGTTGCCCAGGATCAGGGCGTTGAGCGGCACCATGCCGGGCACCGCCATGAACATACCGATGGCCGCGGTGAGTATCATCAGCAGCACCACGTTGGGCTTGGTCAGCTCCTTGTAGTCCCGCCAGGTCGCCCTGGACACATTCTGAGTAGCCGTCATAAATTGCTCACCCACCGGAATTCTTCAGCAGGAATTTCAGGTCCGCTATCACTTCCTTGTAAGAAGTATCGGCATTGTACGTCATCATGACCCAACCTGCCGGGTCCACGAGGTACCAGGTACTGGGCTCCACCTTGACTTCGGGAAACAGGGTATCCAGTTCCCGGGGGCCGGTCTGCAGGGCTCGCAGTCCGCGATGCTCAGTGGCAAGGTAGTTGTTGAAATCTGCCGGCAGCGGATGTTCATCACTCAACGCCGTCACCGCCAGGTCAGTATCCCCGACGGGGCTGTCACTGATATAGACACGCCGCACCCGGTTGAACTCCTTGCCCAGCGCCACGTGTATTTGCCGGGTGAGGTACAGCTTGCCTTCACAGGCACTGTCGCATTCAGCGCCGGCGCTGGTTACCAACAGGGACCACTTGGGCTCCATATCCCGGTACAGGAAGGGCCGGCCCTGCTGGTCGACCAGGGGAAAATCATCCAGCTGCCGGGGTGGCTGGATCAGCGTACCCCGATTGGCGGTACCCAGTGTCCCCACCAGGTCCAGGTCGCCGTGCACCACGAAGTACCATAACCAGGTGGCACCCAGGATCATCGTTACGGGGATGCCGGCTATCAGCAGCAATACCATCCGGTTCTTGTTGACCTGTGAGGTGTCCTGCATGCCGCTTTACTCTTTTCCGATTGATTTCAACAAATGCCAGATATTGCTGCTGCGCAGCAGGTAGAAAATCAACAGCACCGCCGCCATGGTAAACCACTGGGCGGCATAGGCGCGGTGCTTGTCGGGGCTGACATTGACCACCTGCCAGTCGACCTCCAGGGCGCCGGGTTGCCCCTGGTCCAGCCGTACCGGATAGGGAAAAACCGCGCCGCTATCCAGTTCTGCCAGCGCCGCCGACAATTTGTCCATCTCGATAGCCTGCAGCAATTTCGGCCAACCCGGTTGCAGCTGCTGTTCCGCAAGCAGGTAGGGCGCCCCGGGCGCCACATAGACGGTGCCGGCCGCGGTAACCTCGCCAGGGACGGTTGGTACCCGGGGCAGCTCCAGGCGGGCCGGGTCACCCGCGATCCAGCCGCGGTTCACCAGCACCAGGCCATCGCCAGTGTCCAGCTTCATAATGCTCAGTACCTCATAGCCGAAACGGCCCCCGAGGATGCGGTTGTCCAGCAGGAAGTACTCCTTGTCCAGGAAATGGCCACGCATACTCACGGAACGATAGGCCAGCTCCCCGGCAGAGGCATCCCACAGCCCGATGACCGGGACCGGCGCCTGCTGCTGGCGTGCCTCCCAGGCTGCCGACAGCTCGGCCTTTTCGCTGGCGCGCTGCAACTGCCAGAACCCCAGCGCGACCAACAGCGGCAATAATATCGCCGACAGCAGCGTAATGCGCCATTCGGGATCGAAGCTGAATCCTCGGGACGCGGTCATGCCGGGCCTGTTTCGCCCCAACAGGCCTGTGCTGGTTTATACTGCGCGGGTATACCGCCGGAGATATCCATTGTTAAAAGCTGCGATTGTACTGTTGATGCTGGCATTGGTTGCCAGCCTGGGGAGCGGTTTCTACTTCCTGATGAAAGACCAGGGAGACAAAACCAAGCGGCGCACCCTGCACTCCCTGGGTGTGCGCCTGGCACTGGCTGTCGGTCTTGCGGGTCTGATTCTGTACGGCGTTGCCACCGGCCAGTTGGGGCACAGGAACCCCTGGGATGCCGGGCCAAAGCCCAATGCAACCCAGGAGCCTGCCGCCGAGTAGCGTACGCTACAGGATGTACACGAACAGGAACAGGAATACCCAGACCACGTCCACAAAGTGCCAGTACCAGCTGGACGCTTCAAAGCCAAAGTGGTCATCGGCGGTGAACTGCTTGCCAACCACCGAGCGCAACAACTGAATCAGCAGCATGGTCATGCCCATGAATACATGGAAGCCGTGGAAGCCGGTCAGCATGAAAAACGTCGAACCGTAAATGCCCGCATTCAGGGTCAGGCCGTACTCGACGTAGGCCTCGTGGTACTCCATGTACTGCAGGCCAAGGAATATAATACCCAGGAGCACGGTCACCGCCAGCCAGAAATTAAACTTGGTGCGGTTGCCGTTCAAAATGCCCATATGCGCCAGGTGGCAGGTAAAGCTTGATGTCAGCAGCACCAGGGTATTCCACAGCGGCAGCCAGGCCCACCACGCGTGCGCATCGTTGAAAGACAGGCTGGTATTCGCGCTGGTGAAGCTGCCGTTATTCGCTATCAGCTGGGCGCCGGCCCCACCAACGGCTTCCTGTGGCGTCTGCATCAGCGGCCAGCTGAAGCTGAATCCTTCCCACAGGAGGCCATTCATGCGACCCCCTTCACCCTCACCGGCCAGCCAGGGACCAACCAGCACACGCACATAGAAGAGGGCGCCGAAGAAGGCAAAGAAGAACATCACCTCGGAGAAAATGAACCAGAACATCCCCAGCACATAGGATTTTTTCAGCTGGGCGCTGTTCATGCCCGCGATATTTTCCTTGATGGTGATGCGGAACCAGTTGAACAGCGTGGCGACAAAGAAGAACAATCCCAGCAGGAAAATCGTCCAGGAACTGGTCTCCTGGCCGGGATCGCCAAAAGTCATGTCATTCATGATGCTGGCAGCACCGAAAATGCTCAGGACCAGGCCGATGGTGGCGCATACTGCCAGCTTGCTCTTATCGGGTACGTAATACTTTTCGTACTCTGTGGAAGTCTGACTTGTCATCTCTTCTTCTCCGTTGTGGTTACGCGGGCTCCCAGACCCGCGTATCAGCGGGTGGCGACAGCGCCGCTCGCCATATCTGTTACATCAAAAATCGTGTAGGACAGGGTAATGGTCTTGATATCCCGCGGCAGGTCCTGGTCAATGATGAACTGCAGGGGCATTTCTGCCGCGGCGCCACCGTCCAGCGGCTGCTGGTTGAAACAGAAACACTCTGTCTTGTGAAAGTATTCAGCCGCCCGGGCCGGGGATACGCTGGGTATCGCCTGCGCCACCATCGCCTTCGGCAACGGGTTGCGTGCATGGAACAGCGTGTCGTTGACGGCACCCGGATGCACTTTCATCACCGCGGTAGTGGGACCGAACTCCCAGGGCATACCCTCGTTATTGGTCGCCACGAACTGGATGGATACCACCCGACTCTCGTCGACTCCCGCCTGTACTGAGGTGTAGGCCTCGCCGCTGGTTTTGCCGTTGATGCCCAGGGCATCACAGAGCACGTTGTACAGCGGCACCATTACCACGAACACGAACGCAAACATGGCAACCGCTACCGTGACCAGTTTGATCACGGTATCGATGGCGGGGTTGGCAGCTGAATCGGATCACGGGTGGCGGTTCCCTCAGGAGTGCGCGTGGGCCGGGTCAATCTTCGGCGGCGTTTCAAAGGTGTGGTAGGGCGCCGGTGTGGGAATGGTCCACTCCAGACCCTCCGCACCGTCCCAGACTTTTTCCTCGCTGGTGGGCTTGCCGGCCACGATCGTGGCGATCACGTTGTAGAGGAACAGTATCTGGGAAGCGCCGTAAATGAACGCACCGATACTGGACATCATGTTGAAATCGGCAAACTGCAGCGCGTAATCCGGGATCCGCCGCGGCATGCCCGCCAGTCCCACGAAGTGCTGCGGGAAGAACGCCAGGTTGAAGCCGATAAACGAAATCCAGAAATGGGTTTTGCCCATGGTCTCGTTGTACATGCGACCGCACCACTTGGGCAGCCAGTAGTAGACCGCGGCAGTCATGCTGAATACCGCACCGGCCACCATCACGTAGTGGAAATGCGCCACCACGAAATAGCTGTCGTGGTACTGGAAGTCAGCCGGGGCGATGGACAACATCAGGCCGGTGAAGCCGCCGATGGTGAACAGCACCAGGAAACCGATACAGAACAGCATGGGCGTCTCGAAGGACAGCGAGCCGCGCCACATGGTGGTAATCCAGTTGAAGACCTTCACCCCTGTCGGCACGGCAATCAGCATGGTGGCGTACATGAAGAACAGCTCACCGGCGACCGGCATGCCCACGGTGTACATGTGGTGGGCCCACACGATGAAGGACAGGAAGGCAATCGACGCGGTGGCATAGACCATGGAGTCGTAGCCGAACAGGGGCTTGCGCGAAAACGCGGGAATGATCTGCGAGACCACGCCAAAGGCCGGCAGGATGATGATGTACACCTCGGGGTGCCCGAAGAACCAGAACACGTGCTGGAACAGTACCGGGTCACCGCCGCCGGCGGCGGAGAAGAAGCTGGTACCGAAGTGAATGTCCATCAGCATCATGGTGACCGCACCGGCCAGCACCGGCATGACCGCCACCAGCAGGAAGGCGGTGATCAGCCAGGTCCACACGAACAGCGGCATCTTCATGTAGGTCATGCCGGGCGCGCGCATGTTCATCACCGTGGCGATGATATTGATGGAGCCCATGATCGAGGACAGACCCAGCACGTGCACGCGAGAAGATGAAGAAGGTCACCGACGGCGGCGCGTAGGTGGTGGACAGGGGCGCGTAGAAAGTCCAGCCGAAAGCCGGTGCACCGCCTTCCATGAACAGGGTGGATGCCAGCAGCAGGAAGGTCGGCGGCAGGATCCAGAAGCTCCAGTTGTTCATCCGCGGCAGGGCCATGTCCGGCGCCCCGATCATCATCGGGATCATCCAGTTGGCCAGGCCCACGAAGGAGGGCATGATCGCCCCGAACACCATGACCAGCCCGTGCAGGGTGGTCATCTGGTTGAAGAACGCCGGGTCTACCAGCTGCATACCGGGCTGGAACAGCTCGGCGCGGATGACCATGGCGAAAAAGCCGCCCAGGATAAACATGGCAAAGGAGAACCACAGGTACATGGTCCCGATGTCTTTGTGGTTGGTGGTGAACAGCCAGCGGCTGAGGCCCTTGGCAGGACCGTGATGATGATCGCCCATCGTTAACTCCTCCAATTAGCCTTTCTTGTAGTTGTAGACGTCAATGGGCTGCACAGTGTCGCCCATGTTGTTGCCGAACGCGTTGCGCTGGTAGGTGATGACCGCCGCCATGTCGACATCGTTCAACTGGCCGCCAAAGGCCTGCATCGCGGTGCCCGGCACACCGTTGATGCCGACATCCAGGTGGGTGCCGAGATCGCCGGTGGCAATCGTGCTACCGGCTATGGCGTTGCCGACACCGCCTTCGCCATTGGCACCGTGACAGGCCAGGCAAGCTCGCGCGTAAACCGCTTCGCCGCGCTCCATCAGCTCGTCCATGGTGAAAGTCTGGGCCATCAGCTCCTTGATCTCCGCCGCTTCGGCCTGCTTGGCCGCCAGCCAGTCATTGTACTCGCCTTGCTGACCACGTTGACCACGATCGGCATGAAGCCGTGGTCCTTGCCGCACAGCTCGGCGCACTGACCGCGAAAAATGCCTTCGCTCGGAAGCGCGGGTCCAGGCCTCGTTGATAAAGCCGGGAATGGCGTCTTTCTTGACCGCCAGCTCGGGAACCCACCAGGAGTGGATCACGTCGTTGGCGGTAACCAGGAAACGAACCTTGGTGTCCACCGGAATGACCACCGGCTCATCCACTTCCAGCAGGTAGTGTTCGCCCTTCGGCTGGCTGTTGTAGATTTCGCTCTGCGGAGTGCGCAGGTTGCTGAAGAAGCTTACGTTCTCGCCGTTCTCGTTGAGGTACTCGTACTTCCACTTCCACTGGTAGCCGGTGATGAGGATGTCCATCTCGGCGTCTTCAAAGTCGTAGATTTCCAGCAGGGTAGAGGTGGCGGGGACCGCCATGCCGATCAGGATCAGGAACGGCACGACTGTCCAGGCGATTTCGACCTTGGTGCTTTCGTGGAAGTGGGCGGGCTTGAAGCCCTTTGACTTGCGGTGGTAGATGATGGAGTAGAACATCACCCCGAACACACCGATGCCGATGATCGTACAAATGCCCAGGATGATCATATGCAGGTCGTAGATGCGCTCGCCGACCTGGGTAGCGCCGGGTGACATATTGACCTGGCTCGCTTCACCGCCGCTGGCAAGGGCGACAACGCTCATCAGCATCAGCACAGGACCGAGGGCGAGCTTTAATAACCGCTTCGCTTCAAAACACATTTCCCGTGTCTCCATGTTAGAAAAAAACCAATCCCCCAACTGACTATCGCTTGCCCCCAGCATGCCCGCTCTGGCAGGCATCGGCAAATGTGACACGAACTACGCGCATCCGCAGCGAGCGGGGCGGGGGGACGTTAACACTGCTTGAACTTGTCAGCTGATTCAGCTTTGTCCGGGGTGCGACATTAGGTCGCACCGGCAAAACGCGGCGATTATAGCGAAACTCTCTCCCAAAGCCTACCAGCTTGCGGCCCCGATCAGCCACCTGCGTCAACACACACATTCTGTAGTGGTATAGGCCTCCGGAAATACCCATATATAGATAGTCCCCGGGGCAGGAACCTGCAGATACCAGCTCTTCCAGGGCGTTCGTCCCACTGCTGCAGGCCGACCGGGCCATGCAGGGGGCCGATTCGCTAGCGATACCGCGAGGATGTACTAGCCTCAACTGTACTCTGGGAAGGCAAACAGATAGCGGGTTCTGCATGGTCGCGGCCATCATAAGCAGTAAAATCAGCGCAGCTATCGTCATGGAGGGTGAAACCCACCAGTTGGCAAGGCGCCTGCAGCAAAGGCTACCACACCTGGCTTGCCGTCTCGTCCTCCCCGAACCCCGACCCACGGCGGGCCTGCTGCAGTTCATTACCGACTACATAGACAGCGTACCGGGCTGCCTGCGCCTGGTGACAGCGGTGAGCCAGCGCATGGGCTTCTACGATTACGCCGCCCCTTTCCTGGACACTGCCGAGGATTACTTTCTGCATCCGCCCGAGCACCTGCCGGCAGACGGGAGCCTGGAAGCCCTGCTGGATGAGGCCTTCCTCGCCCATCGGCTGCTCGAGGAGGTCAATGACCATCACATTCGCCATCTGCAGCGGCCCCTGCTGCCAGTGGATATGACCGAGGCCAATATTATCGTCCACCACCTGCTGGGGGATGAACTGGCCAACGAGCTCGATCAGCTGGTGCAGGAGACCGCCGCGCCCCTGCTGGAGCAGGAACACCTGTGGGCGCAGGTGCGCGCACTGCCCGGTAGTGCCATACCGCCGACCCAGATGTTCACCAGCAACAACCTGGCGCGCTCACCGGGGCAGATCAGGTTGCGCCTGCCGGATACCCTGTGAAGGCTGACCAAGGGGTCATTCCTTGCCCTCGTTGCGCGGGTCAAGCAATCGTACCGGCTCCGCCGGGGTCTCCACCCGCCGGGCGGCCGCCCGACTGACCCGGGTGGGCAGTTCGGTCGCCGCATCGCTGCGCGGTGGCGTTTGTTCGGTTGCGGGCATCCCCGGCCGCGCCTCGCTGAAACCGCAGGCTATGCACTCCCGCTGGTCTGTGTCCAGGTCCACCACGATTTTGTCCATTTTGGCGCATCGGGGGCAAACCGCGCCCGCGATGAAGCGACGCCGACCGGTACTTGCAGTCATGATGATACCTCCGCTTGTATTGACCCGGCTGGTCACCTGTAGACCGGGCCGGTATTGTAGCAGCCTGTATAACAGCTGGAGAAAAATAGTGACGCAACAAACCCGGGGCAATATACGCAGTTTCGGTGGCAAACAACCCGAGATAGGCAACAGGGTACTGATAGACCCCAGTGCCATCGTCATCGGCGATGTCACCCTGGGGGATGACGTATCGGTGTGGCCGCAGGTGGTGATTCGCGGGGACATGCACCGCATCAGCGTGGGCGCCAGGAGCAGCGTGCAGGACGGCTGCGTGCTGCATATCACCCACGCGGGGCCCTATAACCCCGACGGCTGGCCACTGGCCATAGGCTGTGACGTCACGGTGGGCCACAACGCCACCCTGCACGGCTGCACCGTCGGCGACCGGGTGCTGGTGGGTATGGGCGCCACCATCATGGATGGCGCAGTGGTCGAGGACGATGTGGTCATAGCCGCCTGCGCGCTGGTAACCCCGGGCAAACGCCTGCGCAGCGGGTTTCTATACGGTGGCAGCCCGGCCCGGGAAATGCGTGCGCTGACCGAGGGCGAGATGGCCTATTTTTGTTATGTGGCGGGGAACTACGTCAAGCTGAAGGATGAACACATCGCGGAGTTGGGAGAGGAAACCTGACAGCGCCTGTTCAGGCAGCCAGGGCTTCGCGTATTTGCCTGATCACCGGGCGGGTATCGGGGCGCATCCGCCTCCATATATAGAAGGACTCGGCCGCCTGCTCCACCAGCATGCCCAGGCCGTCGGCCACAGCCCATGCGGCATTGTGAGCCGCCCAGCGCATGAAGGGCGTGGGCTGGGCCCCGTAGACCATGTCGTAACAGCAGCTGCGCTCGGTCAACAGGGTATTGGGCAGCTGCGGCATCTCGCCGGCAAGGCCCGCGCTGGTGGCGTTGATGATCAGGTCGAAGCTGCGGCCTGCCAGCAACTCGTAGGGGCCGGCTTCCACCACCGCGATATCGGCGAATTCCGCCGCCAGCTGTTCTGCCCGCGCCGCCGTGCGGTTGACCACCAGCAGCTCCCTGGGCTTGTCCCGCAACAATGGTTCCAGTACACCGCGCGCCGCGCCGCCGGCTCCCAGCACCAGCACCCGCTGGTTCTGCACCACCCAGCCCAGGTTGGCTATCATGTCTCGCAGCAGGCCGACCCCGTCGGTATTGTCCCCGGCGAGCATGCCGTCCTCGGCGAGCGTGAGGGTGTTCACCGCCCCGGCGCGTTGCGCTCGAGTACTCAAACGCTGGGCCAGTTCGAAAGCCTCGCGCTTGAACGGCACGGTAATATTGAGACCGGCGCCGCCGTCGGCGAAGAACCGGCTCACCGCGGTTGCGAACCCATCCAGTGCCACCAGCACTGCCCGGTACTGCATCTGCTGGTCACACTGGCGGGCGAAGGCCGCATGGATAAGCGGTGACTTGCTCTGCTTTATGGGGTTACCAAAAACCGCGTACTTGTCCTTGCCGCTCATGATAGCGGGGCCTGCGGTCCGACCTCTCCGAGCCAGTCCCTGTCCTTGAGGTAATATTCCGTCAGCTCAGCCTCCGGCGATCCGGGCTCCGGCTCATAGGCGTACTCCCAGCGCACCAGCGGTGGCAGCGACATGAGGATGGCCTCGGTGCGGCCGTTGGACTGCAGGCCGAACAGTGTCCCGCGGTCGTAAACCAGGTTGAACTCCACGTAGCGCCCGCGGCGGTACAGCTGGAACTGGCGCTCCCGGTCGCCGTAAGCCTGGTCCTTGCGCCGCGCCACGATCGGGCGGTAGGCCGGGATATAGGAGTCACCCACCGCGCGCAGGAACGCAAAGCTGGTGGCGAAATCCCACTCGTTGAGGTCGTCGAAGAACAGGCCGCCGATTCCCCTGGGCTCGGCCCTGTGCTTGAGGTGGAAATAGTCATCACACCACTTTTTGAAGCGCGGGTAGACCTCGTCGCCAAAGGGCTTGCAGGCATCGGCAGCCACCTGGTGCCAGCTCACACAATCCTCGCGGTTGCCGTAGTAGGGCGTGAGGTCGTAGCCACCGCCAAACCACCAGATCGGCTCCTCTGTGTCTTTCTCGGCGACGAACATGCGCACATTGGCGTGGGAGGTGGGCACATAGGGGTTGCGCGGATGTATTACCAGGGATACCCCCATGGCCTGGAAACTGCGGCCCGCCAGTTCCGGGCGCGACGCACTGGCGGAGGGGGGCAGGTTGGCACCCCGCACATGGGAGAAATTGACCCCGGCACGCTCAAACACCGCGCCCTCGGTCAATACCCGGCTGCGACCGCCGCCGCCTTCCGGCCGCTGCCACTCGTCGGTGATGAAGTCGGCGCCGCCGTCCTCCTCCGCCAGGGCAGCACAGATGCTGTCCTGAAGCTGGAGCAAGTAGGATTTGACCTGTTCAATCTGCATTGTTGTGGCTACCCCCGGTGATCATGGGCGAGGCATTATACGCAGCCGCGGGGCGGAACAATACCGGAACCAACTCAGGGGCGCAGAATTCGTCCGCTGGCAAGGTCGCGAATAACGCTGGGCCGGGCTGACCCGCCCACCGCCCCGGACAGGATGTAATCCAGGCGTTCGCCAAAGTAACGGCGCACCTGGAAAGCCGCTTTGGGCGCCTGCGCACCTGCCCGGTTGGCCGAACTGGAAACCAGCGGACCGCCCCAGGCGGCGCACAGCGCATTGACCACCGGGTGCCCGCTCACCCGCACCGCGACGGTATCGTGATCTCCGCTTATCCAGGGGGGAATGAGCCCCCGGTGGGGAATCAGCCAGGTCACCGGTCCGGGCCAGCCGGCGGACAGCTGCCCGCGCTGCTCCGGCGACAGATGCTGCAGCAGGAACTGCAGCTGGCTCTCCGCGGCGGCCACCAGGATAAGGCCTTTGCTGACTGGCCGTCGCTTCAGCTCCAGCAGACGCATCACGGCCTGCTCATCCCAGGGATTACAACTCAGGCCCCAGACCGCCTCTGTGGGACAGGCGACCACCCCCCCTGCGGCGAGGGCGTCCCGCCCCAACTGCAGGTCCAGGCTGGACAACATCTCGCAGCTCTCAGCCCTTCAGGCTTTCCTGCAGGGCGGCATCCTTGGCGCCGATCTTGGCCGCATTGGCGGCGCGCTCATCGCGCAGCTTCTGGCCCAGGGCAGGGTCGTTGACAGCCAGAATCTGGGTGGCGAGATAGGCGGCGTTCTTGGCGCCGGCCTTGCCTATTGCCACCGAAGCGACCGGGATACCGGCGGGCATCTGCACCGTCGACAGCAGGGCGTCCAGCCCGTCCAGTGAGGATTCGATGGGCACCCCGATCACCGGCTTCACGGTGGAGGCCGATACCGCGCCGGCCAGGTGTGCCGCCATGCCGGCGGCGGCGATAAAGACAGCGCAGCCGCGCTGGTCGGCGTCCTTGACGAACTCCTTGGTCACCTCCGGCGTGCGGTGGGCCGAGGTAATACGCGCCTCGAACCGCACCCCGAAGGAGCGCAGGACGTCGAAGCAGGCCTCCATCACCGGCAGGTCGGAATCCGACCCCATTACAATTGCCACAAACGGGTCGCTCATTGATTGCCTCCAAGCGTGCTGACAGCGGCGCTGAGAAATTGCGTCGCCAAAGAGCGCGAAAGTTAACCAACTGGCGGCCACTTCGCAAGTCCGGGACCGCTCAGCAGCGTATATATCCGCCGGGACAGCGGCTGACAAGCCCCATCAGCTCCAGCGCGGACAGCTCCGCCATCAGCTGGTGAACAGGCAGATCGCTCATACTCCCCAGTTGGTCGGTTGAAATGGTTTCATAGCCGAGCATTTCCAGTACCTGTTGCTGGCCGGCGGTGAGGGGCTCCTGCGCCGGGGTCGCCCCGCCCGGAAAGAGCTGCTGTTGCACAGCGTACAACTGGCCAAGCTCATCCAGCACGTCCTGTATACCGGTCACCAGCTTGGCCCCATCGCGCAGCAGCTGCAGGCAACCGGCGCCGCCGGCGTGAAATATGGACCAGGGCAGGGTGAACACCTCACGGTCCTGTTCCAGTGCCGTGCGCGCGGTAATCAGGCTGCCACTGGGCAGGGCCGCCTCCACCACCAGCACGCCCAGGGAGAGACCGCTGATAATGCGGTTGCGACGAGGAAAGTTCTGTTTCAGGGGCTGCATCCCGGGGGGAAACTCGCTGACCATGCAGCCGGACTGCAGCAGTTCATCGGCGAGGCCGCGATGACGGGCCGGATAGACCCGGTCGATGCCTGTTGCGACCACGGCCACGGTGCTGCCGCCCACCGCCAGGGCGCCCCGATGGGCGGCGCCATCTATACCCTGGGCCAGGCCACTGCAGATCTGCAGGCCGGCCACTGCCGCCTCACCGGTCAGCGTGCTCGCCGCCCGCAGGCCGGCATGGCTGGCCCTGCGGCTGCCCACTACCGCCAGCTGCGCCTGGGCGAGAACCGTGGGGTCGCCGCGCAGGTAGAGCAGGGGCGGGGGATCGTGTATAGCGCGCAACAGAGGCGGGTACAGGGGGTCGGTAACCGCCAGTACCTGCGCGTCGACAGCGGCCAGGGCGCGCAGCTGGGCGTCGATGTCGAACCCGGCAGCGCGGCCGCTGCGCAACGCCTGCGCCAGGGCCGTGGCAACGGCTCCCGTCAGGCCGGCTTCCAGCCACAGGCCGCGATCGGCCCCGGCCACCCCCGTCGGGCCACCGCAATGGAGCAACAACCTGGACAACATCTCGTCGCCCAGCCCGGGGACGCTGTGCAACAGCAGGCACAGCCGGATATTTGCAACATCCATACATCTTCCCTGACGTATTCAATGTTCCTGAGGGTATCGCCCGCTGTACTCCCGCCAACGAAAACGGGGCCAGCGGCCCCGTATCATTGTGCATATTGGGAAGCTGATTAGAACATCAGGGGTTCTTTACTTTATCCCCTACCTTCAGCGGCTTGTCGGACTTCAGCACGATGGCGTAGCTGGCCTTGTCGAACACGGAAAAGACCATCGCCAGGCCCGCCCGCACATCGGGCAGTTGCACGTTGTCCTGGGCGATAGAATCGAAAACCGTCTCGCCAGCCTGGTAGACGGCCAGTACCTGACCCACTTCCAGGCCATCCCGGGCGCCCTTGTTCAACACCACGATATCGTTGGTGCCGATCTGGGTGACGCCCCCCGGCACGGCGATCATGTAACCGTCCTCGATGGTTTCGGTGGGCGCCCGCGGATGGAAGGATGCGTCCAGTACCTGTTCGCGCATGGGCAGCAGGCGATCGGTTATCCGCACTTCCTCGGTGATGCGCGTGACTTCAAGCTGGGTGACTTCCTCTTTGTTGCTGCTCACCAGGTTGGCATTGCCGATATCCTGAGCCTGGTAGCCCAGCAACTCCTTGGTGATGGGGTCGTAGTAGGCGTCTCCGGGGCGGTATATCCCATAGACTTTCTCGCCATCCGGGAAATTGCCGCGGCCGTAAACCAGGTCGCCGGGTGCACTGAGCAGGTGGCCCTGGGAGCCCGAGACAATATAACCGGCGCTGTCGATTTCACCGGCATTGACGATACGTGACCACTTCAGCCAGGGCCCTATCTCATCCAGGGGGATGATGGGTATGGCCAGGTCCAATGGCTCGACCCGCATATTGGGTGCCAGCTTGACATCGCGGCCACGGCGCATGCGCAACTTTGGCTGGCCATCTATCCACACCAGGTACAACTCGTCTCCCGGGTAGATCAGGTGGGGATTGTCTATCTGGGGATTGGCATCCCACAGCTGTGGCCACAGCCATGGCTTCTGCAGGTACATACCGGAAATGCCCCAGAGCGTATCGCCCTTTTTGACGATATAGGTTTCCGGCACGTTCTCATTGAGTTCAACCGCCGCCTGTAGCCATGTGCTAAAAAGCAATGACAACAGCAGCACGCAAACTGAAAGTGACCTAGTTTTCATTTTTCCGTCCCTGCCTGGTCTTGTTATTGTCTGGCGCTAGCTGCAATTCCCCGGTGCAAGGACCGTGATGCCGCCGCGACAGCTTCCCCCTGGGCCTTGCCGGTGGCGCCATGCGCCCGGCCGAGCCCCGCTATCTGCCCCTGATTACAAAACGCCGGCTGCTCTCAAACTGGGCGCTCTGACGCTACAGGTAGTATAATTGCTACAGTTTGCTGCCGCCATTTGCCGGTGGCAAGCCTTAATGTTACTAATTCACCCATCCTTTTGAAGCCATATTCTGGCGATAACAGAGTCACTGAGAGCATGGCAGTACTGGAAATACTCGAATTCCCCGACCCGCGTTTACGGACCAGGGCGAAACCGGTCAAAGAGGTGAGCGATGCCACCCGGCGCCTCATAGACGATATGTTCGAAACCATGTACGAGGCCCCCGGCATAGGCCTGGCTGCCACCCAGGTAAACGTACATGAACGTATCCTGGTAATCGATATATCGGAGGAGCGCAACCAGCCGCTGGTTTTTATCAACCCCGAGGTCAGGGTTATCGATCCCGACCTGGGTCAATACGATGAGGGCTGTCTCTCGGTGCCCGGCTTTTATGAGACGGTTTCCCGCCCCTCCAGGGTTGAGGTCACCGCGCTGGGCCGCGATGGCGAACGCTTCACACGAGAGCTGGATGGCCTGCTGGCCATCTGCCTGCAACACGAGATAGACCACCTCGAGGGCAAACTCTTTGTCGACTACCTGTCCCCACTCAAGCGCCAGCGCATACGGCGCAAGCTGGAGAAACAACAGCGACTGAAGGCCTGATGGCCATGGCAGAGTCCCCGTTGCGCCTGGTTTTTGCCGGCACGCCCGAGTTTGCCGCCCTGCATCTCAAGGTCCTCATTGAGAGTAAGCACCAACTACTGGCAGTTTATACACAGCCCGACCGTCCCGCCGGCAGGGGCAAGAAACTGCAGCCCAGCCCGGTCAAGCGACTGGCCGAGTCGGCCGGCATGCCGGTGCGGCAACCTGCTTCCCTGAAGGATGCGCAGGCCCAGCAGGAGCTGGCCGCGCTGGGTGCGGATGTTATGGTGGTCGTTGCCTACGGCCTGATCCTGCCCCAGGCCGTTTTGGACGCGCCGCGGCTGGGTTGCCTGAATGTGCACGCTTCCCTGTTGCCGCGCTGGCGCGGGGCGGCGCCCATCCAGCGCGCTATCGCCGCGGGAGACACCGAGACGGGTATCACCATTATGCAAATGGACGCGGGCCTGGACACCGGCGACATGCTCGCGACCAGCGGCTGTGCCATAACGGGGGCGACCACCGCCGCCAGTCTGCACGACGAAC
The DNA here is from genome assembly GCA_963704965.1 of uncultured Gammaproteobacteria bacterium. GTDB lineage: Bacteria > Pseudomonadota > Gammaproteobacteria > Pseudomonadales > Halieaceae > JARRPM01. The sequence goes on from CAVPIH010000008.1 coordinate 47,298, forward strand.
TCGCCGACCTGGGCACGCCACTACTGCTGCGGGTGCTGGCGGACTTGCCGGCACACCAGGCTGCGGCCACCAGGCAGGATGACTCACAGGCCTGTTACGCCAACAAGATCCTCAAGTCAGAGGCTGGTATCGACTGGCGTCAGCCAGCAGCAGCACTGGATCGCCTGGTCCGCGCCTTTAACCCGTTTCCGGTCTGTTTCACCACCCTCGACGGCGAGCGGGTCAAAGTCTGGCAGGCGGAACCGGGGGGGAACGCGCCGCTGCCGGAGCCGCCGGGCACGATTTTGCGAGCGGGGCGGGATGGCATTCTGGTCAACTGTGGGGCCGGCCAGCTCAATCTACGCCAGCTGCAGCTGGCTGGCGGCAAGATATTGTCGGTTGAGCAGTTGCTGAACGCCCGCGCCGAACTGTTCGCTCCCGGCAAGCGCTTCGCCCTCCCTGACACCGGCAGCCACTGATGGCGCTGGATGCGCGGGCGGCGGCCGCCCAGGTCATCGGGGATGTGATTTTCGGCACCTCCCTGAACCAGGCACTGCCGCGGCGCCTGCAGCAGGTGGCTGGCCGCGACCGGGCCCTGCTGCAACAGCTTTGCTATGGCACCCTCCGCCAACAACCCCGGCTACAGCCTGTGCTGGACCAGTTACTGAGCAAGCCCCTGCGTGACAAGGATCGCGATGTACTGGGCCTGCTGCTTTGCGGGCTGTACCAACTGGAGGGCATGCGCACCCCTGACCACGCCGCCGTGACCGCCACGGTCGGCGCCACTCACGCGCTGAAAAAGCCCTGGGCAAAAGGCGTGACCAATGCGGTGTTGCGCCGCTTCCTGCGCGAGCGCGAACTGTTGCTGGCCAACCTGGACGAGGCAGCCGCTGCCAGCCACCCGGGCTGGCTGTTCGAGGCCCTGCGGCGGCAGTGGCCCCTGCAGGCGGCCGCCATCCTGGCCGCCAACAACCAGCAGCCACCCATGACCCTGCGGGTCAACCTCCGCCGCAGCGACCGGCAGCGTTACCTGCAGAAATTGCAGGCCGCCGGCGTGGACGCCGCTCCGGGGCTGTTGTCGCCAACCGCCGTCTACCTGGCGCAACCCCGCGATGTGAGCGAGCTGCCGGGATTTGAGCAGGGGGAAGTCAGCGTACAGGACGAGGCGGCCCAGCTGGCCGCGCCCCTGCTGCAGGCCGGCGCGGGGCAGCGAGTACTGGATGCCTGCGCGGCCCCGGGCGGCAAGAGCTGCCACCTGCTGGAGCTGGAGCCCGGCCTGCGGGAACTGGTGGCAATTGACGTGGATGAGTCCCGCCTGGGCAGGGTAGGGGAAAACCTGCAGCGCCTGGACCTGCAGGCGAGGCTGCTGGTGGCAGATGCAGCGCACCCCGAGGGGGCACTGGCAGCGGATCGTTTTGACCGTATCCTGGTGGACGCGCCGTGCTCCGCTACCGGGGTCATCCGGCGTCACCCCGATATCAAGCTGTTGCGCAGACCCGGTGACATCCTCTCGCTGGCAGCCACGCAGCGCCAGATCCTGCAGGGACTGTGGCCCCTGCTGATTCCCGGCGGCCAATTGCTGTATGTCACCTGCTCCGTGCTGGAAGAGGAAAACAGCCGGGTGGTAGAGAGTTTCATCGACAGCACCGACGACGCCACGATCACGGACCTGGATGTGGCCTGGGGCCAGCAGGCCGGCTGTGGCAGGCAACTGTTGCCTGCGGCGGGAGGGCCGGACGGCCTGTTCTTCGCCCTGCTGCAGAAATCGGCCTGATCGTGGAGGTCGTTACAATGTGCATAATTGCAGCAGGCGAACACTTACATTCACCGGGCGATTTCATTAAGGTGCTCGGGTATCCGTGCCCAGATAACACTTACCGAGCTCCCTGAGCCATGAAAATCATCATACTCGGCGCCGGCCAGGTCGGCGGCACGCTGGCTGAGCACCTGGCCAATGAGCAGAACGACATCACGGTCGTGGACACCGATAGCGACAAGCTGCGGGTACTGCAGGACCGCCTGGATATAGGCACCGTAACCGGCGAGGCATCCCATCCCAACACCCTGCTCAAGGCCGGCGCCGAGGATGCCGATATGCTGGTGGCCGTCACCAACAGTGACGAGATCAACATGATGGCCTGCCAGGTGGCCCACACCCTGTTCCACACGCCCACCAAGATCTCCCGGGTGCGCTCCCCCCAGTACCTGATTTACGAGCAACAACTGTTCAACCGGGAGAACATACCGGTGGACGTCATCATCGGTCCAGAGCAACTGGTGACCAAGAACATCCAGCAACTGATCGCCAACCCCGGCGCCCTGCAGGTGCTGGATTTTGCCGACGGCAAGGTGCAACTGGCGGCCGTGCGCGCCTATCACGGCGGCCCCATCGTCGGCCAGCAGCTGCAGGCCATTCGCCAGCATATGCCGAAAGTGGATACCCGGGTGGCGGCGATATTTCGCCGGGACCGGGCGATTCTTCCCCACGGCGACACGGTGGTGGAGGTGGGCGACGAGGTGTTCTTCATCGCCGCCAGAGAAAACATCCGCACCGTCATGGCGGAGATGCGCCGCATCGACAAACCCTACAAGCGGGTGATGATCGCCGGCGGCGGAAATATCGGGGCGACCCTGGCAACCAACATCGAGCGCCAATACCAGGTGAAGATCATCGAGCAGTCCTACGAGCGCTGCAGGTTTCTGTCGGAGCGACTGAAGCACGCCCTGGTGCTGCATGGCAGTGCCACCGACCCGCAATTGCTGGCAGCAGAGAATATCGAGGGCACTGACGTTTTCTGCGCACTCACAAACAACGATGAATCCAATATCATGATGTCCATGCTGGCAAAGCGGCTGGGCGCCAAGAAAGTCATTACCCTGATCGCCAACACGGCCTACGCAGACCTGGTGAGCGATGAAATCGACATCGCTATCTCGCCCCAACAGATCACCATCGGCAGCCTGCTAACCCATGTGCGCCGGGGCGATATCAGCAACGTTCACTCCCTGCGCAGGGGCGCGGCCGAGGCCATCGAGGTCACCGCCCACGGCGATTCCCGCTCCTCCCGGGTAGTCGGCCGACGGCTGGACGAAATCAAGCTGCCCGAAGGCGTCACCATTGGCGCGATCGTGCGCGGCAAAGAGGTGCTGATCGCCCACAGTCACATCGTGGTAGAAACCGATGACCACGTCATCCTGTTCCTGGTGGACCGGAACATGATCAAGGCCGTGGAAAAGCTGTTCGCTGTCGGCTTCGGATTTTTCTCCTAGCAGATGAAAATCTCTGTTTCCCTAAGGATTCTCGGGATCTTGCTGATGTTGTTCAGCACCTCCGCACTGCCGCCGCTGATGATCGCATTCCTGGCGCAAGACGGCACGATGCGGGGCTTCCTGTCAGCGATGGGTATTACTTTCTTTGCCGGCCTGTTGATGTGGCTGCCGGTTCGCAATGTGACCCACGACCTGCGTATCCGGGACGGGTTCCTGATCACCTCGCTGTTCTGGACGGTGCTGGGGCTGTTCGGGGCGCTGCCATTCGCGCTCACCGAGTCCCTGCACCTGGGCCCAGTGGATGCAATTTTCGAATCGATTTCCGGCCTGACCGCCACTGGCGCCACGGTTATCGTGGGGCTGGACGAGCTACCCAAATCGATTCTGTTTTACCGTCAGTTGCTGCAGTGGCTGGGCGGTATCGGCATCATCGTGGTGGCGGTGGCCATCCTGCCCATGCTGGGCATCGGCGGCATGCAGCTGTACAAGGCCGAGACACCGGGGCCCTCCAAGGACAGCAAGCTCACGCCCCGTATTACCGAAACCGCCAAGGCCCTGTTCGCGGTCTACCTGGCGCTGACCCTGGCCTGCGCCGGCACTTACTACCTGCTGGGCATGTCGGCATTCGATGCTATCGGCCACTCTTTTTCCACCGTGGCGCTGGCGGGCTTTTCCACCCACGACGCCAGCCTGGGTTTCTTCGAGAGCGATAGTATCCTGATTGCCGCCAGTTTTTTCATGCTGGTATCGGGCATCAATTTCGGCCTGCATTTCATGTCGTGGCGGCGTCGCTCGCTGGGAATCTACAGCCAGGATTCGGAAACCCGCTTTTTCCTGCTGGCGGTATCGGTATGTATAGGTACTACTATTATCTACCTGATCATCGAGGAAATTCACGGTCACAAGGAAAGCATCGTTCACGGCGTCTTCCAGGTCATCTCCATCATCACCACGACCGGCTATTCCACCGAGAACCTCTCGGTCTGGCCCGCCTTCCTGCCCATCATGGCCATCTTCTTTTCCTGCATGGGCGGCTGCGTGGGCTCTACCGCGGGCGGGGTCAAGGCGATGCGGGTCATGCTTATCTACAAGCAGGGAATACGGGAGCTCAAGCAACTGGTGCACCCCCAGGCAGTGATACCGCTGAAGGTGGGAAGGCGCAGGGTGGAAGCGACGATTGTCAGTGCAGTCTGGAGCTTCTTTGCGGTTTACACCTCGGCCTATATCGTCATCCTGCTGTTGCTGGTGGCCGACGGGTTGGATTTTCTCACCGCATTTTCCTGCGTGGCGGCCTCGCTCAACAACCTGGGCATGGGTATAGCAGGGGTCGCTTCGGGATTCGGTCCCCTGAGTGACTTTGCAAAAATGCTGCTGTGCTTCGCGATGTTGCTGGGCCGCCTGGAGATTTTCACGCTGCTGGTATTGTTCACCCCGGCGTTCTGGCGCAGGTAGTGTTGCTAGGCGGTGCCGCGGCTTTTTCTGATCATTTCATAGGCCGCCTGGATTTCCTGGGACCTTTCCGTCGCCAGCTTGACCATATGCTCGGGCACACCTTTGGCCATCAGCTTGTCCGGGTGGTTCTCGCTCATGCGGCGGCGGTAGGCCTGCTTCAGTTCCCGGTCCGACACATCGCGGGTGACCCCCAGGGCCGTGTAGGCGTCGTCAAGAGTAGTCCCCGGCTGGGCGGCGAAACTGTCGCCGCTGTGGAAGTGCTCCTGGGCCTGGGCCATGCGCAGCAGTTCCTCCAGCTGCGCCGTGCCATATCCCAGCAGGGTGGCTATGCGCCGCAGGGCGTCGTGCTCGGCGGCATCGAGGCTCTGGTCCGCCATGGCCAGGGAAATCAGCACCAGCAACATCGCCTGTTGCAGCTGGCGCTGGTGGCCGCAGGCCTGCAGGAAGTCGGAAATAACCGGCTCCACCTGGAAGTCGGGGGCGGCACCCTGCCGGAACAGCTCGATGGCGCGCTTGCGCTGTTCGGCATCCAGCGCCATTTGCGTAAAGATCTGCTCGGTGTGGCGTATCTCCACTTCGGAGACGCGGCCATCGGCCTTGGCCAGGTAGCCCGAAAGCAGGAAGGTCGTCTCGAAGAAGCTGGTCTTGATGCGCCGGATGTTCTCGGGAGTGGCGTATTTCAGGCTGGTCAGCAGGCCCCGGTCAAACAGGTGGCCCACGAACACGCCTATGATCAGGCCAAAAAAGCCTCCCACCAGCAGACCCAGCAGGCCACCTATCACTTTGCCGAAAAACATGGGACTCCTCAGGTTGCCGAGCGGGGAACGACTCGCCGCAAACAGCCGGCAGTACCGACGCCGCGGCGGGAGATTCGGGGAAAGCGCGTATTATGCCGCCAAAAGAGCCTGTATAATAGCCGGCTTTTTGCGGCCACCCAATGGGCATAACGGTGTCATCTGAAATACCAGAAATACTTACTTTTCAAGAGCTTATTCTACGGCTACAACAGTTCTGGGCGAGCCAGGGCTGCGTGGTGCTGCAACCGCTGGACATGGAGGTGGGGGCCGGCACCTTTCACCCCGCCACCTTCCTGCGCGCGGTGGGGCCGGAGAACTGGAACGCGGCATACGTCCAGCCCAGCCGTCGCCCGACCGACGGCCGCTATGGCGAGAACCCCAACCGCCTGCAGCACTACTACCAGTTCCAGGTGGTGATGAAGCCGTCCCCGGCCAATTTCCAGGAACTCTACCTCGAATCCCTGGCCGCCCTCGGCGTCGATTCAGCCATTCACGACATCCGCTTCGTCGAGGACAACTGGGAGTCACCCACGCTGGGCGCCTGGGGGCTGGGCTGGGAGGTCTGGCTCAACGGCATGGAAGTCACCCAGTTCACCTATTTCCAGCAGGCCGGCGGCCTGGAGTGCTACCCGGTCACCGGCGAGATCACCTACGGCATCGAGCGTATCGCCATGTACCTGCAGGGAGTCGACAGTATCTACGACCTGGTCTGGGCCGACGGCCCTGCCGGCAGGGTGACCTACGGCGACGTGTTCCACCAGAATGAAGTGGAAATGTCCCGTTACAACTTCGAGGAGGCGGACGTGGACTATCTGTTCGGCGCCTTCGATCACTGTGAGGGAGAGGCCATGCGCCTGGTGGAGAAGGGCCTGCCGCTGCCCGCCTATGAAATGGTGATGAAGGCCTCGCACACCTTCAACCTGCTGGACGCCCGCCACGCCATATCGGTTACCGAGCGGCAGCGCTTCATCCTGCGGGTGCGCACCCTGGCCAGGGCGGTGGCCCAGGCCTACTTTGACGCCCGCGCCGCGCTGGGCTTTCCCCTGGCGGAGCAGTCGCTGCGCGATGAAGTGCTGGGTAATATCCAGGCGGAGGCGAGCTGAGCGTGAGTACTGACACCTTACTGGTAGAGCTGGGCACAGAGGAACTGCCGCCCAAGGCACTGAAGACCCTGGGGCTGGCATTTCGCGACGGCATTGTGAGCGGGCTGCAGGAAAGGCAGCTGGGATTTGGCGAGGTACAGTGGTTCGCCAGTCCCCGCCGACTGGCAGTCCTGATCCGGGAAGTGCAGTTACAGGCACCCGACCAGACCGTTGAAACCCTGGGGCCGCCGCTGGCCGCAGCCCGCGACAAGGACGGCAACTGGACCCCGGCCGCCAGGGGTTTCGCCGGCAAGCAGGGGGTGGAGCCGGATCAACTGGAGACTATCGACACGCCGAAAGGCGCCAGGCTGGGCCTGCGCAGTAACGTCCGGGGCGCCAGCACCGGCGCCTGCCTGAACGACATCATTCACGGCAGTATCCAGCAGCTGCCCATCCCCAAGCGCATGCGCTGGGGTGCCAGCCGGGTTGAGTTCGTACGCCCGGTGCACTGGGTGGTGGCCATGCTGGGAACCGAGTGCGACCACGGCGAAGTCCTCGGCCTGCCCACGGGCAATGTCACCCGCGGCCATCGTTTCCACAGCAGCGGCGACATCACCCTGCAACGCCCGGAGGACTATGTGGAGGCCCTGGCGGCGGCAAAGGTGGTTGCCAGCTTCGAGCAGCGGCGGGAAATGATTCGCGACCAGGTGCAGGTAGAGGCCAGCGCTCTCAAGGCCACAGCGGTTATCGATGACGACCTGCTGGACGAGGTGACAGGCCTGGTGGAGTGGCCGGTGGCACTGACCGGCTCCTTCGAGGAGCGCTTCCTGGAAGTGCCCGCCGAGGCGCTGGTCTCCTCCATGAAGGAGCACCAGAAATATTTTCACCTGGTGAATGCCGAGGGCAGTCTCAGGCCCAATTTCATCACCATCTCCAATATAGAGAGCAAGGACCCTATCCAGGTGATCGCCGGCAACGAGCGGGTGATCCGGCCGCGGCTCAGCGATGCCGCCTTCTTCTTCGAGACCGACAAGAAGACCAGCCTGGAACAGCGGGTGCCCCGGCTGGAGAACGTCGTTTTCCAGCAGCAACTCGGCACCCTCAGAGAGAAAACCGCGCGCATGGAAAAACTCGCGGGTGAACTGGCCCGGCTGATCGGCTCACCGCCGGAGCTAGCCAGCCGCGCGGCCCTGTTGAGCAAGACCGACCTGCTCACGGAAATGGTGCTGGAGTTCGCCGACATGCAGGGCATCGCCGGCTACTACTACGCGCTCAATGACGGCGAGCCGCCCGAGGTGGCGGCCGCGATCGTCCAGCAGTACTGGCCGAAATTCGCCGGGGACAAGCTGCCGGAAGGCACGACTGCCTGCGCCCTGGGACTGGCGGACCGGCTGGATACCCTGGTGGGTATCTTTGGCATCGGCCAGCCGCCCACCGGCTCCAGGGATCCGTTTGCCCTGCGCCGGGCCTCGCTGGCGGTGCTGCGCATCCTCGTCGAGAAACAACTGGACCTGGACCTGCGCCACTGCCTGGCCCTGGCGGAGGCGCAGTACCCGCCCGGTGTCATCGCCCCGGGCAGCACCGAGCAGGTGCTGGATTACATGATCGAACGATTTCGCGCCTGGTACGAGGAAGAGGATATCCCGGCGGAGGTTTTCAAGGCCGTCAGTGCGCGCAAGCCCAGCCGGCCCCTGGATATCCAGCGCCGGGTACACGCCGTGCACGCTTTCTCCCGCCTGCCGGAAGCCGCTGCCCTGGCCGCCGCCAACAAGCGCGTATCCAATATCCTGGGGAAACTGGATGCCGCTCACCAGTTTAACGAAGTGAGCGCTGACTTACTGGTGGAACCACAAGAGAAGGCACTGGCAGCAGAACTCGCCGGGCTGGAGCAGCAGGTGCAAGGCCACCTGGACGCGGATGAGTACACCGAGGCCCTGGCCTGCCTGGCCGGTCTGCGGGCGGCGGTGGACAACTTTTTTGACGGGGTCATGGTCAATGCCGAGGACAGTGCGCTGCGCCATAACCGACTCAACCTGTTGAAGACCCTGCGCGACCAGTTCCTGCAGGTGGCCGACATATCGCAACTCGTTGTCGGCAAATAGCCGCGCTTCATTGATGCCGGGCCGCCCACAGCCATGCCGCTGATCATTCTCGACCGGGACGGGGTCATCAACGAGGACTCGGAGGATTACATCCGCGGCCTGGCTGACTGGCATCCGATCCCCGGCAGCATCGAGGCCATGGCGGCCCTGTCCAGGGCGGGGTACAGCCTGGCCATCGCCACCAACCAGTCCGGCCTCAGCCGGGGCTACTTCGGCCTGGATGAGCTGGAAGCCATACACGGCGAACTGCGCCGGCAGGTGGAGGCGCTGGGCGGACAGGTCGCCGGTATTTTCTACTGCCCCCACCTGCCTGACGAGGGTTGCGGCTGCCGCAAACCGGCCACCGGGCTGCTGCAGGCGATGGAAGCCGAGCTGGGAGTATCGCCAAGGGGCGCATTTTTTATCGGCGACAGCCTCAAGGACCTGCAGGCGGCTAGAGCATTCGGGTGCCGGCCAGTGCTGGTGCGCAGCGGCAAGGGCGGGCTTACCGAGCAGCTTTTGCAAGCAGCCGACCCCGGAGTGGAATACCCAGCCGATATACCCGTGTATGCGGACCTGGCGGCAGTGGCCCGCGCCATCCTGGCCCGGGAACCCGCCCCAAAACACGACATATAGTCGCGGACAATCCCACCCGCAGTCCCGCAAGCCACCCCCCGGCGGCCACTTTGATTTACACTGGCAGCGACCACTTCGGATATGACTATGGAACTGGATCAAAACATGCTTATCGCCGCCGGCATCGCCGCGGTAGCCTGCATGGCCATCGGCCTTATCATCGGCCTGCTGCGTGGGCAGTTTGTCACCGAGCGGCTGCGGCGGGAACTGGCGACGAGCAACGACGAGCTGAAGGCCGAACTGTCCGAGGCCGGCAGCCATATACGCGGTCTCACCGTGGAGCTGGAACAGTTGCACCGGCAACTGGATCGCAGCCAGCACCGCCTGGAGGAGGAGGGCGAGCGACTGTCACAGATGAGCCACAAGTACCACGCTCTGCAAACGGATTACACGCGCCTGCACACCGAACACCGGGAGCGGCAGGATCGTCACGCCGAACAGGTCCAGTTGCTGAACGAGGCGCGGGACAACCTGAAAAAGGAGTTCGAAAACCTCGCCAACCGCATATTCGAGGACAAGGGCAAGAGCTTTACCACCACCAGCCGCGAATCCCTGGAGGCCATGCTCAAGCCCTTCCGGGAACAGATCAGCGGCTTCCAGAGCCGGATCAACGAGGTGCACTCGGAATCAGTACGGGGCCACACCGCCCTGGAGAAGGAAATCCAGAAAGTACTGGAGGTGGGGCTGGAGATGAACAGCCAGGCCACCAACCTGACATCGGCCCTGAAGGGCGACAAGAAAACCACCGGCAACTGGGGGGAGGCCCAGTTGCAGCGCACCCTGGAGCTGGCGGGGCTGCAGGCGGGCGAACACTACGATGCCCAGGCCAGCTTCAAGGACGATGAGGGCCGGCGCAAACTCCCCGACTTCATCATCAAGCTGCCGGACGGCAAGAACCTGATCATCGACAGCAAGGTCTCGCTGGTGGATTACGACCGCGCTATCAGCGCCGACTCCGACGAAGCGCGCGAACTGGCGCTGAACGCCCACGCCCTGGCGGTGCGCAAGCACGTCGACGACCTCGCCTCCAAGGACTACGTCAACCTGCCCGGCATCGGCAGCCCCGATTTTGTGCTGATGTTCATGCCCATCGAGCCGGCTTATATAGAGGCGATGAAGCACAACAAGGACCTGTTCAACTACGGCTACCAGAAAGGCGTGGTCATGGTCTCCCACACAACCCTGATGCCCATACTGCGCACCGTTGCCAACCTGTGGATGATAGAAAAGAGCAACAACGAGGCGCGGGAGATCAGCAGCCGGGCAGGGGAAATCTACAACCAGGTGTGCCTGGTAGCAGAGCGGCTCAACAAGCTCGGCAACACCCTCAAGGCCGCCAACAACCACTACAACGATACCGTGCGCGGCCTGGCCGGCCAGCAGGGGCTGTACGGCAAGATCGAGCGTTTCCAGCAGCTGTCGACCAAAGCCAACAAGGAAATGACTGCGCTGGAACCCATCCACGCCGATATCGAAACCGACCGCCTGGAAAACCTGGGCCCCGAGCCGGAGCCGGAGCAAGCCACGGCTGAGCCGGGCAGTGGCCAGACCCGGCTCAAGCCCATCAAATAGGATACCAGCGACTGCCGCGTCTTTTATATGTGAGGATTGGCGCCATGGAAATACATCCCACCGCCGTCGCCCCTTGCGAGGCGGAGATCGCCGCGAGACTGGCCGCTGTGCAATCTTCCATGGGCGAACTGGGGCTGGATTTTTACCTCTGCCACGACCCGGCCAACATCTTCTATCTCACCAATTTCGCCAACTTCGTGCATGAACGCCCCTTCATCCTCGTGGTACCCGCCAGCGGTACCCCGACTTTCCTGACTCCCAGGCTGGAAGAAAACCACATTCGCGTGCGCGCGGTCGGGCCGCTGGAGCTGGCGCAGTATTTCGAGTTTCCCGCACCAGCGGGTGCCATGTGGTCGGATCGCCTGGCGGAAATCATCGCCGGCGGCAGGCGCATAGGGCTGGAGAGCCAGTGTCCGCTCTCGATAGCGGTACTGGTGGCCGGGCGCAGCGCCGCACACGATATTGTCGAGCAGGCGCGGGCCATCAAGTCGGAATATGAAATCAATCGCATCGCTTACTGTGCCGAACTGTTGTCCGCAGGCCATGCCCGCTTGCTGCAGGAGGCCAAGCCCGGCCAGCTGCCAATCCTGTTGCACAAGGAAGTGAGCGGCATGCTGATCCAGAAACTGCTGCTGGATAATCCGCACAGCAATGTCGTCAACTCCAGGTTCAATGCCGCCTGCCAGCCACCGCCCCTGTCAGACGATCCGCACAATTTTACCGAGCTGTTCTCCCCCCTGCTCGAGGGCGGGCCGCACGTGACCATCGTCCAGGGCATGGCCAACGGCTACGGCGCGGAACTGGAGCGCACCTTTTTCCTGGGCAGGGTTCCCGATCTCGCCGTTAAGCCGTTTAACGATATGCTGGATGCCAGGGCCCTGGCCTACGACCTGTTAAAGCCTGGCGCCTGCATGGCCGAAATCGATGCCCGCGTCAACGAACTGCTGCGCGACAGGGGCTATGGGGAAAATTTACTACATCGCACCGGGCACAGTTTCGGGGTCACCGATCACGAGGGCCCGTTCCTGGCGGAAGGTTACGAGCACGCAGTGCAGGCCCGCATGGTCTTCAGCGTGGAACCCGGCATCTACCTGCCCGGCATCGGTGGCTTCCGTTTCTCCGACACGGTACTGGTCACCGAAACCGGTTACCGCAAACTGACCGCTGCGCCCGAAAGCCTCGCCGAACTTACCCTGGATTATTAGCAAGCAGAGCTATACATGAGCGGAGATCGCCATGCCGGTAACAATCGCGTTCGATGTGTACGGAACCCTTATCGATACCCAGGGGGTCGTCGCCGCGCTGGAAGATTTGATAGGCAAGCGTGCCGCCGAATTCTCCCGGACATGGCGGGACAAGCAACTGGAGTATTCATTCCGGCGTGGGCTGATGGCCGCGTATGCTGATTTCGGCATTTGTACACGCCAGGCTTTGGAATATACCTGCCTGTATTACCAGACCCCGCTTACCGGTGACCAAAAACAGGTATTGCTGGACAGCTACAGCTCGCTCCCCGCTTTCGATGATGTAAAAACCGGGTTATCGCAGTTACAGGGTGCGGGAATCGGCCTGTACGCTTTTTCCAACGGCGCGAGGAGGGCAGTGGAGGTACTGCTTGCCAACGCGGGCATTCGGGATTGCTTCGACGGGATCGTCAGTTGTGACGATGTCCGCACATTCAAACCGAATCCCACCGTTTACGCGCACTTTCTCAGGGAATCAGGGGCCACCAAAGAAGCAGCCTGGCTGGTTTCCAGCAACCCGTTTGACGTTATTGGCGCAGCATCCGCCGGCTGGCAGGCGGCCTGGCTACAGCGATCAGGCAGCGCAGTGTTCGATCCCTGGGACATAGCGCCGACCATTAACATCAATAGCCTTGTTGATCTCCAGGAAAAACTCTCAATATCGTGACCCTGTTATTTCCATCGGGGCTGTAACTGCCCTGCACAGATCGGTTGGCATTGGTGATAGAACCAACAACAACGGGCTCTACACGTCCAGGTTGGCCACCGACAGGGCGTTGGTCTCGATGAACTCCCGTCGCGGCTCCACCTGGTCGCCCATCAGGCAGGTGAAGATCTGGTCGGCGGCGATGGCGTCCTCGATGGTCACTTTCAGCATGCGCCGCACTTCCGGGTCCATGGTGGTTTCCCACAGTTGCTCCGGATTCATCTCACCCAGGCCCTTGTAGCGCTGGATGCTGTAGCCGCGCCGGGCCTCGGACATCAACCAGTCCAGCCCCTCGGCAAAGCTGCGGGTGGCGAAGGTTTTTTCGCCGCGCTGGAAGTAACCGTCTTCCTCGATGAGATTGTTGACCGTTTTGCCCAGCTCCACCAGGCTGCGGTACTCACCGGAGGAGAAAAACTCGTGGTGGTATTCGGTTTCTGATTCCACCCCGTGGGCCAGCAACTTGACCACCGGGAAGAACAACTGGCGCTCGTGATCCTTGCGCACCACGACAGTATACTCGCTACCCTTGGAGACCGAGATTAGTAAGCGCTCACTTAGCTGTTCTGCAAAGTTAGTGACAGCTTGCTCGTCCTTCATTTGCTCCAGTTCCAGGGACTGGCCGTAAACCATCTCCCACAACACCTCCGGGGTGTAGAGCCGGCTCAGGCGATCAATGGTCTTGGCCACATTGCGATACCGGGTGACCAGCTCTTCCAGCCCGCTGCCGGCGATCGGCGGCGCATCCGGGTTGACATAGATAGAAGCTCCCTCCAATGCGGACTGGGTCAGGTACTGCATCAGGGCATCATCATCCTTGAGGTACTGGTGCTGTTTGCCCTTGGCAATCTTGTACAGCGGAGGCTGGGCGATAAAGATATGGCCGCGCTCCACCAGTTCGCGCATCTGCCGGAAGAAGAAGGTCAGCAGCAGGGTGCGAATGTGTGAACCGTCAACATCTGCGTCGGTCATGATGATAATACTGTGATAGCGCAGCTTTTCCGGATTGAATTCCTCTTTGCCAATGCCACAGCCCAGGGCCGTTACAATGGTGCCGACCTCGGCGGAGCCCAGCATTTTGTCAAAGCGGGCTTTTTCCACGTTGAGGATCTTGCCCTTGAGGGGCAAGATGGCCTGGAACTTCCTGTTTCTGCCCTGTTTGGCGGAGCCACCGGCGGAGTCACCCTCCACCAGGTAAAGCTCAGACAGCGCGGGGTCCTTCTCCTGGCAATCCGCCAACTTCCCCGGGAGTCCGGCTATATCCAGGGCCCCCTTGCGTCGCGTCATCTCCCTGGCCTTGCGCGCAGCTTCCCGGGCGCGGGCCGCATCGAGCATCTTGCCCACCACGGATTTGGCTTCAGCGGGGTTTTCCAGCAGATAGTCATTGAACTGGGCGTTCATGGCCTGTTCGACCGCTGTCTTTACTTCCGAAGACACCAGTTTGTCCTTGGTCTGGGAAGAGAACTTGGGGTCTGGTACCTTCACCGAAATGATGGCCGTCAGGCCTTCCCGGGCGTCGTCCCCGGTGGTATTGACCTTGGCTTTCTTTGCCAGACCCTCTTTCTCTATATAGGTATTGAGGCTGCGGGTGAGGGCCGCGCGGAAACCTGCGAGGTGGGTACCGCCATCGCGCTGGGGAATATTGTTGGTATAACAGAAAATATTCTCCTGGAAAGAGTCATTCCACTGCAGGGCTACCTCGACCCCTATCCCGTCGTCCGTGTCCAGCTGGAAGTGAAAGGGCTTGTTCACCACGGTTTTATTCAGGTTAAGGTAGTCCACAAAGGCCTTCAGTCCACCATCGTACTGATAGGTTTCTTCTTTACCACTGCGCTCATCCTTGAGGACGATACGCACGCCCGAGTTGAGGAAAGCCAGCTCTCTCAGGCGCTTGGCCAGCTGCTCAAAGTGGAACTGGATATTGGTAAACGTGGCCGGAGATGGCTTGAAACGTACAGCGGTGCCCGATGAGCTGGTGGTTCCGATCTCCGCCAGGGGTGCGTCGGGTACGCCGTGGCGATAAACCTGCTCGTACATTTTGCCTTCGCGCCGAATTGTCAGCACCAACTCTTCCGACAGGGCATTGACCACTGATACCCCGACGCCGTGCAGGCCGCCGGATACCTTGTAGGTATTGTCATCAAACTTACCCCCTGCGTGCAGCACGGTCATGATGACCTCAGCAGCGGAGACGCCCTCTTCGTGCATTTCCGTCGGGATACCCCGGCCGTTGTCGGCAACACTGACCGATTCGTCGGGGTGAATAACGATGGAGATCTCGCTACAGTGACCCGCCAGCGCTTCATCGATAGAGTTGTCCACCAGCTCGAACACCATATGGTGCAGGCCGGTGCCATCGTCGGTATCCCCGATGTACATACCGGGGCGTTTGCGCACTGCATCCAGGCCTTTCAGGACCTTGATACTGGAGGAATCGTAATTGTGCTCGGTGTCACTCATGTTTCAAGTCTCGATTACTGCTTCTATTAATATGCGTATCCGGCCACCCAGCCTAGTGCTGGCTCGTGCCGGCTGTCGGTGCTGCCCCCGGTTCAGGGACGCCCTTTTGTACAACCCCGTGTTCCACGTGGAACATTGCCATCTGGTCCCTGCCTGTCTCCGGCCATAGCGCCTCGATATCTTCCCGGTCTATACAGGTGATAAACACCTGAGCCCCCATGGATGCGAGCAGTTCACACACCTTGCGGCAATGTTGGGCATCCAGCTCGGAGGGCAGATCATCTACCAGGTAAACACAGCGCGCCTTGCCCTGCTCTGTCATCAGCTGGCCCTGCGCCAGCTTCAGGCTGCAAACGACCAGCTTCTGCTGGCCCCTGGACAAGGTCTCCGCCGCCAGGCGTCCGTCTGTCATCACCTTGATATCGGCTCGCTGTGGACCTACGTGGGTATACCCTTGCTCGATATCCGACGCGGCGGTAGCCTCCAGGGCATCGCGATAGTCCAGTTGACGATCCCAGCCCTGTTGGTAGCGCAGTTCCAGGTTCGAAAGCGAGGGTGCCAACCGGGAGATGATCTCCTTGAAACGGGGTAGCAACCCCTCGAAGTAGGACTTGCGGTATTCCCCTAGCGCCGCGCCAGTCGTGGCCAGGTCGCGAGTCCATACAGCCAGTTCTGCGTCCCGTATTTTACCATGCCGGAGCAATTTGTTGCGTTGTTTTATACAGCGTTGAAATCGCTGCCACTGCTCCAGGAAGCGATGTTCCACGTGGAACACTCCCCAGTCCAGGTAGCGTCTTCTCGCACCGGGCGCCCCCGTCAGCAGGTCGAAACTGTCCGCGTTTATTACCTGCAGGGGTAGATGCTCCACCAGTTGCGCTACCGAGCGCAGCGCTGTACCACTGACTTTTATTTGTACGTCACCATCGATACTGCGCTGTATCCCTAGCGGCACGGGGGCAGGGTAGCCCGGCGAGTTCACCTGGCCATAGACCACACAGTCCGGTTTACCGTGGGAAATCAGGGATTTGGCACTGCTGCCACGAAACGATCGGGCCATACCCAGCAGGTGTATAGCCTCCAGCACACTGGTCTTGCCGCTACCGTTGCAGCCGTGGAAGACATTCACCTGCTGCAGATCCTGCAAATGGACCTGGCCCAGGTTGCGCACCCGATTTATCTGCAAACGGCTTAATGACACTGTAGCCCTGGGTCCTGCCGCCCGGCCGGGGCGGCGGAGATGGAAAACAGGGAGGAGGGGATCTGGTCAGGCGCCTCCCTAGAGGCGCATGGGCATAACAACATAAAGGGAATCGTCGGCGTCTGACTCTTCCAGCAGGGCGCTGCTGTTCGGGTCGGAAAGGGACAACTTGACCTGCTCGCCAGACAATACACCCAGCACATCCAGCAGGTAGCTGACATTGAAGCCCACTTCCAGCGAATCACCTTCGTAATCGACTGCGACCGCTTCTTCCGCCTCCTCCTGCTCAGGGTTGTTGGCAACTATATCCAGGGTGTTGGAGGTCAGTTTGAGCCGCACACCCCGGTATTTCTCATTGGATAGAATCGCGGTGCGGGTGAACGCCTGGCGCAAGTCCGTACGCGAACCGAGCACTATCTTGTCAGGTGAGCGGGGCAGGACACGCTGGTAGTCAGGAAACTTGCCGTCCACGAGTTTGGAGGTGAAGGTGAAGTGCTGCGTGGTAGCCCGGATATGGTTGCTGCCGATGACGATAGCAATATCAGCGTCTTCCTCCAGCAGCAGCCGCGCCAGCTCGAGAACGCCTTTGCGAGGCAGAATCACCTGAGTGTCATCGCTGGCGTCGATCTTTCCTGAGAGGGTGCACATCGCCAGGCGATGCCCGTCAGTGGCCACCACCCGCAGGTGCTTGTCGCGAATCTCCCACAGCATACCGTTGAGATAGTAACGCACGTCCTGCTGGGCCATGGCGAAGCTGGTGCGATCGATAAGGCGCTTGAGTTGTCCCTGCTTTACCGTGAACTGGTGGGTCCCCATACTGTCCTCGACATTGGGAAACTCCCTGGCCGGCAGGGTGGAGAGCGTAAAGCGGCTGCGACCGGATTTAACCGTGACCTTGTTCTCCTGCACGGTAAAATCAATATCTGCTCCTTCCGGGAGTGACTTGCAAATATCAACCAGCTTGCGAGCCGGCACAGTAACCTCACCCGAATCGCCGGCCCCGGACAACTGCACCCGGCCAACCAGCTCCACCTCCAGGTCGGTACCGGTTAGCGACAGGTGATCCCCATCCAGCACCAGCAATACGTTTGCCAGTATCGGTAACGTTTGCCGACGCTCGACCACGCCAGCTACAAGATTCAACGGCTTGAGCAGCGCATCCCGCGAAATAGTGAACTTCATATAACTGATATCCCTTCCCACCGATGGTGCTTATTGTTGATTTCGACCCGGTATTGTTCCGGTACTTAATAACCCCGCGCGAAGATTATCAAGTTGTGAGCGATCGCAACAGGTTTTTGTAATCTTCGCTAATATCGGAGTTAGTTTCGCGAAGTTCCTTGATTTTACGACATCCGTGCAGCACTGTCGTGTGGTCTCTGCCACCAAAGCTGTCACCGATTTCGGGGAGGCTGTGATTGGTTAATTCCTTGGCCAGGGCCATGGCTACCTGGCGGGGACGGGCGACCGACCGGCTGCGCCGTCGCGACATCAGATCCGCTACTTTTATCTTGTAATACTCCGCCACAGTACGCTGGATATTATCCAGGCTGACCTGCTTGTCCTGCAGGGCCAGCAGGTCCTTAAGGCTTTCCTTGACCAGGTCCACATCGATTGGCTTGCCTATGAAGTGAGCGCTAGCTATCACTCTTTTAAGCGCACCCTCTAGCTCTCTCACATTTGAGCGGATGCGTTGGGCAATAAAGAAAGCTGCATCGGGAGGCAGGTCTATGCGAGCCTGGGTGGCTTTTTTCATCAGGATGGCAACCCGGGTCTCGAGCTCGGGGGGCTCCACCGCCACGGTCAGGCCCCAGCCGAAACGGGATTTCAGGCGCTCCTCCAGGCCGTCGATTTCCTTGGGGTAGCGATCGCAGGTCAGGATCATCTGCTGGCCGCCCTCCAGCAGGGCATTGAAGGTGTGGAAGAACTCTTCCTGGGACCTGTCCTTCTTGGCAAAAAACTGGATGTCATCAATCAACAGGGCATCCACCGAGCGATAGTAGCGCTTGAAATCACTGATGGCGTTGAGCTGCAACGCCTTGACCATATCTGCCACGAAGCGCTCGGAGTGCAGGTATACCACCTTGGCCTGGGGATTTTCCTGCTTCAGGGAGTTGCCGACGGCATGCATGAGGTGGGTTTTGCCCAGACCTACTCCGCCATACAGAAACAGAGGGTTGTATGAGTCACCGGGGTTCTGCGCTACCTGTTTGGCCGCCGCGAGGGCGAGCTGATTGGATTTGCCCTCGATAAAATTGTCGAAGGTGTAATTCTCCACCAGGTGGGGCTGGTGTTGCAGCGAGCCTCCCACATCAACCTTGCGCACCGCTTCGACCCGGGGCTGGGCTGGCCGGATCGACTCCGCCCTGGCCGAGCCGCTAACTGCAAAACCGGAGATAGCGGGATGCACGCCAGCCCGGGTCTCCTGCGGCTGCTGGGGCACTGCCACCGCCGCGGGCCGGGTATCCGCTGCAGCCTGCATATCCCCGGTCCCGATCTGCAGAACCACGTCCATGACCCGCTCCTGGCCCACCTCCCGGACCAGTTCGTTGATACGTTCGGCAAACTTGTCGGATACAAAGTCTCGGATAAATCGATTGGGGGCAAACAGGGTCAGGCAACGCCCATCGCTACTGGCTTGTAGCGGCCGTATCCAGGTGTTGAACTGTTGTGACGGCAACTCGTCGTGTAGCCGATTAATACACTGCTGCCATACTGCTTCAGGCAAAGGGAACCCCTTGAAGCTGGTCGTGCGACCAGTCTCCCTGCAAGTGAGAAACAAAGAAATAGAGTTTTTTATTAACTGCCGAGGCACGCCCGATCAGTGCCGATATAATACCCCCGGACAGAAGACTTATCCACAAAAATAGGCGCCGGATCGAGATTTTTTTAATTATTAATTATCAATGTGTTAGCTTATTTCCGATTGTTTTTTATACTATAAAGCAAATTTCTGTTCGGAATAAGTTTATCTGTGGATAACATGTGTATATGTGTTGGAAAATGTGTGTGCTGATGGCCGCAGGGCCCGCCGTTGCAGGACCTCGGGGCAAGGGAAACAGGAGCCTGAACAGGCTGGCATGGTCCGCTGTAAACGGTGCCTGTGCGGCGCCAGAATCGGGGCGCTGCGGGCAATAGGGTAATATTACCGCCAGCGCGATTGAATTAGCCCCGGCATTTCACTAGAATACCCCACCTTTTTTCCGGCCACCGACCGCGACCTGTCACTATGGTGCATCGCAGTCTCAGGCACGAACTTGCTCTGGATACCCAGTTATGAAAAGAACCTTTCAGCCCAGCGTCATCAAGCGCGCTCGCACCCATGGCTTTCGCGCCCGTATGGCCACCAGGGGTGGTCGCCAGGTCATCAACCGTCGTCGCGCCCGGGGCCGCAAGCGCCTGGCACTCTGAAGCGGTTAGTGGAGGAGAGTGAGCACGATGGCCGTTTTCCCAAGGCCAAGCGCTTACTCAACGCCGGGGACTACAGCCGGGTATTCGACCGGGCGGACGCCAAGGCCTCGCACAAGTACCTGCTGTTACTGGCCCGGCAAAACAGCGGGGCAGAACATCGCCTCGGTCTGGTCATAGCGAAGAAAAACGTTCGCCTGGCGGTACAGCGCAACCGCATAAAGCGCATTGCCAGAGAGTTTTTTCGCACCCTGCCCGCAAGTGAGCCGTCACTGGACGTAGTGCTGCTGACGCGCCGGGGCATAGACCAGTTGGATAATGCGGAGCTATCCACTATATTGCAGCAGCAGTGGCAGAAACTGGGCCGTCACTTCCCCAAGCCAGAACCAGAGACCAGCCGGGACCGCTAATGCGCCGCTTGTTCATATTCCTGATTGACTGCTACAAGACCTGCCTGAGTCCTTTACTGGGCAATCACTGCCGTTTTTACCCCAGTTGTTCCAGCTACGCCCGGGAAGCTATAGCCTCGCACGGTGTTGTACGCGGCAGTTATCTCGCCCTGGCCAGACTGGCCAAATGCCACCCCTGGCACGAAGGCGGTGTCGACCCCGTTCCTCCCTGCCCGCACTCACACTAGACCAAAGAATTTATTATGGATTTGCAACGCTCATTGCTGATCGGCGCCATTGCCGTACTGTCCTTCATGTTGCTCACCAAGTGGGTAGACTTCAAGGACAGCAGGGCCACTCCGCAAGTGCAGGAAAGCAGCCGCTTGTCGGCTGCCGCAGAGTCCGATGCGCCGAGCCTGGGCGACCAGGCTGTTGCCAGTACTTCGGGCAGTGAGGAGGATCTCCCCCAACTCGCCGATGGCCAGGCGCAGATTGACGCTGAGCCCGTCATCGACAGTGGCAAGGAGCGGGTGGTCCAGGTCTATACCGACGTGTTGCAACTTGCCATCGACCTGGAAGGCGGCGACATCATCGAGCTGGACCTGCCGAAATACCCGGCCCGCATCGATACCCCGGATGTACCCTACGTGCTGCTTGAAGACAACAGCACCCGCGTTTACGTTGCCCAGAGCGGACTGATCGGGCCCGATGGTATCGACCGCAACGGACGCCCCACCTACAGCACTGCTTCTTCTATATATAGGCTGGGTGACAATAGTGACAACCTGGTCGTCGATCTCAGCTGGCGGAACGACCAGGGGATCCAGATCACCAAGCGATTTTCCTTCACCCGTGGCGACTACCTGATACAGGTTGCCTACCTGGTCGACAACGGCAGTGACAGCCGCTGGCAGGCCAATATGTTTGGGCAGCTCAAGCGGGACAGCAGTCCGGCGCCCTCCGCCAGCTCCTCGGGTGGCATGGGGCTGGCGCCTTTCCTGGGCGCGGCCACCACCCAACCGGATGATCACTTTACCAAGTTTACCTTCGAGGCCATGAAGGAAGATCCCTTCAAGGCCAACCTGCCCGGCGGCTGGATTGCCATGATCCAGCACTACTTCCTCAGCGCCTGGATCCCCAACCCCGACCAGAGTCACACCTACAGCACGCGGGTCACCAAAAGCGGTTTCAATATCGCCGGCTTCACCAGTCCCGCCCTGGTACTGGACCCGGGCCAGCAGGGCGAAACAGGGGCGGAATTCTATGCAGGTCCCAAGGACCAGTATCGCCTGAAGGAAATCTCGCCTTACCTGGAGCTCAGCGTGGATTACGGCTGGCTGTGGTGGATTGCCCAGCCCCTGTTCTGGTTGTTGACCAAGATCCATGCCCTGGTGGGCAACTGGGGGGTCGCCATCATCCTGCTGACGGTGCTGATCAAGGCCGCTTTTTTCAAACTGTCCGCTACCAGCTACAAGTCCATGGCCAACATGCGCCGTGTGCAACCGAAGATGCAGGAGATTCGGGAGCAGTACGCCGAGGATAAACAGAAGCAGTCACAGGCCATGATGGATCTGTACCGCAAGGAAAAAATCAATCCCATGGGAGGCTGCCTGCCCATCCTGGTACAGATGCCGGTCTTTATCGCCCTCTACTGGACCCTGATGGAAAGCGTGGAACTGCGCCAGGCCCCCTTCATCCTGTGGATCAAGGACCTGTCGGTCATGGATCCCTATTTCGTGCTGCCGCTGATGATGGGCGCCAGCATGTATTTCATGCAGAAACTCAACCCACCACCACCGGACCCGATGCAGGCCAAGATCATGCAGTGGATGCCCGTGGTATTCACCTTCTTCTTCCTCTGGTTCCCAGCGGGCCTGGTCCTGTACTGGGTGGTGAACAACCTGCTGTCCATGGCCCAGCAGTACGTGATCACCAGGCAGATTGAAGGCCAGGCAAGCAAGTCCTGATCGACCGGGACACCATCGCGGCTGTTGCAACGGCACCGGGTCGCGGTGGGGTCGGTATTATCCGCATTTCCGGACCCGCCGCCAGAAGCATAGGCGAGGCGATGACGTCCATACGGCTGACGCCCCGGCACGCCCATTTCAGCTCTTTTTGCAGCCAGGACGATACCCTGCTGGATACCGGTATCGCGCTGTACTTCCCCGCGCCGCACTCCTTCACCGGCGAGGATGTTGTCGAACTGCAGGCCCACGGCGGACCTGTGATACTCGATTTGTTGCTGCGGGAAGTCTGTGGTCGCGGTGCCCGGCAGGCAGGGCCCGGGGAGTTTTCCCAACGGGCCTACCTCAACGACAAGCTGGACCTGGCCCAGGCGGAGGCAATTGCCGACCTGATCAACAGCAGCACTGAACAGGCTGCCCTGAATGCGAGTCGCTCCCTGCAGGGTGAATTTTCCAGCAAGATAGATCAGCTGGTAGCGATGGTCACACACCTGCGGGTCTACGTGGAGGCCGCCATCGATTTTCCCGAGGAGGAAATCGACTTTATCCAGGAGGGACAGGTAGCGGCGCAACTGGCGGATATTATCGAACAATTGCAGGCGGTGCTGGCACAGGCCAGGCAGGGCAGCCTGCTGCGCGAGGGCATGAAACTGGTCATCGCCGGTAAACCCAATGCCGGCAAGTCCAGCCTGCTGAATGCCCTCGCCGGCGTCGACACGGCTATTGTTACCGCTATTGCCGGCACCACCCGGGACGTACTGCGCGAGCATATCCAGCTCGACGGGATGCCCCTGCATGTTGTCGATACCGCCGGATTGCGCGACAGCGATGACGAAGTGGAGCGTGAAGGTATCAGGCGCGCCCGGGAAGAGATAGCCTCGGCGGACCGTATCCTGCTGGTGATAGACGGCAGCGACCCGGACGCTGCCGGCATGGACGCCCAGCTCCCGGCAGAGATACGCGACCAGGTTCGCGATATTCCCGTCACCCTGGTCCACAACAAATGCGACCTGTCCGGGCGCCAGCCCGGGGTTGAACTACTGAATCAGTACACAAGTGTCATCCTGTCCGCCACCAGCGGCGCCGGGCTGGAGGTGCTGAAAAACCATCTCAAAGACAGCATGGGCTTCGCCGACCCCGGCGAGGGTACTTTCAGCGCCCGTCGCCGCCACCTGCAGGCCCTGGAATCCGCACTGGGCTTCCTGCTCGCGGGTCAATCGCAACTGGCCGGTGCGGGTGCCGGTGAACTGCTGGCGGAAGACCTGCGAGCCTGTCAGCAGGCGCTGGGGGAAATCACTGGCGCCGTCAGCAGTGATGAGTTACTCGGCAATATTTTTTCCAGTTTCTGTATCGGTAAATAAACAGTCACAGGACAAACACAGCTTATCCACATGATCGCGATATTCGCGACTGTCCTTCGCGATTCATCACCAGCTTGATAACAGGCATTCACCGCGACATCCCCGGTGGTAAAATAGTCCCGCGGTTCTGTTGGAAAACCAAGGGATAAACCCTTGGCCAGTCCGCCAATGAAATGTGGAAAAGCGTTGCAGCCCGGCCATGGCAGAAATTGCTCCACAGCAAAACGGCTTTGATCAACAACTACGCCACGGTTTTTCACCGCCAGGCCAAGTGTTTATGGCTGTACTTATCATTGCGCTATCTTATTGTTTTTATAGTTAAAAGCAGGCTTATCCAAAGGCAATGGGGCGCTTAATAATTACTACAACAATAATTCTATATATACCTACATATATATAAATTACTTATTTGTTAAGAGATTTCACGGCTGCAGTATTGTGTTGCCAGGGACGCTGGAAACTCCTAACCTAGGCCCGCTATGCAAAGTGCCGAACCACATCTACCGACCCCCCTGCGCATCGATATCGTTTCGGATGTGGTGTGCCCCTGGTGCATTATCGGCTACCGCCAATTGCAGCGCGCCCTGGATCAGTTGCCCGGTGTTTTTGCTGTGCAGATCCACTGGCAACCCTTCGAGTTGAACCCGCATATGCCCCCGGAAGGTCAGGAGTTACGCGAGCACCTGGCGCAAAAATACGGGACCTCGCCACAACAGAGCCAGGGGGCCAGACAACGCCTGACGGAGTTGGGTGACTCCCTGGGCTTTCACTTCGATTACTACGATGGTATGCGCATCTACAACACCTTTTCCGCTCACCAGCTGTTGCACTGGGCGGGGGAGCAGGGACGACAGACCGAATTGAAGCTGGCGCTGTTCGAGGCATTTTTCAGCCGCCGGGAAAATGTCGGCGATCACGAACTGCTTGCCGCCGTGGCGGGCCGGGTGGGGCTGGATAGTGGTGAAGCACGCCAGGTGCTTGCCAGCGGTGTGTATGCGCAAGCGGTGCGGACCGAGCAGGCGCGCTGGCTGGAGCGCGAGGTGCACGCCGTGCCCATGTTTTTTCTCAACGATAGTTACGGTATTCCCGGCGCCCAGGAGCCGGGGACCTTCCTGCGGGTACTGGAAAAATTGCGGAGCAGGGCGTCAGGGTAAGTCCCGGACCGGTAGCGAAGCGGCGCCTGTTACCCGACCCCAGGCAATAAAAAGTGGGCCCGCGCAATCGCCACTGGCGTCTCGCTGTTTTCCTGCCAGGCACTGATGCTGACGTTTGCTATCTGCCGACCCTGCCGGGTCAGGGAGCAGCTGGCATAGGTTTCCCGCAGGCGAGCCGGTCGCAGGTAATCCAGGGAAAAATTTATTATTTTGGGCAGCGCTGGTGCTGTCATCCTGGCCACCAGGTGTAACCCTGCCGCCTGTTCCATGAATGCGCCCACCACGCCACCGTGTATGGCTGGCAGGGTGGGGTTGCCAACCAGTTTATCGTCGCACGGCAGGATGAACAGGATGTCCTCGCCCTGGACTTCTGCCCTTATGCCGAGATAAACGGCATAGGGAATCTTCTCCAGCCAAAGCGCTAGCATAGCGGCATCCGGAGCGCGCTTGATGAGTTCCGAAAGGCTCACTGCTGCTGTGCCCCGGCCTGTGAGGCACGCAGCAGTTCGTCGAGCTCCGGCATCTGCACCCAGCTGCCGGTCGCCCTGGCAATGGGTTCATCCCGGGACTGGCTGTAGGCAAAGCCCTCTACGAACAGGATCCGCCGGGTGGCTTTGTAAACCCTCGCGCAGGCAAGAATATCCAGGCCCGCCGGCGCTGCACCGAGATGGTCTATGCGCAGGTCCAGGGTGGGCGTGATCATCGTCCCTACGCGATCGCAGCAGATACCGGCCGTACCCAGGGTCTGGTCCAGTAGTACGGTTAGTGCTCCGCCATGAATCACGCCTGTTTCGGGGTTTCCGACCAATTCGGGGCGATAGGGCAGGCGCAGGGTGACTTCCTCACCGATCACCTGCTCAAGGCGTATTCCCAGCAGCATGCAGTGGGGAATAAAACTGCACATGCGTTCAATGATGAGGGATTTTTCGCTGTCGGAACGGGCGGGCACAATCACATCACTCTGGCGTGGTACAGGCCATGGTATCGCCTCGCCGGTTTACCCGAAAGAGTGAAATGGAAGTGGGAATATCAGGCGCAGCCCGGGCTGCCGGGCTGCGCCCTCGAAGCTACAACAGGGGAGCTATCACCAGGCTGACTATCGCCATGACGTTGATCAGGATGTTCATGGCCGGGCCTGAGGTGTCCTTGAAGGGGTCGCCGACGGTATCACCCACCACCACCGCCGCATGGGTATCGGAACCCTTGCCACCCAGGTTGCCTTTTTCGACATACTTCTTGGCGTTGTCCCAGGCGCCGCCGGCGTTGGCCATCATCAGGGCCAGCAGTACACAGGCGATCAGGGCGCCACCGAGCATCCCACCCAGGGAAGCGGGGCCGAGTCCGAAACCCACCAGCACCGGCGCGGCCACGGCGATAACCCCCGGCAGAATCATGCGGCGCAGGGCGGCAGTGGTGGCGATGTCCACGCACTTGGCCGTATCGGGGTCCGCTTTGCCTTCCAGCAGGCCGGGGATTTCATGAAACTGCCGGCGGATCTCGTTGATCATGTCGAAGGCCGCCTCGCCCACCGCGGTCATGGTGATGGAGGCGATGAGAAACGGTATGGTGCCGCCGATGAACATGCCCACCAGTACTACAGGGTTGGTGATTTCCAGGGCGAAGCCCGGGTTGTGCACCTCCACGGTTTGCACATAGGCTGCGATGATCGCCATGGCGGCCAGTGCCGCCGCCCCAATAGCAAAACCCTTGCCTATGGCAGCGGTGGTATTGCCTACCTCGTCCAGGCCATCGGTGATTTTGCGGGTTTCCTTGCCCATGCCCGCCATCTCGGCGATGCCGCCGGCATTATCGGCCACCGGCCCATAGGCATCGATAGCCATGGTGATACCCACGGTGGCCAGCATACCTACCGCCGCGATACCGACCCCGTAGAGCCCGGACAGCAGGGTGGAAACGTAAATAATAGCCGACAGGAACAGCACGGGCAGCACCACCGATTCCATACCTACTGCCAGGCCCGTGATCATCACCGTAGCCGGGCCGGTTTCGCCGGACTTGGCGATTTTGCGAACCGGTGAGCCGCCGGTGTAATACTCGGTGATCAGGCCAATGGCCACACCGCCTACTGCACCACAGACCACCGACCACCAGATGTTGCTGTCCAGGCCCATGGCCGGGATCAGGAACCAGGCGATAGCGACGAAAATCACCGGTGCCAGCAGCGTGCCGCTGCGCAGGGCGGCTTCAGGCGCCGCATTTGCCCGCATGCGCACGATACCGATGCCGCAGATGGAGGACAGCAGGCCGATGCTCGCCAGTGCCAGCGGCAGGAACATCATGCCATCGCGAATATCGATGGCCATGGTGGAAGCAATGGCTATGCAGGCAATCATCGAACCGCAGTAGGATTCAAAAATATCCGAACCCATGCCGGCGATGTCGCCAACGTTGTCGCCCACGTTGTCGGCGATGACCCCGGGGTTGCGCGGATCATCCTCGGGAATGCCCGCTTCCACCTTGCCCACCAGGTCTGCCCCCACATCGGCGCTCTTGGTGAAGATGCCGCCGCCGACACGGGAAAACAGTGCCACCACCGAGGCGCCCATGCCGAAACCGTGTATGGCGTGGGCGGTGGCTGGATCACCGCCGAAGTACCAGTACACCGTTCCCAGTCCAACCAGACCCAGCGAGGCGACGCATAAACCCATTACGGAGCCGCCGTAAAACGCTATGGATAGCGCCAGGTCCTGGCCGTGGTTGTGTGCCGCCACCGCGGTTCGAACATTGGCCTTGGTGGCGGCGTACATGCCCAGGTAGCCGGCGGTGGCCGAGGAGACCGCGCCGGCCAGGAAAGCCAGGGCCGTGTTCAGGCCCAGGGGCGAAACGAAAATAGCCACCAGCAATGCCAGCGCGAACAGGCTCAGCATCTGGTACTCACGCTTCATGAAAACCATGGCACCCAAATGAATCTGGTCGCCGATTTTCTTCACTTTGCCGTCGCCGAAATTGTGGCGGCTCATGATGTGGTAGATGATGAAGGCGATTGCGAGGCCCGCAAGGCCAAACAGGGGGGGTAGCACAAAGTAATCGGTCATATTGAATATCCCGCTTTATTATTAATTGGCTACCGGCCATGCTAACCAATAAGCAGCAGCCGTGACAAGCGGGTCAGCCTACTGGCCGTTGACTCAAACGGGGTTATACTGTCGCACCATTTTTACACGACTGTGAGGATAGCGTGGCCTGGTTTGTCTTAATTGTCCTGGTTCTGGTTGCCATTACTTTCCTGCATCTGCGTGGCCCCAGCCTCAGCCAGTTCGATGTCCCGTCCGGACAGCGTTTCACCGGTGGTGATACGCCCAGCGACGAGCACGATACGGTGGTGGCGTCATTGCAGGTCAATACCGGCAGTATCCAGCGCGCGCCTTATCGGCAACGCCTGCCATTGATGCGGGAATACATGGACGGCATTTCCGACGGTCTGGAAATCGCCGCCACCATTACCCCGGTAAACGCGGATGGGATACCCGCCGAGTGGGTGCTGGCGCCCGGGGCCGATCCGGCCCGCAGGGTGCTGTACATACATGGCGGCGCTTTTACCATGGGCAGCCCCAAAAGCCATCGCAATATCACCAACCGTTTCTCTGAAGTGAGTGGCGCGGCGGTGCTGGCCATCGATTACCGCCTGATGCCGGAGCACCCGCGGATGGCGGGGATCGAGGATTGTCGCAAGGCCTATCGCTGGATCCTGGACAATGGTCCGAATGGACTGACTGCCCCGGCAGAGCGGGTTTACGTGGGCGGTGACTCAGCCGGCGGCAACCTGACTCTCTCGCTGATCGCCTGGGTGCGGGACCAGGGGCTGCGGGCACCTGATGCCGCCGTGGCCCTGTCACCGGCAACAGACACCACCTTTCGTTCGCCCACCCTCCAGAGCAACATGGAGACAGATGCCATGTTGGGCCCCGTGTTCAAAACCATGTCCAGAGTGCCGCTGCCACTGTTGTGGTGGTTTTCCTGGTTACAGTCGCGAATCAGCCCGAGGAATCCGCTGGTGTCGCCGGTGTACGGCGATTTGTCCGGGCTGCCGCCGGTGCTGGTCCATGCCAGTGAGGCGGAAATGCTGTACGGTGATGCCGTGCGCTATGTTAATCGCGCCGTCGCGGCGGGCTCGCCCGCAAAGCTGCAAAGCTGGACCCATATGGTGCATGTCTGGCATATGTTCTATCCCCAGCTCACCGAGGCGCGCGAGGCCTGGGACGAGATCGGTAAGTTTATCGCGGAGGTCGGCTGAGTCGCCGGCGGGAGCAAGTTATGCAACACACAGAGGGTACGTTCCGGGGTGTCGGTGACCAGGAGGTTTACTGGCAGTACTGGCAACCGGCCACCCCACCGCGGGCGCTGCTGTTGCTGGTGCACGGCGCCGGCGAGCACAGCGGTCGCTACGCGATCCTGGCGCGCTTTTTTACTGCCCGCGGCTACGTCGTCGCCGCCCTCGATCACCCAGGCCATGGTAAATCCGCGGGCACCTACGGCCATATCGACAGCCTGGAGGAGCTGTTGGCGACCCTGGAACAGTTTCGGCAGCAGGTCGACAAGGACTTTCCCGGTGTGCCGCGATTCCTGATTGGACACAGCATGGGGGGACTGTTGGCGGGCCTGCACCTCCTGTCCCGGCAGCAGGACTATGTCGGCTGTGTGCTGTCCGGTGCTGCGATAAAAACTGATATCGAACCAGGGATGCTGCAAATGCTGGTGATACGTTGCCTGTCACTGTTTACGCCGCGGAAAGGCGTCATGCAGCTGGACGCCAACGGTGTGAGCCGGGACCCGGCGGTGGTGCGAAATTACCTTGATGACCCGCTGGTCAACCACGGCCAGATGTCCGCGCGCATGGTGGCCCAGCTGTTTAGCGGCATGCACCGCCTGCGGGCCGAGGCGGGCAAAATTACCCTCCCGTTGCTGATACTGCACGGCGATGCAGACACGATGGCCTCGCCCGAAGGCTCACGCTTCCTCTTCGAGCATGCCGGGTCGACGGACAAGGCGCTGGAGATATTCCCCGGTCTTTATCATGAAATTTTCAATGAGCCCGAACGGGATGCCCTGTTCGGGGATGTACTGGAGTGGTGCGACAACAGACTGACGACGGCAGACGCCGTCGATCACTGATCGCCGCCTGAATTCGCCCGCACCCATTCCAGGAAACGGTGCACGCCATCCACGGTGTGCTCCGTTCGCAGGGAATGCACCACCTCCCAGGCGTGTTCCGCACCGGGCATCTCCACGTACACCACAGGACTGGTCGATACTTCCCGCAATTTTCGGCTGAACACCCGCCCTTCGGACACCGCTGCCAGGCTGTCGTGGGTGCCGTGCCAAACCATGAAAGGCGGCGCTTTGGGGTGAATCTGGGCCACGGGAGAAGCCAGGTCCCACAGGGCGGGGTTGTCATTTACTGCTTCGTGCAGGACCTTGCCCGTCAGAAAACGCTCGTATACCCGCTTGTTGGGATGTTGCTGGTAGCGCACCAGGAAGTCATATACACCGTAGAAGGGAATACAGGCCTGGACGCTGGTATCCACACCCTCCTTGCCGGGTTGCAACTCGGGCCGGTTTTCTGTCAGGCCCATCAGGGCGGATAGATGACCGCCGGCGGAGCCGCCGGTGACGGCGACGAATTCCGGATTCATGCCATAGTCGCGACCGTGTTCACGTATCCAGCACAGGGCGCGCTTGCAGTCCTCGAGGTGGGTCGGGAAGCCCACACTGGGGCTCAGCCGGTAATTGGCCGCCACACAGATCCAGCCCCTGCCGGCCAGGTGGTACATGAGAGGCAGGGCCTGGCTGCCCTTGTCCCCCATGACCCAGGCGCCCCCGTGGATCTGCAGCAGCACAGGGCAACCCTCTGGCGGCAGGTGCTCGGGGCGGTAGATATCCAGTTGCTGGCGCACACCGTGGGGACCGTAGGGCACGTGGCGGATCAGTTCCACTCCGGGCCGTGGCATGGCCACGGGGTTCTTCCAGTCCCGCCAGCTGACCTTGTTGCGCAGCCGGTGGCTGATTGCAGGTGGAATCTCGTTGCGGTAGGTATTGCCCAGTCCTGCCTGCAAGGCCTGTTCCACTGTGTCCTCGGCGAGGGTAGTTTGCCAGATGCTCCACACCAGGCCCGGCCAGGTCGCCAGCAGTACCAGCAGCGCCACTATGCCCAGTCCGGAATCCAGCGCCCCGGCCCCGATCATCAGCCAGGCGAGTAAAACTTGCAGTGGCAGCCAGATCCAGGCCATTTCGGTGGCCAGCAGGGCGGTGAAGAAAACGGCCCAGGGCACGGATCGACGCGGCACTGCTCGCGGTGAAAACACCGTTATCATGGAAACCAGGTTGAAGATCGCCAGTACTGCCAGTAACCAATCCATCGAAAACTCCTGCCTCGGGAAATCTGATGCCCGGCAGCGGTGGGTTGGTGGTTGCGTTGCCGCGCCGGGCGGGCGTCACTGTACACAAGGCCCACAGGCCTGTCCAAAGTGAGTGCTGCCCTGGCGGGAGCGAACAAATTTTGTACAACGGCCGCCTCACAAGTATAATCTCGCCCCCTTGTGAGAAGGCCCGGCGAACGGGCGAGGCCATGGCCGGTGGAATACCAGCAGCAGTTTGACGTAATTGTGATCGGTGGCGGCCACGCCGGTACCGAGGCCTGCCTGGCCGCCGCGCGCATGGGTTGCCGCACCCTGCTGCTCACCCACAGTGTGGATACCCTGGGGCAGATGTCCTGCAACCCGGCTATCGGCGGTATCGGCAAGAGCCAGCTGGTCAAGGAAGTCGATGCCCTGGGCGGAGCCATGGCGCGGGCGACTGACCGCGCGGGCATACAGTTCCGGGTACTCAACTCGCGCAAGGGTCCCGCGGTGCGGGCGACCCGCGCCCAGGCTGACCGGGTGTTGTACAAGAACGCCATCCGGCAGATTCTCGAAGCCCAGCCCAACCTCTCCATCTTCCAGCAACCGGTGGACGACCTGCTTATAGAGCAGGGCCGCGTGGCGGGGGCGGTGACCCAGATGGGGGTGATTTTCCGGGCTCCCAGGGTGGTTCTGACCACCGGGACCTTCCTGGGTGGCAAGATCCATATAGGCCTGCAGGCCAGCGCCGGAGGGCGCGCCGGCGACCCGCCTTCAATCGCACTGGCCCGGCGTTTGCGGGAACTGCCTTTCCGGGTGGAGCGCCTCAAGACCGGTACCCCGCCCCGCATCGATGCCCGCAGCGTGGACTTCAGTGGCCTGGAGCAGCAGTGGGGCGATGAGCCTATGCCGGTGATGTCCTTCCTGGGCAGTGTCGCCGAGCACCCCGAACAGCGCTGCTGCTGGGTCACCTACACCAATGAGCGCACCCACGAGGTGATACGCGGCGGATTGGATCGCTCCCCCATGTATTCCGGGGTCATAGAGGGCGTGGGTCCTCGCTATTGCCCGAGCATAGAAGACAAAATCCACCGCTTTGCCGACAAGAGCTCCCATCAGGTATTTATTGAGCCGGAAGGCCTCACCACCAGCGAGCTGTATCCCAACGGCATTTCCACCAGCCTGCCCTTTGACGTGCAGATCGACCTGGTGCGCTCCATACAGGGGTTTGCAAACGCGCATATCACCCGGCCCGGCTATGCCATCGAGTATGATTTCTTCGATCCGCGCGACCTGCAGGCCTCGCTGGAAACCCGCGCGGTGCCGGGCCTGTACTTCGCAGGCCAGATCAATGGCACCACCGGCTACGAGGAGGCCGCGGCCCAGGGCCTGCTCGCCGGCCTCAACGCGGCGCTGGCGGTGCAAGAACGCGACCCCTGGTGTCCGCGCAGGGATGAGGCCTACATCGGTGTGCTGGTGGATGACCTGATTACCATGGGCACCATCGAGCCCTACCGGATGTTCACCTCCAGGGCGGAGTATCGGCTGTTGCTGCGGGAGGATAACGCCGACCTGCGGCTCACCGAGCGCGGACGCGAGTTGGGCCTGGTGGACGACGAGCGCTGGCGGCGGTTCCAGCAGAAACGCGAGGCCATACAACTCGAGAGTGCCCGCCTGGCCAGCACCTGGATACACCCCGATACCCCGCCGGCCGGGCAGTTGGCCGCAAAGCTGGGCAAGCCCCTGTCCCGGGAGTACTCCCTGGCAGACTTGCTGAAGCGGCCCGAACTCGAGTACGCGGATATAGCCGGTCTCAAGGGGGAGCCGACGGCGGACCCACAGGTGGCGGAACAGGTGGCGATCCAGGCGAAATACGCCGGCTATATCGACCGCCAGCAGGAAGACATAGAGCGGCTGCGACGCTACGAACATACTACCTTGCCGGTAGACCTGGACTTCAACGCAGTGGATGGCCTGTCGAACGAGGTGAAGCAAAAGCTGAGTGCAGCCCGGCCGGACACCCTGGCCAGGGCGGGTCGCATCCCCGGGGTCACCCCGGCGGCAGTCTCCCTGCTGCTTATCTATCTCAAGCGGCGGGGCGCGCTGCGCGGCCGGGGTGCCGGCCAGGTCGATAGCCCTCTACCCGCTGCCGACAGTCAGGGGCAGTTGGCCTAGCTTGGATACCTCGCTGGAGAATCGCCTGCAGCGCGGTTGCGATGCCCTGGGTCTGGAGTGCGACGCCGGGCAACGGCAGCAGTTGCTGGCCTACCTGCAACTGCTGCACAAGTGGAACGCGGCCTACAATCTCACCGCAGTGCGCGACCCTGCGCAAATGGTGACGCGACACCTGCTGGACAGCCTGGCGGTGGCCCCCTACCTGCCGGCGGGCAACGCCATTGACGTGGGCACCGGTGCCGGTCTGCCGGGGGTACCGCTGGCAATATTGTTTCCACAGCGACAATTCGCCCTGCTGGACAGCAACGGCAAGAAGACACGCTTCCTTTTTCAGGTGAAAACGGCCCTGTCCTTGGATAACATGCTGGTTCACCACCAAAGGGTGGAATCGTTCCAGCCTTCCGGGTCTTACGATGTCGTGTTGTCGAGGGCCTATGCCTCGCTGCGGGACATGGTTTCCTCCTGCCGCCATCTGCTGGGCCCCGGGGGCCGCTTCCTGGCCATGAAGGGCAGCCTGGATCCAGGGGAGCTGGAGCAGGTGGCTGCTTCCTGCGAAGTCCTGGCGGTACACGCGCTGGCAGTGCCCGGCCTGGACGAACAGCGCCATTTGCTGGAACTCGCCCCGCGCCAGGTAGTTGCGGCACAGGCGGGCCAGGCAATGGCCAGAACCCAGAATCGGGGATAGAGGCATTGGCTAGAATCATTACCATCGCAAACCAGAAGGGCGGCGTCGGCAAGACCACCACCTGTGTCAACCTTGCCGCCTCCCTGGCGGCCATGAAGAAACGGGTGTTGATGGTGGACCTGGACCCCCAGGGCAATGCCACCATGGGCAGTGGCGTAGACAAGCACAGCCTGGAATTCAGTATCTACGACGTCCTGGTGCAGGGCGCCGCCGTTTCCCGGGCTATTTGCCCTGCCGATGAAAGCGGATTTGACGTGCTGCCCGCCAACGGCGATCTTACGGCAGCGGAAGTCGAGCTGCTGGAGTTCGAGAACCGCGAGCAGCGTTTACGACATGCGCTGGCCGTGGTGGCGGCGAACTACGATTATATTCTGATCGACTGCCCGCCCTCGCTCAACATGCTGACGTTGAACGCGCTGGTGGCGGCAGATGGCGTCATTATCGCGATGCAATGTGAGTATTACGCGCTGGAGGGCCTGTCGGCGCTGGTCGGTACCATCCAGCGGGTGGCCGAGACGGTGAATCCCGCGTTGCAGATAGAAGGCATACTGCGCACCATGTACGATCCGCGCAACAGCCTGACCAACGATGTATCGTCGCAGTTGCACAACCATTTCGGCGACAAGGTCTACCGCACCGTGGTGCCACGCAACGTGCGCCTGGCGGAGGCGCCCAGCCACGGCGTTCCGGCCATGTACTACGACAGGTACTCCCGCGGCGCCAAGGCCTACATGGCCCTGGCGGGAGAAATTATCCGGCGCGAGGAAAAACTCGCCCAACAGCAGCTGGCCGCTGAGCCGGCTGCGTACTAGAGCGGAGAATTCGGATGTCGGGCAAGAAACGGGGGTTGGGTCGGGGGCTGGATGCCCTGCTGGGAGCCGGCGCCAGGCCGACACCGCCAGCGACGGGCAACGGGCAGGAACAGCCTGGCGACGGCGTCCTGAAGGAATTGCCGGTGGACCTCATCCAGCGGGGCAAATACCAGCCGCGTCGCGACATCGAGCCGGAGTCACTGCAGGATCTGGCCGACAGCATCAAGGCCCAGGGCGTCATGCAGCCCATCGTCGTGCGCCCCATCTCCGACAGCAGGTACGAGATCATCGCCGGCGAACGCCGTTGGCGCGCCACCCAGCTGGCCGGCCTGCACAGCATTCCCACCATCATCCGGGATGTGCCCGACGAAGCGGCCATCGCCATGGCCCTGATCGAGAATATCCAGAGAGAGGACCTGAACCCCATCGAAGAGGCAGCCGCACTGCAGCGCCTGCAGCAGGAATTCGAGCTGACCCAGCAGGAAGTCGCTGACGCGATTGGCAAGTCGCGCTCCACGGTGGCCAACCTGCTGCGCCTGATGTCGCTGCGCGAAGATGTGCGACGCCTGGTGGAGCACGGCGACCTGGAAATGGGGCACGCCAGGGCACTGCTGGCCCTGGAGGGAGAGCACCAGTCGCAGGCCGCGCGTACCGTGGTGGCGCGGGGCCTGTCTGTGCGCCAGACCGAGGCGCTGGTGCGCAAGCTGCTGGAGCAGGGCCAGAATCCCGAACCCGGCCAGCCGGAACCGCGACTCGATCCCAATATACGCAGCCTGCAGGATGACCTGTCCCAGCGGCTTGGAACACGGGTGGAGATCCGGCACGGCGCCGCCGGCAAAGGCAAACTGGTGCTTTCCTACAGCAGCCTGGATGAACTCGACGGCATCCTGAGCCATATCAAATAGGCCCATCAACCACAGGATATGGGGGTGCTGGCCAGGGCCATCACAACATGCAGTATGCGGGGTTTTGGACAGCGGCTATGAGGAGACCGTGGCAGCCGTGGCGCGGGCTGCAGGCCCTGTTTTTAATCCCGCAGCTGGTTACAAGTCGGTTGAACCGACATGGTAATGCCCCTATAATGCGCCCGCCCGAAACGAGGCTGCTTTCAGTCTCCGTTCCGGCGGGGAGAGTAAGGCGAGGCGTCAATGGCTGGTGCTGAAATTGCCCGACCTCCGGTTTATCGCATCATCCTGGCACAGCTGCTGGTACTGGTTGTGTTGTGCCTAGTTCTGCTGGCATCCGACAAGGTACGTGCATATTCGGTGCTTAGCGGTGGCTTGATCGCCATAGTGTCCCAGGCGTATTTTGCTGCGCTCGCCTTCAGGTGGCGTGGCGCCAGGTCGGCCAGGGCCATAGCCCGCTCCAGTTATGTGGGGCAGGTGGGCAAATTTTTGCTCAGTATCGCGGGGTTCGCCGTCGTTTTTGTGGCACTTAGGCCCCTGGACGCTCCCGGCGTATTTGCCGGTTACCTGGCGATGCTGGTTATACAGATTACTGGAAGCTGGTTATTGCTGCGGCGATAAACGGTCCTTACAGAACAGAAGCAAGAGTTTTTACAGATGGCAGGCGAAACCCAGACGATTTCTGAATACATTGTCCACCACCTGACCAACCTCACCTATGGCAAACTGCCGGCGGGCTTTGAGCGGGAAGACGGCTCGGTGGTGGGCGAAGGCGGCGCATGGGTGATGGCCCATGGTGGCGACGAGGCCGCGGCTATGGGCTTCAACGCGATTCACGTCGATTCGATGCTGTGGTCCATAGGGCTGGGCATCATCTTTTGTTGGCTGTTTCGCCGGGTGGCGAAAAAAGCCGAATCCGGCGTACCCAGTAAAGCGGTTAACATCGTAGAGATGATCGTAGAGTTCGTCGACAACACCGTGCGCGACACCTTCCACGGCCAGAACAAGCTGGTCGCACCCCTGGCGCTGACCATTTTCGTCTGGGTATTCCTGATGAACCTCATGGATCTCATCCCGGTGGACCTGATTCCCTCGCTGCTGGCACTGGCCGGCGTGCACTACCAGAAAATCGTGCCATCCACCGACCCCAATATCACCATGGGCATGGCGCTGGGCGTCTTTATCCTGATGTTGTACTACTCGATCAAGGTGAAGGGCATGGGCTTCGTCAAGGAGCTTACCCTCAACCCCTTCAACCACCCGGTATTTATCCCGGTGAACCTGTTCATGGAAGTGGTGGGCCTGCTGGCCAAACCCTTCTCGCTGGGCCTGCGACTGTTCGGCAACATGTACGCGGGTGAAATGATTTTTATCCTGATAGCGGCCCTGTTCAGTGCGGGTATTGCCTGGGCGCTGCCGGCGGGATTGCTGCAGATTGGATGGGCCATATTCCACATTCTGGTCATCACTCTGCAGGCCTTTATTTTCATGGTGCTGACGATCGTTTATCTCAGCATGGCTCATGAAGATCACTGATTTACTTTAACTTTGGTTATTAACGCTAGGAGAAAATCATGGAATTAATCTACGTAGCTGCCGCCATCATGATGGGTCTGGGTGGACTGGGCGCCGCCATCGGCGTGGGCCTGCTGGGTGGCAAGCTGATCGAGGGATCCGCACGCCAGCCTGAACTGGCACCGAAACTGCAGGTAACGTTCTTCCTGGGCGCGGGCCTGGTAGACGCGATCCCCATTATCGGTGTTGGTATCGCTATGTACCTTATCTTCGTTGTCGCGGCAGGCTAAGCCAGGCATTCGGGAACGGGGCCGCGATAGCTGTGGCCCCCAATAATCTGTGAGGAGCAAGGCGTGAATATTAACCTTACGCTTATCGGACAGATGGTGGCATTCGTCTGTTTTGTCGTGTTCTGCATGAAGTATGTGTGGCCGCCTATTATCGCCGCCATGCAGGAGCGGGAAAACAAGATCGCCGATGGTCTGGCGGCGGCAGATCGCGCCAGTCATGACCTCGAGTTGGCCAAGGAAAAGGCGGTAGAACGCCTCCGGGAAGCCAAGGAAGAGGCCGCTGCCATCGTCGACGCTGCCAACAAGCGGGGCAACCAGCTGGTGGAAGAAGCCAAGCAGGCCGCGGTGGTGGAAGCCCAGCGAGTCAAGGCCTCCGCCCAGGCTGAAATCGAGCAGGAAGCCAACCGCGCCCGGGAACAACTACGCGGCCAGGTAGCTGCCCTGTCACTGGCGGGAGCCGAAAAAATTCTCGGCTCCTCGATCGACCCCAAGGCACATGCCGACCTGGTCGACGAGCTGGCCGCCCAGCTTTAACACGAGGGAGCTATGGCTGAACTGAGCACACTGGCGCGACCCTATGCCAAGGCAGCGTTCGAGTACGCGCTGGACAAGCAGCAGCTTTCCCAGTGGCTCGAACAGCTGGGAACCGCGGCTGCGGTCGTGGCCGACAGCGGCATGGAAGCGGTATTGAACAACCCTTCCCTGACGGCGTCGCAACAGGCCGGCATACTCACCGAGGTATGCGGCGAAGCGCTGGACGCGCAGATGCGGAATTTCATCTCCGTGCTGGCCGCCAACAAGCGCCTGCCCCTGCTGCCCGAGATTCACAAGCTGTTCGGCCAGTACAAGGCGAACCAGGAAAAGTCCGTGGACGTCGAAGTGGTTTCCGCCTTCGACCTGGCGGATGAAGCCCGCGACCGTTTGGCGCAAGCACTCGGCAAGAAACTCGAGCGCCAGGTAACAGTTCGCACATCGACCGACAGCAACCTGCTGGGCGGAGTATTAATCAGGGCCGGAGATCTGGTGATCGACGGTTCCGTGCGCGGCAGGCTGAACAAGCTGGCCGAAGCATTGAATTCGTAGGATTGAGGAACAGAGCATGCAGCAACTGAATCCATCTGAGATTAGCGAGATCATCAAGCAACGCATCGACCAGCTTGATGTCAGCAGCGAGGCTCGCAATGAAGGTACGGTGGTATCCGTAACCGACGGCATCATCCGCATTCACGGCCTGGCCGATGTGATGTACGGCGAGATGATCGAATTTGACGGCGGTATCTACGGCATGGCCCTGAACCTCGAGCGCGATTCCGTCGGCGCAGTTGTACTGGGCGATTACAAGGGCCTGGCTGAAGGCCAGTCCTGCCGCTGCACCGGACGCATCCTGGAAGTACCGGTCGGACCGGAGCTGCAGGGCCGCGTTGTCGATGCCCTGGGTAGCCCCATTGACGGCAAGGGCCCGATCAATGCGGCCATGACCGATGCGCTGGAAAAAGTTGCCCCCGGTGTTATTGCCCGCCAGTCGGTGGACCAGCCCGTGCAGATCGGCCTCAAGGCGATTGACGCCATGGTACCCATCGGCCGCGGCCAGCGGGAGCTGATCATCGGTGACCGCCAGATCGGTAAGACCGCTATCGCCGTCGACGCGATCATCAACCAGAAAGGCTCCGGCATTAAATGTATCTATGTCGCCATCGGCCAGAAGGCCTCCTCCGTTGCCGCCGTGGTGCGCAAGCTGGAAGAGCACGGCGCCATGGAGCACACTATCGTGGTCGCGGCTACCGCCTCGGATCCGGCGGCCATGCAGTTCCTTGCGCCGTTTGCAGGCTGCACCATGGGCGAGTACTACCGCGACCGCGGTGAAGACGCCCTGATCATTTACGATGACCTGACCAAACAGGCCTGGGCCTACCGCCAGATCTCCCTGCTGCTGCGCCGTCCCCCGGGCCGTGAAGCCTACCCGGGCGACGTGTTCTACCTGCACTCGCGCCTGTTGGAGCGCGCGGCGCGGGTAAACGCCAGCTATGTTGAAAACTTCACCAACGGCGAGGTAAAGGGCAAGACCGGTTCCCTGACCGCCCTGCCCGTGATCGAGACCCAGGCCGGCGACGTGTCCGCCTTCGTACCGACCAACGTGATCTCCATCACCGACGGCCAGATCTTCCTGGAAGCGGACATGTTCAACGCCGGTGTTCGCCCGGCCATGAACGCGGGTATCTCGGTATCGCGTGTTGGTGGTGCCGCCCAGACCAAGATCATGAAGAAACTGTCCGGGGGTATTCGTACCGCACTGGCGCAGTACCGTGAACTGGCGGCTTTCTCCCAGTTTGCGTCCGACCTGGATGACGCCACCAAGGCGCAGCTGGATCACGGTGAGCGGGTTACCGAGCTGATGAAGCAGAAGCAGTACTCACCCCAGAGCGTCGCTGAAATGGGCGTAATGCTGTACGCAGCCAACGAGGGCCACCTGAACGATATCGAGGTCAACAAGATCGGTGATTTCGAATCCGCCCTGCTTTCCTACATGCACGCCGAACACGGCGAGCTGATGAGCCAGATTGTGGCGAGCGGAGATTACAACGACGAGATCGAGACAACCTTCAAGGCGGCGCTCGAGAAGTTCAAGTCGACCCAGACCTGGTAACACCGAGGACCAGTAGATGGCAGCCGGAAAGGAAATTCGCACCAAGATCTCGAGCATCCAGAGCACGCAGAAGATCACCAGCGCGATGGAAATGGTCGCGGCGAGCAAGATGCGCAAGGCCCAGGACCGCATGGCTCTGGGTAAGCCCTATGCGCGTCGTATGCGTGCGGTGGTCGGCCACATTGCCAACGCCGCGCCCGAGTACAAGCACATGTACATGGAAGAGCGCGAAGTGCGGCGGGTGGGATACATCGTCGTATCTACCGACCGTGGACTCTGTGGCGGCCTGAACATCAACCTGTTCAAGAACACGATCAAGTCCATGAAAGAGTGGAACGACCAGGGCATCGAGATAGAACTGTCACTGATCGGCGCCAAGGCGGCCGCCTTTTTCAACAGCTACGGCGGCAATGTGACTGCCGCGGTGCGTGACCTGGGTGAAGAACCCGGCCTGTCGGACCTGATCGGCGGCGTGAAAACCATGCTGGATGCCTATGCCAACGGCAGTATCGATCGCCTGTTCCTGGTGAGTAATGAGTTCGTCAACACCATGACCCAGAATCCCGCGGTAGAGCAGTTGCTGCCCCTGCAGGCCCAGGACAGCGCGGAGATGAAGCATCACTGGGACTATATCTACGAGCCCGATGCCAAGGAGCTGCTCGAGCAGTTGCTGACCCGCTACATCGAATCGCAGGTCTACCAGGCGGTGGTCGAGAATGGCGCCTGTGAACAGGCGGCCCGTATGCTCGCCATGAAGAACGCAACAGACAACGCCGGTGACCTGATCGACGACCTGCAGCTTATCTACAACAAGGCGCGGCAGGCGGCGATTACCCAGGAGTTGTCGGAAATCGTAAGTGGTGCCGCGGCGATCAGCTGAGGCTGGCGTGACTGCAACGGTACCAATGTAATGGCCAGGATCAAACACAGTCCGGGCCAGACAGAATTGAACTTTGATCTAGAGGATCCGAACATGAGCAGCGGACGAATCGTACAAATTATCGGCGCGGTAATCGACGTGGAATTTCCGCGCGAAGACGTGCCGAAGGTCTACGATGCATTGAAAGTCACTGAAAAAGACCTCACCCTGGAAGTGCAGCAGCAGCTGGGAGACGGCGTTGTGCGTACCATCGCCATGGGTTCTTCCGAAGGTGTCAGCCGCGGCCTGGCCGTGCATAACACCGGTGAGCCGATTTCCGTGCCCGTGGGTATCGAGACCCTGGGCCGCATCATGGACGTGCTGGGCAACCCCATCGACGAGTGTGGTCCTATCGGTGAAAAAGAGCGCGCCTCCATTCACCGCAAGGCGCCGACCTACGAGGAACTGGCCGCGTCCGAGGAG
Organism: uncultured Gammaproteobacteria bacterium; assembly: GCA_963704965.1. Taxonomy (GTDB): domain Bacteria; phylum Pseudomonadota; class Gammaproteobacteria; order Pseudomonadales; family Halieaceae; genus JARRPM01. The sequence continues at coordinate 88,772 of CAVPIH010000008.1, forward strand.
CTGCTGGAAACCGGCATCAAGGTAATCGACCTGGTATGCCCGTTCGCGAAAGGCGGCAAGGTTGGCCTGTTCGGTGGCGCCGGCGTGGGCAAGACCGTCAACATGATGGAATTGATCAACAACATCGCGACCGAGCACTCCGGCCTGTCCGTATTTGCGGGTGTGGGTGAGCGTACTCGTGAGGGTAACGACTTCTACTTTGAAATGCAGGAGTCCAAGGTTGTCGATGTTGAAAACTTCAGCAACTCCAAGGTGGCGATGGTATACGGCCAGATGAACGAGCCGCCGGGCAACCGTCTGCGCGTGGCCCTGACCGGTCTGACCATGGCCGAGAAGTTCCGCGATGAAGGTCGCGACGTACTGCTGTTTATCGACAATATCTACCGTTACACCCTGGCGGGCACCGAGGTATCGGCACTGCTGGGCCGCATGCCCTCCGCGGTGGGCTACCAGCCTACCCTGGCCGAGGAAATGGGTGTGCTGCAGGAGCGGATCACCTCTACCAAAGTCGGCTCCATCACCTCTATCCAGGCGGTATACGTGCCTGCCGACGACCTGACTGACCCCTCGCCGGCAACGACATTCGCCCACCTTGACTCCACCGTGGTACTGAGCCGGGACATCGCGGCCAAGGGTATCTACCCCGCGGTAGACCCCCTGGACTCCACCTCGCGCCAGCTGGATCCGCTGATCATCGGCGCCGAGCATTACGAGACCGCGCGCGGCGTGCAGTCGGTACTGCAGCGCTACAAGGAGCTGAAGGATATTATTGCCATCCTGGGTATGGACGAACTCTCCGAGGAAGACAAGCAGACGGTAAACCGCGCCCGTAAGATCGAGCGCTTCCTGTCGCAGCCCTTCCACGTGGCCGAGGTTTTTACCGGATCCCCCGGCAAGTATGTTTCGCTGAAGGATACCATTGCCGGGTTCAACGGCATTCTCGCGGGTGAGTATGACCACCTGCCCGAGCAGGCGTTCTACATGGTTGGCAGCATTGAAGAAGCTGTCGAGAAAGCCAAGAAGCTTAAGTAGAAGGCTTTAGAGAGGCCGTACCAATGCCCATGACAATACATTGCGACATAGTCAGCGCCGAGGAGGAAATCTTCTCGGGGCTGGTGGAAATGCTGGTGGCCACCGGTGAGCTGGGAGAGTTGGGCGTGAGCTATGGCCACGCGCCGCTGCTCACCGCGCTGAAACCCGGTCCAGTACGCATCGTCAACCAGCATGGCGAGGAGCAGGTTTACTACGTTTCCGGTGGTTTTCTGGAAGTGCAGCCTGGCGTGGTGTCCATCCTGGCCGACACGGCCATCAGGGCACACGACGTGGACGAGGCCGCGGCCGAAGAAGCGCGCAGGGAGGCCGAGCACGCCCTGGCAAACCAGACAGGCGACTTCGATTACGGCAGGGCTTCAGCCCAGCTGGCCGAGGCTGCAGCGCAGTTGGCGACCTTGCGCAAAATGCGCAACAGGGCCGGCCGGGGCTAGGCGCTTTTCGAGACACGACTGACCCCGGCGCCGCCGGGGTTTTTTTTGCCCTGCGGCGCAGGCAGTACCTGTTGTAGACGCCATCACAGTTCGGGCAAAAAAAGCCCGTTTGGCTTAGTATTGCCTTCCCGGCCCTCCTATTATGGCTGGTGAGTGCAGCGGCGCAGTCGGCTGTTCTGGCCGACGATGTGGGGGCCATGCCTTTTTGGTGAACGTACTATGCAACTGGAAGTGATTATTCTTGCCGCGGGCCAGGGTAAGCGGATGAAATCCGCCTTACCCAAGGTGCTGCATGCGCTTGCCGGCAGGCCCCTGCTGGAACATGTCGTCAGCACTGCGCTGGAGCTTCAGCCCTTGGCGGTGCATGTCGTGATCGGCCACGGCTCGGAAGCGGTGGCGCAAGCCCTGTCGGCTTACAAGGTCAACTGGGTTATACAGGAGCAACAGCTGGGCACGGGCCACGGCGTATTGCAGGCCATGCCCGCCGTCTCGCCCCATAGCACCGTGCTGGTGCTCTACGGCGATGTCCCTCTCATTGGGCGAGCAACCCTGCAGGCCCTGGTATCCATGGCGGGCAGTGGGCCGGCGCTACTGACCGCCACGGTCGCGGACCCGGCGGGTTACGGGCGCATTTTGCGGGACGATGCCGGCGCACTGGTCGCGGTAGTCGAGCACCGCGACGCCAGCGATGCCCAGCGCGATATCAGGGAAATCAACACCGGTGTGCTGGCGGCCCCGGCGCAGGATCTGCTCGAGTACCTGCCAAGGGTTGGCAATAACAACACCCAGGGCGAATACTACCTGCCTGATATCCTGTCCCTGGCCGTTGCCGAGGGGCGGGCCGTGGGTAGCTGCCAGGCCGAGTCCGAGCTGGAGGTACTGGGGGTCAATGACCAGCTGCAGCTGCAGCAACTGGAGCGTGAATGCCAGCGCCGCCAGGCTGTGCAGCTCATGCGCGACGGCGTGGCCCTGGCCGACGCCAGTCGGATTGATATCCGCGGTACACTGAGCTGCGGCGCCGATGTCAGGATCGACGTCAACGTGGTGTTCGAAGGCGAGGTGAACCTGGGGAATAACGTGGTCATCGGCCCCAATTGCGTGTTGCGGGATGTCTCGATAGGGGATGGCGCCACCATACATGCGATGAGCCACCTGCAGGAGGCGCAGGTGGGTCCCGGTTGCAGCGTGGGCCCCTATGCCAGGTTGCGCCCGGGCACCCGGCTGGCGCCAGGCGCCCGGGTGGGCAATTTCGTCGAGACCAAGAAAGCCGACATAGGCGCCGGCAGCAAGGTCAATCACCTGAGTTATATCGGCGACTGCGCAATGGGCCCCGGGGTCAACATAGGCGCGGGCACCATCACCTGCAATTACGACGGGGTGAACAAGCATCGCACGGAAATCGGCGCGGATGTTTTCGTGGGTTCCAACAGCACCCTGGTGGCACCGCTGTCGATTGCCGCTGGCGGCTTTGTCGCCGCAGGCTCCACGATTACCAAGGTCGTGGACCGGGACGAGCTGGCTGTCAGCCGCGCCCGCCAGCGCAATATCCAGGGCTGGCAGCGGCCTGGCAAGCGCCCAACCGAGGACTGATTATGTGTGGGATTGTGGCTGCCGCGGCGCGGCGGGAAGTGTCGGAGATTTTGCTCGAGGGGCTGCGCAGGCTGGAATACCGGGGCTATGACTCCGCCGGGATGGCCCTGATAGATAACGAGCGCAACCTGCAATTACACAAGCAGCTGGGCAAGGTCAGTGAGCTTGAAAAAGCGCAGCAGTTGCGACCAGTGCTGGGCTGTACCGGTATTGCCCACACCCGTTGGGCTACCCACGGCGAACCCTCTGCGGTCAACGCCCACCCGCATATTTCGGACCAGCGCGTCGCCCTGGTCCACAATGGCATTATCGAGAACCACCAGCTATTGCGTGCCGAGCTGGTGGAGCAGGGATACCAGTTCAGCTCCGCCACCGACACCGAGGTAGTTGTCCACCTGCTGCATCGTGAGCTGGCGGCCGGTCGGTCCCTGCTGGAGGCCATGCAGTCCGCCGTGGGACGGCTGGAGGGCGCTTACGCCCTGGCCGCTATCGATACCGCGCATCCCGAGCAGGTCGTGGCGGCGCGCAGGGGCAGTCCGCTGGTGGTGGGCGTGGGCATAGGGGAAAACTTCCTGGCTTCGGACCAGCTGGCCCTGCGGCAAGTAACGGACCGCTTTATCTTCCTGGAGGAGGGGGACGTGGTGCTGTTGTCGCCCTCCGAGCTGCAGGTATTCGATAGTGCCGGCGAGCCAGTGGAGAGAACCCGCACCAGCATTTCGGAAGCGGTCGAGGTGGTGGAACTGGGTGCTTACGACCACTACATGCTCAAGGAAATTCACGAACAACCGCGTGCCCTGGCGGCGACTTTCGCCCAGGCGGCCGGGCGCGAGCAGCTGGATGAGTGCTTCGGAACGGGCGCCGCCGAGGTATTCGACCGGGTGCGAGGGGTACAGATCGTCGCCTGTGGCACCAGCTTTCACGCCGGCATGGTGGCGCGCTACTGGCTGGAGGAACTGGCAGGGATTCCCTGTGAGGTCGAGGTGGCTTCGGAATTCCGCTATCGCAAGCGAGTGGGCCACGAGGGCACCCTGCTGGTGACCATTTCCCAGTCCGGGGAGACGGCCGATACCCTGGCGGCCCTGCGCAATGCCGGTGAGGGTGAATTTATCGGCAGCCTGGTCGTTTCCAATGTCGCCAACAGCTCACTGGTGCGGGAGAGCGAACTGGTATTCCTCACCCAGGCGGGCATGGAGATAGGGGTTGCCTCCACCAAGGCGTTTACCACCCAGCTGGTGGGCCTGTTGATGCTGACCATGGCTCTGGGCAGGCGCCACGCCATGTCCCCTGAGAAGCAGCTGGAGATTACCCGGGCGCTGCAGGCCCTGCCCGACTACGTCCAGCAGACCCTGGCCCTGGACGGCGCCATCGAGCGCTTGTCCGACGCCTTCATTCCAAGGCACCATGCCCTGTTCCTGGGGCGAGGTATTCACTACCCGATCGCCATGGAGGGTGCCCTGAAGCTGAAGGAGATTTCCTATATCCACGCTGAGGCCTATCCCGCCGGTGAACTGAAGCACGGCCCCCTGGCGCTGGTGGATAACGATATGCCGGTGGTGGCAGTGGCCCCCAGCGACGACCTGCTGGAAAAGTTGAAATCCAACCTGGAGGAAGTGCGTTCGCGCGGGGCGGAGTTGTTCGTTTTTGCCGATCAACAGGCGGGGTTTGTCAGCGAACCCCGGGTCAAGGTGCTGTCCATGCCCCATTGTCCGGAAGTAATCAAACCCATTGTTTACACGGTTGCCCTGCAGCTGCTGTCCTATCACGTGGCCCTGCAGAAGGGTACCGACGTTGACAAGCCGCGCAACCTGGCCAAGTCGGTCACGGTGGAATGATGTTGTTCGTGTGGTTGAAAATGGCGCATGTAAGCAGCGCGCTGCTGTCCATCAGTGGTTTCGCCCTGCGCGGCTACTGGATGCTGAGCGACAATCCGCTGCTGCAGCGCCGCCTGACCAGGGTGCTGCCTCACATTGTCGATACCCTGCTGTTGGGATCGGCAATCGGTATGCTGTTTGTCTGGCAAGCGGACCCCCTGCAGTTGCCCTGGCTGATCGCCAAGATAGTGGGGCTGTTGCTCTATATTGGCCTGGGTATGGTGGCGCTGCGTTTTGGCAAGACGCGGCGGCAGCGCGCCACGGCTTTCGCGCTGGCACTGCTGACCGCCGCTTATATCCTGTCGGTTGCCTACAGCAAGTCGCCGCTGGGCTTCCTCGCCAGCTAGCGCCGCCGGGCCCCTGCTCAGCTGGGGTTGGCCGCCTTGTAGTCGCGGATTTCGTTGTTGAATTTGCCGGCGACTTCCTCTTCCCTGGACACCGCGGCGTTATAGGTTTCCTGCAGTTTCATGTACTGGTCAGCTGCGCCCTCGGTGCCTGCCTTGGCTGCGGCCTCGGCTGCCGCCAGTTGCGGCTCCAGGCATGACATGTACTCAAGATTGGCTGCCTGGAAAGTCTTGACGGCCTGCTGGGTTTCCAGCATCTGCTCCATGGTGGACTCTTCACCTTCGCTTATTACGGGCATTGCCGGGGCAGTGCAGTCTTCTGCCATGCTCATGGTGCTGGAGAGGGCCAGGCCCAGTAATGCCAGTTTCAGGATTTTCATAGTAATGCCCTTGTGTTTAATGGTTGCGAAAACATTAACAGGCGCGTGCGCGCCTGCCAATAGTTGACGCCTTCGGCGTTCCGGTTTACTCAGAACCGACCCACAGCTTGGGTAACCCGTGCGCAGCCTGCAACTGGGCAGCAACCTTTTCCGCCTGGCCGCGATCAGCCAGGCCGATAACGCGCACGCGATAGAGGGTTGCGCCATTGCTGGTGACCGGCTGGATCACGGCCTTACCCGCAGCGGGCTTGATCTTCGCCAGCCAGCTTTCCGCGGCGGAGCGTTGGCTGTAGGAACTGAAATTGACAAACCAGTCCCCGTTGGCCGCTGGTTTGGCCGCTGCCGGCTTGGGTGCCGGCTTGGGTGCGGGTTTGGCCGCGGGCTTTGGCTTGGGGGCGGGTTTTGGTGCCGCTTGCGTGGTGGCGGCCGCTGCCTGCTGGGCCGCCAGCTGGCTTTCCAGGCCCGCCACGGTGTCGGTCAGGCGCCGGTTTTCCTGGGTCAGGGTTTCGATAGTCGCCAGTTGCCGGTCAAGGTCCGCTTCCATGGCCTGCAAGGCCTCCCGGGTTTGTGCCACTTCCGCGGGGCTGGCGGCGGTCGCCAGGGCTGCCTGCAACTCGCGAATCTCCCCCTGGGTCGCGGCCCGCTGCTGCACGACCCCGTAACCGCCGGCGGCTAGCAGCACCAGGGCCACAACCGCGACGATGATCAGCCCCACCGGCCAGCCATGGGCGCCTTCATCCGGGTACTCCTGCTGGGCCTCAGGCTCCTCGTACTCCTCCTCGTCCCACTCCTCCTCGTCATCGTATTCGTCCACGACTGGGTCTTCCATTTCCCGGGATTTACGCGGCACGGGCTTCAGGGGTTCATCATCCTCGTGAATGGCGTCTGCGGAGGGCGCGTCCCAGGGGTTGCCGCTGGAACGGTCCGCTTCGCTGCTGTCCCGCACCTCGGGCGCCAGCGGTTGCCAGTCCGTGTCGTCATCGTATTCGTCGTCATCGTCCGGGTCATAGTCATCGTCTTCCTCCGGGTCCTCCGCTTCATAGGCCGAGGCGAAGTCCCGGTCCCGGTCCAGTTCCTCGAAGGCCTCATCATCGTCAAAATCGGAAAAAACCGGCTCCCGGCGCTTGGCGCCCGGGCCGGGCTCTTCGGGATCCGCACCTTTGCCGCGGGAATCTTTTTCATTCATCGGTAAGCACAGCCTGCTGACTATAAACCCTGCCGATATTAGCAGACCCGCCTGGCAATTACCTCCGCTACAAATTGCCCGGGGCGGCCGTCAGCGCCACCTTCTCGCGCCCCGGGGCAATGGCATGATTTACTGGCGCCGGGGGCCGCCGACCGTGTGGCCGGTGGCGTATTTGGTTAGAATGCGCACATGGACGTATCCGATATTCTCTCCCCCCTGAACGATGCCCAGCGCGATGCGGTAGCCGCCGAGAACCAGAACATGCTGGTGCTGGCCGGTGCCGGCAGCGGCAAGACCCGGGTACTGGTGCATCGCATCGCCTGGCTGGTGCGTGCGGAAGGCTTTTCTCCCTGGTCGATACTGGCGGTGACCTTCACCAACAAGGCGGCCCGGGAAATGCGTGGCCGTATAGAGGACATGCTGCAGGTCCCGGCCCAGGGCATGTGGGTGGGCACGTTTCACGGCCTGGCCCACCGCCTGCTGAAGGCCCACTGGAAAGACGCGGGCCTGCCCCAGAACTTCCAGATACTCGACAGTGATGACCAGCTGCGCCTGGTAAAGCGCATCTGTCGCGAGCTGGAGCTGGACGAGAGCCGCTGGCCGCCGCGGCAGGCCCAGTGGTATATCAACGCGCAGAAGGACGAGGGCCTGCGCGCCCCAACATATCGAGGTGCCCACCGGGGACGTCTTCGCCCACACCATGCTGCAGGTCTACCGCGCCTATGAAACGGCCTGTGAACGCGGCGGCATGGTGGACTTCGCCGAGCTCCTGCTGCGCGCGCACGAGCTGTGGCTGCGCAGCCCCGCGGTGTTGCAACACTACCAACAGCGCTTCCGCCAGATACTGGTGGATGAATTCCAGGACACCAACACCATCCAGTACGCGTGGCTGCGGGTACTGGCGGGCAAGAACATACCGGTGGTGGCGGTGGGCGATGACGACCAGTCCATCTATGGCTGGCGCGGCGCGAAGATCGAGAATATCCAACGCTTCAGCGAGGATTTTCCCGCTACCCGCATGGTGCGCCTGGAGCAGAATTACCGCTCTACCCAGACCATACTGCGCGCCGCCAACGGCGTTATCGCGTTTAACCAGGGCCGGTTGGGCAAGGAGCTGTGGACCTCGGGAGAAACGGGCGAGCCGATCACCCTGTATGCGGGCTTCAACGAGCAGGATGAGGCGCGCTTTGTGGTGGAGCAGATCGAGGAGTGGACCAGCAATGGCAATGAGCGCGCCTCGGTAGCAATCCTGTATCGCTCCAACGCCCAGTCCCGGGTACTGGAAGAGGCGCTTATCCGGGCGCTTATTCCCTATCGCATCTACGGCGGCCAGCGCTTCTACGAGCGCATGGAAATCCGCACCGCGCTGGCCTACCTGCGGCTGTTGCTCAATCGCGGCGACGATGCGGCGGTAGAGCGGGTCATCAACACGCCGCCGCGGGGCATCGGCGGCAAGACCCTGGAAGTACTGCGCGACTGCGCCCGCGGCCGGGACATGTCCCTGTGGCAGGCCATCGCCTGTGTCAGCGATGAAAAGCTGTTGCCCGGCAGGGCCCTGAACGCGCTGCAGGGCTTCGTCACCCTGGTCGACGAGTTGGACTCCGGCACCGACGAGCTGTTGCTGGAGGAGGTGGTGGAGCGGGTGATACAGGGCTCCACCCTGGTGGAGTTCTATCGCAAGGAAAAAGGCGAGAAGGGCCAGGCGCGGGTGGAAAACCTGGAAGAGCTGGTCAGCGCGGCCAAGCAGTTCGTGGCGGAGGAGGGCGATCTGTCGCCCCTGCAACAGTTCCTGGACAACGCCGCCCTGGACGCCGGCGATGCCCAGGCGGACGAGTATGAGGACAGCGTGCAGCTCATGACCCTGCACTCCGCCAAGGGCCTGGAGTTTCCCCTGGTGTTCCTGGTGGGAATGGAGGAAAACCTGTTCCCCCATCGCATGTCCATCGAGGAGCCGGGGCGGCTGGAGGAGGAGCGCCGCCTGTGCTACGTGGGTATTACCCGCGCCATGGAAAAACTGATGATCACTTATGCCGAGAGTCGCCGCCTGCACGGCAGTGAGACGTTCAACACGCCCTCGCGCTTTATCCGTGAGATTCCCGCGGAACTGCTGCAGGAGGTGCGCCTGCACACCGCCATCGCCAGGCCGGTGAGCAGCCTGACGCAGGCGCAGATACCCGACACCCAGTTGAACCTCGGCCAACGGGTATACCACCAGATATTCGGGGAGGGTGTCGTGCTAAACTTCGAGGGGCGCGGGGCCAGCGCCCGGGTTGAAGTGAATTTCGACACTGAAGGCAGCAGCAAGTGGTTGGTCCTGCAATACGCCAATCTCCAGCTGATGTAACGGCACGCTGATACAGCGACAGGAAGGGACACAATAATTATGGCGGCATCCTCCTTTGAGCGGCGCTTCACCCCGCTGATTATACTGCTGCTGGTAGCGGCCCTGGTGTTGACCATCGGCCTGTGGGCCAGCGGGCGCGCGGCGCAGAACAGTATCAACACCGGGGTCGCCGGTACCGCGGTGGGGGATGAACACTTCGAGTGGAAGATGGTTACCACCTGGCCCAAGAACTTTCCGGGCCTGGGATCCGCCGCCGAAAATTTCGCCCGCTACATGGACGAGATGAGTGGCGGGCGCCTCAAAGTGCATGTCTACGGGGCTGGGGAAATCGTACCGGCGTTCGAGGTATTCGACGCCGTGTCCCAGGGCGTGGCGGACGCGGGCCATGGCGCCGCCTATTACTGGAAGGGCAAAATTCCCTCCTCGGTGTTCTTCACTGCCGTGCCCTTTGGCCTCAACGCCCAGGAAATAAACGGTTGGCTGCACTACGGCGGCGGCCTGGAATTGTGGCGCGAGGCCTATGCCCCGTTCAATATCATCCCTTTCGCCGGCGGCAATACCGGTGTGCAGATGGCCGGCTGGTTCAACCGGGAAATCAACTCCATTGCCGACCTGCAGGGCCTGAAAATGCGCATTCCCGGCCTGGCGGGCGATGTGTTTGCCGAGGCCGGCGGCACGGCGGTACGCATACCGGGCGGAGAGCTCTACACTTCCCTGCAGACTGGCGTGATCGATGCCACGGAATGGGTGGGCCCCTACAACGATCTCGCCCTGGGCCTGCACGAGGTGGCGAAATATTACTACTATCCTGGCTGGCACGAGCCCGGCTCCATGTTGGAGCTTATCGTCAACAAGGATTCTTTCGAGGCCCTGCCCGCGGACCTGCAGGCCATGGTCACCGTGGCTGCCAGGGCGGCCAACCAGGATATGCTGGATGAGTTTACCGCGCGCAACAACGCCGCCCTGCAGGACCTGGTGAAAAACCATGGCGTGCAATTGCGGCGCCTGCCGGACGATGTATTGCAGGCCCTCTACCAGGGCAGCGAGAAAGCCATGCGCGAGCTGGTCGCCGAAGACCCCATGGCGGCCAGGGTGTATGAATCCTACAAGTCTTTCTACGATGGCGCCCGGGATTACCACCACATTTCAGAGCAGGCCTATATCAATGCCCGCGACGTGGTAATCGATGGGCAGGGCGAAGCGGCTGAGTAGCCGCTCAGGACTGGATCGCCCGGGTGCGGCCGGACTGGTCGATGGCCACGAATACGAACTCGCCCTCGGTCACCTTCAGCGGTTCGCCGTCGTGGGGTGAGTTGATCCACACCTCCACCATGATGCGGATGGAACTGCGCCCGATTTCCAGCACATCGCAATAGCAGGAGACCACCGCGCCAACGTGCACCGGGGTGAGGAACGCCATGCCGTCGACCGCCACGGTGGCGACGCGCCCCCGGGCGACTTCGCTGGCGGTAATCATGCCCGCAATATCCATCTGGGACAGCAACCAGCCCCCGAAAATATCGCCGTTGGCGTTGGTGTCCTTGGGCATTGCCACGGTCTGCAGGGCGAGATCACCCTGTGGCACCGGGGCGCTGTCTATGTCGTTCATGTGATCAACTCGCTTGAGTGTTGTTCTGTGTAGATCAGCCCTTCAACAGGCCGGGCAGCCAGGTCGCCATGGCCGGCCAGTACCACAGGGCCACCATGGCGAGAATCTGGATGAGTATAAAGGGTACCACTCCCCTGTAGATAGCACTGGTGGGCAGCGACTCCGGCGCCACACCGCGGAGGTAGAAGAGGGCAAAACCAAAGGGCGGGGTGAGAAAGGAAGTCTGCAGGTTCATTGCCAGCATGATACCCAGCCAGATCGGGTCCACTCCCATCGCCAGCAGGATCGGCCCCACGATCGGGACCACCACGAAGGTGATTTCAATGAAGTCCAGGATGAAGCCCAGCAGGAAGATCACCAGCATGACCACCAGGGTGGCCGCCGCGACCCCGCCCGGCAGGCTGTGGAAGAACTCGTGGATCAGTTCCTCCCCGCCGAAGCCGCGAAATACCAGGGAAAATACTGCCGCGCCAATCAGAATCATGAATACCATGGCGGTTACCTCCATGGTGTTGACCACTACCTCCCGCATGCGCTGCCGGTTCATCTGGCCTTTGGCCAGCGCCAGCAGCAGTGCCCCCGTGGCACCTATGCCAGCAGCCTCGGTGGGGGTGGCGGCACCGAACAGTATGGAACCCAGCACCACCAGGATCAGCAGCAGCGGCGGCAACAGGCCGCGCAGGAGCTCCGCGAGGTCGGCGTGCTCGACCTCGGCCGCAGGCGCGGCATCGGGTTTCAGGCGGGCGTAGACCAGCAGGTAGATGATATAGGCGCCCACCAGCAGCAGGCCTGGAATCAGCGCCCCTATGAACAGGTCCCCCACGGAGACTGTTTTCGGGTTGAAAATGTTCATATCCAACTGGGCGCGCTGGTAGGCGTTGGAGAGGATATCTCCCAGCAGTACCAGGGCGATGGAGGGCGGAATGATCTGGCCCAGGGTGCCCGTGGCGCAAATGGTGCCCGCCGCGAGAGAGGGCTGATAGCCGCTGCGCAGCATGCTGGGCAGTGACAGCAGCCCCATGGTAACCACGGTGGCGCCCACGATGCCGGTGCTGGCAGCCAGCAACATGCCGACTACCACCACCGAGATGCCCAGGCCGCCGCGCATACTGCCAAACAGCCTGGACATGCTTCCCAGCAGTTCCTCGGCCACCCTGGATTTTTCCAGGATCACACCCATGAGGATAAACAGGGGCACGGCTATCAGGGTGGTGTTGCCGATGGTGCCGAATATGCGTCCGGGTAAGGCGGCCAGGAAGCCGGGGTCGAAATGCCCCGCCAGGATGCCCCCGGCGGCAAAGGCCAGGGCGGTGCCGGCCAGGGTTAAAGCCACCGGGTAGCCCAGCATCAGCAGCAGGCAGACCGTGGCGAACATATACAGGGAAATATAGGCCGTCATGCGCCCGGCTCTTCCACCAGCACCAGGGTGCTGCGCAGGGTTTCGGCCAGGCCCTGCAGGAACAGGTTGACGGCCATCAGCGGCAACAGGCTTTTCAGCAGGAACACGGCGGGTATGCCGCCGGGCTCGGGGGAGGTCTCGAGTATGGCCCAGGATTCGGTGACATAGCTCCAGCTGGAGACGCCGATGAAGGCGCACAGCGGCATGAGGAAGACGATCCCGCCCAGGCTGTTCACCCAGGCGCGGCCGCGCTCGCTGAAGTTGCGATAGAAGATATCGACCCGCACATGGGCCCCGCTTTTCAGGGCGTAGGCTGCGCCCAGCATGAACAGGCAGCCGTGCATGTAGGTAACGGCTTCCTGCGCCATGATAGAGCCGGTGTTGAAGCCGTAGCGCAGCACCACCACAACGGTGGTGAGCAGGGCCATGGCGAGCACCAGCCAGGCCAGCAGTCGACCGCAACGATCAGTAAAAATGTCTATGTAATGCACACAGGCGCGCAGCATGTTCATGCGGCTAAGTCTTTTTGATTATTGGGCGGCAGAGTATCATAGCGCCCTCCCCGAGGTGAAAACTAATTCCCCCACGACCAATACGGACGCCAGCAGATGCTATCGGTTATATCTCCCGCCAAGACACTTGATTTCGAGACCGCGCCGGCCACTCGCCGATCCACCCAGCCGCGTTTTCTCGAGCGCAGTGCCGCCCTGGTGGACGATGCGCGAGCCATGAGCCCGGACGATATTCGCGAATTGATGGGGGTGAGCGAAACAATCGCCGAGTTGAACCACCGGCGCTTCATGAACTGGGCCGTGCCTTTCAGCCTGGATAACGCCAAGCAGGCGCTGTTCGCCTTCCGCGGAGATGTCTACACCGGCCTGGATGCCGACAGTCTCGACAGCGCCGGTCTGGGCTTTGCCCAGCGGCATCTGCGCATTCTGTCCGGTCTGTACGGCCTGCTGCGCCCGCTGGACCTGATGCAGCCCTACCGCCTGGAAATGGGCGTTAAGTTCGCCAACAGCGCCGGCAAAAACCTCTACGAGTTCTGGGCGGACAGTATTGCCAGTGAACTCAACCAGGACCTGGGCAAATCCGGTTCCAGGGTGCTGGTAAACCTGGCCTCCAACGAGTACTTCAGGGCGGTCAGGCGCGATGCCCTGGATGCCGAGGTGATTACCCCGGTGTTCAAGGACCTGAAGGGTGACAAATACAAGATTATCAGCTTCTTCGCCAAAAAGGCCCGCGGCCAGATGGCGCGCTTCATTATCGATAAGCAGATCAACGAGCCGGCGGACCTGAAGAAGTTCAGGGCCGATGGCTATCGCTACAACAAGGCCGAGTCTACCGCCAGGGAGCTGGTCTTCACCCGGGATACGCCGCCCTCCGGCGGCTAGGCAGATGACCATGCTGGAGACGCTGCCTTTTTCCCAGGCCTGCGAAAACAACCAGCCGTTTATTCTCGAGGTGCTGCGGGAGCTGTTCGTCGACCGGCAGTCGGTGCTGGAAATTGCCAGCGGCACCGGCCAGCACGCCTGTCACTTTGCCGCCAACATGCCCTGGCTGCAGTGGCAGCCCACCGAGCTGGCCGCCAACCTGCCCCTGTTGCAGCCGCGCTGCGCCCGCTACGAAGGCGACAACCTGGCCGCGCCCGTCGCCCTGGATGTGCGGGACAGGCCCTGGCCGGTGGCTATCCCCGACGCCCTGTTCAGTGCCAACAGCCTGCATATCATGCCTTTCTCCGCGGTGCAGAGCCTGTTCGCGGCGCTGGGCGAAAACGCCGGGCATGATGTGGTGCTGGCGGTGTACGGCCCCTTCAATTACGGCGGACGCTACACCAGCGAGAGCAACGCGCGCTTCGACCAGTGGCTGGCGCAGCAGCACCCGGACAGCGCCATACGCGATTTCGAGGCGGTGGATGGGCTGGCCGCGGCGGCGGGGTTTGCCCTGCAGGGCGATTATCCGATGCCGGCCAACAACCGGCTGCTGGCCTGGCGCAGGGCCTAGTTTCCGAGCGGTTTGCTGGCGGTGAAGCGGGCGCTCCATACCGTGCCTGCGTATTGCTCCAGCAGGGAGTCGATGTGCTGCGCCTCCAGGTCCAGCCCGGGAATATCCTCGCAGAGAATGGCGCGCAGCTGGGAGGCGTCATAGACCAGCCGGTCGGCGACCTCGACATTTTCGAGGCCTGCATCGCGCAGCCCCTGCAGGTAGTCCTGCTCGGAGATAGCCCCGGCCACGCAGGCGGACCAGGCGGCGGCACTGTCGCGAATCCAGTCGGGTAGGTCCTGTACCACGATATCCGAGATACTCAATTGTGCACCGGGCTTCATGACGCGATAGATTTCTGCGAAGACGGCGGGCTTGTCTGGTGACAGGTTGATGACGCAGTTGGAGATCACCCAGTCGACGCTGCCGGCCTCCACGGGCAACTGCTCGATCAGCCCCTGGCGGATATCGATGTTGGCAAAGCCCGCTTTGCGGGCGTTGTCCCTGGCCACGGCAATCATGTCATCGGTCATGTCCACCCCGATCACCTGCCCGGCAGGGCCGACTTTCTCCGCGGCGAGCAACAGGTCCAGGCCGGCGCCCGAGCCCAGGTCCAGCACCGTTGCTCCGGCCTTGACGCCGGCAAAGGCCAGCGGGTTGCCGCAGCCGAAAGAGGCGCTGGCGGCCTCGGCGTGCTGTTCGTTGTCCGCATAGCCGGCGAGCCTGGCAGCGGGGCTGGTGGTGCCGCAACAGGAGGTTTTTTCCTGAGCGGTTTTCAGCATGCTGGAATAGCTTTTCTTGACCAGGTCGTGGGTGGATGAGGTTTTCATGGCAGCAGGCCTCGCTATGCGGTGGCGGTGATCCCGAGTTCACCCTGCAGTAAATATGCAACTATGGGGGCTGTCAAATCAACGGCCATGGGTATGTAAGTGTTCACTCTCTTCGAAAGGGCAGCATCCCGGCCGCCGCCTGCATGTAGGCGGTGTTGTGGTCGGCTTCACTGTGGGTGAAATCGCCGACCGCGGCAGACAGGCGCGGGTCGGCGATCCAGTGGTTGGAGAAGGTGGGTACCGGACGGAAACCCCGCTGGATCTTGTGTTCGCCCTGGGCGCCCGGGTCGAAGCGCTGCAGGCCATTGGCGATACAGTATTCGATACCCTGGTAGTAGCAGGCTTCAAAGTGCAGGCAATCGTATTCCCGCTCGCAACCCCAGTAGCGCCCGTAGAGCGTATCGGAGGAACGGAAGTACAGGGCTCCCGCCACCGCCCGCTCTCCCAGGTAAGCCAGCACCATCACGGCCTGCTCCCCCAGGGCGGGGGCGACCTCGGTAAAAAAAGTTTCCGTCAGGTACCCCCCGTGCCCGCTGCGCTTGGCGTAAGTGAGCTGGTAGAAACGATGGAACTGGCGCCACTGCAGCGGGCCTATCTCGGCCCCCTGCAGCGTTCGCAGGCTGAGGCCCTGCTCCGTCACCCGGCTCCTCTCCCGCCGCAGGCTCTTGCGCTTGCGGCTGGTAAAGCCGGCGAGGAAATCATCGAAACTGCGGTAGCCCTGGTTGAACCAGTGGAACTGGGTGGCCACCCGCTGGTGCAGGCCCTGCTGCACCAATTGCCTGCTGACCTCCTCGGTGGGAAACAGCAGGTGCCAGGAGGAGACGTCCTGGCGGCGGGCAAACCGCGCGATGGCCCGCAGGGCGGCGTCCCAGACCGCGGCTGTATCGACACCGGCCCGGGTGAGCAGGCGGGGGCCGGTCGCGGGAGTGAAGGGAATGGCGCTTACCAGCTTCGGATAGTAGTGCAGGCCACTGCGCTGCCAGGCATCGGCCCAGGACCAGTCGAAGACGTACTCGCCGTAGGAGTGCGATTTCAGGTACATGGGCAGCAGCGCCTGGAGGCCGGTCTCGTCGCGCAGCAGCAGGTGACAGGGCTGCCACCCGGTATCCGCAGTGGTGCAGTCGCTGCGCTCCAGTCCGTACAGGAACTCGTGGCGGGTGAAGGGGTAGTCCGTGCCGCTGATGTTGTTCCAGCTGTCGGCTGGAACGCTGTCCAGGCTGGTGATGAACTCGGCGGTAAGGCTCATGCAGGCCTGCTCTCAGGTCCGGAAGTTGAGCACGATGCCCAGAAAAATAACCAGTCCCACCCAGTTGTTGTGGAGAAAGGCCTTGAAACAGGCGTCGCGGTCGCGCCTGCGGATGAGGTACTGGTGGTAGCAGAACAGGCCGGCCACAGCCAGCAGCGCCCACTGGTAGGCGCTGCCCAGCGCGAAGGCCTCCCCGGCGGCGTACAGCGTGAGCAGGCACAGCACCTGCAGTACCCCGATGATCAGCCGGTCGTACTCGCCGAACAGGATGGCCGTCGACTTGATGCCGACCACCAGGTCATCATCCCGGTCCACCATGGCGTACTTGGTGTCATAAACCACGGTCCACATCAGGTTCCCTGCGTACAACAGCCACAAGGCGGCCGGCAGGTAGCCGCGCTGGGCTGCGAACGCCATCGGGATACCCCAGGAAAACGCCGCCCCCAGTGCCAGCTGGGGCAGGTGGGTGTAGCGCTTCATAAAAGGGTAGGTGGACGCCAGCAACACCGCCACCACGGAAAGCCCGATGGTGAGTTTATTGGTGAACAGCACCAGCCCAAACGCCGCCAGCATCAGCACTGCAAACAGTATCCTCGCCTCCCTGACCGACACGGTGCCTGTCACCAGGGGGCGGGCGCTGGTGCGTTTTACCGCGCCGTCCCAGTGGCGGTCGGCGAGGTCGTTGATGACGCAACCGGCGGAGCGGGTCAGGAAGGTGCCGGCGATAAAAATGAACAGCAGGTCGTAATCGGGCACTCCTTCCGCCGCGATCCACAGTGCCCACAGGGTGGGCCACAACAACAGCAGCGTGCCGATAGGCTTGTCCAGCCTCATCAGGCGCAGCAGTGCGCTGGGTTTACTTGTTTCCGGCATGGGATAGTCTTGAAGGAGTGCTTTGAGTAACAAGCTTACTGTGTTGGCCGCACAATTGCAGCGTCCACCTTGCCGCGTTGGCTTCTGCGCAGGCTGCCCGCCGGCTGCCAGGGTACGAAACCCTCCAGGAATACCTCGCTGACCAGCAGACCGCGACCGCCGATAAGGAATCGGGAGCGTCTTCCCCAGGCGGGCACCGCCTGTCGCAGCGAGGGCGGCAGGTAGTGGCTGTCACCGGGAATGCGCGCCAGCTCGAAGGGGCTGCGGCGCATGCCCGGGTGCCCGAACAGGATGGATCCCAGGGATTTGTTCTGCAACTGCCGCAGGTGGCCGAGTTCGCCGGCCAGGCTGGTGACGGGAAACACACTGCGGGCAAACACGACCGTGCGGCTTCCCAGCACCAGCGCGACCTCGCGCACCAGCCCCCGCTGCCGCAGTGGCATGCCCAGCAGGCGGCGCTCGGAGGGCAGTGGCTGCTCCCACCGCTGCGACAGGCGCCGCACGCTGAAATCTCCCTGCTGCAGGTCGGTGAGCCGGGCTGTCAGGGATCCCTCGTCCAGCAACCAGTAGCGCTGCCGGGGAGGCAGGCTGGCGGCATTGTATTCCCCCACGGGGCGCCAGCGGGGATCGCCGGAAACATTGCGGGTTTGGTTGGGTGCTGGCATTGATCCGGCGAGTTCTGCGCAGTGGTCGGGAGCTGCGAGAATGCGGCAACCGCGGCGCGCATGCAAGGGCGGGCCGGGTTCACTATACTCGCCTGGCGGGCGTACAAAGCCCTTGCACAATTAATACACAACTCTATAGTGTGGCGATCCAAAATTTCAATAATCTCCCCGGCGCGGCGTCTGCAGGTCGCCAACCAACAGACATCATGATGTGGTCGTCAGTTTGACCCGGGGTAGTGGCAGAGCGAGAAGTGACATGAGCAAGTGGGAATGTATTGTCTGTGGCCTGATTTACGACGAGGCGAAAGGCTGGCCCGATGACGGCATAGCCCCCGGTACCAAATGGGAAGACGTGCCGGAAGACTGGCTGTGCCCCGATTGCGGCGTGGGCAAGGAGGATTTCGAGCTGCTGGAAGAGGCGCCGGTGGACGATACTCCCCACCACGAGGAGCCGGTGGTCGACAAGGTGCATGCCCCGGTCGTGATCCTGGGCACCGGGCTGGCGGGTTATGGCCTGGCCAAGGAGTTTCGCAAGTACGACGAGAACACGCCGCTGATCCTGATCACCTCGGACGATGGCCGCTCCTACTCCAAGCCCATGCTGTCCACCGGCTTCACCAAGAATCACAATGCCAACGACCTGGCCCAGCTCGATGCCGGCAGCATGGCCCGCATGCTCAAGGCCAGTGTCTGGACCATGACCCGGGTCAACGAGATCGATACCGCGCAGCAGCTTATAAAAGTGGGCGACGCCCAGACGGCCATCCACTACGGCAAGCTGGTGCTGGCGGTGGGGGCAGACGTCATCCAGCCGCCGATCGAGGGGGATGGTCTGGAGCTGGTGTACTCGGTGAACGACCTGCTGGATTACGATGATTTCCGCACCGCGGTGAAAAAGAACGATGTGAAGAAGGTCTGTCTCATAGGTGGCGGGCTTATCGGCTGCGAATTTACCAACGACTTGCTCAACGGCGGCTTCGAGGTCGAGGCGGTCGATCCCCTGGGGTACTGCCTGCCCACCCTGTTGCCGGAGCCCGCCGGCAAGGCGGTGCAGGCGGCACTGGAAGCCCAGGGCGCGAAGTTTCATTTCGGGCCGCTGGTAACCGCGGTGAACAAGGCGGACAAGGGGGTGGTGGTTAGTCTCAACGACGGCCGCAGCATAAGCGCCGACCTGGTGGTATCCGCCGTGGGCGTGCGCCCGCGCACCGAGCTGGCCAGGGCGTCCGGCATCGAGGTCAACCGGGGTATCGTCACCAACCGCCTGCTGGAAACCAGCGCGCCCAACGTGTATGCCCTGGGCGACTGCGCCGAGGTGAATGGCCATGTGCTGGTTTACGTGGCACCCCTGATGGCCGCGGCCCGCGCCCTGGGCAAGACCCTGGCGGGCGAGCCCACCGAGGTCAGCTATCCGGCGATGCCGGTGACCATCAAGACCCCCACCTGCCCAGTGGTGGTGGCCCCACCGCCGCCCGGTATCGCCGGCGCCTGGGATATCGAGGCCGACGGCAACAACGTCAAGGCCGAGTTCCGCGATGCGGCCGGTCGCCTGCTGGGCTTTGCCCTGACCGGCGATGCCACCCGGGAAAAGATGACCCTGCAGAAAGAACTGCCGGCCATCATGGCCTGATGGTGGCTGAGCGCGGCGAGCCCGCCGCCGCGGAGGCGGTGGCGGGGCGCATTCGCGCCTGGCTTGACCAGTTTGTTATCGGCCTGAATCTCTGTCCCTTCGCGCGCCCCCTGCAGGGCGCGAACACTCTGCGCATTGCGATCTGTCCCGAGCGCTCCCCCGAGGAGTTGCGGCGGGCCTTCCTGCGGGAACTGGACCTGCTGCAGCGCAGCGACGAGTCGGAAATCGCCACCACCCTGCTGGCCTTTCCCGCAGCCCTGGAGGAGTTTGAGGATTATCTCGATTTTCTCGAGGAGGCCCAGCAACTGCTGGCGGCGGCGGGACTGGAGGGCGTGGTGCAGCTGGCCAGCTTTCACCCCCACTACCAGTTCGCCGGCGAGGCGCCGGGCGCTGCCAGCCACTACAGCAACCGCTCACCCTATCCGCTTATTCACCTGCTGCGGGAGGAGATGCTAAGCCGGGTGCTGGCCGATGACGCGGACCCCGAGGCCATACCCGCCCGCAATGTGGCAACCCTGGAGGCCATAGGGGCGGCCGAACTGGCCCGTCGCTGGCGCGACCTTTAGGGAGTATCGCTATGCCGGGGACTGGCGCAGCGGCGCCAGCCACAGTTTGCGCGCCTATACCTCCGCGAACTGCTGCCTGCTGCCGGTCCAGCGCTGGATCAAGGGCGCGGCCAGCTCGGGGTGGTGCCGGCGGATCTCTGCGGCGATCGCTGCCACCTGGTCCAGCAGGTGATTGTGGGCCGGCAGTTCGGCGATGCGAAATTCCATCAACCCGGTTTGCCGGGTGCCCAGCACCTCGCCGGGGCCGCGCAGTTCCAGGTCTTTTTCCGCGATATAGAAGCCGTCGTTGCTGTCCCGCAGGGCGACCAGGCGCTCCCTGCCGTTGCGTGACAGCGGCCCCTGGTACAGCAGCACGCAGTGGCTGGCATCCCGGCCGCGCCCGACGCGGCCGCGCAACTGGTGTAACTGGGCGAGGCCCAGGCGCTCGGGGTTCTCGATAATCATCAAGCTGGCATTGGGGACATCCACGCCCACTTCGATAACCGTGGTGGCCACCAGCAGGGCGATGTCCCCGGCCTTGAAGGCCGCCATCGCCGCATCCTTTTGCGCCGGCTTCATGCGCCCGTGGATCAGGCCGATACCCAGCTGCGGCAGGGCCTGTTGCAATTCGGCAGCCGTGGCCTCCGCGGCCTGGGCCTGCAGGGCATCGCTCTCCTCGATGAGGGTACACACCCAGTAGGCCTGGCGCCCCTCGCCACAGGCCGCCGCTACCCGCTCTACCACCTGCTGTCGGCGGCCGCTGTCGATCAGTACCGTGGTTACGGGTTTGCGCCCCGGGGGCAGTTCATCGATGACCGAGCAGTCCAGGTCGGCGTAGGCCACCATGGAGAGGGTGCGGGGAATAGGGGTGGCAGTCATCACCAGCTGGTGGGCCTTGCCCTGGCCGGGGTCGGCTTTCCCGGTCAGGGCAAGGCGCTGGTGAACCCCGAAACGATGTTGCTCGTCCACGATCACCAGCCCCAGGCGATTGAAGGTGACATCCTGCTGGAACAGGGCATGGGTGCCTATGACCAGCCCGGCTTCGCCGCTGGCGATGCGCTGCAACGCGGCCTCCCGCTTCCTGCCCTTGGTGCGGCCGCTGAGCCATTCCAAGGCGATGCCCAGGGGCTCGAACCAGGTTTCGAAACTTCTCCAGTGCTGTTCCGCCAGGATTTCGGTGGGGGCCATGATCGCCACCTGGAAACCGCTGGCCAGGGCCTGCAGGGCGGCTCCGGCGGCGACCAGGGTCTTGCCGGAGCCCACGTCGCCCTGCACCAGGCGCAACATGGGCCGGGGCCTGGCCAGGTCCGCGGCGATCTCACCCAGCACCCGCCGCTGGGCGCCGGTGGGCGCAAAGGGCAGGGAGGCGAGGAACCTGGCCTGCACGGTCTCATCGGCGGCCAGCGGCGGGGCGCCCGCAGCCTGCTGTTGCTGCCGCAACTGTTGCAGCGACAGGTTGTGGGCCACCAGTTCCTCCAGCGCCAGGCGCTGCTGGGCCGGATGCTGGCCGTCGCGCAGCTGCTGCTGGGGTGCGTCCGGCGGCGGCGCGTGCAGGTACTGCAGGGCCCTTGCCAGGTCGTAGGGGTTGTGCCCGGCGGGCAGCAGGTCCCGGGGTGGCGAACGCTGCAGCCGGGCCAGGGCCTGGCCGCAGAGATTGCGCCACTGGGTCTGGCCGATGCCGGCCGTGGTGGGATAAATGGGGGTGAGGGATTGTTCCACCAACTGATCTCCCTCGCGTATCGCGCTGTACTCCGGGTGGAACATTTCCAGGCCGCTGCTGCCGCGCCGCACCTGGCCGAAGCAGCGCAGGCGGGTCCCGGTTGCCAAGCCATTCTTCTGGGCTGCAGAAAAGTGGAAAAAGCGCAGGGTGAGGGTGCCGCTGCCGTCCTGGATACGCGCCACCAGGCTGCGCCGGCTGCCCGAATACGATATCGGCGGCGCGCACCTCGCCCTCGATCACAACATCCGCGCCCTCCCGCGCGGCGGCGATGGGGGTGACCCGGGTGCGATCCTGGTAGCGCAGGGGCAGGTGAAACAGCAGGTCCTCCACCTGGTGCACGCCGTACTCGGCCAGCCTGGTGGCCAGTTTGGGGCCCACCCCGCGCAATTCCCGCACGGGAATGCTGGCGATGACTGGACACTGTCAGGCTCGCAGGGCGTCGATGAGCATGTCGATAGCCTGGTGCCGGGGATAGCTGGCGCGCCAGGCCAGGGCGATGGTTCGCTGCGGTACAGGGTCGGCGAAGGGCTTGACCAGCCAGGTGGTGGCGGCCGTACTGGGCGGTGTCGGCAGCCGACTTGGGCAGGATGGTAATACCCAGGCCACTCGCCACCATGTGCTTGAGGGTCTCCAACGAGCTGCCTTCCAGTACCGACAGGCCCCTGGCGTAGCTGTCGGTGATCGCCTGCTGCAGGCCGGGGCAGGCCTCCAGCACCTGGTCGCGAAAGCAGTGCCCCTCGCCCATCAGCAGTACCCGGTGCCGGGCCAGCTCGGCCGGGTCGATCCGGGCGTGGCCGGCAAGGGGGTGATCCTCGGGCACCAGCACCACGAAGGGCTCCTCGTATACCGCCCGGGTGACAACGTCCGGCTCGGTGAAGGGCAGGGCGACAAAAATGGCGTCCAGCTGGCCACTGGCGAGCTTGCCGCGCAGGTTGGCGGTGTAGCTTTCATCGATGTACAGGGGCATTTGCGGCGCCAGTTTTTGCAGCCGGGTGACCAGTCGCGGGAACAGGTAGGGCCCCACCGTGTAAATGGCGCCCACCGCCAGCACGCTGCCCAGGGGGTCCTTGCCGGCCTCGGCCAGGCTGATGAGGTTGTGGCTCTCCTGCAGCACGGTGCGGGCCTGGGCGATGATGCGTTCGCCGACCGGGGTGGCCGATACCTTGTGGCGGGAGCGCTCGAACAGCGGCACTCCCAGCTCCTCCTCCAGTTTCTTGACGGCGATACTCAGGGTGGGCTGGCTCACGTTGCACTGCTCGGCCGCTTTGCGGAAGTGCCCCGTCTCGCGCAGTGCGACTATGTAACGCAGTTCTGTCAGGGTCATGATGAGCGCTTCTCGGCCAGGCTGCGTATAGTGTAACCATTGAGGGAAACCATTATGAAGCGCAATTCCGTTCTATTTGTGGGCTGCGGCGACCTGGGTATTCGCACCGGCAGGATCCTGTTGGAACAGGGCTGGCTGGTGACCGGTGCGCGCCGGGACCCCGCACAGTTGCCGCCGGGTTTTGCGGGCATAGCCGCGGATTACACCGCCGCCGGCAGCCTGGATTTCCTGAGAGAGTCCCGACCGGATTTCGTGGTGGCCTCCTTCAACCCCAGCGACCGCAGCGTGGAGGGTTATCGCAGGGGTTTTACCCAGGCTGCGCATAACCTGCTGGCGGGCCTGGGAGATCACCGCCCGGCGGGGATCCTGATGGTGTCCAGCACCCGGGTGTTCGCCGAGCGCGCCGGGGGCTGGGTGGACGAGGACAGCCCGCTGGCCGGCGACGACCCCAGGGCGCTGGCCATCATCGAGGCGGAACAGGCGTTGCGGCAATCGCCGCACCCGGTTTGCGTGCTGCGCTGCGCCGGGATTTACGGCGCCCCGGATGGGCGCCTGCTGAACAAGGTCAGGCGCGGCGAATGGGGAGCCGGGCAGGCGCCGCGATATGGCAACCGGATACACCGGGACGACTGTGCCGGCTTCATGGCATACCTGCTGGCAGCCGTGGCGGCGGGCAGCCAGCTCGCCCCGGTGTATATCGGGGTGGACGATCTGCCGGCCCCGCAGGCCGAAGTGGAGTGTTGGCTGGCGCAGCGGCTGGGGCTGGCCCCGCAATGCCGGAGTGGACTCCCGGCGCGACTGCGGAGGCCTTTAGCATAGGGCATAAGCGCTGTAGTAACCGCTTACTTCATGCCAGCGGTTACCGGCTGTTGTACCCCGATTATCGCAGTGGCTACGAGGCGGTGCTGGCTGGCGCCTAGATGACCAGTATCGCCTCAACCTCGATGTCCACGCCCTTGGGCAGGGCGGCGACCTGCACGCAGGCCCGGGCGGGATAGGGCTCGCTCAGGAAGCTCGCCATCACCTCGTTGACGGCGCCGAAGTGCTCCAGGTTGGTCAGGGAGATATTGATTTTTACGGCCTGGTCCAGGCTGCCGCCGGCCGCCTCGGCCACCGCGGCCAGGTTCCTGAAGACCTGTGTGGCCTGGTCGCTGATATCGCCCGTGACCAGTTCCATGCTGCCCGGCACCAGGGGGATCTGGCCGGACAGCCAGACGGTGTTGCCTACCTTGATGGCCTGGGAATAGGGACCTATTGCCTCGGGTGCGCCCGGGTGTGGAAATAACGGCTCGGTTGCTCACGGCAGCTCTCCTGCAGCTTGGGGTGGAGGGTAGTGCTCAGTTCTTGATACGGATGACCTTGCGCACCGAGTTGATGGTGCGCAGGCGTTTCATGATATGGGCGAGGTGCACCCGGTTGTGCACCAGGATTTCCAGGTCGACGTAGGTGAACTGGTAGTCCTTGTCGTCGGTGGAGATCTTCTCGATGTTGACGCCCATGCTGTTGATGCGGGTGGCGATCACGGCAATCATGCCGCGGCGGTTTTCCACCTCGATGCGCAGCTCGACCGCGTATTCACCCTCCACTTCATCGTCCCAGCGCAGGGCGACCAGGCGCTCGCTGCTTGTCGCGCATGTCGGCGAGGTTCTTGCAGCGCTCGCGGTGCACCACCACGCCCTTCTCGGAACTCAGGTAGCCCTCTATCGGATCGCCCGGAATGGGGTGGCAGCACCGCGCATAGCTGACCATGAAGCCCTCGGTGCCGCGAATCGCCACCGGCAGGGCGTCGTCCGTCGCCCGGGCGGGATCGCCATCCACCTGGCCCAGCAACTGCTGGGCGGTAATCGCGGGCAGGCGATTGCCGCGCGCTATCTGGTCCAGCAGGTCGTCCAGACTCGTCGTAGTGGTGCCGCTGCAGGTAATCGCTGAGCCGCTGCTCCGGTATCTGCTCCAGGCTGGAGTCGAAGCACGCCCAGCGCGCGCTCCAGCAGCCGCCGGCCCAGGGCCACCGAATCTTCCCGGGTCTGGTGCTTGAGGAAGTGACGGATATTGGTGCGGGCCTTGGCCGTTACGGCGTAGTTGAACCAGGAGGGGTTGGGGCTGGCGCC
Source organism: uncultured Gammaproteobacteria bacterium (assembly GCA_963704965.1). Classification (GTDB taxonomy): domain Bacteria; phylum Pseudomonadota; class Gammaproteobacteria; order Pseudomonadales; family Halieaceae; genus JARRPM01. The sequence goes on from CAVPIH010000008.1 coordinate 113,900, forward strand.
GGGCGCGGTGATGATCTCCACGGTCTCGCCACTCTGCAGCGGCTCCGACAGGGGGGCGAGCCGGCGATTGATGCGGCAGGCGACGCAGCTGTTGCCCACGTCGGTGTGCACCGCATAGGCAAAATCCACGGCGGTGGCGCCCCGGGGCAGCTCCAGGATGCGGCCCTTGGGGGTGAAGACGTAGATCTCGTCCGGGAACAGGTCGATCTTGACGTTCTCGATGAACTCCAGCGAGTTGCCAGCGCGCTGCTGCATCTCCAGCAGGCCCTGTACCCACTCCCGGGCCCGCGCGTGGCTGCCGTTGGCGGTCTGGCCGTCGCTCTTGTACAGCCAGTGGGCGGCGATGCCGTTATTGGCCATGGCCTCCATTTCGCGGGTGCGGATCTGGATTTCAATGGGCACGCCGTGCATGCCCATCAATACGGTGTGCAGCGACTGGTAGCCGTTGGCCTTGGGGATGGCGATATAGTCCTTGAACTCGCCGGGCACCGGCTTGTAGAGACTGTGGATGCAGCCCAGCACGCGATAGCAGGTATCCACCGAGTCGACGATGATGCGAAAGGCGTAGATGTCCATGATCTCGGAAAAGGACTTGCGCTTGGACTTCATCTTCTTGTAAATGCTGTACAGGTGTTTTTCCCGGCCCACCACTTCCACCTCGTGGCCTTCCTGCTCCAGGGTGGTTTCGATCTGGTGGCGAATCTTGTCCACCAGTTCCTTGCGATGACCGCGGGCGTTGCGCAGCGCCGCGTCGATGCGCCGGGCGCGCATGGGGTAGAGGGCGTTGAAGCCCAGGTCCTCGAACTCCATGCGCACGCTGTTCATGCCCAGGCGCATGGCGATGGGGGCGTAGATATCCAGTGTTTCCCGGGCGATGCGCCGGGCCTTGGCCGACTGCAGTACCCCCAGGGTGCGCATGTTGTGGAGCCGGTCGGCCAGCTTCACCAGGATGACGCGAATATCCCTGGCCATGGCCAGGGCCATTTTCTGGAAGTTCTCGGCCTGTTTTTCCTCGAGGGTCTCGAACTCCATCTGGGTGAGCTTGCTGACCCCGTCCACCAGCTCGGCCACGGTGGGCCCGAACTGCTTGCCGATGGCGCTCTTGTGGATGCCGGTATCTTCTATGACATCGTGCAGCATGGCAGCCATCAGGATCTGGTGATCCATGTGCATGTCGGCGAGAATGCCGGCGACGGCCAGCGGGTGGGTTACGTAGGGCTCGCCGCTGCGGCGAACGCTGGCCGAAGTGGGCCTGTTCGGCGAAGAAGTAGGCCCGTTTTACGTGGTTGGTCTGCTCGGGGTTGAGATAACTGCGGAGCGTGGAGTCGAGGGCATCAATGGTTTGCATGATTTCCGGTTACGACCCTCCGAAGTGCCCGCGGGCGTTACAGGGCCTCGCTGGCCTCCATGACATCAGCCAGTTCCTGCTCGGCGTCCAGTTCGTCCTCGCGGGTGAGGATATCGGGGGTGATATGCCCCTCGGCGATTTCGCGCAGGGCGATAACGGTGGGCTTGTCAGACTCTTCCTGTACCATCGGGTCCTTGCCGCCGGTGGCCATTTGCCGGGCGCGCTTGCTGGCAACCATTACCAGTTCGAAGCGGTTGGCGACATTTTCCAGACAATCTTCAACGGTTACACGTGCCATTGCTGCTTACTTCCCATATCGAATGTGCCCGCTGCCGGAGCCTGGGCCCCGCTGGCACTGGTTTAGTTTAAAGAGGAGCCTGCTCCCGCGCCACAGACGGCGCCCGGACCCCTGCCGGACCTGTGAGGCGCTGCCGGCGGAACCGGGAATTATACCTCGATTACCCGGGTGTCAGTCCAGCGTGAATAATCACCGCAGCAACTCGTCCAGCAGCGGCGCCAGCACCTGCTTCTGGCGGTCCAGGCGCAGTCGCTGGCAACTGACGATGGCCTGCAGCTCCTGCAGGGCCTGGTCGAAATCGCTGTTCACCACCAGGAAGTCGCTTTCCACGTAATGCGACATTTCCTCGACTGCCTCGGCAGCGCGGGCCGCGATGATGGCACTGTCGTCCTGGCCGCGGGCGGTCAGGCGCTGGATCAGGGTTTCCCGGGAGGGCGGCAGGATGAAAATGGCCTGGGTTTGCGGCATCAGTCTTTTCACCTGGCGGGCCCCCTGCCAGTCGATCTCCAGGATTACATCGGTGCCGGCGACCAGTTGTTGCTCCACCCAGGCCTGGGAGGTGCCGTAGTAGTTGCCGAAAACCTGGGCATGCTCGAGAAATTCCGCACGCTCCAGCATCCGGGTGAAAGTTTTCTCATCCACGAAGTGGTAATTGATGCCGTCCTCTTCTCCCGGGCGCATGGGCCGGGTGGTGTGGGAGACGGAGACCCGCAGGTTGCGGGTGCGCTCGATCAGGGCGTTGACCAGACTGGTCTTGCCCGCGCCGGAAGGAGCGGAGACGGTATAGAGGGTTCCGGTGGTTGTCATGGGGGTCCTGTTGCGGCTGCGCCTGTGTTATTCGATATTCTGGATCTGCTCGCGCATCTGCTCTATCAGCACTTTCAGGTCGACCGCATTCTGCGTGGTACTGCTGGCGATGGACTTGGAGGACAGGGTGTTGGCCTCCCGGTTGAGCTCCTGCATGAGGAAGTCCAGGCGGCGCCCGCAGGGGCCACCCTTTTCCAGGGTATGGCGAACTTCCTCCACATGGGCCTCCAGGCGGTCCAGCTCCTCGTCCACATCGGCCTTCTGGGCCAGGTGAACCAGCTCCTGCTCCAGCCGGTTGCTGTCGATTTCGACGTTCAGCTCCTCGATACGCGCGACGATTCGGTCGTGCTGGTGTTGCAGCAGGGCCGGCAGCAGCTTGCGGGTGTCGGCCACTGCCGCCTCGACCTGCTGCAGGCGGTCGAGTACCAGGGCGGCCAGTTTCCGGCCCTCGCGCCTGCGGGTTTCGCGCAATCCCTCCAGAGTTCGGGCGAACAGTGCGGCGGCGGCCTTCTGCAGTTCTTCCTCCGAGCCCTGTACAGCGGTGCAGATACCGGGAAACTGCAGTACTTCCAGCGCGGTGGGCGCGGCCAACGAGGGCATTTTTTCGCCGACCGCCCGGGTCGCCGCCAGCAGCTTGTCCAACTGTTCGCTATTCACCTGCAGCTCGACATGCTGTGAGGAGTGGCCCTGCAGCCGTATCAGGCAGTCCAGCTTGCCGCGCGCCAGGGCCTTGCCCGCCTGTTCCCGCAGCGCCGGCTCCAGGGCGCGCAGGGAGTCGGGCAGCTTGAAGCTGCAATCGAGGTAGCGGTGATTGACGGAGCGCAGCTCGACGGTGAGGACACCCTGATCGGTGGTGTCGCTCTCCCGCGCAAAGGCAGTCATGCTGTGAATCATGTAGTTCCATGGGTGGTGTGCGAGGGCGTTGAGTGTAGCAGTTTGTCCCGGGTGCTTACAGAGCGCCAGGGGCGGGTATGCCTGCCCCCGGGGGGCCTGCTCGCGTATACTGCGCGCACATTCTACCGGAGTAAATTTCATGCAGAGACCAAGCGGCCGTGCTCCCGCGCAGTTGCGGGATATCAACATCGATCGCCATTTTACCCGGCACGCAGAGGGCTCGGTGCTGGTTTCCTTTGGCGATACCCGGGTGATCTGCACCGCTTCGGTGGAGCAGGGTGTACCGCGCTTTATGCGGGGCCAGGGTCGCGGCTGGGTGACCGCGGAGTACGGCATGCTGCCGCGCTCCACCGGCAGTCGCATGGCGCGAGAGGCCGCACGGGGCAAGCAGGGTGGGCGCACGGTGGAGATCCAGCGCCTGATCGGGCGCTCCCTGCGAGCGGCCGTGGACCTTGCAAAGCTGGGGGAGAACACTATCACCATCGACTGCGATGTCATCCAGGCGGATGGCGGCACCCGCACCGCGGCCATAACCGGAGCCTGTGTTGCCCTGGTGGACGCCATCAATTTCCTGCAGCGCAAGAAGCTGATTACCGGTGACCCGCTGCTGCAGATGGTGGCCTCGGTGTCGGTTGGTATTTACCAGGGGGTGCCGGTGCTGGACCTGGACTACCCGGAAGACTCCGGCGCGGACACGGATATGAATGTGATCATGGGTGAGTCCGGTGGCTTCATCGAGGTGCAGGGCACTGCAGAGGGCGCGCCATTTGCCCGGCAGGAACTCGACGCGATGCTGGACCTGGCTGCCGAGGGCATCGACCAGCTGATTGCCAGGCAGAAAGCCGCCCTGGCGTCCTGATGCCCCCGGGTCGCCGGCGGGGGCCCCGGCCTCAGACCTCCAGGTCGTAATCCATGATTACGGGAGCGTGGCTGGAAAAGGTTTTATTGGTGTAGATGGCGCCGTACTCCACCGTGTATTGCAGGCCCTTGGAAATAACATGGAAATCGGTGCGCCAGCCATTTTCCTCGCGGCCGCCATCGGGCCACCAGCTGAACTCATCGTGGTCGGAGTTGATTTCCCGGAACGCATCCACATAGCCTGACTCATAGAGCTCATTCATCCACTGGCGCTCTTCGGCGAGGAAGCCGGGTATGTTGCTGTTGTGATCGGTGTCCTGCACGTCCGCCGGGGTGTGGGCCAGGTGCCAGTTACCGCAAATGACGAATTCCCGGCGCTTGTTGCGCACTTTCTGCAGGTGCGCCGCCAGCAGTTCATAGAATTCGTTCTTGCGCGCCAGTTGCTCCGCGTTGCCGGGTTCCGCATAGGGGGCCAGCAGGCAGCCTACGCTGAGATTCTCATAGTCGGCCTGGATATAGCGGCCTTCCATGTCGAAATCGGCGAAGCCCAGTCCGGTCATGATGGCCTTGGGCAGTTTGCGACAGTAGATAGCCACCCCGTTTGCCTTGCCGTCAATATCGTCCAGGAAATAGGCATTGTAATCCTGGGGAAAGTAGACGTTATCCTGCAGGTCATACTCAGAGCAGCGCAAATCCTGCACGCAAACAAAATCAGCGTCCTGCTCTGCCAGCCAGTCGTAGAATCCTTTTGCCGCGGCATTGATAAGGCCGTCAGCACTGAAACTGATAATTCTCATTCATGGCTCCTGCCAATGAGAGCGTGTATGATTAGCAGCCCGCAGCAGACCTGGCCTGCGCCAGTCCGGTGGGTCGCTCGGGTACAAACCTATCTACAGATAACCGCAGGACAGGCCGCTTCTGGTTGTAATACCCGCCGGCGGCGGGATCAACCCCCGTTGGGCTATTTGGTGAGCGTGCGTCCGGACGAGCCAGCATTTTATACGCTGGTTTTGCGGAATACAAAGCCTGATCCGAGGAGTCCTCACCGCAATGCTGCCCTACCAGATCGAATTCATTAACCTTGCGCGCCAGCACGATGTGCTGAAATTTGGCGAATTTACCCTTAAATCGGGCCGTATAAGCCCCTATTTCTTCAATGCTGGCGCCTTCGCCTGTGGCGAGGCGCTCGCGGCCCTGGGCCGCTGTTACGCCCGCCGGATTGTCGATTCAGGGGTACAGTTCGATATTTTGCTGGGCCCGGCCTACAAGGGCATTCCCCTGGCCACCGCCACCGCCATCGCCCTCGCCGATAATCACGATATCAATGTTCCTTTCGCCTACAACCGCAAGGAGGCCAAGAGCCATGGCGAGGGGGGTGTGTTGGTGGGGGCCCCGCTGCAGGGGCGGGTGTTGGTGATCGACGATGTCATCACCGCCGGCACAGCGGTGCGCGAAGTCATTGCCATGATCGAGGCTGCGGGCGCTCGCCTGGCCGGTGTCGCGGTTGGCCTCAATCGCCAGGAGCGCGGCGAGGGCGAGCGCTCTGCCATTCAGGAGGTCGAGGAGGAGTACGGCGTCCCGGTGCTGAGCATAATCGACATGGAACACATTATCGCCTACCTGGAGGACGCAGATGAGGGGCCGGCCTCCGCGCTGGAGGCCATGAAGGCCTATCGCGACAGGTATGGCGTCTGACTTGTTAGGAACATGCCCAGCCTCTATATTAGAGCTATGAAACCCAGATACTCTTCCGTGTCCGCCCTGGTAGCCGCCCTCCTGTTGCAGGTGACGGCGCCGGCTGCCGAATCCGCCAACCTCTACCGTTATACCAACGATGAGGGGAACGTGGTCGTGGACTACCAGGTGCCGACCAGGTACGTGGCCCAGGGCTACGAGGTGCTGAACATGGAGGGCGTGGTACTGGAGGTGGTGCCGCGCCAGCTGACCGAAGAGGAAAAGAAAGTACTCAATGCCCAGCAGGAGCTGGAAGAGGCCGCCAGGGCCGAGCAGGAGCGCCTGAAGGAGTGGGACGAGTCGCTGTTGTTGCGCTACAGCACGATTGCCGATATCGAGGCGGCCGAGGAGCGGGCCCTGCGGGACTTGCGGATACGCATGAGTATTCTCAAGGGCAACAAACGCTCCCTCAAGCAACAGGTGGAGAATTACCAGGCCCAGGCCGCGGACCTGGAACGCCGCGGGCAGGAGGTCGATGTCGCCCGCCTGGTTGCCATAGAGGACATTCAGGCTGAAATCGAGACCACGGATCGCTCAATCAATGAGCGGGCGCGGGAGATCGAAGAGGTGGAGCAGGCTTACCAGCGCGACAAGGATCGTTTCAGGATGCTGCTGGAAGTGGTCGAGTTGCGCAAGACCCTGCTGGCCAAGCAGCAGGAAGAACGGAATAAGGAGAAGCGCTCCGACCCTCGCCGTTAGCCAACCAGGGTGTTGGTTTCGCCCGGCCGGGCCTGGCCGGGCAAGGGCTGGGCTATCGCTTCCCGGAAAAAGCCGCACATCAACAATTCCCACTGCTGCGCCCAATCGGCCGTTGGCGAGCGCTGGAAACCGCTGCGCACATACTGTGATATGCGCCCCTCTGCCGAGGCCATAAGCAGGTTGGCCGCCGCCGGCAGGGGTATGACGGGGCGCAGTCCCTCACGCATTTCCGCCTCCCGGATCACCTGCTTCAGCTGGGTCTCGAAGCGATCAAACAGCTGCGCCACCCGGTGGTGCAGGCGTTCGGTTTCCCCCGCCAGCGCGTCACCGGTGAGAATGCGGGTGATGCCCGGGTTGCGGTCGGTAAAGGCCAGCAACAACAGCAGCATCTTCTCGCAGCGCAGGGTCGCGGTGCGCTCCTCATTGAGGATGATCTTGATACGACTGAACAGCGTGTCCTCGATGAACTCGATAAGCCCTTCGAACATCTTGGACTTGCTGGGGAAATGTCTGTACAGGGCGGCTTCGGATACCCCGACCTGGCGAGCCAGTCCGGCGGTGGTGATGCGATCGCCCGGGTTTGCTTCCAGCATCTGGGCTAGCGCTTCCAGGATTTGCTGACGCCGTTGTGAGTTTCTGGGGGGCATGGAGGGCCACAGTCAGTCGCGTTGTAGGCAATGCTAGCGATTACCCGGCAAGGCTGCAATAAATCTCTACATAATGAAGGGAGATATTTCCTGTTACACGCCCGCCAGCCGCCGGTCGGTGATCAATGTGCCGATGCCTTCGTGGGTGAAAGTCTCCAGCAGCACCGCATGGGGAACACGGCCGTCGATGATATGGGCACTGGCGACGCCGGATTTCACCGCATCCAGGGCGCAGCCGATTTTTGGCAGCATGCCGCCGGAGATGGTGCCGTCCGCAATGAGCGCATCCACCTGGCTGGTGCTCAGGCCGGTCAGTACCTGGCCCTGCTTGTCCAGCAGCCCCGACACGTTGGTCAGCAGCATCAGCTTTTCCGCCTGCAGTACCTGGGCGAGCTTGCCGGCGACCAGATCGGCATTGATATTGTAGGTGCAGCCCTCGGCGTCAGCGCCTATGGGGGCGATGACGGGGATGAAGTTGCTGCCCAGGATTACCTGCAGCACCTCGGTGTCGATCTGGTCGACCTCGCCGACATGCCCGATGTCGATGATTTCCGAGGCGTTCAGCTCCTCGCTGTGGCGGGTCACGGTGAGTTTGCGGGCGCGTATCAGCTGGCCGTCCTTGCCGCTGACGCCTATCGCCTTGCCGCCATTGCGGTTGATGGAAGCCACGATCTCCTTGTTGACGCTGCCTCCCAGCACCATCTCCACCACATCCATGGTCTGCGCGTCAGTCACCCGCATGCCGTTGACGAACTCCGTGTGGATGTTGAGCTTGGCCAGCAGCGCGCCGATCTGGGGGCCGCCGCCGTGGACCACCACGGGGTTCATGCCCACCAGCTTCATAAGCACCACGTCCCGCGCGAAGCTTTCGTGCAGGGCGGGATCGACCATGGCATTGCCGCCGAATTTCACCACGATAGTCTTGCCGGTAAAGCGCTGGATGTAAGGCAGCGCCTCGGTCAGCACTTTGGCGATATTGAGGGCTGCTTCCTTGTTGAGTGACATTGTCCTGACCTGTGGTTGTACGGCTTACTGGCCGTGCTGGTAATCCAGTTCCAGACTGGGTTCGACCAGGGAGAGCTGGGCGCTGAATTCGGCGATGATTGCCTGCAGGGCCTCCTCGTCGTCTGCCTCGAAACGCGCGGTCAGCGCGGGGCTGGTGTTGGAGGCCCGCACCAGGCCCCAGCCCTCGGCGAAATCGACCCTTATGCCGTCCATGGTATTGACCTTGCCCGACGAGAAATCGGCGTTCCTGACGATTTTCTCCATCAACTGGAATTTCTCATGCTCGTCGACGGGGATCAGAATTTCCGGCGTACTGACCGTGGCGGGGAATTTTTCTATGGTGGTGTCCAGGCTGTCGCCGTGGGTGCTCAGAATCTCGGCGAGTCGCGCGGCGGCATACATGCCGTCGTCAAAACCGTACCAGCGCTCGCCGAAGAACATGTGCCCGGAGAATTCCCCGCCCAGCAGGGCACCGGTCTCGGCCATCTTCTCTTTCATAAACGCGTGGCCGGTCTTCCACAGCACCGGCCGTCCGCCGTGGCGAGTGATCAACTGGGTCAGGTTGCGGCTGCATTTGACGTCAAAGACCACGTCCGCGCCGGGGTTGCGCGATACCACATCCTCGGCGTAGATCATCAACAGCACGTCCGAGCGCACGATCTTGCCGCTGGAGGTGACCACGGCGAGCCTGTCGCCGTCGCCGTCGAAGGCCACCCCGAAGTCGGCTCCCTCCCGCTGGACCGCCTCGGCCAGGTCGACGAGATTGGCCTCATCGCTGGTGTCCGGGGGATGGTTGGGGAAATTGCCGTCGACCTCGCAGTACAGGGGCACCACTTCACAACCCAGCTCCTCGAACAGCTGGGGGGCGATGTCGCCGGTCACGCCATTGCTGGCGTCGATCACGATTTTCAGCGGCACGGCGATGGCGATGTCGCTCAGCACCTCCTCGGTGTAATCGGGGACCACGTTTTCGCGGATCATGCGACCGCTGCCGCTGCTGAAATTATTGGCCAGCACCCGGTCGTGTATGTCCTGGATACCACCGGCCGCGATGGTCTTCTGGTCGAGCACGATCTTCATGCCGTTGTCGTCGCCGGGATTGTGGCTGCCGGTGATCATGATGCCTGATCGGCAATTGAGGTGGCGGGTGGCGAAGTACACCAGCGGCGTCGGCACCTGGCCTATGTCGATGACATCCCGACCGCTCTCCATCAGGGCCTTGACCAGTACCATCTTGATCCGCGGGCTGGAATTGCGGCCATCGCAGCCGACGATCAGGGTCTGCTCGCCCATTTCGCCGGCTATGCTGCCCACCGCCTTGCCGATCCTGGCGACCAGCTCGTCGGTGAGCTCGGTGCGGGCGTCGCCGCGGATATCGTAGGCCCGGAAAATGTGGTGGGGAAAGCCCTGGGTGCGGGCTTTCTCGCGGGACTGTTTGTCGCTGCCGCCGGCGAGGTCCAGGTCCAGGCCCTCGTCTTCGTCCAGAATCCTGGTCGACTGGAACATGGGGTTGGTCAGGTCCTGGCTCTGGCGGGGCAGGGTTTCCACCGTGGCTGTCGGCAGTTCGGTCGACGGCGGCGCGCTGCTCTGGCGCAGGGCGCGCAGGGTGGCGCGCCGCAGTTGCTTGGCGATGGTTACCAGCTGCGGGACGGCCAGTTCCAGCGGCGTCTTGAGATCGGCCGCGGAAATGACCTTGTTGATCTCGCTATCCAGTTTGCGCGAGTACAGAAAGACCAGCAGGCCCACGGCGCACAGGGCCCCCAGGATGCACAGGCCCATTACGGCCAGCAGAGGCACCGGGTCTATAGTCAGCTTTTGCAGCATCAATATGGAGGGTGTGAAGGTGACCCGCCAGGAAGAATCGGGAATGCTGGTGCTGTGGGCGTGGGGCTGGCCGTCGCCGCTGCCGGCCATGGCGATACTGTCCCGGCGCTCTATGCCGGTGGGGCTGGTGTATATCTGCTCCAGGGTGAACTTGCCCGCCTCGGTATCCAGCGACTTCAGCTGCTCGGACAGCAACTGGTTATCGATAGTCGCAAACACCACCGCCTGGCGATCGGTGATGCGCGGATGCTTTACCAACGCAGCCAGCGAGGTCATCCAGCGCCCTTCGAACTGGTAGGCCTCCGGCAGGGTCTTTTTGCCTTCAGCGGTGCGCCGCACCATGTCGACCTCGATATGGTTGCGCAGGCCCTGGCTGCCGCCCTCGAAATCGGCGGTGCCCATTTCACCGACCGGAATAATGCGCAGGCTGATGACCTCGGGGAAATAGTCCAGCAGCGCCTTTTCCACCAGGCCTATATCGTCGCTGGATTTACTGGCTATGGCGGACAGGGCCAGCGGTGAACCCGCGGCGCCGCGCATGCGATCCTCCATGCGGGTGAGGAAATGGTGAATATTGGTGGCCTGCTGGGCGGAAAAGGATTCCGCCACCCGGTCTATCTGCGCTTGCTGCACAGCGGGTTCCCGCACCATTATCAGGTAGGCGAAGCCCAAAGCCATGAGCAGGAGCATGGCGGCCAGGGACAAGCCGGCGATCCGGTACAGGGCGTTGGATTTGGCGACGATGCCCTGCGGGTTGCTGGTGGAAACCCGCCGCTTACCGGCTTCTTCCTTCTTCACCTGTTTTATTTTGCGCTTCAACATCTCGCTGTGGCGTCCGCTCTTGTTGTTATACAAAGTAATGATATTACGCGGCAGGTATTACTTGAATCGACAACTGGATTTATTTGCCTGTAACACCGCCCCGCTGGCTTCAGTGGCCCCGGGCGGCGACCCGGCCGGCTATCAACTGGATAATCTGGCGCGCCAGATTGCCCTTGCCGGTGCGCGCCAGCGCCTGCTCGCCATCGCTCCACAGCACCACGGCCTCGTTGATCTCACTGTTAAAACCTATGGACTGGTCCGAGACATCGTTGGCGACGATCATGTCCAGTGCCTTGCGCTGCAGTTTGTCCCTGGCGTAGGTCAATACATCGCGGGTCTCGGCGGCGAAGCCCACGGTGAAGGGCCGCTGCGCGCCGGCTGCCACCGTCGCCACGATGTCCGGGTTGCGCACCAGCTGCAGGGTGATTTCATCGGGCCCCTTCTTTATTTTCTGATCCTGCACCGCCGCCGGACGATAATCGGCCACCGCCGCACAGGCTATGAAAATGTCGCACTCCGACATCAGTTGCAGGCATTGCTCGAGCATTTGCCGGGCGCTTTCCACAGCTATGACCCGGGCCCGGTCCGGCGCGGTCAGGTGCACCGGTCCACTGACGATGGTGGTGCGGGCACCGGCGTCCACCGCTGCCTGGGCCAGGGCGTAACCCATTTTCCCCGAGCTGTGATTGGAAATGTAGCGCACCGGGTCCAGCGCCTCGCGGGTGGGCCCCGCCGTGATGACGACCCGTCGGCCCTGCAGCAGCCCGTCCTCAAACAGGTCGGCGGCGGCCCTGGCGATGACGGCGGGTTCCTCCAGGCGGCCGGGACCGACATCGCCGCAGGCCTGCGCGCCACTGGCGGGTCCGACCATGGCCATGCCGCGCCCGGTCAATGCAGCGACATTTGCCGCCGTGGCAGCATCGCGCCACATCTGCTGATTCATGGCGGGGGCCAGCAGTTTGGGAGCCCTGGTGGCCAGGGCCACGGTGGTCAGCAGGTCATCGGCGCGACCGGCGGCCAGCCTGGCGAGCAGGTCCGCCGTGGCGGGCGCGACCAGCAACAGGTCGGCCCAGCGGGCCAGTTCTATGTGGCCCATGCCCTGCTCGGCCTCGGCGTCCAGCAGGTCAGTGTGCACGGGGTGCCCGGAAAGGGCCTGCAGGGTGAGCGGGGTGATGAATTCCTGGGCGCCCCGGGTCATGATGACGCGCACTGTCGCGCCCAGCTCCTGCAACTGCCGCACCAGCTCGGCGGATTTGTAGGCGGCGATGCCCCCGCTGACGCCCAGCAATACATTGCGATTGAAAAGATGTGCCATTTGCCGGCCTGAATTGGGAAACTGGCTCAAGGGAGAGGAACAATACCACCCCGGAGTGGGTTTTGACATCGGCGCCAGAACTGAGCGGAGAGCGCGGCAATGAGTATAGCCCGATGGCAGGCGGGAGAGGGCCCCCGCGACAAGCTGCTGGCCCGCGGTACCCAGGCGCTGTCCGATGCCGAATTGCTGGCGGTGATGCTGGGCACGGGTTATCGGGACTGTAGCGCCGTGCAGCTGGCGCGCGAGCTGCTGGTGGAGTTCGATGGCCTGGCGGGGCTGTTGCGGGTTGATGGGCCCCGCCTGTTGGCCTGGCCGGGCATCGGGATCGCCAAGTACGCGCAGCTGCGCGCCGCCCTGGAGCTGGCGCGGCGCCAGGCCCTGCAGGAAATGGGCAGGGTCGATGTGCTGTCCAGCCCGGAGGCCACCGGGCGCTTTCTGCAGTATCACCTGGGCAGCCGCGACCGCGAGGTGTTCTGCTGTATCTTCCTCGACAGTCAGCACCAGGTGCTGTGCTGCGAAGACCTGTTCTTCGGCACCCTGGACGGGGCCGCCGTCTACCCCAGGGAGGTGGCCACCCGGGCCCTGCAGTACCGGGCCGCGGCCGTTATTTTCGCCCACAACCACCCCTCGGGCATCGCGGAGCCAAGCGCGGCGGACCGCCGCATCACCGAGCGCCTGTGCGCGGCGCTGGCGCTGCTCGATATCAGGGTGCTGGATCACATCATCGTCGGGCGCGGCAGCGAGTTCTCCTTTGCCAGGGAGGGGCTGTTGTAGCTGGCCCCCTGGTGGGGTTTCGCTTGATATGGCCGGGACCTTCTGGTATAAAGTCGCGCTCTGCGCGGCGGGCAGCCTTTTTTGGCACCCAACCAGACCTCATTTTTTACTTAAATCCCGCGTGATTTGGGAGCGAAAAGACCATGGCAAGAGTATGTCAGGTAACCGGCAAGCGGCCGGTCACCGGAAACAATGTATCGCATGCAAAGAACCGCACCCGGCGTCGTTTTTTGCCCAACCTGCACCACCACCGGTTCTGGGTTGAGTCCGAGAAGCGTTTCGTGAGCCTGCGGGTGTCCAGCAAGGGTATGCGTATCATCGACAAGAACGGTATCGAGCAGGTGCTGGGCGAAATCCGCGCCCGTGGCGAAAAGGTTTAAGGGAGAACTGCGATGAGAGACAAGATCAGGATGAACTCTTCAGCTGGTACAGGGCACTTCTATACCACTGACAAGAACAAGCGTACCACTCCGGACAAGCTGGAAATGAAAAAGTACGATCCGGTAGCGCGCAAGCACGTTATGTATAAGGAAGGCAAAATCAAGTAGTTGCCAGCCTTTGTAACACCGCAGAAACCCCGGCCTGGCCGGGGTTTTTTGCTTTCGGGCCCGGCGCCCATGCCTGGAATCTGATGTCATGCCTGAATTACCGGAAGTAGAGACTACCCGCAGGGGGGTGGAGCCATACTGCAGCGGGGAGCGGGTGCAGCGCCTGGTGGTGCGCGAACCGCGGCTGCGCTGGCCGGTTCCGGGACAGCTGCCGGACCTCGTGCGGGGCCAGTTGATAACTGCAGTCGAGCGCCGCGCCAAGTATCTCCTGTTTCGCACCGCCGCCGGCACCCTGCTGGTTCACCTGGGCATGTCAGGCTCACTGCGGGTGGTAAGCCCGGAGCAGTCGCCTGGCAAGCACGATCATATCGATATCCAGCTGCACAATGGCGCCTGCCTGCGCTACAACGACCCCCGGCGCTTCGGTTGTTTCCTGTGGCTGGAGCCCGCGGAGCAGCACCCACTGCTGCGGGAACTGGGGCCCGAACCCCTCTCCGCCGACGTTTGACGGCGAGCTGCTCTATGGCCGCTCGCGGGGGCGCCGGGTGCCGGTCAAGAGTTTCATCATGAACGGTCAGGTGGTGGTTGGGGTTGGTAATATTTACGCTAACGAGGCCTTATTCCTGGCGGGTATAGATCCGCGGCGCATGGCCGGGCGCATTTCAGCTGGCTCGCTACAGGGTCCTGGCTGATCGTATTAAGCAAGTGCTTACTTCGGCTATAGAGCAGGGTGGTACTACCCTTCGTGATTTTGTTGGCGGGGACGGCAAGCCGGGTTACTTCGCCCAGCAGTTGTATGTGTACGGCCGCGGGGGCAGCCCCTGCAAGCGCTGCGGGGCAACCCTGCGCGAGACCCGGCTGGGGCAACGAACTACAGTTTTCTGCGTGACCTGCCAGCGTTGAAGAGGCTACACTCAGGGCAGTTAGGGGAAAACGGGATCATAACCCGGGAGTTAACTATGAAAATAATGCCTCGCACCGGTCGCCTTTGCGCCGTTCTTATGACTCTTTGCCTGTTGCTGCCCCAGTCGCTCTGGGCCAGTGATCCGGCCAGGGTGGCGCAACAGGGGGCCGTGGATGAGAACCCGCACTGGTTCGCAATGGTTGGGGACTTCTTCGTCGCCAGGCCCCTGGGCCTGGTCCTGACAGCGGGGGGAACGGCCCTGTGGCTGGTCAGCCTGCCGTTCACGCTGATGGCGGGCAATGCCGGTGACACTGCCGACACCCTGATACTCGGCCCCGGGGAACAGACCTTCGTGCGCTGCCTGGGTTGCCGCCAGTCCGGCTACACTTATGCGGATATAGATCAGCGCGAGCAGCGCGAGGCCACAGCAGCGTCCGACTGAGGGCGGTTTCCTGGCGGGCCGGCAGCGCCGGCCGGCCGGGGATGGTTGCAGGCAGTACTGACTGACGGCGCCCGGTTTGCCGGGGCGGCAGTTATGCGCCGCGGTTCGGGTAGCGTTCCCGCACCGCCGCGTTGACCGGTTCGGGCACGAAGGGGCTGATATCCCCGTCCAGGGCGGCAATTTCCCTTACCAGTGAACTCGAGATATAGGACAGGTGCTCAGAGGGCGTCAGAAAGATGCTCTCGAAATCCGGGTACATGGCGCGATTCATATTGGCCAGCTGAAATTCGTATTCGAAATCCGCCACCGCACGCAGGCCGCGCAGCACGCAGCGGGCGCCCTGGTCCCTGGCGAAGTCGATCAGCAGGTTGCTGAATCCCACCACTTCAACATTATCCAGGTGGGATAGCGATGCCTTGCAGAGGGCCACGCGCTGGTCCAGGGAGAACAGCGGCGTCTTTTTCTCACTGTGGGCAATTCCCAGCACCACCTTGTCAAACAGCCGGGAGGCACGCTCTACCAGGTCGACATGGCCGTTGGTAATCGGATCGAAAGTGCCCGGGTAGATGACGGTCTGCGTTCTCATGAGGGTCGGCCTGTAGTGGCGGTATCAGCGGGCGATGGTAAACAATTTGCCATGAAGAGGCGATAGCTTACCCCCCCGGCGATCTTTTCGCGGTGCATGACCCAACCGGCCGGTACCGCCGGCGGGCCCTCGCCAGCCGCCGATTCCACGTAGACCAGGGCATCGGGCCGCAGCAGATGCATTGCCTCCAGTTGTGCGCAGGCCGGTTCCACCAGGTCCCTGCCAAAGGGCGGATCGATAAAGACGATGTCGTAGGGTTGCGGCCCCCCCTGCAGGAAATCGGCGGCGGCGCGGCGGTGACACCGGGCCCGGGCCGCTGCGCCCAGGGTGGCCAGGTGCGCTGCCAACTGGTCTGTTGCCGGCGCGGCCAGGTCCACGAAATCGCAATAGCCGGCCCCCCGCGACAGCGCCTCCAGGCCCAGGGCGCCACTGCCCGCGAACAGGTCCAGGCAGCGCGCCTGGTGAATAACCGGGGCAAGCCAGTTGAACAGTGTCTCGCGCACCCGGTCAGTCGTTGGGCGCAGGCCCGGGGACGGGGGCGAAAACCAGCTTGCGGCCGCGCCACTGGCCGCCGATTATCCTGAGGGTGTTCCTGGTTGCCGCCGGTTTGCGGGATCTGGCCATTTCGTCGCTTTGCGCAAGGGTGTTAGGATACGTGCTTTGCGCGGGCAGCTGTCAGCGCCCACTCATCGTCACTCTACCACGACCCATATGAAATTTTTCAAACGCAAAACGAAGGAGGCACCACCTCCCCAGCAGGCGAGTGTGCCGGCCGCCGACGAGCCGGTCGTTCCCGCGCCGGACCCTGAGCCAGCAGCGGCCCCGGCGCCTGTGGCAGAGCAGCCGGCGCCGGAGCCCGGGGAGCTAGCGGCGGCCAAACAGGAAACACGAAGTGGTTTTTTCAGCCGCCTGCGCCGCGGCCTGGGACGCACCAGCGACAATCTGGTGCAGGGCATGGGAACCCTGTTCCTGGGGCGCAAGGAAATCGATATTGAGTTGATCGAGGAACTCGAATCCCGGCTGCTGCTCGCGGATGTGGGCGTCGACGCCACCCGGGACATTATCGATCACCTCACCCAGCGGGTATCGCGGCGGGAGCTCACCCGCCCCGAGGCCCTGCAGGCGGCCCTCCAGGAGGAATTGCTGGCGCTGTTGCGACCCTGTGAACAGCCCTTGCAGGTGGCGGGCAAGAAGCCCTTCGTCATTCTCATGGTGGGGGTGAACGGGGTCGGCAAGACCACGACAATCGGCAAGCTGGCAAAGCGCTACCTCGGCGAGGGCCATTCAGTCATGCTGGCCGCGGGCGATACCTTTCGCGCGGCGGCGGTAGAACAATTGCAGGTCTGGGGAGAGCGCAACGATGTGCCGGTAATTGCCCAGCACACCGGCGCGGACAGCGCCTCGGTGATTTACGACGCCCTGCAGGCGGCCCAGGCCCGCGACATCGATGTGCTGATCGCCGACACGGCCGGTCGCCTGCACAACAAGGATAACCTCATGGAAGAGTTGAAGAAGGTGACGCGGGTCATGGCCAAGCTGGATCCCGACGCGCCCCACGAGGTGATGCTGGTACTCGATGCGGGCACCGGCCAGAATGCCCTGTCCCAGGCGGACCAGTTCCGGCAGTGGGTGGGCGTGTCGGGTATCACCCTGACCAAGCTGGACGGCACCGCCAAGGGCGGGGTCATTTTTGCGATCGCCAGGAAGCTGGGCCTGCCCATCCGCTATATCGGTATCGGCGAAGCCGTGGATGATCTGCGTCCCTTTGAGGCTGAGCCCTTTATCGAGGCGCTGTTTGCCGGGGATGACGCCACTGCATGATCAGCTTCGATCGTGTCAGCAAGCGCTATGCCGAGGGGCATGACGCGCTGCGCGAAGTGAGCGTGGAGATCGCTCGCGACGAGCTGGTATTTCTCACCGGCCACTCCGGCGCCGGCAAGAGCACGATGCTGCGCATGATCATGTTGATGGAGCGGCCCACTCGCGGCCAGGTGCTGGTCGACGGCCAGAACCTGGCCAGTGTCACAGCCCGGGGCATCCCCCGTCACCGCCGCAGTATCGGCGTGGTGTTCCAGAATCACCGGTTGCTCTACGACAGGCCGGTATTCGATAACGTGGCCCTGCCCCTGATTATCGCCGGCTACGACCACCGTGAGGTCGGCCGGCGGGTGCGGGCTGCGCTGGACAAGGTGGGGCTGCTCAGCCGGGAGCGGGCCATGCCGGTCACCCTCTCCGGCGGCGAGCAACAGCGGGTGGGCATTGCCCGGGCGGTCGTTGGCAAGCCGCGCATACTGCTGGCGGACGAGCCCACCGGCAACCTCGACCCCGCCCTGTCCGCAGAAATCATGCAGTTGTTCGAGGAGTTCAACCAGGTGGGGGTGACGGTCCTGATCGCCAGCCATGACCTGGCCCTGATTTCGCGATTGCGGCACCGCATCATCACGCTGCGCCACGGTCGCCTGGTGTCCGGGGCTGCCGCGTGAGCCTGTGGCGTTCCAGGGCCAGCGGGGTTGCCCAGGGCGCGCGGCGTGAGGGTGCCAGCCAGAGCCGCACCGGCTGGCGCGATCTCTACCACGCCTGGCTGCGCCACCATCGCCTGTCCGCCGCTGATTCCATGCAGCGGGTGCTGGACAATCCTGTGTCCAGCGCCATGACCTGGCTGGTGATCGGCATTGCCCTGGCCCTGCCCTCTGGCCTGAATGTGGCGCTGGACAACGTCAGCCAGCTGAGTGCCAGCTGGGATAGCCCGGCGCAGATATCGCTATTCCTGCACGACGAGGTGAGTGACGAGCGCGCCCGGGAATTGCAGTCCGAGCTGTCCGCGCGCGCGGATGTGTCCCTTAGCCGCTTCGTCTCCCGGGAGGAGGCGCTGGAGGAGTTTCGCAGCCTGTCGGGCTTTGCCGACGTGCTGTCCAGCCTGCAGGCCAACCCGCTGCCCCACCTCATCGTGGTCGCCCCCGCCCAGGATTCCGACCAGATGGCCGCCGCCGGACTGCGTGCCGAACTGGAGGCCTACCCGGACGTTGCCCAGGCGGTGCTGGACATGGAGTGGCTGCAGCGGCTCAACAGCCTGATGATGCTGGGGCGGCGCCTGGTCTGGGCCGTGGCCGGCCTGTTGATACTGGGTGTGCTGCTGATCCTGGGCAATACTATTCGCCTCGCCATCGAAAGTCGCCGGGAGGAGATCGTGATCGTCAAGCTGGTCGGTGGCAGCAACGCGTTCGTGCGCCGTCCCTTCCTGTATACGGGTCTGTGGTACGGCGTGGGCGGGGGGCTTTTCGCCGGCCTGCTGGTGGGCGCCTCCCTGTGGTTCCTGCAGGACACGGTGGCGGAACTGGCGCGCTTGTACCAGAGCGACTTCCGCCTGCGCGGGCTGGGCATCATGGGCGGGCTCAACCTGATAATTCTCGGCGGCATGCTGGGGCTGGCGGGGGCCTGGCTGGCGGTTTCCCGCCACCTGGCGGATATCCAGCCGCGCTGACCACGGGGCTCATGAATTCAGGGAAATGTGTGTTAACACATTGATTTAAAACAAAATAATTTGATATTTTTGCCGTTGGCGAGGGAACTTTCCCACTATTAGCAGTCTAATCCAAAGAGTGCTAATATTGCTCGGCTAAACGGGAGATCCAGATACCATGACCAATACCTTGATGCCAGTTGACCAGATGGTCCCCGGTGCCAATCTACCGGCATACGTGCAGGCTATCAGCAGCATTCCCATTCTCAGCGCAGAGCGCGAGCGGGAGTTGGCGGAGGAGTTATATTACAACGATAACCTGGCGGCGGCGCGGGAGCTGGTTATGTCCCACCTGCGTTTTGTGGTGCATATCGCCCGCAGCTATTCCGGTTACGGCCTGGCCGAGGCGGACCTGATACAGGAGGGCAACGTCGGCCTGATGAAGGCCGTCAAGCGCTTCAATCCTGAAAAAGGGGTGCGCCTGGTGTCCTTCGCGGTGCACTGGATCAAGGCCGAAATGCACGAGTACATCCTGCGCAACTGGCGCATCGTCAAGGTGGCCACGACCAAGGCCCAGCGCAAATTGTTTTTCAACCTGCGCAGCGCCAAGAAGAACCTGGCCTGGCTCAGCCCCGAGGAGGCCAGCGCAGTGGCCCAGGAGCTGGGTGTCGATGTGCAGGAAGTGCAGCGCATGGAGGGACGCCTCAGCAGTCGCGACCTGGCCTTTGACGCGCCCGTAGGCGCCGATGACGAGGACGGCTGGCAGGCTCCCCAGTTTTACCTGGAAGACCACAGCGCCGACCCCGCGCTGGCGGTAGAATCCTCCGACTGGCAGGAGAGCAGTGAGGAGAGACTGCACCGGGCGCTGGCCGAACTGGACGAGCGCAGCCGCGATATCCTGGCCCAGCGCTGGCTGGCGGAAAACAAGGCCACCCTGCACGAACTGGCGGCCCAGTACAATGTCTCCGCCGAGCGTATCCGCCAGCTGGAGCAGGGTGCCATGAAAAAATTGCGCACCGCTCTCGCCGCCTGATATCTATCTGAGCCCGGGGGGCGGCGCGCCGCCCCCGCCTGCGTTACACTTCCCCAATGGCTAAATTATTCATAACACTCGCTTCGCTCAGCGGCATGCTGGCCGTCGCCTTTGGCGCCTTTGGTGCCCACGCCCTGAAAAGCCGCCTGGACGATTATGCCATGGGGGTTTTCCAGACGGCGGTGCAATACCACTTCTACCACAGCCTGGCGCTGCTTGCCGTGGGCGTCATCGCCCTGAGCCAGCCGCACACCACCCTGTTGCGCAGCAGTGGCTGGCTGTTCCTGGTCGGCATCGTCGTATTCTCCGGCAGCTTGTACCTGTTGAGTATCAGCGGGGCCCGCTGGCTGGGGGCCGTCACGCCCCTGGGTGGACTGGCGTTCATCGCCGCCTGGGGTTGCCTGGCGGCGGCGAGCTGGAAACTGGTGGTTTGATCCAGCCTTGATAGTACCGGCCTGCCCATGACCGCAAGCGACTCGCGGCGGCCTATTCGCAGTTACGTGCTGCGCACCGGGCGCATGACGCCGGGGCAACAGCGCGCCTTCGATGAATACTGGGACCGCTGGGGCCTGGAGGCCGGTGCCGGCATCCTGGACTTCGACAAGGTGTTCGGCCGCAGTGGCCCGCGGGTGCTGGAGATCGGTTTCGGTATGGGCCAGTCCCTGGTAGCCATGGCCGCGGCGGCTCCGGAAACCAACTTTATCGGCATCGAGGTGCATCGCCCGGGAGTGGGCAAGCTGCTGCACAGCATGCAGGAGCAGGGGGTGGATAACATCCGCGTCTACTGCCACGATGCCGTCGAGGTACTGCGTGACTGCATACCCCGGGCGTCGCTGGATACGGTACAGATATTTTTTCCCGACCCCTGGCACAAGAAGAAGCATCACAAGCGGCGCCTGATCCAGCCGGCGCTGGTGCAACAACTGGTCGAGCGCCTGAAGACCGGCGGCGTACTGCACCTGGCCACCGACTGGGAGGATTATGCCCAGCAGATGATGACAGTGCTGTCCGCCACCGCCGGCCTGGCCAACGCCCATGGTGAGGGCCAGTTCGCCCCCCGTCCGGAACACCGTCCCCTGACCAAGTTCGAAGTGCGCGGTGAGCGCCTGGGACACGGTGTCCGGGACCTGGTGTTCAGGCGCGACCAGGGGCCCTGAGCAGCCGCTGCGGAGCCTGAATTTTATACAATTAAACTTTTTTGCATTTCCAGTATGACGCTGGAATGGTAACGTCTCGGTTAAGCGGAGCCGATTTTCGGGGATGGCTCCGTAATAATGTAAGTTCTTTTATCTGCAAGCGATGAACCGTGAAATAGCCAGGCTCCTGCGTTAGGGGCAGGGGGGGGCTGGTTCGGGGCATGCACAGTAAAACCAGGGGTCAAAAATTGAAGAATAAAACGCCAATTGCACTGCGCCTCGCGCTGGTGGCAGGTCTGTCAGGATTTATGGCTACCGCAGCCAATGCCCAGGTCTGCACGGGTACCACCACCAACTTTGGATTTACCGGCGCCCTGGACACCTACACTGTTCCCGCCGGCGTAACCAGCGCCAACATTATCGTGCGCGGGGCGGCCGGTGGTTCGAACCCGGGCTCCACATTTGCCGGCGGACTCGGGGCTGAGGTGTCCGGCGACTTTTCGGTCACGCCCGGCGCGGTTCTGACTATCCTGGTCGGCGGCTCCGGCGGCACCACCAATGGCGGCGGCGGCGGCTCATTTGTCACCGACAGCAGCAATACCCCTATTGCCATCGCCGGTGGCGGTGGCGGTTCCGGTGATGGTGATGATTCACCGACCAAGGACGGGCAGGCAGGGACCGCGGGCGCAGCCGGCACCGGCGGCGGCAGTTCCGGCGGCACCGCCGGCAACGGCGGCACCAACGATGGCACCTCGGGGTTCCTGGCCGGGTCGGGCGGCGGTCTGCTGACCGATGGCGCCGATGGATGGACAGCGGGCTCCGGTGGTGACGCTTTCGTCAACGGCGGCGCGGGCGCGAATGTCGGGTTTGGCATCGGCGGCTTTGGCGGTGGCGGCAATGGCTCCGGTTTTGTAGTCGGTGGCGGTGGCGGCGGTTATTCCGGCGGCGGCGGTGGCGGCAATACTCCGGCTGGCGGCGTGGGCGGTGGTGGCGGGTCCTTCCTGGCGGCCGGTGCAACCAATACCAGCGCCTTGTCCGGGGTAAACGCCGGGGACGGCTCTATTGTTATTTGTGAAAATGCGGTCGGTCCGGCGCCGCCCACCCCGGGTGGGGCCACGCCCATACCCGCACTGCCGGTCTGGGCGCTGCTGTTGCTCTGCCTCCTGGTGCCGGCTATCGGCATGCTGGTAGCGTCCGGCAACAGGCAGCGCCTGCGGACATAAGCCAGGCGCTGGCAACGCTGCGCAGCATGCAATCAGTCCGGGAAAAATCCTGAGACAACCGTGTCCAGGAAGCGCCGGCCGAGGGGGCTGGCCCGCACCCCCCGGTCGTCGGATATCAGCAAGCCGCGCTCCTGCAGCTGGCGGAGCTTGGCTTCGATGACTGCGACTTCCAGGCCGGTGCGGGCTGTGAACAGCTCGCGGCTGAAACCGGCCTTGAGCCGCAGGGCGTTGAGCATGAATTCCCCGACCATATCCCCGGGTTCGACGCGGTGCTGCGCGGCGGTAAACCGGCCCGGCAACGCGTCCAGGTACTCCCCGGGCTGCCTCTTCTTGGCATAGCGCAGGACGCCCCCGTCCGCACCGGTCACCTTGCCGTGGGCCCCGGCGCCTATGCCCAGGTAGTCGCCGAAGGACCAGTAATTGAGGTTGTGGCGACACTGGAAGCCCGGGCGACTGTAGGCGGATACTTCGTATTGCTGGTAACCGGCATCCGCCAGCAACTGCTCCCCCCGCTGCTGAATATCCGCCAGTTCATCCTCCACCGGCAGGGACGGCGGCCGTTTGTGAAATACGGTATTGGGCTCGATGGTCAACTGGTACCAGGACAGGTGGGGCGGGTCCCAGGCCAGAGCAGTGCGCAGGTCCGCCTCGGCGCCGGCGAGAGTCTGCCCGGGCAGGCCGTGCATCAGGTCGATATTGAAACTGTCGAAACCCGCGCCACGGGCATACTCGATGGCTGCCGCGGCCTGGTGACTGCTGTGGATACGGCCCAGTGCTTGCAAACAGGCAGCATCGAAACTTTGCACCCCAAGGGACAGGCGGTTGATACCGGCCGCGCGAAAGCCGGCGAACTTGTCCGCCTCGGCGCTGCCCGGATTGGCCTCCATGGTGGCCTCCAGATCCGCAGCCAGCGGCAGCAGGGCGGCAATGCCCTGCAACAGGCGGGCGATGGCCTCGGCCGAGAACAGGCTGGGTGTGCCGCCGCCTATGAAGAGCGTCTGCACGGTCCTGCCCCGGGCCAGCGCCAGGTCGCCTTGCAGGTCCCGCAATAAGGCCTCTATGTATTCCGTCTCCGGGATCGCCCGCGCCTCATGGGAATTGAAATCGCAGTAGGGGCACTTGCGCTCGCACCAGGGCAGGTGGATATAGAGGCTGAGGTCGGGAAGCGGCATCAGCGTGCGCGCAGTGCCTCCAGCAGCAGGGCGCTGGCGCGGGCCCGGTGGCTGATTCGATTTTTCAGGCCCGGCTCCAGCTCGGCGGAACTGCATTGCTGCTCGGGGACGTAGAACAGCGGGTCGTAGCCGAAGCCGTTGTCGCCCCGGGGAGCCAACAGGATGCGCCCCTCCCAACTGGCCTGGCAGACCAGAGGCATGGGATCCCGGGCGTGGCGCATATAGACCAGGGCGCATTGGAACCGCGCACTGCGCTGCGCCTCGGGTACCCCTTCCAGGGCGGCCAGCAGCTTGGCGTTGTTGGCCGCGTCGCCCTGCCCGGAGTAGCGGGCCGAGTGGATACCCGGCTCTCCCCTGAGGTAATCCACCTCCAGCCCGGAGTCATCCGCGAGCGCCGGGTGACCGCTGTGCGCCGCCGCGGCGCGGGCCTTGATAATGGCGTTTTCGACGAAACTGAGGCCGGTTTCCGCCACTTCCGGCACCTTGAACTCCGACTGGGAGACCAGCTGTAAACCCAGCGGCTGGAGTATGCCCGCCAGTTCCCGCAGTTTGCCCGCGTTGCCGCTGGCCAATACCACCAGCTGGCGCTGCCCGTCTGCGCTCATTCGTCGCTGTACAGCTGCTGCTTCAGTTCGAAGGTATAGGTGGTGTCCGCGCCCTCGGGGCGGAACAGCACTTCGAAAAAGCGCCAGTCCTCGTTGATGAACTTGAAGTCTGCCAGGTAATAAATGGCCTCGCCCTCGCGCACCTCGGTGAACTCCAGGTCGTGACCCTTCTGGATCAGGTCCCAGGTGCGCCCCTGCAGCTGCAGGGTGCGACCCACCGTGCTGCCGTCAGCCAGGTGTTCGCGTACCGCCAGGTTGAGTATGGCGCGATCCGTGGCGCGGACGATACCGTAGGTGGAGGCGACTTCCGGGGCCAGGAAGGTGGTGTTCACCACGCTGTAGTGCAACTCGTAGGGCCCGAACATCTCGGATTGCTGGGCGCGGACGGGTATGGCCAGGGTCAACAGGGCAAACAGTGGCAGGAGTAACTTAAGCTGGTTCATGGTATTCATCTCTCAGCGAGTGATGTGATAGATCGCCGTGGTGGCGAACAGGTTGGGCCAGGCGCTGGCCAGCAGCGGCTGCCGCTCGGTATTCCCCACCACGTCCCGGGCCAGGATACGGATCTGTTTTTCCTCGCACAGGGCTTCAAAATCCCTGACCGTGCAGAAGTGGATATTGGGGGTGTCATACCAGTTATACGGCATGAAACGGGAAACCGGCATACGCCCCCGGGTGCCCAGGTAAAAACGGCAGCGCCAGTGGCCGAAATTGGGGAAGGTGACGATGCACTCGCGACCTATGCGCAGCATCTCCTCCAGCACCCGATCAGGGTAATGCACCGCCTGCAGGGCATGGGCCATGACCACGGTGTCGAAACTCTGGTCGGGAAAATTGCCCAGACCGTGGTCCATGTTCTGTTCCACTATATTGAGGCCGCGGGAAATCGCCGTGGTGATTTCCTGCTCGCCGATCTCGATACCGGTGCCCCGGACCTGGCGCTGGTCGCGCAGCAGCTGCAGGAATTCGCCGGTGCCGCAGCCCAGGTCGAGCACCCGCGAGCCCGGTTTGATCCAGCGCTGGATGTGGGTGAGGTCCAGGCGCATCAGGGATCGACCCCCACGCGTTTCATATAGGCGGTGAACACGTCCATGTAGCGGGGAATGGGAAGCAGGAAGGCATCGTGGCCTTCATCCGCCGCGATCTCGGTGTAGGTCACCGGCTTGTCGGCGGCGATCAGGGCATCGACGATTTCCCTCGAGCGCTCTGGCGAAAAGCGCCAGTCGGTGGAAAAGGAAATAACCAGGAAGCTGCAGCGGGCGCGGCGGAAGGCTGCCACCGGATCGTTGTCGTACTCCCGCGCCAGGTCGAAAAAATCCAGCGCCCGGGTCATCAGTATGTAGGTGTTGGCATCGAAGCTGCCGGAGAACTGGCTGCCCTGATAGCGCAGGTAACTCTGTACCTGGAACTCCACATCCTCGTCGTTGCCGAGCTCGAAGCTGCCGGAGCGCAGGTCGCGGCCGAACTTGTTGGCCATGGCGTGATCGGACAGGTAGGTGATATGGCCTACCATGCGCGCCAGCGCCAGCCCCTGGGCGGGTATCTCCCCGCGGGTCTGGTAATAACCGCCGGCGAAGGCGGGGTCCGACAGGATGGCCTGGCGCGCTACCTCGTTGAAGGCCAGGTTCTGGGCGCTGAGCTTCATGGCGGCGGCGATCACCACGCAATGCCGGATGCGATCGGGATACTCCAGTGCCCAGCGCATGGCCTGCATGCCGCCCAGGCTGCCGCCTATCACCGCCGCCCAGCAGTCTATGCCCAGGTAATCGGCCAGCCGGGCCTGGCTGTTGACCCAGTCCCGCACCCGCAGCGGCGGGAAATCCGGCCCCCAGGGTTGCCCGGTCTCGGGGTTGATGGAACTGGGCCCGGTGGACCCGTGGCAGCCGCCCAGGTTGTTCAGGCTGACCACAAAAAAGCGGTGGGTATCGATGGGTTTGCCCGGGCCTATGCACTCGTCCCACCAGCCCGGTTTCTTGTCGGCCGGCGCTGTGATAGCCGGCGGCGTGGTGATTGCCGCTGAGTGCGTGGCAGACCAGCACGGCGTTGTTGCGTGCGGCGTTGAGCTCGCCATAGGTCTCGTAGACCAGCTCGTAGGCGGGCAGGCTGCGGCCGCAGGCCAGTTCCAGCGGCTCGTCGAAACGCGCCACCGTGGTGTGACGATGCCTACCGAGCGGCTGTCAGCAGCTGGGTTCACGATGGCATCAGATGCCGATGACCAGGGCCGGGTGCAGGCCCACGCCGGCCGCCATGTGGCGCAGGGCGATCTGGATGACGTTGATCAGGATGAAAACCAGGATCGGTGAGAAATCCAGGCCGCCCATCGACGGCAGCACCTTGCGAAATGGCGCCATGACCGGCTCGGTGATCTGGTAGAGCAGGAAGATCGCCGGGATGTCGGCTGCCGGCGGCCACCCAGCTCAGGATGATCATGGCCAGCAGCGCGAAGAAATAAATGTTGACCAGCAGCCCGATGACGCCCAGGCAGGACCGTACCAGACAACAGCATTGGTACACCGGGCAGTCCCAGGCCGTTGAGCGAGCAGCAGGGCGACGATGCCCGCCAGTTGCAGCAGCAACGCCAGCAGCAGCGAGGCGACATCGATGCCGCCGAAGCCCGGAATCAGCTTGCGCAGCGGCACCACCAGGGGGTTGGTGATCTTGACCAGGAACTGGCTGATGGGGTTGTAGAAATCCGCGCGCACCAGTTGCAGCAGGAAGCGCAACAGCATGGCGACCAGGTACAGGCTCAGGAAGGTCTGCAGCAGGTAGACAAAAATTTCATTGAAAGCAGTCATCGGTCGTCTCTCGTCAGCCCATTTCCCGGCCATTTCGGCGGCGCGGTCCGCCGGCGGCCTGCAGGGCGCCATGGTCACCAGCGTCGCGCAGGCCATTGTCTTCGAAACTCTGTGATCGCCCGCTCGGTGGTGCCGCCGGGGCTGGTCACCCGGCGCCGCAGTTCCACCAGGTCGACATCACTCTCCAGCGCCATGCGCGCTGCGCCCAGCGCGGTCTGCATGGTCATGGTAGTGCGCTGTTTCGCGATCCAGGCCCAGTTGCACGCCGGCGTCGATCA
Organism: uncultured Gammaproteobacteria bacterium; assembly: GCA_963704965.1. Taxonomy (GTDB): domain Bacteria; phylum Pseudomonadota; class Gammaproteobacteria; order Pseudomonadales; family Halieaceae; genus JARRPM01. The sequence goes on from CAVPIH010000008.1 coordinate 141,107, forward strand.
TTGCTTCCATGAACAGGAAGAAATAGGCCGGGCCGCTGCCGGACAGGGCGGTGATCGCGTCCAGTGACAGCTTCGTCCGGCACCCAGCAACTGATGCCCACGGCGGCCAGGATGGCCTCGGCGTAATCGCGCTGCGGCGCTGAGACGTCGGCTGTTGGCAAACAGCGCGCTGGCGCCGCAGCCCAGCAGGGCGGGGGTGTTGGGCATGCAGCGCACGATGGCAGCCTCTGGCCCCAGCCGCGCCTGCATGCTGGCTGATGGTGATGCCGGCGGCGATGGAGATCACCAGCGCTCGCCGGGACGCGCACCGCGCCGGGCGATACTGTTGATGGCCTCGGCCATCACCTGCGGCTTGACCGCCAGGATCACCACATCCGCTGCCGCCGCCGCCTCGGCGTTGTCGGCGCACAGCGCTGACCGGGGCAATTTCGCCGCAGTGCGCTCCAGGCTGGCGGCGAACGGGTCGGCGGCGCTGATTTTGTCCGCCGGGTGACCGCTTTGCGATCAGTCCGCCGATGATGCTGCTGGCCATGTTGCCGGCGCCGATAAATGCGATGTGAGGTGTGTTCAAGCGGGCTGCCCGTCGAGAATTCATGCTGGAAAATCAATGCGCGCAGTATACACGGCGCGCTCGCGCCAAAATCACCTTTTGCGGGCGCCGAATATCGCTGTGCCTATGCGCACCATGGTGGCGCCCTCGGCGATGGCCGCCTCCAGGTCGTCGGACATACCCATGGACAGCGTGTCCAGCTCCGGGCGCCAGCGCGCGCAGCTGCTGCCAGCGCCTCGCGCAGCCTGGCGAAAGCGGCGCGCTGCTGCGCCGGCTCCGTCGCTGGCGCGCGGGAATCGCCATCAGGCCGCGCAGCTGCAAGCCGCGGCAGCGTGCAGGCACCTCCCGCACCAGCTGCGGGCAGCGCCTCCGGGATGACGCCCGACTTGCTCGCCTCGCCGGAGATGTTGACCTGCAGGCAGATATCTGCAGCGGGGCCAGCCCGCTGGTCGCTGGTCGCTCAGGCGCTGGGCGATCTTCACGCGATCCACGCTGTGTACCCAGTCGAAATGCTCGGCGATGGCGCGGGTCTTGTTGGACTGGATGGGACCGATGAAATGCCAGACGAGGGGCAGGTCCTGCAGAGCGGCGATTTTCGCCAGCGCCTCCTGCAGGTAGCTCTCACCGAACTCCCGCAGGCCGCATGCATAGGCGGCCCGGATAGCCTGCGACGGGCTGGGTTTTGCTGACCGCAAGCAACCGAATATCCTCGCTGTCGCGCTGGCTTTTTTGCGCCTGAGTCGTACTCTCTCGAGCAGCTTTGCTATATTGTCTTGGAAGCTGTTGTTCGTTCATGACCGGAATGTTAGCCGATTCCGGTCATGGGGAGCGACTGAAGAATAACAAGGTCGGGGCTGACAGGCGGGTGCCGCCGAACGCCGCTGGCGCAGCAGGACCGATAGCCTAGGGGAGCGCATGGATATCACAGAACTTCTGGCGTTTAGCGCCAAGCAGGGCGCGTCCGACCTGCACCTGTCGGCTGGTCTGCCGCCGATGATTCGCGTCGACGGCGATATTCGCCGTATCAACCTGCCGCCCATGGATCACAAGCAGGTCCACGACCTGATCTACGACATCATGAACGACAAGCAGCGCAAGGACTATGAGGAGTTTCTCGAAACCGACTTCTCCTTCGAAGTGCCCGGTGTCGCGCGCTTTCGTGTCAACGCCTTCAACCAGAACCGCGGCGCCGGCGGCTGTGTTCCGTACCATTCCCTCCAAGGTTTTGACCATGGAAGACCTGGGTATGGGCCAGGTGTTTCGCGATATCTGCATGATGCCGCGCGGCCTGGTGCTGGTGACCGGCCCGACCGGTTCGGGCAAGTCCACCACGCTGGCGGCGATGATCGATTACATCAACGACAACAAATACGAGCACGTCCTCACCATCGAGGACCCCATCGAATTCGTCCACGAGAGCAAGAAATGCCTGGTCAACCAGCGCGAGGTTCACCGCGACACCCTCGGCTTTTCCGAGGCCCTGCGCTCGGCCCTGCGGGAGGACCCGGACATCATCCTGGTGGGTGAGATGCGCGACCTGGAGACCATTCGCCTGGCCCTGACCGCCGCGGAAACCGGGCACCTGGTATTCGGTACCCTGCACACCACCTCGGCGGCCAAGACCATCGACCGGGTCATCGACGTATTCCCGGCGGCGGAAAAATCCATGGTGCGCTCCATGTTGTCGGAATCGCTGCAGGCGGTGGTTTCCCAGACCCTGCTCAAGCGTGCGACCGGCGGTCGGGTGGCGGCCCACGAAATCATGCGCGGCACCTCGGCGATTCGCAACCTGATCCGCGAGGACAAGGTGGCGCAGATGTACTCGGCCATCCAGACCGGCAGCGCCATCGGCATGCAGACCATGGACCAGTGTTTGCTGGACTTGGTGGAAAAGCGGGTCATTACCCGGGATGTGGCCCGCGAGAAGGCCAGGATGCCGGAAAACTTCTAGTCAGCCAGAGACCACAGCAGGCCCACAGGGGCGTGGCGGGAGAGCAAAGGGAGTCACTATGAAGATTGAGCAATTGCTGGAGCGAGTGGTGCAGGACAAGGCGTCCGACGGATTCATCTCCGCCGGAGCACGGCCGAGTATCAAGGTCGACGGGGAGGTTCTGCCGATTTCGGAAACGCCCTTGACGGAAGAGGAGGCCAGGGAACTGGTGCTCTCGACCATGCGCGATGACCAGCAGAAAACGTTTCTCGAGCACAACGAGTGCAATTACGCCCTCAGCATCGAGGGGGTGGGGCGTTTCCGCGCCAGCGCCTTCGTACAGCGCGGCAAGTGCGGGCTGGTGCTGCGCCTTATCAATACCAGGATCCCCTCTATCGAGGAACTGGGCCTGCCGCCCATCATCAATGAACTGGCGATGACCAAGCGCGGCCTGGTGATTTTTGTCGGCGCCACCGGTACCGGTAAATCCACCTCGCTGGCGGCCATGGTGGGACACCGCAACCACAACAGCCACGGCCACATCATCAGCATAGAGGACCCGATCGAATTCCTGCACGAACACGACAACTGTATCGTCACCCAGCGCGAGGTGGGCATGGATACCGAGTCTTTCGATGTGGCCCTGAAAAACACCCTGCGCCAGGCGCCGGACGTCATCATGATCGGTGAGGTGCGTTCCGCGGAGACCATGGCCCAGGCCCTCACCTTCGCGGAAACAGGCCACCTCTGTCTGTGCACGCTGCACGCCAACAACGCCAACCAGGCGCTGGATCGCATCCAGAGTTTCTTCCCGGCGGAGCTGCACAACCAGGTATGGATGGACCTGTCATTGAACCTTAAGGCGATGGTGGCGCAGCAGTTGCTGCCGCGCAAGGACCGGAAGGGACGGGTGCCGGTGGTCGAGGTCCTGCTGAACTCGCCGCTGGTGGCGGATTACATTCGCAAGGGCGAGGTTCACCTGATCAAGGACCTGATGGCGAAGTCCACGGAACTGGGTATGCAGACCCTGGACCAGTCTCTGGTGGCCGCCTACAAGGAAGACCTAATCAGCCGGGAAGACGCCCTGCGCTACGCCGACAGCGCCAACGATGTGCGGCTGCAGATCAAGCTGTTCGATAAATCCCGGCCCGGCCGCAATCGGGCCCCCACGGAAGAACTGGGCCTGGCCTATGACAAGGAGGACAGCGGTCGCTTTGTCCGCCGCTGAGCGGGCTCAGGAGCGGGAGCGGTTTTCCAGCCAGGCGCGCAACACCAACTCCGCTGCCTGACTGTCAATTGGCCGGCGCTTGAAATCGCCGCGGTGACCCCGCTCCCGGCTGATTTGCTTGGCCTCGAAACTGCTCAGGCGCTCATCGGCCATTTCTATCGGTAAGCCCAGCCTGCCATGCAGGCGGCGGGCGAACTTGCGGGCCCTGGTGCTCAATTCACTTTCGCTGCCGTCCATGTTGAGGGGATCCCCCACCAGCAGCAGGTCGGGTTGCCATTCACTCACGACCTTTTCTACCACCGACCAGTCGGGAATGCCTTCTTTGGCAGCTATTATCGCCAGTGGCTGGGTGGTGTCCAGAAGGCAGTTACCCACGGCCACACCAATCTGGCGCAGGCCGAAATCAAATGCCAGTACGGTAGCGGGGCGGGGCTTCAAGATAGTCCGGTCAGGCGTGTCCGGCCGCTGCCGAGATGAGGTTCATATCTATGCCCAGCAGGGCCGCAGCCGCACCCAGGCGCTGGTGAGGCGGGGTATTGAAGATGATGTCGCCGTTTGCCGGCATGGTCAGCCAGCTGTTCTCGGCCAGTTCCTGCTCGAGCTGCCCCGCCGCCCAGCCCGCATAGCCCAGGGCGATGAGGTGCTCTTGCGGCCCCTCGTCGTTGGCGATGGCGCGCAGGATGTCACAGGAGGTGGTGAGGGTGATCTCGTCGGTGACTCTCAGGCTGGCTTCCCAGCGGCGGGGACAGCGGCGGTGCAGCACGAAGCCGTGATCGATCTGTACCGGGCCCCCGGCCATCACTGGCAATTTTGAAAAGTCGCTGTGCGGTGCAATCTTCAGGTGTTCGAAAATTTCCTCCACGGACAGCTCCAGCGGCTGGTTGATGACGATGCCCATGGCGCCGCTTTCGCCGTGTTCGCAGATGTAGGTGACGCTCTGGGAAAAGATACCTTCCGACAGTCCGGGCATCGCGAGCAGGAAGTGGTCGCGCAGGCAATCACCGCTGCGTGTCGTGTTGACCGAGAATCGTCCTTGCATGGATTAACAGGCCTCCTTATGGACCAGGTTGCGGCCCCCGGGAGCCTCGAGAGACACGGCAAGTCCTATTGAGAGCTTAGCCGGTTTTCCTGGAATTGCCATGTGCGGATGATCTCCAGCTGGTCGGTTGTGGCCCGCAGTTCCTCCGGGAAAGGCGCGTAGGGAGCGGCCATGCGCACGATCTTGATGGCCGCCTCGTCCAGCACGGCGTAACCGGAGGACGACAACACCCGGATATCGGCGAGGCTGCCGTCGGAGCGGATGGTCACCAGCAGGCGCAGGCTGCCGTACAGTCCGTAGCGCACCGACGCCTCCGGGTAGTAGCGATTGCCCACCGCCTCGACCCGCCGGCGCCACTCCAGCAGGTAGGCCGCATCGGCTGCCTGCCGGGTGGCCACCGAGGTGAGGCGGCGCACTCGCGGCATGCGGGCGTAGTTGCGGCTCTGCTCGTCCAGCTCTGCCTGCAGGCTCGCCAGTTCCCGGGTCAGCTGGTCGACCTCCGGGCTCACACCCGGCAGCGGCTGGGGCGACGGCTCGATGTCCCTGGACTCGACGGCCCGCTCTGCCGCCGCCGCGGTGGTCACCAGCTCCGTGCGCGGGGTATCGGGACTGGTTTCCGGCTGCAGTGGCGCCGGGGCCTCCGCCTGGTTGTCGCTGGCTACCGCTTCCTGCGGGCTGGTAATCTCGTCCAGGTCGGCCTGTTCCCCGCTGCCTTCCTGGTTGGCCTGGGCGATATGGCTGGCCTCTTCCGGGGCCTCGGTATTCGCGAAACTGGCCAGGGTCACCTCTACCTGCGGTGCGTAGGCGGGATCTCCCCCCGGCTTGAAGGAGATGCCCAGCAACAGGGCCAGGTGCACGGCGATAGCGAGCAGCACCGCGTTGCGCAGGCGATTGTGTTTGCCGTATCCCGCTTCCAGGTAGTACATCAGCTCGCTTCAGGCATGGGGCTTGTCGGGGTCTCAGCCTCGCTGTCGCAACTGCTGTTCAATGCAGTCCATCAGCTGGCCGCCGATATCGAGGTCGTAGCCCTTGTCGATCTCGCGGATGCAGGTGGGGCTGGTGACGTTTATCTCGGTGAGGTAGTCGCCTATGACATCCAGGCCGACAAACAACAGGCCCTGTTCCCGCAGGCTGGGCCCCACCTGCGCGGCAATCCACTGATCCCGCTCCGACAGGGGCTGGGGTCGTCCCTCACCGCCGGCGGCCAGGTTGCCGCGGCTCTCCCCGGCCAGGGGTACCCGCGCCAGGCAATAGGGCACCGGCTCGCCGTCTATCATCAGGATGCGCTTATCCCCCTCGCTGATTTCGGGTATGTAGCGCTGGGCCATGATAGTGCGGGTGCCGTGCAGGGTCAGCATCTCCAGGATCACGCTGAGGTTGGAATCCCCGGGTTTGACCCGGAAGATGGCGGAACCGCCCATGCCGTCCAGGGGCTTGAAGATCACGTCCCGATGTTCCAGGTGAAAGGCCTTGAGGCGGCTCATGTCGGCGCTTACCAGTACCGGGGGGCAACACTGGGGAAAGCGGGTGGCGAAAATCTTTTCGTTGCAGTCCCGCAGGCTCTGGCAGCGGTTGACCACCAGGGTGCCGCGACGCTCCGCCTCTTCCAGCATGTAGGTCAGGTAGACATACTCATTGTCGAAGGGGGGATCCTTGCGCATCAGAATCACGTCCAGGTCCGCCAGCTCCCGGTTGCGCGTGTGGTCCAGGCTGTACCAGCCCTCCGGGTCCCGGAACACCGTGAGCCGGGACATATTGGCGTGGGCAATACCCTGCTCCAGGTACAGGTCCCGAGGCTCCATGTAGTACAGTTCCCAGTCTCTTGCCTGGGCCGCCCACAGCATTGCCAGCGTGCTGTCCTTCTTGTAATTGATGTCGGCGATAGGGTCCATCACCACGCCCAGTTTTATCGTCATTTGCTCACCGTTGCGGCACACTGTCGGTTGGTTAACTTACGCAAAGGCGGGGTAGGGTGCAAGCGCGTCCCGCCGGTGTCTGGAAGGCGCGCACCAGCACGCCTCCTGGTATCGAATTGAACAGGAGCTACTCATGAGTCTGGCCGGTATCTATTTATTCCTGGCGGTTTTCAGCCTGTGCAGCACCGTCTGTGCCATCATCCAGGCGCGCAGGTTGTACTGGCTGGTGCCCCTGTACTTTTTCGCGGCCTGGTTGTGCGGTGAGCTCGCCCTGATCCACCTGGGCTGGCAGGTGGCCCTCACCGCGCTGTTCGTGTTTGCGGGCGTACTCGAGGAGCCGCTGGCGCAGGCGGGCCTGGGCGCTTTCGCGCTGGCCTGGCTGGGCCTGCTATACCTGCACTGCCAGGCCATGGATAGCGCCCACCATCTGCAGGCCGGATTGCGGCGCGCCCTGGGGCAGGGCTATCGCGCGGCGATCCCCGCCTCCAGGCAGGCCGTACTGACCGATGATATCCTCACCCGACACTGGTTGAAGCCTTTTCGTTTCAAACGCCAGGGCGTGCGCCGTCACAGCCATATCAGTTATGCCGATGCCGGCAAGCGCAACCTGCTGGATATTTATCACCCCCAAACCCCGCGGGAGGGCGGTTTTCCGGTGCTGCTGCAGGTGCACGGCGGCGCCTGGATGATAGGTGAGAAAGAGCAGCAGGCCCTGCCGCTGATGTATCACATGGCCCAGCGAGGCTGGCTGTGCGTGGCGATCAATTACCGCCTCAGCCCGCAGGTGGCTTTTCCCGCCCACATCATAGATGTGAAGAAAGCCATTGCCTGGGTCAGGGAGCACATAGCCGAGTACGGTGGCAATCCGGATTTTATTGCCATAACCGGCGGTTCGGCCGGCGGTCATCTCAGCGCCCTGGCGGCGTTGACCCCCAACCGGGAGGAGTGGCAACCGGGCTTTGAGGACGCCGACACGCAGTTGCAGGCTGCCATCCCCTTCTACGGGGTATACGACTTTCTGGACCGGCACCTCATTCGCCCGGAGATGTCCATGGAGGGCATGGTTGCGGACCGGGTGATGCAGTGCACTCTGGAGGATAACAGGGCCCTGTGGGAAACCGCCTCCCCGTTGCACCATGTTTCCGCCCAGGCGCCGCCCATGTTCGTTATCCATGGGACCCACGACTCCCTGGCCTGGGTGGAGGAGGCGCGGGCATTCGTGTCGGCCCTGCAGGCGGTCGCCAGCAAGCCGGTTGCCTACGCGGAGTTGCCCGGGGCCCAGCACGCTTTCGAGATTTTTCACTCGGTGCGCACCGACCACACCATCAATGCGGTAGGCCATTTCCTCGAGTGGACACACGCCCAGTGGCTGCAGGAACGAGAGGCGGTTGCCGGGGCCGCGCCGGCAGAAGCCGTCGGGTAGTCAGTGACCCGCGGGCCGCATATCGCCCCAGCGCGCCTGCAACAGGGAGATTGCCGCCAGCGGGGCGGTCTCCGTGCGCAGCACCCGCGGTCCCAGTTGCAGTGAGTGAAAGCCCGCTGTTGTTGCCGCCGCGATTTCGGCGGCGCTGAAGCCGCCCTCCGGCCCGACCAGCAGGGCGATACTGGCGGGAGCCGCCGCCCCCGGGTCACTGCTGGCGGCCGCCGGGTCCAGCACCAGGCGGGCATCCGCATCAACCCGCAGGCACCAGTCCTGCAGCGGCTGCAGGGGGTGCACTACCGGCAACCTGTTGCGGCCGCACTGTTCACAGGCGCTGGTCGCGACCTGTTGCCAGTGGCGTAGCTTTTTTGCTTCCCGCTCACCCTTGAGTTTGACTTCGGTGCGCTCGCTCAGCAGCGGCGTAATGGCGTGGACGCCCAGTTCGGTCGCCTTTTGCACCACCCAGTCCATGCGGTCGCCGCGGGATACGGCGATGCCCAGGTGCAGCGCCAGGGGCGACTCGCGCTCTACGGGGTCGAAATCCCCGGTGGTTACCACCGCGGCGTTTTTCCCCACCGCCTCCAGGGTAGCCGGGTACTGGCCGCCGGCGCCGTTGAACAGGATGAGCGCGTCGCCCGCTCGCATGCGCAACACCCTGGCGATGTAGTGCGCCTGGCCGGGCTCCAGTTCGACCCGTGCGCCGGCGTGCAGCGCCTGGTCGGTGTGGATACGGGGCAGACGCATGGAAAGTGCCGGTGCCTAGAGGCCCAGGTTGTGGTAGATCTCCCGGGTCGGCTCCACCTGGTTCATGGTGTAGAAATGAATGCCCGGTGCGCCGCTATCCAGCAGGGTCTGGCACAGCTGGGTGACGACCTCGATGCCGAACTTGCGGATGCTTTCCTGGTCATCGCCGTAGCCCTCCATGCGCTGGCAGATCCAGCGCGGAATTTCCGCGCCGCAGTTGCGCGAAAAGCGCGCCAGGTTGGCGAAGTTGGTGATCGGCATGATGCCGGCGTAAATGGGCTTGTCGATACCGGCGGCCGCGCACTGGTCCAGGAAGTAGAAGTAGGCTTCCACGTTGTAGAAGTACTGGGTGATGGCGCTGTTGGCACCGGCATCGAGCTTGGCCTTCAGGAAGCGCGATGTCGCTGTCGTAGCTGTCGGCCTCCGGGTGGATCTCCGGGTAGGCGGCCACCTCGATCTCGAAGTGGTCGCCGGTGCGCTCGCGGATAAAGGCGACCAGCTCGTTGGCGTAGACCAGCTGTGAGGCACCGCCCATGCCCGAGGGCATGTCGCCGCGCAGGGCGACCAGGCGCTTGATGCCACGCTCCACGTAGGTGTCGATGCAGTGCGCCCACGGCGTCCTCGTCGTCGCCGCCAAAACTCAGGTGCGGCGCCACGTCGATACCCTGTGCACGCATGGCCGACACCACGCCGCAGGTGGTGTCGCGGGTGGTACCGCCCGCGCCATAGGTTACCGAGAAGAACTCGGGGTCCAGTTCGTTCAGGGCCGGGGTAGTGACCTCCAGCAGCTTCTCCCTGCCATCCGCCGTTTTCGGCGGGAAGTACTCGAAGCTGATCCTGGGTTGCTTGCTGGGCATGGTCGCTCGGGTCCTGTCAGTACTTGTAGCTGTCGGGCTTGAAGGGCCCGTCCACCTTCACGTTGATGTACTCCGCCTGCTCCGGGGTCAGCCGGGTGATCACGCCGCCAAAGCCGCGCGACCATGTGGGCGGCCACTTCCTCGTCCAGCTTCTTGGGCAGCACTTCGACCGTCAGGGCGCTCGGCTTCATATTGGCTCCAGGTCGGCGAAGCTCCGCTCGTACAGGTGGATCTGGGCCAGCACCTGGTTGGCGAACGAGCCGTCCATGATGCGCGAAGGGTGGCCGGTGGCGTTGCCCAGGTTGACCAGGCGGCCCTCGGACAGCAGGATCAGGTGATCGTTGCTCGGCCTGGTCGCGGTGGATCTTGTGCACCTGTGGCTTGACCTCTTCCCACTGCCAGTTGCGGCGCATGAAGGCGGTGTCGATCTCGTTGTCGAAGTGGCCGATGTTGCAGACCACGGCGCCGCTTTTGAGCGCCTTGAGCATGTTCGCGTCGCACACGTTGAAGTTGCCGGTGGTGGTCACCAGCAGGTCGATGGTGCCCAGCAGTGCGGCGATCGATGCCGTCGTCGGTGCCGTCGTTGATGCCGTCGATGTAGGGCGAGACCACCTCGAAGCCGTCCATGCAGGCCTGCATGGCGCAGATCGGGATCGATCTCGGTGATCTTCACGATCATGCCTTCCTGGCGCAGGGACTGGGCCGAGCCCTTGCCCACGTCGCCGTAGCCGATCACCAGGGCCTTCTTGCCGGCCAGCAGGTGGTCGGTGCCGCGCTTGATGGCGTCGTTCAGGCTGTGGCGGCAGCCGTACTTGTTGTCGTTCTTGGACTTGGTGACCGAGTCGTTGACGTTGATGGCCGGCACCTTCAGCGTGCCCTGCTCGAGCATCTCCAGCAGGCGGTGCACGCCGGTGGTGGTCTCTTCGGTGATGCCGTGGATGCTGTCCAGCATCTGCGGGATACTTCTCGTGCAGCATGCCGGTCAGGTCGCCGCCGTCGTCCAGGATCATGTTGGCATCCCAGGGCTTGCCGTCCTTGAGGATGGTCTGCTCGATGCACCAGTCGTACTCTTCCTCGGTTTCGCCCTTCCAGGCGTAGACGGGGATGCCGGCGGCGGCGATGGCCGCGGCGGCGTGGTCCTGGGTGGAGAAGATGTTGCAGGAGGACCAGCGCACTTCGGCGCCCAGTTCGACCAGGGTTTCGATGAGCACGGCGGTCTGGATGGTCATGTGGATGCAGCCCAGGATCTTCGCGCCCGCCAGCGGCTTGCTGTCGCGGTACTTGGCGCGCAGGGCCATCAGCGCCGGCATTTCGCCCTCGGCGATCTCGAGCTCCCGGCGGCCCCAGTCGGCCAGGCTGATGTCGGCGACCTTGTAGTCCTGCTTGGTTTCGAGTTTCTTCGCTGTGCTCATTGCATTTTCCTCGGGTCTGATTCGTTGGTTGTCAGTTTAAATCGGGTTTGTGTCAGGACTGTTGCGTTACAGCGCCGCTTTCAGGGCGTCGGCCTTATCGGTACGCTCCCAGGTGAAATCCGGATGTTCGCGCCCGAAATGGCCGTAGGCCGCGGTCTGGCGGTAGATCGGGCGCTTCAGGTCGAGCATCGCGATCAGGCCCTTGGGTCGCAGGTCGAAATGCTCGCGCACCAGTTCCACGATGCGCGTGTCGGACAGTTTGCCGGTGCCGAAGGTGTCGATGGAAATGGAGGTGGGCTCGGCCACGCCGATGGCGTAGGACACCTGGATTTCGCAGCGCTCGGCCAGGCCGGCGGCGACGATGTTCTTGGCGACGTAGCGGCCGGCGTAGGCCGCGGAGCGGTCGACCTTGGAGGGGTCCTTGCCGGAGAAGGCGCCGCCGCCGTGGCGAGCCATGCCGCCGTAGGTGTCGACGATGATCTTGCGCCCGGTCAGGCCGCAGTCGCCCACCGGGCCGCCGATGATGAACTGGCCGGTGGGGTTGATGTGGTACTGGGTACCGGCGTGCAGCCACTGCTCGGGCAGTACTTCCTTGATGATCAGCTCCATGACCGCCTCGCGGATATCCGTCTGGCTGATATCGGCATCGTGCTGGGTGGAGAGCACCACCGCGTCGATGGCCACCGGCTTGCCGTCTTCGTAGCGCAGGGTGACCTGGCTCTTGGCGTCCGGACGCAGCCAGGGCAGCGTGCCGTGCTTGCGCAATGCGGCCTGGCGCTCCACCAGACGGTGGGCGTAGTAGATGGGCGCGGGCATCAGCACGTCGGTCTCGTTGGTGGCGTAGCCGAACATCAGGCCCTGGTCGCCGGCGCCCTGCTCGTGCTCCTCGCTGTCGTCCACGCCCATGGCGATGTCGGGGGACTGCTTGCCGATGGCGTTCAGCACCGCGCAGGAGGCGCCGTCGAAGCCCACGTCGGAGCTGTTGTAGCCGATATCGAGAATGACCTGGCGCACCACGTCCTCCAGGTCGACATAGGTGCTGGTGGTCACCTCGCCGGCGACGATGGCCATGCCGGTCTTGACCAGGGTCTCCACCGCGACCCGGGCGTCCGGGTCGTCCTTGATGATGGCGTCCAGGATGGCGTCGGAAATCTGGTCCGCCATTTTGTCCGGGTGGCCCTCGGAGACCGATTCGGAGGTGAAGATGCTGTATTCGCTCATTGCTTGTTTCCTTTAAGACGTAAAAGAGTTGGTCAGCGGACGCGCCAAACAGGCGCACCTGTATTTGAAATCCGTTGCGCTGGGCCAGGTAGACACTGGCGACATCCGCCAGTCCGGCCTGCCGCGCCCAGTCGCCGAGTTGTCTGCGGGTCGAAGCCCAGCCACAGGTCACCGCAGTTTTCCCGGGCCCAGCCCTGGTCGTGGTGGCACAGGTCGGTGACCAGCACCACGCCACCGGGGGCGAGCAGGGCGGCGACGTCCTGCAGGATGTCGCACCGGGGAGGGCGTGTGGTGCAGCACCATGTTGATCACCACGCAGTCGGCCTGCAGACCGGCCAGTTCGGCGGCGCCGGTGTCGCCGCAGATGAAATCGATATTGTCCAGCCCGGCCTGCGCGGCGCGCTCGCGGGCCTGCTCCAGCATGACCCGGGCATTGTCCAGGGCCACTACCCGCTCGAATGCAGGGGCCAGTTCCAGCAGGAAGGCGCCGTCCCCGGGGCCGACCTCCAGGGCAGTCTGCGCGCCGCTGCCAGGGGGGCGTCACGCAGCATCTGGGCCACGGTGTCGGCGTATTGCTCGTAGCTGGCGATCAGGTCCTGCTGCTGGCGGAATTTGTGCGGCGTTGTCGCGGAAGAAATTGCGGGAGTTTTCCTCCCGCTGGCGGTGCAGCTCGTCCAGGCGCCGTGCTCGACTGCCGGCGGCAGCTCGATGGCGTCCACGGTGTCGAACAGCTGCGTCTGCAGCGCCTCCAGCCCGGGCCGCTGGCCCAGGCCGTTGCGCCGGTAGAAAATGGAGTTGCCCTCACGGCGAGTGGCCACCAGGCCGGCGTTGGCCAGCACCTTCAGGTGGTGGCTGAGCGCGGGCTGGCGAATGTCGAAGATGGCGCACAGCTCGGATACCCCGAAGGAGTCCTCGCGCAGCACCCGCAGTACCTGCAGGCGCAGGGGGTCGGCGCTGGCCTTGCAGAGATTGGCCAGGGCGGATAGCTGCAGATCAGCGCTCGCTGGCAACGGCCTGGGGGGCCCGAATTGTGGTGGAGGTCGTCATTGATGGCGGGAGTCTAGCAGCGTTTTATATCTATATCAAAATATTTTGATATAGATTTTTGAAGCCGTCACAATGACGTATTCGGCGCGATTGTGCCGCCAGCGCAAATATTGTCCGCCATTGTTTGCCGTTCACTGCTGCTTACGCGAAAATAGCGGCCCATTTGAGCGGCCACCCACACCCATATTCTGGAGAATCCGATGTCGTCCCCCCGCACTGAACTTGCCAATGCCATCCGCGCCCTGAGCATGGACGCCGTCCAGAAGGCCAACAGCGGCCACCCGGGCGCCCCCATGGGCATGGCCGATATCGCGGAAGTGCTGTGGAACGATTACCTGCGCCACAACCCGGCCAATCCCCACTGGCCCAATCGCGACCGTTTCGTGCTGTCCAACGGCCACGGCTCCATGCTGCTCTACTCGCTGCTGCACCTCACCGGCTACGACCTGCCGATCGAGGAGCTGAAGAACTTTCGCCAGTTGCACAGCAAGACCCCCGGCCACCCCGAATACGGCTACACCCCCGGCATCGAGACCACCACCGGCCCGCTGGGCCAGGGTCTGGCCAATGCCGTGGGCATGGCGCTGGCGGAAAAAGTGCTGGCGGCCCAGTTCAACCGCGCCGGGACACGAGGTGGTCGACCACTACACCTATGCCTTTCGTGGGCGACGGCTGCCTGATGGAGGGTATCTCCCACGAGGTCTGCTCGCTGGCGGGCACCCTGGGCCTGGGCAAGCTGATGGCGTTCTACGACGACAACGGCATCTCCATCGACGGCGAGGTCGAGGGCTGGTTCACCGATGACACGCCGGCGCGCTTCAAGGCCTATGGCTGGCAGGTGATCAACGACGTCGATGGCCACAGCCCCGCGGAGGTGCAAGGCCGCCATCGAGGCGGCCCGTCACGAGACCGGCAAGCCCACGCTGATCTGCTGCAAGACCATGATCGGCAAGGGCGCGCCCAACAAGCAGGGCAGTGAGTCCTGCCACGGCGCGCCGCTGGGTGCCGACGAGATGGCCGCGACCCGCGAGGCGCTGGGCTGGAAGTATGCGCCGTTCGCATATCCCGGCCGATATCTACGCCGGCTGGGACGCCCGGGAACGGGGCGCCGACGCGCGAAGCACGGCTGGGAAGCAGGCCATGGCAGGCCTACGCCGCAGACCACCCGGAACTGGCCGCGCGAGCTGCGCCGCCGTCTCGCCGGCGAGCTGCCGGCCGACTTTGGCCGAGCAGGCCGAGGCCTACATCGCCAGTGCCAGGCAGGAGGGCGCCAGCATCGCCTCGCGCAAGGCCTCGCAGAACTGCCTCAACGCCTACGGCCCGCTGCTGCCGGAACTGCTGGGCGGCTCGGCCGACCTGGCCGGCTCCAATCTCACCCTCTGGAGCGGCTCCAGGGGCATCGGCCGCCGATGACGCCAGCGGCAACTATATCTACTACGGCGTGCGCGAGTTCGGCATGGCGGCCATCATGAACGGCATCGCCCTGCACGGCGGCTTCGTCAACTACGGCGCCACCTTCCTGATCTTCATGGAATACGCCCGCAATGCCGTGCGCATGGCGGCGCTGATGAAACAGCAGTCGATCTTCGTGTACACCCACGATTCCATCGGCCTGGGCGAGGACGGCCCCACCCACCAGCCGGTGGAGCAGCTGACCGCCCTGCGCGTCGACCCCCAATATGCACACCTGGCGCCCCTGTGACGCGGTGGAGTCGGCGGTGGCCTGGAAAGCGGCCATAGAGCGCCGTGACGGCCCCGCGTCACTGGTGTTTTCCCGCCAGGACCTGCCCCACCAGCAGCGCGGACGCACGAACAGCTGGCGGCGATCGCCCGCGGCGCCTACGTGCTCGCGCGACTGTGACGGCGCACCGGAGGCCATCATCATCGCCACCGGCTCCGAGGTGGAGCTGGCCATGGACGCGGCGGCGCAACTGGCAGAGGCGGGCAGGCAGGTGCGGGTGGTGTCCATGCCCTGCGCCGAGGTGTTCGAGCAGCAGGATGCGCGCATACCGCGAGAGCGTGCTGCCCAGCGACGTGCTGGCCCGGGTCGCGGTCGAGGCTGCTGCACGCCGATTACTGGTACAAGTACGTGGGCCTGGACGGCCGGGTGGTGGGCATGACCAGCTTTGGCGAGTCCGCCCCCGCCGAGGAGCTGATGAGCTACTTCGGCTTTACCGTGGACAACGTGGTCGCCGTGGTGGAAGAGCGTGCTGCTCGCAGGCAGCTATCCCTTGTTGCGACTCGCGATTAATGGCTACGGCCGGATCGGCCGCAGTGTGCTCAGGGCCCTGTATGAAAGCCCGCCTGCGCGCCGCAGCTGCAGGTCGTGGCGATCAACGAGCTGGCGGATGCCCGCACGGTGCTGCACCTGACCCGCTACGACTCCACCCATGGGCGCTTTCCCGGCACCGCTGGAGGGTGATGAGCGAGCGACTGCGGGTGGATGGCGATACCATCACCCTGCTGCGCCAGCCCGATATCGGCGACGCTGCCCTGGGGCGACCTGGGCGTCGATATCGTGCTGGAGTGCACCGGCGCTTTTTCCGACCGGGCCACGGCCGAACGCCACCTGCGAGCAGGGCGCCGGCACGGGTGCTGTTCTCCCAGCCGGCCGAGGCCGACGTGGACGCCACCGTGGTCTACGGCGTCAACCACCAGGCGCTGCGAGCCGAGCCACCGTATCGTGTCCGATGCGTCCTGCACCACCAATGCCATCGTGCCGGTGATCAGCGGCGCTGCACCAGCGCGGTGGGCATAGAGAGCGGCACCATCACCACCATCCACTCGGCAATGAACGACCAGCCGGTGCTGGATGCCTATCACCACACCGATCTGCGCAAGACCCGGGCGGCCTCGCAGTCGATTATTCCCGTGGATACCGGTCTGGCGCGCGGGTGTCGAGCGGATGTTGCCGGACATGGCCGGACGCTTTACGGCCCAGGCCCTGCGGGTGCCGACCCTGAATGTGTCGGCCCTGGATCTCACCGTGGTGACCAGCAGCGATACCGAACGAGGCGGCCATTAATCGCGCATTTGCATGATGCAGCTCAAACCGGCTTCGACGGGGTGCTGGGCTATACTGAGGAGCCGCTGGCATCCTGTGATTTCAACCACGATGCCGCGTTCCAGCATCGTGGATGCCAGCCAGACCCGGGTCAGCGGCAAGCGGCTGGTGAAGGTGCTGACCTGGTTCGACAACGAGTGGGGCTACGCCAACCGCATGCTGGATGTCGCCGCGCTACTGGGGCGGACTGTGACCGTGCCATGTGCGCCGTGACTCGGCGCATAGAGGTGAATGGGAGTGATTGATGACACTGAAAGTTGAATTGATGCGTGACCTGGACCTGCAGGGCAAGCGTGTGCTGATCCGCGAGGATCTCAATGTACCCCTCAAGGATGGCAGGGTCAGCAGTGATGCCCGCATCCGGCGCCGCCCTGCCCACCATACGCAGGCAGCGATGGCCGCCGGCGCGCCGGGTGATGCTCATGTCGCACCTGGGGCGACCGGTCGAGGGCGAGTACGACGCAGCAGTTTTCCATGGCGCCGGTGGCCAGCCACCTGGCGGACCTGCTGGGTCAGCCGGTGACGCTGGTTAGCGATTGGCGCGATGGCGTTGAGCTCGCGGACGGCGAGGTCGCGCATGCTGGAAAACGTGCGCTTCAATCCCGGCGAGAAAAAGAGACGACGAGGACCTCGCCAGGGCCTATGCGGCGCTGTGCGACATCTTTGTCATGGACGCCTTCGGCACCGCCCACCGGGCCCAGGCCTCCACCCATGGCGTGGCAAGATATGCGCCGGTGGCCTGCGCCGGACCGCTGCTGGAGGGCGAGTTGAACGCCCTGGCACAAGGCGCTGGCAGCGCCGGCCCGGCCCATGGTCGCCATCGTCGGCGGCTCCAAGGTGTCCACCAAGCTCACGGTACTGGAAACCCTGTCCGACAAGGTGGACCAACTGGTGGTGGGCGGCGGTATCGCCAATACCTTCCTCGGCTGCCAGCGGCAAACCCGTGGGCAAGTCGCTGTGCGAGCACGACCTGCATTCCCGCGGCGCGCGCCTCATGAGCAAGACCCATATCCCCCTGCCCAGTCGATGTGGTGACGGGCAAGGAGTTTTGCCGAGACCGCGGCGGCCAGTCTGCAAAGCCGCCGATGCGGTGGCGCGATGACGATATGATCATGGATATCGGGCCCCAGGCGGCGGCCGAAGATAGCGGACGATACTGCGCCAGGCCGGCACCATTCTGTGGAACGGCCCGGTGGGCGTGTTTGAGTTCGACCAGTTTGCCGCCGGCACCCAGGCTGGTCGCGCGGGCCATTGCCGACAGCCCCGCCTTTTCCCTGGCCGGCGGCGGCGACACCCTGGCGGCGATAGACAAGTTTGGTATCGCCGACAAGGTCTCCTATATATCCACCGGCGGCGGCGCCTTCCTGGAGTATGTAGAAGGCAAGACTCTGCCCGCCGTCGCCATGCTGGAGCAGCGCGCCGGCAGGCCACCACAGTACAACACGACTGATCACCCGATTCCCAGGAGTACTAACATGGCACTAATCAGTATGCGACAGTTGCTGGATCACGCCGCCGAACACGGCTACGGCGTACCGGCCTTCAACGTCAACAATCTCGAGCAGACCCGCGCCATCATGGAGGCTGCGGACAAGACCAATTCCCCGGTGATCATGCAGGCCAGCGCCGGCGCGCGCAAATACGCGGGCGCGCCATTCCTGCGGGCCATGATGGAAGCGGCCATGAACGAGTTTCCGCATATTCCGGTGGTGGTGCACCAGGATCACGGGGTGTCCCCGGCGGTCTGCCAGCGCTCCATCCAGCTGGGCTTCAGTTCAGTGATGATGGACGGCTCCCTGGGCGAGGACGGCAAGACGCCCATGGATTACGACTACAACGTGGCGGTCACCCGCAAGGTGGTGGAGAGTGGCCCACGCCTGCGGCGTCTCGGTGGAGGGTGAACTGGGTTGCCTGGGCTCCCTGGAAACCGGCGAAGCCGGCGAGGAAGACGGCATCGGCGCCGAGGGCAAGCTGACCCACGACCAGATGCTGACCGATCCCGAGGAGGCCGCCCAGTTCGTCAAGGCCACCGGGGTGGACGCGCTGGCGATTGCCTGCGGCACCAGCCACGGCGCCTACAAGTTCACCCGGCCGCCCACCGGCGATATCCTGGCGATCGATCGTATCAAGGAGATCAATGCCCGCATTCCCAACACCCACCTGGTGATGCACGGCTCTTCCTCGGTGCCCCAGGACTGGCTGGCGATCATCAACGAGTTTGGCGGCGACATACCGGAAACCTACGGGGTGCCGCTGGAGCAGATCCAGGAAGGTATTCGCCACGGTGTGCGCAAGGTCAATATCGATACCGACCTGCGGCTGGCATCCACCGGTGCGATCCGCCGTTTCATGGCGCAGAATCCCGCCGAGTTCGATCCGCGCAAATACCTGGCGCACACCATCACCGCGATGCGCGATATCTGTATAGAGCGCTACGAGGCCTTCAATACCGCCGGCAATGCCGACAAGATCAGGGTGAAATCCCTGGCGGTCATGCAGCAGGCCTACGATGCCGGCAAGCTGGACGCCAAGGTCAACTGAGCTAGCGGCGTTGACCCCGGCGCAACTGGCGGCGCTGCGCGACAGCCTGCCGCCGTTTGCCGAGGGTGGGGCTGGTGCCGCCCCAGCTGCAGGATTACTGCCGGTTCTACGGCATCGATTTCGAGGCGCGCCTGCCGCGGGTGCATCATCGCATAGGGTCGGTCACTGCCGGCCCCTACACCCTGGCGGTGCAGTGCTGGCTGCAGCCGGGCGCCAGTGCCAACCTGCTGCTGGTACACGGCTACTTCGACCACGCCGGGCTGTACGGCAAGCTGATCGAGTTCGGCCTGCTCAACAACTGCAATGTACTGATCTTCGATTTACCCGGGCACGGTTTGTCCTCCGGGGAGCCGGCGGTTATCGAGGATTTCGGCGACTACGGTCTGGCGACAGGCGCGGTACTCGAGGCGGCCAGGCCCTCTCCCGACCTGCCCCTGTGGGTAATGGCCCAGAGCACCGGTTGCGCCGCGCTGGTCGAGTACGCCCGCCGCGGTTCCTGGCCCTTCGCGGCCACTGTCCTGCTGGCGCCGCTGTTGCATCCCAGGGGCTGGAAAACGGGGCGGCTGCTGCATACCCTGGCGCGGCCCTTCAAAACAGGCCTCAAAAGGAAGTTTGCGGCGAACT
The DNA here is from genome assembly GCA_963704965.1 of uncultured Gammaproteobacteria bacterium. Lineage (GTDB taxonomy): Bacteria > Pseudomonadota > Gammaproteobacteria > Pseudomonadales > Halieaceae > JARRPM01. Next base: position 160,700 of record CAVPIH010000008.1, read on the forward strand.
CCTCGGATCCGCAGTTCCTGGACTTTCTCAGGCGCGACCCGCTGCAGAGCCAGCGCCTTTCCCTGGCATGGGTGAGTGCGCTGAAGCGATGGCTGGCCGGCCTGCAGCTTGCGGATCTCGGCGTGGGTCCCGCGCTGATAGTGCAGGGCGATGCCGACCAGACTGTCGAATGGCGCTACAATACGAGCGCTTATTGCGAGCTTTTTCCACACAGCAGGATAGAGATGCTGCCGGGTGCCGGGCATCAGCTCGCCAATGAAGCAGAGAACATTCGCGGCGTCTACCTCGCCGCGGTGACCGCCTACGCGCAAGCAGCAGGTGTGCCGCTGCAGGCGCGCGGCTTTGCGCCGGCGTGATACCCGGCTGCGGGACTCGACAGGATGAAGATGAAAATACCCGAATTGTGCATGGTTTTATGTGTTGGCCTGGCCGCGGGGCTCGCCGCCGCGGACGGAAAAAGCGGCAGTTTTCCCGGCGTCGAAGCACTGATGACGCCGGCGGAATACCGCGCCGCGGGTCTCGAAAAACTGACACCCCAGGAGCGCAAGGCCCTGGACCAGTGGTTGATTCGTTACACCGCGGAGGACGCGCCGGTGTTGCTCAACAACGACGAGGAGGTCAAGCAGGCCGTCCAGGAGCAGGAAATTGTGTCCACCATCGTGTCGCCGTTTGCTGGCTGGTCGGGGAACACGGTATTTACCCTGGCCAATGGCCAGGTCTGGCAGCAGCGCCGCCAGTCCAAATATGCTTACACAGGCAATGCTGCCGCTCCGGAAGTGCGAATTACCCGCAATTTCATGGGGTTTTACAGCATGGAACTGCTGGAAACTGGCACCAAAGTGCTGGTTAAACGGGTAAAATAAAAACAGATTTCATTCTATAAATGGTAATAATTCCACATCTACTATTTCAGGGGGAACTAAAAGCGTAACTATTGTGCAAAAATGCACCCCATCGTGGGAAATGCCTTGCTTGTTCGTTACAGTCCAAGTCAGCAATTCCTCCGGGAAGATTGCATAAAACATACAACACAGAGGGGACACACCATGTTGAGAAAATCTCAGCTCTCGCTAGCTGTTGGTGCCGCGCTGGGTCTGACGTCCATGACGTTCATGCCCGCCAATGCGCAAGACCTTAGCGCCAACCAGCTTGAAGAAGTTATCGTAACCGGCTCGCGTATTACCCGGGCCAACCTGGTCAGCTCCAGCCCGGTTACCCAGGTGGATGCAGAGGAGCTGCTCTTCACCGGTACCACCCGGGTGGAAGACCTGGTGAAAACACTGCCCCAGGTGTACTCCCAGCAGAACAGCAGCCAGCAGAACGGCGCCACCGGTACCGCCACCCTGAACCTGCGCAACCTGGGTGACGAACGCACCCTGGTGCTGATCAACGGCCGTCGTATGCCGGCGGGCTCTCCCATTAGCGGTGGTCAGGGTGCTGACATCAACCAGATTCCCGGCGCACTGATCGAACGGGTCGAAGTACTGACCGGCGGCGCCTCCGCCACCTACGGCTCCGACGCGGTAGCCGGTGTGGTCAACTTCATCATGATGGACGATTTCGAGGGCGTGAAGCTGGACTACCAGTACAGCGGCTATAACCACGACAACCGCAGCGATCGTTGGCAGGATATTGTCGAGGGCGCTGGCTATCCGGCTCCCAGCGGCGACACCACCGACGGCGAGATGGACGATCTGTCGCTGATCATCGGCGGCAACTTCGATAACGGCCGCGGCAACGCCACTGCCTACGCCACCTACCGCAAGATCAAGCCCATCTGGCAGCGGGACCGCGACTACAGCGCCTGCGCCCTGTCCGACAACGTGGACGACTGTTTCGGCTCCTCCACCACCCCGCAGGGCCGCTTCACCGATTTCGGCGCCACCAACGATTTCGACTACCAGTTGGGCAACGGCAACGAATTCGTGCCCTTCAACGACCTGTTCAACTACGGCGCCCTGAACTACTTCCAGCGCCCGGACAAGCGCTACACCCTCGGTTCCTTCGCGCACTACGAGATCAATGAGCATGTCGAGGCCTACACCGAACTGATGTACATGAACGACCAGTCCACCGCCCAGGTTGCGCCTTCGGGGACGTTCTTCAACAACACCAGCCTCCCCTGTAGCAATGCCTTCATGTCGGACCAGCAGTTCGAGGCCATCTGCGGCCAGTACGGCCTGACCGCGGAAGACGACCAGCTGGCCTACGTTGGCAAGCGCAACATCGAGGGTGGTAACCGCCAGGACGAGCTGGAATACAACACCTTCCGGGGTGTGTTCGGCCTGCGCGGCGAAATCAACGACACCTGGCGTTACGACGGCTACTTCCAGTACGCCCGGGTGGATTTCTCCGATACCTTCAAGAACGACCTGAACATCAACAGTATCCAGAAAGCCCTGGACGCGGTTGAAGACCCGGCGACCGGCGAGATCGTCTGCCAGTCGGCCCTGGACGGCAACGACCCCAACTGTGTGCCCTACAATGTCTTCCAGGAGGGCGCCATCACCCAGGAGCAGCTGGATTACCTGCAGTTGCCCCTGTACGCGGATGGCGACACCGAGCAGACCGTTGCCTCGGCCTATGTGGAAGGTACGCTTGGCGACTACGGGGTCAAGCTGCCCTGGGCGGATAACGGCGTCGACGTGGTGCTCGGCCTGGAATACCGCAAGGAAAGCCTGAACTACAGCCCGGACCAGGGCTACAGCCTGGGCCTCGGCGCCGGCCAGGGCGGTGCCCAGCAGCCGGTCAGCGGTGACTACAGCGTGAAGGAATTCTTCATGGAAGCCAGTGTCCCGCTGGTGGAAGGCAAGGACTGGGCCGAGCAGATCGTGCTGGATGGCGGTTACCGCTACTCCGACTACGACTACGGTGAGGATACCAACACCTACGGTATCCGCCTGGGCTGGGCCATCAACCAGCAGGTCAAGCTGCGCGGCAGCTACCAGCGCGCGGTGCGCGGTCCCAATGTGCAGGAATTGTTCCTGCCCCAGGGCCTGAACCTGTTCGATATGGCGGCGGACCCCTGCTCCGACGGTGTCCCCGGTGGTACCAGTGCCAGCGGTTACACCCAGGCAGAGTGCGCCCGCAGCGGCCTGACAGCCGCCCAGTGGGGCAGGAACTTTGACAGCCCGGCGGGTCAGTACAACTACCTGCAGGGTGGCAACCCCGACCTGTCCCCGGAGAAATCCGATACCTACACCTACGGTGTGGTTTGGACGCCTGACTTCGTGGAAGGCCTGACCCTGACTGTCGATTACTACGACATCAAGATCGAGGACGGTATCAGCGAGTTGAGCCAGGAATTCATCCTGACCGAGTGTATCGAGGGCAACGACTCCCAGTGTGACAAGGTCAAGCGCGGCCGCAACGGCGACCTGTGGGTCGGCTCCAACGTCGAAACCAGCGGCCAGATCATCGCCTTGAATGACAACCTGGCAGTGGAGCAGGTTAAGGGCGTCGACCTGGTGGGTACCTATGACTTCGATATCGGCAAGTGGGGCAGCATCAACCTGCACAACGTGATGTCCTATATCGACACCTGGGACACGCAAGAACTGAGCAACGCACCCAAGACCGAGTGTGCGGGTGTATTTGCCGGTACCTGTGGCTACCCGGCTCCCGAGTGGCGGAACAACTTCCGTACCACCTGGATCACGCCCTGGAATGTGACTGCCAGCGCGCAGTGGCGTTACATCGGCGAGGTCAAGGATCTCAACGGTATCCGCGATATGAACAATATCAGCTACTTTGACCTGTCCGCGATCTGGGACATCAATGAGTGGGCCAGTGTGCGTGCCGGTATCAACAACCTGACCGACAAGGCGCCGCCCATCGTGGGTGCCGACATCGCGGCTACTTCATACTTCGGGGCGGGTAACACCTTCCCGGGTATGTACGACGCCAACGGTCGCTACTTCTTCGTCGGTGGTACTATCGGCTTCTGATACAGGGTAGCAACACCAGCCCGGCCTCGCCGGGCCCGGTGCACAACAAAAAAGGCCACCTGCAGAGGTGGCCTTTTTTTATGCATCCGAGTCCTGGCTATGCGCCTGCAGGAGGGCGCCTGCAGGAGGAGCCTGCGCGGTTTGCAGGTATTCGCGCAGGGGCTGCAGATGCTGCTCGTAGTGCTGCCAGCGCCCCCTGGAGCCCTGGTAAAGCGGTTGTCTTACCTGGTGCGCGCTGGCGGTGCGCACGCGATTGCCCGCCCGGTGGAAGTCCAGGCACTGCTCCTCCCAGTCCAGGTTCAGAAAGTCCAGCACCTCGCCCGTCACCTGCCGCGCCCCGGCTACCAGGTTCTCATAGCCGACTTCCAGCAGCGCGCCCCCGGCCAGTTGCTGCCAGTGCTGTATCAGGCGGCGGAACTGCAGGTAGTAATGCCCGGCATCCAGCAAATCGTTGGCCTGGGCCTGGGCTGCCTCCATGGGCTGAAAATACAGCGACAGGCAATTGTCCAGCGGCTCCCGGCTGCTGATGAGAAATCGCGCATTGGGATACAGGGCGTGCAACAGGCCGATACAGAAGAAGTTGTCGGGACGCTTGTTGATGATCCGGCCCCCGCCGGGGAAAACCCCTGCCAGGTAATCCAGGTATCCGCGCCCCAGCACGCCCAGGGCCGGGGCCGCGAGGGAGGTCAGCGCCCGGGGGAACGGTGCCAGCTCACGCTGGAAGAAATCGATCTCCCCGCCGGCCGCCAGCGCGCTGTGGCCGGCCAGTATCTGTTCCAGCAAGGTGGAGCCGGAGCGGAACATGCCGCAGATAAATACCAGCGGCTGCTCCGAAACCGGCTGGATGGTTTGCAGCCAGTGGCGGTTGCAGTGCCCGATGAGCTGATCGACCAGCTGCTCCTGGCGCTCGCGACTGTAGCTGCCGGCGCGCTGCCCGCTGAGCAGGTTGGCCTGGCGGTAGTAGTCAAAGGCCCGGTCGTAGTGCCGGCAGTCGTCGTGTGTCTTGCCCAGGGCGTACAGCAGTTCCTCTCTGTCCGTCGCGGCCAGATCCTGGTTGCGCAGGGCCCGTTTCATCTGGCGAACAACAGGCGCGACCGGGTCGGTTATGAGCTCGCCATTGGCGAGGTGCGCCAGGGCGCCGGCGTGGCGTGGTTCGCGCTGCAGGATGCGGGTGAAGAGGCTCCTGGCCTCGGTCCACTCGCCCTGCTCCTCACGCAGTTGCGCCAGATTGTACAGCGCGGGGATATATTCCGGATTATGCGCCAGCGCGGCCTGCAGTGCTGCCAGCGCCTGCTCGTGCCGGTGCTCCGCAGTGTGGATGACACTGATGTTGTTGTGCACTTCCTCGGGGCGCTCGATGTTGCGAGCCAGGCAATGCCCGGTACTCCTGCAGGGCTTCCTCGCAGCGGCCAATGCGCTTTAGCAGGCGCGCCAGGTTATAGCGGCTGTTGTTGAGGCCGGGGCGGGCGGCCAGCAGGCGACGGTAGCAGGCCACCGCCTCGTCACTGTGACCGCGCCTTTCCAGCAGGGTGGCCAGGCGCTCCGGGTAAATGGCTTCGCCGGGGTAGGCATCGACCAGTTGCTGCAGGTGCAGCTGCGCCTCGTCGGGCCGTCCGCCCTGCAGGCAGATCATCACCAGCTGTTCCAGCGCCTGCCGCTGTCGCGGCTCTGTTGCCAGCACCTCGCGCAGCAGGTGTTCGGCCCGGGCTGGCTCTCCCCCGGCAAGCAGTTGCTGCGCGCGCCCTACTTTGTTGCCGCCGTGCTTGATGGTGCCTCCTAGAACAACACCCGGGAGCGGATCGTTCCCTCGATTCCCGCCAGCCTGGCCAGCGCCATGTCACTGTACTCGGCGTCGATATCGATTACCACGTAACCGATGGCGTCGTTGGTCTGCAGATACTGGGCCGATACGTTCAGGTTGTTCTCGGAGAACACCCGGTTGATGGCGCCCATGATGCCCGGCACGTTGTGGTGTATGTGCAACAGGCGATGGCTGCCTTCGTGGGCGGGCAGGGCGACCTCGGGGAAGTTGACCGAGGAAATGCTGGTGCCGTTGTCGCTGTAGCGAGCGAGCTTTTCCGCCACTTCCGCGCCGATATTTGCCTGCGCCTCCATGGTGCTGCCGCCGATATGGGGGGTGAGAAAGGTATTGTCGAACTGCCGCAGGGGAGACACGAACTCGTCGTCGTTGGAGCGCGGTTCCACCGGGAATACGTCTATGGCCGCGCCCCCCAGGCTGCCGTCTGCCAGGCGCGCTGCCAGGGCATCGATATCCACCACGGTGCCGCGGGAGGCGTTGATCAGTATGCTGCCGGGCTTCATGTGGGCCAGCTCGGCCGCGCCTATCATATTGCGGGTGGAGGCGTTTTCCGGCACGTGCAGGCTCACCACCTCGCTGCCGGCCAGCAGTTCCTCCAGGCTGGCTACCTGGCGGGCGTTGCCCAGCGGGAGCTTGCTGACCACATCGTAAAAACGCACCTGCATACCCAGGCCCTCGGCGATCACCCCCAGCTGCATGCCGATATTGCCGTAGCCGATGATGCCCAGGGTCTTGCCGCGGATCTCGAAGGAATTGGCGGCGGACTTCAGCCACACGCCGCGGTGGGCCGCGGCATTTTTCTCGGCGATGCCGCGCAGCAACAGGATCGCCTCGGCGATCACCAGCTCCGCCACGCTGCGGGTATTGGAGAAGGGCGCGTTGAACACGGCCACACCCTTGCGGGTCGCGGCCTGCAGGTCCACCTGGTTGGTGCCGATGCAGAAACAGCCGACGGCAACCAGTTTTTTGGCGGCTTCGAAGATCTCGGCGGTGAGCTGGCTGCGGGAGCGGATGCCGACAAAATGGGCATCGGCGATGGCGATCTTGAGCTCCTCCGGCGGCAGGGCCTTCTGGTGCAGTTCGATATTGTGGTAGCCGGCCCGTTGCAGGGTCTCCACCGCGGACGGGTGTACTCCCTCCAGTAACAGGAAGCGGATTTTGCTCTTTTCAAGAGACTGTTGTGCCATTGCCGTTAGGGTTCCTGGTAAGCCGGTGTTGGGCCCGCGAACTGCGGTGCAAGCGCGGGAAAAGAGGGCGCGTATGGTACCATACGCGCCCCTTTATACAGCGCCCTGTGAAAAATACCGGAGGAAGCACCAGTGACATCGCATGACAGTAATATCCTCGCCCGACTGCAGGATATTGTGGGGCCGGACAGGGTGCTGACCGACGCCGACTCCCTGGAACACTACGGCCGCGACTGGACCCGCTTCCACACCCCGGCGCCGCGGGCGGTGGTGCTGCCCGGGTCGATCGAAGAGGTGCAGGAGATCGTGCGCCTGGCCGCCAGCGAGCGGTTGGCCATCGTGCCCTCCGGCGGCAGGACCGGCCTCAGTGCCGGCGCCGTGGCCTGCAAGGGGGAGCTGGTGCTGGCCCTGGACCGGCTCAACCAACTCGAGCGACTTCAACCCGGTGGACCGCACCGTGCGTTGCGGTGCCGGCGTGGTGACCGAGCAACTGCAGCAGTTTGCCGCCGAGCAGGGCCTGTTCTACCCGGTGGACTTCGCCTCCTCGGGCTCCAGCCAGATCGGCGGCAATATCTCCACCAACGCCGGCGGCATCAAGGTGATACGCCACGGCATGACCCGCGACTGGGTGGCGGGGCTCAAGCTGGTCACCGGCACCGGCGAGCTGCTGGACCTGAACCGCGGCCTGGTCAAGAACAATACCGGCTACGACCTGCGGCAGCTGGTGATCGGCGCCGAGGGCACCCTGGGCGTGGTGGTGGAGGCGACCATGGCGCTGTCCTCGCCCCCGCAAAACCTGGCCGTGCTGGTGCTGGGCGTGCCCGATATGGCCGCCATCATGTCGGTGCTGTCAGCCTTCCGGGGCGCCATCGAACTGAGTGCCTTCGAGTTTTTCTCCGAGCTGGCGCTGTCCAAGGTTGTCGAGCACCAGGGGCTGCAGCGCCCGTTCGAAACCGCCGCGCCTTTCTATGCGCTGCTGGAATTCGAGCAGCCGCGACGAGGCCGCCATGGAACAGGCCATGACCCTGTTCGAGCACTGCGTGGAGCAGGGCTGGGTGCTGGACGGCGTGGTCAGCCAGAGCGTCGCCCAGGCCCAGAACCTGTGGCGCCTGCGCGAGGATATCTCCGAGACCATCACCCGCTGGACGCCCTACAAGAACGATATCTCCACCCGGGTGTCCCAGGTGCCGGACTTTCTCGCCGAGGTGGAAGCGGTGGTCAATGCCAGCTACCCGGAGTTCGAGATCGTCTGGTTCGGCCACATCGGCGACGGCAATGTACACCTCAATGTCCTCAAGCCGGACGCCATGGCCGTGGACGAGTTCCAGCGTCGCTGTGGCGAGGTGAGCAAGTGGGTGTTCGAGATCGTGCAGCGCTACGGCGGCAGTATCTCAGCCGAGCACGGTGTGGGCCTGTTGAAGAAAGACTACCTGCACTACAGCCGCTCGCCCCTGGAGATCGAGATCATGCGGCAGATCAAGCTCGCCTTTGATCCGCACGGCATTATGAATCCCGGAAAGATCTTTGATCTTTAGGCGGCTTGTCTTTGTGGCTACTCTTGTGGCCGGCTGACAGCCTGGGCTATGCGGTTCGCCACGTCGAGGATCGTCTATGCTCCGCGGTGAAGCTCGCGTGAATTCGTCGCACGCAGCGATGCGATATAACCACCAGCTGGAAAAACTACTCGGCGTAAGCGTCCTGACCCCGGAAGCAGTCCCCAGCAACAACACATCCGCCGGGCGCAGCGCAAACAGCCCGTTGGTCACCACCCCGGTGATATTGTTGATCTTCTGCTCCATGGCCAGCGGCTGCGGAATCGGGAAATTGTAGACATCGAGGATGACGTTGCCGTTGTCCGTGACCACGCCCTCGCGGTAGATCGGGTCGCCGCCCAGCTTCACCAGCTCGCGGGCTACGTGGCTGCGGGCCATGGGGATGACCTCGACCGGCAGGGGAAACTGCCCCAGGGTGTGCACCAGTTTGCTCTCATCCGCGATGCAGATGAACTCTGGCCGCCACCGCCGCCACGATCTTTTCCCGGGTGAGGGCCGCGCCGCCGCCCTTGATCAATTGCAGGGCGGCATTGCTTTCGTCCGCGCCGTCGATATAGAAATCCACCTGGTTGACCGAATTCAGGTCGTAGACCGGGATGCCGTGGCTTTTCAGTCGCGCGGCGGAGGCCTCGGAACTGGCGACCGTGGCGTTGACCAGCCCCTTGACGCTCGCCAGGGCGTCGATGAACAGGTTTGCGGTAGAGCCCGTGCCGATACCGATCACCGAGTCGTTTTCCAGCAGCGGCCGGATGTATTCCAGCGCCGCATCCGCAACCGCCTGTTTCAACTGATCCTGGCTCATCGTCTGTCCTCGATGCCGAGCATGGGTTAGGGCTGTGGTGATTATAGGCTACGGCCATTGGTCGATCATCAATAATACCCGAATCGCTTTGGCGGCGGGGCTGAAAAACCCCATCGCCTGCTTTAAGATGGCCGGCTCGCCAGCACATTCGGAAGTATTGCCGCCATGCCAGAGTCCTATATCAAGCGAATCCTCGACGCGCGGGTCTACGATGTTGCCAGGGAAACCCCCATTCATGAGGCCGCGCTCCTGTCCCGGCGGTTGGGCAATCGGGTGTGGTTGAAGCGCGAGGATCTGCAGCCCGTGTTTTCCTTCAAGCTGCGCGGCGCCTACAACAAGATGAGCCGCCTGAGTCCGGAGCAGCTGGCGGCGGGCGTGGTGGCGGCCTCGGCGGGCAACCACGCCCAGGGCGTGGCGATGGCCGCGCAGCACCTGAACGTGAAGGCGACCATTGTCATGCCGCGCCCCACACCGCAGATCAAGGTCGACGCGGTGCGCAACCGCGGTGCCCGCGTGGTGTTGCACGGCGATACTTTTGAGGAGGCTGCGGAACAGGCGCGCAAGCTGGTAGAGGAAAAGGGCATGACCTATGTGCACCCCTTCGATGACCGCGACGTGATCGCGGGCCAGGGTACCATCGGCATGGAAATTGTCCGCCAGCACCAGCAGCCGCTGGACGCACTGTTTGTGCCCGTGGGCGGCGGCGGGCTGCTGGCGGGGGTGGCGGCCTACGTCAGCTATGTCTGGCCCCAGACCCGTATCATCGGGGTGGAGCCCGAGGACGCGGCCTGCCTGCAGCTGGCACTGCAGAAAGGCCGGCGGGCGACCCTGCCTGAAGTGGGCCTGTTCGCCGAGGGCTGCGCCGTCGCCCAGATCGGCCGGGAGACCTTCCGTGTGATTCGCGACACGGTGGACGAGGTGATAACCATCTCCACCGATGAAATGTGCGCGGCCATCAAGGACATCTTCGAGGACACCCGCAGCATAGCCGAGCCCGCCGGCGCCCTGGCTCTCGCGGGCCTGAAGAAATACACCGAGCGCACCGGGGTCAGGGACCAGCACCTGCTGGCCATCGTCAGCGGCGCCAATACCAATTTCGACCGCCTGCGCTATATCTCTGAGCGAACCGAGACCGGTGAGCACCGCGAGGCGGTAATCAGCGTGACCCTGCCGGAACGCGCGGGTGCCTTCCGCACCTTCTGCAGTGCCCTCGGCCGGCGCAATATAACGGAGTTCAATTACCGCTACGCCAGTGCCCAATCGGCCCAGGTGTTCGTGGGCCTGTCAGTCATCCCGGGGGGCGACGACCTGGCCGAGTTGCTGGCCGACCTGAAGACGCGGGGTTACGTCGCCGAGGACCTCACTGATAACGAGGTGGCCAAGCTGCATATCCGCTATATGGTAGGCGGGCATGCGCCGGCCGAGGTAACCGATGAGCGGGTGTACCGGGTAGAATTCCCGGAACGCCCCGGCGCGCTGCTGCGGTTTCTGTCCGGCCTGGGGCAGGGCTGGAATATCTCCATGTTCCACTATCGCAATCACGGCGCCGCCTACGGGCGCATTCTGGTGGGGGTGCAGGTGCCCAAAAACCAGCGGCGCGCCTTCGAGGGGGTACTGGATGAGCTGAAGTTTCCCTATTGGGAGGAGACGGATAATCGCGCCTACCAGCTGTATTTGGCCAATCAACCCGCCTGAATGTACAGAAAACCAGTAATAGCGGGACTTTCCGGCTTTTATTTTGCGAAAGCGTGGTCTAGAATGGCGACAAGTTTGTGGAATAATTACAAAAAAAACGCTGGCTCAATCAGCGGTATATAAAAACAGGGGCGCTGTGGACAGCGCCTTACGGGACTTCAGCGAGAGATAAACACAGTGACGCATAAACCGGATTTACTGTTCGTGCTGATGGTTGCTTTCGGCCTCGGCGTACTGATTACCCTGTTCGTGCCGGTGGCGGCCAGCGATACCGTGCCTGCGCCAGCCTCCGAATTGCAGGCCGGGGTTATCATCAACGACTGAGCGGTCGCCATTACCCCGAACGACAGCAGTGCACATCGTCTTCCGTGACCACGATATCCAGGGGCACATCCCACTGATCGCGGGGTAGCCCCGCTGATTTCCTGCATGGCGTAGGCCAGTCCGGCCAGCACCGGGCCACTGACTCCGACCAGGCTGCGGTCGTAGTAACCGCCACCCATTCCCAGCCTCGTGCCCTGCCTGTCCCAGCCCACCAGGGGCAAAACGATGATATCGAGATCAGCTGCCGCCACGCGTTCGGCGGTTGCCGGGGGTTCATCTATACCGTAGCTGTTGCGCAGCAGTGCCGTGTCTGCGTCCCAGGCCGCGAAGCGCAGGGTTTTGTCCGCTTGCATTACCGGCAGGTAGAGCAGTTTGCCGGCATCGCGACACAGCGCCGCCAGCGGGGCGGTGTCCATTTCGCTGTCATTGGCGATATACAGGGCAACCCGGCGTGCGCCAGGCCAGTGGGGAGATTTGACGATTTGTTCGCAGACGGCCAGTGCCGCGGCCGCTCGTGTCTGCAGATCCAGGCCGCGGCGCCGTTCGCGCAGGCGTGCACGTAACCGGGACTTGCTTGGGCTGGAACTGGTCATGAGGTTGGATTCCCGGCGTACCGCTGACAGTGCTGCCCTGAACCCGACGGTTCAGGTGGTGGTTCCTGCGCTGTATCAGGCTTTCCGGACCATGCCGGACCTGCACACCAACAGCAACGAGGAACCCCCGGTTACAAATTTATCGGCTCGAGGACTGTCCTGCCTGGCGCATACGCCAGGGACCCGCGGAGAGTATAACCCAGAAAGCGATGGCGTTTGGGTGCTATCAGCCGATTTCGAGTTGACGCAACTGGTACAGGGCGTCGTCGAGCTTGCGGTTGATACGGTTCACAGACTCCACCGCCGGCGCTACTTCCAGGGGTTCGCCGTTTTCCTCGGATGCCTGCAGCAGCTCGTGACTGATATTGAGTGCGGCCATCACCGCTATACGCTCGAGACCGATAACCTTGCCGGTGTCGCGGATGCCGCGCATCTGCTTGTCCAGGTACTTGGCGGATACCAAGAGCTCTGCTTCCTGCTCCGGCGGGCAGGCTACCTGGTATTCCTTGTCGAGGATCTTGACTGTCACCGTATTGGGTTGATTCACGTGCTACTCCATTGTGCGCAGGCGGTTTATCATCGCTTCAACCCGGGTGCGAGCGAGTTCATTTTTCTCCATCAAATCCTGGCGCTCGCTCTGCCAGCTGGCGCTGTCCGCTTTCAGCGCCTGGTTTTCCCTGTTGAGCTGTCTGCACAGGGTGATCAGCTCGTCGATTTTCTGTTCGAGAACCTGGAGTTGGTGGTCGGCCATGAGGGTATACTGGGGGCTGTTATATGTGTCTGTCACTATAGAGCTGGCATGTCGCAAGGTCAACGTAACAAAACTCATAGATATCAATAGCCTGCCCGGCTTTCTACAGCAACCGGTAGAGGTGGGCCGGCGCGGGAGCCGCCAGTGCGGCCAGGGGAGCAGCTTATGTCCGGTTTTCTCGAGGGCGAATTGCCCGTTTTCGACATAGACGAAATGGCCGACCACCTGCTTGAGCAGGGAGTCTCCACGTCGCCTTCGGAATTGCACGGCTGCCTGTGCGGACTGCTTGCGGCGGGCGGTGCCCCGGAGGCGGAGGCGGGCCTGGCAGGCCTGAACCAGGCGCTGGACCTGGATTTACACGGGGAACTGGCGGCGCAGCTGATGGAACTGTACGCCGTCACCGCGTTGTCCCTGCAGGACGATGAATTTGATTTTCTGCCCCTGCTGCCGGATGACAGCAGTGAACTCCATGAGCGCACCATTGCCCTGGCGGCCTGGTGCCGCGGTTTTCTGGCGGGCTACGCCCGGGCGGTGGCGATGACCGGCCGGCAGCAGGACAGCGTGGCCGCCGACAGCGGCGAGATCCTGCGCGACCTGGCCATCATCGCCCAGGCCGAGCTGGACGAGGATGCCGAGGAGGAGGAGTCCGAAAACAGCTATGCCGAACTGGTCGAGTACATCCGGGTGGCGGCGCTCAATACCTATATGGATACCGGCCTGGCGGGCGCGACCGATCAGGTGATGCGGCCGGGTGAGCGGCAACTGCACTAGGACAGGCGCAAATCAATATGACTATCAGCAAGGCTGAATTTGCGCGGCGCCGCAAGAACCTGATGGCGCTGATGGAGCCCAACAGTATCGCCATCATTCCCTCGGCGCCGGAACAGATGCGCAGCCGCGACACCGAACACCCCTATCGCCAGGACAGCGACTTCTATTACCTAAGTGGTTTCACCGAACCCCTGGCGGTGCTGGTACTGGCGCCCGGCCGCCGCCATGGCCAGTACGTGATGTTCTGCCGCGAGCGCGACCCGGACATGGAGTTGTGGCACGGATATCGCGCCGGTCCCGAGGGCGCCTGCGCCGACTTTGGCGCTGACGACGCCTTTCCCATCGGCGATATCGACGACATACTGCCCGGCCTGATCGAGGGCCGGGAGCGGGTTTACTACTCGATGGGGCGCAGCGCTGACTTCGACCGCCAGATCATGAGCTGGGTCAACAGTATTCGCAGCAAGGAGTCCACCGGGGCGGTGCCGCCGGGGGAATTTACCGACCTCAATCACTTCGTGCACGAACTGCGCCTGGTGAAAAGCGCGGCGGAACAGCGCCTGATGCGCCGCGCGGGGGAGATCACCGCCCGCGGCCACAAGCGCGCCATGGCCCACTGCGCGCCTGGCCGGTATGAGTACCAGCTGGAGGCGGAACTGCTAGCATGAGTTCGGCGCCAGTGGTGCCCGCTATCCCGCCTATCCCTGCATTGTCGGCAGCGGCCCCAATGCCTGTACCCTGCACTACCTGGAAAACAGCCGCGCCATGCGCGACGGGGAACTGGTGCTGATCGACGCCGGCTGCGAGCTGCAGTACTACGCCTCGGACGTCACCCGCACCTTCCCGGTCAACGGGCGTTTCAGTCGTGAGCAACTGGCCCTGTACGAGATTGTGCTGGCCGCGCAGGCGGCTGCCATCGCCGCTATCCGGCCAGGCAACAACTGGAACCAGCCCCACGACGCCAGTGTCAGGGTAATCACCCAGGGGCTGGCGGAACTGGGGCTGCTCAAGGGGCGCGTGGACGGGCTGATCAAGCGCGAGGCCTACCGCGAATTCTATATGCACCGGGTCGGCCACTGGCTGGGACTGGACGTGCACGATGTGGGCGATTACCGGGTGGGGGACAGTTGGCGTCAGCTGGAAGCGGGCATGGTGATGACGGTGGAGCCCGGCATCTACGTGTCGCCACACAACCGCAGGGTTGCCAGAAAATGGCGCGGCATAGGCATCCGCATAGAGGACGATGTGCTGGTCACTGCCGACGGCTGTGAGGTATTGACGGATGGCGTACCGAAAGCGGTGGCGGAAATCGAGGCCCTGATGGCGGGATGAACACATGAGTTTCAGCAAGGACATAGTGATCGCCGGTGGCGGCATGGTGGGCGCCAGCCTGGCCCTGCAACTGGGAGCGGTGCTGCCCCCCGCGACCCGCATTTGCCTGCTGGAGGGGTTTCCCCTGCCCGCGCCCCTGGCCCAGGGCCGGCCCGACTATCACCCCTCTTTCGATGCCCGCTCCACGGCCCTGAGTTACAGTTCCCGGCTCATCTATGAAAAACTGCAGATCTGGGATGAATTGCAGCAGTGGTTGTGTCCCATAGCGAGCATTCACGTGTCTTCCCGCGGTCGCTTTGGCAGTTCCCTGCTGCAGGCCGGGGACTACGGCCTGGGCGCCCTGGGTTATGTGGTGGAGAACGCCTGGTTGGGCAATGCCCTGGTGCAGGCCCTCTACCGCCAGGGGCGGGTGGAGGTGCGCAGCCCGGTGCGGGTGCTGGCGGCCCAGCCCCGGGACGGGGGCATGCGCCTGCAGCTGGAGGGTGGTGAAGAGTCAGTAATCGATACCGCGCTGTTGCTGGTCGCCGATGGCGCCACCTCGGGACTGCGTCGCCAACTGGGCGTCGCGGTAGAGGAGAAGTCCTATCGCCAGCATGCGCTGGTCGCCAACGTCGGGGTGGCCAAACCGCACCATGGCCGCGCCTACGAGCGCTTTACCGACCAGGGGCCGCTGGCACTGCTGCCGCTGCTGCCCGCCGGCGGCGCGGCCCATCGCAGCGCCCTGGTGTGGTCGCTGTCGCCTGTGGAGGCCGAGCATTTGCAGGCCTGCCCGGCGGAGGAATTCCTGCAGGCGTTGCAGCAGCGCTTTGGTTACCGCCTGGGTCGGATGTGCCAGGTGGGAGAGCGTCACAGCTATCCCCTGTCGCTGGTGCAGTCCGCGGAGCAGGTGCGGCAGGGCGTGGTGGTGATGGGGAATGCCGCCCACGCCCTGCACCCGGTGGCGGGCCAGGGTTATAACCTGGCCCTGCGGGATGTCGCCCAGTTGGGGACGGTGCTCGAAGAGGCGCTGGCCGCCGGCAGGGCCCCCGGTGACATCGGCGTGTTGCAGCGCTACCTGCGCCGCCAGCAGCCCGACCAGGCGCGCACCATCCAGTTCAGCGACTACCTGCCGGCGCTGTTCATGCACAGCGATCCGGTGCTGGGCCTGGCCCGGGATATGGCGCTGTCGGGCCTGGATGTGCTGCCGCCACTGAAACGTGAATTCGTACGCCACGCCGCCGGCCTGGCGGCGCTGGGTGATGATATGGGAGGGCGGCCCGGTGGCTGACACACAGGTTTTCGACGTGGCCATTGTCGGTGCGGGTATCGCCGGCAGCGCCCTGGCGGCTGCCCTGGCCGGGCGGGGCCTGGCTATCGCCCTGGTGGAGGCGCAGCCCCTGGTGAGGCCGGAACTCCCGGCGGCCCTTGCTGTAGACACTTTCGACCCGCGGGTCAGCGCCATCACCCCGCGGTCCCGACAGCTCCTGCAGGAGCTGGGTGCCTGGCGGGCCGTGGAGACTTACCGCAGCTGTGCCTACCGGCACATGAGCGTGTGGGACGCCGATGGCACAGGCTGCATCGAGTTCGACTGCGCCGACGTGAACGCGGCGGCGCTGGGCTATATCGTCGAGAACCGGGCGCTGGTCGGCGCCCTGCTGGAGCGGGTGCAGGCAGCCGCGGATATCACCACCTTCGGTGGGGTGGGTTTGCAGGCCTGCAGCCGCGACGAGGCGGCCCAGGCGATGCAGTTGCAACTTGCCGACGGCGCGGCGCTGCGGGCGGACCTGCTGGTGGCGGCGGATGGAGCCCTGTCCCGGGTGAGGGAAATGCTGGACTTCAGAACCCGGGAGTGGGACTACGGCCACCGCGCCATTGTGACCACGGTGCAGGTAGAGCGCCCCCACCAGGAGACCGCCTGGCAGCGCTTCCTGCCCTCCGGACCCCTGGCCTTCCTGCCCCTGCCGGGCGCGCCCGGGCGCCACTACTGCTCCATCGTCTGGTCCCTCAGGGAAGAACTGGTCGATGACCTGCTGGCGCTGGATGAGCCGGCATTCTGCGCCGCGCTGGGCGCGGCCTTCGAACACCGCCTGGGCGCGGTGCAGGCCTGTTCGGCGCGCTTTGCGTTTCCGCTGCGCCAGCGCCACGCGGTCGACTACATACAGCCCGGCGTGGCGCTGGTGGCCGATGCCGCGCACACTATCCACCCCCTGGCTGGCCAGGGGATCAACCTGGGCCTGCAGGATGTGGCGGTGCTGGCCGAGGAGGTACGCGCCGGTCTCGCCAGGGGCAACTCCCCCGGGCAGCTGGATTTGCTGCGTCGCTACCAGCGTCGCCGCAAGGGCGAGAACCTGGCGATGATGGCGGCCATGGATGGGTTCAAGCGCCTGTTCGAGCAGGAGGCGCTGCCCCTGCGCTGGTTGCGCAATGTGGGCATGCGCGGCGTGGGCCAGCTGAAACCCCTCAAGCAACAGTTGATGCGGCACGCCATGGGGGTGCTCTGAGCCCGGCGGACCGCGGGCGCGGTCATTGTTTTTCCCGGTCCCGCCGCTAGAATAGTGCTGGCCGGCGTGGGCTGCCAGCCGTCCGGGCCAGTCCGTCGTCCCATCCAATCCAGTTCCCAGAGGAAACACCATGAGCCATACCCCCAGCGAGTTGAAATATGCCAGCAGTCACGAGTGGGCGCGGCTGGAAGAGGATGGCACGGTGACCGTCGGAATCACCGATCACGCCCAGGAGGCCCTGGGCGACGTGGTGTTCGTGGAGCTGCCGGAAGTGGGCACGGTGCTGGCCGCCGCCGACGAGACCGGCGTGGTGGAGTCCGTCAAGGCGGCTTCCGATATCTATGCCCCGGTGGGCGGCGAGGTGATAGAGGTCAACTCGCGCCTGGAAGACGAGCCCGAGACGGTGAATGCAGACCCCTATAACGAGGGCTGGTTCTACAAGCTGCAACCTGCCGATGCCAGCGAGCTGGACGCCCTGCTGTCCGCCGAGGAGTACCAGGCGCAATGCGATGAGGACGACTGACGGAGCCAGGCCGAATGGCTCCGCCGCCTGCCGCTGAGCTGTTCCTGCGCCGCGGCGCCGACCGTCGCCTGCGCGGCGGGCACCTGTGGGTTTACTCCAATGAAGTCGACACGGCCCGCAACCCGCTGGGTAATTTCACTGCCGGCGACCTGGTAGTGGTCCGGGATGCCTCCGGAGGCATCCTGGGGTCCGCCTACATGGAGCCCCAGGCGCTGATCTGCGGCCGCGTCTATGCGCCGGGGGAGGCGCTCAACTTCGATCGCGAACTCATTGAGCGTCGCCTGGCGACCGCCCTGTCGGGTCGGCAGGCGGCGTTCGACAAGCCCTTTTACCGCCTGGTGTATGGCGACAGCGATACCCTGCCGGGGGTGGTGATAGATCGCTTCGGCGATTACCTGGTGGTGCAATGCAACAACGCCGGCATAGAGCGCTACCGCGAGCAACTGATCGCCGCGCTGGCAGCGCTGCTGCAACCGGCCGGTATCTTGCTGCGCGGCGACAGCCGCCTGCGCCGGGAACAGGGACTGGCGGCGGACGCCGAGGTGGTGCAAGGCGAGATGCCGGCACAGGTGGAACTGGAAGAAAATGGCGTGCGCTTCCTGGCCCCGGTGTTCGCGGGCCAGAAAACCGGCTGGTTTTACGATCACCGCATGTCGCGGGCCCGCCTGGCGGCATGGGTGGCGGGCAGGACGGTGCTGGACGTATACAGTTACATAGGCGGCTGGGGCATACAGTCCGCCGCTTTCGGCGCCACCGAAGTTACCTGCCTGGACAGTTCTGCCCAGGCGCTGGAGGGCGTGGAGGCCAATGCCGGGCTCAATGGCCTGCAGGAGCGGGTCACCACCCTGCGCGGTTCCGCTCCGGAGACCCTGTCCGCCCTGCAGCAGCAGGGGCGCTCATTCGATGTGGTCATCCTCGACCCGCCGGCGTTCATCCAGCGCAAGAAGGACCTCAAGAAGGGCATCACCGCCTACCGCCGGATCAATGAGCTGGGACTGAAGTTGCTGAACCCCGGCGGCCTGCTGGTATCGGCCTCCTGCTCCATGCACCTGTCCCGGGCGGACCTGATGGGCGCCATGCAGCAGGCGGCGGTGCGCGCGGGCTGCCAGCTGCGGGTGGTCGAGCAGGGCGCCCAGGGGCCGGATCATCCCATCCATCCCGCTATCCCGGAGACGGAGTATCTCAAGGCGGTGTTTGCCCGCAAGCTGTAGAGTTCGTTCGTCCAACCGAGCCCCACATCCACGTCTCTCCCGCAGTGAGTAGTTTCTTGAGCTTTTGGCTCAATCCCGCAGGGAAATAACCGGCCAGCCCTCCGCCAGGGCCCGGGCCCGCAGTTTATCGTCGGGGTCCACGGCCACCGGGTTGTCCACCAGTTCCAGCAGGGGCAGGTCATTGTGGGAGTCGCTGTAAAAGAAGGCGCCAGCAGGGTCAGCGTCGCGCTCCTGCAGCCACTGTTGCAGGCGGGTCACCTTGCCCGCGTGGTAGGAGGGGATGCCGCGGGGCTCGCCGGTGTAGCGGCCGTCGACGATCTCGCCCTCGCAGGCGATGAGTTCGCTCACGCCCAGCAGCGTCGCGATGGGGCGGGTGATGAACTCGTTGGTGGCGGTGATGATCAGCAGCTGGTTGCCGCGCCGGCGGTGGTCTGCCAGCAGTTGCTCGGCCCGGGGCAGCAGCAGGGGCTCTATCATGGCGTGCATGAACTCGCGGTGCCAGCTGTCAAGCAACTCCCGGGGGCGCCCGGCTATGGAGGACAGCGCGAAGCGCAGGTAGGCGTCGATATCCAGGCTGCCATTCTTGTAATCCTGGTAGAACTGTTCGTTGCGGGCGGCAAAATCTTCGGCGTCCACCAGGCCCCGCTCGCAGACAAACTGGCCCCAGAGGTTGTCGCTGTCGCCGCCGATCAGGGTGTTGTCCAGGTCAAATATAGCCAGCGTCATCTATGGGCTCCCGTGCGAAGGGCGGCCAGCATAGCCGGTGCGCCCCTCTGAGTAAATTTCTCAGGGACCACAAAGTATGGAACAATAGCCGGTCCAATAATCGCAGACATTCGAAACGTGATCGATTCAGAAGGCTTCCGGGCAAATGTCGGCATCGTGCTGGCAAACGACCGGGGACAGGTAATGTGGGCGCGCCGGGTAGGCGGTCGCGACGCCTGGCAATTCCCCCAGGGCGGTATCAGCCGTGGGGAATCGCCGGAGGAGGCCCTGTACCGCGAATTGCACGAGGAGGTCGGGCTGCTGCCGGAGTCGGTAGAGATACTGGCCTGCACCCGGGGGTGGCTGCGCTACCGCCTGCCCAAGGCCTACATCCGCAAGGGCCAGAACCCGGTTTGCATCGGCCAGAAACAGAAATGGTTCCTGTTGCGCATGCTCGCCGAGGACGCCGAGGTGAAACTGGATAGCAACGCAAAACCCGAATTCGATCACTGGCAATGGGTGAGTTACTGGTATCCGCTCAACCAGGTGATCGCCTTCAAGCGCGAGGTGTATCGCCGGGCGATGAAAGAGCTGGCCCTGCCCCTGGGGCGCCACACTGAAAAGCACGCGGTGTAAAGGTGCTCGAAACCCTCCGCAATATTGTCCAGGAAGTCAACGCGGCAGAGAGCCTGCCCGACGCCCTGGCCATCATCGTGCGCCGGGTGCGCGAGGCGATGGCCACCGAGGTCTGCAGTGTTTATATGCGGGACCCGGACAGCGGCCGCTATATTTTCCAGGCCACTGAGGGCTTGAACCCGGAATTGGTTGGCCTCGTTGGCCTGGACCCGGGCCAGGGTCTGGTTACCCTGGTCGCTGAGCGGGAGGAGCCGGTCAACCTCGAGAGCGCCGAGAGTCATCCCCGCTTCCAGTACCTGCCGGATATCGGCGAGGAGCGCTATCACTCGTTTCTCGGTGTGCCCATTATTCACCAGCGCGAGGTGTTGGGGGTGCTGGTGGTGCAGCAGGCCGAGCAGCGTCGTTTCGACGAGAGTGAAGAGGCTTTCCTGGTCACCATGTCGGCGCAACTGGCCGGCGTTATCGCCCACGCCAGGGTCACCGGCGCGGTGGGCATCGATATTCTCGCCGGTGAGGGCTCCTCGGCCAAGGTCAACGGCGTACCGGGGGCCCCCGGCATCGCCATCGGCACCGCGGTGGTGGTCACCCCCTCTGCTGATTTGTACGCCGTTCCGAAGCGCCAGGCGGACAATCGTCGCCGCGAAATGCGCGCCTTCAAGGAAGCGCTGGACAGCGTGCGGGCCGATATCCAGGCGGTTGCCGACACCCTCACCACGGAGTTGAGCGCCGAGGACCACGCCCTGTTCGATGTCTACCTGGGCATCCTCGACGACTCCGCCATCGGCGCTGAGGTGGCCCGCCTGATCAAGGCGGGGGAGTGGGCCCAGGGGGCGCTCAGCCAGGTGATGATAGAGCACATCCGCCATTTCGAGCGCATGGAGCACAGCTACCTGAGAGAGCGTGCGGTAGATGTCAAAGACCTGGGTACGCGAGTACTTGCTTACCTGCAGGAGTCCGCACAGGAAGAGCGCATCTTCCCCGACCGCACCATTCTGGTCGCAGAGGAACTGACCGCCTCCTCCCTGGGAGAGGTACCCCGGCACAAACTGGCGGGCCTGATTTCGGTGCGCGGCTCGGGGAATTCCCATGTGGCCATTCTCGCCCGGGCCATGGGCATACCCACGGTGATGGGTGCCGTGGACCTGCCCTACATGCGGCTGCAGGACCGGGAACTTATCATCGACGGCTACAACGGCACGGTGCACCTGAATCCGCCGGTGGAGTTAAAGCGTCGCTTCCAGCAGGTGCTGGACCAGGACATGGCGCTGTCGCGGGACCTCGAGGCGCTGCGGGACCAGCCCTGTGAAACCCTGGACGGTCACCGGGTGCCCCTGTGGGTCAACACCGGCCTGATGGCGGACGTGACCCGCTCACTGGAGCAGGGGGCGGAGGGGGTGGGCCTGTATCGCACCGAGGTGCCGTTCCTGTTGCGCGACCGCTTTCCCTCCGAGGAAGAGCAGCGCCAGATCTATCGCAGCCAGCTGGCGGCCTTCGCGCCCAAGCCGGTGACCATGCGCACCCTGGACATTGGCGGCGACAAGTCGCTGCCCTATTTCCCCATTGAAGAAGACAACCCCTTCCTGGGCTGGCGCGGCATCCGCGTGACCCTGGACCACCCGGAGATTTTCCTGGCCCAGATCCGGGCCATGCTCAAGGCCAACGAGGGCCTGGGCAACCTGCGCATCATGCTGCCCATGATCTGCAACGTGGCAGAGCTGGAAGAGGCGCTCGAACTGATCCGTCGCAGCCACCGGGAAATCCTGCAGGAGGGGCTCACTGGAGACCTTCCGCCCATCGGCGTGATGGTGGAGGTGCCCGCCGCCGTTTACCAGGCCCGGGCCCTGGCGCGGCGGGTGGATTTCCTGTCGGTGGGCAGTAATGACCTCACCCAGTACCTGCTGGCGGTGGACCGCAACAATTCCCGGGTTGCCGACCTGTACCACACCATGCACCCGGCGGTTATCCAGGCCCTGGCCGATGTGGCCTCCGCCTGTCGGGCCGAGGGCAAGCGGGTGGGAATCTGCGGGGAGCTCGCCGGCGACCCCCAGGGCGCGGTGCTGTTGCTGGCGATGGGCTACGACATCCTGTCGATGAATGCCACCAGCCTGCCCAAGGTCAAGAAGGCCCTGCGCAACGTCAGTTTGCAGGAGGCCCGGGAGTTATTGGCCGAGGTCATGTTGCTGGAACTGCCCCAGGAGATCCACCAGCGCATGGAGCGCTTCCTCACCGAACACGGCATGGAACAATTTATCCACAACCCGGTGGTTTAGGGCATGGCCGCCCGCCGCAACTAACCGGCGCGCTAAACCGGGTGATCGCTGCCAGCCGGGCTGTCGCCCGGGCCCTGCACCCGGAATGATTCCTGCCGCTGCCCGATCACTTCCGCCTGCGCGTCAAAGCTCAGTTCCCGCCAGTTGACTGATCCCGAGTCATCTATCCAGAGGCTGGTGCTGGAGCGGGTGCCGTAGCGCGCGGTGGTGATGAACTGGGCCGAGAGCAGGCGATCCATGTCAGTGCCCATGCCCTGCTGTTGCAGGGTTTCGGCATCGGCGAGCCCGCGGTCACTCACCACTGATAACAGGGCATCGTGAGACAGGGGCTGCCCCTGCAGCAAATCCCGCAGGTGCCGCTTGCCGGTCTCGACCTTGGGCCAGGGGGTATCCAGCTGGGCATTGCTCAGTCCATAGATGCCGGGCGCCAGTTGCCGCGGAGTGTATCCCTCGGGGCCCGCGCTGTTGGTGAAATACCACAGGCTGCGGGCGCTGCCGACCAGCAGGTTAAAGCCCGCGTACGCGCCGGCGTCGGGCTGCAGGGCTCGCAGGAAGTCGTCCGGAGCCATCTCCCCCGTGAGGTAGGCCAGCGGCAGCTCGCCGCGAGAGCGGGGTGCCGGCGCGGTGCGGGCCGGATCGCGGTAGTTGGTGATGGCGGCAAAGCGACCGCTGCGGGTGACGCCCATCCAGGTGCCGCCCTGTTCCAGGTCGCGACCGGCCAGCAGGTCCGGCTTGTCGGGCCAGAAACGCGAGGCGGCGGTTGGCCGGGCGTGGAACTCATCGCGGTTCGCCGCCAACACCAGCGGTAATTGGGGGTCAGTGCGATGGGCGAAGATAAGCAGACACATATCAAGGGGCTCCTGGTCCGGGCAAAGAATTGTGCATCCCCACCGGGTGATTGATAATACCCGCTTTGTGCTGTGATTACTGTTGGCGCCTTTGCGGCCGCAGCCGCGGCCACCAACAGACAGGCCGTTATGCTGCCCTATCCCGAAATCGATCCCGTTGCCATCGCCATCGGCCCGCTCAAGGTGCACTGGTATGGACTGACCTACCTGGCAGGTCTCGCCTTTGCCTGGTGGTTGGCGGTGCGCCGCAGCCGGCTGCCCGGCGCGGCGGTGCAGCGCGACCAGGTGGATGACCTGATCTTTTTCGGGGCCCTGGGTGTGGTGCTTGGTGGCCGCATTGGCTACGCCCTGTTTTACGGCGGCGACAAACTGGCGGATGACCCCACCTGGCTGTTGCGGGTGTGGCAGGGCGGCATGTCCTTTCATGGCGGTATGCTGGGGGTAATGCTGGCGATGTACCTGTTCGCCCGCAGGCGCGGTATTGGCCTGGGCGCGCTGCTGGATTTCGTTGCGCCGCTGGTGCCCCTGGGCCTGGGCTTTGGTCGCCTGGGCAACTTTATCGGGCAGGAGCTCTGGGGGCGGGCCACGCGATGTGCCCTGGGCCATGGTGCTTCCCCAGGGACCCGCTGCAACTGGCCAGGCATCCCTCGCAGCTGTACCAGTTTGCCCTGGAGGGGATGCTGTTGTTCGCGCTGCTGTGGTGGTTTTCCTCGAGACCCCGGCCGACCTGGGCGGTATCGGGCCTGTTTTCCCTGGGCTACGGCTGTCTGCGATTTGTCGTTGAGTTCTTTCGGGAGCCGGACCAGCACATCGGTTTCGAGGCCCTGGGCTGGCTGACGCGCGGGCAGCTGCTGTGCCTGCCCATGATAGTGTTGGGGCTGTACCTGCTGTTTTACGCCTACCGCGGCCCGGCCTCCCGGGCGGCGGGGGCCAAGAGTGGCAAGAAATGAAGCAATACCTGGATTTGCTGCAGGACATTCTCGATAACGGCGCCGTCAAGGGTGACCGCACCGGCACCGGAACCCTGTCGGTTTTCGGCCGCCAGTACCGCCACCACCTGGCGGACGGCTTTCCCCTGCTCACCACCAAGAAACTGCACCTGAAAAGCATTATCAACGAGCTCATCTGGTTCCTGAGCGGCGACACCAATACCCGCTGGCTCAAGGAAAACGGGGTGTCTATCTGGGACGAGTGGGCGACCGAGGAGGGCGACCTGGGCCCGATCTACGGCGCCCAGTGGACCGCCTGGCCCACCCGGGACGGCGGCAGCATCAACCAGATCGACTACGTGGTCGACTGCCTCCGCAACAACCCGGACAGCCGGCGTATCCTGTTTCACGGCTGGAATGTGGAGTTCCTGCCGGACGAGCGCCTGAGTCCCCAGGACAACGTGCGCGCGGGGCGCATGGCGCTCCCGCCCTGCCACCTGCTGTACCAGTTCTATGTGGCGGACGGGGTGCTGTCGGCACAGCTGCTGATTCGCTCCAGCGATTCCTTCCTGGGCCTGCCCTACAACACCGCCAGTCTCGCGGTGCTGACCATGATGCTGGCCCAGCAGTGCGACCTGGTGCCCGGGGAGATCATTATCTGTACCGGTGACTCCCACATTTACAGCAACCACCTGGAGCAGGTGCGGGAACAGCTGGGCCGGGAGCCCCGGCCCCTGCCCAGGCTGAATATCCTGCGCCGCCCGGACAGTATCTACGACTACCGCTTCGAGGATTTCGAGCTGCAGGACTACAACCCCCACCCCCATATCGCCGCACCGGTGGCGGTCTAGCGGCCCCGGCCATGACCTGTATCTCGGTGATCGTCGCGGTGGCCGACAATGGCGTGATCGGGCGCAATAACGCCCTGCCCTGGCACCTTCCGGAAGATCTGCGCTATTTCAAGCGGGTAACCATGGGCAAGCCGATAGTCATGGGGCGCAAGACTTTTGAGTCTATAGGGCGGCCGCTGCCCGGACGGACCAATATCGTCATCTCCCGTGATCCGGCTTTTGCCGCGGCGGGTGTAGAGGCGGCGACCTCCCTGGACGCCGCCCTGCAATTGGCGGAGTCGGCCGCGGGCGTACGCGAGGTGGTCGTGATCGGCGGAGCCGAAATATACGCGCTGGCCATTCCCCGGGCCGATCGCCTGTATGTGACCCGGGTACATGCCGAGCCTGAAGGGGACGCCCTGCTGCCGCCCGTGGCCTGGGGCGACTGGGTGGAAAGGCAGCGGGAAGATTGCCGGGCCGATGGGGCGAACAGTTGCGACTACAGTTTCGTGGTTTATGAAAGGGCGGGGCGGACAGAGCTGGTGGGACAATGACTGTCCGGGCGTTACCGCAGTGGGGGAAGCAAGGCGGTAGTGTTACCGAAATACACACGCGGGGCTATGGCCCCATTGGGCCATGGGGTTTCATTGAAAAGAGGCTGGCTTTCAGTTTAAAGTCTTGCTCTCGATTTGCCGACTGCACACAAGCGGCTATAACTTAAACATCTTTCCCGATTTTGCACTCTCTGAAACGGTTCGTTGGAATACAGGAAAAACCATCCCCATGACTATGCATCGATTGAAAAAAGTACTGATCGCTGCGCTGGTAGCTGCGGGCACCCTCTCGGGCGCTGCCGCTGCGGTGCACGCCGCCAGCCTCGATTCCGTCCTCCAGGTGGGCGAGGCAAAGAACAAGGCCGCGCGTGAGTCCCAGCTCAAGATCGACCGCCTCGCGGACGAAACCCGGGACCTGCTCACCGATTACAAGACTGTGACCAAGCAGATCGATGGTCTCAAGGTCTACAACGATCGTTTGCAGCGCCAGATCGACAACCAGCTGGTCAGGCTCGGTGAGATCGACGAGGCGATCGACCAGGTAACGGTCATCTCACGCCAGATGCTGCCGCTGGCGATTCGCATGGTGGACGGTCTGGAAACCTTCGTCGAACTGGATGTGCCCTTTCACATGGAAGAGCGCATGCAGCGCATTGAATTCCTGCGAAACAACCTCGATCGCTCCGATGTATCGATCGCGGAGAAATTCCGCCAGGTGCTGGAAGCCTACAAGATCGAGAACGAGTACGGCCGCAAGATCGATGCCTATAAAGGCAGTATCGACATTGATGGCGTAGAGCGCGATGTGAACTTCCTGCGGGTCGGCAGGATTTCGTTCCTCTACCAGACCACCGACACCGAGCTCTCCGGCGCCTGGGACCAGGCCAGCCGCAGCTGGGTGCCGCTGGAGCGGGGAGAATATCGCAACGCGATCATGAAAGGCCTGCGAATTGCCCGCAAGGAAGCCTCGATCGACCTGATGAACCTGCCAGTAGCTGCACCGGAGGCTAACTAATGAGCATCAAATTTGTTAAGGCCGCCGCCTTCGCCATGGCTGGCACGATCGCCATGACCGCCGGCCAGGCGCTGGCGCAGGATGAGAAGCCCCGCTCGCTGGACCAGCTGCTGGAATTCGTCAAGCAGGGCCAGGTAACCGAGGCCAGGCAGAATCGCGCCCGGGAGCAGGCTTTCGCCAAGGACAAGGCCAACCAGGCCGCGGAACTGAAGCGTGCCGAGGCCGAACGCGCCAGCCAGGAACAGCTCAGCGCCGAGCTGGAAGACGCCTTCGAGGCCAATGAACTGCTGGTTGCCGCCAAGCAGGAGCAGCTGAAAGAAAAGCTGGGTACCCTGGCTGAGCTGTTCGGTCACCTGACTTCCACCGCCGGCGACCTGGCCTCCACTCTGGAGTTCTCCCTGACCAGCGCCCAGTACCCCGACCGCGAGGTCTTTCTGGAGGAACTGATCGCCAAGATGAGCGGTAGCGACAAGCTGCCCAGCATCGAGGAAATCGAGCGAGTCTGGTACGAGCTCAACCGCGAAATGGTGGAAACGGGTCAGGTGGTTTCCTTTCAGGCCCAGGTGGCCAAGCCCAACGGCGACAAGCTGGACCAGAAGGTGGTTCGCATAGGCGCCTTCAACGTGATTTCTGAAGATGGCCAGTACCTGCAATATGTGCCTTCCAAGGGCTCCCTGGAAGAGCTGGCGCGCCAGCCCTCCGGTCCCTACATCGGCTGGGCCAAGGAACTGGCTGCCTCTTCAGAGGGCCTGCACCGCTTCGGCATCGATCCGACCGGCCCCAGCGGCGGTTCCTTCCTGGCGGCATTGATCAACAGCCCCAACCTGGAAGAGCGCTGGCACCAGGGTGGTTATATCGGTTACGCCATTACTGCACTGGGTGTGTTCGGCTTCCTGTTGGCATTCATTCGCCTGGGTTACCTCGCGACAGTGAGTGCCAAGGTCAGCTCGCAGCTCAAGAGCGACAAGGCCAATGTGAACAACCCCCTGGGTCGTGTTCTCAAAATTCACGAGGACAACCCCTCCATGGATACCGAGACCCTGGAGCTGAAGCTGTCCGAGGGGATTCTGAAGGAGACTCCGAAGCTGGAGTCGGGGCTTACCCTGCTCAAGATCATCTCCGCGATTGCACCGCTGATGGGTCTGCTGGGTACGGTGACCGGTATGATCGTGACCTTCCAGGCCATTACCATCTTTGGCGCGGGCGATCCCAAGGCCATGGCCGGCGGTATCTCCGGGGCCCTGGTCACCACCGTGTTGGGCCTGTTGGTGGCGATTCCCACGGTGCTCCTGCACACCATTGTGAATGGCCGTGCCCAGCGCATCATCCATGTCCTCAACGAGCAGACTACCGGCATCATTGCAGAGCACACCGAAGCCAACCTGAGGAAGTAGTGACATGTACTGGTTCGATACTGCTTATGAGGCCGTCTCCCGCTTTATGGACATGGGCGGGAACGTACTCTGGCTGATTGCCATACTGCTGTTCGCGATGTGGACGCTGATCTTCGAGAGGGTCTGGTATTTCAACACCGGCTGGAAGAGCGATGCGGGCAAGGCGATATCCACCTGGGAGGGGCGCACCGAGCGCAAGTCCTGGGAGGCCAAGCAAATCAGGGAGAAATTGATTTCCCAGGCGAGAATGCAGATCAACCAGTACCTGCCGATCATCAAGACCATGGTGGCCCTGTGCCCCCTGTTGGGTCTGCTGGGGACGGTAACCGGTATGATCGAGGTGTTTAATATCATGGCAGTGACTGGTGGTGGCGACGCCAAGTCCATGGCCGGTGGCGTCTCGCGTGCCACCATCCCGACCATGGCCGGCATGGTCGCGGCACTGTCGGGTGTATTCGCCAATACCTATTTGATGCGGGTCGCTGATCGCCAGGGAACATTTCTGGAAGACAACCTGACCACGGATCACTAAGAGAGCACGAACATGCGCAGGAACAATCAAGCAGCAGCTGCAGAAGATGAAGCCCAGATCGACTTGACGCCCATGCTGGACGTGGTGTTCATCATGCTTATCTTCTTTATTGTCACGGCTTCCTTCATCAAGGAGGCGGGTATAGAGGTGAACCGCCCGGAGGCGTCCACTTCCCAGCCCAAGGAGAACGTGAACATCCTGGTGGCCATCAACGCCAACAACGAGATATGGATGGACAAGCGTCGGATCGACGCACGGGCGGTGCGGGCCAATATAGAGCGCCTGCACGCGGAAAATCCCAAGGGGGCTGTGGTCATTCAGGCCGACAACAAGTCGAACACCGAGACAGTTGCCTCCGTTCTCGACGCCGCGCGTGAAGCCGGCGTCTACGATGTGTCGCTGGCCACCGAAGAAAAGTAGTCAATTATGAATCGCAACCTCTTCAGACTTATCCTCGGGGCGCTGCTGGCGCTGCCGGTGGCGGGCGGTCTGTTTTTCATCATGCAGTACCTGATTGCGATGGCCGATCCCAAGATCGACGACAGCAAGCAGCGTAGGCTGGCGGATATCCTCATGCCGGAGCGTGAAATCGAAACCAACCTCAAGGAGCAGAAGCCCGACAAGGTTGACGATCCCGAGGAGCCACCGCCGGACCTGGATACCCCCGATGTCGATATGGACATGGACGTGGAAGTGGTCAACGTGGCACCCACGGCGCAGGTGGATGTTTCGATCAGCAGCTCCGGTATGGCCACCGGCGATGGCGAATACCTGCCTATCGTCAAAGTTGCCCCGATTTATCCGCGGCGCGCCCAATCCAGGGGTATAACCGGTTATTGCATCGTCGAGTACACGGTTACCACCTCCGGCGCCATCCGCGACCCCAAGGCCGTGGATTGTGACCCTGCGGGCGTATTCGAGAATGCCTCGGTCAAAGCCTCTTTGAAATTCAAGTACAAGCCCCGGGTGGTAGACGGTGTGCCCATTGAAGTGGGTGGTGTGCAGAACAAGTTCACCTATGAGCTGGAACAGTGAAACGGTTGACGCGTTATGAAATTGTCTGATTCCCGGGTATGGATGCGCGCGGCGCTGCTGGCCGTGCCGGTCGTCGTTGCCCAGGTGGGGATAGCTCAGCTGCAGGCTGAACTCGGCATGCCTGCATTTTCCTCGGCTTTCGCCCAGGACGAGAAGAAGCCCCAGCGGGAGACCCGCCGCACGCCCGCGCTGCGCAATAATATTTATGAAAAACTGTCCGAGGCCCAGGCGGCAGCCGAGGCCAAGGACTACAACCAGGCGGCGTCCATTCTCGACGAAATGATCGGCTCGGGGGGCAAAAACGCGCTCAACAGCTATGAATTGGCCAACGTCTACAACCTGTATGCGTTCATCCATTACTCTCGCGAGAACTACGCCAAGGCCCTGCAGGCCTACGAGAATGTCGTTTCACAGCCTGATATTCCCCTGGCGATGGAGATCAACACCAAGTACACCATCGCCCAGCTGTATTTTGTGCAGGAGCAGTGGCAGAAAGGGATCAACGCGCTGCTCGACTGGTTCGCGGTGACCGACAATCCCAACGCCAATGCCTACGTCCTGCTCGCCCAGGGTTATTACCAGACCAAGGACTATGACAAGGCCCTCCTGAACGTGGAGAAGGCCATCAACATGTACAAGGCCGACGGCAAGGTACCCAAGGAACAGTGGTACAACCTTGCCCGGTTCCTGTACTTCGAGAAAAATGATGTGAACAATACCGTGGAGGTATTGGAAGAGCTGCTTAAGTACTACCCCAAGAAGGATTACTGGGTACAGTTGTCGCACATGTACGGTGAGCAGAAAAAAGAGAGCAAGCAGTTGGCCGCCATGGATACCGCCTATGTGCAGGACATGCTGACCAAGGGTACCGAACAGGTCACCATGGCTTATCTGTACCTGAATGCCGAGGTCCCCTACAAGGCGGCCAAGGTTATGGAGAAGGGCCTGAAAAACGGCTCCATCGAGGGTACCTCGAAGAACTACGAAATTGCGGGCAGTGCCTGGCGTCAGGCTCAGGAGCTGGATGAGGCCATTGCGGCCATGGAGGAGGCGGCCGCCAAATCCGACGACGGCGAATTGTATGCCCGGCTGGGCAATATTTACCTGGACAGCGATGAGTACAAGAAGGCCATCACCGCCATCAATAAAGGCCTCGCCCGCGGCGGGGTGAAGCGCCCCGATACGGCGCGACTGGCGCTGGGCATGTCCTATTTCAATGACAAGCAGTACGACAAGGCGCGCGAGGCCTTCAAGGCGGCGGGCCGGGACGAACGTTCGGCGAAGTACTCGCAACAGTGGCTGAAGTACCTGGATTCGGAACTGGATCGCCAGGCGAAACTGCGGGAGAGCTGATTGCCCGATGGTCGAAGGAATTCGACCCTACATGGATGCACCGGTCGAATGAATTCGACTCTACATGGGTGCATTGGTCGAATGAAGTCGACCCTACACGGGTGATTCGACCCTGCATAGGTGCCTGTAGGGCCGAATTCATTCGGCCATCCAAAAAGATCGACGAAAAAAAGGAGCTCAGTTGAGCTCCTTTTTTTGTTCTCTTTTAACCCGGGGAGTTACTAGAGGGGAACTACATTCTCTGCCTGGGGGCCTTTCTGGCCATCAGTAACAGTGAACTCGACTTTCTGGCCGTCGCTAAGTGTTTTGAAACCATCGCCCTTGATAGAGCTGAAGTGGACGAATACATCGGGTCCATCCTCGCGCTCGATAAAGCCGAAACCCTTGGTTTCGTTAAACCATTTAACTGTGCCGGTTGTTGTAGACATAAATTTTACCTGTATTGCTTGCGGCGCCATGTCCAGGCACCTTTTCATTTAATAATTATTTATGTTTAACGTACCGATGAACTTGAGGGAACTTCGACCGTGAGCATAAATACCGCTGAATCCACTCAGCTCATATGAGTGTACCACCAAATTTGAAGCTTTGCCGTCAACCATTTTCAACAATTTTGGGAAAATTTCTCCTGCCCGGTGCCCTGCGCGGCGAGGTTCCAAGGCCGACCCGGAGAGTATAAGCTGGCTTGAGCCCAAATCCTGACGAGGTCTGTGTGCGAATTTTGCTGGTTGAAGACGATGCCCAGCTGGGTGAATCCCTTGAGGCCGCACTGCGCATGGAGCAGTATGCGGTGGACTGGTTGCGCAGTGGTGAGCCCGTCCGTTCCGCCCTGGGGGCCACGCCCTACGACCTGTTGATCCTCGATCTGGGCCTGCCGGTCGTTCCCGGCATGCAGGTGCTCAGGCAACTTCGGGCGGATAAGCAGCAGCTGCCGGTACTCCTGCTCACTGCCCGCAACACGGTGGCCGACAAGGTGGGCGGCCTGGACGCGGGGGCAGATGACTACCTGACAAAACCCTTCGAGATCGCTGAATTGTTCGCCAGGGTGCGGGCCCTGCTGCGCCGCAACGGCGACCATAAGGCCACCCGCCTGCAGGGCGCGGGCATCTCCCTGGACCCGGTTGATCGCCAGGTCTGGTTTGAGGACCAGTTGCAAACCCTGACCGCGCGCGAATTCGCGATTCTGGAAATCCTGTTGCGCAACGCTGGACGCTTTGTTTCCCGGGCGAGGCTGGAGGAGGGGACCTACAGCTGGGGGGAGGAGGTGGAGTCCAATACGGTCGAGGTCTATATCTCCCGCCTGCGCAAGCGCTTCGGCAGTGCTGCCATTGAAACCATGCGCGGCGTGGGTTACCGCATACCAGACTGATGCGCTCCCTGAAGACCCGCCTGGTCCTGATACTGCTGGCACTGATTGTCGTCGCCTGGCTGGCCTCTGCCCTGGTCAGCTACCTGTTTGTCAGCCGGGTAATGCTGCAACAGGTAGACGGCCAGCTGGCGCAATACTCTGACCTGGTCAACTACATTACCCGGGTGTTCGCCCGCCAGGTGGACCAGGGTATGCCGCTGTCGGAGCCCTGGCTGCGCGGCGAATTCGACACCGCCCACCTGAGTCCCATGATTATCGAAGCCCCCGCCGGTGAAAAGATGAACCCGGCGCTGAATATATGGCTGGAGGGCAACCTGATTGCCGTGATGGCCGACTCCCCCCGGTTTGGCCCGCCGACCGCAGAGGGCTACAGTTTCGGCGAGGCCCTGGGGACACCTGGCCGCTGGCGCCTGCTCACTCGTCACGACGAGGTCAGCGGCCTGTGGATACGAGTGGGCATCGAGCTGGAGGGCGCTCGCGCGGCAATGTTGCGCATGCTCGGTGAAACACTGCTGCCCCTGTCGCTGGTACTGCCGCTTACCCTGGGCCTGCTGTACTACGGCGTGTCCAGGGGCCTGGTGCCGTTGAAGCTGCTGGCCGCCCAGATCGCCAGTCGCAGCCCGGACCTGCTGGACCCGGTAGCCACCGACGAGGTCCCCGAGGAGTTGCGTCCGCTGGTGTCATCACTCAACGGGCTGTTGCGCCGGCTGGCCGCGGCGCTGGAAGGAGAGCAGCGCTTTACCGCCAACGCCGCCCACGAGCTGTTGACCCCGCTGGCTGCCATCAAGACCGAGGTGCAGCTCTGCCAGTTACAGCTGGCGGATGAGCGTGGTGGCGCCATGCTGGCGCGTATCGCCCAGCGGGTCGATCGCGCCACCCATACCGTGGAGCAGCTGTTGACCCTGGCCAGGCTCGATCCCGACCACGATCTGCCCGGCGTGCTCGTGCCCATGCGCGCCCTGCTGGGGAGCGTGCTTGCGGATACCGGCCACCTCGCCAGGGAGCGCGGACTGCAGGTGCAGATTGCCAGCGGTGCTGAGGTCGCGGTGCGCGGAAGCGAGGAAGCCCTGTCTATCATGCTGCGCAATCTGTTCATAAACGCTTTTCGCTACGCCAGCCAGGACTCCACGGTGTATGTGGAGCTGCGCTCCGCTGCGGGCATGGAATTGTCCATTCGCAACGACTGCGAGCCGCTGCCGGCGGACGTTTTCGAGCGTATCGGCGAGCGCTTCTACCGGGTGCCAGGATCGGCCGGCCAGGGGGCAGGACTGGGGCTATCCATCGTGGCCCGTATCGCCGAGCAGCACGGCGCGACCATGGCGGTTGGCCCGGAGCGTTCGGGTCGCGGTTTTTGCGTGACCTTGCAATTCGCGACCGGGGCCAGCGACGGCTGAGGCCTTGCGCGCTGACCTAGCCCAGTGGCGCGTGGGCGGCTCCGACAAGGCCCGGGTGGCCGCTGCTGATGAGCTGTACCGGAACCCTGGCGAGCTGGTCGCGCATGACACCCTTGGCCTGCAGGCGCTGGAGAAAGGGGCTGGCCTTGAGGAAGGTCGCGATGCCGGGCAGTATGCCCCCGGCCAGGTAGAGCCCGCCGTAGCTGCCGGTGGTTAGCAGAAAGTCACCGCAGGCGGAGCCCAGCAGGCCGCAAAAAGTGTTCAGGGTGAGTACGCTCAGTTCGTCTGTCCCCGCCACTGCCCGGCGGGAAATGTCCGCGGGCTGGCTGGCTTCTGCCACCGTGCCGCGAATCTCCGCCAACGTTTGGTACAGGCGCAGCAAGCCGGGACCCGATACCAGCAGTTCGGTGTAGATATACTCATGGCGGGTCAGCAGCAGCGCAAACAGCTCCAGCTCCAGCGCGGTGACCGGCGACAGGCCGCTGTGGCCCGGCTCACAGGCCTGGGCATGGCGCTCGCCGTTTGGCGTCCGGATCAGGAAGGCCCCCCCCAGGCCGGTGCCCGGTCCCACGACTGCCAGGGTGGTGGATGTCCCGGTAACCTCACCACGCTGCAGCAGGGTCAGTTGTTCGCTGTCCAGGTGAGGGAGTGCGTAGGCGTTGCTTTCGAAGTCGTTGATGCGCACCAGGTGACGAAAGCCGTGGCGCCTGGCCAGCTCGCTGCAGGAGAACGACCAGTCCATATTGGACATTTTCACCAGGTCGCGGGCAGGCGGCGCGGCCACCGCGATACAGCATTGCTGCGGAGCGGGTTCCTCCAGGTTACCCAGCCAGGCTGAGATCAGGGCGTCGAAGCTGGGATACTCGCGGTTATTGAATACCGTCAGCGCTCGCAGTTCCCCCGCCGTCGGATCAAACAGCGCAATGCGGGTATTGGTGCCGCCGACATCGGCGACCATACGGGTGTCGCGGTTCATTAACTCACCAGCTCACAGGGAGTATTTTCATGATGTTGGTGGCACCGGCCTCCCCCTGTACGGATCCCTTGGTGAGCAGGATGGAATCGTGCTTCTGCAGATAGCCGCCATCCACCAGCAGCTCGATGGCGCGGGGTTCCACGTCGTCCTGGTCAAAAGCGCTGGCATCGAAAAACAGGGGAATCACGCCGCGACAGAGGCAGAGTTTCTGCAGGGTTTCGGCGCGCCGGCTGAAAGCGAAGATGGGCAGTCCTGAACTCAGGCGCGACATCAGCAGGGGGGTGGTGCCCGACTCGGTGAGACAGGCGATACCCCGCACATTGCCGTAGTGGTTGGCGGCGTAGATGGCCGACATGGCGATGGTTTCCTGGGCGCTGGAGAACTGGCGATCGGAGCGATAGCTGGAAATTCTGGTTACCGCCTGCCGTTCCGCACCCAGGGCGGCATCGGCCATGGCTGCCACGACCTCCACCGGGTACTTGCCCACCGCTGTCTCCGCTGACAGCATGACGGCATCGGTGCCGTCAAGCACCGCATTGGCCACGTCGAAAACTTCGGCCCGGGTAGGCATTGAACTGCTGATCATGGATTCCATCATCTGGGTGGCGGTAATGACCAGGCGGTCCATCCTGCGGGCCTTGGATATGAGCGACTTCTGGATACCGATCAGCTGCGCGTCCCCGACTTCCACGCCGAGGTCGCCGCGGGCCACCATGATGCCGGAGGAGGCCCGCAGTATGCTGTTGAGGGTCTCCTCGTCGGCGACCACCTCGGCGCGCTCGATCTTGGCTATGATGGCCGGGGTCAGCTGGTGCTGCGCCAGCAGCTCCCTGGTCTGGGTAATATCGCCGGCGTTGGAGACGAAAGATACGGCGACGAAGTCGGGTCGTACCTCGGCCAGGCTGTTGATGTCGGTGAGGTCCTTGGCAGTCAGGGCCGGTGCGGCCAGCCCGCCGCCCAGGCGATTGATGCCCTTGCGCGAGCCCAGCTTGCCACCTACCACCACTGTACAGTCGACCGCGCTGGTATCCACGTCGTCCACCCGCAGGCGTATGCGCCCGTCATCCAGCAGCAGTATGTCGCCGCGGAACACGCTGCTGCACAGGGCGTCGTAATCCAGGCCCACGCCGCTGACATCGCCCTCGCCCTCGGCGAGGGTCAGGTCCAGGCGGAAACGGTCGCCATTGCTCAGCTCCACCGAATCGTTGCGGAAGCTGCTGATGCGTATCTTGGGCCCCTGCAGATCAGCCAGAATGCCCACGTAGTTGCCGGCGATGGAGGCCTGCTTGCGAATGCGCCTGGCCACCTGGGCGTGCTGCTCGGCGGTGCCGTGGCTGAAATTCAGGCGAAAGACGTTGACGCCCGCGCCGATGAGTTTGGCGATCATGTCGGCGGATTCGCTGGCGGGGCCGACAGTGGCCACAATCTTGGTACGTCTGTTCGCTTTCAGGGTCACGGTAATTCCGTATCAGTGATGCAGGTATGCCCGAACGGTATCCGGGAAGTCAGTAAAGAGTCCATCCACGCCGGCCTGGCGGATAATTATATCCAGCAGCTCGTCGAAACTTTCCACGCCTTGCGGCAGTTCGTCCCGACGCAAGGTGTAGGGATGCACCAGCAGGCCGGCGGCGTGGGCCTGTGCAACCAGCTCGCTGAGTTGCGCCCGGCCGCTGGCATCCTTGCCGAGGTAAATCTGTTTGAACCACGGCCCTATGCCCTCGGCATACTCTGCCACCAGCGCCAGGCCAGCGGGAGTGCGCAGCTGGTCATAATCAGTATCGGTATCCTCGCCCCAGCTGTTTTCACCGATCAATTGTATCAGCGGTAGCGCGGTCTTGTGTTCGAAGCGCAGGCGCCGCAGTGTGGCGGCGTCGAAACACTGCAGGTAAACCTGTTCCGGCTTGTCGGCGTAATCCTTATCCCGCAGCACCGCCAGCACGATGGCGGCCATGTCAAAGCCCGCCCGCTGGTGCATCCCCGGGGCTTTCAATTCAATATAAAGCCCGGTCCTGCGCCCGGTGCTGCGATCCAGGCCGGCGATCAGGTCGATCTCCTCCGCCAGCGTGGGGATGGTGAAGGGGGTTGCCTGCAGCGGATACCTGCCGGGATAGACGGCTACCTCCCGGCCCAGGGCGTCGTGGGTGCTGCGTTCATGCAGGCGCAGCTGCCGCAGTTCCGAGAGTTGGAAATCCACTGCATAGTAGCGGCCATCGGCGCGGGCCCGGTCGGGAAAGCGCTGCTCCACGTCGGTGGTATCTTCGAGGTAGATATCGTGCAGTACCACGGGAACCCCGTCCGCGCTCAGCACGATGTCCTGCTCGAGGAAATCCGCCCCCATGGCGTGGGCCATCGCCTTGGCGGCGAGGCTGTGCTCGGGCAGGTAGCCGCTGGCCCCGCGGTGGGCGATCACGATGGGGGCGGCGCTGGCGTTATAGGCCATAAACAACAATACCAGTATGAAAAAAGGGCGGGAGATCACCTCCGCGCCCTTGTGTAACAGCCGACGAACAGCCGCTATGGCAGCGCGGCAACCCAGGAGGTGTTCTCAAACCATTTTTCCCTGATCTTGCCCAGGATACCGGTTTTTTCATAGGCCCTCAGGTAGTTGTCCACCAGGTTGAAAAACTGGGGGTCGTCCTTGCTCACGGCGATGCCTATGGGCTCCACGGTCAGCGGCTCCTCCAGGGTGGTCAGGCCGGCATCGGGGAAGCGCGCTACCGACAGCACACAGATAGGCATGTCGGCGACCAGGGCGTCCGCCTTGCCATTGATAATCATGTCCACGCCCTCGTCGTAGCTGCTTATCTCGATCAGCTGGGCATCCGGCGCGACGGTCTTGACGAAAGAGGCACTGGTGGAGTTGCTCAGGGCTAGCAGTTTCAGTTCATTGCGATTGAATTCACTGGTGCCGGACATTTTCGCCAGTACCGAGTTCCTGGTGAGAATGGATTTCCCTGACATCATGTAAGGGCCTACGAAGGACACCATCTCGGTGCGTTCCGGGGTGATTGCCAGCCCGGAAAGAACCATATCGACCTTGTCGTCCTCCAGCGCCTGCATCAGTTGACCAAAGGGCATGGGAACGATTTCCAGCTGTACCTTCATGGCATCCGCCAGGGCTTTCGCCAGGTCGACATCAAAGCCCATCAGGCCGCCCTCGCGGTTTTGCATGGTCAGCGGCGGTTGGTTGCCTGACATGCCAACCTTCAGGACCTTGAAATCCACCACTCTCTGCAGGGTGTCGCCGGCCAGTGAATGTAGCGAAAAGCTCGCGGTCAGGGTCATCAGACCGCCCAGCAGTAATTGTTTCAGCAGTTTGGGCATCAGCAGGTTCTCCTCGGTTGGGGTTGCCGTCGGGCGCAAACGCCATGTCGCGGGCCAACGTTCCAGTGAATAGTGATTATTTGAGCGTGCCAGTGTAAGACCCATCGGCAAATAAGCCAAAACCTTTTATGCTCTGTGGGGCAGGAGCCGCGATATCGAGGGAAAAGATGGTCAGTGGTGTTGATCGAATAGTGATTTCGGTGCCGGAGATGGACAGTGCGGTGGCGGAATACCGCCTGCTGCTGGGCTGCGCGCCGTCGCCTCCTGAGCCGGGCTCGGACCCGGGGAGCGGTTGTTGTTTCGATCTCAACAATACCCGGATAGAGCTGGCCACCACGGGGCAGCTCCCGGGGATAAGCGGGCTGGTGTTGGCTGCAGAGGGCGCGCCGACTGACCTCACGCCCGTTGACAATGGCCGCGGCCTGGATATCAGGCTGCGCGGCACAGCTGCTTCGGGTGCCACCGGCGGCGGCGCTGCCCCGTCCGCATTGCGGGTGGATCACCTGGTGCTGCGCACCGGCGACGCCGAGGGCTGTATCGAGCTGTTCTCCCGGCAGCTGGGAATCCGCCTCGCGCTGGACCAGACTGTGCCGGAATGGGGCGGTCGGATGTTGTTCTTCCGCACCGGTAAGCTGACCCTGGAGGTGATCGAGCCGTGCAGCGACGCTCCCGTCCGGGATCATTTCTGGGGTATCGCCTACCAGTGCGCCGATATCGAGCAGACCGGCAGGCAGCTGGCGCAAGCCGGGGTAGCGCTATCCGGTATTCGCACGGGCAGGAAACCCGGCACCCGGGTCATGACGGTGAAAAGCCATTGCCTGGGCATACCGACACTGCTGGTGGAGCCCGGCACTACATGACGCAGTGCTTGGCGTAGCTGGCGGTCTCGTTGGCCGTCCACTCGCCCTTGGGCTTCGCCTCCAAGTCTTCACACCATTCCTGTGAGCCAATCGCCATCCCGTCGATCAGGCAGTTTTTGGCATAGGTGCTGGCGTCGGCCATGCTCCACTCGGATTTCGGTTGTTCCTCTTTTTGCTTGCACCACTTTTCGCTGCCGGGTTCTGCCGTGCAGGCGCCCAGCATCAGCAGGCCGGCGATGACCAGGAAAGTTCTCATGCGGGTACTCCTCTTGGTAGCGGGTTTTCGAAGTATGCCACCGGTTGTCCCGACCAGCCAGACGGCAGCGCGGCCCGGCAGTGCAATCAGTCGCCGGTAGTCAGCGACACAGTGTAGATACCCGCCTCTCGGGAAGAGTCGACCACGGTCGCCAGCACATCCACGGTGGACTTATTGTGGGCCTTTATGATGACCGAGGCCTTGGGGTTTTCCGCGCGCATGCGACTGATATTGGCCCTGATGGCGCGCGCGTCTATGCGGCGCCCCTTGATCCAGACCTCATCATTGGCGCTGATCTGGACGATGATATTCTCGGACTGCTCGCTGGTCTGTGCGGTGCTGGTGGGCTTGCGCTCGACCTCCACCGTACTCTCGCGGATGAAGGATCCGGCCACGATAAAAAATATGAGCATGATCATGACGACGTCCAGCATCGGGGTCAGGTCGATTGCCAGGGCGCCGTCAGTCTTGGGAGGGCGGGCTCGCTTGCGATGAACGCCGCGCTCATCCACGCCGGCGTGGTCAAACCACATTTCCATAGACAGGCCCCCGGTGGTTGCCCACCACCATTCGCTGCGGCGATCAGCCGACCTGTCCGATGCTAATTCATTGAGCGCTCAAGACAATTCCACATCGCCCGATGTTTGATCGGTGTCAAGAAATGTGTGCCCGGGGGCGCTCCAGGGCTTATCCGGCGGCCCCGCAGCGCCGCGCTATTTCTTGACCTGCATCTTGATGGTTTTTTCGGTGGCCTTGCCATAGGGCGGCAGCATGCCGCTGAGCTTGGCGATGTTCAAGCTGGTCTGGCGGTAGATCGATTTCGCGTGGCTGAAGGTGCTGGAAACCCTCCAGGCCATGGTAGGAGCCCATGCCGCTGGGGCCCACGCCGCCGAAGGGCAGGTCTTCCTGCATGACGTGCATGATCACATCGTTGACGCACACGCCGCCGGAGGTGGTGCGGGTCGTCCACCGCCTGCTCCTCGGCGGCGTCTTCACCGAAGTAGTAGGCTGCCAGCGGGCGTGGGTTTGCGTTGACGTAGTCAATGGTCTCGTCAAATTCGCGGTAGGTGCGAATGGGCAGCAGCGGTCCGAAGATCTCTTCCTGCAGCACTTTCAGGTCTTCGGGCGGCTCGGGAATCAGGGTCGGCGGAATTTTATGGGTGCCCTGCTGCTGGCTGAAATCCTCGCTCGCCGGGTTGATCGCGATGGTTTTTACCCCGCGTTCCTCCGCCTCGGCCAGGTAGCCGGTGCAGGCGCTCGTAGTGCCGCTCGTTGACCACCGAGGTGTACTGCGTGGTTGTCCAGCAGCGTGGGATACATGGCGGCCACCGCTTTCTGCGCCGCCGCGATCACCTCGTGCAGTTTTTCCTCGCGGCACCATCAGGTAGTCCGGGGCCAGGCAGATCTGGCCGGCGTTCAGGGTTTTGCCCATCATGATGCGCCCCAGGCTCTTCTCGATGTCCGCGGTGCGGGAAATGATCACCGGGGACTTGCCGCCCAGTTCCAGGGTCACCGGCACCAGGTTGCGGGCTGCGGCGGCCATGATGTGGCGCGCCACCGACGTGGCGCCGGTGAAAAGCAGGTGATCCAGCGGCAGGTTGGAGAAAGCCTGACCCACTTCCGGGCCGCCGGTGAAGATGGCGACTTCCTTCGGATCGTAGACTTCCTGCGATCATGGTTTGCAGGACCTCGGAGGTGGCGGGGGTGAACTCGGAGGGCTTGATCATCACCCGGTTGCCCGCGGCCAGGGCGCCCGACATGGGCGCGAACACCATCGAAACCGGGAAGTTCCACGGGGAGATAATACCTACCACGCCCAGGGGCTGGTACTCGATGCGAGAGCGCCCACCCAGGAGGTTGAGAGGAAAGACAGTGGGGCGCTTTTGCCCCTTCATCCACTTGCGCAGGTGTTTGCGGGCATGCTTCATGGGCGCGATCGAGGCGCCGACATCGGTTAACAGGGTAACTGCCCGCGGGCGGCAGCTGAAGTCGCTGTTGAGTGCCTCTGCCAGTGGCTCGGCGTAGCGCACCAGTGCATCGATGCCCCTGTCGATGCGATCAATGCGGGTCTGGGCTGTCACCACGCCCTCGCGCAAGTAGTCCGCTCGCTGGGCGTCCAGCACCTCGTGCATGGCTACTTCTGCGTCGCTCTGGGCCGTTTGGGGTTGGGGTGCGTTCATGATGTCAGTCTCTCGTTATTGTCGGTGATGTGGCGATAAGGGCGGAGTATAGTCCTGTACTGGTCGAATTATAACCACTGGCGGCGCCCGCCGGGTGTGGCGGCGACATTGGCAGGGTCGCGACTTGGCAATAGTTCGCAGAGCTGCTAATAATTCAGCATGCCAGCCAACCATCCCAGCAAAGACTTGCGCACGCCCTCGCCGCCCTACGGGTATTCCCGGGAGTGTACGCATTCGCGGGAGCAGCAGATTCACATCGTTGCCGAATTTCACGCCCACAAGATTCGCCCCAGCCGCATTGCCTACCGGGTGGGCATTGATATTGCCTTCATCGAGGAGTTGATAGCGGGCGAGGTGGAGGCCGAGCGTTTTCCCCGGCTGGTGGCCTATTACCGGCGGCAGCGTTACCAGCAGCGCATGAACGAATCCGCTGCCCGCCGGGGTGCCGCCCGCTACGACCTGCAGCAGCGGATTGAACGCGAGTTCCAGCAGGAGACCGATCTCTAGCCGGCTACCCCTTTTCGTTTTCCGTGACCAGCCGGGTAAACCACTGCTCACGCTGCTCGAGGGCGGCTACCGCATGCTGTAGCTGTTCCTGGTTTCCCGCATCGGATGCCTTGAGGGCCTCGCGGGCCAGCTTGAGTTCTTCCCGGGTATTCTCCAGGTTCAGCTTGAGCTCCTCGATGCTGGCCGCTTCCACTGCCTTGTCGAATATCTTTGCTTCCGGCGCCGAGCTGTTCTTGCCGGGTTTGCGTCCCTCGCGCATAACCGGCAGCTCGGGGATGATCTTTTTCAGGGGGTCCAGCTGGCGCTGGTTCATAAAGGACGGGGAGACGATCTCGACACCGTTGCCGTGCATTTGTTCGAGAATGGTCTTGCGCAGGCTGGAACGCGCACTGAGCAGGTTGTCTATGGAGGGCAGAAAGCCGCAGACACGGTAGGAGACCGCGTGATCCAGCAATTCGTTTACCAGCACGAAGGGCTCCTCAAGCCCCGCGTCCGCGCTGGCCTGCAACATCAGTTCTTCCACCCGCGTATACGTCACGTCATAGCCGATGGAGACCTCGGCGGAGATGATGGTGCCCTCGCGGTGCAGCACATGGACCGCGTTGGTGACCAGCAACATATTGGGCAGGGTGGTCAGGTCGCGCCACTCGGTCTGGATCTGGGTGTAGACCAGGGAGCGCCGGGTCACGCGGCCGAATTGATCGTTTACCCGGATGTAGTCCCCGGGTCGAAAGGGCTTGGTAGCCTGCAGCATGAGACCGGCCATGGCGTTGGACACGAAGGTGGTGGAGGACAGGGCGATCACTGCGGTCAGCACCACCCCCAACAGGCTGAGGATCTGGCCCCGGGTCTCTTCGCTGATGGGCAGCAGGATCACGATGGCGACGACCGCGACGAAGGCATTGAGCCAGGTCAGTAGCGGATACAGCAGACCCTCAGTGCCATCGGGTTTGCGTTGGAAGAACCAGTTGATCAGCCAGGCGAGCGCGAGTCCCAGCACCACGATGGAGGCCGCCGGCCACATAAGGGTAAAAATCTGCAGTGGAAGTTCCATGGGTTTGCCCGAGTCTCATTGCCTGAATGCGAGGATACCAGCTTCGCGCCGCCGCCATAAGCGAGGCGCTGGGCACGGGGCCCTGCGAAAGTTTGCCGGGCGCTGAAGACAATAGGATACTGGTGCGCCCACCGGCCTGATGGAGTCGCCACGCATGACCGCATTTGAGGATATCTGGTATCGCAGCAGCGACGGCCTGCACTTGTATGCGCGGGATTATCGCCCCCGCCACGGCGCCGGCGGGGGCGCGGGTACGGTGCTGTGCATGCATGGCCTGAGCCGCAATTCCGCGGATTTCGCCGCTCTGGCGGGGCATTTAAGTGAGGAATACCGGGTAATCTGCGTCGACCAGCGCGGGCGCGGGCGCTCCGACTACGACACGGTGGCCAGCAATTACGCGGTGCCAACTTATGTGCAGGATATGTTCACCCTGCTGGACTCTCTGGCCATCGATGAGGTCATACTCATAGGTACCTCCATGGGCGGCCTGATGTCATTCGCCATGGCGGCCATGCAGCCCGAGCGGGTGCGCGCCATGGTGATCAACGATATCGGCCCGGAACTGGATCCGCGCGGCCTGGCCCGCATCAAGTCCTATGTGGGCAAGCTGCAGCCCGTGGACAACTGGGATCAGGCGCTGGAACAGGCCAGGGTAATGGCGGGTGACGCCTTCCCCGATTTCAGCGAGCAGGAGTGGCTGGATTTTACCCGGGGGATCTTTCGCGAGGACAACGGGGTCCCGGTACTGGCCTATGACCCGGCCATATCGCAACCGCTGGCCGGCGAGGAGGCCTCGGTGGCGCCCGACCTGTGGCCGGTATTCGCCGGCCTGGGCGCTGTGCCCATGCTGCTGTTGCGCGGCGAGAATTCAGATATCCTGTCACCCGATTGCGTGGCCCGCATGCGCGCCATCAAGCCGGATGTGCACTACCGGGAAGTTCCCCGCCGTGGGCACGCGCCCACACTCAATGAACCCGCCGCGCGCGCCGCCATCGATGCGTTCCTGCGGCAACCGGAAATCACTGGAGAGACCACTGTATGAACACCCTGGACCGTTGGCACCAAGTTATCGCAAAGGGCGATCCCGCCCTGCTGGATGAGATTCTCGCCGAGGATTGCGTGTTCCTCTCGCCGGTAGTGCATACCCCCCAGCGGGGGCGCGACATCACCAGGCTCTACCTCACCG
Source organism: uncultured Gammaproteobacteria bacterium (assembly GCA_963704965.1). Lineage (GTDB taxonomy): Bacteria > Pseudomonadota > Gammaproteobacteria > Pseudomonadales > Halieaceae > JARRPM01. Next base: position 204,895 of record CAVPIH010000008.1, read on the forward strand.
GCGCCATGCATGTGCTGAACGACGGCTTTCGCTACGTAAAGGAAGTGGTCACCCCGGAACACGCGGTGCTGGAATTTGTCTGTGAGATAGACGGCATCGAGATCAATGGTGTCGATATCATGAGCTTTGACGAGCAGGGTAAAATCAGCGAGTTCAAGGTCATGGTGCGGCCGCTCAAGGCCATCAATATGGTGCATGCGAAGATGCAGCAGATGCTGGAGCAATTGTCGGCCTGATCGGCGCTCGCCCGGGCCGGCAACAGCTTGCCGCCCGGCAGGATATAGTCTGGAGTTGAAATGACGTACAACAGAAAATGGCTGGGAAGCGCACTGTTTGCGCTCGCCCTCACCGGGCTGGCAGCCTGTGGCGATGGCGCCGGACCTGTGGGGCCCGCTGGAGAAAACAGCATGGAAACAATCGAGGGCACGGTTTTTTACCGCGAGCGCATGATGCTGCCGCCGGGGGTGGAGGTAGAAGTGCAATTGCAGGACATCTCCCGGGCGGATGCCATGGCAAGAGTGATCGCCACGGTCAGCCAGGTACCCGAGGGGGGGCCACCTTACCCGTTTGTAATCGAATACGATCCCGCCAGTATAGATACCCGCATGCGTTACGCCCTGCGGGCCACCATCAGCCTGGGTGAGCAACTGATGTTCACCAGCAACGAGTACATAGACCCCTTCCAGGGCAACCCTGTGGAAGTGCTGGTGCAGCGGGTGGCCGAGCCCGTGCATCGGGAAGCGGCGGTGCTGGCGGGGCGGCGGTGGCTGCTGGAGACCCTGGCGGGGGAGCCGGTGGCACCCGGCGCCGGGGACAAACCGGTGGACCTGCAGTTCGATGCTGAAGCCCTGCAGGCCGGGGGATTTTCCGGCTGCAACCGCTACACCGGGGGCTACAGCCGCGATGGCGTTGCCGTGCACGGCAATTCCCTGGCCTTCAAACCCATGGCCGGCACGCTGATGGCCTGCGAGCAGGGGTCTGAACTGGAGCGGCAGTACCTGCAGATGCTGGGCGTGGTGACGGCGTTTACCCTGGCGGGGGACAGCCTCACCCTGCTGGCCGGCCCCGAGGTGGTGGCGACCTTCCGGGCGGAGTGATTGCGGCCGGCAGGCCGGACAGTGAAGGCTTTTCCCTGTATAATTTGCGGCCGCGCCCAGGGGGCGCCCCGCTCACCGCTCAAGGTACCCGCATGTCCACTCCCGATGGGGTAGCCAGTTTTGCTGAACTGGATTTGCCCGCGACCCTGCAAAAAGCCCTGCAAGAGGTCGGTTATGAGACCCCCTCGGCCATCCAGGGCCGGATTATTCCCCATATGCTGGCGGGCGCCGACGTGCTTGGCCAGGCGCAGACCGGCACCGGCAAAACCGCTGCTTTTGCGCTGCCTATACTGGCGCGCCTGGACCTCAAGCAGAAGCAGCCCCAGGTGCTGGTGCTGGCGCCCACCCGGGAGCTGGCGATACAGGTGGCGGAGGCTTTCCAGAAGTATGCCCGCCACCTGCCGGGTTTCCATGTGCTGCCCATCTACGGCGGCTCCGATATGCGCGGCCAGTTGCGCCAGCTGGAACGGGGTGTGCACGTGGTGGTGGGTACACCGGGCCGGGTAATGGATCACATGCGGCGGGGCTCGCTCAAGCTGGGCAAGCTGCAGACCCTGGTGCTGGACGAGGCCGATGAAATGCTGCGTATGGGCTTCATCGACGATGTCGAATGGATTCTGGAGCAGACCCCTGCCGAGCGCCAGATAGCGTTGTTTTCCGCCACCATGCCCGATGCTATCCGCCGCATCGCCAAGCGCCACCTGCGCAACCCGCAGGAAATCTCCATAGAAGTGAAAACCGTGATCAACGCGGCCATCCGCCAGCGCGTGTGGATGATGGCGGGGGTGCATAAACTCGATGCCCTGACCCGTATTCTCGAGGTCGAGGACTTCGACGGCATGATCATCTTCGTGCGCACCCGCATCCTGACCACTGAGTTGGCCGACAAACTGGCGGCGCGGGGCTATTCTGCCACGGCCCTCAACGGTGATATCCCGCAGAAGCAGCGGGAGCAGACCGTGGAGCGTCTCAAGAATGGCGACCTGGATATCCTGGTGGCCACCGACGTGGCGGCCCGCGGCCTGGACGTGGCGCGCATCAGCCACGTGATCAATTACGACATCCCCTACGATGTAGAAGCCTATGTGCACCGCATCGGTCGCACCGGCAGGGCGGGCAGGCAGGGTGACACCATCCTGTTCGCGGCCAATCGCGAACGCCGCCTGCTGCGCGCCATCGAGAAAGCCACCGGCCAGACAATCGATAAAATGGAGCTGCCCACCGCCGAGCAGGTGACCGGCAAGCGCATCGGCAAGTTCAAGCAGCGCATCACCGAGACCCTGGATACCGCGGAGCTGGACCTGTACCGCAAGCTGGTGGAGGAATACCAGCACGAGTTCGGGGTGCCGGTCATCGAGATAGCCGCTGCGCTGGCGGCGCTGGCGCAGGGCGGCAAGCCGCTCGCCGCCAAAGCGGCCCCCGGCGCAACCGCCAGGCCGGCGCGCCCGGCTAAGCCCGGGCCGGCAGCTGCGCCGCGGCGGCAGCCCAAGCAGAAGGAAGAGCGGAAGGAAGTGCGGAAGGAAGAGCGGAAGGCCAGCAAGGAGCCCCCGGCGGACCGGCCCGCGCGCAAGCCCGCGCGCAGCGACGACAAGGTGGACGTCGGCATGGAGCGTTTCCGTATCGAGGTGGGCCACCAGCACGGGGTCAAGCCAGGCAACATCGTCGGCGCCATTGCCAACGAGGCGGAGATCGAGAGCGAGTACATCGGCCGCATTGAGATATTCGATGACTATAGTACGGTGCAGTTGCCCGAGGGCATGCCCAAGGAAATCTTCAAGCACCTGAAAAGTGTCTGGGTCAGTGGTCAGCGCCTGCAGATATCGCGGCTGGACGGCGCGGCCGGCGACAAGCCCGCGCAGATGCCGCGAGCCGCCGGCAAGACCGATGCCGATGGCGGTGGCCCTCGGGCCGGTGTGAAAAAGCCGCCCCGCCGCCGCAAGTAAGGTCCCGGGCATGCCGTTGACCGGGAGTCCAGGCGGAGCCGGGTACTGATGGCGGTACTGTTCGGGGTGGTGCTGCTGGACCTGATCGGGTTCGGTATCGTCATACCCATCCTGCCCTTCCTGTCGCCCCAACTGGGGGCGGACAAGCTGGATATCGCCTTTATCATCGTCACCTATGCCGTGGGCGCGGGTCTTTGCGGACCCCTGTGGGGGCGCCTGTCAGACCGCATCGGGCGCAAGCCGGTGATCATGATCTGCCTGGCGGGAGCCGCCCTGTCCTATGTCATGCTGGGCCTGGCGTGGGAGCTGTGGATGGTCTACGCGGCGCGGGGTTTCGCCGGGCTTATGGCCGGCAACGTGGGCGTTGCCTCGGCGATGATGGCCGATATCACCCGACCCGAGAAACGGGCCCGCGGCATGGGGGTCATCGGCGCGGCCTTCGGCCTGGGACTGGTGTTGGGGCCTGTCCTGGGCGGCCTGCTTGCCGGCGACCAGCCCGGCTTTACCCTGCCCTGTATCGTGGCGGGGATCATGTCCCTGCTGGCGATACTGGCGGCGGCGCTGTTCCTCCCCGAGTCACTTCCAGCCCAGCGCCGGCAGTCGCGGCACGATGCGAACAGCGGCTCTGTTAACGCGCTGCTCCGCCAGACGGGCACCCGCCTGCTGGTACTGCAGTTCGGCATCCACAATACCTGTGTCAGTTCACTGACCTACCTGTTCCCGCTCTGGGCCGGCGACATGCTGGGCTGGGGCGCGCGCCAGGTGGGCATCGTATTCGGTATACAGGGCGCCATCATGGTGGTTGTGCAGGGCGGGCTGATGGGCTGGTTGGTCGCCACCCTGGGGGAATTGCGACTACTGCGCATAGCCGTCAGCGCTTTCGCCCTGGGGCTGCTGACGGCTGCCTTCGCCACCAGCATGCCGGCCATGCTGGCCTCGATTTTCCTGGCCATGACCGGGGCCACCCTGTGCATGCCGCTGCTCAATACCATTGTCACCCACCGAACGCCCGCCGCCGACCGGGGCCGGGTGCTGGGTACCACCGGCTCGGTGGCCTCCTGGGGACGGGTCATAGGCCCCCTGGTGGCCGGCGCCAACCTGGCCCTGCTGGGCTATCGCGGCGCCTGGCTGGGCGCCGCCGCCATCTGCCTGTTCTACCTGGGCTGGTGTTATCGCGAGTACGCGCGCCACCGGCGCCCGGCGGCGCGGGGCTAGCGCGTCTTAACAGGCGGGGCCACGCCAGGCCGGGCCACGCCAGGCCGGGCCACACCATGGATATTTGCCATCGGGCGCGCTAGTCTGGGCGCCCTTTTTTAGTCATTTACTGGAGACATGGAGATGCCAACCAACCTGTTTGATCTCACCGGCAAAATTGCCCTGGTAAGCGGCGCCAGCCGCGGTATAGGGGAGGAGATCGCCCGCCTGCTGTCCGGGCAGGGAGCCCATGTGATCGTTTCCAGCCGCAAGATCGATGACTGCAGTGCCCTGGCGAGCAGCATCAACGATGCCGGCGGCAGTGCCGAACCCTTTGCCTGCAATATCGGCAACATGGACGATATCAGCGCCCTGTTCGCGCACATTCACAAGCAGCACGGCAGGCTCGATATCAGCGTCAACAACGCCGCCACCAACCCCTATTTCGGGCACATCCTCGATACCGACCTGGGCGCTTTCAACAAGACCGTGGAGGTGAATATTCGCGGCTATTTCTTCATGTCCATAGAGGCGGGCAAGATGATGCGCGAGCAGGGCGGCGGCGTCATCGTCAACACCGCCTCGATCAATGCCTTGCAGCCCGGCCCCATGCAGGGAATCTACTCCATCACCAAGGCGGCGGTGGTCAGCATGACCAAGGCATTCGCCAAGGAGTGCGGTCCGCTGGGCATTCGCTGCAACGCCCTGTTACCCGGCCTGACCCGCACCAAGTTTGCCGGCGCGCTGTTCTCCAATGACGATATCTACCAGCAGGCGATACAGGCGATCCCCATGGGCAGGCATGCGGAGCCTCGGGAAATGGCGGGCACCGTGTTGTACCTGGTCTCGGACGCCAGCAGCTACACCAACGGCGAGTGTATCGTGGTGGACGGGGGTATGACGATCTAGCGCCCGTGGCGTTGCCAAGGGTATTGCCGGACAGCTAAAGTGAATCCCCTGGTATCGGGGAGAGTCCATATGGATGCTAGCCAAATACATTCCCAACTGCTGGCTGACTGCCACAACCTGGGAAGCCTGCCGGCCACCCAGGTGCTGCTGCACCGCAATGCGGCGCTGCCCTGGTTCATTCTGGTGCCGGACACCCGCATGCGGGATGTGCTGGATTTACCGGATGAGCACCGCAAAATGGTAATGACCGATTGCGCCGGGATTTCGGCGTTCATCAAGCAGACCCTGGGCTTCGACAAGGTCAATTTTGCCGGGCTGGGCAATGTGGTGCCGCAGATGCATCTCCATGTCATCGGGCGCCGTCCCGACGATGGCTGCTGGCCCCAGCCAGTCTGGGGCAACCTGCCCTACGGCGGCGAGTATCCTCGCGCCACGCTGCTGGCCTGGCAGGCGGACCTGCAGAAGATGCTCTCCCTGGCGCCCGAGGCCCTGCCGGATTCCGCGGCGGGCGACTGAGTGGCGGCGCAAGTATTTCTGACCCACCGACTGCCCGGCGAGCGGGTGCACGAACTCGCCCGCGCCTGTGAACTCAATGTCTGGATGGGCCCAGGCCTTTTGTCAGCGGCGAACCTGCGGGCAGAACTGGCTCGTTGCCAGGGCCTGGTTTGCCTGTTGACCGACCGTATCGACAGGGCGCTGCTGGATGCGGCACCAGACCTCAGGTTCGTCTCCAGCATGTCGGTGGGGGTGGATCATGTCGATGTGCAGGCCCTGACGGAACGCGGCATCCCTCTGGGGCATACGCCCGGGGTGCTGGTCGAAACTACTGCCGACACCGCCTTTGCCCTGCTGATGGCCGCCGCGCGGCGCCTGGCGGAGGCGGACCGGTTCGTGCGCCAGGGCAACTGGACCGCCGACACCGCCTGGGCCCCGGACTTTTTTACCGGCAAGGACGTCAACGGGGCGACCCTGGGCATTGTCGGCCTGGGAGCCATCGGCCAGGCCGTGGCCAGGCGCGCGCTTGGCTTCGGGATGCGGGTAGTGGCCTGGAACCGCACACCCCGAGCGGTGCCCGGAGTCGAGCTGCTGGCCCTGGAGGAGTTGCTGGCGCTCAGCGATTTCGTGAGCGTCCACGTGGCCCTGTCCGCGGATACCCGGCAGCTGCTGGATGGGGACAAGATAGCCCTGATGAAACCGGGGGCCGTACTGGTGAATACCGCCCGGGGGGGCATCGTCGACGAAGCGGCCCTGGCTGTGGCTCTCGGCGAGGGCCGCCTGTTCGCGGCGGGGATAGATGTCTTCGAGCGGGAACCGGTGGCGGCGGATAACCCGCTGCTGGGCCTGCCCAACGTGGTGCTGGCTCCGCATATCGGCAGCGCCACGCAGCGGACCCGGGCGCTGATGGCCGATATGGCGGCGGCTAATGCGCTGGCGGCGCTGCGCGGCGAGCCCATGCCCTGCTGCGTGAACCCGTCGGTGTACGAGCAGTTGTGACCGGCCCGGCGAGAGCCGGGACTATTTTGCCGCAGGCAGGGGTTCCAGGGCCCGACGCACGCCCTCGCGCAAGCTCTCTTTCATCTCTGCCACATCGACCTTGTTCACGTTTTCCACGATTTTAGTGATGATGACCTGCCACACCTCCTGCTTGGTTTCCATGTCGTTGAATTGCAGGGCGATATTGTTGGTCTCCTTGATTCCGCCCAGGGCATAGGCGTTGTCCACCACTGCCTGGTTCTGTTGGCGGTTGGGGTTCACAGAGGGGTAAGTGGTGATATTGGTGGCCAGTTCGCTGCGCTCACCCATGCGCAGGCCCTGGGCGTAAATGTAGTCCACGCTGAACTGGGCGCGCTCCGGGTCCAGTACATAACCCTTTTTCTCCAGTTCCCTGTCGACGTCTCTGCGCAGGATGGGATCCATGATGTACATGGTGTCGCGGGAATTGGTGGTGTTCACCAGCGGCTCGCTGCGCCAGGTGTAATATTTGTAGTGGCCCGCGGCGAAGGTGTCGGTTTTGGTCGGCTGGATCTCGATACCGCTGCACCCCGCAAGCGCCAGAGTCAGGATAAGAAACAGGAGGGAATGGCTGGTACGCATGATGGTTCTCATTGTGGATTGCTCCGCGGTGGCCGGATGCGCCGCCGGTTAAATTGGCAAGTGATTTGCCGTAGTCTTCTTGTTAGGATGCGAGTATAACAATAAGTTATTTCTCGGGGGAGCGATGATTTCACGCAAGCTGATCCGTACCGATTTGAACCTGCTGGTAGCGTTGCAGATCCTGCTGGAGGAGCGCAACGTGACGCGGGCTGCGGAGCGCCTTTCCGTGTCCCAGCCTGCGCTCAGCAAGACCCTGCAGAAATTGCGCGACTCCTTCGAGGACGAACTGTTTACCCGCACCGCCCACGGCCTGGTGCCCACTCCCCGGGCGGAGGAACTGGCCCGGGAGCTGCCGGCCCTGCTGGAAAGCGTCGAGCGTGTGCTGGGTGATGAAGGCTTTGACCCGGCGACTTTCGACGGCAGCTTCAAGATACTGCTGCCGCCCATACTCAGTGAGGCCCTGCTGCCGGGACTGATGGCGGAACTCAGCGAGGTCGGTCCCGGGGTGCAGGTGGTCACGGCCGAAGTGACGCCGGACTACCAGGACAAGCTGAAAAAGGGCGAGGCCGACTTTGCCGCCTTCGTGGCCCTGGAGACCGAGCGGGATATCCTCGCCGAGCCCATCGCCACCATCGCCCCGCGCTGCTATATGCGTATCGATCACCCGCTGGCAGGCAAGGAGCTTAGCCTGCAGGAATTCCTCGCCTACCCCCACCTGCGGCTGTACCTGCCGGGTCTCACCCGCGAAAATACCAGCATGGTGGACGATGTGCTGGGACAGTACGGGGTGCACCGCAACATAATCATGGAAACCACCCAGTTTTCCGCGGCGGTCGGCGTGCTGTGCCGCACCGACGCCCTGCTGGTGGCCAACGCCGGCTTCGAGGCCGGTGGGCTCTACCGCGAGCGCATCCGCGGCGAAGAGATGCCGGCGGAGTTGCAGCGCATGATACGCAATACCCACAGTCGCAATCGCGGCAAGATGTCCCTGATGCGACATACCCGCACCTCCCGCAGCTCGGCCCACCAGTGGATGCGGACCCTGCTGATGAAGCACCTGACCGGCCCGGCCGAAAAAGTGGAACCGCCGCTGGCCCAGGTCAAGGCTATTTCCTGACCGAGCTCCGGTAGGCGCGGGGTGACATCCCTATTGTCCTGGTGAACTGGCGGGAAAAATACAGCGGGTCCTCGTAACCCAGGGCGCCGGCCACTGCCTTCACGCTGAGATCGCCACTGTCCAGCAGGTGGCAGGCGTGCTCCATCTTCATGTTCAGGAAGTGCTTGATGGGCGAATAGCCGGTCAGGGCCTTGTACTTGGTGGCGAAGTGGTACTTGGAGAGGTTGGCCGCCGCCGCCAGCGTGTCCAGGTCCAGGGGTTGCGCGAGGTGCTCCAGCATGAAGCTCTGCACGGTTTCCAGCTTGAAGCCCTGCTGGCTGTCGGCCCGTGCCCGCCGCATCTCCAGGGCCACCTGGGTGAACAGGTGGCGCAACTGGTTGGCGGCGTTGATGAAGGCCCGGGTATTGTAGCCGGTGCGATGCACCGCCAGCAGGCCGCGAAAATGGGCCACCAGTTGCGGCGCCACGCCCACCCTTGTAACCGGGTTGCGACCCTCGCGGTAGCCCAGGTACTGGTTGAACACGGCGGTACTGCCCCCCTGGAAGTGCACCCAGTAAATGGACCAGGGCTGGGCATCGTCGGCATGGTAGCTGTGGCTGACCCCCTGGGGCAGCAGCAGGATATCGCCGGGACTGACCCGGCCGCTCCATGAGCCGGTGCTGGCGTGGCCGATGCCGTCCACGCAATAAATCAACAGGTTGTCATCGTGGCGCAGGCGTTCCACGCGGTGGGAGCGGGCCGCGGGATAGTAGCCCATCGCGGCGGGGTAACACTCCCGGGTGAGGGGGTGACGCGCCAGCTTGTTGAGCATGAAGCCGGGGGTGAGGAAGCGAATGCCGTGCTCGGGCAGGGGCCATTTCGAAGGTGCGCTCATCAGCGTGTCCGCGGGGCGATCATGCCCCTGTCAAAAACAGCAATATAATCCATATATTGCGCAATTTCCTCCCTTGGACCCGGCCTGCGGGCAAGGTAAGCTGGCGGTCCTCTTTTGATCAGCTAACCTTGAACCCCCCGGCCCGACGCCGGGGCGGGAACAAGGCACAGGAGCAGATATAAATGGAACAGAGTCAGGAATTGATGGCGGCGCGGGAAGAGATCCAGGCCATGATGGCGCGCGCTCGCGCCGCCCAGGCGCAGATAGCCGACTATACCCAGGAACAGGTGGATGAGCTGATTACCGCCATGGTCTGGGCGGTGGCACAGGAGGAGCGCTCCGAGAAGATTGCCCAGTTCACTGTCGACGAGACCCAACTGGGCAACTATGCCGGCAAATACCTGAAGATTCACCGCAAGACCCGGGCCACGCTGATGGACATCATCAATGACAGGTCGGTGGGCGTGATCGAGGAAGACCCCGAGCGCAATATCGTCAAGATCGCCAAGCCGGTGGGGGTAATCGGCGCCCTGTCGCCATCCACCAACCCCGAGGCAACCCCCGTGATCAAGGCGATCTCCGCGGTCAAGGGGCGCAACGCCATTATCATCGCGCCCCACCCCCGGGCCAAGCTGACCAACAAGATGATCTGCGATTACATGCGCGAGGCCATTGTGGCCATGGGTGCGCCCGCGGACCTGGTGCAGAGTATCGACGTACCCTCCCTGGACAAGACCAACGAGTTGATGCGCCAGTGCGACCGCGTCCTGGCGACCGGCGGTGAAGCCATGGTCAGCGCCGCCTATTCCTCCGGTACCCCCGCCCTGGGCGTGGGCGTGGGCAACGCCGTGATCACCGTGGACGACAGCGCGAACCTGGATGAGGCGGCCGAGAAAATCCGCACCTCCAAGGTGCTGGATCTGGCGGCTTCCTGTTCTTCAGATAACTCGGTGCTGGTGTTCGAGTCCATCTACGACGAATTCCTGGAAAAACTCCAGCGCGAGGGCGGTTACGTCATCGCGGGGGAGGACAAGCAGAAATTGCAGGCGGTGCTGTGGGAGGACGGCCATCTCAACCCGAAAATCGTCGCCCAGCACGCCCTGACGATCACCGGCAAGGCGGGCATAGACCTGCCCGAGGGCAAGCAGTTCCTGATCGTACCCGAGACCGGTGCCGGTCCCGACTACCCCTTTTCCGGGGAGAAGCTGACTGTCACCATGGCGCTATACAAGGTCAAGGATATCGATGAAGCCATCGCGCTCACCAACGAAATCCAGGCCTACCAGGGCCAGGGCCACAGCTGCGGGATCTATTCCTACAACGACGACAACATCCTGAAACTGGCCATGGGAACCAAGACCTCGCGGGTGATGGTGAACCAGCCACAGGCGGCCTCCAACAGCGGCAACGTCTGGAACGGCATGCGCCAGACCTTCTCCCTGGGCTGCGGCTCGTGGGGCGGCAACAGCATCAACCACAACATCACCTGGCGCGACCTGGTCAACGAGACCTGGGTCTCCAAGCCGCTGGCGAAAACCAAGGTGATTCCGCCGGACGAGGAATTGTTCGGCAAGGTAATGGGCCGGTTCTGGTCAGCCCGGCTGCGAAGGAGAGCGCGATGGACTTTTCCCTCAACGATGACCAGCAGGCCTACGTGGCCAGTGCCCGCGCATTCGCCGAGGGAGCCATGGCTCCCAACGCGGCGCTGTGGGACGAGCAGGCCATCTTTCCCAAGGATGTGCTGCGCCAGGCGGGCGAGCTGGGCTTCATGGGCATGTATACGCCGGAGTCGGCCGGTGGCCTGGGCATGGGCAGGCTGGACGCCAGCCTGATCGTGGAGGAACTGGCCAAGGGCTGCACCGCCACCGCCGCGTTCATCACCATCCACAACATGGCGACCAGCATGATCGGCAAGTACTGCAGTCTCGGCGTGATCGAGCAGTGGTGTCCCGACCTGGTGACGGGCACCACGCTGGCCTCCTACTGTCTGACTGAGCCCGGTGCCGGATCCGACGCCGCTTCCCTGCGCACCAGCGCAGCCCGCGATGGCGATGACTATGTGATCAACGGCAGCAAGGTGTTCATTTCCGGCGCCGGTGATACCGATGTGCTGGTGGTCATGCTGCGCACCGGTGGCCCGGGGCCCAAGGGAGTGTCCGCGCTGTTGGTGCCCGCCGACGCGCCGGGCATCAGCTACGGCAAGAGAGAGGACAAGATGGGCTGGAACGCCCAGCCCACCCGCATGGTCACCTTCGACAATGTGCGGGTGCCGGTGGGCAATCGCCTGGGCGAGGAGGGGCAGGGCTTCGCCATCGCCATGGAGGGCCTGGACGGGGGCCGTATCAATATCGCCACCTGCAGCGTGGGCACGGCCCAGCAGGCGCTGGAGGAAGCCACCGCCTATGTGCAGGAGCGCCGCCAGTTCGACACCGCCATCGCCGATTTCCAGGCCACCCAGTTCCGCCTGGCCGATATGCTTACCGAACTGGTCGCGGCCCGGCAGATGGTGCGGCTGGCGGCCAGCAAGCTGGACAACGGGGATGCGCAGGCCTCGACCTACTGCGCCATGGCCAAGCGCTTCGCCACCGATGCCGGTTTCACTATCTGCAATGACGCCCTGCAACTGTTCGGCGGCTATGGCTACATAAAGGAATACCCGATGGAGCGGCATGTGCGCGACACCCGCGTGCACCAGATCCTGGAGGGCACCAACGAAATAATGCGGGTGATCGTGTCCCGCCGCATGTTAATGGAAGGCGCATTGGAGGTAATCAAGTGAGTTTGAGTACATCGGAAAAACTGCAGGTCGAACTGCGCGGGCACACCGCCGTCATCACTATCGATAATCCCGGCGCCAACACCTGGGACACCGAGAGCCTGCCGGCACTCAAGGACCTGGTGGAGAAACTCAACGCGGAGCGCGATATCTACGCCCTGGTCATCACCGGGGCGGGGGAGAAGTTTTTCTCCGCCGGCGCCGACCTCAAGCTGTTTGCCGACGGCGACCCGGCCACGGCCCGCAGCATGGCCGACTATTTTGGCCAGGCCTTTGAAACCCTGGCGGATTTTCGCGGTGTCTCCATCGCCGCGATCAACGGCTTTGCCATGGGCGGCGGACTGGAAGTGGCGCTGGCCTGCGATCTGCGCGTCGCCGAGGAGCAGGCCCAGATGGCCCTGCCCGAGGCGGGCGTGGGCCTGCTGCCCTGCGCGGGCGGCACCCAGCGCCTGTCCTGGCTGGTGGGAGAGGGCTGGGCCAAGCGCATGATTCTCTGTGGCGAGCGGGTCAACGCGGCCACCGCCGAGCGCATCGGCCTGGTGGAAGAAGTGGTGCCTAAAGGCGAAGCCCTGCAGCGAGCAATCGCCCTGGCGGAGCAGGCGGCCAAACAGAGTCCCACCTCGGTGAGCTTCTGCAAACGCCTGCTGCACAGCGGGCGCGACACGGTGATCGCCGCGGGCCTGGAAGGCGAGCGCGATCTCTTTGTCGAGTTGTTCTCCACCGCCGACCAGCGGGAGGGGGTCAACGCCTTCCTGGAAAAGCGCAAGCCCGAATGGAAAAACGGCTGAGGAAAACCGATGTCTGAGGCAGCCATCCTGTTCGAGGAACTTCCCGCCGGTGCCGGCAAGCTGGGCCGTGTGACCCTGAATGTCGCCGCCACCCTCAACTCCCTGACGCTTGATATGGTTGACCTGTTACAGGCGCAGCTGGAGCAGTGGCGCGACGACGCCGAAATCGGCGCCATTTTTCTGGAGGGCGCCGGCGAGAAAGCGTTTTGCGCCGGTGGCGATGTACAGGCCCTGTACGAGAGCGTTACCGCCACTCCCGGTGGGCCCTGTGAGTACGCCGAGAGCTTCTTCCAGCGGGAGTACCGGCTGGATTACACCCTGCACACCTACCCCAAACCGGTGATCGCCTGGGGCCACGGTATCGTCATGGGCGGTGGCCTGGGGGTCATGGCCGGCTGCTCACACAAGGTGGTCACGGAAAAAACCCGCATCGCCATGCCGGAGGTGAATATCGCCCTGTTTCCGGATGTGGGCGGCAGCTGGTTCCTGAATCACATGCCGGGCAGGTCCGGCCTGTTCCTGGCTCTCACCGGCGCCTCCATCAACGCCGCAGACGCCATCTACACCGGCATTGCCGACCGCTTTGTGTCCAGCGAGCGCCGGGCGGATGTGCTCGAGGCCCTGGTTCGGCAGCGGTGGCAGGCCGATCCGGCGGCCAACCACGCCCTGGTCAGGCACACCCTGCGGCCCTTTGCGGAGCAGAGTTTGAGCCAGTGCCCGGGCGGCCAGGTGGAGCCTCACCTGGGTTCCATCGCCAGCCTCTGCGATGGCGATGACGTGCACCAGATCATCGCCAATATCCTCTCGCAGCAAACCCGGGACCCCTGGCTGGCCAGCGCCCGGGACAGCCTCGCCTATGCCTCTCCGCTGGCCCTGATGTGGACTTTCCGCCAGCTGGCACAAACGCGCCTGGCCTCCCTGCGGGAGGTGTTCCAGGCGGAACTGGTGCTGGCCACCAATATCATGCGTCACCCGGAGTTCGCCGAGGGCGTGCGCGCCCTGTTGATCGACAAGGATCGCAAGCCGGACTGGCAGTTCCGCAATACCCGCGAGGTGCCCGCGGCGGTGCTTGATGCCTTCTTTACCGCCCCCTGGGAGCAGCATCCCCTGGCGGACCTGTAATCACCAACGGAGATTAACCATGGCAAAGGTCGCATTTATCGGCTTGGGTAATATGGGCGGGCCGATGGCCACCAACCTGGTAAAAGCCGGGCACGAGGTGACGGTATTCGATTTGTCCGAGGCCGCCTGCGAGCAGTTGCGGGCGGCGGGCGCGGCGGTGGCGGAGAGTGCCGGGGCCGCGGCGACGGGTGTCGACTATGTGCTCTCCATGCTGCCCGCTGGCAAGCACGTTGCCGCGATCTATCTCGGGGATGAGGGACTGCTGGCGCAACTGGACGCCTCCACCACGGTGCTCGATTGCAGCACCATAGACGCCGCCACGGCGCGTCGGGTGGGAGAGGCGGCGGCCGAACTGGGCATCGGCTTCATGGACAGCCCGGTATCCGGTGGGGTGGCCGCGGCCGCCGCCGGTACCCTGGCGTTCATGTGCGGCGGCGGCGCCGCGACCTTCGCCCGGGCGCGGCTGATCCTGGCCGACATGGGCAAGAATATTTTCCACGCGGGTCCCGCCGGCGCCGGCCAGGTAGCCAAGGGTTGTAACAACATGCTGCTGGCCATCCACATGATAGGCACCTGCGAGGCGCTGGAAATGGGCGCGCGCAATGGCCTGGATCCGAAGGTCCTGTCGGAAATCATGCTCGCCAGTTCCGGGCGCAACTGGTCGCTGGAGGTCTATAACCCCTACCCGGGAGTCATGGAGAACGCGCCGGCCAGCAATGGCTACAAGCCGGGTTTCATGGTCGACCTGATGGTCAAAGACCTGGGCCTGGCACTGCAGATCGCCGAGCAGAGCAGCTTCAATAACCCGATGGGACAGCTGGCGCAAGAACTGTACAGCCAGCACCAGCAGGACGGTAACGGCCAGCGGGATTTTTCCAGCATCCTGGAAAAATTACGGACCTGAAACCAGGGCTGAACCTCCGGACAAGATCCAACAGGGCCCACCCCGTAGGGTCGAATTCATTCGACCAATAAACCCGCCGGCCACGCCCCACATATCCGGCCCCCGCGTATTGTAGGGTCGAATTCATTCGACCAATAAACCCGCCGGCCACGCCCCACATATCCGGCCCCCGCGTATTGTAGGGTCGAATTCATTCGACCAACAAGCTCCCTCAGCTGGCGCTGTTGCCGGCATACAACAGTTTTTCCAGCAGCGGCGTGTGGCGACTCTGCCAGGCCCACACCATTACCGGCAGCACCGGCGGAATGATCAGCACGCTCAACTGGTAGAGAATACCTATCACGTTGGGGCCTGGCACCAGCACCCCGGGCTGTTCCAGGAACAGGGGCCCCAGGGTGACCATCAGGTCCTTCATGCACAGCATGACCAGGCCCGAAAAGATAAAGGGGTACAGCATGAGCAGCCCCCAGAAGAAATCCGCCAGGTAGTGCTCCTTTTCCGTGGCGAAGTGCAGCGCCGCGTAGAAGGGAATGGAGTAGGTGACGATTCGGGTATTGATCCTGAATCCCAGCCCCGCATCGGGCTCGCTGGCCGGTACGAATTGTCCCGCCACATCGTCCAGGCGGGTCATCAGCACCGCATTCGCCCCCTCCTGGTACACCACGTTGACAATATCCGGGAACCAGTTACTGAGGGTCAGGTGCACCAGGCCTATCACCGGGGTCACTGCAGCGGCGCTGAGCAAGGTCCACAGGGCAAAGCAGGGTATCAGCAGCAGGAAAACGAACAGGGTGAACTGGCGAAAGTGGTTCTTCTCAGGCAGCGGCACTGGCAGCCTCTCCCGGATGGCGCGACAGATAGCGCAGGTAGACCACGAAAACGATCAGCACATCCAGCATGATCAGTGCGGGCCACAGGTAGAGGTGGAACCAGGAGAAAAACTCAAGGTTCCAGTTGCCGAGGTAGAACAGGCTGATGATGCGCAGGATGTTGAGTACCTGGATCGCCAGGAATCCCAGGGCGATGGCCGCCAGCCTGGCGCGCCAGGGGGCGGGGAAGGCGAGCACCGCGGCAATCAGGACGATGGTGGCCTCCACCCCGTTGCAGCCCGCCTCGATGGAAACGGCGAAGCCGGTATCGGTGAACTGCAGCACCTTGCCATAGGCCTGCACGGAGGCGTCAAAGGGCAGGATGAGGGCGGCGCTGATTTTCGCCAGCATGGCCGTGAAGGGCAGCACCATGTGCTGCTGAACGCTGGTCTGCATTTCAAGGGTAAACAGGCCGACCAGTACGACCAGGAAAATAACAACGAATCGCTTCACACCGGACAACCCAGGTTCAAATCAGGAGCGAATGTTAGCACATACCCGCGCGGCGGCACCTCACTGCCCATCGCCCGCCTCGCCCGAAATCAGCCGGAAATCGATACCGGTCAGGCGCTCGTAGTCATAGGCGCTGATGGTGAAAAACAACGGGTACTCACTGCTGTAAATGAAGTGTTGTTTACCCAGGGTGAACAATTCCAGGCGGACTGTTCCCCCCAGGCTCTCGACCTCCAGCAGCAGGTCGGCCTCGGCCTCGGCCAGGTCGCGCTGCTGGTCCCCGTCGGCGATGCCGTCGACCTGCAAGCTGCGCAGCGCGGTCAGCAGCGCTTCCAGTTCGCGCTCCTCTGGCGGGTGACCCAGGCCAGAGCGCCACTCTCCCTCCTGCCAGCTGAGGCTGTAGCTGTCCGCGTTGATGCGCAGGGGCGTGCGGATCTGCAGCAGCTTGCGATCCAGCCAGGCGCCGCTGTGGCCGGGGGCGTCATAGGCGTTGAAGGAGATGTTGTAGATAGCGTCCTGGTCCGCGTTGCGAACGTGGACCTTGCGAAACCCCGGTGACTTGCCCAGGAAAAACGTTCCCTGCAGTTGGTTGTCGCCCAGCAGGCGGATGCGTCGCTGGTAATAGTATGGCGCCACCTGGAAACGTTGCCTGGCGGCGACGGAGTCGGCAACAGGCCACTGGGTTTCGTCGCCGGTAAGGGCGTCCAGTAGCTTGTCGATCATGGCGGTATCGGCGGGCAGGTCTTCCAGCTCCGGCAGCAGCCAGCGATCCCCACCTTCTTCAGCAGGGTTTCATTGTCGTACTCGTCGCCCACGAAAATCTCATCGATGCTGGCGCCATTGAAACCGGCAAAGCTCTCCATGGATTCTGCCTGCCGATCGACCGTCTGTGGCCAGTAGACCGTGACCACCAGTACGCACTGTATCGCCAGTATAAGCAGCCCTGCCATTACCCATTGCTTCATTGGCTGACCAGCCCCGCGGCGTAGCGCCGTTTGCGCAGCAGCGCGCGCAGCCAGTGCACCAGCAGCAACAGCAGCAGCCACAGCAGCGCCGCGCCGTAGTTCAGGTACTCGATAATGGCCTGCCCCTGGCGCTCCATGGGTGGCAGGGTGCGGTTGAAATGGGCGCGCGAGCGGATCGGCGTCAGCTCGTCATCCTGCAGGGCCCAGTCCAGGGTGTTGAGGAGCAGTTCTACCGGCCCCAGGTACTGGGTGCCGCTGGCCATCACCTGGCCGCCGAGTACCTGGTCGTCCAGGAAATCATTGGAGCTGAACAGCACGATGCGAGCCGACTCGGGGGAGCGCATCAGCAGGCTGCCACCGCCCGCGGAACCGCCCTCCGCCAGCGGATGCGGCCCTTCCGCAAAGAAGGAATCGAAACGTCCCTGCAGCGCGACACCCAGCTTGTAGCTGCGCCGTTCCGTCTCATCGGCGGCGCTCGCCGCCCCGGGCATGATATTCATACTCTCGCTCAACCAGGATTGGGGAGAGCTGGTAAGCAGTGTCGCCAGCTGCTGCCCGCTGCGCGGGGTCACGTCTATGGGTGACGACCAGGCCATGGTCAGCTGCGGAAGGTTGGCCGTCACCGGGTTGGTGGCGGAGAGACCGGGCCGGCGCAGGTCGATGAAATAGGGATAATCGAGCATTTGCACGTCGCGAAAACTGTATTCTCCCGCGCTGCGGCGCACCGGGGTCGGGAAGGCGGCACTCTGCTCATCCAGGACCAGTGCCTGGCGGATGCCGAGACCCTGGTGCTGCAGCCAGTCCTGCAAACCACTGTCCCAGTCCTGCAGGCGCAACTCGCCATCGCTGAGCTCGGCAGTAAAGGGCGAGGTGGCCAGCACCACCGTGCCCCCCCGCATCAGGAACTGGTCGATAGCGAACACCGAGCTGGCGTCCAGCCGGTGGGGAGCGACCACGGCCAGGATGTCCGCATCGACGGCCACGGCGCCGTCGGTGAGATCTTCCATGCGGATGCTGTAGTCGCGGGTGATGGCCTGCTCCAGCTGGTTGAAGGTCGGTCCCCCCAGGTTGAAGCGCGCCATCTGCTCGTCCACCCGGGGGACCGACAGGGCCACCGTGCGGGTAAAACCACTGGCAAACCGCTTGAGTCCCGCATCCAGGACCTGGCGGAACCCCGTCGGGTCGAAATCATCCGTCGGCAGCTGCACCACCTGGTGGGTATCCGCCAGGGTGAGGTAGAAGTAGAAGGCCTGTTCGCTGTCCAGTGCCGTTACCATGGGGCGAAAACCCCACTCCTGGGCAATCTGGCGGGCCACGACCCCATCGCCCGCCTCGGGCTGGATGAAACGCACGCTGAATTTGCCCCCCGAGCGCGCGACCACGTCCTGCAGCTGGGCCTTGATCGAGTCGCGGTAGGCGCGCAGGGCGTCGGGCAGCACGGCATCTGCGGAAACATAGGCTATAAACTCGACCGGCTCGTCGATACGCTCAAACAGGCTGCCGCCCATCTGGTAGTTGTACAGCACGCTCTTGATAGCCCGGGTGACATCGTATTCCGGGTTGCGCAGCAGCACATCGGCGCCGGCGTTGGCCGCCGTGCGCACCTCGATCAGCTCATTGAAATCCAGGGTTTCGTGCTCGCTGCCATACTGCACCAGGATATTGAAATAGGAACTGACCAGTGCCGACTGATAGCGATCTGCTACCTGGAATGGCGTGGCCTGGATGCCGTAGCGCTCATTGGCCTCCTGCTCCAGCTGCGGGTGCTCGGCGGGGTCGATTATCTCCACCCGGACCTTGCCGCCGCCGGCCACTTCGTATTCGCGCAGCAGGTCGCGCAGTTGTGGCACCAGCGGCGCCAGCAGGGGGTGGGTCTTGGCACTGAAATAGCCCCTGATCAGCAGCGGTTCCTGCAGCTGCTGCAGAAAGCGGTAGGTGGGTTCCGAAATCGAGTACAGCCGGCCCTCGGTGATGTCCAGGCGCAGCTGGTCTATGCGCGCCAGCCAGACGTTGGCCAGCAGCAGGTTGGCCAGCAGCAGGGCGATGCCGGCGCGCCAGTAGCGATGCCGCCCGCCGGCGGCGCCCCTGGCCCAGCGCAGTTTCTGCAGGGAGTAGGTGTTGAGGGCGAGGAAGCCGATGGTGAGGCTCAGGTAGTAGAACAGGTCGCGAATATCCAGCACGCCGCGGGTGATGCTGTCAAAGCGGGCGCCACTGCCCAGCAGGCGCAGGCTCTCGCCCAGCCGGTTGTCGAAAAAGTCGGTAACCGTGCTGCTGCCGACCAGGTACAGCAGGCCGCACAGCGCCACCGTGCCGATCAGGCTGACGATGGGATTGTCTGTGCGCGACGATATGAACAGGCCGGCGCTGAGGTAGGTGGCGCCCAGCAAACAGGTGGCGAGGTAGCCGCCCAGCACCGGCCCCCAGTCCAGGTCCGCCATCAGGGCGACGGTGATCGGCAGGGGCAGGGTGGCGATGAGGGCCAGTAGCAGCAGGCTGAAGCAAGCGCGGAACTTGCCCAACACGAAGCGCCACAGGGGCGCCGGCTGGGTCAGCACGTGCTCCAGCGTCCCGCTGCGCCGCTCCTCGCTCCACATGCGCATGGTGAGCGCGGCGCACAGGAAGATGAGCAGAATCGGCATCCACTCGAACAGGGGGCGGATATCGGCGGTGTTGCGGGCAAAGAAAGACTCGACCCAGAAGAATATGAAGAAGGCCGCCGCGCTGAACGTGGCGAGGAACAGCCAGGCTACCGGCGAGGAGAAGAACAGCAGGACTTCCTTTTGCGCGACCCGGCGGGCGACATTGCTATGCCCCATCCCGGTTTACCTCCTGGAAGACCGACTCCAGACCCCTGACCATGGGCTGCAACTGGTAGAGCCTGGCGCCGGCCTTGAGCACGCACTGGGCGATGTTGTTGGCCGCGGTATTGATGTCCGCGCGCTCGTGCAGGGTCAGGGTAAAACGCCACTGGTTGTCCCGCGGGGTCTGCTCCTGCAGCCCGGCGACCTGCGGCATGCGCCGCAGGTAGGTAGCCAGCTCGGCCACTGACTGGTCGGTGTGCAGGCGCAGGGTGCGACTGTAGTGCAGGTTTTCGAGGCGCGCATCCAGGGCGACCCGGCCCTGGCGCACCACCAGTACGCGGTCACAGATGGCATCGACTTCCTGCATGATGTGGGTGGACAGAATTACCGTGGCCTGTCGGGCCAGGCGCTGGATCAGGCGCCGCATGTGCCCGGTCTGTTCCGGGTCCAGGCCGTTGGTGGGTTCGTCCAGGATCAACAGTCGCGGTTTACCGAGTATCGCCTGGGCCACGCCCACCCGCTGCCGCAGGCCGCGCGACAGGGTGGACACCCGCTCCAGGGCGCGCCCTGTCAGGTCCGTGGCGGCTATGGCTGCCCGCACCGCGCTCATGCGCCGGGCCGGCTCTATGCCTTTGAGGGTGGCGGCGTAATCCAGGTAATCGGCGACCATCATGTCGGGATAAACCGGCAGG
Source organism: uncultured Gammaproteobacteria bacterium (assembly GCA_963704965.1). Lineage (GTDB taxonomy): Bacteria > Pseudomonadota > Gammaproteobacteria > Pseudomonadales > Halieaceae > JARRPM01. The sequence continues at coordinate 225,493 of CAVPIH010000008.1, forward strand.
TTCTCGGGCAGGTAACCCAGTTGCCGCTGCACGATATGCGCATCGGTCGCCATATTCAGGCCGTTTATGTCGATCTGCCCCGCCGACGGCTCCAGGAAGCCGCTGAGCATCCGCATGATGGTGGTTTTGCCAGCGCCGTTGTGCCCCAGCAAGCCCACGATCTCGTTATCGCCGATGCTGAAAGACACGTCGTCGACCGCCAGTGCCTTGTCGTAATAGCGGGTAAGGGATCGGGCTTCAATCATGCTGATCGGTTGAACTGGACACTGGTTGCGGCTTCATCGAATGGGAAGGCCTGATCCGCTGTGGCGAGTTGCGGCCCGCCGGATCAGGGAAAGAATAATAACTTAATAATCATGGCAATTAGTACCACGTTCAGGACGACCTTGATCAGCTTTTCGCCGCTGCTCATGGTGAAATGCGCGCCCAGGTAGCCGCCTATGGCGTTACCCAGGGCCAGGGCCAGTCCAACCATCCACAACAATTCCACCTGGCTGACAAAGACCAGCAGCGCCACCACCGTGTACACGGCGATGATGAAGACCTTGTGCATATTGGTGCGCACCAGGTCCAGGCCCATGACGCGGTTGAGGACCGGCATGATGATGAAGCCCACGCCGATCTGGATGAAGCCACCCCAGAAGCCCACCGCCACCATCATCAGGTGCCCGCGCAGCAGTTGCTGGCGATTGGGCTGGTAGTGCTCGGGGCGCCTGGCGGAACCCTTGTCAAAATGCATGACCAGCATCACGCCCAGCATGACCAGGGCGAGGATGCGGTTGAACCAGGGGCCGTCCAGGCGCGTGCCGACCAGCGCGCCGGCCAGCGCCCCGGGTACCGCGCAGGCCGCCAGGGTCAGGCTGAGCCTGAAGTCGCTGAAACCGCGGCGTAAAAAGGTGCCGATCGCGGTGAGGTTCTGGGCCAGGATCGCGATGCGATTGGTGCCATTGGCGACGGGACCCGGCAGGCCCATGAATACCAATACCGGCACGGTCAACAGCGAACCGCCGCCGGCCATGACATTGAGAAAACCCGCCACCACGCCGACAGCGGTCAGCAGCAGCGCCTCCAACAGGCCCAGTTCCATGCTCAGTCCTCGGTCCAGGGCTCTCGCATGGTGACAAATTCCTCGGCCGCCGTGGGATGGATGCCGATGGTGGTGTCGAACAGCGCCTTGGTGGCGCCGGCGCGCAGGGCGATGGCGATGCCCTGCATGATTTCGCCCGCATCCGGCCCCATCATGTGCACGCCCACTACCCGGTCCGTGGCCTTGTCGACAATCAGTTTCATGAAGGTCTGCTCATCGCGGCCGCTGATGGTGTGTTTCATGGGCTTGAAGGTGGACTTGAACAGGCGGATATGGCCGAATTTCGCCCGCGCCTCGTCCTCGGTGAAACCCACGCTGCCGATGTTGGGCTGGCAGAACACCGCGGTGGGAATGAAATCGTAGTCCACGGCATATTCGGCGCCGCCAAACTGGCGACGGGCGAAGGCCATGCCCTCGGCCAGGGCCACGGGCGTGAGTTCCATGCCCCCGGTGACGTCGCCCAGGGCAAAGATGCTCGGTTCGCTGGTGCGAAACTCTTCGTCCACGATGACGGTGCCGAACTCGCTGGTGGCGACCTCGACGTTCGCCAGTCCCAGGCCCTCCAGGTTGGGCTTGCGACCGGTGGCGTACAGCACGGCGTCTGCTTCCAGGGAACTGCCATCGCTGAGTTGCAATTGCAGGCCGCCCGCAGCGGGGCTGATGGATTCGACGTTGAGTTCGAAGCGCAGGTCCACCCCGGTCTTGGCGATTTCCCTGGCGGCGTGGGCGCGAATGTCGGAATCGAAACCCCGCAGGAACAGGGGACCGCGATAAATCTGGGTGACTTGCGAGCCCAGGCCGTTGAAGATCCCGGCGAATTCCACGGCGATATAGCCGCCGCCAACGATGACCAGGCGCTCGGGGAAATGCTCCAGGTCGAATATTTCGTTGGAGGTAATGGCATACTCGCTGCCCGGAAAAGAGGGGACGTGGGGCCAGCCGCCGGTGGCGATGAGGATTTTGTCGGCGGTGAACTGTCGCTCGCCCACGGCCACGGTGTGGGCGTCGACGATGCTGGCCCTGCCATCGATTACATCGGCTTTTACCCCGGCCAGCAGGTTGTTGTAAATGGCGTTGAGGCGAGAAATTTCGGTTTTCTTGTTATCCCGCAGGGTGGCCCAGTCGAAAGCGGGTTTGCTGCTGTCCCAGCCAAAATTGCGAGCGTCGCTGAAGGCCTTGGAGTACTCCGAGGCGTAAACATACAGTTTCTTGGGCACACAACCCACGTTGACGCAGGTGCCGCCCATGTAGCGATCCTCGGCCACCGCCACCCGCGCACCGAAGCCCGCGGCCATGCGGGCGGCCCTGACGCCGCCGGAGCCCGCGCCGATGACAAAAAGATCGTAATCGAAGTTATCCATGATACCGGTCCCTGAAAACAAGGGGCCAAGTCTACCAGCCTTGCCCCGGTGGCTGAATCGGCGATGTGGCCAAATATTCCACGCGATAGCGCGCTGGGACCCCGCGTCCGCCTCATGACCAGCCCACGCGGACGCGTCCGGGTTTTTTGCCCGTTCGGGTTCCGGTATGATGTGCGGCTTGCAAAAAATACACATCAACAAGTCCCCCGCAGGGGGCGTCAAGGTAGGGTGAAATTATGTTACTACGTAAAAACCTGCGGGCCTCTGGCCTGGCGATAACGCTGTGCCTGGCGGCAGCGGCCGTTGCCGAGGAGGCAGTTGTTCACCAGGACGAAATCGTCCTCAAGAGCGGCTCGACGATTGTCGGTACCGTCACCGGTTCGCGGGATGGCGTGGTTACTATAGAAACCGATTTTGCCGGTGCCCTGGAGATCAGCCTGGACAAGATAGCCTCGGCCAAAACCAGCGGCCCGGTGGTCATCCAGCTGGCGGACGAAACCGTGCTGCCTGAACAGCCCCTGGTTATCCAGGACGAACAGCTGGTCATCGCCACCCAGACCAGCCCCGCGGAAACCTACGCCCTGGAAGAGGTGCTGCTGGTCAACCCGGAGCCCTGGGAGCTGGGCCAGGGCTATCGCTGGAAGGGGGTGGTCAGTGTCGCTGCCTCCGCCCAGCGCGGCAACACTGATACCGATGAGGCGGACTACAGCCTGGAGAGCGTCTGGCGCAGCAAGCGGGATCGCTACACCCTGCGCTACAACGGCGAAAACGACAAGACCAACGGCGAAACCACCGTGGAGCAATGGTACGCCCAGGGCAAATACGATTACTTTTTCGATGGCCCCGTCTACGGCGGCATACAGGGCTCCGCCGAGCACGACAAGTTCACCGACCTTGACCTGCGCTACCTGATCGGTCCCTATATTGGCCGCCAGTTTTACGAAGCGCCTGTTTTCACCCTGTCGGCCGAGGTGGGTGCTTCCTACGTGGATGAAGATTTCATCGAGGCCGAGGACAAGGAATACGCGGCCGGTAACTGGGCTGTAAACGCCTCCAGCAACTACCTGGGCGGGGATTCGCGGCTGTATCTGGACCACCGCGGCATAGTCAGCATGGAAGATGCCTCTGACTATATCCTGAACACCATTTTTGGCCTGGCGTTTCCCCTGCTGTGGGATTTTGAGGCGGCGGCGGAGGTACAGCTGGATTACGATAACGGCGCTGTCGAGGGCGTGGACGAACTCGACCAGACCTACCGGTTCCGGGTGGGCTACACCTGGTAACAGGCATCTTCACCACCCTGCCGTGCAAGGCCGAATGAATTCGGCCCTACAGATAAAGGTCCTGTAGGGTCGAATTCATTCGACCACCGAATCACCGGACGTAACTGGATACGTGGGCCGAATGAATTCGGCCCTACAGGGCGGCTTTCCTGACCGCGGCGGCCAGCAATTCCAGCAGTACCGCCGTGTCGTCCAGCGCCAGGCAGGCATCGGTGATGCTCTGCCCGTAGGTCAGGGGCTTGCCCGGTTCGACGGGCTGGTTGCCGGCCACCAGGTGGCTTTCCAGCATCACACCGCGAATGGCGCGTTGCCCCTGCTCGAGCTGCTCGCACAGGCTGGAGATGACTTCCGCCTGGCGGCGATAGTCCTTGTCGCTGTTGCCGTGGCTGCAGTCGACAATGAGCGAGGCGGGCAGGTCCCGGGCCGCCAGGGCAACGGCGGCATCGTGGACGGCCTCGCTACCGTAATTGGGCCCGGTCTGCGAGCCGCCGCGCAATATCAGGTAGCCGTGGGGGTTGCCAGTGGATTGCAGGATGGCGGGCGTGCCCTCCTTGGTGAGTGATGGAAACCAGTGGCTGTGGCGCGCCGAGCGGATGGCGTCTATGGCGACGCCGATCTGGCCGGTGGTACCGTTCTTGAACCCTACCGGCATGGACAGGCCAGAGGCCAGCTCCCGGTGTACCTGGCTTTCCACCGTGCGGGCGCCAATGGCACCGAAACTCACCAGGTCGGCGTAGTACTGGCCGAAGGTGGTATCCAGGAACTCGCTGGCGGTGGGCAGGCCCAATTTGGCCACGTCCAGGAGTACCTTGCGCGCCAGGTGCAGGCCGCGGTTGATGTGGAAGCTGCCGTCCAGGTCGGGGTCGTTGATCAGGCCTTTCCAGCCGACCACCGTGCGCGGCTTTTCGAAATAGACCCGCAGCACCGGCAGGATGGCGTCCTCCAGGGGTTTGCAGAGTTCGCGAAAGCGGCGGGCAAACTCCAGCAGTGCCTCGGGGTCGTGGACAGAGCAGGGGCCGACAATGGCCAGCACCCTGGGATCGCGATGGCCGAGGACGGCCTCTATGTCGCGGCGGGCAGTGCCGATCTGCGCGGCCAGGATGTCGGGCAGAGGCAGTTCCTCCGCCAGCACCCAGGGCGAGATCAGCGGGCGGGCATTGCCGATGCGTATGTCATCGGTGCTGCGGGACACGGTCAGCCGCGTTCCCCCCGGATCAGGCTGCGGAACCAGTCGGCGAGAGTCTCGTGTTTGTAGTCGGTGAACTCGCCGGCATCCATAAAGATGCCGTGCTCCGGGCATCTCTCGTACCAGATGTGTACCTGGTCGGGATCGGAAGTCTTTTGCATGTCCTTGCCGCAGCGCGGGCAGGCGATATCTTCCACGTTGTCCCATTTGCGCCCCTCATTGGGGTCACCCGTGTCCAGGGCATCGCCCATCCATTTTTTCTTGAGCACGAGTTCCTCGCCGGTATCAAACCACAGCCCCTGGCAGTGGGTGCAGCGGTCGATGACCACGTCCGCGCCGTAGGTTACTTCGGTCATACCGTGGCCGCACTTGGGGCATTCAATACTGTGTATGTCAGGGTTGTATTCCATCCGGGGTACTCCGTTAGGGTGCTGAGGCTCTGTTATTAGCGCAAGCGGCCGCAGCCGCAAACCCGAGTCTAGCCGAATGGCGGGTGAATTTCTCTCCCCCCAATCCGGATCCGGGGCAAATCCCGGTTATTCGGGGCTGTCTTAAGCTAGGTTTAATGGTGGCAGGTACTATATCCTCCCTGAAACCGTTTCAGCGGGGTGCAGCGGGTCTGCAGCCCATACCGGAGAGCCCTCATGCGCTTGTTGTCCACACTACTGTTTGCCGCTGTTTACCTGTACGCGGTCCCCGGCCTGGCGGCGGATGACCCCGCCCGGGGCAAGGAACTCTACGCCAGCTGCGTCGCCTGTCATGGCGACTCGGCCCAGGGCAACCCGGCGCTCAAGGCGCCGCGGCTGAACCAGCTGGCCCCGGTGTATATCGTGGCCCAGCTGCAGAATTTCCAGGCGGGGATACGCGGCGGCGAGGGCGACAGCGACAGCGCCCGGCAGATGGCGGCCATTGCGGCCACCCTGGCGGACGAACAGGCCATGTACGACACGGCCGCCTACATCGCCACGTTGGACTCGGCGCCCGCCGCCGCGACGGTGGAGGGCGATGTGGCCCAGGGCCGCGGCTACTACCAGCAGTTTTGCGCGGCCTGTCACGGGCCGGCCGCCGAGGGCAACCCGGCCCTGCACTCGCCGCGCCTGGCCGGTGCCGATGACTGGTACCTGTTGGCCCAACTCAATGCCTTCCGCTCCGGCACTCGCGGCACCCATCCCCAGGACCGCACCGGCAAGCAGATGCGCGCCATGGCGGGCGTCCTGCCCGATGACCAGGCACTTGCCGCGGTCGTGGCCTATATCAGCAGCCTGCCGCAGTAGCCCCATGGCCCGGCACAAACCAGGTTTCCTGCTCATCGTTGCCACAGCCTTGTGCATGGCGGTGGTGCCACATGTGGCGCAAGCCAGTGGCATCAAGCTGAGCCAGGTGTGCCCCGCGGGTTTTGAACTCGTCCAGGGGCAGTGCAAACTGCGCAGTCTCTACCAGATGTACCCCTCGCTGGAAGACGCGGGCGTGGGCGGTTTGAAGACCGGCCTGCCACCCTACCGCGATGGCTTCAGCCCCCAGCAGATAGACCTGGGTCGCTACCTGTTTTTCGATCCGGTGCTGTCCGGCGATGGCAGCGTGTCCTGTGCCAGCTGCCATCAGCCCGATCGCGGCTTCGCCGATGGTCGGGGTCGCTCCGTGGGCGCCAGCGGTCACCCCGTGCGCCGCTCGGCCCCCTCCCTGTGGAATGTCGCTTTCCAGCAGCGTTTTTTCTGGGACGCCCGCGCCGGCAGCCTGGAGGAGCAAATGCTTGGGCCACTCTACGACGAGCACGAGATGGCGACCAGTCCCGAGCAGTTGCTGGCCGCCCTCAACGGCATACCGCAGTACCGTGAGTTGTTTCGCCAGGCCTGGCCCGCGGACTACCAGCCGGCCGAGGCGCAGATACGCCTCGACCACGTGTACGAGGCTATCGCCGCCTTCCAGACCTCGCTGATCTCCCTGAACAGCCGTTACGACCAGTATGCCCACGGTTACGCGGACGCGCTCACCGAGCCGGAGAAGGATGGGCTTAACGTATTCCGTTCCTTCGTGGCCCGCTGCGCCGAGTGCCACACGCCGCCCCTGTTCAGCAACCAGCAGATCGCGGTGATCGGCACCCCCGACCCCGAGGGCATGCCCTTTGACCCCGGCGCCTCTGAACCGCTGGGGGAGCCCACCCTGCGCGGCGGCTTCAAGGTGCCGTCACTGCGCAACATAGAATTGACGGCGCCCTATATGCACTCCGGGCGCTTTGCCACCCTGCGCGAGGCGGCGGCCTTCTATACCGGTGGCCGCGGACACGCGGTGCCCGAGGGTGAGGAGTTGAAGATACACTGGCATATCTGGGAGCCCGAGCTGACCGATGCGGAACTGGATCGGCTGGTGGATTTCCTCGCCACCCTGACAGACGAGAGTTTCAAACCCCGCGAACCGGCCGAGTTGCCCTCGGGCATGCGGCCGGTTCACAATGGCGGAGCCCGGGAGGGCGCCGTTCCCCAAGATGGAGCACTGACCCATGAATAAGATGGCAATTGTAATAGGCGCGGTCGTCCTGCTGGCCGGAGGCTATTACCTCGGCAAGTCGGGCCAGAAGCCGGCGACGGTAATCAAGGTGGACAGCGAGCCCAAGGCCGCCTTCACCTCTTCGGGCGCGGAGGAAGTAGCCGCGGCAGCATCTGCGGGGATGGTGGTTCGCAGCCTGGTGACGCCTACCAGCGGCGAGTTGATCATGGTCAAGGACGGTGAGTCGATCCAGGACGCGGTGGCAGCGCGCCAGCCCCGGCGCGGTCATCAAGGTCATGCCGGGTACCTACAAGGAAACCGTTTATATCGACAAGGACAACATCCGCCTGGTCCGGGGTGATCGAGAAGGGCAAGTATCCGGTGCTCGAGGGCGAGGGCATGCGCAATGACGCGGTGCTGTATTCGGGAAACGATGTCACGGTCGAGAATTTCTACATTACCAGGTACAAGGGCAATGGCATCATGGGCCAGGCGGGCAACAATTTCAACATCCGCAACAACCTTATCGTCGACACCGGCGTCTACGGCATCTTTCCCGCAGCTGGGCAAGAATGGTATCGTCTCCCACAATATGGTTTCCGGGCATCGAGGACGCGGCGATCTACGTGGGCATGTCCGACAACGTCGACGTGGTGTATAACGATGTGTTCGACAGCGTGGCGGGTATCGAAATCGAGAACAGCCGCCACTGCCTTGGTGGAAGCCAATTATGTGCTACAACAACACCGGCGGTATCCTCGCGTTCATCACTCCGGGCCTGCCCATCAAGACCTGTGGCGATGTGCTGATCCGCAACAACTTTATCGTCAGCAACAACCATGAGAACTTCGCTATCGCCGGGTTCGCTGGTCTCCGATATCCCCGCCGGTACCGGCGTGCTGGTCATGGCCTGCGACGACGTGGTGATCGAGGGCAATATCATCACCGACAACAACTCGATGGGCATCACCTTTACCGACTTCTCCCTGGCTGGCAATGCCGCCAATGACCCGGATTCGGAGCCCAACCCCAATCGTCCCAGGCTTCTCAACAACATCATGCGGGATAACGGCAACGACCCGGCCCCGGTGGTGCGCGCGGCCCTGGCAGCCCTGCTGGAAACCACCGGCCCGGATATCATCGACACGGTCGGCATGGATGACGGCTGTATTCTCAACCCGGAGCGCTATCGCACCATCGGCCTGGACAAGTACACGGAGTGCGAGTTTTCCACCACCGCCAATATCGCCAGTTACACCCTGCCGGAGCCGGTTCCCGCGCGTTCCATGGATGATCTGGACAAGGGCAAGCTGGCCTATTTCGGCGTATGTGCCGGTTGCCATGCCTACAGCACACGCATGATCGGGCCGCCCACACAGATCATCCAGGCCCTGTACATGGACAACCCTCAGGGTATCGCCGACTACGCGGCCAACCCCGTGAAAAAGCGCCCCGACTATCCCGAGATGCCGCCGCAGTCGCACCTGGATGAAGAAACGCGCCTGGCGGCCGCCGAGTACATGTTGAAAGTGAATGAGGGATGGGCGCGCTGATTGGGCAGGCCCGCCGGGCTGGTTTCAGCGATGCCTTCCCTGCGCAAGCGATAAGCGTGTTACTGGCTGGCGGCGGCTTTTGTTTGTCTTAGGTCTTCAGTATTACTTAATGAACGAGAAAAAAGCCCACGACTGTGGGCTTTTTTGATTAACGCCTATATAGAACTCATTCGTGAAGATTAATGCGAACTTTGCATTTGGGATTGGCTGGATCTTCAGTCGTCACACAATGGAAACCGCCGTTAAACAATACCTCCTGACCCTCCGGATCGGGCGAATGGAGTAGACCATGGGATGAAAGCCCCCAGCTATTTTTGCGCTTGGTTTCAACGCCATTTACATTGTTGTCCCTGACAATTACGTGAGCGATACCCCTGGCAATTTCCGGGTGTGGATCGGGATTTTGTGGCCAACCGAATGGGAGTAGAAGATTAATGCAGACTTGCAAATCTGAGTAGGGACCGTTTTCGTCTCCGAAGTACTCGAGTGGAAAAACCCACGTTTCCACATCTTCTCCCGCTTTTGCAATGACGTTAACCAACCCTGTATCTCGAGGGTTGCCAACAGCCTGGACGCCCCACGTGCCAGTCAAAACGATAGGCGCTGGCGCGTTTGCAATAAATGCATCTATACACTGTTGAACCACGTCTCTGCTGTGGAACACAATGTGTTCCTGGGTTGAATAGTAGAACCAGACTTCCGTCTCAAATCGAGAGACGTTCGGCCCAGATTGGGCCGGTGGCCCCGCACTTACAATTTCTGCAGAAAGCATCGAAGCAACTGCAACAGAAGCGGTCAGAAAACACTTGCCTAGCTTGCCATAAAAACGCTGTATGTTTTTCATAGTAGGTTCTCTCTTCAAAGAAAATCGCATATCACCTTCTCTTCCAATTGTCAGAAGAGGCGCTTTGAAGATAAGACAGCACCCTGGAAATCATATTGATGGGAATCAATAACCACAAAATAAATAAGGTTAAATTTTTATAACGAAATAGCGGGTGATTACTTCTGCATATAACTGAAAGCGATTACTTATCAGACTGATATTTTCTTTAATTACTGCTGGCTTTTGTAGCCGTTTCAGAGCGCTTCCAGTAGAAGCAATACTCCGATTTAACAGACCTTTAGCCGCCGCATGCGGTTTCTTGGCCTGGCAGATCGAAAAATTAATACCCGATAGTTTCGGAAGCGCTTGACGGGTCAAGGGAATCAAAGGTTGTTACCACCGCATATGTTCCTGGTGCGGTCAATCGGAATAAGGGGTCAGAGCCCATATCCAAACTCCATGTGAAACTGTAAAACGGCTCTGACCCCTAAACGTGGCTTAACGCAGCAAGAGAGCGTGTCGTCTCATTGCACTCCCTTCCTGGCTATGGGCATGGCAAACTGCGTTTCGATCTGCTAGAAGGCGAAAACATCAGTGAAGTCTCTCAGTGCTCTCCGCGTTACTTTGGTAATCGCGGGGTTAATGGTCGTAGTGCCCGCTGCCAAGTCTGCGGCGCAGTCAGTGCTGCAGGACAGGCATTGCACGCCTGGCGAGATTCGCAGTCGAGCACGAGGTCAGCGCGGTGTTGGGTGCCCACATTGAAGCAACACCCAGACAGGGTGAATACTACGCGGTAGGAACCGTGTACCAGCCGGATGAAGCGCCATTGCCTATGGAGCCGGACATCCTTGCCATGATTGATGCGGAACTGCAGCAGTTGCCGGCGGCGAACGAGCTTGACTTGGTCCGGCTCAGGATTGTCCCGATGAATTTAATGCAGCGCACGCTTTCCAACTTCGGTAGATGGTTGAACCAATGATCCGGGATCAACATGGCTGTTTGGATATCATCATCCAGATAAGCTATCGCTTATCGCTGGAAGTTCGACTGAGAGATCATAATTGGTATACGGATCGCATCTACCTGTCATCGTCGGGGTTCCGTCACGTAGAGAAGTCGGAGCAAAACCAGTCGCCTATTTTAAGACTTCAGTCTATCCTTGTCGGATGGCTGACTATAGCTGCAAGTACCAATGTCTGACAGCATCTTGAAAGGTCACTGTCTATGCAAGGCAGTCCAATACGCTGTCAAGGGCGAACCATTGTGGTGCGCTCACTGCCACTGTGCCGATTGCCGTCGCCATACGGGGAGCGCGGTGGCGACCTTTGTATGCTTCGAGAAGGACCGGTTTAGCCTGACGGCGGGGAAATTCAGCAGATTCGAATCTTCCCCCGGAGTCTACCGCTCTTTCTGCTTCACCTGCGGCACACCCATGGCCTACGAGAGGGACGAACTTCCGGGAGAAATCCACCTGTACCTGGGCACTCTGGACCATCCTGAAGAGATATATCCAACACTGGAAGTGTTCTGCCGCGAGCGGTTACCCTGGCTTAAACTTGAGGTCGCTGGCCCGAGCTTCGACGGTTTGCCGGTTCCTGATGCAGACTGATGCCGCAATAGAGTTAAAAGCGAGAGTACCGTTCCTGCTCGTGCTGCCCCTATTCGACAGGAAGCAGATATCTCTTAAGCGTCGGTCCCGCGCTGTCTTAAAAGGTAGTGCCAACTGCTATGCTGAGCGGGACGACATCACATCATCAGGAATTGGACCAGATGACAGACACACTCAGCGATAAAGGCAGCATGGTGGAGCGCTTCGTAAAGGAAATGCGCGAGTATCTGATCATCAGTATCTACCTGTGGACATGTTTCAGCGTATTGCTGTTGTACAAGACAGCCATATTGCGGGCTGAACAGGTGGAATTCATACCGCTGGGCATTGCCGCGGTAAAAGCACTGATCATCGGCAAATTCATTCTGATAGGCAAAGCAGTCAAGGCAGGTAACCGCTTCAGTTCGAGGATTCTGCTAATCAGGATCATGTGGAAGTCCCTGATTTTTATGTTGCTGCTGGTCTTGTTTACGCTGATCGAGGAATTGGTCGTGGGCTGGTTCCACGGCCATACGGCTGCCAATACTATTGGTGAACTTTCTGCCCGGTCCTGGCTGGAACTCTTTACCCCCTCAGTTGTAATGCTGCTCATTCTGATCCCGATGATTTCGTTCGAGGAAATTGATCGAGACCTGGGTAAGGGCAGGTTGCGCCGCTTGTTGTTTGGCCTGCCCGATGCTTCCGAAGCGTAGCTGCGAAGGCAGCGTATGGTTCATCGCCTGCGCGTAGATTGCGTACTCCCGAGCGCCGGGTTGGCCTGACTGCAGTGCAGGTCAAAAAATAACCGTTACATCGCTGTTGATTCGGCCTACACTCGTGGTGCGGTACTCATAAACCATACGGAGTGTATATAACAATGTTGGAAAAAGAACTCGCACAGGCAACGGCCATGGCCGAGAAAGCCAATAAAAAAGTAGAGCAGCTGCGTAAGAAGCTGGTCGCCGAGTCTGAAAAATCACATGCCAGGATCAAGCGGGAACTGAGTGCGGCGCGCAAGAAGCACAGCGCGGCGAATGAGCGTCTGAAGAAAGCGCGGGGAACCTTGCGCAAGAAAGCGTCACCCACCAACCAACAGAAAGTCGAATCACTCAAGAGCCAGGTGCAGGAACTCGGCGAGACGCTTGCGAAGATAAGCAAGGCCGCCTACGAGGCAGCCGATCGCTATATCAGCGTCAAGACCGATGCGCTGCTGGAGGCACGCAAGGCCAATGCCGCTGAAAAAGCCGCGAAGCTGGTAGAGCAGGCGGCGGCCAAGGCCAGGAAGAAAAAGGCGCCCGCAAAGAAAAAAGCGGCAGCCAAAAAGAAAGCGCCGGCAAAGAAGAAGGCAGCCGTGAAGAAAAAAGCTGCCGTTAAAAAGAAGGCCCCGGCCAGGCGCAAAGCCGCGGCGAAAAAGAAGGCGCCCGCCAGGAAAAAAGCCGCCGGCAAATAGGCGCGCTGACACGGCGGCTGCCCTGGCGGCAGCCGCTTCCGGTCGCTCCGTTGCAAACCCGGGGCAATGACCTGCTCTCCCCCTGAAATCCCGTCTCGCCGACAGGCTGTCGGTTTACTTTCCGGCGTCAGTTGCGGCCGGGCGCCGTGGCCATTGCAGGGGTTCGCCGGCCGCCTTTTGTGCAGATGTCGCCAGGTTGGGAATAGCGATTAAATAGTCGACCGGGAAGTTCAGGTCGCCGCGATCCGAGTCCAGGTCTATGTCCAGTGGCTGGTCGAGGGTCAACCAGGCGCCACAGGCCTCGCCGGCGTCGCAGATGAACAGGTCGTTGTCGGCATCCGAACCGGCTACCAGTGAGTAGCGACCGGCTGGCAGATCACTGAATGAAAAGCGGTATTCACCAGCACGCGCCACGGCGCCAAACTCCTGCAGGGTCTCGCCGCTGTCCCGATCCAGCAGCAGGATGTAGATAACGCCCACGTCGGCGCTGGCGGAATCGCCTCCCACGGACATGATGACTCTTACTGTCAGGCTGTTGACTGAAGAGCGGGCGATGATGTCGGCATCGTAAACCCCATCTGCCAGGCCGCCGCGTTGGACACCGACGCGATACAGGCCCAGGCCGTTGCCGTTCGCGCCTGTGGGGCTGATGGTCAGCCAGGGCTCGGAGGTTTCGATTGCCAGTAGCTCCAACTCGCCACTGCCGCTATTGCGCAGCTCCAGTTCCAGGCTGGTGGTGCTGGCCGAGAAGTTGAGGGTTTCCGCGGAGGCGCTCAGCAGCGGGTTGTCCGCCACCGGGTTGCCGCCGGCGGCGAGGGCCGCTCGTACCGCCCGCTGGGCGTTGATCAGGCCGTGTCCGTAGGCGTCATCGCGCCCCGGCGCGCCCAGGTCGTCACTGAGCTCGCCGCGCACCAGCAGGCCGTCCACGTCCTGCGGGGTCAGCTCCGGGTTGACGGACTTCATCAGCGCCAGCACGCCGGCCACATGGGGGGCCGCCATGGAAGTGCCGCTGGCGAAGGTGTAGCCATACTCCCCGTTCCCCAGTCCGTCGGTACTCAGGACCCCGTCGGGGTAGCCGTCGCCGTTGAGGTCCACGCCGTTATCGCCACCGGGGGCGGCGAGATCTATACCGGGGCCGGTGTTGGAGTAGCTGGTGCGCCGGCGCTGGGCATCCACCGCCGCCACCGCGATGACCCCTTCATAGGAGGCGGGATAGGAGGGCAGTGCGCTGCCCTCGTTGCCGGCCGCGGCCACCACCATCACCCCGGCCGAGCGCACCTGTCGCAGCAATTCCTGGCTGGCCTGGCTGAAGGGTCCGCCACCCAGGCTGAGGTTGATGATATCCGCCCGCCTGGCGGGCAGGGTGCCGGAGTCGTTGTTCAGCCCCGCGGCGAAGCGTATGGCCTGGTCTACATCGTAACTGGTGCCACCGTCCGTACCCAGGGCGCGCAGCGGCATTATCCGCGCGCCGTAGGCCACGCCCGCCACACCGGTGCGGTTATCGCCGGCCGCGGCCACGGTACCGCTGACATGGGTGCCGTGAAAACTGTTGGAGGCCGGGTCCTGGCCGGCGCCGGGATCTTCCGGGTTCGGGTCGATGCCGTCACCGTCGGCGGCGTTGCCGGGGTTGCGGATGAAGTCGTAGCCGTCGACCCATTGGCCCCGCAGGTCCGGGTGTCGCGACAGTATCCCCGTGTCTACCACGGCGACGATGACCGACGGCGCCCCGGTGGTGTTGTCCCAGGCGGCGGGCAGGTCGATCAGTGGGTAGTGCCACTGGAAGCGGTAGCCCTCGTCGTTGGGTGTCGCCAGCGCCCTGACCCGGTAGTTGGGTTCGGCGTACTCGATGCGCGGGTCCCCTCGCAGGGCCTTGACCGCCAGCAGCGTCTCCCAGCGCGCCCGCAGCTGTGGGTTGCGAAATCTGCTCGCCTTTGGCGGTATCCGGGCCGCCGCGGGCCAGCCCGCGCAGATTCGGCTATCGCCCCGCGCCGCAGTCCCATCAGGCGGGTGCGGCCGGGGCCGCCGCCGCGCTGGGCCAGACCCAGGCGGCCGGTCACGCCCGCGCTGTCGGGAACGGCGTGGCGGTCCGGCTCCTGCGCGGTACTTCACGACTGGTTTGCCAGGGCACGATATCGAAATGCTGCCGGCTGTGGTTGGCACGCGCATTCTGGTTGCCGATGGCCAGGATGTAGTTGGTGGCGCCGTCGTAAGGCGATAGGCGTTGACGATGTAGGTGCCATCGCGCGGGAATGACCAGGGTTTCGACTTCGCCGGACTTCGATGGAGAAATCGAGGATGTTGCCCCGGGTGTCGTACAGGTAGAGGTCGGCATCCGCCTGCTGGTAATCGGCGACCAGCATGGTGATGCTCTGGCCCGCCAGCAATTCCACCCGGAAGTAGTCATCGACGTCACCGCTGGAGTAGGAGCGCCCCTCGGCGCCGGTCTCCGGCTGGTTCACGTAGCCGCCCAGGGTTATGGGGTTGGGAACAGGCTGCGCCTGGTCCGGGGTGTCGTTGCTGCGACCGCCGCTGGCGGGGTCGTTGTTGTCCCAGTCCACGGCCTGGCTGGGCGATGCCGTCAGCGTGCCGCTGATACTGAACAACTGCTGCGGTGGTGGCGGTGGCTCGGGCGGTGCGCACCGGCGTGGTGTCCTCGCCACTGCCGCCGCTGCCGCCGCCGCCCCCGCCACAGGCCGTGGCGAGGAGGGCGATGGCCGTGCTGGCCAGCGTTTGGCGGGCGGTCTTGTGCATGGCCGGGCCGGGTCCGTTGTTTGCTAGTCTGGCAATGACGATACCAGAGTTTTACCGATTCGACCGCTTATCTACATGCGCAGGAGGATCTTGCCCATGTGTTGCCCGCTTGCCATGTAATCCTGGGCCTGCTCCGCTTCTGCCAGTGGGAACACGCGATCTACCACCGGCCTGACGCTGCCATTTTCGAGATGGGGATATACCCGCTCCATGATTTCCTCCACCATCACCGCCTTCTGGGCGAATGTCTGGGCGCGCAGGGTGGAGCCGGTGAGGGTGAGCCGTTTCATCAGCATGGGCCGAAATTGACCTCGGCCTTGGCGCCGCGAATAAAGGCGATGTAGACGATGCGTCCCTCTGGCGCGGCAACATTGATGTTCTTCTGGATAAAGTCGCCACCGGCGATATCGAGAATCACGTTGATGCGGTTCTTCAGCCCCAACTCCGCCAGTACCTGCTTCGAAATCCTCGGTTTTGTAGTTGATGGCGCGCTGTGCCCCCATGTCTTCCAGGGCGCGGCATTTCTCGTCGCTGCCGGCGGTGGTGTAGACGCTGGCGCCCAGGGCTTTGCAGATGGCGATACCCAGGGTACCGATGCCGCTGGCGCCACCGTGTATCAGCACGTTCTCCCCGGCCTGCAGCCGACAGCGCTGGAACAGGTTGTGCCACACAGTCAGCAGCGCCTCCGGCAGGGCGGCCGCCTCCTCCATGCTGAAACCCGCCGGGATGGGCAGGCACTGGCCGGCGGGCGCTACCGTGTAGTCAGCGTAACCGCCGCCGTGGGTCAGGGCGCAAACCCGGTCGCCGGGCCGCCAGCCACTGACTGCGGTGCCCACAGCCAGCACCTCCCCGGCCACTTCCAGGCCCATGATGGGGGAGGCGTCCTCCGGCGGCGGGTACAGGCCCTTGCGCTGCAGCAGGTCGGCCCGGTTGAGTCCCGCTGCGCTGACCTTGATCAGCAACTCATCGGCGGCCGCGGTGGGCACCGGGCCCTGCGCTATGCTGATGCTGCGGTCGTCGGGGTCCACCGCCACGAAACGGCGCTGTGCGGGTATCTCTTGCATGGGGTCTCCTTGTGCTCCGGTGAGAATGGCTCTGGTATCAGGCCTGGTCCTTGCAGATCAGTTCCTCAAACATTCCCCGGGCTTCCTCCAGGTTGGTGAAAATCGGGTAGTCGCTGTTCATTGCCCAGCTGGTGGTGAGCATGTTGAGGGTACCCACCACCATGGCCGCCAGTATCTCAGCTGAGAACTCGGTGCGCACGTCCCCCAGCTTCACCCCGGCCGCTATCAGGTGGGTGAAGCTCGCCTGGCCGAGTTGCCGATCTCCCGCTGTTGTTCGGCATTTTCGGCAAAAATCGAGGGTGCGATCAGGATCAGCTGGCGATCGATTTCCCCGAAGCTCGCGAAGTTGGAGGCGATGTAGTCGATCATGGCCTCCAGGCGAGCCCGGGTGCTGTGGTGGTTGGCCATCAGCAGGCGCAGCATGGGCTCCGATCTGATTGTACAGGCGGGAGATGCCCAGGCCCCCCAGCAGGGCGTGCTTGTTGGCGAAATGGCCGTAGAAGGTGCGGCGCGCGACATCGGCCTCGACGCAGATCTGCTCGATGCTGGTGTTCTCTATCCCCTGCTGCTGGAACAGCCGGTAGGCGGCGTCCTCGATACGCGAGCGGATTTCGAGTTTGCGCTTCTCCCGGCGGCCCAGTGGTGCCACGGCTTTGTCCATGATTTTCCCGGCGGGTGGTTGCATTCGCAGAGACCATTAAACTAAATTTGTATACATATGCGCAAGTATTGCTCACCTGTGAGCCTTTTGCACTGTACCTGAAAAGGCCACAGGATGTGGGTTTGTCTTGCTTTATCCGGCTGCAGAAGACAGCTGAGGCAAACAACGACTAAGTGGAGCAGATCATGACCATCGTCGATGCGTGTGAGTCCAAGACCAATGAAACACCCCCCTTCCCCATGGGGTGGTTTTCCGTTTCCCGCAGCCACGAGCTGCAGGTGGGTGAGGTGAAGCAGGTGCAGGCCTTCGACCGCGAACTGGTGCTGTATCGCACCCGCAGCGGTGTACCGGTACTGCAGGACGCTTTCTGCCCGCACCTGGGCGCACACCTGGGCGTGGGCGGCAGGGTCGTGGGCGAGTCCATCCGCTGCCCGTTCCACGGCTGGCGTTTCGGCGCCGAGGGCGAGTGCGAGGAAATCCCCTACTGCGAGGAAATCCCCGAGCGCGCCCGCCTGCGCACCTGGCACACCGAGGAGAAAAACGGCGAGGTCTACGTATGGTTCCACCCGGAGAACACCGCGCCCCAGTGGGAGCTGCCGGAACTTGTCGAGCTGGGCGACCCCAACTGGACCCAGCCGCGCTACGCCGAGTTCCTGGTGCCGGCCCATGTGCAGGATATCGCCGAGAACTCCTGTGACCCGGTGCATTTCCAGTACGTGCACCGCCAGCCCGACGTGCCGCCCTCGGAGGTGACCGTGGAGGAGAACGGCCGCATCCTGCACCTGCACTCCGATGCCAGCAACGCGCCCATTCCCAGCCAGTCTGCACGCGGCGGTGTTCAACCCCGGGTTTGCCCTGGTGCGCAGCAGCTACGGCCCGGGCGCGGAAATGGTGGTGTACAACAGCGCCCAGCCCATCAACCGCACACGAGACCAGGATGCGCTGGACGCTCACCGTGCGCCGGGAGATCGAGGACCTGGCCGGTGACGAGGTCATGCAGGGCATTATCGACGGCCTGGGCGACGACTACCCGATCTGGGCCAACAAGGTGCACAAGCACCGGCCGATATTCTGCAAGGAGGACAAGACCCTGGTGCTGTTCCGCAAGTGGGTGCGCCAGTTCTACCTGACCGAGAAAGACAAGCGGGAGATTGCCTGAGCATGCAGGATTTCAAGAACAAGGTAGCGGTCATAACCGGCGGTTCCAGCGGCGTGGGCCGCTCACTGGCGTTTGCGCTGGGAGCCGAGGGTGCAAAAATCGTGGTCGGCGATGTGGACCAGGCGGCCATGGCGCAGCTGCGCGAGCGATCTCGCCGCGGCCGAATATCGAGGCGGTGGTAGAGCACTGCGATGTCACCTCGCCGACAGCCTCACCGCCCTGGCGGACAAGGCCGAGCAGGCCTTTGGCGGCATCCAGCTGGTATTCGCCAACGCCGGCATCAGCGCCGGTGAGTCCGGCGCCATGTGGGAGTACTCGCAGAAGGACTGGCAGTGGTGCCTCAACGTCAACCTGTGGGGCGTGATCAATTCCATCAACGCATTCATGCCGCGCCTGGTGGCCGCCGACCAGGAGGCGCATTTCGTGGTGACCGGCTCCGGCAACGGCGCCCTGCTGGTCTACCCGGACCAGCCCATTTACACCGCCAGCAAGGCGGCGGTGCACGCCATCACCGAGAACCTGCACTACCAGGTCACCGCGGCCCAGAGCCCGGTGAAGGTCAGCGCCCTGTTCCCGGGGCCCCATGTGGTGGACACCGGCCTGTTCAATTCCGGCCGGGTGCGCCCGCAGGAACTGAAAAAGGAGGTCGAGGGCAATGCCTCCGGCATCAGCTCGGTGGACGACATGAAGAAAATGGCCGCCGAGTGGGGCATCGAGTTGCAGACCACCCACCCGGACGAGGTGGCGCAGATGGCCGTGGCGGGCCTGCGCAAGAACGCCTTCTGGCTGCTGGAGACCACCGCCGAAACCGACCAGAAGATTCGCGACCGGGCACAGATGATCCTCGATCGCGACGACTCCCGTGGCCAATATGGTGGGCGCTTAGGCCACCGCCCAGACAGACCCTCAACCCAGAAGGAATAAAACCAAATGAGTGATCAAACAGGTGCACCCCAGGGCAATCCCGGCGATATCGTCAACTGGCCCATGCTCAAGATTATCTACCGGACCGATGCGGACAAGATCGCCGCGTTGCTGCCGCCGGGCATCGAGCCCGGCGCCAATCCCCATGTCAGCCTGACCATCTACAACTACCCGGTTCCCGACGAGCCCGAGTACGGCATCGTGACCGCGGTGGAGGCCAACTACAACGGCATCGCCGGGGAGTACACCCTGGGCTACGGCATCGACCAGGAGTCCGCCATCTTCATCAGCCAGCAGACCAACGGCCAGCCCAAGTACCCCTGCCACACGGAATACTATCGTCTCGGGCCACAGGTGACGGCGCGCTGCGTGCACCAGGGCTACACCTTTGTGGAGTTCAAGGGCGCTTCCGTCGGCCCCGCGGATCCGCTGCCGGAATTCGATCACAACGAGTTCTGGATCAAGGTATCCCAGGCGGCCTGCGTGGGCGGTCCGGCTACCGGCTATGACTTCCCGCCCCACGTGGTGCACGTGCGCAGCCGCTACGGCACGGCCTGGCGCGAGGAAGTGCAGGGCGAACTGCTGCTGCGCGACAGCCCCTGGGATCCGTTGACCACCCTGCTGCCCATGCGCGAGCAGGTGTCGGCCCACCTGTGGTGGCCCATTTTCCTGGACCGGGAAGTGAAGCTCGCCGGCAAACTGGATCCCGATGCCTTCCTGCCCTTCGTCGATACGATCTCCGGCTCCCGCTGGCCGGGCAGCAACGGCGGTCCCCGGCGCTAGCACCCTTTACGGGCCCCGACGCCGCGTCGGGGCCCGACCATCCCGCATGTACTCCACGGCGCTTTGTGGCTATGCTGCTCACCCCGGGCGTCCGGGGAATACAGCCAAGATCACGGAGTAAGCCATGCCAATGTACCTGCGCAAGATAAAACACGCCATCGTCGTCTGGTTGATGAAGACCCTGTCTGCCCTGGGGCCCGGGGCAAATCACCGCGCTTTCGTGGGCAGTGGCAGCTCCGCCCAGCTGTGCCGGCATATCCTGCGCACCGGCGCCAAAAAAATCCTGATCGTAACCGACAAACCGCTGCGGGAGCTGGGGGTGGTCGACCAGGCCACCGCGGCCCTGGCGGGGGCCGATATCGACCTGGCTTATTATGACGGTGTGTTGCCGGACCCCACCTATGAGCAGGTGGCGGCCGGCGTCGCGGTGGCCAAGTCTCACGGCAGCGAGGTGGTGCTGGCCATCGGCGGCGGTTCCTCTATAGATGCGGCCAAGATTATTGCCGCCTCCGCGACCAGCGACGAGGACCCGGCTTCCTGGGTTGGATTCGGCAAGGTCAAGCACGAGGTGCTCAAGCTGTATGTCATCCCCACCACTGCAGGCACCGGCTCCGAGGCCACCATGGGCGCGGTGATCTCCGATCCGGTGAGCCACGAAAAAGGCGTCATCTCCGGGGCCACCCTGCTGCCCCTGGCCGTCGCCCTGGACTCCGACCTGATGCTGGGCCTGCCGCCGCACATCACCGCGGCCACCGGCATGGATGCGCTGACTCACGCGATCGAGGCCTACATCGGCATATGGGAGCGCGGCACCCGACTGGAGGATGCGCGCATCGCGGTCAAGCTGGTGTTCGAGAACCTGCCGGCCGCCTGTCGCGACGGCGGCAATCGCGAGGCGCGCGACGGCATGACCATGGGTGCCTACTACGCCGGGATGGCCATCAACCAGGTGAACGTGGGCAACGTGCACGCCATCGCCCACCAGTTGGGCGGCAAATACGGTATCCCCCACGGGCTGGCCAACGCGCTGGTGCTGCCCCATGTGCTGGAGTTTTGCCGCGAGGAATCCACGCCCCGCCTGGCCGAACTCGCCCTGCTGCTGGGCCTGGGCGACCCGGCCGAGGGCGAGGGCCAGCTGGCGCACAAATTCATACAGGCCGTGCGGGACCTGCGCACCGAGGTCGGCATACCGGACCATTCCGACCGGCTGCGGCGCGAGGATTACGAACACCTCGCCGACCTGGCGGTGGCGGAGTGCGAGGGTTACCCGGTGCCGCGCCTGCTGGACAAGCAAAGCGTCATCAGTATTCTCGACCGCATCGAGGGCTGAGGCACGCCGCGCCCTACAGGTGCTGCCTGACGACCACGACTTCCGGATCCTGGCTGTCGTGCTCGGTGCGAAAGCCCAGGGCAGTGCACAGGCGCAGCATCTTGGTGTTCTGGGCCAGCACGTCCCCTTCCATGATTTCCAGGCCGCGGCTGCGGGCGACGCTCATCAGGCGCTGCATCAGCTGCCGGCCGATGCCCCGGCGCTGCCAGTCATCGGCCACGGTCAGGGCGAACTCGCAGGACTGGTCGTCGGGGTTGCTGATATAGCGGGCCACGCCGATGATGCCGGCCTCGGGGGTGTGCTCGTTGATGACCGCCACCAGGGCCATCTCGCGGTCGTAGTCGATCTGGGTGAACCGCGCCAGCATCAGTGAGCTGATCTTGTTCATATGGTTCATGAAGCGGAAGTACTTGCTCTGGTCCGACAGGTTGTCGACAAAGTTGCGCTCGATTTCCGCGTCTTCCGGGCGGATGGGACGCACCACCACATCGGTGCCGTCGGTGAGGTGCCAGGTGGTTTCCAACCCCGGGGGGTAGGGGTGGATTGCCATGTGGCTGTAGCGCTCGCCGTCGCCGGGCGGCGGGGCCACGACGATGTGTGCATCCACCGCGAGCACGCCCATTTCATCCACCAGCAGGGGGTTGATCTCCAGTTCACTCAGTTCAGGTAATTCGCAGGCCATCTCGGACACCCGCTTGAGCACTTCCACCAGTTGCCCGATGTCTGCCGCCGGTTGGTTGCGAAACTGCCCCAGCATTCTCTCCGCCCGGGTGCTCTGAATCAGCTCGCGGGCGAGAAAGTCGTTCAGCGGGGGCAGGGCGATCTGGCGGTCGGCGCACACATCGGACGCGGTGCCGCCGGTGCCGAAGCTGATTACCGGGCCGAAAATCTGGTCCCGGGTGATAGTGATCATCATCTCCCGGGCCCGGGGCCGTTCGGCCATTGCCTCCAGGGTCACCCCCTCGATCTGGGCATCAGGGCAGCGGGATTTCACCTCCTCCATCATTTCCTTGAAGGCCTCGCGCACCGAGTGCGGTTCGCGGATATGCAGGCGTACGCCGCCCACCTCCGTCTTGTGGTAAATATCCGGCGAGTTGATCTTCATGGCTACCGGCAGACCGATACTTTCCGCCACGATCAGCGCTTCCGCGGCAGTCCTGGCGTGCATGCTGGGGGAGATGGGTATCTGGAAGGCGCGCAGCAGCGCCTTGGCCTCGATGTTGCCGAGTATGCTGCGCCGCTCGCTCATGGCGTGCTCTATGATCAAGCGCGCCCCGGCCACATCCGGCATCTTGGTTTTCGACAGCGGAGGCGGCGCCTGCAGCAGGATATCCTGGTTGCGGTGATAGGCCGCCAGGTAGCCGAAGCCGTTCACCCCGGCCTCGGGGGTGGCGAACCAGGGTATACCGGCGGCGGCAAACCGGTCCCTGGCCTCTTTCACCAGTTTCTGCCCTAGCCAGCAGGCCAGGACCGGCTTGCGGCTGTCGCGGGCGACGGCTATCACGCTCTCGGCGCAGGCGGTGGGGTCGGTCATTGCCTGGGGCGTGAGCAGCACCAGCAGGCCATCGACATTGTCATCGGCCAGCAGTATCTCCGCCGCCGCGTGATAGCGTTCGCTGGAGGCGTCCCCCAGGATGTCAACGGGAACCGCGTGGGACCAGTGTTCCGGCAGCACTGCGCTGAGTTTGTCCACCGTTGCCCGTGAAAGCTCGGCCAGCGGCACCTGCAGGTCCGCCGCCCGGTCCGCGGCCATGACCCCCGGGCCGCCGCCGTTGGTGAGTATCGCCAGGCGGGAGCCGCCCACGCGGGTGCCCGAGGCCAGGGTCTGGGCGGCGGCGATCAGTTGGCTGGTGGTGGCGACGCGCACCGCGCCGGCGCGGCGAATTGCCGCGTCAAAAACTTCGTCGCGACCAACATTGGCGCCGGTATGGGAGACCACGGCCCGGTTGCCGACTTCGCTGCGCCCGGACTTGATCACAATGACGGGCTTGATACGCGCCGCAATCCGCAGGCCACTGATAAAAGTGCGCGCGTCCGCCACGCCCTCGATGTACAGCAGGATGCTCTTGGTCTGCGAGTCCAGCGCCAGGTAGTCCAGCACCTCGCCGAAACCCACATCGGCGGTGGCGCCCAGCGAGGCCACCGCGGAGAAACCGAAGCCGTTGGATTCCCCCCCGTCCATCATGGCGGTACAGAATGCGCCGGACTGCGCCACCAGCGCCACATGGCCGGCGGCCACCCGGTTCTTGGCGAAGCTGGCATTGAGGCCCACGCTGGGCCGCACGATGCCCAGGCAGTTGGGGCCCACCAGGGCTATTTTGTAGGTGCGGGCGATGTCGACGATGGCATCCTGCAGGGAGCGTCCCCTGGCGCCGATCTCCGCAAAGCCGGCGGATACGATGATGGCGGCGCCGACGCCGGCCTCACCGCACTCGTGCAGCACGCCCGGAATCGACTTCGCCGGGATAACGATGACCGCCAGGTCGATGGGGTGGTCAATGGCGCTGATGGAGGCGTAGCACTGCAGGCCGCGCAACTCCTGGTAACTCGGGTTGACCGGGTAGATGTCGCCCTTGAAGCCGCTGTCGATAATGTTGTCCAGCAGCTGTGTACCCACCGACCGGGGACGTTCCGAGGCCCCCACGATGGCCACGGATTGCGGTTCGAAAACTTTGTGAAGCAGGTGCTTTCTCATTGCCGGAGTTCCGCAGGGATCAGTGTTTGTTCGCCAGACAGGAAACTGTTTGGCCCAGGTCATTGCCTTGGCGGCGCTGCCGCGCAAATATAGCAGTACTTAACGCAATGCGAGGTCGACCATGGCGCTAGCCTACCTATCCCACCCCGACTGCCAGCTGCACGATATGGGACATCATCACCCGGAGCGGCCGGCGCGGTTGGGCGCAATCAACGACCGGCTGCTCGCCACCGGCCTGGACATGGCTCTGCATCACTATAACGCACCACTGGTCTCGCGGGAATTGCTGGAGGCGGTGCACGACGAGGCATATGTTGAACATATTTTCAGTTCGGCCCCGGCGCAGGGGGTAGTGTGGGTGGACGACGACACCGCCATGGCGCCGCATACGCTGAACGCGGCCCTGCGGGCGGCGGGGGCGGCGGTGATGGCCGTGGACCTGGTGATGGAGGACAAGGCCAGCAAGGCCTTCTGCGGGGTGCGCCCGCCGGGTCATCACGCCGAAAAAGACCGCGCCATGGGGTTCTGCTTTTTCAATAACATTGCCGTCGCTGCCTACCACGCGCTCAATCAGCACGGCTTGCAGCGGGTGGCGATCGTGGACTTCGACGTGCATCACGGCAACGGCACGGAGCATATCGTTGCGAATGACGAGCGCGTGTTGTTTTGCTCCACGTTCCAGCATCCCTTTTATCCCCACACCGGTCACGAGTGCAGGGCGGGCAACGTGGTGAACGTACCCCTGGCCGCGGGTGCGGACGGGGCGGTGTTCCGCGAGGCGGTGGAGCAGCACTGGCTGCCGCGCCTGGAGGCTTTCGCGCCGGAACTGGTGCTCATTTCCGCCGGTTTTGACGGCCACCAGGCGGACTACATGGCGCAGCTCAACCTGGTGGATACGGACTATGCCTGGGTGACCCGCCGCCTGTGCGAGCAGGCCGATCGCAGCGCCGGCGGTCGGGTGGTCTCAAGCCTGGAGGGCGGCTACGAGTTGCACTCCCTGGCGCGCAGCGTGGAGGCGCACCTCAAGGCGTTTTTCGGCGAGGTGTGAATCGCGCCTGCTCCGGTGTCGTACCCGCTGCGCGGGTCGGGTATCAGGACAGGTCGTCGCCGCGCCGGCCTCGCTTCTTTTCGCGCCGATTCTTGTTGACGCCGGCATCGTACAGCTCTGCCTGCAGGCCGGAGGGGTGCCTGCGATCCTCGCCGACCTCGCGGCGGTCTTCCCGGTGTACATACTTGCAATTGCAGCGCGGTGCATCGCAGTCCGGCAGCGGCAGCAGCGGAGTGTCGCGGTCGGCGTCCAGGAACAGGCGATCACCTATGGCTTTGACAGCGTCACAGGCGGTGTCGTCGAAGCTGATGGAGGTGGCGCTGTAGGGGTTGACCCGGGCCCTGGAGGCGCTCCCTGACCGAGTGGGACTGCGGGTTTTTTTGCCTGTGGCGGGTGGTTTGCGTTTTCCGGAGCGCATTACCACGAATGCGACCACGGCCGCCACGATAACAAGCAGGAGCAGTATTTTCATTATTATGCCTTGATAGTCCGGTTGTTCAGGTCCGTATTGCCAGTATAGCCATTACTAAAAGATGGTGGCACCCGCCTCGGCCTCGCTCACGGCCTGGCGCATGTGGGCGAACAATTCCCGCCCCGTGCCGTAGGCGCTGTGTTGCGACTTGCGGGTGGCCTGGCGCCGCTTCTGCCACTCGTCCGAAGGTACCAGCACCGACAGCTCGCCGCTGACGGCATCGACGCGGATGATATCCCCGTTGCGCACCTTGCCGATGGGTCCATCGGCCAGGGCCTCTGGCGTGAGATGAATGGCCGCGGGCACCTTGCCGGAGGCGCCGGACATGCGCCCGTCGGTCACCAGCGCTACCTGCAGCCCGCGGTCCTGGAGGATGCCCAGGTAGGGGGTCAGCTTGTGTAACTCCGGCATGCCGTTGGCGCGGGGGCCCTGAAAGCGGACCACGGCGACCACATCCCCGGTCAACTCCCCGGCCTCGAAGGCATTCTTCAGCTCCTCCTGGTCCTCGAAGACCCGGGCGGGCGCCTCCACCACGCGGTGCTTGGGGGCCACGGCCGAGGTTTTGATGATGCAGCGTCCCAGGTTGCCGCTGAGCAGGCGCAACCCCCCCTCGCCGGCAAAGGGCTCGTCAGCCGGGCGCAGGATGGCGGTGTCGGCGCTGGCGGCCGGCCCCTCCACGTACTCCACCCCGGCCGCGCCCAGCTGCGGCACCCGGGTATAGTGCCCCAGGCCCTGGCCCCACACGGTTTTCACGTCCTCGTGCAGCAGGCCCGCCTGCAGCAGGGTGCGGATTACGAAGGCGGTGCCACCGGCGGCGTGGAAGTGGTTCACGTCGGCGCTGCCATTGGGGTAGACCCGGGCCACCAGTGGGGTGATGGCCGAGAGGTCGTTGTAATCCTGCCAGTCGATCACCACCCCCGCGGCCCTGGCGATGGCGATCCAGTGAATGCTGTGGTTGGTGGAGCCGCCGGTGGCCAGCAGGGTGACCAGGGCGTTGACGATGCACTTCTCGTCCACCACCTCGGCCATGGGGGTGTACTCCTTGCCCAGGGCCGTTATTTTACACAGGCGCTGGGCCGCGGCGCTGGTGAGCTGCTCCCGCAGGGGGGTGCCGGGGTGCTCGAAAGCGGCCCCGGGGATATGCAGACCCATGGCCTCCATCAGCATCTGGTTGCTGTTGGCCGTGCCGTAGAAGGTGCAGGTGCCCGGGCTGTGATAGGAGGCGGCCTCGGCATCCAGTAATGCCTCCTCGCCAATTTTGCCCTCGGCAAACTGCTGGCGCACAGCCGCCTTTTCCCTGTTGCCCAGGCCCGAGGGCATGGGGCCGGCGGGGGCGAAGATCACCGGCAGGTGACCGAAGCTGAGCGCGCCGATCAGCAGCCCCGGCACGATCTTGTCGCATACGCCCAGGCACAGGGCGCCGTCAAACATATTGTGTGACAGGGCGATGGCCGTGGCGGCGGCGATGATGTCGCGGCTGAACAGGCTGAGTTCCATGCCGGCCTTGCCCTGGGTGACCCCGTCGCACATGGCGGGCACACCCCCGGCTACCTGGGCGGTGCAGCCCACAGCGTGCGCGGCGCGTTTTATGATCTCGGGATAGTCCGCCAGCGGCTGGTGTGCCGACAACATGTCGTTGTAGGCATTTACAATGCCGATGTTGGCGGCCTCCACCAGCCGCAGGGCCTGCTTGTCGTTGCCGTCGCAGGCGGCGAAGCCGTGGGCCAGGTTGCTGCAGGACAGGCTGCCCCGCTGGGGGCCATCGGCGCGCATCTCGGCGATGCGACCCAGGTAGGCGCGCCGGGAGTTGCTGCTGCGTTCGATAATCCGTGCGGTGATGTCCTGTAGTGCGGGGTGCGTCATTGGGGGGCCCACCATATGGTTGCGGGTGTGGTGTTCTGGAGCAATACGGAGGCCACCGGGAAGTCCCTCTCCACGGCGCTGTGTATCAGCTCCCGTTTCCCCGCGCCGGTGATATGCAGCAGCAATTCGCGGCTGTTGAGCACGGCTGGCAGGGTCAGCGTCACGCGCCGGTGTGGTGCGGTGACCGGGTCGGTGGTGGCCACCAGCGCCGGGTTGGCCGTGTCCAGCAGGTCGGCGAGGTTGGTGGCCCGGGGGAACCAGGAGGCGGTATGCCCGTCTGTTCCCATGCCCAGGACCACCGCGCTGAAAGGTCGGGGGAGGGCGGCGAGTTGCTGTTCCAGTTGTTCAGCGCCGTCGCTGCAGGCGCCTGCCAGGCCCAGGAAGTGCGCGGCAGCGGCATGCTGTTGCAGCAGTTCACTGCGCACCAGGCGCTCGTTGGAATCCGGGTTGTCGGTGGCCACGCAGCGTTCATCCACCAGGGTGACCCACACCCGGCCCCAGTCCAGGCGCTGGCCGGCCAACTGGCGAAACAGGCCCACCGGGGTGCTGCCGCCCGATACCGCCAGGCTCGCATGGCCGAGTCGCTGAATGTCGTCCTCCAGGCGCCGGGCGATATGCTCCGCCAGGGCCGCGTCCAGTTCGGCCGTGTCCGCGAATTGGTGCCAGTCACTCATACCAGGCGCGTCCGTCCACCGCGACCAGGGCGGTAGAGGCGTTCGGCCCCATGGTGCCGGAGTTGTATTTCTTGATGGCCGTGCCGCTTTCCTCCCAGGCGGCGATGATGGAGTCGATCCAGTGCCAGGCCGTCTCCACCTCATCGCGACGCATGAACAGGGTCTGGTCGCCGTGGATGGCATCCAGCAGCAGGCGCTCATAGGCATCGTAGCTGTCGCTCTTGGGCTGGGAGTCGTCCGTCAGGTGCAGTTCCACCGGCTGCAGCCGTAATTTGTTGGTGAGCCCCGGCTTCTTGTTCAGGGTGTGCAGGCTGATGCTTTCCTCCGGCTGCAGGTGAATGACCAGCTTGTTGGTGAGTTCGTTGGGGTCGTTGGCGAACAGGGAGAAGGGCTGGCGGCGGTACTCGATCACGATCTCGGAATAGCGCCGGCTGAGGCGCTTGCCGGTGCGCAGGTAGAACGGTACGCCCGCCCAGCGCCAGTTGTTGATGCTGGCCTTGATGGCCACGAAGGTTTCGGTGGACTCGGCGTCCTGGTAGCCGGCCTCCTCGAGAAATCCCGACGACCGCCTGGCCGTTTACCGCCCCGGCGTCGTAGCGGCCGCGCACCGTGCGCTCCTTGACGTTGGCGGCGGTAATGGGCTCCAGGCAGCGCAGCACTTTCATTTTCTCGTCGCGGATGTCCGCCGGCTTGAGACTGGCGGGCGGCTCCATGGCCACGATCGAGAGCACCTGCAGCAGGTGGTTCTGCACCATGTCGCGCAGGGCACCGGTCTTGGCGTAGTAATCCCCGCGCCCCTCCACCCCGATGTCCTCTGCCACCGTGATCTGCACGTTGCTGACGAAGGTGTTGTTCCACATCGGGCTGGAACAGGGGGTTGCCGAAACGCACTGCCAGCAGGTTCTGCACGGTTTCCTTGCCCAGGTAGTGGTCGATGCGGAAGGTGGCGTTCTCGGCAAATACCCGGGCCACCTGTTCATTGATCTCGCGGCAGGAAGCCAGGTCGTGCCCCAGCGGTTTCTCCAGCACCACGCTGCTGTTGGCGTTGACCACCCCGGCGGCCTGCAATTGCTGGCAGATCTCGCCGTAGAGCGAGGGCAGGGTGGCGAGATAGAACAGCCTGCCCGGTGTGTCGCCCTCATTGAGCAGTTCGCCCAGCGCGCGGTAGCCCTCGGCGCTGCCGGCGCTGATGGGGGTGTAGCACAGGCGCTGGCGAAAACTTTCCCACAGCTCCTCGCTCCAGATGCCCGCCGGCAGGAAGGACTGCAGGTTGGTTTTGACGCTGGCGTGGAAGTCCTCCTCTTGCAGCGGCGACCTGCCGCTGGCGATGATGCGATTCAAGCGATCGGCCAGGCCGTGGCGTTGCAACTGGAACAGGGCCGGCAGCAGCTTGCGACTGGACAGGTCGCCGGTGCCGCCGAAGATGACGAGGTCTACCTTGGGGTTCATGGTATGGATCCCTCAGCTGTTGGCTTCCAACTGGCGCAGCCAGCTATCGAGTTGGCCGATGAAGACCCGGAAATCCCGGGTGGGCCCGTGGCCACAGGCAAAGCCGTGGTCGGCGTCATCGAAGTGATGGTAATCCACCGGCACCCCCTGTTGGCGCAGCAGTTCCGCGAACGCGATGCCCTCGTCCCGCAGCGGGTCGTTCTCCGCGGTTACCAGCAGGGTGGGCGGCAAGCAGGCGGTGTTGTCGGCGCGCAGGGGAAAGGCCCGCTGTAGCCCGGGGTCGTCCGGGGACTTGCCCCCCAGGTAGTTGTCCCAGAACCACTGCATCAGGCTGGTGGTGAGTGCCTGCCCCGTGGCTTTCTCAATATAGGAGTCCCGTGCCACGCTGTAGTGGTCGGTGGCGGGGTAGATCAGCACCGCGCCGATGAACTTGTCCCTTGCGCTCTCCGCCAGCTCCAGGCAGGTGCAGCTTGCCAGGTTGCCGCCGGCGCTGTCACCGGCGATGACCAGTTTGCCGTTGCAGGGAGCCAGTTCGGCGGCGCGCTCAGCCACCCAGGCGGCGGCGGCCAGGCAATCGTCCCGGGCGGCGGGAAAGGGGTGCTCCGGCGCCAGTCGGTAATCCAGCGCGATCACCGAACAACCGCTGTGGTGCGCCAGGGCGCGGCAGAAGGGATGGTGGCTCTGCAGGTCCCCGATCACCCAGCCACCGCCATGGATGTACAGGATCAACGGCCGGTCGGCTCCCAGCGCGTTGACATAGAGCCTGGCGCCAATGGTGACGTCACCCACCGGTATGCGTATATCGAGGTGCGGCATGTTGCAGCCGTCCCGGCGCCAGTTCCAGGCGCTCTCGAGCCGGTAGAACCTGCGCAGGCCCCAGACTTTCAGGGGCTGCAACAGGCCGGCGAGCCAGTTTATGGCGGTGTTCAGCATATCAGCGGTGCTCCTGCCGGTACTGGCGCGGCGGACTGCCGTGCCAGCGTTTGAAGGCGTGGGTGAAATTGCCGGGGTTACTGTAACCCAGCATGGCGGCAATTTCCTCCACCGGTAGCCGGCTGGTGGCGAGATATTCCCGGGCCAGCTGGTAACGCACGTCTGCCAGTATCTGCTGGTAGTTGCTGCCCTCTTCGGTGAGCCTGCGGCGCAGGGTGCGACTGGTCATGCACAGCTTCTGCGCGATGTAATCAATGTCGGGAAAGTAACCCGGCCGGGCCACGATCAGTTGCCGCACCTGTTCGACAAAGCCACTGCTCCTGCTCATGCGCGCCAGCAACAGCTGGCATTGTTGCTGGCAAATGGCGGAGGTATCGGCGTCCCGCAGGGGCATGACGGTATCCAGTATGGTGGCGTCCACCCGGACTTCCGAACGCGGGGCATCAAAATCCACCGGGCAGTCGAAGAAGCGCTCGTAGTCCTGTCTCCTGCCCTCGCCACCGTGCATCAGGGCAATGCCGATTGGTTTAATGGACGCGATGTGGTCCGGGTCGGCCCCGGCCAGCGCGGCGGACACATCCCGGTCCACGTAGTAGGTGAACAGGTCATCGGGAATGTCCACCAGGCGCGAGAACTGCAGGATTCCCGCGCTGGCGCTCTCCCTGAATGCAACGCGGAACAGGGTGAAGCTCAGGGGTCCGTAGTTGCTGACGATGTTCAGGGCCTGGCGCAGGGTGGGAGCACTCATGAATGCGTAGCCGAACAGGCCGTAGGTCTGCAGGCTGTAGGCCTGCCCCAGCTTGAGTCCCAGTAGCGGGTCACCGCTGAGGCGCAGCAGGTTGCGGTGAAAGCGGAACTCCTGGTCGAGGCTAAAAACCGGCGCCGGCTTGGCTTCCAGCAGGTCTCCCGGCTCGATGCCGGTTCCCGCCAGGCACTCCCCGGCGCTGTAGCCCATGGCCTGCATCGTTTTCAATGCCGGCGGCAGTGCCCTGATATGGTGTGATACCTGTACTTTGGCGGACATGATGCCATGGTAAACACGCCTGTCCGAAAATCACAAGTTTTTGTCCTGCTCAAGCATTCGCGGCCGGCCGCGCATATCCTACATTTTTGGTTTGGCAATAGCTTAGATTGAAGGCAGTAGCGAAATGAACAAGCAGACTCTACGAAACCCCTCGGTGGTGGTGATAGGGGCGGGCATGACCGGCATTCTCCTGGGTATCAAGCTGCGCGAGGCGGGCATTACTGACGTGACCATCCTGGAGAAGGCGGACAAGGTCGGCGGCACCTGGCGGGAGAATACCTACCCGGGGGTGGCCTGCGATATACCCGCCCACATGTATACCTACGCCTTCGAGGGCAACCCGGAGTGGGGACATCGCTTTGCCCACGGAGACGAGATCCAGGCCTATTTCGAGAAGATATCCCTGAAGTACGGGGTGACCGGGCAGGTGCGCTTCAATGAAGCGGTGGAGGCTTGCCACTACCGCGACGGCAGGTGGTATCTCACTACCAGCCAGGGCAACCACATGGAGGCGGATTTTGTGATTGCCGCCACCGGCATCCTGCACCACCCGGCCTACCCGGACATCAAGGGCCTGGAGGATTTCCAGGGCGCCATGTTCCACACCGCCCGCTGGGATCATTCGGTGGATTTACAGGGCAAACGGGTGGGGATCATCGGCACCGGTTCCACCGCTGCCCAGGTCATCTCGGAGATATCCAAAACCGCCGGTGAGTTGACCATCTTTCAGCGCACCCCCCAGTGGATATTGAGTGTACCGGACAAGCACTACACGGAGTCCGAAAAAGCCAGGCTGCGCGGCAACCAGCCCCTGATGGACAAGTTGCGCGAGCGCTACGCCTGGTTGATACGCAACACCTTCACCGAGGCGGTCAGCAGCGGCGGCTGGCGCCACAAGTTGCTCAGCTGGCGGGTCAAGCGCCATTTGCGCAAGAGCGTGCGCGACCCGGACCTGCGGGCCAGGCTCACCCCGGATTACAAGGTGGGCTGCAAGCGCCTGATTGTCAGCTCGACCTTCTACGAGGCGGTGCAGCGGCCGAATGTGCATCTGGAAACCAACGGTATCGATCACCTTGAAGCGGGCGGGGTAGTCACCCGGGACGGCAAGCTGCACGAACTGGATGTGCTGATCCTGGCCACCGGGTTCCACCCTTTCAACTTCATGCGACCGATGCAGCTTACCGGTCGCGACGGGCTGTCCATAGACCAGGCCTGGGCCAGCAAGGTGCAGGCCTACCGATCCGTGTGCCTGCCCGGCTTCCCCAACTTTTTCCTGATGCTGGGTCCCAACTCGCCGGTCGGCAACTACTCGGTGATCGCCATGAGCGAGGTGCAGGCCAACTATGTGCTCAAGCTGATAGACCGGTGGCGCCGCGGCCTGCTGCCCAGCGTGGAAGCCAGCGCCGAGGCCATGCGCCGCTACAACGCCTACCTGAAGCAGGGCATGGGCAGCACCGCCTGGGTGGGTGGTTGCCAGAGCTGGTACCTGGATGCGGATGGCGACCCGGCCCTGTGGCCCTACTCCTGGAAACAGTGGGTGCAGGAAATGGCCGAACCGGAACTGGCGGATTTTGTGCGCACCGAGCCGGGCGAGCCCAACCGGGCGCTGCCGGACCGGGAAGCGGCCTAGCTGGCCGCCGGCGCCCGCGCCGGCGGATGCGGCTCTTCGTCGAAGCCGACGGCCTCGGGTATCTGCCGGTACCAGTCCACGCCCTGCGCATCGCGCTCGCGGGTGATGCGGCGCCGGCCCAGCAGGCAGTTGAGGTGGGCCAGGGTTTCGCCGGTGGCCAGGCCCATCGAGCTCTGGTCGATCTCGCGGCTGAACAGCGGTGGGAAACAGTCCACCGCCCGACGCGGCTGGTCCAGGTAGGCGAACAGCTCTCGCAGGTCGCGGTTGTGGGCTTCTATCAGCTGGCTCAGGCGCACATGCAGCCCGTAGAAGGGCGCTTCGTGGGCGGGCAGCACCAGCACGTCATCGGGCAGCATCTCGCGTATCCTGGCGCTGGAACTGAGCCATTCGGCCAGCGGGTCGCCCATGGGTTCGGTGGGAAACACGCTGACGTTGGGGGTGATGCGCGGCAGCACCTGGTCGCCGGAGATCAACAGCTTCAGGGCGGGGCAGTACAGCGCGGCGTGCTCCGGCGAGTGGCCGCTGCCCACGATGACCTGCCAGTAGCGGTCGCCGATGGTAATGGTCTCCAGGTCCACCAGGCGGCGGAAACTGTCCGGCAGCGGTGACACCGCCCGGCCGAAATTGCCGAACTTGCCCTTGTAACGCTCCAGTTGCTCCTCGTTGTAGCCGGCGGCCCGGTAAAAACGCAGGGCCACATCCGGTGCCTCCCGGCCGGTGTCTCCGACCATGGCCCGGCACATCAGGAACTCCTCCCGGGACATCCACAGCTCGGCCCCGAAGCGCTCGGTGAGCCACCCGGCCAGGCCCACGTGGTCCGGGTGCAGGTGGGTGCAGATCACCCGGGTGATGGGCCGGCCCTGCATGATCGAGCCGAACAACTGCTCCCACAGCTCCCGCGCGCTGGCCAGGTTCAGGCAGGTATCCACCACCGTCCAGCCCTCGCCATCCTCCAGCAGCCAGAGGTTGATATGGTCCAGGGACATGGGCATGGGAAAGCGCACCCAGTACACCCCCGCGGCGATCTGCTCGGGCTGGCCGGGGGCGGGGTTGATGTCCCGTCCCCAGGGGTAGGTCAGTCCCTTGTAGAGTTCGGGGTTGTCTTGCAGCATCTGGACTCTCTGGTGACGGCTTCGAATGGGCCGACAATGGTCGGCCTTCAGCGCGGTGATGTCCAGCGCCGCGCTGTGCGCGGGTCGCTAGCGTCCCGGCGCTTGACCTGGCACGGCGGCGCCCATGGCCCGCATCTGCAGCATTTGCTGCATCTGTTGCATCATCTTGTCGATGGTGAAGCTGGCGGTGGGCTGGCGCGGCGGGAACTCGCGGAAGGTCATGAGGAATTTGCCGACTTCCTGCTGGGTGGGGACGAACAGCCACAGCTGGTCGGCGAAAAAGCGGGCGTACAGCCCGAGTCGATGGAGGTCTCATAGGGGTCGCTGCGCAGGTTGACGATGCGGGGAAAGTTGAGCGCTTCGCGCTCCCCGCCCCAACCATCCATCATCCAGGCGAAGTGGATTTTCCAGTCATTCCAGCGCATGGCGTTGAAATTGGCATTGTCGTCGAAGTAGTAGATGTTGTGGCGGGCGCCGGGGCCCTTGCCGGCCAGCAGGGGCGTCTGGTCGTAGCCGTCCAGGTGCACCTTGAACTTCTTGTCGCCTGCCTGGTAGCCAGTCTTGAGTTTCCCGGCGATGTCCGGTTCACCGGCGGCTGCCAGCAGGGTAGGCAACCAGTCCTGGTGGGAGAAGATATCGTTGATCACGGTGCCGGGCTGCACCGTGCCGGGCCAGCGAATCAGCGCGGGTACCCGAAACCCCCCTTCCCAGGTGGAGCCTTTTTCACCGCGAAAGGGCTCGGCACCCCCATCCGGGTAGGTGTTGGTCTGGGAGCCGTTGTCCGTGCTGTAGACCACGATGGTGTTGTCGGCAATGCCGAGCTTGTCCAGCTCATCCAGCAGCAGGCCCACGTGGTAGTCGTGCTCCATCATGCCGTCGGCGTACAGGCCGTGGCCGGACTTGCCCTGCCACTTGGGCGCCAGCCGCGTCCAGACGTGCATGCGGGTGGAGTTGAACCAGATGAAAAACGGCTTGTCGGCCTTGTGCGCCTGCTCCATGAACCTGATCGCGGCGTCGGCGAATTCCTGGTCGATCACCTCCATGCGCTTGCGGGTCAGCGGCCCGGTGTCCTCGATCTTGCCGTCGGCATAGGAGTGAATCACGCCGCGCGGGGCGAAGCGCTTGTGGAAGGCCGGGTCCTTCGGATAGAAGTAGGTCTCGGGCTCCTCCTCGGCGTTCAGGTGGTAGAGGTTGCCGAAAAACTCGTCGAAGCCGTGGTTGGTGGGCAGGAACTCGTCCTTGTCACCCAGGTGGTTCTTGCCGAACTGGCCGGTGGCATAACCCAGCGGCTTGAGCAGCTCGGCGATGGTCGGGTCCTCCGCCTGCAGGCCGATGTCCGCGCCCGGCATGCCGACCTTGAGCAGGCCGGTGCGCAGCGGGTGCTGGCCGGTGATGAAGGCCGAGCGCCCGGCGGTGCAGCTCTGCTCGCCGTAGTAGTCGGTGAACAGGGCGCCCTCGTTGGCGATGCGGTCGATGTTGGGGGTCGAGCCGCCCAGCATGCCGCGGTGGTAGGCGCTGATGTTGGACCAGCCGATATCATCGCCCCAGATCACCAGGATATTCGGCCTGTCGGTTGTAGCCTGGGCACACCAGGCGCCCAGGCACAGTATTGCGCAGAGCAGGGCCCGCGGCCGCATGTATTTATTCATGGTTTATCCTCTTGTTTGTCATCCTCTCAGCCCACGCCGCGCTCACGACCCTGCCAGTAGGGCGCCCGCAGCGCCTTCTTGTCGGGTTTGCCCACCGGCGTCACGGGGATGGCGGCGACGAAATCGATGGACTTGGGTGACTGCACCGCCCCTTTTTTCCGTTTGACCAGCTCCTGCAGGTCACGCACCAGCTCGGGCCCCTGCGCTACCCCCGGCCGCAGCACGATGACCGCTTTCACCGCCTCGCCCCATTGGTCATCGGGTACGCCGATGACGGCGACCTGTCCCACCGCCTCGTGACTGGCCAGCACATCCTCCACCTCCCGCGGGAACACGTTGAAGCCGCCGCTGACGATCATGTCCTTGGTGCGATCGACGATGTAGAGGAAACCCTCCTCGTCCAGCCGGCCCACGTCGCCGGTGTGCAGCCAACCGCCGGCGAAGGCCTCGGCGGTCTCTTCGGGCATGTCCTTGTAGCCCTTCATCACCAGCGGGCCACGCACGCAGATTTCGCCGGCTTCACCGCGGGCCACCGGCTGGCCTTCGGCATCCAGCAGGGCCATGTGCACCCAGGGGGTGGGGCGGCCGCAGGAGGCCATCCGGGTGGGGTGATCCGGGTCGTGCTCGGCTCTCTTCATGTTGGCCAGCACCATGGGCGCCTCGGACTGGCCGAAGAACTGGTAGAACACCTGGCCCCATTTGGCGATGCCTTCCCGCAGGCGGGCGGGGCTCATCGGCGAGGCGCCGTAGAAGATGGTTGCCATGCTGGACATGTCGGCAGTGGCGGAGCGCGGCGAGTCCAGCAGGAAGTAGAGCATTACCGGCACCAGCATGGTGCAGGTGATGCGGTGGTGCTCCACCATGTCGAAGAATTCGTCGGGGCTGAAGCCCTGCATCACGTAGAAAGCGCCGCCCCGCTGCAGCACGGGGATAAAAAAAGCCGCGGCCGCATGGGACAGGGGTGTGGCGATCAGCATGCGCAGCTGGTCGGGGAATTCCCACTCGGCCATCTGGATCTGGCTCATGTAGGCCGTCACCCGGTGGGTGCTCATCACGCCCTTGGGCTGGCCGGTGGTGCCGCCGGTGAAGTTGATGGAGGAGACATCGTCCGGCTGCACATTCGGCGCGACCAGCGGCTGTGGCGTAAAACTGGCCGCCAGGGCCAGGTAGTCCTCGCCGGCCTCGGTGGGGCCGAAGGCCAGCAGGGTTTTCAGGCCCGGTACCCGCTGTGCCAGGGCAGCGGCGTGGGCCTCGAATACCGCGGCGTCGTAGACCAGGGTGTCGATTTCCGCCGCCTCCAGCACGTAGGCGTGATCCTCCAGCGAGCCCAGCGGATGCAGCGGCGTGCCGATACAACCGGTGAGTTGCATGGCGGCGATATTGGACAGGACTTCCGGCCGGTTGGCGGAGATCACGGCGACCCGGCTGCCCACCCCCAGTCCCCTGGACTGCAGGGCCTGCACCATCTGGCTGGTACTCTCCCGCACCTCCCGGTAGGAGGCGACCTTGTCGCCCAGCAACAGGCAGGGTTCGTCGTGGTAGCGGTTCAGGCCCTCCACCAGCAGGTGGGGCATCAGGGGGGGCTGGTGCAGTTTGTCTATACTCATGGGCGCTCCCGGGGTTATGCGTGCAGATGACAATGGCGGCTACTTTACACTGTATCGGCCGTGGCTAACTGCTACCGGTGGTGATGCCGGGGCGCGGTTTAATATACTGCCTGTCCCGGAGCCATATGGCCGGCGCCGCCAAACCAGCCCGGCAGCGGGTTATGATGGTCGTGACCGGCGCCCGACGGCGCTGCTGCAACGGGAAAGACGCTTATGGATCAGGGATCGCGCTGCGGGAAGCTGGCAGCGATTTTGGTACTGACGGCCTGGGTACAGGCCTGCGGCAATACCCCGCCCGCGAGCGGGACCAGCGCTGCGCCGGCGGCGGCAAAATCGCCGGCCGAGCTGGGCGGTGGCGGCAGGCCCATCGGCGCCCCATACAGCCGCAGCGCGGTATATGGCAGCCACGGCATGGCTGCCACCGCCCAGCCGCTGGCTTCCCAGCTGGCGCTGGATGTACTCAAGGCGGGCGGCACCGCGGTGGATGCGGCCATTGCCGCCAATGCCGCCCTGGGGCTGATGGAGCCCACCGGTTGCGGTATAGGCGGCGATATATTTGTGCTGATATGGGATCCCCACAGCAGCCAGCTTTACGGCTATAACGGTTCCGGGCGATCTCCCCTGGGGCGCAGCCTGGAGCAGCTCAAGTCCGAGCTAGCGACCATGAAGGCGCAGGGCAGCCTGCCGGCGGATTTCAGGGGCATTCCGCCCCTGGGGCAGTTGCCGGTAACCGTGCCTGGCACGGTGGACGGCTGGTTTGCCATCCACGAGCGTTTTGGCAAGCTGCCCATGTCGCAGTTGCTGGCGCCGACTGTCCAATATGCGCGCGAGGGCTTTCCGGTATCGCCGGTCATCGCCTATTACCTGCAGCGCAACCAGCTGGCCTTCGAGCAAAGACTGGCGGGCAGCGACCTGCTGGCCAATATCGACGCCACCTGGTTCCCGGATGGCCGCGCCCCGGCGGCCGGGGAGATATTCCGCAACCCGGACCTGGGGGCGACTCTTGAAACCATCGCTCGCGGCGGCCGCGAGGCCTTTTACGAGGGCGAGCTGGCGCGGCGCATGGACGACTATTTCCAGCGCGTCGGCGCCGACATGGCCTACAGGGACCTGGCCGCCCACCGGGGCGAGTGGGTGCAGCCGGCCAAGGTGAACTATCGCGGCTACGAGTTGTATGAACTGCCGCCCAACGGCCAGGGTTTTGCCGCCCTGCAAATGCTCAACATCCTGCAGCAGGTGAACCTGGCCCAGTGGCCGCGGGATTCGGCGCAGGTGTTCCACTACATGATCGAGTCCAAGCGGCTGGCGTTCGAGGATGTCGCCCGTTATTACGCCGACCCGGATTACGCCGACCTGCCCCTGCAGGGCCTGCTGTCGGAACAGTACGCCAGGGAACGTTTCGCCCTGATCGACCCGGACCGGGCCGCCGCCGATTACCATCCCGGCGAACCGCTACTGGAGGGGGACGGCGACACCACCTACCTCACCGTGGCGGACGACGAGCGGCATGATGGTGTCGCTGATCCAGTCCAACTACCGGGGCATGGGCTCGGGCCTGGTGCCCGACGGCATGGGTTTCATGCTGCAGGATCGCGGCGAGCTGTTTTCCTTGCAACCGGGTCACCCCAACGTCTACGCGCCGGGCAAGCGTCCCTTCCACACCATCATCCCCGCGTTCCTGATGAAGGACGGTGGACCGGTGATGAGCTTCGGCCTGATGGGCGGCTCCATGCAGCCCCAGGGGCATGTTCAGATTCTGGTGAATATGATCGATTACGGCATGGACATCCAGCAGGCGGGGGATGCGGCGCGCTTCATGCACGAGGGCGGGCGCCAGCCCACCGGGGTGGACGAGGATGCGTTGGGTACCGTCTATGTGGAGCCCGGGGTCGGCGCCGCCACGGTGGAGGGATTGCGGGCCATGGGCCACAGGGTGGAAGTGGACGCCAGCGGGGTGCCCTTCGGGGGCTACCAGGCTATCGCCGTGGATCCCGCCAGTGGCGTGTACTCCGGCGCTACCGAGATGCGCAAGGACGGTACGGTCACCGCCTATTAGCCCGCAGCGGACAGCGCCGGTGCTCTAGATGAAGTCGGGCGCGGGGCGCCGCCGGCATAAAAAACCCGGCCCGGCAGCGTGCCGGGACCGGGTGTCACGGGTGTTCCGGCTGCGCTCAGAGTTGCGGGAACAGGACCGAGTCGATCAGCCATACGTAGCCGTTGGTGGTCATCACGCCGGTGCAATTGACTTCCGCGTTGTTGACCATCGGGGCGTTGTCCATGCGCTGGAAGAAGACCACGTCCCCCTGCAGGGTGCTGCGACGCACCGGCGGTACGAAGCGCCGCGGATCCTGCAGGTTGGGGGTCACGTGGTAGGTCAGCACCTGGGTCAGGGCCGGAATATCGGCCAGCAGGGCGCCGGCGATGTCGGCGGGGATGGCGGCGAAGGCATCGTTGGTGGGCGCGTAGACAGTGATGTTCTCGGCGTCGTTGAGGGCATCTACCAGGCCCGCGGCAACCACGGCGTCAACCAGGGTGGAGAGTTCAGGGGTGGCCAGGGCCGCGTCGACGACCGTGCCATTGAAATTGACCATGGGGGTGGACAGGCATTCGGCCAGTTCCGCGCTGGCGTCTGCCATGGCGGTAGTGGCAAAAGAGCAGCTCAGGGCGACGGCGCCGGCGACAGCGAGTTTTTTCAGTTGCATAGTCGTTCTCCGATTATTCACTGGTTAAAGGGTTTCCGTCTGTTGCCGGGCGCCGCCATCTGGGTGCGCTCAGCGTAGACTTACAGGGGATACGCCGGCGCCGCCGGAGTTGGATCGCTGTTGTCGGGTTTTGCAGCAATGGCGATAAAAATCTGTAAAAACAGGGGGATATCGAGTTTGTGGCGCGTTTGGCGGGCGCGTTGTCAAGGTTTTGTCAGCAATACCATAGTGCCGCTATCAGGTATTTTCGAAAGCGCGGCGTTTAATCGATGAGGTTGCGCACCGCGGTGTGGCCGTCGCAGTCGGGACGGCTGAGAAAGGTTTCACTGGAATCGACCAGCGCGACGTCCTCCAGGAAGACGCGTCCCAGCAGTATGGCGTAGTTGAATTTGTCGCGGTCGGTGAGGCTGAATTCGGCGCGGTAGATCTGGTGATAGAGGCAGATCTCCTGGGCTACCACGGGGCGTGTGACATTGGGCGCGCCGTGGCGCTTGATCTGCACCTCGCGCACCAGCGGCCCTTGCAGGTGCAGGGTCTGCTCTTTGCCGGTGACCATGTCCTCATCGGTAAAATCGAAGCGCACCCAGGGGGCGCCGTCCCTGGTGAAGTGCTCGATGTTGGTCGCCTGCATGGAGGAGGTCCTGGCGCCCGGGTCCAGCTTGGTTTTGATGCGCATGCCCGAGTCTACGAACTCGGTGGTTTCCAGCCAGCCCAGGATCATTTTGGGCTGCCGCTCCCCGGCCGCGGACAGGGAGGGCAGCAGCGCCAGCAGCAGGATGGCCAGGTATCCGGTTTTCATTTCGGGGCTCCTTCGCTCAGGCCAGCAGCGAGCGACCCGGTATGGATTGCAGCAGCTGTCGGGTGTAGGCCTGTTGCGGTCGCTCGAACAGGTCATCGCCGCTGCCCTGCTCGACGATTTTTCCGTGGTACAGCACCAGGATGCGGTCGGCCAGGTGGCGCACTACCGCCAGGTCGTGGGACACGAACAGCATGGTCAGGCCGTACTCCCGCCCCAGCGCCTGCATCAGGTCCAGGATCTGCGCCTGTATGGTCACATCCAGAGCGGACACGGGCTCGTCGGCCACCACGAACTCGGGCCGGGTGGCCAGGGCGCGACCGATGGCGATGCGCTGGCGCTGGCCGCCGGAGAACTCGTGCGGGTACTTGCGCACGAAAGCCCGGGCCAGGCCCACGTCGTCCATCAGCTTGAGCACGCCCTGGGCCACGCTCTTGCGGGTTTCGATGCCGTGCAGCAGCAAAGGTTCCGCCAGGGTGTCGTAGACGGTCATGCGCGGGTTCAGGGAGGCAAAGGGATCCTGGAAGATCATCTGCATGCGCCGCCGCATGGTTTTCAGCTCGCGGCCCTCCAGCCGGGTGAGTTCGGTGCCGTCGAAATTCACCTCGCCGGAGGTGACCGGCACCAGGCGCAGGATGGAGCGACCGATGGTGGACTTGCCGCTGCCGGATTCGCCCACCAGTCCCAGTACCTCGCCGCGGTGAATATCGAAGCTGACATCGTTCACCGCCTTCACCGGCTCCTTGCCGTGACCCTGCGCAAACCAGGTACAGAGATTGCGCACCTTGATCAGTGGCTCGGGCTGCCCTGGCAGCGGCGCCTTGCTGTCGGTGGGAATGGCGGCCAGCAGTTTTTTGGTATAGGGATCGCGGGCGTTATGAAAAATGCCCTCGCGATCGCCGGTTTCCACTATCTGGCCCTGTTTCATCACCACGATGGTGTCGGCGATGTCCGCCACCACCGCCAGGTCGTGGCTGATGAATATCACGCCGATATCGCGCTTGTGCTGCAGTTCGGCAATCAGCTTGAGTATCTGCGCCTGTATGGTCACGTCCAGGGCGGTGGTGGGCTCGTCGGCGATCAACAGCTTGGGCTCGTTGATCAGGGCCATGGCGATCATCACCCGCTGGCGCATGCCGCCGGAAAACTGGTGCGGGAAATTGTCTATGGTGGCCGCCGGGTCGCGTATGCCGACCTCTTCCAGCAGCTCCAGCGCGCGCTCCCTGGCCGCTTCCTTCGAAACCTTGCGATGGTAGAGCAGCGGCTCCATCAGCTGCTTGCCGATGGTCATGTAGGGATTGAGGCAGGTCATCGGGTCCTGGAAGATCATGGCGATATCGCGCCCGCGAATCTCCCGCAGCTGATGCTCCTCCATCTGCAGCAGGTCGCGGCCCTCGAACAGCGCGCGGCCGCCGTCGATGCGACCCGGTGGCTGCGGCACCAGCCCCAGCAGGCTGTAGCAGGCCACCGATTTGCCCGAGCCCGACTCGCCGATGATGGCGGTGATCTTGCCGGTATCCACGCTGAAGCTGATCCCGTCCACCGCCTTGTTGGTGCCGTTGCGGGTGACGAAGCTGACTTCCAGGTTCTGTACGTCCAGCAGGGCCATGGCGATCAGTCCTTCGCGCCGCGCACGTCCAGCGCATCGCGCAGGCCGTCGCCGAGGAAATTGAGGGAAAACAGGGTCAGCGTCAGCGCCAGGCCGGGGAAGATCAGCAGCCAGGGGTACTCCTCCATGGTCTCGGCGCCATAGGAAATGAGCAGCCCCCAGGAGGTCTGCGGCGGCTGTATGCCCAGGCCCAGGAAGCTCAGGAAGGCCTCCAGCAGCATCACGTTGGGAATGGTCAGGGTGGTGTAGACGATGATGGGCCCCAGCGCGTTGGGTACCAGGTGGCGGCGGATCAGGGTGGCCGGCGGCAGTCCCAGGGAGATGGCCGCTTCCACGAACTCCTGCTGGCGCAGGGACTGCACCTGGCCGCGCATGATGCGGGCCATGGTGAGCCACTCCACCGCGCCGATGGCCAGGAACAGCAGCAGCATGTTGCGCCCGAACACCACGATCAGCAGGACGATGAAAATCATGAAGGGCAGGGCGTAGAGGATATCGACCAGGCGCATCATCACGGCGTCGGTGCGGCCGCCCACGTAGCCCGCGATCGCGCCCCAGGTGACGCCGATCAGCAGCGCCACCGAGGTGGCCACGAAGCCCACCGCGAGGGAAATTCGCCCGCCGTACATGATCTGGGTCAGCAGGTCGCGGCCGAAGATATCGGTGCCCAGCCAGTGCGCCGCCGAGGGCGGGCTGGCTCCCAGTTCCAGGTCCTGGGCCTGGTAGCTGTAGGGGGCGATCCAGGGTGTGAGCAGGGCGATGGCAATGAACAGCACCAGCACCACCAGCCCGAGCACCGCCAGCTTGTTGCGGCGCAGGCGCAGCCAGGCGTCGTGCCACAGGGAGGTACCCTGTTCCGCCTGGCTGATGTCGACAATATTTTGCCGGGTGCTCATCGACTTATTTCCCGTACTGGGCGCGCAGGCGCGGGTTCATCCAGGCGGCCAGGATGTCCGACAGCAGGTTGAACAGCACGATGAGCACCGACAGGAATACCGTGGTGCCCAGGATCATGGTGTAGTCCCGGTTGAAGGCGGCCTGCACGTAAAACCGGCCCAGGCCGGGAATCTGGAAAATGGTTTCCAC
Source organism: uncultured Gammaproteobacteria bacterium (assembly GCA_963704965.1). Taxonomy (GTDB): domain Bacteria; phylum Pseudomonadota; class Gammaproteobacteria; order Pseudomonadales; family Halieaceae; genus JARRPM01. The sequence continues at coordinate 269,332 of CAVPIH010000008.1, forward strand.
CACGAAAGAGCCCGCCAGCAGGCCGGCGAAGGCCGGGCCCAGGAAGGCCACCACCGGGATCAGGCCGCCGCGCAGGCTGTGCTTGAGTCACCACCTGCCACTCCGGCAGGCCCTTGGCCCGGGCGGTGCGGATATAGTCCTGGTTGAGCACCTCCAGCATGCCGGCCCGGCCCAGGCGGGCGATGTAGGCCGCATAGGCCGCCCCCAGGGTGATGCTGGGCAGGATCTTGTCCCCGGGGATATCGCCCCAGCCGGATACCGGCAGCCAGTCCAGGTAGATACCGAATACCAGTACCAGCAGCGGTCCCAGCAGGAAAGAGGGCATGCAGATGCCGATCATGGCGGCGGACATGGGGATATAGTCCTGGGGCGTATTGGGCTTGAGGGCGGCGATGATGCCCGCCAGGCAGCCGATGCCCAGTGCCACCAGCAGCGCGTACAGGCCCAGTTCCGCGGTTACCGGGAAGCCGGCCGCGATCAGCTCGTTGACGCTGCGCCCGGAGTACTTGAACGACGGCCCCAGGTCGCCGTGCGCCAGGTCGCCGAGGTAGGAGAAGTACTGCTGGTACAGCGGCAGGTCCAGCTTGTACTGCGCCTCCAGGGCCGCCTTGACCTCGCGGGTCACCGGTTTTTCGCTGTCGAAGGGCCCGCCCGGCGCCATTCGCACCAGGAAAAAAGTCGCGGTGATGACCACCAGGATCACCGGGATCGCCTGCAGCAGTCGCATGGTGATGAATCGCCACATGATCAGTCGCTCGCCTCTTCAGGCTGCCAGTTCTTGTCCAGCCACACGTATTTCAGGTTCAGGGAGTCCATCAGGTTGGAGGGCAGGCCGTTCACGCTGGGGTGAATCAGGTGCTTGCTGGTATAGGTATAAATGGGAATGATCGGCATCTGCTCCATCAGCAGGGTTTCCGCCCGGTAAAAGATCTCGAAGCGCTCTTCCCGGGTGGCGGCCTGGGGTGCCTGGTGCAGGATCATGTCGTCGTAGCGCGGGTCGGAGAAACCGGTATTGTTGTTGCCGCCGCCGGTGAGAAACAGGTCCAGGAAATTGTTGGGGTCCACGTAGTCGCCTATCCAGCCCCGGCGCGCGATCTGGAAATTCATCTGGGTGACCGAGTCCAGGTACACCTTCCACTCCTGGTTGGTCAGGGTGACCTCGATGTTGAGGGCGTCCTTCCACATCTGCTGCAGGGCCACGGCGATCTTGCGGTGATCCTCGCTGGTGTTGTAGGTCAGCTCCAGCCCCGGCCAGCCCTCGCCGTCGGGGTAGCCCGCCTCCGCCAGCAACTCCCGCGCCCGCTTCCACGTCGTAGCTGAACAGTTTCGGCGGATAGTAGCCCAGGGTGTCGGGCGGGGTGATGCTGTAGGCCGAGACGTTGGCACCCTTGAGCACGGTCTTGTTGAGCTTGTCCCGGTCCACCGCCATGGACAGGGCCTTGCGCACGCGCACGTCGTCCAGCGGGGGCCGGGTGGTATTGAGCAGGAAGTAATAGGTGCCCAGGTAGGGGGCCTGCACGTAGGGGCTGTTCTCCATCTCCCGGTACAGGGGAATCTTGCCCAGCGGTACGCTCTGGGTGTAGTGCAGTTGCCCCACCCGGAACATGCGCTCTTCGCTGACCACGTTCTCGGTCGGGTAGTACACCACGCCGTTGAGGCGCACCTTGTCGCGATCCCAGTAGGTGTCGCTCTTCTCCACCTCTATGCGGCGGTTCAGCGCCCACTCCTTGAGCCGGAAGGCGCCGTTGCTGACCATGTTCTCCACCCGGGTCCAGGGGGTGAAGCGGTCCGTGGCCTTGCCGAACTTTCTCCAGGGTGGGGCGGTGTACCGCGAAGGTGCTGTAGTGATCCATCAGCTGGATGAAGTAGGGGGTGCGTTCGGTCAGGGTGACCTGCAGGGTGAGGTCGTCCAGGGCTTTGACGCCGACCTCGGCGAAATCGGTGATCTCCCCGGTGGCGAAGGCCTTGGCGTTTTTCACCGGGAACAGCATGTAGTTGTATTCGGCGCCCATGGCCGGGCTGAGCAGGCGTTGCCAGGACCACACGTAGTCGTGGGCACTCATGGGGTCACCGTTGGACCACCTGGCCTCGGGATTGATATGGAAGGTGACGGTGCGGCCATCCTCGCTGATATCCCAGCTCTCGGCGACCCCGGGTTCCGGCTCCAGGGTATAGGGGTTCTTTACCGCCAGGCCCTCGAACAGGGCGCGAATGATGTGGTTTTCCGGCACCCCGGTCACCACGTGCGGGTCCAGGCCCTGGGGCTCGGATCCGTTGCCGTAGTAGAGAATGCCCTCGCGGTTGCCCGACTCGACATTGGATTCGCCGCCGCCACAGGCTGCGAGTGAGCAGGTGAGGGCGATGACGCCGAGGATCCGGGTCGGGACAATCCAGCAGTGCAGGGGAAAGCTGATAGTCAGGCCCTAGTCCAGGAGTTTGCGCAGTTTGGCCTTGAGCTGCTCGGTCTTGTCTTCACCGGCCCGCGCCAGCTCGTCGAGGTAGGCCTTGCCCTCGTTCACTTTCGCCCGCAAATCCTGTGCCCTGGCCCACAGCTCCTGTTCCAGTTCGGCACTGGAGGCGTCTGCCTCGGCCTCGGCCTGGCGGGCCCTGGCCTTTGCTTCCGCCGCATCGATCTGGGTATTCCAGCTCTCTATGCGTTTCTCCAGTTGCTCTCTGAGCAGGTCGGCCAGTGACATGTTCGCTACCTCGTGGAGAATCGGGGGAGATCGGGATTATCTGGCCAAAACTATAACGAAATCGCGGCTGATACAGAATAGCGGCAGCCTATTAATTACCCGCGGGCGCGGGAGGTATATACAGCCTAGTCCAGCGACTTGCGGAAGCGCTTGGTGGCGATGACCAGCATGACGAGTGTGAAACCCACCAGCCAGAGGGTGTCGGCCAGCAACTGGCCGGCCTCCGCGCCGCGCAGGAACACCCCGCGGATAAGCCGCATGTAGTGCGTGGCGGGCAGAACCTCGGCAATATACTGGGCCGGCAGGGGCATGGCTGCGTAGGGAAACATGAAGCCGCTGAGCAGAATTGATGGCATCAGGATGAAAAAGGTCAGCTGCATGGCCTGCAACTGGGTCGTTGCCCGGGTGGAGATCAGCAATCCCAGGGCTAGGTTGGCGGCGATGAAAGGCATGGTGATCGCCGCGAGACTCAGCAATTCCCCCTGGAAGGCCACGCCGAACACCAGTCGCCCCAGGCCGAGGATGATGGTCACCTGCACCAGGCCCACCACGATGTAGGGCAGCAGCTTGCCCACCATCAGTTCCAGGGGGCTTATCGGCGTGGTGATCAACAGCTCCAGGTTGCCCCGTTCGCGCTCGCGCACCAGTGCTGCCGAGGTAAACAGCACCAGGGTCATGGTGAGAATGATAGCGGTGAGCCCGGGCACGATATTGACCTCGGAGCGGCGCTCGGGATTGAAGAACAGGGCGACCTCGAAGCTGGGTGTGGCGCCCTGGTAGGCTCCCTGGGGTACCCCGGCCACCATTTGCAGGGGCATGGAGCGCAGTGCCAGCAGCGCCGAGCCGACCATGGTATCGGAGCCGTCCACCAGCCACTGGCCAACTGGCTCGCCGCTGGCCGCGCGCTGGGCCAGGTTGTGCGGGAACACCAGCACCGCGCTGACCTTGCCCGCCACCAGCGCCTCTTCAGCTTCTTTGGGGGTGGCGTAGTAATCGACGATCTCCACCACCTGGGTGACACGTACCTGCTCAGTGATAGTGCGGGCGGCGGCGCTGCCGCTCTGGTCGACGATCGCGATGGGTATGTTGCGCACTTCGGTGTTGATGGCGTAACCGAACAGCAGCAATTGCATTAGCGGGATCATCACGATCATGCCGAAGGTGACACGGTCCCTGGCCAGCTGCTTGAATTCCTTGCTGGCAATGGCCTCCAGTCGGCTCAGGATGCTCATTGCCCATCGCCCCCGTGGGTGGACGCCACGAACACGTCTTCCAGGCTGGGTTTGGTGACGGCATAGCTCAATGCGCCGTCGCCCAGTTGCGCGCGCAGCCCGGCTATCGGGTCCGGCGCGGCAGCGCGCAGCAGGATTCGCAGTTGCAGTCCCTGCTGGGCGGCGGATTGCACCTGTGGCAGCTGCAGGGCCCGCTCCTTGACCTGGCGCAGGTTGGGGCCGCTGATTTCGATCACCCGCCCGTCGAGTTCCGCCATCAGGGTCCTGGGCGTCCCGTGTTTCCTGAGGTGTCCAGTTTCGAGGATGGCCAGCTGGTGGCAGCGCTCGGCCTCGTCCATGTAGTGAGTGGACACCAGGATAGTGGTGCCTGCGTCACTGAGGTCGAACAGTTTTTCCCAGAAATCGCGGCGGTTTTCCGGGTCCACCGCGGAAGTGGGTTCGTCCAGGAACAACAGGGTGGGCGAATGCAGGGTAGCCACGGCCAGCGCCAGGCGCTGGCGCTGGCCGCCACTCATGGCGCCGGCGAAGCGATCGCGCATGGCGGTGAGCCCGTAACGGTCCAGCAGTTGCCTGATGCGCGTTCTGGCTTCGCCGCGGCTGAGGCCGTGTACTCGCGCCATGAACATCATGTTCTCGGAGACGGTCAACTCGTCGTACAGCGAGAATTTCTGGGTCATATAGCCGATTTTGCGCCGTAGCGCCTCCGCTTCGGCGGGAATGTTCAGCTTCAGTACCGACACCTCCCCGGCAGTCGGGGTGAGCAGCCCGCAGAGCATGCGGATAATGGTGGTCTTGCCCGAGCCGTTGGGGCCCAGGAAGCCATAGATCTCTCCGGCAGGCACGTCCAGGTCCACTCCGTCCACCGCGATCACCTCGCCAAAGTGCCTGGACAGGGCCCGGGCCCGGATCGCCGGTTCAGTCATCGCCCAGCAGCACCTGGGCGGGCACCCCGGTGGGAAGGTCCTCACCATCCTCGAGCACGAATTCCGCCAGGTAAACCAGGCGGGCGCGGTCCTCCGCGTTGAGGGCGAAGTAGGGCGTGAAGGCCGGGTCCGTGGCGATCCAGCGCAGTTCACCCAGTAACGGCTCGGCAACACCATCTACCTTGACGGGCCTGCGGTCGCCCACATGCAGGCGGGTGCGCCAGGGTTCGGGGACGTAGACCCTGGCATAGGGTCGCTCCTGCGCCAGCAGCAGGGCCACGGTGGTGCCGGCGGTGAGCCGCTCACCCACGTGCCAGGGGAGGCTGTCCAGGTAGGCGTCGCGGGTGGCGACGACGCTCAGTTCGCGCAGGTTGTGCATTTCCAGTTCCAGGTGCGCGGCGGCGGCCTGCACCGCGGCGGCGGCCTGGTCCAGTTGTTCCTTGCGGGTGCCGTTGGTGAGGCGCAGCAGTTCCTCCTCGGTCGACTCCAGGTTGGCCTCGGCGGCATCCCGCGCCGCCAGTGCCGTGTCCAGGCTGGCCTGGGCGGCCAGTCTTTGTTTCACCAGGGACTGGGTGCGCTGGTAGTTGGCGCGGGCCTCCACCAGGGTGGCGCGAGCGCCGGCCACCCTGGCGCTGGAGGCGGCGATGTCTTCCGGGCGCGCGCCGTTGCGCAATTCATCCAGGTGCGCCTCGGCCTGGCCCAGCTGGGCCCTTGCCTGCGCCACCACCGCCTGCTGCCGGCGGTCGTCCAGCTGCACCAGCAGGGTGCCCGCGGCGACCGCGGTGCCTTCCGGCACGGGCTGATCGACGATGATTTCGTTGGCGGTGGCCTTGAGTACAATCCGGTCGCGCTCCAGGGTGCCCAGAGCCTGTTGCGCGGATTGCTCAGTGCAGGCCGCCAGGGTCAGGGCGATAGCCAGGCCGGCGAGAATTCGCATGGGATCCCCTGTGCAGGATTGAAAACGATGCGGCAGTTATACCGCGCCGTCGCCGACACTGGCAATGTCCGCGTGTCGGCTGGGGGAATGTGGCCGAGCCAGGCGCCGGGACGCCGGCGGCATCCCGGGAGGGTGTCGCCCCGGATTCAGGCGGCGGACTTGCCGCGTTCGCCTGGCGTGGGGCCGGTATAGTTGGCCCGGGGGCGGATCAGGCGGCTGTTCTTGCTGAATTCCAGGAAGTGGGCGATGTAGCCGTATACCCGTGACATGGCGAACAGGGCGGTGAAATAGTGGGTGGGGATTCCCAGGCTGTGGAACACTGCGCCCTTGTAGAATTCCACATTGGCCCAGATTTCCTTGCCCTGCTCGGCGAACTCGCGCTGGCAGGCCTCCTCTACCGCGACCAGCGTGGCCAGCAGGTTTTTGCTCTCCTCGTCCTGGCACAGCTCCACCGCCATGGGCTTCAGGATTTTGGCCCGCGGGTCGACGGTGCGGTACTCGCGGTGGCCCATGCCCATGATCTTCTCCTTGTTGGCCAGGCATTCGCGCACGTAGGCCTCGGCCTTGTCCGGGCTGCCTATGGCCATGGCCATTTCCAGGGCGGCCTGGTCGGCGCCGCCGTGCAGCTTGCCGAACAGGGTGCCAATTGAGGCGGAGATGGAGGACTGAATCGGCGCCAGGGTGCTGGCGCAGACGCGCCCGGCGAAGGTGCCGCAATTGAAGCTGTGCTCCATCTGCAGGATTTGCGCCGCGTTGAGCATTTTGACCTGCTCGGCGCTGGGGGCGGAGCCATGGAACATGGTTAGGAAATTCTCGTGGAACAGGAGGCCAGGGGTGGGGGCCAGCACCACCTTGTTCTGCGCGAGGCGGTGATGGGCGGCGATCAGGGCGGTAATCTTGGCGGCGATAAACAGTCCGCGCTCCGCGTCGAGCTCCATGTCCATGGCCTGCTTCTGCGGGACCTCCAGCAGTGGCACCATTCCCTGCAGCATCAGCATGGGGTGCAGGTCGGGGGGCACGCGGCGCAGCAGCTCGATCTCGTCGTGGGTCAGGCGCGAGTGCTTGCACATGAAGGTCTTGAGGCGGCTCATCTGCTGGGTGTTGTGGCGCTCTCCGAACAGCACCAGCCACACCACGTGCAGGAACGGCATGGCCACCAACTCGTTGATGTCCAGGCCGCGGTAACTGAGGATGCCCTGCTCCCCCTGGACGTTGGAGATAGCGGTATCGCCGACGACGATCCCCGCCAGGTCAGCGGAATAAACAGGTGCTTCCGAGGTCATGTCTGCGCCTCCAGATTGGTAATTTTTCACAGTATACGAAGGGCGGTGCGATTAGTAGAATTAATTATACTTATCGGTCTATTAGAAAAACTAATATGCGCTTGGAAAACAGTGAGTTACGGGCCTTTCGCGCGGTCATTGAGGAGGGTGGCTTCAAGCGGGCGGCGGAAGCCCTGCATATCAGCCAGTCGGCGGTCAGCCAGGCGGTGGCGGGGCTGGAATCCAAGCTGGAAACCCCGCTGATCCAGCGCGGCAAGGAGTTGCGCCTGAGCGATGTGGGCAAGCGCCTGTTCGAGTACGCCGTGGATGTGTTGCGGGAGGAGCAGCAGGCGCTGGAGGATATCTCCCAGCTCAAGCGGGGCAATGCCGAAACCCTGAGCCTGGCCCTCAGCGCCTCCATCAATCGCTTCTATGCACCGCAGTTAATAAGCACTTACTATCAGGGAAACCCCGAAGCCAGGATGAAGATAGCCGAATTGCCGGGTCGCAGCATCATTTCGGAGGTGCTGGCCGGCAACGCGGAACTGGGGCTTGGGCCTTTCCAGAAACAGATGTCGGCCTTTACCACCATCCCCCTGTACAGCGATTCGCGCCACCTGGTGGTGAGCCCTCAACACCCCCACTACCCGCGCATGATCCGCGGCGACGAGGGAGCCCTGAAGCTGACCCCCCTGATCACCTCGGCCCTGGACAACCCCGATATGCGGCCCTCCATCCTGCGCATCCGCGACCAGTTCAGCACTGTGTGGGAGGTCAGCAGCCTGTCGCTGCGCATTCATATGGTGGCCCAGGGCATGGGGGTGGCATTCATAGACCGCAAGCTGCTGCAGGAGCACCCCACCTGTGCCGACTTCCGCATCATAGATGATGTGTCCTTCGGCAGTATTGCCAAGGAGGTGGGGCTCTACTACCGCGCCGGCCGGGTGCTGAGCGCCAGCGCCCGGGACTTCATCGGCGTGTGCGAGCGGTTCTGGGGCCTGGCCTAGCGCCGCTGGCTGCCCTGGCAACCTGGCAACCTGGCACCGCGGCGGCGGGCAGGGCTGCGATGTTACAGCAAGCGCGGAATCAGGTCAGGGTAGCGATCGGGCAACAGGCAAGCCGGCAGGGTCAGGAAACGCAGCAGGTTGTGGCCGGGTACACGGTATTCCTCCGGGTTCTCAAACGCCCGCGAGCGGGCCCCAGATATGGGTGAAACAACATTTCTCGATGCTGGGCGTCTGCATGCCCATGGCCATGGCGGCGTCCATGCGCCGCCGGGCGGGTTCGCTGTGGACGGACTCGAGAAAGGCGCGCTCCTCGTAGTTCAGTTGTTCCTCGATGCTGCCGGTCATGTTCACTGACGCCTTGGCCAGTGCCAGCGCCTGGGCCGGGAAACTGGCAATCCGCTGGGCCAGGCTGCTGACGAAATAGTCGATTTCAGCGGCCGGCAGGGCGCGGTTGACGTAGCCGTAGCGCTCGGCGACTTCGGCGGAGATATCGCCGCAGCCGAGAATCATCTCCAGGGCCCGGCCGCGGCCGACCAGGCGGGGCAGGCGCACCGTGCCGCCGGCGCCGGGAATGATGCCGACGCCTACCTCCGGTTGCCCGAAAACCGCCTTGCCCAGCGTGGCGAAGCGCATGTCACAGGCCAGCGCCAGCTCGCTGCCGCCGCCGCGACAGCGCCCGGCGATCTTGGCGATACTGACCTTGGGCATGGTGCGCAGCCTGTCCAGCGCCGCGTTGATGGCGCCCAGCGCCGCCTCGCGCGGTTCCGGTTCCGGTGGCAGGGTGGCGATAAGATCGAGGTCCGCGTGAGCGACGAAAAAGTCGGGATTCGCGCTCTGCAGGACCAGCACCCTGATCGCGTCATCGGCTTCTATCTCCCGGCCCAGCCGGTCGATGTCCAGCAACATTGCCATATCCATCAGGTTCAGCTCGCCATAGTCCAGCGTGGCGGTGGCGACGCCCTTGTCGACGGTGACAGTGAGGGTATTGAAATTTTCGTAGGCCATTGCTTGCTCCAAATGATGATTGCTTTGCGTGCCTGGGGGGCCGCTCGTTACTTGATTCCCATGGCCGACTTGGTCAGCCGGTCCAGCACGGAGTCGCCGCAGATGCGGGAGAGGCGCCACAGCGGGGTCAGCGGGTAGCGGGTTTTGGGCCGTGGGGCGGTAATCGCCTTGTAGACTGTGCGACTGACCAGCTCGACGGGTGAGCCCTTGCGGCCCATCTCTGCCAGGCGTTCCGGCATATCTTCCAGGAACTTGCCGTAAGCGGTAGCCGCGTAGCGCGTATCCACCTCGGCGGCCTTTTCCCAGATGGGTGTGCGGATATTGCCTGGCTCGATACCGATCACCTTGATGCCGAAGATGCCCAGCTCGCGACGCAGGCCGTCCGTCAGTGCCTCCACCGCATGCTTGCTGCCGCCGTAGGCGCCCACGAAGGGGAATACCAGGCCGCCGCTGATGGAGCTGATATTGACGATCCGCCCCGGCGCATGGGGGCAGTCCTGGCGAGCGCCCAGCAGTGGCAGGAACGCCTGGGTCACTGCCAGCAGTCCCAGCGCGTTGACCTCGAACATCTGGCGGACCTCGCCCAGCGGCATATGCATCAACGGGCCCGAGCCCGAGATGCCGGAATTGTTCACCAGGGCACAGAGTCCACCCGTGCCGACGATCGCTTCCACCTCGCCGACGGCCGCTTTGATGGCAGCCTCATCGGTGACGTCGAACAGCAGGGGGGTTAACTGCTCGCCGAGGCTGGCCTGCACGCGCTCGGCGTCGGCCTGCTTGCGCACACTGCCAAACACGTGAAAACCGCGCTCGATCAGGTAGCGCGCGGCGTCGAAACCGATGCCGGTGGAGACGCCGGTAATCAGGACATGCTGGCGCGGGGGGTTAATCATTGCTTGCCTCCGGGGTTATTTGGTGCTCAGGTCTGCTGTGAGGCTATTGTGCGCCAGGATGAGACATTGTTCTTACTATTTCAGCGCATATTGCTCGAGCTGCCGGTTCTATTACCGGCAGGGCATCCCTTTGCAAGCCTCGCGGCGCCGATGCCCGGGGAATAATTAGCGGAAGCCGCGTTTCTGGGCTATAGATATAGGTCCGTGCGTGTGGCGCAACGCCAGTTATTGCGGCACGACACGAAGCACGCAACCAGAAGGAGGCCCACTATGATTCCATGGGAATTCGAGGGCACCGAGTTGGCGGCCTGTAACTGCGATTACGGCTGCCCCTGCCAGTTCAATGCCCTGCCCACTCACGGTAACTGCGAGGCCATGGTAGGCCTGGTGATTCACCGCGGGCACTTCGGTACAACCCGTCTCGACGGCCTCAGGGCGGCGTCCATCATGCAGTGGCCCGGGCCCGTGCACGAGGGGGGCGGCAAGTTGCTGGCGGTGATAGACGAGGCGGCCGACGAGGCCCAGCGGCAGGCTCTGCTGACGATTCTTGGTGGCGAAGAGACCGAGCCCGGCGCCACGGTGTTCAATGTGTTTGCGGCAACCTACGACGAGGTGTTCGACCCACTATTCAAGCCCATTGATATCGCTATCGACGTGGACGCCAGGGTGGGGCATGTGAAAATACCCGGCGTGGGCGAGAGCAGTGCCAGCCCCATTCTCAACCCGGTGACGGGTGAGCCGCACCGGGCGCGCATTGACCTGCCGGACGGCTTCGAGTACACGGTGGCCGAAATGGGCAGCGCCAACTGGCGCACCACTGGCCCCATCGCGCTGTCCCATAGCGACTGTTACGCCCAGTTAGCCCACCTGCACATGAACAACCAGGGCGTCGTCAGGGCCAACGCCGCCTGACCCACGGGCGATGACCGGCCAGACCGCCACTGAATGGCTGCTGCGGCGCGAGCGGCTGTTCATTTGCGCCGGCCTGTTTACGCTGTGCCTGCTCAGCTGGGCCTACCTGCTGGCCGGCGCCGGCACCGGTATGAGCATCGTGGCGATGACCACCTGGCAGTTTCCGCCGCCGCTGTACAGTGGTGGCATCGCTACCTGGCCGCTCAGTTACTGGCTGATCATGGTCGCCATGTGGTGGGTCATGATGATCGCCATGATGGTACCCAGTGCCGCTCCCGTAATCCTGCTGTACGCCCGGGTGGTGCGGCACAACCGCAAGCGGGCCGGGGAGGCGGGCGCGCTGGTGCCCACCGCGGCATTCCTGTCGGGTTACCTGTTGGCCTGGCTGCTGTTCAGCCTGGGCGCGACGCTGCTGCAGTGGCTGCTGGAACAGTCTGGCCTGGTGCACGGCATGATGATGTGGAGCAACAGCCCACTGCTGACTGCCGTACTGCTGATCGGCGCCGGCCTTTACCAGCTTTCACCGCTCAAGTACGCCTGCCTGGCGCACTGTCAAAGTCCCGCGGCCTTTCTCAGCGGTCACTGGCGCAACGGTTGGCCAGGCGCGCTGTATATGGGGCTTGCCCACGGCCTGTATTGTGTCGGCTGCTGCTGGACCCTGATGCTGCTGCTGTTTGCCGGGGGCGTCATGAACCTGGTGTGGATTGCCGGCCTGGCGCTGCTGGTGCTGCTGGAAAAGGTGGTGCGCCGGCCGGCGCTGGTAGTGCGCTCGACCGGGATCATGCTGGTGGCTGTGGGTATCGCCATGCTGTTGCATGGCGCAGGGAACGGCTCCGGCTAGCCCCGGAGGTTACGCGGGGCGACTACCAGCCAGCTTTGTTGCCCTAACCGGCTATTCGCGGCCGGCGGCCACTTTCTTCATGCCGTCCTCCAGTTGCTTGATCGCCTCCGGAGACAGTTGCGGGCGATCGATCCTGATCGTCAGCTTGTCCAGCTTGGCGGTGAGCGGGAACGGCGGCAGGTAGTCGGCGTCGTCGATGCCGGTGATGGTGTCGGAGCCGATATCGAAGCTCTCGTCCCACTGCAGGATGATCGGGATCGTCTTCTCCATGCGTTGCTCGGCAACGACCTTGCCGTCCACCTTCAGGGTACCGGTGCCACCCTTGCCGACGCCGGCAAAGCTGTTGTAGGCGATGGTGCCGAGACCCAGGCCGTCATACTTGAAGTCGAACTCCACGGTATGCTTGCCGGGTGTCAGCGCCTTGGGGGCTTCCCACTTGACCCATTCCAGGTTGAGCAGATTCCAGTTGAATACCGGCTTGCCTTCCAGCAGGTAAAAGCCCCAGCCGGCGAAGCGCCCGCCGGAGGTAACGATCATGCCCTCGGCGCCATCCTCCGGCACGGTGATGTCCGCCGTGATGGTGTAGGAGGTATTGAGCAGGTAGGGCGCATCGCCCTGGGGCACGCCGGTCATCGGCCGGGTGTAGACCAACTCGGAGAGACCCGCGGTGAGGCTGGGGCGCGGTGCCGCTACCCGGGCGGCCACCGATGCGTTGAGCGGCAGCACCTGGTACTTTTTGGCCTCCTCGAGGAACATCTTGCGCATTTCCTTGACCTTTTCGGGGTGCCCGGCGGCGATGTCCTCGGCCTGGTTCCAGCTCTCGTTCAGGTTGTAGAGCTGAAACACCTGGTTGTTGAGGGGGTCCATATTGGCTTCACCGAAGGCCTCCCAGGGTGCCCGGTTGACCTTGGTGCTCAGCAGCCAGCCCTCGTGGTAGAGCGCCCACTGGCCCATCATCTCGAAGTACTGGGTCTTGTGCCGCGAAGGCGCCTTGGCATTCTTCTCATCGAAGGTATAGGCGAAGCTGGTGCCCTCTATGGGTTTCTGCTCGATGCCGTCCACGTATTCCGGCGCCGAGATGCCGGTGACCTCCAGCAGGGTGGGGGTGACGTCGATCACGTGCATGAACTGCTCGCGCAGTCCGCCCTTGTCCTTGATGCGTTTCGGCCAGGAGATGACCATGTTCTGGTTGATGCCGCCCAGGCGGGAGGCATTTTGCTTGAACCAGTCGAAGGGCGTATCGAAAGCCCAGGACCAGCCAGCCGACATATGGTTGTAGGCAAACTCCGTGCCCCAGGCGTCGTAGTACTTCATCTGCACGTCCACCGGCGGGCGCACGTCGTTGAAGAAGGCGACCTCGCTGAAGGTGCCCTCGGGCCCACCCTCGGCGCTGGTGCCATTGTCACCGTTGATGTAGATGACGATCGTGTTGTCCAGCTTGCCCAGGTCCTCGAAGGCCTGGATCACCCGGCCGATCTCGTGGTCGTTGTAGGCCACGTAGGCGGCGAACACCTCGGCCTGGCGAATGTAGAGCTTCTTGGCGTCCTCGCTCAGGCTATCCCAGGGTGCCAGGATGTGGTCGGGCCATGGGGTGAGTTCCTGGTCAGGCGGGATCACGCCGAGTTTTTTCTGGTTCTCAAAGATCCGCTCGCGCAATTTCTCGTAGCCGTCGTCAAACAGGTGCATGGCGCTGATCTTGTCCACCCACTCCCTGGTCGGGTGGTGCGGCGCGTGGGAAGAGCCGGGCACGTAGTGCAGGAAGATCGGCTGGTTGGGATCGGTCTGGTGAATACGGGTCATCCAGTCGATGGCATCGTCGGCCATGGCGGTGATGAGGTTCCAGGAGGACTCTTCGCCGGTCACCGGCCAGATCTCCGCCTTGGGATCCGAGCGATCCATCTTCAGGGTGCTCGGGTAGTCCCTGAAGGGATAGATCTGGGTGGTATTGCGAAACAGGTTCGGTCCCCACTGGTTGGCGTCGCCGCCCACGAAGCCGTAGAAATAGTCAAAGCCAAGGCCGGTTGGCCACTGGGTAAAGGGCCCTACCTGACTGGCCTGGTAGGTCGGGGTGTTGTGATCCTTGCCGAACCAGCTGGTGGCATAGCCATTGTCGCGCAGGATGCGTCCGATGGTGGCATTGTCGACACCGATGACGCTGTCGTAGCCGGGGAAGCCGGTGGCCTGCTCGGCGATCACCCCGAAGCCCACCGAGTGATGGTTGCGCCCGGTGATCAGGGCGGCCCGCGTCGGCGAGCACAGGGCGGTGGACATGATGCGGTTGTAGCGCAGCCCCTCGTTGGCGATGCGCTCCATGGTCGGGGTCGGGATGACGCCGCCAAAGACGCTGTTGACGGCGAAGCCGGCATCATCGGTCATGATCAGCAGGATATTGGGAGCATCCTCGGGCGGCACCACCCGTGGCGGCCACCAGGGCCTGGAGCTCAACGCGTCGTCCTTGATGACGCCGCCGAACTCGGGCGCCGGCGGCGGCAGTTGCTTGCCGCTGATGGTGGTGGTGGATGCCGGCGAACCCGGTTCGCCGGTAGTCTCGATCTTGGTGGCGTTGGCCATGTGGGTGCCCACCAGCGTCGCCGCAGCGAGTACCAGGGAACAGGTGATTGGTCCTCTTTTCAGAGTGTGGAAACTATTCGACATCTTTGACATTTTGACTCCTTGCGAGAGCTCGTTGAGTTACCAGTAAAAACCTGCTGTAGCGAGCATAGCGTAGAACCGGGCCATTAACTCGTCGTGACAGGTAGCAAATTTCTTTTCAAGCAAACACCAAAGCATTCTCCCGCCGCTCCAGGTGCCGCGCCAGGCGAATTTGCATCACCTCGGCGCCGCCGAGTTGCTGCGCCAGCGTCTCGAAGCGGGCCCTGGCTTCGCCCTCCAGCTCCCGCGCCAGGCGGGCCCCGCGCTCGAAGTGCCACAGGCCCTGGGGCATGCTGCCGCGCCGTATAGTCTGCCCGTGCCAGGGGTGGCTGATTTCCCCCATCACCGGGTGAATGCTGCGCTCGCCGTCGTGGGAGGCGCGACGGCCGCCGGCCAGGTCCGGGTTTGCCGCCAGCCAGTCGTTAATGAAGGCCGCGTCCGCCAGCAGTTGCACGCCCCAGTCCTGGAACAGAAGCTTGAGCACCGCCCGCAGGGTTTCGGGGATGCTGTCGTCGGGAAACCATTGCGGCGCCTGCTCGGGGAATTCGCCGTCGTCGATAGCCGCCAGGTTCATGCGCTCGGTCCAGCGAAATACATTGGGCGCCTGGTTCTTCATGAGCGCGGAGGGTATCGGGTCCCGGGCGAGGTGGGCGTACAGCGGCCCCATGAAACCGAAGTCGGCGATGCTGGGATAGCCCCCCAGCATGTAGGGGTAGTGCTGCAGGTGGATATCCAGGGCATCCAGCAGTTCGTCATAGGCCGCTTCGAACACCGGGATCGACTCGGGGTAGATACCCAGCATGGGCAGGAAACTGTTGAAATAATCCATCAGCTGGGCGCCGGCCGCCAGCCGCTCCTCCCGGTCGGGGCCGTGGTGCGCGGCCCTGCCAAACTCGGCCCGCAGGAAGTTTTCCTGCGCGGCCCGGTAACTCCAGCGGTAGTGCATGGCGATCGGCAGCAGACCCTCTGAGCCGAAGCCGTTGAGCAGGTGGGCAACGACTCGCTGCACCGGCGCGGATGGCACCATGGGCTGCTCGGGGAAGTGGCGCTCCAACTCATCGATGATCACGTTGCTGTCCTGCAGCAGGCGGCCGTCGGCGGTTTCCACGATGGGCACCACGAACAGCCCCAGGGCGGGCACCACCTGCTCCTGGAAACGGGGGTGGGGCGGGTGCATTTCCCTGAAGGGCAGGCCCTTCTTGATCAGGTAGGAGCGCACCTTGCCGCTGTACAGGGAGTGGGGCGTGCACCACAGGGTGAGTGGTTCTCCGGTCTCCACTTGCAACAGCGCGTTCGTATCCATGCTCATTTGGCTCGCTTGCAAACATTGAAAGGGTGACACTAGCGCAGCGGTCAGGGAAAAACTTTGCATTTCCGGCGGCGACATGACAGTCTCGGGTTTTTTGGATTGCAGCCTTGAGCGAGATCAAGCGCGAGAAAAGCTGGCCGGTGTAGCAGCCAGGCCCACCCCGATGACCGACCCCAAGCAGAAGCAATACAGCGGCGAGCCGCGAGCTGGCGCCAGCGGCAGGATGCCCTCCGGATCAGGGGAGGGCCGCATCGGGCCGCTGATGGCGCTGCCCGCGGTGCTGGAAGAATTCGGCGTAGCGCCCCGGGATGCCCTGCGCGCAGCGGGCTTGTCTCCGCAATTGTTCGCCAGCCCTGAGAATACAGTCACCCAGCATGCCATCTGCCGCCTGCTGTCTGTCTGCGCAGCCTCCACCGGCCGCGGGGATTTCGGCCTGCTGGTCGGTGGGCGTTTTACCCTGCAGGATTTTGGGTCCCTGGGCGAACTGATGCGCAACTCGGCCACGGTGGGAGAGGCCATGCGGATGCTGATCCTGCACCTGCATTTTTATGACCGCCTGGCTGTTCCGGTCCTATTCAGCGCCGGTGCCGCCAGCGTGTTTTTGGGGTATGTGCCGCAGCACCCCGCAGTGGCCGGTACCGCGCTGTTGCTGGATGCAGCGATTGCGGTGGCGTACCGGACCGCGCGTGAGCTCTGCGGCCTGGCCTGGCAGCCCCAAGCTGTGCAGTTTTCCCACCGCCGTCCAGCCTGTACACAGTCTCACCGCAGGCTATTCGGGCAGACTGTGCATTTTGACGCCGAACTGTCCGGCCTGGTATTTGACGCCTCCTGGCTGGAGCACCCCCTTGCGGGCGCGAACCCGGAGCTGTTTCGCGAGCTGACCGGGGCGTTGCTGGCATCGGAAAGCGGCTGGCCCATAAGCCTTGGCGAGGAAGTCCAGTGCATTTTGCTGCGCCTGCTGCATGGCGGTGGGGTATCCTCTGCCGGCGTGGCGCAGTTATTCGGCGTCAGCGAGCGCACCCTGCGCAGCAGGCTGCGGGCGGAGGGCACCAGCTTGCAGCAACTGCTTGCCGACACCCGGTTTGAGTTGGCCATGCACCTGTTGCGGGATACAGAACTACCCGTCTCGCGTATAGCAGGGGCGCTGTGCTACGCCGACCCGGCGATATTTTCCCGCGCCTTCCACGGCTGGGCAGCGATGAGCCCCCGGCAATGGCGCGACCTCAACAGGAAGCAGTGAGATGGCGACAGGACTGCGCGAGAGCAATATCGAGAAACTTGGCGAGCAGGTTTTCGATGTGCTGATTGTCGGCGGCGGTATCAACGGCGCGGTGGCCGCCGCCGCCCTGGCGGGGCGCGGGGTACGGGTGGCGCTGATCGACCGCGGCGATTTTGCCGGCGGCGTCAGCTCCGCGTCCTCCAACCTGGCCTGGGGGGGAATCAAGTACCTGGAGACCCACGAGTACCTGCTGGTGAACAAGCTGTGCAGGTCGCGCAACAAGCTGATGCGGGCCTATCCCTCCACGGTCAAGGAGATACGTTTTTTCACCACCATCCAGCGGGGTTTCCGCTTTCCGCCGTTTTTCGTTTTCCTGGGCAGTTTGGTGTACTGGGTCATGGGGCGCTTCAAGACCCGCCCCCCGCGCTATGTCAGCGCCCGTGCGATCGAGGCCGCCGAGCCGGTGATCAATACCAGCAAGGCCGCGGGCGGCCTGGAGTACTCCGACTGTTACCTCTACGACAACGATGCCCGCTTCGTTTTCAACTTCGTGCGCAAGAGCCTCAACTATGGCTGTATCGCCGCCAACTACGTGGAGTCGCTGGGCGCGCGACGGCAGGGAGAGCTGTGGCACTGCGCTGCCCGCGACGTGGTCGGCGGAGGGGAGATCGACATCCGCGCGCGGGTGCTGGTCAACGCCTGCGGACCCTATGCCGACGCCCACAACGCGCTGGCTGGCGAAACCACCGAATACCACCACCTGTTTTCCAAGGGGGTGCACCTGATCGTCGACCGCATCACCGACAATCGCCGGGTGCTCACCTTCTTCGCCAGCGATGGCCGCCTGTTCTTTCTTATTCCCATGGGGCCCAAGACCTGCATCGGCACCACCGATACCCAGGTGTCCAGCCCGGAGGTCGGGGTCACCGATGAAGACCGGGATTTTATCCTGGCCAATGCCAACGCCCTGCTGGACCTGGACCCGCCGCTGGATCGCGACAGCATTATCGCCGAGCGGGTGGGCGTGCGGCCGCTGGCCATAAAAGGCCACGGCGGCGAAGCCGACTGGGTGGCGCTGTCGCGCAAGCACGTGATCGAGGTGGATGAGGCCAGTCGTCACTTGAGCATTTTCGGCGGCAAACTCACCGACTGCCTGAACGTCGGCGATGAGGTGGCGCAGTGGGTGCATCGTCTCGGCGTTGACGTGCCGACCCCGCGCAATAAGTGGTACGGCGAGCCCGGGGTGGACCTGCGGGACGAGTTCCGCCTGCAGGCCCGTCTCATGGACCTGGATAGGCTGACCCACCCCAGTTCATCCGAACCCCTGTCGGAACGCTTCTGGCGGCGCTACGGCGAGAGCGCCTTCGGCCTGCTGGAGCGAATCCGGGAGGATGAACGCTGCGCAGACCTGCTGATCGAGAACGCCGAGTACACCCGCTGCGAGATCGAACTGGCGGCGCGCCGGGAGATGATCGTCAAGCTGGAAGATTTCATGCGCCGCCGCTCCAAGATCGAGCTGGTGGTGCGGCGCGAGGAACTGGCCCGCGCGCCCGGCCTGCGCGAGGCCTGTGACATCCTGTTCGGCGAGCAGGCGGAAGCGCGCCTGCGAGAGTACCTGGGCAGCTAGAACTGCGGCTCCCCCCCGTGTACGCCGAGGTAGTGTGAGCTCAGGGCCGGGCTGGCCTCGAGCTGCTCGTTGATTTCGTAGATGCGTTCGTAGCGGGTGTCCTTGATCACCCAGTTTCCGTTCACCTTCAGGTAGCGATCGCGGTAGAGGGCGGTGCCGTGGGTTTTCGCCTTGTGGTTGAGTATCCACATATTGTCCGCCAGGTACCAAAGGGCGGTGGCCTCGGTGTCGCTGAGCATCTGGATCTCCGGGTGATGGGCGTTGTGCTGGCCCACGGCCTGCTTGCTGAAGGCCATGCCGATGTTGGCGACGAAGTCCTGCCTGCCCTGGATATTCCACTCGTAGGTGCCGCCCACGTAATTCACCGTCAGGTCCTCGTGCAGCAGGGTGGCCAGTTCTTCCAGGTTGGCGGTGTCGACGCAGCGAAAATAGGCGTACTTGAGCTGCTTGATGGCCTCCATGTCCATCAGGCGCTGGATGTCGGCGCGCAGTTCCTCGATGCCGCCGCTGGAGGCCCGCAGGGGCAGGCCGGGTTGGATGTCGAGGTTCTGCTTGTTCAGCACCTGCCGTTGTTGGTCCATTTTACTGCCCTCCTGGTCCGAATACCTGCTGTTGCCCCAGTGTGACATGTTCACACTTGACGCGATCCCGATTGTAGCGGCTGCCGCCATCCACTAGAATGCGCGGCCTTTCCTGTCGTCGCATAACTCTAATCTCCCCGCCGATTGGTCCACTTAATTGTGCCGTTTGTCCGCCGCGCAGCCGCGGGCGGGGCCATTTGCTGTAGAGAGTGCGCGATGTTCGAGTTTCATCCCAGTAAGGCAGCCACCGTCAAGAACGATGTGCTGTCCGGCCTGACCGTGGCCCTGGCCCTGGTGCCGGAGGCGGTGGCCTTTGCCTTCGTGGCCGGGGTCGAGCCGCTGGTGGGCCTGTATGCGGCCTTCATGGTGGGCCTGATCACCGCCTGCATCGGCGGTCGCCCCGGCATGATCTCCGGGGCCACCGGCGCGCTGGCCGTGGTGATGGTGACGCTGGTGGCCGACCACGGCGTGGAGTACCTGTTCGCCACCGTGGTGTTGATGGGTATCCTGCAGATCAGCGCCGGCTTGCTCAAGCTCGGCAAGTTCATCCGCATGGTGCCGCACCCGGTGATGCTGGGTTTCGTCAACGGCCTGGCCATCGTGATTTTCCTGGCCCAGCTCAGCCAGTTCGGGGTGGAGGGCGAGCCGGGTTGGCTGGCGGGTACCTTCATGGAAGGCAGCATTGTCGACGTGGCCTGGCTGCAAGGCGCCCAGTTGTACATGCTCGCGGGCCTGGTTGCCCTCACCATGCTGATTATCCACTTCCTGCCGCGCTTCACCACGGCCCTGCCTTCCTCGCTGGTGGCCATCCTCACGGTGAGCCTGCTGGTGTTCGGCCTCGGCCTGGATACCCGGGTGGTGGGGGACATCGCCTCCATCGAGGGCGGCCTGCCGGTGTTCCATATTCCCTCGGTGCCCTTCACCTTCGAGACCCTGGTCATTATCTTTCCCTACGCGGTGGTGCTGGCGGCCATCGGCCTGATCGAGTCGCTGCTGACCCTGCGGCTGGTGGACGAGATCACCGAAACCCGCGGCCACGGCAACCGCGAGTGCGTGGCCCAGGGTGTGGCCAACACGACTACCGGCATGTTTGGCGGCATGGGTGGTTGTGCCATGATCGGCCAGAGCATGATCAATGTGAATTCCGGCGGCCGCGGCCGCCTGTCGGGTATCTCCGCCGCCCTGTTCCTGCTGTTGTTCATCCTGGTGGCATCGCCGCTGATCGAGCAGATTCCGCTGGCGGCGCTGATCGGCGTGATGTTTATCGTGGTGATCGGCACCTTCGAGTGGAGCAGCTTCCGGGTCCTTCGCAAGGTGCCCCGCAGCGATGCCCTGGTGCTGGTACTGGTATCGGCGGTCACCGTGGCCACCGACCTGGCCATGGCGGTGGTGGTGGGTGTCATCGTGTCGGCGCTGGTATTCGCCTGGGAGCACGCCAAGTACATACGCGTCGAGGCGCAGGACGATCACAAGGGTTCCACGGTCTACGCTGTCACCGGCCCGCTGTTCTTCGGCTCGGTGTCCTCTTTCCTGGAACGCTTCGACCCGGCCGCCGACAAGGACGACGTGGTCATCGATTTCGCCCGCTCCCGGGTGGCGGACCACTCCGGCCTGGAGGCCATCGATACCCTGGCCGATCGCTACCTCAGCGCCGGCAAGACCCTGCACCTGGTGCACCTGTCGGACGAGTGCCGGCGCCTGCTGCGCAGGGCCGGCAACCTGGTGGAGGTCAACGTGATCGAGGATCCCCGCTACTTCGTGGCGGATGACGCGCTGGGTTAACTGTCCAGGTTGCGCTCCACCGCGTCCAGGAAGCCGTACATGTCGACCACGGTTTCCGCCTCGGGGTCGGTGGTCTTGCCCTTGCAGGTCGCCGGTGATGATGCCCTGGCCGACCGTGTCGATCAGGGCCTGTTTGAGCTGCCGGGAGTAATCGTTCAGCGCCTGGTTGTCCTCGCGCTGTGCCAGGGTTTCCAGGGCATTGGCCAGGGCGTAGATCAGCGCCGAGGAATTGAAGTGCGCCTCCTTGC
Organism: uncultured Gammaproteobacteria bacterium; assembly: GCA_963704965.1. Taxonomy (GTDB): domain Bacteria; phylum Pseudomonadota; class Gammaproteobacteria; order Pseudomonadales; family Halieaceae; genus JARRPM01. Next base: position 290,458 of record CAVPIH010000008.1, read on the forward strand.
CGTCGCTCTCCAGGTACTTCAGGTACAGGTCGTGGGCGGTGCCGTGGGGCGCCTCGTAGAGCATGGTGCCGTCCTTGCTCTCGATGATGGAGCTGGCGGTGGCCAGGCTGCCGCCCAGGGCCGCGGAGATATCCGAGAAGATATCGCCGTCCAGGTTCTGGGCCGGGTACAGGGCGTTGCGCGGCGGGTCGGTGATCATTTTCTTGAGCTGGCTGGAGGGGCGCATGATCATGAACGAGGGCGGCCGGGTACCGGCTTTTGCCAGGTCGTGACGCACCTCGGTGATGGCCGTGCTGAACACCTCGTCGTACTCCATGTACTCGCGCTTGAGGCCGAAGTACACCTCCTTGTCCTTGTGGGAGGCGTCGCGGAATACCTGGCTGACCCAGTCGTTGATCGCCTGCAGGTCATTGGACATCAGCAGCACGGGATCGTTTTTCTTGACCTTGCGCGCGTGCTTCTCCTCGCCGTCGACGATCACCTTGAGGATGCCGTCTTCCTCCATCGGCATATTGAAGCTGCCGTACTGGTCGCCACCGCCCGCGCTCATGCGCGACAGGGAGACGTGGTGCTTGCGGTTGGGAATGCCGTATTTCTTCAGGTCGCCCACCAGCTTGAACAGCTTGCGGCCGGTGGTGTTGTCGGGCACGCCCCACAGCGCACGCTGCGGCGGGTTGGCGACGATGCGCGCGGCCTGGGCATCGATCAGTTCGTAGTGATAGGCGAGGCCGGCCTCTGCAAGGCGGCCGCGTAGTCCGCTCGGTAGACCTGCTTCGATGGCCGCGCGCATCACGCCGTCGTAGCCCGGAATGACCGTGTCCTTCAGGCCCAGGTAGACATCCCGTTTCTCGTCCAGGGCGCGCTGGAAGAAAGCGTGGGCCCAGGCGGTCACGTCGTCGATATCGTTGGTGGCCAGCAGCCAGGGGTCGCCCTTGTTGATGGTGCGGCGGTGCAACTCCACCGGGTCGCCGCTGCTGCCCACGAACACCAGCTTGCAATACCCCGGTGGCCTTGGACAGTTCGTTGTGCGCTGTGCTTGATGCCGCCGCTTTCCATGGTCATCACCTCGATGTCGCGGCCAATCCACTCGGGCGGGTTGATCTGCAGGTTGCGGAACTGGATGTCCTCGCGGGTGATGTTGCCGCCGATGCCCTTGCGGATGGCGCCGTTGGGCGACTTGGTGGCCAGCTTGTCCAGTTCGGCCTCCTTGATATCGGGGTGTTTCGCCAGCAGTTCGTCCAGTTGCTGGCGGTTGACGGTCATGCCGGCGTTCTTGATGCCGACGCCGTGCTGTTTGAGCGCTTCGATGGCGTCGCGCACCGCCTGGCCGTTGGTCACCAGGCGGTTTTCCGCGGTCAGGTCGACCTCTACCAGCTCGATATCGAGGCGGGCTTTTGACAAACTGCTCGAGGATTTGCTCGAAGGCGATCTGGGCCATTTCGTCGCCGTGCAGGATCACCAGGGGGTTGGCTACCTGAATTTTGCCGGTCATACGCTTTCACCTACTGCCTTCAAAAACAGTAAACGATATGCGCAAAAGCCGATTTATGAAAGCCCCACTTTGGTCTGTAGGTGACGGTCAGCTCACGCCATAGTGCGCCGCGGTCTCATCCAGCGCCTGGGCCAGCTTCTCCACCAGGATGTCGATCTCCCCGGTGCTGGAAACCAGCGGGGGGGCGGTGATCATGGCGTTGCCTGTCTGGCGCACCATCAGGCCGTTGGCATTGGCCTTGTCCCTGCACAGCACGGCACCGGCGGAATTCGGCGCCAGCCGCTCCCGCGAACCCTTGTCGCGCACCAGCTCCACAGCGGCGAACATGCCCAGGCCCCGACTTCGCCGACGATGGGGTGATCCTGCAGTTCGCGCAGGCGGGCCTGGAAATGCGGTGCGATGTCCCGCGCCGCCTGCTCGATGATGTTGCTTTCGCGCAGGATCTGCAGGGTTGCCAGACCCGCGGCGCAGGAGGCCGGGTGGCCCGAGTAGGTCAGGCCGTGGGCGAACTCACCCTCGTGGGCAAGCAGTACGTCGGCGACCCGGTCGCCGACCATGACGCCGCCCAGGGGGATGTAGCCGTTGGTGACCGCCTTGGCGAAGGTCATCAGGTCGGGCTTGAGGTCGTAAGTCTCGCAACCGAACCAGTTGCCGGTGCGTCCGAAACCGCAGATCACCTCGTCCATGATCAAGCAGTATGTCGCGCTCATCGCAGATGCGGCGGATTTCAGGCCAGTAGGTTTCCGGGGGAATGATGACCCCGCCGGCGCCCTGCACCGGCTCGGCGATGAAGGCGGCGACGTTCTCCTCGCCCAGTTCATCGATCTTGGCCTCCAGTTCCCGGGCCACGCGAATACCGTATTCCTCAGGCGAGGCGTCGCCGCCCTCCTCGAACCAGTGGGGCTGGTTGATGTGGTGGATATAATCCAGCCCCCAGGTCTGGTCGTGCATGGGACCCATGCCGCCCAGGGACGCCGCGGCGATGGTGGAACCGTGGTAGGCGTTCTTGCGACTGATGATCTGCTTCTTTGTCGGGCGTGCCCAGCAGGTCGTAATAGCGTTTCACCAGGCGCAGGTTGGTGTCGTTGGCCTCGGAGCCGGAGTTGGTGAAGAACACGTGGTTGAACTGCGGCGGGGTGACCTCCACCAGGGCCCGGGCCAGTTCCACCGCCGGTTGGTTGGAGCACTTGAAGAAGTTGTTGTAGAAGGGCAGTTCCTGCAGCTGGGCGTAAATGGCGTCGCTGATGCCTTGCTGGCTGTAACCCAGGTTGCAGCACCACAGTCCGGACATGCCGTCGAGCAGCTTGTTGCCGTCGGTGTCGTAGATGTAGATGTGCTCGGCGCGGGAAACGATACGCCCGCCCTGCTGGCTGTAGTCCTTGAGGTCAGTGAAAGGGTGCAGGTGGTGAGCCCGGTCCAGTCCCTTTAATTGCCCGGTATCGACTTGCTTGTTCATATCCTGCGTCCTTGACAGTGCGAAAGCCGGAGGGCTTACCCTCTTGTGTTATAGCCTATTGCGGTGAGGCATTGTTAAATAGTGTGGCATAGTCACCACAGCAGGGGATTACCCCTAAAGTGGTGTTTTCCAGCCAGTAGCAGCGGGTGCCAGGCAATGACCAACGATAACAGTGCCCTGCAGGAGTTCCTGCGGCAGCATCCGGATATTGAGATCTTCGAGATGATCCTGCCGGATATCTGCGGCGGCCTGCGCGGCAAGTGGATAGCCCGGGACAAGCTGGCACAAGCTGGTCGCCGGCGAGCTGAAGCTGCCCCTGAGCTCCCTGGTCTGCGATGTCTGGGGCCGGGACGGCGAAGCCTGGGTGTTCGGTACCGGCGATGGCGACGGCTACTGTATCCCCGACCTGCGCACCCTGGCGCCGGTGCCCTGGCAGGAGCGCCCCATGGCCCAGGTGATGATCTCCATGCAGGAGGTCGACGGCGAGCCCTGCGCCTACGACAGCCGCGACATGGTGCAGGCACTGATGGCGCGCTTTGCCGCGCGCGGCCTCACCCCGGTGGTGGCTAGCGAGATGGAGTTCTACCTGCTGCGGGACGAGGACGACAGTCTGGGTCGGCCGCTGCACACCCAGTCCGACCGGGTCGGCGGCGTGCTGGCCAGCGGCCAGACCTACAGCGTGGAGACCATGGAGGGCATGGCGCCGCTGATGCACGCCATTCGCGATGCCTGTGCCGCCCAGCAGCTGCCGGTGGACACCCTGATCAAGGAGTCCGCCCCGTCGCAGTACGAAATCAACCTGTACCACAGTCCCGATGCCCTGGAGGCCGCCGACCAGGCGGTGATGCTGCAGCGGGCGATCAGGTCGGTGGCCAGGGCCAGCACGGCTTGCGCGCTACATTTATGGCCAAGCCCTTCGGCAACCTGGCGGGCAACGGCATGCACGTGCACTGCAGCCTGGTGGACGCCGAGGGCAGGAATGCGTTCATCGATGCGGACGGGCAGGGCAACCAGCTGCTGCGCCAGGCCATCGCCGGCTGCCTGGCCACCATGGAGGAGAGCATGTTGTTGTTCGCCCCCAACCTGAATTCCTACCGGCGCTTCCAGCGCGGCAGCCATGCGCCCATGGCGCCCTGCTGGGGGTTTGAGAACCGCACCGTGTCCGTGCGGGTGCCCGCCGACAGCCCGGCCGCCACGCGCATCGAGCACCGGGTGGCGGGGGCGGATGCCAATCCCTACCTGGTGGTGGCGGCCATCCTGGCGGGCATGCTGCACGGCATAGAGAACGCGCTGCAGCCGCCGGCGCCGGTGGAGGGCAATGCCTATGACCTGCTGCCTCCCAGCCTGCCTCGCTACTGGCCCGATGCCCTGGCGCGGTTTTCCAGCTCGGGTTTTGTGCGCGCCAATCTGGGGCAGCCTTTCCAGCACGTCTACACCGTGCTCAAGCAACAGGAAATGGACGAGTTCGACCGCCAGGTGACGCCCATGGAGTACGATGCCTGCCTGTAGCCCCGGTCCGGCGTACCTCGCAGGCGGGTGCATTCCTACACTTTAGTGGTATAGGATTGTGGCCGCTGGTCGGCTAGGGTCACGGCAGGTGGACGTATCGCGGCCTGGCCGCAATTAAAAATTATATTCTGGGGGTGTAAAGATGTCTCAATCCGGTACCAGGCGTGCCCAGGGGAGAATTGCGAAAACGTCGAGAAAAAAGCTGGCTGCGGCGGTTTCGGTGGTGGTGGCCTCCACCCTGCCGGCTGTCGCCATGGGGCAGGTGCTGGAGGAGATAATCGTCACGGCCACCAAGCGCTCGGAGTCGGTGATGGATGTGCCGCTGGCGATTTCGGCGGTATCCGGCAAGCTGATACGCGAGGCCAATCTCGACGACGTCAAGGATCTCATCAGCTACACCCCGGGCGTGACCGGTAATTCCCAGGACAGTTTCATCGACTTCGTCAGTGTGCGCGGGATTCTCACCAACGATTTCGGTATCGGCGGCGACCCCTCCATAGGCTTGTACAAGAACGGCCTATACCAGGGTCGCAACGGCTCCGCCGTGACCAGCCTGTATGATATCGAGCGGGCGGAAGTACTGCGCGGTCCCCAGGGCTTCCTGTTTGGCCGCGGCGCCATCTCCGGCGCCATGAACATCCAGACCACCCGGCCCAATTTTGACGGGGTGAACGGCTATGTCGAGGTGGATGTCGCGGAACGCGATGGTCTGGTCGGCGAGGGCGCGATCAATGTGCCGGTCAACGACCAGCTGGCCTTTCGCCTGGCGGCCTACCACTCCGAGCAGGATGGCTATGTCAAGAACGCCTACCCGGGGCTGGACGACAAATACATCGAGCACAGCAAGGACGGGGTGCGCCTGTCCACCCTGTTCGAGACCGACAAGCTGACGGTCAACCTGATGCTGGAGTACGAGAATCGCAACCTGTCGGGGAGCATTTACGTGCCCTCCGGCAAGGGCGAGGGCTATGAAAACCTCAGCGAGATATACGGCGACCTGGGTTACCCGGCGGGTAACTACGACATCAATGCCGATATGAGCCTGGGCAACCGCGACAACGGTGAGATCTACAGCACCGGCCTGCAGATCGACTACGACCTGGGCTGGGCAACCTTCACCTCGCTCACCGGCTACAAGGATCACACCTTCGATTACGCCGAGGACTTCGACGGCCTGCCCATCGTGCTCAACAGCTATGCCCAGGACCAGAAAGGCGACTATTTCGAGCAGGAACTGCGCCTGGTATCCGACAGCGACGGCCCCCTGAACTGGTACGCCGGGGTGTCCTACTACAAGGAGAACGTGCACGCGACCTTCCAGCAGGAGATGGCCGAGGATGTGTGGTGTTCGGTCTACTGGACCGGCTATGACAGCACCTGTGAGGACTTGTTTGCCTACTACAAGGACTACGCCGAGTACGCCCCCGATGGCGAGTACGTGCAGTACTTCTTTGACTACTTCGGCACCTTCGACTGGCAGGGCGCCCCAACGGCATCATGAACGACAGCAACCGGGCCAAGGGCAAGTACGAGGGCTACGCCGCCTACCTGGACCTGGGTTATGATTTCAACGAGTACTGGGATGTGAGCCTGGGTGTGCGCTACACCTATGACGAGAAGGACTTCTCCAACAAGGTCCTGCCCAGCGCCAGCCCGGTCTTGGGTAATCGTGCGGCCCTGGGTTTCAGTACCCCCGAGGGCGCCTTGAGCGATAAGCAGGACTGGGACAAGTTTACCCCCCGTGCGATCGTCAACTACCACCCCAACCCCGATACCCTGTTGTTTGCCAGCGTGACCGCGGGCTACAAGTCGGGTGGCTTCAATTCCTTCGGTGTTACACCTCCGGCGGTTTACGGCTTTACCGAGGCTACCCCCGACGAGTATAAGCCGGCCTCCTTCGATCCGGAAACCTCCACCTCCTACGAGCTGGGCTACAAGGGCACCCTGTTTGACGGCGGCACCCAGGTCACCGCCAATGCCTTCTACTACCAGTACAAGGACCTGCAGGCGACTTACTACGACGGCGCGCTGTTTTTTGCCGACAACGTGGGCAAGGTCGACGGCTGGGGCTTTGAGGGCTCGCTGGTGCAGGCGCTGGGCAACTACTTCAGCCTGAATGTCGGCCTGGCGTATTTCGACAGCGAGGCCAACGAACTGGAGAAGCTCTGCGGCGGCACCACGGACTGCGAGGGCCAGGCCATTCCCTGGGCCCCGGAATACTCCGGACACGTCGTGATCACCGGCGACTACCCGATTGCCGAGGGCGAGTTGTTCGGCCTGGCGGGTTACCATTTCCAGACCAAGCAGTACGGTGGCTTTGAGCCGAACAGCCACAAGATCGACGGCTGGGGCGAGCTCAATATGAGCATCGGCTACCGTATCGACAACTGGTCGGTATCCGCCTACGTGGAGAATGCCACCGACGAGTACTACTTCGACGGCGGCGGCAACGGCGACGCGGTATTTCCCCAGTACGCCTTCGGTCCCAACCAGCCGCGCACTTACGGTATGAAGCTGAGCTACACCTACGACTGATTGGTCTGGGCGCAACAAAAAACCCGCGGCGTGAGCAGCGGGGTTTTTTTTGGGCTGCGAAAGTGGGGCCGAATAAATTCGGCCCTACAGGGGATGGGGATTACACGGTAGGGTCGAGTTCATTGCAGGGTCGAGACGCCTTGTAGGGTCGAATTCATTCGACCACTGAACTGTACACCAACTCACCGTCAAACCAGGTCTCCAGCACCGCGGTGTCGGACACCGCGTCGATGCCGCCATCCTTGGCCAGGGCGATAAGATCCTGGTCCAGCACGATGAAATCCGCTTTCTTGCCCACCTCCAGCGAGCCGGTGATATCGTCCTGCTGCATCAGGCGTGCGCCGTTGATGGTGTAGGCGTCGATGGCGTCCAGTATGCCGATGCCCTCTCCGGCGTTGAGCGGGCCCTCGCCGTCGTCGCGGGTAAGGGCCATCTCGATGTTCTGGAACGGCTGGGGTGTCATCTATCACCGGGGCATCAGAGCCCGCCGCCAACAGCCCGCCGGCATCCAGGATGGAGCGCGCGGGATAGGCCTGTTGCATGGCGTAGTTGGTCCGGGTTGTACATGTCCTGCAGTGAGCTGAGTCTGTCGATAAAGGGAATCACCGTGATGTCGTACCCGAAGTCGCGTATCGCCCAGGAAAAAGTGAATACCACCGGAATCCTGAGCGCGGCGATGCGCGCAATATCGCGGGGTCGACCAACTGGGCGTGGGCGATGCTGTGGCGGTTGGTCGTCGGCTCGCGCCGTGACGTCGGCGATGGCATCCACGGCGGTGCGCACCGCACGGTCGCCTATGGCGTGCAGGTGCACGCCGAAGTCGTTTTTAGCGGCGGCCGCCACAAAGCGTTTCACCGTGTCCGCCGGTTGCATCAACACGCCATTGGAGCGCAGGCACTGGGCGGGATGAAATCCGTTGGTGGCGATAAAGCTGTCGACCCGGTCCCGGCTCAAAGCGCTGATACCCGGCTCCGCAGCGGCCTTGCAGGCCTCGGATTCGGGGTCCACATAGCCGATGAAGGTGACGTCACCGCTGGTCTCGTCCAGACCAAAGCGGGGCTGGTAGTAGTCCTGCAATTGCGCTGCGTTGGGCAGGGTGGGCGGGGTGGACAGCGGGTTGCCCTCGATCACCCCGTCGACAAAGAACTTGAGTTTGTCCGCCTTGATATTGGGTACTGCGCTGTATTTTTCGCGGGTCGCCCTGGCTTGCTCGATAATGGCATCCACATCGACCACACCGTCTACCTTGTAATCATTCGGGTCATAGTGCTGGGCCAGGTTCACCCGCAGGCTGAGGATATCCTGCTTTACCAGGGCTTCGTACAGAGGCGCCAGTTCCGGGTTGTAGGCGGCGTCCAGGATGGAGGTGATTCCCAGGCTGTTGAACCGGGCCGGGAATCTGCCCGGCTTCTTCCACCATTGCCGCAACGTTGCCGAGGATGGCGTGGCCAGCGCCCAGCAGTTTGGGCGTGTCCTCGTGTACCTCGCCGTTCGGTTCACCGGCGGCATCCAGGCCGACGAAGGGCGCGAAGTCACTGAACTCGGCCGCCAGAGTGGCCGCGCTCAGGCCCACGCGCTCGCCGGCGGCATTAGTGGCCAGGGCCAGGCCGGCGCTGTTGGTGGCGTTGTGGTGGCCGTCGCTGCCGCCCAGCAGGATGGGGTGCTCGGTGGAAGCGGCGTCAAGTGCCTGTCGCAGGGTGGTCAGGTCACCCGCCGGCTTGTTGCCCTGAGCGAAATTCCATTGCTTGACCACCAGCCACTCACCGGGCGGCACCTGCAGTCGTTCCAGGCAAGCGCTGGCGAAGGCAGCCAATTCGGCCAGATCCACCGGCTGGTTGTCGAGGTTGCAGTCCTCCACCTCGATGACGCCGATCGGGTGCACATGGGCGTCGTGCAGTCCTGGTAGCACGCGCTTGCCCTGCAGGTCGATAACCACTGTATCGTCGCCAACCCAGGCGGCAGCCGCATCGTCGTCACCGACAAATACGATTTCATCGCCGGAGATGGCCATGGCGCTGACCGAGCGTTGCTCGCCATCAGCGGTGTAGATGGCGCCGTTGATGAAGACACGCTCCGCCGTCGGCGTCGTCGCGACCGGTTGATCTGTTGCGGCTGTATCGGGTTTGTCCTGGCAGCCCCACAGGGCCAGGGCGAGGGCGGCGGGGGCGAGCAGGTGATAAAACGGCTTGGTCATGTTCGGGTTTCCATGGCTGAGTTCATTGATAGAGTGGGTTACTATCCTTCCATCGTGGTGGTGATGTTTATATACCCCTAAGGGGATAGCGCCGGCGCTCCCGCGTTGAGCACCCCGCGCGGTAGTGATAGGGTGGCCGGCGGCACAGCACACATCGCTTCTTTCGTTTGTTTTGCCCGCTCCGCCATACTGCAAGGGTTTCAGCGCTACAATGAGCAGCAACCGGCCCAAGGTTCCACCCATTAATCCCCGCGAGTTGATGGCCAGGGGCTTTCGCGCCCTGTCCCGGGGTAAATTCGACGAGGCCTCCACCTGCTGCAAGCTGGTGCTGGAGCGCTATCCCCAACTGGTTCCCGCGCATTTCCTGGTGGGTTTGGTCGGCCTGGCCAGCGGCGATCGCAGCACCGCCCAGGCGGCCTTCAATACTGTCACCCGCCTGGAGCCCGGTCACGCCGCTGCCTGGGCCCACCTCGCCAAGTTGCTGGCCGAGGGCGGGCAGGTGAACCGCGCCGATATCGCCCTGGAAAACGCGGTCAAGTTCGAGTCCAACGATATTCCCCAGGTACTGGATGTGATCGGCACCACCTACACCCTGCTCGGGGAGCACCGCACGGCGGATGAATGGTACCGGCGCGCAGCCGAGGGCCAGCCCGACAACCCCGCCCTGCGCATCAACTATGCCAACAACCTTATTTACCTGGGCGAGAACGAACTTGCGGAACAGGAACTGGCGGCGGCGCTGAAGCTGGGCCGCGGCCATGCCCAGGCTCACTGGCTGCTGGCCAGCCTGGAAAAAGCCGGCGACCACCGACACCTGGAGGAAATGCAGGCATTGCTGCAGGGGCGTCCGCTGCCGCCGCGGGCGCAGGCCTTCGTGCACTACGGCATGGGCAAGGAGTACGAGGATCTGCAGGAGTGGGACGCCGCCTTCGAGTCCTTCAGCGCCGGCGCCCGGGCCCGCCGCGCCACCCTGCAGTTTGACGAACAACTGGAGCGCGACAGCTTCGCCGCCCGTCGAAACGATTTACACCCGCGACTGGCTAGCCGGCCGCGCCGCGGGCAACCCGGACCCGTCGCCCATTTTTATTATCGGCCAGCCACGTACCGGCACCACCCTGGTGGAACGCATCGTCACCGCCCATTCGGCGGTACATTCCGCCGGCGAGTTACAGCAGTTTGGCAACTGTATCCGCCGCCTGACCCGTTACGACCGCCAGGAGCGTTTCTCGCCGGAACTGTTCAGCCGTGCCAGGGATATCGACCCGCAGGTGCTGGGCAGCGAATACCTGCTGCGCACCACCAAGCTGCGCGGCACGCTGCCGCGGTTCGTCGACAAGCTGCCCTACAACTACCTGTTCCTGCCCCATATCCTGGCGGCGCTGCCCAACGCCCGGGTGATCCACCTGGTGCGCGATCCGCGGGATGCCTGCTTCTCGGTTTTCAAGCAACTCTTTGCCGACGCCTATCCCCACTCCTACGACCTGCAGGAGATGGCCCGTCACTTCGTGCGCTATCACCGGCTGATGCAGACCTGGCGCCAGCGTTTCCCCGGGCGTTTCCTGGACGTGCAGTACGAGGACGTGGTGGCGAACCTGGAGGATAATGCCCGCCGCATCCTGGCCTATCTGGAACTGCCCTGGGAGGATGCCTGCAAGGACTTCCACAAGCAGGCTTCGGCGGTCAGTACTGCCAGCGCGGTGCAGGTGCGCGAGCCCGCTCACAGTCGTTCGGTGGGGCGCTGGCGGCGCTATGAGCGGCAGTTGCAGCCGGCGCTGGATATTCTGCAGCGTGAGGGGGTTATCTGACAGTCGCTGGTCGAATGAATTCGACCCTACATGGGGCCGGGCGATGATATCCGGGTTTGGTCGAATGAATTCGACCCTACATGGGGCCGAGGCGGTGATATCCGGGTTTGGTCGAATGAATTCGACCCTACAGTACGCCGGGGCCCTGTAGGGCGGATTTCAATCCGCCGCGATGCAAGGCCTCTCCCCGTAGGGCGGATTTCAATCCGCCACGCTCCGCTGCATATAGGGCACCAGCGTGTCCCCCCCGGAATAATCCCCGGCGCTCATCACCGAATCCAGGAACAGGTAGAACAGCTCCGCCTGGGAACTGACCTCCAGCTTGGCGTAGGCGTGCTTGCGGTGCAGCTTCACCGTTTCCACGGAAATCGACAGCTTTTCCGCCAGGGTCTTGGTGCTGTGGCCGTGTAGCACCAGCTTGATGACCTGGGCTTCGCGCTCGGTGAGCAGGCTGCTGCCGAAGGCGTTCAGGGCAGCGTGCAGTTGGGCCCGCAGGTTGACGCCCGAGGATTTCCTGCCGGCGTCCACCCAGTGCTGCTGGCACAGCAGTTCCACCGTGGGGCGGATGGCTTCCAGGGTCTCCAGTTCCCTGCGCGCTGAAGCGGCTGCGCGCCTCCAGCTTCCCCAGGGCGATATTGACGAAACCCTCCGGCCCCAGGGCGATCAGGTAGCCGCACTCATCCCGGTAGCCGCAGTTGCGGTACCAGGTCTTGTAGTAGTCGCTGGTGCGGAAATCCTTGGGGGCCAGGTCGCCCAGGCGGAACACCCCGAAAGATTTATCCCGGGTGGCGGCCAGGTAGTAGGGGTCCAGCAGGAAGGCCCCCCGCACGTAGACGTCCAGGGTGGAACTGGCGGCCCCGGGGGGTACTTCGAAATACTCGATCTGCGGCAGGTCGGTGCCGGGGTACAGGATGACGGTGGCGTCGTCACAGCTGACCAGCTGCTTGAGCATGGCCACCAGCTGGTCGACGAATTCACTGCTGCCTACCGCCGGTACCAGGCCGGCCAGGTGGGTGCTGAATTGCGCGAGGGTTTGCATGTGGAAAATCTGCCGGCTACCTGTTCCTGGTCAGCCGCCATCATAGCGTGAATGCTGTAGCGAGCGCACCCGGCACCTCCTGTACATCGCCGCTACCGGCATCCATGCCTCTCGCGGCATACCCCGAGCGCGGATCGGCACCTCCTGTGCATAAAAAAAGGCCTCCGGGGAGGCCTTTATCAGTGGTGGGGCGACTTTTACTGGGCGCCGCCGGGGTCGCTCAACTGCTCCATCACCTGGTCCAGGGAGAAACTGGCCGCTTTCTGGCGCGGCGGGAACTCCTTGAAGGTGGCCAGGAACTGGCCCACGTAGTCCTGTGCCGGCACCAGCAGGAAGGCGTGGTCGATCAGCCAGTCGTAGTAGGTGTTGGAAGTCATCTTCCGCGCGCTCGTAGGGATCGCGGCGCAGGTTGAAGATCAGGGGCACGCGCAGCGGTACGAACGGCTCCATCCAGACGCGGAAAGTACCCTGCGGTCTTCTGCTCCATGAAGATCAGCTTCCAGTCGTTGTAGCGCAGGGCGGTCAGGTCGCCGTCGTCGGAGAAGTAGAAAATCTCGCGGCGTGGCGCCTCGTTGCTTTTGCCGGTCAGGAAGGGCAGGAAGTTGTAGCCGTCCAGGTGCACCTTGTAGTTGCGGCCGATGGCGCTGTAGCCTTTCAGCAGCTTTTCCTTGATCTGTGGTTCACCGGCAGCGGCCAGGAAGGTGGGCAGCCAGTCCATGTGGTGCATGATCTCGTTGGAGACCGAGCCCGCCTCGATCTTGCCGGGCCAGCGCACCATGGAGGGTACCCGCCAGCCGCCTTCCCAGTTGGTGTTCTTCTCGCCGCGGAATGGGGTGGAGGCAGCATCCGGCCAGGTGTTGTAGTGGGGGCCGTTGTCGGTGGAGTAGAACACGATGGTGTTGTCGGCGATTTTCAGGTCGTCCAGTTGCTTGAGGAACTGGCCGATATGGGCATCGTGCTCCAGCATGCCGCAGGTGTACTCATCGGCGCGCGGGTAGTCCTTCAGGCACTTCTCCATGTTTGAATTGGATACATGGGTACGGAAGTGCATGCGGGTGCCACTCCACCAGACGAAGAAGGGCTTGTTTTCCTTCACCGCCTTGTCGATGAATTTCATCGCCGCGGCGGAGGACTCGTCGTCAACCACTTCCATGCGCGCTTTGGTCAGCGGTCCGGTGTCCTGGATCTTGCCGTCCGCGCTGGAGCGAATCACGCCGCGCGGTCCGTATTTCTTGCGGAAATCCGGGTCCTTGGGATAATCCGGGTTCTCCGGCTCTTCCTCGGCGTTGAGGTGATAGAGGTTGCCAAAAAACTCGTCGAAACCGTGATTGGTGGGCAGGTGCTCGTCCCGGTCACCGAGGTGGTTCTTGCCAAACTGGCCGGTTACGTAACCCTGCGCCTTCAGCAGACCGGCGATGGTGGGATCCTCCTCGCGCATGCCCAGCGGTGCGCCGGGCAGCCCGACCTTGGAGAGGCCGGTGCGAAACACTGACTGGCCCATGATGAAGGAGGAACGCCCGGCGGTGCAGCTCTGCTCACCGTAGTAGTCGGTGAACAGCATGCCCTCGTTGGCGATGCGATCGATGTTGGGAGTACGGTAGCCCATCATGCCCATGGTGTAGGCGCTGATGTTGGAGCGGCCCACATCGTCGCCCCAGATCACCAGGATGTTGGGTTTGTCCGCGGCGCTGGCGACAGCGGACGCCAGGGCGAACAGCCCTGCCGCCAGGGTCGTCCCCAGGCGCGAAAGTAAAAACTTGATCATGCGATTATTCCTCGGGTTGAGTGGTTTTTTTGAGTGTCCCGGAACGTATACGCACCAAGGTATACGAGTGGTTCAATCTAGGGTGTACCCGGCTATAATTCCAATGCAATATAAACAAGAAATTGATGAGTTTTTATTATGAGAGCGAGTTTCCGCCAGCTCAGCCACGCCATGGCGCTGGCAAAGCACCGCAATTTCCGCCTGGCGGCAGCGGAGCTGCATCTGAGCCAGCCGGCCCTGACCCGCAGCATCAGGGCACTGGAAGAGGCGTTGGGCGCGCGCCTGTTCGATCGCCTGTCCACCGGGGTCGAACCGACCCCGGCGGGGGAGGTCGTGCTGGAGCGTGGTTGCAGGGTCCTGCAGGAAAGCGATGACCTGAAGCGGGCGCTGGCGGACCTGCTGGGCATGGTGCGCGGCTCACTGGTGATCTCCACGGGTCCGTTCCCGGGGGATGCCCTGGTACCAGACGCGGTGGCGGCGCTGATGCAGCGTGCCCCGGATATCCACTGCCTGATCCGGGAGGTGGACTGGACCGGTGTGCCCCGGCAGCTGCTGGATCGCGAGTCAGACCTGGCGGTGGCCGATATAAGTGAGGTCGAGGATGACGAGCGCTTCGCCACCGAGTTGCTGATTACCGACCCGTTCTATTTCGTCTGCCGTAGCCAGCACCCGCTGGCGGGCAAGCGGCGGGTGGACCACTCCGATTTCGGCCCCTATCCCCTGGTGGGCAACCGGGTGCCGGGTCGTGTCGCTCGCTTCCTGGCGGCAGGGGCTGCAGGGCCGGGCGCCCCCGGCGCGGCGGGGCCCTTCCGGGTGAAGATAGATGTGGCGACCTTTGCCGCCGCCCGGCGCATCCTGCTTGGCAGCGATGCTATCACCATGGCGCCGCTGGCCCAGGTGGCGGCGGAGCTGCGGGCCGGGAGCCTGACCCTGCTGCCCACGGAGCTGGTGATGCCGCGGATGCGCTCCGGCCTGATATTTCTCAAGGGTCGCAGTTTCAGTCCGGCCGCGGCGCTGTTTGCCGAGCAACTGCGTCGTCTCAAGGGCGATCTCGACCGGCAAACGGCCGACCTGTCCGCCCGCTACCAGCCGGGCTGAGCGCAGTGCTCCCTGTTTGCCTGTGCTGCCCGCCGCTTTGTGGGAGCATGGATTCAGAGACGCACAGCGCCTGCTATTTTTACTTGCATAAAAGAACCTTTTTTCTATAATCCCTGTAGCTGCCGCAACCGAGCCGGCGGGTCCGATCACAGGAGACAACCATGGCACTGGCCAAGACGCTGCGCGAATACCCCTCAACCGAGCGATGTGTCGGTGGGGTCACCCACTTCAACGACGCACCCCGGTGGATTTATGACCTGGACAACCCCTACCTGCACGGTGTCTATGCGCCCACCCTGGACGAGATGCACGTGGAGAACCTGCCGGTGAGCGGCGAGCTGCCGGCTGACCTGGTGGGCGGTTATTTCCGCAACGGCCCCAACCCGGTGCACACGCCCAGGAATCGCTACCACCCCTTCGACGGCGACGGCATGGTGCACGGCGTGTACTTTCGCGACGGCAAGGCGGCCTATCGCAACCGCTACGTGCAGACCGCGGCCCTGGCGGGCGAACTGGCCACCGGCAAGTCGGTGTCCCCGGGGGTCATGGGCCCCTTTGATTACAGCGTGTCCCGCTTCGGTATCAAGGATACCTCCAATACCGATGTGTTCTGGTATAACGGCGACATCATGACCCTGTGGTACAACGCCGGCGATCCCTACCGGCTGGACAGCCAGACCCTGGCCACCAAGGGGCACTATGACCTGGAAGGCCGCGCGCAGCGGCGTATGTCGGCTCACTCAAAGGTGGACTGGAGTACCGGCGAACTGCTGTTTTTCGACTACGGCGACGAGCCGCCCTTTATGACCTATGGTGTGGCCGACCCGCAGGGCAAACTGGTCCACGAAGTGGCCATAGACCTGCCGGGGCCCAGGCTGCCCCACGACATCGGTTTCACCACCAACTATGCCATTCTCCACGACCTGCCGTTTTTCCACGACATGGAGGTACTGCGCCAGCACAAGTACCGGGTGCTGACCTTTCATCGGGATATTCCCACCCGCTTCGGCATCATCCCCCGCCGCGGGCAGGGCAGCGAGGTGCGCTGGTTCGAGTGCCAGCCCTGCTACATCCTGCATGTGACCAATGCCTGGGAGGAGGGCGACTGGGTGGTGATGGACGGCTGCCGCTCCCTCAATCCCATGCCCGACGCCCAGCCGGGAGAGGGCGAGCTGGCGTCCATGCTGGCCTATATGCGGCTGGAGGCGAACGCCTACCGCTGGCGCTTCAACCTGAAGACCGGCGAGGTGCGCGAGGGCGATATCGACGATCTCAACACCGAGTTCAACAAGTCCAACCCCATCTTCCACGGGGTGAAGAGCAAGTACTCCTACCACCAGCGCATTCCGCTGCTGCACGAGGGCGGCCACACCCTGCGGTTCACCGGCCTGGTGAAGTACGACAATGACACCGGCCAGCACAGCCAGTGGGATTACGGTGCCGGCGTGTTCGGCAGCGAGGCGGTGTACGCGCCCAAGGCCGGTGCCGATCGCAGCTCGGGTGAGGATGACGGTTACGTCATCACCCTGGTGACCGACAGCAATAACTGGCAATCCCATTGCCTGGTGTTCGACGCCACCGATATCCAGCAGGGTCCCATCGCCAGGGTGGCAATGCCCCACCGAGTGCCCTACGGTTTCCACGCCACCTGGGCCCGGGGTGAGGACCTGTATCGGTGACAGCGAACCTGTTTGCGAAACACCGGGAGACCCTGGACAAGGCGCTGGACGCCTGCAGCAAGCGCTATTCCTGGACAGCCTACCCGGAAAGCCCCAGCAGCAAGATACACGGTGAGGAAAAGCCGCGCGCCGGCAAGGCCCGCTTCGAGGCGCTGCTGGGAACGGACTACCCCCTGCACCAGCCCGGCGAGATCGGGCGCACCGGGGCCGAGGTGTCGCCCTATTCGGGCGAAGCCCTGGGCATCAGTTATCCGCGCATGGATGTGGGCCAGCTGTATGAGGCGGTCGCCGCTGGCATGCCGGCCTGGCGCGCCGCCGGCCCCGACACCCGGGTGGGTATCTGCCTGGAGATTCTGGAACGCTGTGCCGGGCAGTTGTTCGAGAACGCCCACGCCACCATGCACACCAGCGGCCAGAGCTATATCATGGCCTTCGCCGGCAGCGGCGCCAACGCCCTGGACCGGGGCCTGGAGGCGCTGGCCTATGCGCACAAGGCCATGGCGGATGTGCCCGCCACGGCGAGCTGGGAACGGCAGTTCGGCAAGGGCGGCGCCGCCAGGCTGACGAAGCAGTACCACATCGTACCGCGGGGTATCGGCGTGGTGATCTGCTGTGCGACCTTCCCCCTGTGGAACGGGTATCCGGCGCTGTGCGCCAGCCTGGCCACCGGCAACCCGGTGGTATTCAAGCCGCATCCCAGCGCGATCCTGCCGGTGGCCATGGTCACCAGCGTGTGCCGGGAGGTGCTGGCGGAGGCGGGCTTTGATCCCAACCTGGTCAGCATGGTGGCCGACACCCGGGAGGAACCGGCGACCATGGCCCTGCTGGAGCACCCGGCCACCGCTATCGTCGACTTCACCGGCAGCCCGCAATTCGGCCAGTGGCTGGAACAGAACTGTCGCGACAAGCTGGTCTATACCGAGACCGCCGGCTGCAACTCGGTGGTGATCGAGTCCACCGACGATCTGCAGGGCATGGCCGCCGCCATCGCCCATTCACTGTGCCAGGCCTCGGCGCAGATGTGCACCAGCGTGCAGAATATTCACGTCCCCGCCGGGGGGATACTGGCGGCTGGGCAGCGGGTGAGCTTCGATGAGGTCGCCGCGGCCATCGTCGCGGCAGTGGACCGGCACCTGGAGAATCCCCAGGTACTGTGCGGCACCCTGGTGGATGAAAACATCCTGCGCACCATAGCGCGCTACCGCACCCTGGCGCAGCAGCACGGCCGCCTGCTGCGGGATTCCGGCCCGCTGGACTACCCGGACTTCCCCCGGGCGCGCACCGCCTCACCCCTGATCCTGGAGGTGACGGAGTCAGCCCGCGACATCTACCGCGACGAGATCTTCGGCCCCGTTTCCTTCATCGTCAGGGGCGACAGCGTCGACGCCTGCCTGCGCGACGCCACCACCAATGCCCGGGAGCGCGGCGCCATCACCTCCCACGTGTACTCGGTGGACGAGGCGTTCCTGGACCGGGCTGTGAACGCATACCACGATGCCGGCGCCTCGGTGGCCTGCAACCTGGTGGGCATGCCCATCAATTTCGCGGCGGCCTACTCCGACTACCACGTCACCGGGCTCAATCCCGCGGGCAACGCCTGCCTCACCGACCTGGCCTTTGCCAGCAACCGCTTCCGCATCGTGCAGAGCAAGCGTATGTGACTGGACCACTGTGGTCGAATGAATTCGACCCTACAGGTTTCATCGCCCTCACTGCGGGGCGTCGCGGATGATCTCGATGGCGGTCACCCGCGCCAGTTTGCCGGTGGGATTGAGCTTGCGCATCTCCGGGATCATCGCCGCCAGTTGGGCCTCGCGGTTGCCGGGCGCCGGGTGGGTGCTGAGGAATTCCGGCGGGGCGGAGCCGCCCAGTGATCCCATCTTCTGCCACAGGGTGACCGCCGCATCCGGGTCGTAACCCGCCCGTACGGCCAGTTCCATGCCGATTTCGTCCGCCTCCAACTCTGCGGTGCGGCTGTTGGGCAATTCCAGGGCCACCTTGGCCGCCAGCGCGCCGCCGGCCATGGTGGCGGCCGGCCGGTCGGATGCCACCCCCACGGCGAGAATCCCGATGGAGGTCGCCATCGCCCGCGACATGCGCTCGGCGGTGTGGTTGGCCAGCGCGTGGGATATCTCGTGGCCCATGATCTGGGCGAACTCGGCGTCGGTCAGTTTCAGCTTGTCGAACAGGCCGGTGTACACCGCCATCCGCCCCCCGGCCATGCACCAGGCGTTGACGGTCTCGGGGTCGTCGATGATGGCAACGCTCCACTCCCAGTTGGCCGTATTGGGGTACTTGGCAATGGCCTCGGTCACCAGCCGACCGGTGATGGTGGCCACCCGGTCCGCCAGTTTGGGGTCGTCCACCAGCTTGTTCTGCTTGTCCAGGTCGCTCACCGTGCTCAGGTAGGCCTGTTTGGACTGGACGATGGCGGCATCCGGGGAGATCAGCATCAGCTGGCGCCGCCCGGTGGGGCTGGTGGCGCAGGCGGTGATGAGGCCGGCGGCCAGCAACAGGAGCAGGAGTTTTTTCATGGCGGTCATAGGCTGTCTTGGCAAAGGCTTCCGGTAATGCTTGGAGGGGCTATTCTAAAGAAAAGTTCTGCGCAGCGCCCGCCTCCTCGAATACCACGGCACGGCCCCGGCCGCGGCTGTCGGAGGCGGCTTCAAGGGTTGTGGGTGCCACCCTGATGACCTGGATGTCACCCAGGTCGCCCCAGCTGTTGGGCTCAAGGGTATAGCCGAGCTGCTCCAGCTTGTCGCGGGTCGCCGCGGGAAGCTCGCGCCGGTCGTGACGTATGAGCCCGGCAGCGGGCAACTGGTGGTGGAAACGGGTCGCGTCCACAGCCGCCTGCAGGGGCATGCCGTGCAGGTAGAGATTGAGAATCACCTGGTAGATGGAAGTGAAAATCGTGCTGCCGCCCGGCGTGCCGATCACCAGCTCGGGCCGGCCATCGCGCAGCAACAGGGTGGGCGTCATGGACGACAGCATGCGCTTGCCGGGTTCGATGGCGTTCCGGTCGTTGCCTACCACCCCGAACTTGTTGGGTACCCCGGGTTTGGCGCTGAAGTCATCCATTTCGTTGTTCAGCAGGAAACCGGCGCCGGTCACCACCACACCCGAGCCGAACTCCCAGTTCAGGGTGTAGGTGAGGGCCACGGCGTTGCCGCTGCTGTCGACGATGGAAAAATGCGTGGTCTGGTGGGATTCCAGCCCGGGTTCAATGGCCGCGCCGCCGGAAATCCCTGCCGGGTTGAGTGAGCGCGCCCGCTCCTGCAGGTACAGCGGGTCCAGCAGCCTGCCCACGGGCACGGCGACGAAATCACTGTCGCCCAGGTATTGGGCGCGGTCGGCGAACACCCGTTTTTCTATCTCCGCCAGCAGGTGCACATACTGTGGGGAGTTGGGTGCCACCCCGGCGAACAACGGCTGGGCGAATTCGCGTATGCC
Source organism: uncultured Gammaproteobacteria bacterium (assembly GCA_963704965.1). Classification (GTDB taxonomy): domain Bacteria; phylum Pseudomonadota; class Gammaproteobacteria; order Pseudomonadales; family Halieaceae; genus JARRPM01. The sequence goes on from CAVPIH010000008.1 coordinate 310,480, forward strand.
CAGCAGCTGCAGCAGGGCGATACCGCCGGAGCTGGGGGGCGGCGCGGTCAGCACCTGCAGGCCCCGCCAGTAGTATAGCAGTGGTGTGCGCCAGACCGCCCGATAGCTGGCCAGGTCCTGCAGGCTGATGATGCCGCCGCTGGCACGCATTTGCGCCGTTATCTGGCGGGCGATCTCGCCGCGATAGAAACTGTCGGGATCGCGGGCGATAAGCTGCAGGCTGTGGGCCAGCTCCGGCTGGACGAAGGTCTTGCCGTCCTGCAAGCCGCTGAAATAATCGACGAAGTTGGTCTTGCCTGCGGTCTCTGCGATTTTCCCGGCAGCCATCTGCGCCAGCTGCGGCGGCACCACAAAGCCATCGCTGGCCAGCTCCACCGCCGGTTCCAGCAATTGCGCCCAGGGCAGGGTACCGTAGCGCTGGTGTGCCGCCTGCAGGCCGCGCACGGTTCCCGGCACCCCTGCGGCCAGGCCCCCGATCAGCGCGCGCTGCTGCACGAAATTGCCCTGCCCATCGAGGTACATATCGCGATGGGCGGCCAGCGGGGCGCGTTCGCGAAAGTCCAGGAAGCCGGCCTCGCCCTGCATATAGCTGAGCATGAAGCCGCCGCCGCCGATATTGCCCGCCTCAGGGTAGGTGACCGCCAGCACAAAGGCAGCCGCTATTGCCGCGTCGACGGCGTTGCCGCCGGCGAGCATGACCTGTTGTGCCGCCGCGGCGCTGTAGCGGTCCGGCATCGCCACCGCCGCCGGTGCCGCCTGCACCTGCGGGACCAGCCACAAGGCCAGCCACAGCAGCAGGGCACGGGCACGAGGCGCGGCGTCAAACGCGTTGCGGCAGGGCATGTGTCACTCCTCGGTAAGGGACGAACGGCTATCATATATACCGCGACCCGGCGTGTCTGCCCGCATGCCTGTATGATCGAGGGCCGGTACCTGAAGCCATCCCTGTCGACGGCAACAACCGTAAGAAGGAGTTGTTATGAAGCGCTTGACCAGTCTAAGCCGTTCCATCCAGGGCAAAGTTGCCCTGGTAACCGGGGCCGCCAGCGGCATGGGCAGGGCTACGGCCCTGTTGTTTGCCGATGAGGGCGCGAGACTCGCGCTGGTGGATATCAACGAGCAGGGCCTGGATGAAGTGGCGGCTACAATCCGCGCGGCGGGTGGCGAAGTATTGGTCCTGGCGGCTGATTGCTCCCGGCGTGAGGCCGTGCAGAACACCGTTGTGCGGGCTGCAGAACATTACGATGGCCTCGATATATTGATCAATAACGCGGGTATTGTGCTGGGTTCAGATATCAATAATTCCGAGGAGTTTGAAGCCAGTTGGGAACAATCCCTGGCGGTCATGGCCAGTGCCCAGCAGTGGGCGATACGCGCGGCGCTGCCCTGGCTGCGCAGGGCCGAGCACCCGCGTATCCTCAATGTGGCCTCCACCGAGGCGCTGGGTGCTACCGCCCATAACGCCGCCTACGTGGTGGCCAAACACGCCAGCCTCGGCCTTACCCGGGCCATGGCGGTGGAGCTGGGTAAGGAGGGGATCACCGTGAACTGCGTGTGCCCGGGACCGGTGAACACGGGCATCACAGCCCGTATTCCCGAACAGGACAAGCAAGTATTCGCCCGGCGCCGCACCGCCCTGCGCCGCTACGCGGAGCCGGAGGAGATCGCCCACGTGATTCTCAGCCTGGTATTACCGGCAGCCGGTTTTGTGACCGGAGCCGCGGTGCCGGTGGATGGCGGCCTGACTATCCGCAACGCCTGAGGGCGCCGGAGCGGCGATCGAGCCCCGGGGACCTTGCTGCCCCGAACGCTTCCCCTGCGCGGGCGCGGTCAGAACGGCAGACCGTCGTCGATATTGTGATTGGCATCGGCGGGGGTTGCCATGTCCTGGGTGTAGTGGAAGCCGTTGAGCTCCGCCTGGATGGCCCGCGCCCCTTCCGGCGTGGCGTAGAACTGGGAATACCACTTGCGGTTGGTGCGGAACGGACCGTCGGTTTTCAGCTGCATGATTTTCAGCGCCGGTCGCTTGTACTTCCATACATTGAAATCAGCGCCAAAGGCCTCCAGGGCGCCCGCCTGGGCGGCTTTGGCGGCCGCCCGATCGGCGTCCGTGGCCCCGCCCTCGCTGCCCCGGAACAGGATGCCGTGCCAGCACTTCACCACACCGTCGTCCACCGGCGTATTGGCGATCAGTTCGAATATCACGTTGTCCGCGAATACCTGCTTGGACAACAGGATGCCGGGACCCGTATACCAGGTCGTGGTGTACAGGTAGGTGTCGTACAACTGCATCGGGCCGCCCTGGCGCTGGATGCAGATATGGTCTTTCAGTTCGTTCTCGAAATACTCGCTGGGGGCGCCGTGGGTGGGCCCCAGGTGGCGCACGTCGGCCATGTTGTCGAGTATCTCCTGGGGGTGGATGCTCAGCTCGCCCAGGTGGTCCAGTTGCCAGTTGACCCACTGCGGGTCGTCCCACTCCTTGAGGAAGGGCGCGGCGTAGTCGGGCTCGCGGTCATCCGGGTCGAACCAGGCCATCACGCAGCCCATGTTGTCGACTACCGGGTAGGAGCGAATGGAGGCGGACTTGGGGCAGGGGCCGTCGAAGTAGGGGATATCGTCCACGTCGCCCTGGGCGTTGTAGCGCCAGCCGTGGTAGGGGCAGCGGATGGAGTCGCCCTCGATCTGCAAACCGTTCTTCACGATCATGGCGCTGGTGCTGGCAGTCAGGTGGGTGCCCATGTGGGCACAGTAGGCATCCAGCAGTACCGGCTTGCCGCTCTCGCCACGGTACAGGGCCAGGTCCTGGCCGAAGAAGCGCACCGCCATGGGGCCCTTGTCCAGCTCGCTGCTCTCGGCAACGATGAACCATCCCCGTGGGAAGATGTTGGGTCCCAGTCCGTAATCGACTGCCTGTGCCATGGTCTATACCTCCGTGATCTGCGGGCAAGCAGTATAGACCGCGGACCTGTGGGGGGTATTCATTGGCAGGCCCTGGGCGGGCAAGGAGTGCCCGCCGGCTCAACTATTCAACTTTTGGCGAGGCGGCTGTCGCAATCCCGGCGGGGTGCATGTTGTTGAACTGCCGGCCCAGGTAGACACCGACCCCGGCCCACAGCAGCGCCACTCCCGCTCCCACGCCCGCTACCGCCGCCAGGCCCAGGCCCAGGCCCTGGGTGAGGGCGGTGAACGCCCAGGCGTTGAGCATGTCGCCGCCCCGGTAAATGACGATATCGATTACCGGCTTGGCCTTGAAGCGGGTCTCGCGGTCTACCGCGGTGAACAGCATTTCCCTGGCCGGCCGCGAGATCGCGTAGTTGCCGATGCGCCTGACCACCTGCACCGCGACAGCCACGGCTATAACCGGTGTCGCCGCCAGGGTCAGCATGCCGGCGATCATCAGCACCGGGATACTGGCGAGGGTGAACGGCAGGCCCAGGTGCTTTGCGATACGCCCGGTGGCAAAGGCGCCCACCAGCACGGTCATGATATTGACCACCAGGTCCATGCTCGCCCAGATCTGCGAGCGCTGTTCGATGTCGTAGCCCTCCAGCAGGTTCTTCAGCTCAAAATAGACGAACGAGCCGATGGAAGTGTAGAGAAAGATGAACAGCCCTATGCCCAGCAGGTAGCGGCTTTGCAGGAACTCGCTGAACCCGGCGAAGGCGCCGCCGCCGATGTAGTCGAAGTCGGCCGGCTGCGCGGCGACTTCGATATTGTGCAGGTCGCTCTCCTTGAGACGCTGCAGCCAGATCACCAGCGGCGGCGCCAGGGCCACCATGCCGGCGGCGACCAGCAGCAGGGGGTCGGTGCCGATATCCCCCACCAGCAGCGCCGCTAGCGCCGGGCCGCCGATGGCGCCTATGCTGGCGCCCGCCCCGATAAAGCCGAACAGGCGGGTGGCCTGGGGCCGGGCGAAGGTATCCGCCATGAAACTCCAGAACACCGAGATATGAAACAGGCTGAACAGGCTGACCCAGACGTAGAATGCCTTGTCCACCAGCACCTGGTGGTCCATCACCTGGGTACCCAGGTAGAACAGGGCGAAGCTGGTGGCAAACAGGGCGTAAACCGCGGGCACCAGGCGAGTGATGCTGAAGCGCGCCACCGCCGCACCGTACAGGGACACCGCCACCGCGCTGCAGATGAAGGTGAAGGTCCACAGCCAGCTGACCTCGGCGTCCGACCAGTCGCTGGCCAGGGCGTCGCGCACCGGGCGCAGGATGTAGTAGGAGCCCATGAGGATCAGCACCAGGGCGAAAGAGGCCAGGGTCGCCCGGACTTCGTTGGCCTCGATGTCGCAGGCCCTGGAGAGCAGGCGTTGCAGTGAGTTGGTCACGCCCTATAGCTGCTCGAACAGGCGCAGCATCTCGGCGCGCTGGGCGGGGTCGGGCACCCGGCCATAATTGGCCTGCATGTTGTCGACCATATGTTTGGCGCTGGCCGTGGCGGGTATCACCGAGGTCACCGCCGGGTGGCCGATGATGAACTTCAGGTAAAACTGCCCCCAGCTGGTGCAGTCCAGCTCGGCCGCCAGTGGCGGCAGTGGCTTGCCGCGGGATTTATTGAACAGGGCGCCGCGCTGGTAGGGGCGGTTGATCATGGTGGCAATGCCGCGATCGGCCGCCACCGGCAGCAATTCCTTTTCGGCGGTGCGGTCTTCTATGTTGTAGCTGAACTGGGCAAAGTCCACCGGCTGGGTGCGCATTATATCGATGAAGGCCTCGTGATCGCGGCCGTGGGAGGTGGTGATGCCGATGTAGCGCACCTTACCTTCCTCCTTCCAGGCCTTGAGGGTTTCGAGCTGGGTCTGCCAGTCCTGCAGGTTGTGCACGGCGATCAGGTCAAACGTCTTCACGTCCATGCGCCGGGCCGATTCCTGCATCTGGGCGATGCCCTGCTGGCGCCCGGTGGTCCACACCTTGGTTGCCGCGAACACCGGCGGCCGCGCCGGCATGGCGCGCAGCACATCTCCGACCCGGGACTCCGCCTGACCGTACATGGGGGAGGAGTCGATCACCGACCCGCCCCCGGCGAACAGGGCCTGCATCACCGCGGAGAGGTTCGCCAGGGACTCGGGATCCGCATCGGTATCGAAAGTGCGCGAGGTGCCCATGCCCATCACCGGCAGCGCTTCCCCGGAACTGGGTATCAGGCGCTGTATCAGGGGCCGGGTAGCGGGCTCGCCGGCGCTGGTTTCCGCTCGCAGGCCCAGGGACTGGCTGGCCAGCAGGCCGGCACTTAGTTGCAGCAACTGGCGGCGCTTGATCATGGCCTGGAACCCCTCTGATGTACGCAGTTAGACAGGCCGCTAGTGTTTCAGGCGCACTGGCCAGGGTCAAGGTCAGCGCCCGGCGGCCCCCGGGTTTTGTCCAGGCGATTTCTGCCTGCCTGGCTGCCGGCCGGTTGAGTCGGCGCCAGAAAGGCGTGGATATTCATCAATATGCGGTTTATTCTGCGGCCACGCGCGTTTTCCCCGTTTTTATCTACCCGAGAGGTATGTGGATGTTGAAATTTGCCTGGCTGTTGCTTGTCACCTTCGCCCTGTCCAGCGGTGCGGTCACGGCTGAACAAACCGTGCGCCTGATGGCCAATACCTCGCCCCCCTATGCCGACAGGAAATTACCCGACGAGGGCCTGGCCCTGGAACTGGTGAAGCACGTTTTTGCACGCACGGATTACCAGCCGGAAATAACTATCGAAAACTGGTCGCGGGCCGAGGAGGGCGCCCGCCTGGGTGTATACGACGGCCTGGCGGCGGCCTGGTATTCCGATGAGCGCAACCGGGACCTCGCCTTCAGCGAGCCCTATCTGGGCAGTGAACTGATGATGCTCAAGCGGCGCGCCAATCCGCGCAACTACCGCAGCCTGCAGGACCTGGCCGGGGCCCGGCTGGGTGTCAGGGCGGACTACGCCTACGGGATCGATTTCGGCGCGATCCCGGGTCTGACGCTGGTTGAGGAAAACCACCTGATCCAGAACCTGCTCAAGCTGCAGTCAGGTTCGGTGGACGTCGTGATCGGCGACCGGCGCACGGTCATCTGGCAGTTGAACGAGTACATGAGCGACAGGATCACCGACTTCGCGGTAGTGGATATCCCCCTGCCGAAGGTGCAGCGGCATGTGGCCGCCAGCCGTGAACTGCCCGGCTATGACAAGCTGATTGCCGAGTTCAATCGCGCCCTGGCGGAAACCCGCAAGGATGGCTCCCTGCAGGCACTCATCAAGCAGTGGGATGAGCGCCTGGGCAAGCTCGACTAGTCCAGTCCGCGGTTGCCGATGTGGCTGCTTGCCCGCCGGGATAACTGCCAAAAGACAGCTATACTGAAGGTGGGTGACAGGTAATTGCATGCCCACGGAAGCTGGGCAGTCGATACTTCTGCAGGGAGGGTTTACCAATGGCCGAGATCATTACAGCTATCTATGACTCGCGCGACGCGGTCACTAACGCCCATGACGATTTGATCGGGGTGGGAATTCCGCAGGACAACATCCGGGTCGATGCCGACAAGCACCAGGTACAAGTGAGCGTCGGCCATGTGGTGGAGGCGGAAATCAAGGAGATCCTGCAGCGTCACAACCCCCTGCAGCTGAAAACCTGAGCCCCATGTCCTGGAAGTGCTCGATCAGCAGGGCGCTGCCCGGGCCGCTGGCAATGGCCGCATCGATCGTGTTTTGCATAAAGCACAAGATATTGATCATCGACTGGTGGCACAGAACCGCAGCGCCCAGGCTGCGATGTACTCACTCAAATACGGCCGGTGCCGATTCACAAGGGATATTCGCATAAAAGCCCGGATGCCGAAAACAATAGTCATAGTCTCAATACTTGGCTGTTAGCTTCCAGAGTTTGCTGCAACATGAACAGACTGTTCTTACTAGTCCTAATTTTCGCGATTAGTAGCTGCTCTTCAGTACCACTATCGACTATGGCGCGAATGAGCACCTTCGATGCTCAGGATTTTGCCGCCCTGAATCCTGAAGAACTGCGAGTGAAGGTTTTTCTTCCAGCGGGATTCCGTCTGAACACCGGGGCGAGTTGGATGGGCATCGATATGATTTCTTCGTCTGGTCAGCACCAGACAGTTTTTGAACTTCGCGAAGATTCAGTACAGTCGATAAAGGTTTCTAAAGGGCTTTTCTCTGAGCCGGATCAAGCTACCTCTTACCTATTGAGACTTAGTCCTTCATCACGAGCTAAGTTCAATGAATTGCAACTTTTTGTTAACAAAGCCACTGTCGACGACATGAGCATAAGAGTGGTCCCGAAGCTGGCGTCGCGACCAGAAAGCGCTACATCAGTGACAGTTTCGATTGAACTACAGTTGTCCAAGTCACAAGGATTTTTCACTCTTGTAGATTCAGCGCAGATAGCGTTGCCAAAGATGGGGCGAAGTGAAGAAAGCTAACCAGAGCAAGCAGGCAGACTGGCTTACAGCCAGCTGCTGTTGCGGGCGTTAGGGGCTCCTACCGTGCCAAGTTCCACCTCTTGCCAAAATTGTCTTAGTGGTATATTTTCTATACCATTATGAAGTTTCAGTATGACCAAAGAAAAAGTGCCTCCAATCTCAAAAAGCATGGGATAGATTTTGAGCAGGCCCAATTTCTTTGGGATGACCCGAACTTGGTGGAGTTGGCAGCGAGGTCTGACGATGAGGCAAGGTCAATCGTGATTGCTCGCTTCAATCGCCAATACTGGTCAGCCGTATTTACAAATCGAGATGACGAGATTCGACTAATTTCGGTCAGGCGATCTCGCAAAGCTGAGGTAGAGCTTTATGAAAGCTAAAGATTTCGACAAAAAATTCGACCAGGGTAAGGAAGACATAATTGATGACCTGGATATTTCCAGTCTCAAACGGCCGAATCAAACACCGCGACGAGTTAACGTGGATTTTCCCGAATGGATGATCTCTTCTCTAGATAAAGAGGCGGCAAGACTGGGAGTTACTCGACAATCCATTATCAAAGTCTGGCTGGCTGAGCGACTTGAACACGCCCCTAACAAGTAAAGGCTGCGGACGGTTTCACCTCCGCAGCTTTAGGCGTTATGCGTTTTGAGAATGTTTAGATTTATCGCTTTTGCTGTTTTGCTAACAGGTGGATGCATCGGTTCATTTTGGCTGGGATCGAAGAGTGGTGCCTATCAAATGTATCTCAATTCTGAGGCCGCTAGGAGTGTGTACCTGCTTGGCTATATCAGGCGCTTCGAGAAAGGCTATTGCGAAGATGGCTCTAATGAAGTTCAAGCAGATCTGAACGAAACGATAATCGCGTTCGGCAAGCATCTTGTGAGCCCCCGGCCCAGTATTAACTGGCCGCATAACAAGTACGGGCAGCAGGGACGACCAAACAGCGGCCGTCCCTGCCGTAGGCGTTAAGCTTTACGTATGTCCAAGCGCCTGGAAGCCCTCGACGTAAGGAAGTTCACGGCCTTCTGTTTTGTGGTGCTTGAGGAATCCGAGTATCGCGGGGATGTACTTGATGATGACGAACTTTTTGATCTCGCTCTTGAACTAGCCAACGAGAATGAGGAACTGGCTGAATCGTACTGCATACGATTTCGCGGGTTCATTGAAATGTCATTTCAGCCGGAAGCAAAGAAGTATGTATCCAACGAGTCAGGCCAAATGAGGTTTCACCCCGCACTTTTTGAGGTGGCGGCTAGTGCTAGAACGCGCAAGAATGGTAGCTTCCCTAATCGGCCATTCTTCAAGCGTGTCGGTGAGGTGACCGTAGTTAAGTACCATGATTTCAGTTTCGACGCCTAACAAGCAGCGGCACACCGCCGTGAAGTTCCGGCGGCTGGACCCGGCACTTGGTGCCGTTGCTGTAGGCGTTAGGGGAGAAAGGGGACGCAACTATTTCTGGAGCTGACGGGGGATACTTTGCATTCCAAGAAAATAGATGCGTCCCCATTATGGTGGGTGGCGGCATTGAGATGGGCGGCGAGTTCGGTCATTTCGTCTTCCAGTACAGCCAGGTCGCGGGCGGCCTAGGCCGCTACCCGCTGCAGGCGGCCGTCGTCTCCCGCGAACTGGGCAAGCGGGAACCTGAACAGCCCGCCGGCGCCGCGCAGCAGTACCAGATCGCTGCGCAGTTCGGAGTTCCACAGCTCCTGGCCGCCGGGGGCGCTGGCAAACACGGCTGTGGTGTATGCGGCGGCGTTGCTTCCCGGGCCGCGGGCGGATGCAAAAACCAGTAACTGCGCGCCCTCCTGCCTGAGGTGACTGCCCAGGACCTGGGATGTCGCATAACTGACTGCCGATTGCAGCTGCGGCCGGATCCCGTGATAGGCGCTGGCTTGCAGGTCCACGCAACGATCCGACCTGAGTGTCACCCTGAACACCGTGTGCTGGGTCGCAATCGGGTTTGGCGGTGGCGAGGCCATGTCATACCAGAAGATGAACCGGTAGTAGGCGCATTCCTGCAGGCAGGTGGGAAGCTCCAGCGACGCATAGAACAGGCTCGGCTCCAGAGTGGAGCCGAAGCGGCTGCCGTGTCTCAGTGGCGGATACCTGAAAGGCGTGGACAGCAGGTAATGCAGGCCCGGATCAATGGAGCCCGGCTTGTTGTCCTCAAGCATTTGTTCCAGCAGATCCTGCTCCGCCAGGTTGCCGACAATTTTGGTAGTCGCCACCTGCTCCTGGCTTTCGACAATGCGAACTGCCTCGCCGGAGAACGACCCGAAGGCCGTTGCCGGAAAACGAATTGCGGTCAACCTCTGCCCCGGATCGCATCGAGGTAGTTACACACCCGCACCAGTCCTTCCACGTCGCGAATCTGCTCCGCGGGAACCCCTCCGGTGCCATGGTTCGGGGTGCGCATGAAGTGGCGCATGTTCTCTTTGTCTCCCCCCATCAGCGCGTACAGGGATCGATAGATGCGGACCATCAGCCGGGCGAGCTGGCCGGACTTTGTCCCCGGGTCGATACCGTTGCGATCGATAGAGGAGCGGGTTCGCCCGACCACCTCACCGACCTCGGTGCGATTCAGACCGAGATAATCACCCGCGGCATAGGCACTCTTCGCCAGTACCTCGGATCGGTCTGCTGCGGGTGCAATTTCCATAACTCGCCCGTCTGTGTGCATTTGCGCATATTGACACCATAATGACGCATTTGCAATATGGCCCGGCAGAATGCGGGAGATCGGCAGTTAGTCAGCCTCCCGCCACCCAGATGGGCGACGAGTAGGCCCGCTCCTGGATAGTATCCGGGTGGTCGTCGGCGTGTTCCCTGCCCAGGGCGATGGCGTCCAGCAGGGAGTGGCGCGCGGTGGGGATCTGCAGCACCCGGGCGTAGTAGAAGGCCGGTTGTCCGGGCACATAGTCCGGGTCGCGCCAGCGCGCCTCCAGCCGCGGCGCGCCGATGCTGTTGTCGACCTTGCCGGTGCGCAGGTCCACGGTGTTGCCCACCGCCGGCAGCCGGCCGTCGATCCCGGGCTGGCGCTCGTCCGCCCAGCTCACGTCGTAGACCTGCTCCCGCTGTTCGCCGTCGGCGTCCAGCCAGCCCTTGACGATCTGGATGCGGTCGAGGTTGGCGCCCACCGGGTCCTTGTCGGCCAGCACCAGGAATTCCGGGGCCCCTTCGCTCACGGTGAACTCGCCTCCCATGGGCACACCGCTGGCGGTGGCCTGCCGGTAGAGCGCGGCGGAGTCGACATCGGGCGCGCCGAAATCGGCGGCCCCGAAAAACTGCAGACGGATGCGCGGCCCGGTGGTGGCGTACACTTCCCTGCGTTGCATGGCGGCCATGATGGCTTCGCGGGTGTTGTCCTCGGCCCAGACCGCGGCCAGGCCGGAGGCGGACATGGTCCAGCCGTCGGGGTGAGGCGTGCCGTCATCCCATTCGCGCTGCTTGGTCTCGGGGGTTGAGTCGGTGGCGAGCTTGCCCCAGAAGTTGTCCTCCTCGGCGCTGGACACGGAGGTGTGGGCATCCGTCGAGCCGATCACGCCGAACTGGTAGGGGTTGCTGCCGTGCTCCCGCTGCAGCGCCAGGCCACGCTTGAGCGCGGAGCGCACGTAGTCCCCGGGGGCGACCACGTACTGGGAATAGTGCGGCGTCAGGTAGAACGGGAATTCCTCGAAATCGGCGAACTCATCGTCGGGGGATAGGTTGGGGTGGGTCTCCGAGTCGCCCTTGATCTGGGTGATTTCCACGATGGGTTCGAACTTCATGCGCCGGGCGATATAGTCCGCGTCAAAGGCGGTGCCGCGCAGGCGCGTGGTATCGAACATGAAGCCCTTGGAGACGTTGGAGTTGTGCGGGATGGCGAGAAAGTTCGCCCCGGTGGCCGCGCTGGTCTCCTCCAGCCAGGCCCACAGGTCTTCCGGGTACATGCTGTCCAGCAGGCTGAAGGGCTGGAAGGTCTGGGCGGCGCGCTTGTCGCCGTCGGTCAGCACCACTCGGTGCAGGTTGGCCGCACCGGGCATGGAACTCCACTCCCAGCCGATGAAGGTGGTGAATTCGCCGGGGCGGTAGTACTGGTCGGCCAGCTCGGTCTGGGAGCGCCAGGTATCGATGCTGGCCTGGGGCATGGGCGGCAGCAGGCCGGTGTTGTTGCCCAGGCCCACGGCGCCCGAGGCGGTGGCGCGCACGTCGCCGGGTGCAGGCAGCGCGTCGAAGAAGATGTCCATGGCAGAGTGATTGTCCAATGCCCGGTTAAGGTACCAGGCCGCGAAACGCGCCTTGAGGCTGTCCCACAGTCCCAGCCCCGTGGTGTCGACGCCCTGCTGGTGAATGGTGCGGATGACGCCCAGGTACTCGGCGTGGTCCGAGACCACCAGGAAGTCCAGCGGCGTGCCGATCTGCACCCGCGCCCGGTGATAGGGGTGGATCACCGGTTCGCCCATGGCGTAGCGGTAGGCGGTGTTGGGGTCCGCGGTGAAGTTGTTGTTCATGTAGGCGTCGGGCGAGTAGCTGGTGTGCAGGTGGGTGTCGCCCCACAGCAGTTGCTTGTCGGCGGGCCAGGCGCACAGGGGCAGTGCCAGGGCGGCGGCGAGGGTGAGCAGGCGCATCAGGAATCCCTTTGAATTATTGTCAGCGGCAGGCTGTTTTATACCATTTCCAGCAGCAGGGCGCTGCCCGCACCGGCGGCGCCGCTGGCGGCGACGATCCCGCGCTTGAGGCCGCGCCGCTGCAACTCATCCAGCAAGGTGCCCGTCATGATCGCGCCGGTGGCGCCCATCGGGTGCCCCAGGGCGATAACTCCCCCGTTCACGTTGAGCTTGTCCCCAGGTATGCCCAGGTCCTGTTGGCACTTGATGGTGGTGGCGGCGAAGGCCTCATGCAGTTCGAACAGGTCGACATCCCTGGCACTGAGATTTTGCCGCGCCATCAGTTTGCGGGTGGCCGCCACGCAACCGCTGAGTACCTGCAGGGGGTCGTCGCTGGCGGTGGCCGCGTCGACGATGCGCGCCCGGGGCGCGGCCTCGATGCGCCGCCCCAGTGCCTCATTGCCAAGCAGCAGTAGCGCCGCGGCATCGGCCATGGCCGGTGAGTTGCCGGCGGTGTGGACGTGATCGATGGCCGTCAGCTCGGGATACCCCGCCAGCTGTAATGCATCCACCCCCTTGCTCCCCAGATCCGCAAAGGCCGGCGGCAGCGCGGCCAGGGATTCGGCGGTGACATTGGCGCGGATACATTCGTCCTCGGTCACCGTGATGCCTTTCACCGGGTTGGGCACCGCTACGATGGAGCTGAAGTAGCCGTTGCGGCGGGCATGGTCTGCTCGCTGCTGGGATTGCAGGGCAACGGCGTCCGCCTGCTCACGGCTCACCCCGCACAGGGTGGCGATCAGGTCGGCGCCGCTGCCCATCATCAGCATCCGGCACTGGGCGGCGAAGGCCGGGTCGACGAACACTGACGCCTGGTCGGCGAGCATGGGTACCCGTGACATCATCTCCACGCCGCCGGCCACCAGCGTCTGTTCCTGGCCGGCGGTGATCTTCAGGGCCGCCATGCTGATGGCGTCGACGCTGGACGAGCAGAACCGGTTGACGGTCATGCCGCCGATGCTGGCGGGCCAGCCGGCATAGAGGGTAGAGGTCTTGGCGATGTTGCCCGCCTGCTCGCCGTGCTGGGTGACGCAACCCAGTAGCACATCCCCCACCAGGGCCGGATCCAGGCCGTTGCGCTGCTCCAGGTGTTGATACAGGCCCTTGAGCAGGTCATGGGGCCGCAGGTCGTGCAGGCCGCCGTCCGACCTGGCCTTGCCGCGCGGCGTGCGGATCGCATCATAGATGAATACCGGATGCATCAGCCCACTCCCACCACGAAACTGGCGCAGGTGGTCGTGCTGCCGCCCACGTTGAAAGTCAGCATGTTCTGCGCCTTCGGCAACTGGTAGGCGCCGGCGCGGCCGCTGACCTGGCGGGCGCAGTCCAGCACCATGCGCACCCCGGTGGCGCCCACCGGGTGGCCCAGGCCGATCAGGCCGCCGCTGGGATTGATGGGGAAGTCCCCGTCGCGGGTAATGCGCCCTTCCTCCACCGCTTTCCAGCTCTCCCCGGGGGCGGTGAGGCCGCTGTGGTCTATGGCCATGTACTCGGTGACGGAAAAACAGTCGTGGGTTTCCAGGCCGTCCAGGTCGGTGACGTGTCGGAAGCCGGCCCGCTGGATGGCCTCCACCATGGTCTTGTTGGCATGGGGAAAGACCAGTCGGCTATCGGCGCTGAGCGCCAGCTTCTGCTCCAGCAGCAGTGGCGCCGAGCGGTGCCCCCAGCCCTTGATGCGCGGGATATCCGCCAGCTTGATGCCCAGCTGGGCGGCGTGTTCCCGCGCCTTGCCCTCGCTGGCGAGAATGACGCAGGCGGCGCCATCCGTGATCTGGCCGCAGTCCTGCTTGCGCACACAGCCCTCTATCACGGGATTGAGCTCATCATCGCAGCTGAAGGCGCCCTCGGGGAATTCCCAGGCTCGCGTCTGGGCCCGGGGGTTGCGTTTGGCATTGCCGAAGTTGATTTGCGCGATGGCGTTCAGGTGGTCGCTGTTGACACCGTAGCGCTGGTCATACTCCCGGGTAATGCGGTCGAACAGGAAAGGCCAGGGAAAGTCACAGTCGGTGGCCTCCCGGCCCTGCCAGGCGGCACTGCCCAGGTACTCCGCGCCGGTCTTGCCGTTGACGTTGCGCATCAGCTCCAGGCCGAGCACACAGGCGGTGTCGTAGTGCCCCGCCTCGATGTCGCGCATGGCGGACAGGATGGCGATGGAGCCGGAGGCGCAGGCCGCCTCGTGGCGCGAGGTCGGCAGCATGGCCAGCTCCGGGAAAACATGGCCGAAGAAGCCGCCGATGAGACCCTGGCCGGCGAACAGTTCGGCGACGAAGTTGCCGACATGGCCCACCTCGATTTCCCCCGGCTCGATGTCCGCGTTGGCGACCGCCTCGCGCAGCGTCTCGGCGAACATGTCGTACAGGCCCAGGCCCTCGCGCGCCCAGTTGCGGGCGAAGTCGGTCTGGCTGCCGCCCAGGATGTAGATGTCTGCTGAAGGTTTCATTGGTCCTGTTCCTCGTGCCGGGCGTTGACGGTTTCCTGCAGGGCAAAGCGCTGTACCTTGCCCAGGGGGTTGCGGGGCAGTTGCTCGAACACGGCTATGCGTTCGGGCAGTTTGAATTTGGCGAAGCCCTGTTCCAGCAGGTAGGCCTGCAGGGTCTCCAGGGTGGGGGCGGTACCGCCCTCGGGCAGCACCAGGCAGGCGCAGATTTTTTCCCCCAGGCGCTCGTCCGCATAGGCGCAGACGGCGGCCTCGACCACATCCGGGTGCTGTTCCAGCGCCACGTCGATTTCCGCCGGGGAAATCTTCATGCCGCCGCGGTTGATAATGTCCTTGCAGCGCCCCACGATGCGGTAGTAATTACCGCCCTCGCCGCAGATCTCCACCAGGTCGCCGGTGCGGAAGAAACCGTCCTCGCTGAATACCTCACTGTTGTCGTAATCCAGGTAGCCGTCGAACACCGTGGCGCCGCTGATCAGCAGCTCGCCGCGCTCGCCGACCCCGGTCACCTCTGCCCCGGTATCCGGGTCCGCGACCCGGGTGGCGATGCTCGCCCCGGCGGCCGGGCGCCGGAACATGGCCGCGCGCACCGCCGGCTCCGGGGCGGTCTCGGGGGTGGCGAACAGGCTGATACCCTCATTGGAGCCGTAGAAGTTGACCACTTCCACACCGTATTCCCGGCTGAAAGTGTCGATCATCCAGGGCGCCAGTGGTGCGGAGCCGGAGCCGACGCTGCGCAGTGCCGAGAAATCGAACTGCCGCCACATGTCGGGTGACTTGGCCAACTGGTTCAGCAGGGCGGGCGGGGCAATGGTAAAGGTGATGTGCTCGTCCTGCATCTGGCGCAGGAACAGGGCCGGGTCCAGGGGATGGTGCAGCACGATGGCGCAGCCCAGCAGGGCCGAGGGAAACAGGAAACCGCCCAGGGCGGCCATGTTCACCAGCGGAAACGGGTTCAGCAGTACGTCCCCGGGAGTATAGCTGCCCGCTGCCATGGAATAGCGCCCGGTGGCCAGCCACATATTGTGGGAGCGGGGCACGCCCTTGGGGGTGCCGGTGGTGCCCGAGGTCCAGCACACGCTCAGCACCGCGTTGGCGTCCTCCGGGCCGCGGCGGCAGCGCCGGTTGCCGGGGCGGGTGTCCAGTTGCAACTCGCTGCCGAAGGCTACCACCTTCAGCCCCGGCAAGGCCGCGCGCGCCTGGTCCGCCAGGCGGGTGTCCCGCAGGCGCTCCATGCTGATGACGGTACCCGCCCCCAGCGCCGCCGCCATCATCTGCAATTCGTGACTGCTGTACTGCACCGGTATGGGCGAGACGATGGCGCCCAGTTTGCTGGCCGCGTAGTAGATGACCGGCAGTTCCACCACATTGGGCAGCTGCACGAGCAGCGGGTCACCGGCCTGCACACCCAGCTCCTGCAAATCGACAGCCAGGGCCTCGCTGGCCCGGTCCAGCTCCGCCCAACTCAGGGACAGCGGCGCATCGCCGGTCAGTTCGGCGCGGTTGGGCTGGTCTTTCAGGGCCAGCTCTGCGGGGCGCTCCCGGGCATGTTTCGCCAGTAGTCCATGCAGGGTTTCGGTGCCCCAGCTGCCGGCTTTGGTCAGGTCCTGAATTCGCTGTTCAATGGAGGTAATCATTTTTTCACCCGTCGGGCGGTTGACGCCGCCTGTGCGATTGCCGATATTATCGCTTTTATAAAAAGACTGAATAGTAGGCTCCCTGCCTGCTGCTGACAAGTATAGTGAGGTGAAGCCGGTGCAATTGAGTGTAGTGACCCCCCTTTGGCAGGACCGCCCCGCGGCCGAAAACCTCGAGGTGGCGATCAATGCCGACCGGCTCGGTTTCAAGGAGCTGTGGATAGGCGAGATGGCTACCTATGACGCCTTCGCCTTCGCCACCGCGGCGGGCCTGGCCACCGATAATATCGGTTTCAGTATAGGCCCGCTGGCGGTGTCGGTGCGCACGCCCATGACCATGGCCATGGGGACGGCCTCGGTCGCCGCTCTCACCGGGCGCCCTGTGGGACTTGCCCTGGGGGCGTCCAGCAACGTGGTCGTGGAGGAGTGGCACGGCCGGGCGCGGTCGCGCACCGCCCGGCACCTGGAGGAAGCCGCGCAGATCGTGCGCGGCCTGCTGGCGGGGGACAAAGTAGATTTCAGCGGTGAACTGGCCAGTTGCCGGGGCTACCGGCTGCGGCTGGATGCGGTGCCCGGCCCGCTCACCATAGCCGCTTTCGGGCCCGCGGCGGTTCGGGTAGCCGGCCGCCAGGCGGACCGCATGCTGTTGAATATGGTGACTCCCGACAGCCTGGGCAGGCTGCGCGAGCAGGTGGCGGCGGCGGCTGCCGAGGCCGGCCGGCCCGCGCCGAAAGTGGCGGTCTGGCTGAGCTGCGCCGTGGATCCACAGCCGGAGGCCATGCAGCAACTGCTGCGGGCCATCGTGGGCTACCTGGCCGCGCCGGGTTACGCCCAGATGATCAGCGAGGCGGGCTTTGCCGAGTTGGTGGACTACGCGCGCAGCAGGCCGCACCCGAAAGAGTTACTGGCGCGCATGCCCGCCGAACTGATGTCGGCCATCGGCCTGGTGGGATCCGAGTCGGCGATCGCCGAGCGGCTGGAGCAGTACCGCGCCGCCGGCGCCGACGAGATCTGCCTGGTGCCGGCCACCGCGGGCGACCCCGGGGGGCTCAGAAGTCTTACCGTGATGAGTGAGCTGCCGGTCGATTGATTAAGCCTGAGTAACCCGGCCCGTAAACCAGTCCCCGGCCTGTTGGGGCAGGTCATTGCTGGGATCGATAACATACTTGCATAAAAATACCGATAGCGATATTCTCCCCCGGACTACAATAAGCAATAACAATGAGGGTGGTAGATCTTGCTGATGCTCGTTGTCCGTCTGGCGTTTTTTTGCGCAGTCTTGTTCCCCGCTGGCGCAGTGATCGCGGCCGTCTCTGGTGATAACTGCACCGGGCTGGCTGCGCCCGATGGTGTGGTGTTCGAGGGCGAGCCTGTGTGGATTGCAGCCGGGGACTTGCCGAAATACTGCCGGGTTCGCGGCACCATCCAGGGTCGGGTGAAGTTCGAAATGCGCCTGCCGCAACAATGGAGCGGCCGATTCCTGATGGCCGGTTGTGGCGGTTTCTGTGGCGAGTTAATTCCAGATAAGCCAGGCCATTCAAATGCTATCAATGAAGCCCTCAAGCGTGGCTATGCGGCAATCAGTCATGACAGTGGTCACCAGGCCAGGAGTTGGGAAACCGATTGGGCCAAGGATCGCGAGGCGCTGGAGCTGTGGGCGCACAAATCCTTGCCCGTGGTCACGGAGCTTGGAACTCAACTGGCTACCGCAATGTATCAGCGCCCGCCGCGGTACAAGTATTTTTCCGGCTGTTCAAATGGTGGGCGTATGGGTCTTATGGCGGCCCAGCGCTATTCGGGCCTGTTCGATGGTATCGCCGCAGGCGGGAGTATTTTCGAGCTGAGTGGAATCGCGGGCCTGTGGGGTAACTGGTTAATCAGCACCAACCAGGACGGCCTGCAATCCCGTTTTCCGCAGGCGAAAGTTCCGGTCATCCAGGAGCTGGTCATGGCACAGTGCGATGCCGTGGATGGCCTGGCGGACGGCATCATTGACGACCCCAGAGTGTGCGAGATTGAATTTGCCGCAGCGGCCTGCGCGGACAGCGCCACTTCGCAGGACGATTGTCTGACCGCAGAGGAAAGTCAACTACTCGAGCGGCTCTACGGAGGTGTCAAGAACCGCGGGGGGGAAGTGGTGTATCCGGTTGTTACCCCTGGCTCAGAGTATTACAGCGACAGATGGCTATTCGGCGCGGGTGACCAGCCGGCCTGGGGCGTGATGGCATCGGCAGGCTACCGGCAAATGCTGGCCCAGGATTTGTCCGAGCAGGATATGCCTGGCGGTCTGAGCACGGACCAGATGCTGCAGTGGATCAGCCGTTCGTCCATTCCCGAGCTGACTGATGCGACCGACCCCGACTTGTCTGGTCTAGCTGAAGAAGGCACCAGGCTACTGATTTACCAGGGCTGGTCAGACCCGTTGATCATTCCAGAGCCGATCACTCATTATTATCAGCAGGCGACAGAACTCGCTGGCGGACTGCAGCAGCTCCAGCAGAACACCCGCCTGTTCATGGTTCCCGGCTGGGGACACTGCTGGGAAAAGCCGGCGGCCGCCCCCGATAACTTTGATCCCCTGCTAGAACTCGAGCAATGGGTTGAGCAGGGCCGGGCGCCGGATTTCATGGTGGCGCGTCAGTTGGATGCCGCGGGGGTGGAACAGCGCTCACGGCCAATCTGCAGCTACCCCTCGGTCGCCCGTCTGCAAGCGGGCAAGAATCCGGACAATTTCGACAGCTATCAATGTATCAACAACGCGTCCGCTGCAGAATAAGTAGTAAGCAGGCGAGTTCAACCATAAGAAAGAGAGGAGTTAGTCATGAGCAGATACCGCAAGAAAAAGATAGTTCAGGCAATGCTGGTGGCACCCGTCTTTTGTTCAGGCGTGGCGCTGGCGCAGCAATTGGAAGAGGTTCTGGTAACCGCTGAAAAGCGCTCCGAGAATATCCAGGACGTACCGCTGTCAGTTGCAGCTATAGGAGGCAACGACATCGAGGTGGGCAAGATAACCGGCCTCAACGACGTGGCAATGAAAGTGCCCGGGGTAGCCTTTAACCAATTTAACGTTGGGGAGCCGCGCATTTACATTCGCGGTATCGGCAACAGCTCGGATTCGGCAGCCAGTGACCAGGCGGTTGGGGTTTTCCTTGACGAGGTGTATATAGGCCGGACCGGTGGCGTCGGTTTCGATCTGTTTGACCTGGAGCGTATCGAGATTCTGCGAGGTCCGCAGGGCACCCTGTATGGGAAAAACACCAGTGGGGGCGCTATAAATATTGTTACCACCAGGCCCTCCCAGGAAAATGAGGTCAGGCTGAGTGCATCGGCAGGTAACTACGATATGACCAATGTCCAGGGCATGGTGAACGGCGGCATCACCGATACCATTTCCGGCAAGTTGGTAGCGCAATACTCGCAACGCGATGGCTATGGCAAGAACGTTATTACCGAAGACCAGATCACAACCCTGGGTGATCTTTCCAATAGCCGCTTAATCGGCAAGTCCATAGGTGCATCGGGGAATGGCGACGAGCTTGATGATGCGGATAAGCGCGCTGTGCGTGGGCAACTGTTATTTGATCTGTCCGATTCCATGAGCCTGTTAGTCGGCGGGGATTATTCAAAGGATAAAAGTAATGGCACCTGCCGACACCTGCAGAATCTTGATGACGCTGTGCAGGGTCTTGGCACATTCTGGGCGCTGGGGATGTCAGACAAGTATATGAATGACGACCGCAATTGCTCCACCCAGTTTAATGTCGACCAGGAGCGCGAAATAAGCGGTGGTATGGCGCGTTTTGAATGGGACTTGGGTTGGTCTGACTTTCTATCTATAAGTTCCTATCGCGAGAGTGACTACAATTTCGTTGATGACCTGACGGGTATTCCCCTTCTTGATCTGACGGCACCGTCGCCCCCCGGTGTACCGCTGCCTCCGGGTTCCTGGACCCCCCCGGAAAATGTTATCGATGGTGTGGATGAGAACGCTTCACAGTATTCTCAGGAATTTCGTCTGACCGGTACTGAGGATTCGGTGGACTGGGTGGCCGGTGCATTTTACATGGAGGAGGACGTCGATCGTAAAGAGGAGTACTACACCCAATACAATACCCTTCTGCAAGGGGGGTTTGGGCTGGCCGGGATTGGTGATGTACTGTTTACCCAGAAAAATACAACAACCAGTGCGGCGCTCTACGCCCAGCTGGACTGGCATGTTACCGATCAGTGGACGTTGACCTATGGCGGTCGTTACAGCTACGACAAAAAGAAAATCAAGCAGGATGCCATCGACCTGATGGGTGGTGGGGTGCCAACCGGCGTGCCGTTAATCCTGCCCGAGTTCCCTGCACCGGTGAAAGCGGATGATGACTGGTCGGACTACACCAATAAAGTCTCGGTCAGTTACCAGCCCAATGACGATATGCTGTTGTACGCCACTTTTTCACAGGGCTACAAGAGTGGCGCGTTCCCCTCGCAATCCAACACACCTTCGGTAGCGGGAACACCTGTGGACCCGGAAACCGTCGATAATTACGAGTTGGGGATGAAGTCCACCTGGTGGGACAATCGTATCCAGTTTAATGTCACCTTGTACGACATGGATTACAGCGATCTGCAGGTGTTTGAACTCAACAATCGTCTGTTACTGGTTCTGAGCAGTGCGCAGGCGACAACCAAGGGCGTGGATGTGGATTTCAACATCCTGCTGATGGATAACCTCACGCTGTCGACCAGTTATAACTATAGCGATGCGACCTACGATGACTATACAAGCTCCAGCGGCGCCATCTATGACGGCAACGATATGGTCTATGCGCCCAATTCAGCATTCGCCATCAATGTCGACTATCGTTACGACATTGGCTCGGCGGGAGCGCTGGATTTCAACGTGTCCTACAACTGGAAGGACGATTATTATACTAGCCCTTCGAATGCGGAAAAAACCAAGCAGGATGATATCGGTATGTTGGGCGCCAGCATAGCCTGGACCAGCGTCGACGACTCCTGGTTGGTCTCTGTCTGGGGTAAAAACCTCGATGACGAGCAGCAGTTAGCCAGCCTTATTGTTGATCCGACCCAGATCACATCGGAGTCCTATATGGCGCCGCGTACTTATGGCGTAACCGTCACCAAGACCTGGTGAGGCCTGTTGGTAAAACGCAATCCCCGGCTTGTCCGGGGATTTTTGTTTGGGCTTGCTTCGCCGCCACTCGCGCACTTACTATCGCGACTGACCTCCCTGCCTTGATCGGAAAAAACTGAATGAGTAAGTTGCTTACGCGGGCCAGTTCCATCAACCGCGCCCTCGATCAGGTGGGGGATAAGTGGTGTCTGCTTATCCTGCAGGAGGTCTTCTGGGGCATCAACTCCTTCAACGATATGATGGCGGCAACCGGGGTTTCCAAGGGCGTGCTGGCCGATCGTCTGCGTTGGCTGCAGTCAGTCGACTGCCTGCATAAAAAGTCAGACGGCGAGGGCGGCAAGCGCATGCGCTACCACCTGACAGGCAAGTCGGTGGAGCTCTACGACTGCGCCCTCATGGCGGTTGCCTGGGAACGACAGTTCTTCAATACCCGGGAACTGGATGAAATTACCCTGCATCACCGTAGCTGCGGCCAGTCCTTCCAGCCGCAACTGCGCTGCCGGGCCTGCGGCGACGAGGTGAGGGTGCGGGAGGTCAGCTACAAGCCGGGCCCTGGTGCTACCCGCGATGAGCGTGAAAAAAAGGTCCGGCGGCGCTCCTCTTTATCCGTGCAAGACGTCCCCAGCAGTCGCAGCCTGTACAAGAATCTTATCAATATCGTGGGGGACCGCTGGACCGCCAATGTGATCGCGCTGTCCTTCCACGGCCTGACGCGCTTCGACCAGTTCCACCAGGAGTTGCCGGTGGCCACCAACATCCTGTCCGACCGTCTGAAGTTCCTGGTGGAGCAGGGGGTGTTCAGCCAGATTGCCTATCAGCAGCGCCCGGTGCGTTACGAGTACCAGTTGACGGAGAAGGGCGAGGCGCTGTACCCCTGGTTCCTGACCCTGCTGCAGTGGGGGGACAAGTGGTGCAGCCCGGACAAGCGCGGCAGGCCCATGCGCCTGACGCACGAGCCCTGCGGCAAGAGCCTGGTGGGCCAGGTCCAGTGCAGCGCCTGCGGCGGCGTGCTCAAGGCCCATGCAGTGGAATTTGAGCTGGGGCGACCCGAGACGGCGATTGAAGCAAGCTGATCCGAACCAGCGCCGCGTGCCCGGCAGGCGCCTGAGAGGGCGTGGGGTATCAACCGAACAGGGGCCTGCCGGGCGCGCGGCGCGGCCAATGGAGCCCGGGCTGAGCTTAGTCGCCTCGCGGAAGGCGCGGTATCAGCCCGCTGGTGTTGCGCATGTACTCGGCGTATCCGGGCTTCTCCCGGGACAGTTTCTTGTCCAGGGTGGCCTGCCCGGTGACATTGATCACCAGCCAGCTGTAGACCAGGGGGCCGATGACCCCACACCAGGCCCAGGGCGCCTCCAGGGCGATGACGAATAAACCCCACCACTGGCACAGTTCACCGAAGTAATTGGGATGGCGGGTATACCGCCACAGGCCCGTGTTGAGCACCTGCCCGCGCCTGGCCGGGTCCGCCTTGAAGCGGCTGAGTTGGTAGTCGCCGACGGTTTCGAAGAAAAAACCCAGGCACCACAGGGCTGTGCCGGCGATGGCCAGCGGGCCGACGCCGGCTGCGTCGCCGGTCACCATGGCAATTTGCTGGGGCAGGGTGAGCACCCAGATGACCACGCCCTGCAGCAGGAAGACCTGGCGCAGGGCGAGCCAGTGAAACGGCCACCCCGGCTCCACCCATTTGCGCAGGCGAGTGTAACGCGGGTCTTCACCATGTCCCCAGTTGCGATGTACCAGGTATACACTCATGCGAACTGCCCAGACCAGCACCAGCACAACGATCAGCCCGGGAATCATCCCATCGGCCACGTTCAGCCAATATGCGGTAAGCAGCAGGGCGGCGATCATGCCCGAAAAGGCCATATCGATGATACTGACGTCGCGCAGCACGATGCTGAGCAACCACAGCGCCAGCACCAGTGCCAGGGCAAGTCCGGCGGTGGCTGCCAGGGTCTGGGAAAGGACAGTCCAGGACATGATTGTTCTCCACCGGTGGCTTGACCGGGATTATAGGCAGGCTATGCTGCTTCGTTCAATTGCATAAATAGACTAACTTCAGGTGGTCCAGGGAGTGAGCCAGGATGGATACAAGTCGATCCCTGCGGGGGCGGGTGGCGATCATCACCGGTGCGGGCAAGGGCCTGGGGAAGGCCTGGGCCCTGCACCTGGCCGCGCAGGGCGCGCGGCTGGTGGTCAACAACCGGGGCGGGAGTGACCAGCCCGGGCCTCGTTCAGCTGATGCCGTGGTGGCGGAAATCCGGTCGGCCGGTGGCGAGTCGGTAGCGAACTATGACAGCGTGGAAGCAGTGGGCGCTGGTGAGCGCCTGGTGGACCAGGCGCTGCAACAGTTCGGGCGCCTGGATATCGTGGTGGCCAACGCCGGGATCGATTGCGCGGCCAGCTTCCACAAACTGGCCATGTCCGAATTCGAGCATGTCATGGAAGTCAACTTCCACAGTGTGGCCCGTCTGCTGCATGCCGCCTGGCCGCTGCTGCGGCAGCAGGCCTACGGCAGGGTGCTGGTGTCCGGTTCCACCGCGGGACTGTACGGCAATCATGGCCAGGCGGCCTACGCCTCCGCCAAGGCCGCCCTGCTGGGGCTGGTGAAAACCCTGGCAATAGAGGGGCTACCGCGCGGTGTGCTGGTCAACCTGCTGGCTCCCTACGCGATCACCCAGCTTACCCGCGACGCCTTCCCCGCGGCACTGGCTGCCCGGTTCTCAGGCGCAGCCGTGGCGCCGCTGGTGGCCTGGCTGGTCTCGGAGCAGTGCAAGTTGTCGGGTCAAACTATTATCTGTGGCGCCGGGCACGCGCGCCTGGCGCAGACGCTGGAAAGTGAAACGATTGACCTGGGAGAGGATATCCAGGGCGCAATGGCCCGCCTGCTGGCCATGCCCTGCGAGCAGTCGCAAGCAACAGCGATCGCGGAGTTCCAGGCCTTCAGCCGTTCCCTTGGTGAGCCCGATTCCGCCTGAGAGGTGCGCTGGCCCGCCGCGGATATCCTTGCACGACCACTCAGGTTCGCGCCTCCTGGCAGGGCGTCTCCTCGAGACTGGCGGCACTCAGCAGGATAACCTCGATTTCCTCTATGATCTCTTCCTGGCGCAGCATATTGCGGCGTTTGCCGAGCTCCTCCATGCGCTGCTCCAGGTGATGTCCGGCCTGGTCAAGGTGCTGCACCCGGCGCTGGTTCTCGGCCATCAGCGATTCGAACAGCCAGGCGTGGATGAGCGCGAACAGGTACTGCTCCAGCAGGGCGCCCAGCAGTTGCGGCAGCGGAATGTTGATGATCGGCGCCAGGTCCGCCCCGGGTGCCGGTTCCAGGGGTGGCAACGCCGATTGGCAGTGCGCCTGCTGCACGTCGGGTTGGAAATGGATCACCTCGAGACGCAATGGGCCGTGCTCCCGGCGCAGCTGGTTGAGGGTGGTGGCAAGTGCCGCCAGCACCTCGTCGATCTCGTCCGCCACGGCCGCCCCTTGCAGGCAGGTTGCGTGCGGATAAGCGCGCTGCATGGGACTGGCCAGGCGGGAACCGATAGCGACCAGCGGAGCTGTATCGCAACCCGGTTGTTGCGCCAGGGCAGCGAGTACCTGTTCATTGTAGGCGCCGCAAAAGCCGCGCTCGGAACCGACCAGCAAGTACACCGGCGGTATCTCCGACCAGCTGGCCTCGCTGGCGAAATGTTGGCGGACAGCGTTTAACGCCAGGCCGATGGAGGCGACGACCTGCTGTTGCGACTCCTGGTAACGAGCCAGTTTACGCGTCTCCATCATGGCGAGATTTTTCATGCTGTCCATGATGCCGTGGATATCCCGGAGCGATGCGATGCGCTCCTCCACATCACGCCGTTTGCTCATGCCGCCCACCGGAATCAGCCCACCACTTTTTTATTTCCGCCTGCCATTGTTCCAGGGGCGTGTCGAGCGTCAGGGGCCAGTTGTGCACCTGCTCGCCGAGGTTTTCCAGGTAACGGCACGCCTCGTGGGGGTCCAGATCATCCAGCAGACCGCTGTTGTAGGCGATCAACGAGGCCAGCAACCGGGTTTCTTCCCGCGGCTGCAGCCGATTCTGCTTGAGCATCTCGCGCAGGATGCTGCCGCGCCGCAGCTTTGCCTGCATCTTCACCTCGAGCCTGGCACCGAAGCGGGTGAAGGCCTCCAGCTCCTGGAATTGCAGGTAATCGAGTTTGATATGCGCCGCCTGGCGCTTGATCGCCGGATGCTGTGCCTTGCCACCGATGCGCGACACGGATTTGCCGACGTCGATGGCCGGGCGGATACCGCCGGCGAACAGATTGCGCTCCAGGTATATCTGGCCATCAGTAATCGAGATCAGGTTGGTGGGAATGTAGGAAGCGATCTCCCCCTGCTGGGTTTCCACGATGGGCAAGGCGGTCAGACTGCCGCCTCCCTGCTCCGGTGCCAGGCAGGTGGCCCGCTCCAGCAGTCGCGCGTGCAGGTAGAAGATGTCGCCGGGATAGGCCTCGCGGCCGGGCGGCCGCCTCAGCAACAGGGAGAGCTCGCGGTAGGCGCGCGCATGCAGGGTCAGGTCATCGTAGATCACCAGGCAGTCGCGACCCTGGCGCATCCAGTATTCGCCTATGGCGCAACCGGCGTAGGGAGCGAGATATTTCATTCCGGGCAGCGCGCTGCCCCCCGCGACCACCAGGGTGGTGTATTCCAGGGCGCCCTGTTCGCGCAGCACCCCGAGGATATTGATTGCCTCGGAGCGCTTTTGCCCTACCACCACGTAGACGCAGACCACGTTCCTGCCCCGTTGGTTGATGACGGTATCCAGGGCGATGCTGGTGCGCCCCAGGCCCTCGTCACCGATGATCAACTGGCGCTGCCCCATGCCGATGGGCAGCAGGGTGTCGATGAGGCTGATGCCGGTGTAAAGCGGCCGCTTGACGAAGTCGCGCTCGGTCATGCCGGGAGAGGGTCCCTCGAGTTTGCGACGGCTGGTGCAGGCGGGAGGCGGCATGCCGTCCAGGGGCTGGCCGAGGGGATCGATAACCCGCCCCAGCAGGGCTTCGCCCACGGCGATGCTGACACTGGCGTCGCCCAGTCGAACCGAGGTACCGGCGGTCAGGGCTTCACTCTCGCTCAGCAGCACCGCGCCGATCAGGTGCTCGCCCAGGTGGAATACCTGGCCGGTGCTGCCGTCGGCGAAAATGAGTGCCTGGTCCATCGCGGCCGAAGGCAGGCCCTTGATCCAGACGATGCCGTCTCCGACCGAGATAACGGTGCCCCGCTCCGAGAGGCGCAGGCCGGCGTGATAACCGTCCAGCCAGCGCTGTTGCCGGTCCAGCAGCGGGAACAGCTCATCCGCCATGGGCGGCCTCGCTGAAAAACTGCAGTTCATCCTGCAGGTTGGCCTGCAGTATCCAGCCTCCCGCCGACACGCGCAGGCCGGCAACCAGCTTGTCGTCGGATTCAAACTGCCAGTCTCCCTGGCAGGGTCCGAAGGCCTGTTCCAGGGCCTGGCGGATAGCGGCCTGCTGCCCCGCATCCAGCGGCGCGGCACTGAGTACTTCGACAGTCGGGTTGCTGCCCTGCCAGCCCTCTTGCAGCCTCGCCAGTTCGCTCTGGGGCAACGCTTGCAGCTGCTCGACAAACAGTTGCCGCAGG
Organism: uncultured Gammaproteobacteria bacterium; assembly: GCA_963704965.1. Taxonomy (GTDB): domain Bacteria; phylum Pseudomonadota; class Gammaproteobacteria; order Pseudomonadales; family Halieaceae; genus JARRPM01. Next base: position 337,389 of record CAVPIH010000008.1, read on the forward strand.
CGCTGGTCCACTTCCGGGCCCGCCAGCTCCCGCAGCAGGCGAGCTGCGAATGCACCACCGAGCCGCAGTGCCCCGGACTCGGCCTGGCTGCGCCACAACACTTGCTGTTGCTGGTCAAGCGCCCGGTGCTTCTGGCGCTGCTGTTCCAGCTCTTCGTCGACCTGTCGCAACCTTTTCTCTTTGTCCTGGGCAATCTCCTGGGTCAGCCGCTCCATGGCCGCGCGCTTTTGCTGTTCCCATTCGACCAGCCGCGTTTCATATTGCTCCTTGAGCTCCCTGGCCTGGTCCTGGGTGGTCGCGGCCTGCAGCAGTTCCGCCTGGATTCTTTGTCGCCTTTTGCCGATGACCTCCAGAACAGGCTGGTACAGGAAGCGCTTGAGGAGCCATACCAGGATCAGAAAATTGATGACTTCCAGCAGGAAGGTGGTCCAGTCGAGTTCCACGCTGCGCTCCTACTTGACCAGGTATTCCAGCAGTGGATTGCGGAACAGCACGATCAGTACGATCACCAGCACATAAATGGCCAGCGATTCGATCATCGCCAGGCCGATGAATAGTGTCCTGGTGATGGATTTCTCCGCCTCCGGCTGGCGCGCCAGGGCGTCCAGGGCCCGGCTTATGGACCAGCCCATGGCAATAGCCGGGCCGACAACACCGACGCCTATGGCAACCAGGGCCATCACTGTCGAGTCCGTGACAAAAGCAACCATCTCGTTCATTGCACTTCCTTCTGTTGTCGTAGTTGTTGTGACTGCAGGCCACTGGCGATGTATATCAGCGCCAGCATGCCGAAAATATAGGCCTGTACCAGTGCCTCGACGATATGCAGCATGAGGATAGGCACGGGTGCCAGCAGGCCCGCTACCCACAGGATCAGCAGGGCCGCCATCTCCAGGCTCATGATGTTACCGAACAGCCTTACGGCCAGGGCGACGGTGCGGGTGATTTCACTGATCAGGTGGAACGGCAGCAGCAGCGGGGTGGGCTTCAGGTAGTGACCCAGGTAGTCCCTGAGGCCGCTGGCGCGAATGCCAAACCAGTGCACTGACAGGAACACCAGCAGCGCCAGGGCGCTGGTGGCGGACAGGTCCCCGGTGGGAGAGTGCAGCCCGGGAACCAACCCGGTCAGGTTGGCCAGCACCAGGTATATCCACAGGGTAGCGATGAACGGCAATACCTGCCGCGTCTGCTCGGGGGTGAGTACCTGGCTGATCGCCTCTTCAATCGCGCCCACTATGCCTTCCGCGGCGGTCTGCCAGCCATTCGGCTCAATCCGCAAGGCGCGTGTCACGGATACGCTGAGCAACCACAGCAGCAGCATCACGCCCCAGCTGGTCACCACCGTGGCCGACACCGCCAGGGGGCCGAGGTGAAAGAGCGTCTCAGCGGCCAGTGGGTTCATTTCAGTCCTGACTCCTGATCAGCCAGTAGACATTGAAGCCGCCGATGACGAGCCCGGCAAACAACAGGCTCAATGTCCAGCGCATGGAGTAGCCCGCGAGCTTGCCGTCCAGCCAGTGGCCGAGATAGACCCCGGCGACCACGGGCAGGATGAACATCAGTCCCAGGCTTCCCAGGTATATGGTCTGGGCCAGCAGCGTAGGGCGATCGCGCTCGGCGCGTTGCATGCGCTGTGCCTGTTGCTCGACCCGCCTGGCGAGCTCGTCGTTGTCGGGCTTCACGTTGTCGCCTCCTGGTCGCGACCCAGGCGCCACAGGCGCACCAGCATGGCCCGCTCCATCTGCTCCAGGCTGTGCTTGATCTCCACCAGTTGTGTTTCCTCCTGCAGCAGTTCATCGCGCAGGCGCCGGCTGATGCGCGAATAATCGGCATCGCGCAGGTAACGCCGACTGCTGAGCGTCAACACATCACCTTCAAAATAGGCCACCGCCTCAGGTAAAGCCAGGTACTCCCGGCGCCCATCCAGGTATCTTATCCTCGCCATGCCGAACACCAGGGACGTGACAAAGCGAGCGTGGCCCCGCATCAGTCCGAAGCTGCCGCTCGCGTCCTCGCCGACGAACGAAGCCACCTGCTCAAGCCGCTCGGACTGGGTAGCGCTTTGCAACTTGACCAGGAAGCCGGTCATCGGGTCGGGCGCTCCATGCTGCCACGCATATAGCACTCTTCCTCGGGTATATCGTCGTAGTGCCCCGCCAGGAAGGCCTGGCAATCGGCGAGCGTATCCGCCAGGGACACGCTTGTTCCCTCGATTCCGGAGAGGGCGGCGGTGACATAAAAGGGCTGGCTAAGGTAGCGCTGTAACTTGCGCGCGCGCAGGACGATGGTGCGGTCCTGCGGCGACAGTTCCTCCATGCCCAGCATGGTGATGATGTCCTGCAACTCCCGGTAGCGGGCCAGGTGTTCCCGCACACCCTCCGCAATCGCATAGTGGTGCTGGCCCACCACGCTGCTTTCCAGCAACTTGCTTCCCGACAGCAGCGGGTCGACCGCGGGGTATATGCCCTCGGCGGCCTGGCTGCGCGACAGGATTATCGTGGTGTCCAGGTGGCCGAGAATGGTAGTGACCGCGGGGTCCGTCATATCGTCGGCCGGCACGTAGACCGCCTGCACCGAGGTGATGGCGCCCCGCTCGGTTGAGTCTATCCTGTCCTCCAACTCGGCCACCTCGGTACCCAGCGTCGGCTGGTAGCCCACGGTGGCCGGCATACGCCCCAGCAGGCTGGAGATTTCGCTGCCGGCCTGTACGAAGCGAAACACATTGTCGATCAGCAGCAGCACTTCCTTCTGCATGCTGTCGCGCAGGTACTCGGCATAGGTGAGTGCCGTGTGACCGATGCGAAACCGCACGCCGGGTGATTCGTCCATCTCCCCGAATACCAGCATGGCCTGGTCCATTACCCCGGCCTGCCGCAGTTCGTGCCACAGTTCATGGCCTTCGCGGATGCGCTCACCGATGCCGGCGAACACCGAGACGCCCTTGTGGATCGCCGAGACGGCCCGGATGAATTCCATGATCAGCACCGTCTTTCCCACCCCGGCGCCGCCGAACAGTCCGGTCTTGCCACCGCGTACGAAGGGGCAGAGCAGGTCTATTACCTTTATACCTACCGGCAGTATTTCCTGGGCAGCGCGCACCTCGTGCAGCGGATGCTTCAATCCGTGGATGCTGTTGATCGCTGTGCTGGCAAAGGGCGGCTGCCCGTCCAGCGGCGCCCCAAAAATATCCACCACCCTGCCGAGCACCTCCGGTCCCACCGGCACCTGCAGTGGTGCACCGGTATCGAAGACGGGCAAACCGCGGCTGAGGCGGGCACTGCTGTGGAGGGTAATGGCGCGGACATTGTGCTCGTCCAGGTGCTGGTGCACCTCAAACAGTACTTTCTCGCTGCCGAGCAGGGTATACAGGGCTCGTCCCAGCGCCGGCACCTGCTCGCAGCGGATGACTACCACCGGGCCCTGTACCTCGTGGACGTGACCTATCGCCTGCCCGGAATCCAATTTCGCCACTGGAACGCTTAGCCTTCGCCGAAAAACTCCTACCCTTAAATGTAGGCGCTCAGGCGGGGGATTGCCCCCCGAATGGATCAACTACCTTGCAGAAAAAGCGGGTACGGCCCATCCCCCCCTACCGGTTGGCGGTGAAAAGGCAGCGGCCGGGCGGCGCTGGGGTGGGATCGCTGCTAGCTGCTGGCCAGCATCCACTTGCGCAGGCGGTTGGAGTCGCCGAAGGGGGTGAGCTTGCCGAAAGAGTTGAGCAGGATGATGGACACGTCCTCGCCCTCGATATTGGCCCGCATCACCAGGCAGCGGCCGGCCTCATTGATGTAGCCGGTCTTGCTGAGCGCAATATCCCAGTTCTCGTTCTTGAGCAGGCGATTGGTGTTGCCGTAGTTCAACGGCCCCTTGCTGGCGTAGGGCCGCACTTCATGGCGCACGGTGGTGGTGGCCTGGGTGATCAGCGGATAGCCACCGGCGGCCGCGACCATTTTCGCCAGGTCGCTGGCGGTGGAGACGTTCTCTGCCCTCAGGCCGGCCGGGTCGGCGAAACTGCTGCTGGCCATGCCCAGCGCCTTGGCCTTGGCGTTCATCTGTGCCACGAAGGCTTCCATGCCGCCTGGGTAGGTGCGGCCGAGGGCGGTGGCCGCCCGGTTTTCCGAGGACATCAGTGCCAGCAGGATCAGTTCCCGCCGGCTGAGGGTGGCGCCCACGCCCAGCCGCGAGCCGGTCATGCGGATCAGGTCGCGGTCGGCGCTGGTAATCGTCAGCTGCTCATTGAGATCCAGGCCGGCATCCAGCACCACCATGGCGGTCATCAGCTTGGTGATGGAGGCGATCGGGCGCACCGTATTCACGTCCTTGCCGTAAATAATATTGCCCTGGCTGTCCAGCACGATGGCGGAGGCCGAGCGCAGGTTGGGGTTGCCGGAGAGGCTGGCATATTTCGAGCTGGCGGCGTGGCTCGCCACAGGCAGCGTCACTGCCAGTACCAGCGCCAGTAAGAGGGCGCGCGCGATCATTGAGTTTTCCCCGTTATTACTTTCAGTCCCGTTTGCGACGGCCATGGCCCCGGCCGGTGTCGCAGGTTGCTAGTGTGCCCTAGCGGCAATGAATCTTCCAGTGGGTCTAGCCTGGTTCGCACTCCGCCCCGGCCGACACCCGCAACAGGCCGCGGAACGCGCGGCTGGCGGTGGCGTCGCCGGACAGCACCCGGTACACATCAGAGGCGATAGGCATTTCCACGCCGTATTTTTCCGCCAGTGCCATGACTGCCGGGGCGCTCTTGGCGCCCTCGGCCACCATGACCATCTCGGCGACGATCTCTTTCATATCGCGACCCTTGCCCAGTTCCACCCCCACGTGCCGGTTGCGGCTCTGGGGGCTGGTGCAGGTGGCGATCATATCGCCCATGCCCGCTAGGCCCGCAAAAGTTTCAGGCCGTCCGCCCATGGCTACCCCCAGGCGGGTGATCTCGGCCAGGCCGCGGGTGATCAACGCCGAGCGCGTGTTGTCGCCGGCGCCCTGGCCGTCGCCCATGCCCACGGCAATGGCGATGATATTTTTAAGTACCCCCCCCAGCTCACAGCCGATCACGTCGTTGTTGGTGTAGACCCGGAACAGGCCGCTCTTGAAGACCGCCTGCAGCTCGCGCACGATGATATCGTCCCCCATGGCGATCACGCCCGCCGCCGCCTGTCCCGCCATGATCTCCCGCGCCAGGTTGGGCCCGGTGAGCACGCCCACCGGATGGCCTGGCATGACCTCGTTGACGATCTCGGTCATGCGCATACTGGTGCTGAGTTCCAGTCCCTTGGTCAGGCTGATCACGGGAACCCAGGCACGTATATGCTTGCCCACCTCCTCCAGCACAGTGCGAAAATTCTGCGAGGGGATCGCCATCACGATGACGTCGGCATCGCTGACCGCCTCGGCGATGTCATTGGTGGCCACCAGCTTGTCCGGCAGGGTCGCGCCGGGCAGGTAGACCTCGTTGGTGTGGCGGGTATTGATCTCCTCCACCGTGGCCGGGTTGCGTGCCCACAGGGTGACCGGGGCGTTGCGGGTGACCAGCGACGCCACGGTGGTGCCCCAGGAACCCCCGCCGAGCACGGCTATTCTGAGTTTTGTCATTATTATTTCTCCTGTATGGTGCCGCGGCGCGCCACGCCCAATGCGCGGATAAACTCCAGGCGCCGCAGTACGTCGCGAATTTCCCGGGCCAGCGCCTTGCGCTTGCCGGCCTGTTCGTCACCGCCCCCGACAGTGAGTTTGCGGTGCTGGGCCATTTTGAAACCGTTTTTGAACAGCTGCTTGCCTATCGAGGAGCGGCTGCTGATACGCCGCTGCAGGTAGGCCTGCTGGCCCAGCTTGAGGGCCTGGTTGACGCAGTCGCCTTCCTCCAGGGTTTCCTCCGGGTCCATGCGTGCCAGCAGGTCGGCAATGATCGAGTAGGCCTCGGCATAGGTGAGCAGGGTGACGTGGGCCACCAGCAGCAGCATATTGTTCTGCAGCTCGGCGAAGCCTTTGGAACCCTGTTGCAGGAGCTCCTCCCAGTTTTCGTCGTAGCGCTCCAGTTCCTCCCGAATCTGGCGGTGGAATTCCTCGGTGGGGGCGTAGAAAAACTCGAACTTGAACAGGTCGCGCAACCTGTCGACCTCGCTCCAGAACACCTCCAGGGCGGCGCTGCCCTCGGTCTCGCTGCACTTGAGCAGGGCGAGTTCGACGATGGCCTTGTTCACAAAGAAGTGAATGATGGTATTGCGGTAGTAGGAGGCCACCGGGTGTTGTTCCAGGTCTATGCCATACACCACCTCCGGCCCCTCGTCGTAGCGGGTGATGATCCCTTCATCGATCATGATGCCGAGCAGGCCTTCCGCCTGCTCGGCGTAGCTCCGGTCGAAATCACGGGAGATGCGCATGTTGCGGGCCTCGGCCCATTCCAGCAACACCCGCAGGTCTTCCACTACCTCGGCCTCGGTCAGCGCACCGGGTGAGGCGCCCAGCAGGCTCATGGTGACCAGCGAGGGGAAGGTTATGGGGGTGACGTGGTTCGCCTCCACTGCCACCTCGAAGGCTATCTTGGACAGCGCCAGTTTGTCGTCCGGCTCCGGCGCCTGGGCCAGCACCACCGGCTCACCCACATCCATGTACACCTTGCCCATGGGGCGGGCGAGGCTGCGGATGTAGCCGATAAACCAGCGCAGGGATTCCGCGCCCTTGCCGCGCCCGGTCTGCTCGGTGGCATACTCCTCCACATCGCGTATGAGGTCGTAGCTGATCGATATCGGGATGATGTGGATATTCCTGGCGCCGGTGGCATGACAAGCTTCCAGCACATACTTCAGCAGCCCGTAGCGCGGGGGCATCAGCTTGCCCATGCGCGAGCGCGTGCCCTCGAAGGCCCAGTTCATCGGGAACCGCTTCTCCATCAGGTAGCCGATATAGTGGCGCAGGGTGATCTTGTACAGTTCGTTGTCCTGGAAGCTGCGCTTGATAAAAATGGCGCCGGCCCGGTGCAGCAGGAAACCCAGGCCGGGAAAATTCATATTGGCGCCGCCGAACATATGGGGCATGGGAAAATCGTTGTCGTAAAGGACTTTCGGCACCACCATGCCGTCCAGGTAGGTCTTGTGGGTCCACAGCAGCATGGCGGGGTTGTCGCGCACCAGCTGCCGCATTTTTTCCACCTCACCCTGGTCGCAGACGATTTCCTCCTCGTAGCCCAGGCCCAGGCAGAACTTGTTGAACTTGGCGTACATATCCAGCCAGAACGGACTCGGCCGGGAGACCATTTCCTCCATGTAACCGGCCGCCTCGGCCATCAACTCGGACTTGGGTTTGCCGCTGTCGTTGGCCAGTTTTGCCACCGCGTCGTTGAATCCGGGGCTGGCGAGCAGGCTGTCGGCCACGTGGCGGGGCACCTTGTAGCGCCCGCCCTGCAGGCGCCGTTCCGCGATATCCAGTACCAGGGCCGCCTGGCGCGCCACAAAATTGCCGAACTCGCGCTGGGCCTCGGTGTCGCTGGCCTTGTGGTGTTGCTCGAAACGCTGGCGCAGGTTGGCCACCGAGTCCGGCGCCCCCGCGATCAGGTGCATGCGCTCCGGATGCGCCTCGATAATCTTGCGGCCACGGCGGGCGTTGGGGTGGCGCGGGTCGCCGAACAGCAGGTAGCGCAGGCGCGGTCCGGCATTGATATCGTCTGCCGCCGGCAGCCAGGCGATACGCAGCGGTGCCACCAGGGTGTCGTCGGGCAGGGCCAGGGCGATAACCAGCTGGCCGCTGTCGATGGCGCGGCGGTCATCCGCCAGGTTCAGGCATACCTGGGGTGCCTTGAACTCTTCGCTGCCGCTGCTGGTGTGATGGTGTATCCAGCCCTGCAGCAGCTTCTGCTCGAAACTGTTGCGGGCGTCGAGAATGAACACCACCTGCTGGCCTTCCCGCCTGGGCCAGGGGTCGCGTGCCTGGTATTTGCTTTCAATATCCACGCTGGCCGATGTCCTCTATTTTATTATTTGCCGGCCCTGGGTCGGCGCTTGGTTCCCGGCGCCGCTTTGCGTTTTGCGGTCGCTTCGGGTTTCGCCCCGGCTTTCACTTTGGCTTGGGCTTGGGCTTGGGCTTGGGCTTGGGCTTGGGCTTGGGCTTGGGCTTGGGCTTTGGCTTGGCCTTGGCAGTGACGCGCACTGGTTTGGTGGTCGATGTCTCCTCCGGCTGGCCCAGCGCCCTGGCAAACATGTTGCGTACCTCGCGCACATGCTCGTCCAGGGTGGCCACGCTCCAGCCGCTGGTGTCCACGGGGGGCAGTACCTGCACGTCGACAGTGGCCGGGCGGAATACGAAGTCGCCCCGGGGGGCCACATCGCCGGCGTTGCGGATGACGATCGGCACGATGGGCACGCCGGCCTGCATCGCCAGGTGGAAGGCGCCTTTCTTGAAGGGCGCCATTTTCGGTGACACCGTGCGGGTGCCCTCCGGCGCCAGCACCACGGAGCGTCCCTCTTTGCGCATAGCCTCAACCAGCGGCGCCATGGCGTCGATGGCGCTGCTCGCATTGGCCCTGTCGATGAACACCACGCCGCCAATTTCCAGCACCTTGCCGAGAATGGGGGTCTCTTTCTTGATCTCCTGCTTGCCGACCCCGGCGATATCCTTGCGCAGCAGCTTGGCGACGATAATCACGTCCGCCTTGCTCTGGTGGTTGAAGATGAATACCGCCGGGCGCTGGGCCCACAGGTTCTCCTCGCCGGTCACGTTCAGGTTCATGCCGATCAGGGCGCTGGCGGTGTCGGCGAACAGGGCGAAGGAAAAGTTCAGGGACTCGCGCTTGGAGCCGGTCAGCGCATAGATTGGCAGGCCGGCGATGAAAGAGGTCACCAGGCTGCTGGTGGCTGCCAGTGAGCGGATGAACTGGTTGAGGGTGGGGCGGCCGCGGCTGCCGAAGCGAGCCACCGGCCAGCGCCGGTCGTGGGCGATCGTTTCCAGCTTGGTACTGGGGTTGAGCGCGCGGGGCTTGCCCACCCGCTCCAGCAGCAACAGGTCGTCCTGGCTGTCCGAGTAGAAAAAGCTCTGGTCCAGGTCCGCGCCGGCTTCCGCCGCCAGCCCCTCCGCCGCATCAACCTTGCCCTGTCCGAAGCAGGTGGGGCTTACGACCCCGCCGGTGAAGGCCCCGTCGCTCACCTCCAGGTGGGTACACAAGACATGGTCTATACCCAGGTCGGCCGCGGCCGGTTCCACCTGGTAGGGGGTCGCCGAGGAAATAATGGCCACGGTGTGTCCCCTGGCGAGGTGGGCTTCCACCAGCGCGCGGGATTCGGGGTAGATCAGGCGGGCGATCTGCTTGTAATAAAGCTTCTCACCCAGCTCCCGGTAGGCCTGTTCCTCTATGCCCCGCATGAACTGGGCGTTGACGGCCATCATGGCGGAGAAGCCGAGGCTGCCGAGGCCGAAACTGGACATGGCGCGCAGCAGCTGAACGAGCTCCTGCGGCGACAGGTCCCCCCGCCTGACCTGTTCGCGGATAAAGGCGGTGGCGGAATAACCGGCGATGATGGTGCCGTCGAAATCGAAGATTGCCGCGACCCCAGGCCCGCGGGGTGAGGCTTCGACATCCTTCAGCAGTTGTTCAATTGTGGCCATTGCTAACTCCCCCGAATGTTCAGGGAGCATAACGCATAATGTGCCGTTGCGTGTTTATGGGCGTGCAAAAAAAAGCCGCCACAGCAACGCTGCGACGGCAGTAGAGGGGTAATGCTTGTTGCTCTTGTGCCTGGTGTTGCTTCCCCGGTCCGCTACCGGGACACGTCCTCCTGGCTGCAAACACCTCTGACTGATGTTTGCCTGCTTTCCCCTAACTGGCGACAGTGCCTTTGCCCCGCCGGCTATCCCCATATGCCCGGCAGTACACTGTCACTGTTCGAGTATAGGCGGTCAGGCGCGCTCTTCAAGAAATTCCTCTATGATATTTTATTATTACTACTCATAACCTAAGGTTATTTCATGGCTGTCTGTCGCTTCCGGCAGGGCTAAAGTGGGCTGTCAGTCCAGCGCCTTGCGGAACAGCAGGGTCATGCGGTCGGACTCGCCGATGGCTTCCATCCTGGCGCGCAGCTCCGGGTCATCCTGGCTGGTGCGAAGGCTCGGGGGCAGGCGCCATACCATGTCCTCGGGCCCGGGCTGGTCGGCCGGATTGGCGTTTATTTCGCTGGTAGCAACCAGCTCGAAGCCCGCGTCCTCAAACATTTCTATGACATCGGTCTCCTCCATATAGCCGCGGCTGCCATCGGTGCCGGATTCTTCCTCGCTGGGTGGCGCGCGATGCTGCACCACGCCCACCAGACCGTCGTCCTTGAGCAGGCTTCTTACTGCCGCCAGCGCCTGGCTGCGGGTACCGGCCTGGGCCTCGAAGCGGTTGAGGTTATGCAGGGCGCGGATCAGCAGCACCCGGTCCACGGTGCCGGCCAGCTCCGGTGGTACGGTGCTGAAAGTAAAGCCGCGGGCTGCTATGCCGTTGTCGGTAAACCCGCGCACCATATCGGGGAACTTGCTGGTCGAGGCAACCCGCTCGGCGATCCAGTCGTCAGTGGCAAAGCTGAACATGGACCACATGCGGTCGGCGTAGTTGATGCCGTAGAGGGTGCCGTCGCTACCCAGGTAAGTGGCGAGGATGCGGGTATACCAGCCGCCGCCGGGCAGCGCTTCGGCCACGGTCATACCCGGCTCGACCTGGAAGAACTCCAACGTTTCCTGCGGGTGGCGGGCGCCGTCCCGGGCCGCTTCCTCGGCGCTGCGAGCGGCAATGGCCTGGGCCAGGGCGGCACTGTTGTCGCTTGCGGTCTGCGCCAGCGCAGGAGTGGTCAGTGCCATTGCCAGTGCTGTGACAACCAAACTTTTTCGTAACATATTGTTCACCTGTGTTGAATTCATTTACCGTTCCCGGTGGCCACTTCCACCATCTGGTTGCGGGGATCATCGATTTCCCAGTAGGCCCGCAGTGCCAGGAGTTTGCCCTCCTCGTTCACCTTGTAGGTGATCACGCCGTGTACTTTCTGTTGCAGCGCCTTGCCCTCGCCCAGGTCCACGGTAACCGAGATCACCACGTGGTTTGCCACCTCCATGCCGGCGGCATAGGAATCGAGGATATCGATATTGATATTGGCGGGGGCGATGAAGTTGTCCCAGAAAGCCTCCCGCGCGGCCGGGCCGCGGTGACCCTTGCCCTCCGGGTCTATGGGCGATACGCCGATAGGGTCCTCGATAATCGCGTCCTCGGCGTACAGGCCCAGCCAGCCCTCGCGGTTTTTGCTGTGCACATACTCGCGCGACAGCAGCGCTGCGCGCCTGGCGGGGTGTTCATTCTCGGACATGGAGCGTCTCCGGTGATCTATTGGCAACCGACTGTCGCCTGATAGTACAAGCTTTCCCGCAGCGGGAACACCGGCGCGGGGCCTGATATTGCGCACCCGCCGGCGGAACTGCATGTACAATGGCCGGGTGCAGGGGGCGCCGCTCCCCTGCCGCCGATAATAACCAGCCGGGGCCCATTGTCGTGACCGAACGAGAGAGATTTCCTTTTCCCAGTGCCGCCCAGGATGCCGCAGTCGCCGGGATGACCCCGGATACGCCGCAGACCCGTTCCAGTTCCTATCGCCTGGCCTTCGCCGATTCCGATTTCCTGCTGCGCGAGGAATTGCGGCCCGTGCGCCTGCAGCTGGAGCTGCTCAAACCTGACCTGATCCAGAGCGACGAGGGTATAGACTCGACCGTGGTCATTTTCGGCAGCGCCCGCATTCCCGATCCGGAAACCGCCGCGCAGCGCCTCCGCGAGGCGCAGGCCGCGGCCGAGGCAAGTCCCACCGACGATCGCCTGCGGCGCGCGGCGGTAATCGCTGCCAGAGCCCTGGAGAACAGCCGCTATTACGACGAGGCGCGCAAGCTGGGGCAGCTCATCACCCGCGGGTCGCAGCCCGGCGGAGAGGGTAACATGGTGGTCATCACCGGCGGCGGTCCCGGTATCATGGAAGCCGCCAACCGCGGCGCCATGGAGGCGGGGGGCAAAAGTATCGGCCTGAATATAGTGCTGCCCTTCGAGCAACAACCCAACCCCTACATCACCCCGGAGCTGTGTTTCCACTTTCACTACTTCGCGATACGAAAAATGCACTTCCTCAAGCGGGCCCGGGCCCTGGTGGCCTGCCCCGGCGGCTTCGGTACCCTGGATGAACTGTTCGAGACGCTCACCCTGATACAGACCCGCAAGATAAACCCCGTACCCGTGCTGCTGCTGGGCAGCAGCTACTGGCGCCGCATCATCAATTTCGAGGCGCTGGTAGAGGAGGGCGCCATCAGCGAGGCGGACCTGGACATCTTCCAGTACGTCGATACGGCGGAGCAAGCCTGGGAAATAATACGGGCAGCTTATGGCAGCTGCCCGCTGCCGGACTGAACCGGCAGACGCTGGTCCCCCGCCCCGCACTGCTTGCGGCGCGTGACATCCGGGCCCCGAATACCCGGAGGCGGGTTGTAAGCACGGTAAAAAACCTTATGCTGGGTCCCTAATTTTTTGCCGGTGTTGTTGGTATGAAGGCCCTGGTCGCCGTTACTTCGTTATTGTTGTCCACCGCCCTGCTGCTGATCGGCCAGGGCATGCAGCTCACCCTGGTGCCGCTGCGTGCCAGCGACAATGGCCTGTCCGATTTCATGATAGGCCTGAGTGCATCCTGTTACTTCATCGGCTTCATCGTCGGCTGTATCGGTGTCCCCGCGACGATCGCCCGGGCGGGCCATATACGCAGTTTCTCGGTACTGACTGCAGTCATGATCAGCGCCGTCCTGTGTCTGGAAATGCTCGAGGGCTGGCCCTTCCTGCTGGTGCTGCGCTTTTTTATCGGAGTCGCCATATCCGGTCTGTACACGGTGATCGAGAGCTGGCTCAACAGCCAGGCCACGGCCCAATCCCGGGGTCGCATTCTGTCGATTTATACCTTTATCCTGCTGCTGTCGATGGCCCTCGGCCAGGCGCTCATCAACGTGGGACCGGTGACCTCCGCCACGCCCTTCATGCTGGCCGCCGTGTTCCTGGCGCTGGCGATCATCCCCGTGGGGCTCACCCGCCGCATGGCGCCGGCGCCGCTGGAGTCCAGGCGTATCCGTTTCAACCTGCTGTACCAGCGGTCGCGCACGGCCTTTGCCGGCGCACTGTTGTCCGGCCTGGTGGTGGGCAGCTTCTGGTCCCTGGGGGCCGTGTTTGCGCGCGCCAACGGGGCGAGCCTGAGCCAGATCAGCTGGTTCGTCAGTGCCGCCATCCTCGGTGGCGCCCTGCTGCAGTACCCGATCGGGCTGTTGTCAGACCGCGTGGACCGGCGCCGGATATTGTTTTTACTATGCCTGGGTGGGGCCGCCACCAGCGTGGGCGTTGCCCTGAGTACGGGGCAGTCCTGGCACCTGCCGGCGGTCTTCCTGTTCGGGGCGATGGTGATGCCGATCTACGCGATCTCGCTGGCCACCGCGGCGGATGTTGCCGAGAGTGACGAGTTCGTGGAGATAGGCACGTCCGTGTTGTTGCTGAACTCGGTGGGGGCGGTCTCGGCGCCGCTGTTCCTGGGCAAGTTCATGAGCCTGCTGGGCCCGCCCATGCTGTTCTGGTCCTTTGGCCTGCTGTGCCTGCTGTTTGCGGCTTATGTAGCCAGGCAGCTGCGGGATGAGCGGGCCGTTACCGTGGCAGATCAGCTGCCCTTTACCGCCGCCTCTCCCGATGTGGCACCGGCAAGCTTTGACCTTGATCCGCGCGGGGAAGAGCACACCCACAAGGGTGATGTACCCACCGACGACTGAACGCGGTCTCTCGCCCCGCTGCCAGCCAGGGCGGGTCAGCGAGTTTCACTCAGCAACTGTTCCGCCAGTGCCGCTGCCTGGCTGGCATAGCCGGCGCCAAACAGGTTGAAGTGGTTCAGGATGTGGTACAGGTTATAGAGGCCCTTGCGGGTCTGGTAACCGGGTTCAGGCGGCCAGGCATGGCGGTAGGCCTGGTAGAAGCCGCTGTCGAAGCCGCCGAACAGCTCGGTCATGGCCAGATCAGCCTCGCGGTCGCCGTAGTACACCGCCGGGTCGAAAACCACCGGACTGCCATCGCCGGCCACTCCCCAGTTACCGCCCCAGAGATCGCCGTGCAGCAGCGACGGAATCGGTCTGTGGCCCTCCAGCAGCACCGGTACCGCCTCGAGCAGGCGCTGCAGTCGCTCCAGCGAGCCCTCCGGCAGACCGTGCTCCCGGGCCAGCCGCAGTTGGTAACCAAGGCGCTGGTCGCGGAAGAAGTCTGCCCAGTCCGCCGTCCAGGGGTTGCGTTGCGGGGTCGACCCGATCGTGTTGTCCCGCTCCCAGCCGAAGGCCTGCGCGCTGCTGCGATGCATGGCTGCCAGCTGTTCCCCCAGCAGGGCGCCGCCGCGGTGCCCGGATGCGGTAAAGGGGATGAATTCCAGCGCCAGCCAGCTGCATTGCCCAGCTGTTCCCCAGGCGATCGGCCGGGGCGCGCGCAGGGCCTTGCTGGCGCGGATCGCCTCCAGGCCAGCGGCCTCGGCGGTGAACATGGCCAGCCGATCGGCGCTGTTGAGTTTCACGAACAGGGAGCGGGAGCGGCCCTCCAGGTGGAAAGCTTCATTGATGCAGCCGCCCCCCATGGAGCGGCGGTGCAGGGTAGTGAAAGTCTCACCCAGCGCCCGGGATACCTCCTGTTCGATCAGCGTCCACATGTCCTGGTTCCTGCAGTCGGCATGGGTGGAATATTCTCATCCCCCGGGGATTGAGCCAAACCGGGTACACGCTTATAATGCTTCGCCTCTCAACAGGACTATAGCTCAGTTGGTTAGAGCGCTACCTTGACATGGTAGAGGTCCCCAGTTCGAATCTGGGTAGTCCTACCAAATAAAAAGGCCCCCGCGATGCGGGGGCTTTTTATTTGGTAGTAGTATCCATGCGATAAGAACTGCCTTCGACTTGTGCGCCAGCATTTGCAACGAGCGGCGCAGCCGCGAAGCCCGCAGGGTCATTGCAGCCCGAAGGCTGCAATGATTCATCTGGGTAGCTGATGCAAAGCACTATCAATCCGGGTACCCCTACCAAATCTTCCGGCTTAGCCTGCGTCGGATCTTCCCCAGCAGTTGGTGATAGTGGAGCATCAGCTGGTTGGGAGAGTACTGCTTATGTGAGCGCTCGCCACTCGCATTTACTTTGGCAAATTGCGCGCGGCTTATGTGGGTGAATCTGGCCGTTTTGTGTCGCATGTGGATGACTGGTCCAGGGGAGTAACCGCATTGTAATAGCAATGAAATCATCTTCCGGTTGGCAATATCTGGCTCCAGGACAACCCGCCTGACCGAGGGGTCACTGAAAATGAATTCCGTAACGGCCATAAGCATATGCCATGAGAAATTCCTGATTTGCCTGTCCTGGGGGGCGCGAATGAAATGCAGACCGCGATCTTTGCTCATCGAATCGTAGTGTTTGCCCAGTTCGTCACTTATCGGATTGTATGTTTCACACAGGAACAAGCGCTCTTTGGTTGGGAGGAGCATCCCGATAGAGATGGAGTAGTCTTCCCGCTCCAGTTTTTTTCGATAAGCCGATTCTACTTTGGACAGGCTCATGCCCTGCATGCCCCAGAAGCGCGCATAGTCCCTGTTAACCCAGTCGTGGACCATTGGCAGGTCGCTGCCGGGATCCAGTGGGCGAAACTCGATGCGGCCCAGGTCGCCGCGATCAGTGGAAAAATGTGGATTCATGGGCTTGGGTCCGGGGCGACCTGCCTGTTCTTGCTGGGCAAAAGTCACCAGCAAGCGCTGTGAGGCCGGTATCAGGCGGATTGCCCGTCAATGCTGTCAACCAATGGCCTAATATACTTGCCATTGGCTCTTGCGTACATGTCATCCAGACTGATGCTTTGGCTGTTATCCCGACCCAGTGCCCGGTTGATTTGCGAAAGCTCTGCCACGCAGTACTCGTATGCCAACGCGGTTGCGGCCCGAATCGTCCTGGCGGCCCCCGCGATGGCATCCCTGGGAGCGATCGATCGGTCGTTCCCGGCCAGCTGTTTGTTATCGAGCAGCCCCCGCTGGCCCAGCTCAGCTCTCACGGTGGTGCACTCCAGCTCTTCCAGCAGTGATACTATTATCTCGATGGTATTGTGCAGTGCCGCCGGTTCCCGGTCCCCGATGGCGAGCTGCTCGCTGAAATGCTGCAGCGACTGCCGGAGCAATGCGCGCTGCCCGTCTGCAAGGTGGTCAGCATGACCGCGCAGCTGATAAAGTGCCACCGCCGTCAGGTAATGGTTGAGTTTTATGAACAGCTCGAGGCGGGATGCGGCGTACAGATAATCGTAAAACGGCTCCATCGCGCCCAGGTTTTCAATGCAGCGATGGACACCCGCGGCCATATCGGCCGGTCGATAGCTGCCGTTCATGGCGACGTCCAGATACTCGATGATCATCTTCTTGCTGCCTGCACAACCTTTTCCTTCAGCGCTCACCAGGGCGCCGGAATTTTCGGTCAGTTCGTACAGTCGCTCGGCGGACAGGGGATTTTCATCCAGGGCGGTCAGGTCTCCCGCCTCCAGCAGTTTGCGCACTGTCATGAACACACCCACGCCCAGGGTGTAGAAGGCCGTTTCAAGAGGGGGCAGGCTGCCGCTGGGTACGGGGTTATGGCTGCGTCTGGCAAGGTAGGAGGGAAGCGCGGCGCCGATCTTGGAAAAGATATACCCCTGGGGCAGATTGAACCTGGCATCATCCAGCTTGCGATGCCTCATATAGTCATTGCGCAAGGCGGTGGTCAGCTGGACAGATTCGTCCCAGACGCTCATAACATGGCGCAGTGCCGTCATGTTGACCAGCAGACCGTTCCTCGAGCCCTCGAACCTGCACGGCTTGTGCAGCGTCTCCATATTTTCTTTATAGCGCCTGGGGGCGGTATTGTTCTCGCCGATCTGGCGGCCGCTGTCCGCGTAAAAGCTCGATATGCCAACCCACATGTCGTAGTGGAATTCGACGTTATCCCGCAAATAGGGGGGCGGGGATACTGAAGAGAGGATCTTCAGGGCATACCTGTTGAACCTGCGCGAGTAGTACAGGGATAGAACAGATGATTTGATGATATTTGGCATTATGGCGCTCGTGGAAATTGCTGTGTCCGTTGCTTATACATCTGACTGCGCTGGCACAGCCCGGGTCCTCCTCGCAAATGAGCGCGCGGCCTCCGCGAGCCAGCGTTTGGCGCGGCGAAACTGGTGCATGAATCGAAACACGGTTGTCGCGAAAGTACCAAAGGTGATGGCGCCGTTTAACAGGGACTTCCTGTTACCCCAGTAGCTGTTGATGAAGGAGTCTTCAGTCGCGCCGCTATCGATAGCCTCCAGCGAGGCGAGTTGGGAGCTGGCGTTTTTCATCAACTCCATTTCATTGATTATCCCGGGGCTGAATTCCCAGTATTCGGGGTCCCAGCCGATTTTGAAGGCAAACCCGTTGTTACCGGAAATGAAGTTGCAGGTCGAGGCGATAACGTTTGGGCCCAGTAGCAGTTCGCAAAAGAAGACCTGGTTGTGGCGCGCGTAATTCTCTACGGCCCGGGTGAAGAACTCCCTTTGCCCCGGCTGCGATACCAGGGACAATTTGTGCTTCTTCTTCCACCCCATATCCTCCAGTCGCAGCAGGTTATCGATAGTGCTGCGCTCGACGTCACCATTGCGCACCAGGCGCCAGCAGACCGGTTGCAGGTCGGCCAGCTTTTTCAGGGAGCGCCGGTAGTTTTTCCGCCGACGGGTTGAAACGTGATGGTCCCAACTGTGGCCTCCATGGTGCGGGTCCAGCCAGGCCCTTTGCTTGCTGTCGGTTGCAAGCCAGGACAGGCCTTGCTGGCGTTCCAGGGCGCGAAATACCTCTCCAAATTGCCCCGCAAGGTCCAGGCTGGAGAATTTGACCCCAAAGATCCGCGGGGAGCTCTTTGCCAGGAACCGAAAAAGTGCCTTTGCTATCGCCTCCGGGTCGGATTTTGAAATCAACAGGCCCGACAGGTAGGAGTGCACCGACTTGAATGCCACGAAGTGGGGCAGTGGAAAATCAATACTGCCCGCACTGTAGGTAAAGATGCCCAGGCCGCACAGCACGCCCGCGTCCGGACCGTAAACCGCTACGAGGTGGGTGGTGCCTGGATCGACCAGGTACTGTATTGCCGGAAGCACAAAAGAGGGGGACAAAAAGGCATTGTCCTGTATGGACGATGACTCCAACTGGCGCCACTGCGCTATGAAGTGCTCGTCGATCTGGTCGAGACCGAGTCGCGCTACAGAGAATTTATTGCCGTTGTGGGACATCAGCGCCCTTTACTAACCAGCCAGTACCGAAACACGAATGCATGCAAAGCACCTTCGACAGGTACCTGATGTTCGGGCGAGATTGCCCGGCAGGCACCAGCCTACGCATTATTCAGTTTTATGTCCCGGACTCTTCCGGGAAGTGTGCGCTGGGTCCGTTATCAACTGAGGCGGGGGACCTGGTCTCGGTGCCGGTATGCAGCAGCAGCCAGATAAACCCGCCCGCCAGTGCCACGGCTGAAGCCAGCAGAATGCCTGTCTTGGCCATCAGCAGGTCCTCGGGGCTGTCGGCGAAGCCCAGGTCTGCGATGAATATGGACATGGTGAAGCCAATGCCGCCCAGCAGGCCCACGCCGAAAATGTGTTTCATATTCAGGCCCCTGGGGATACTGGCCCAGCCCATCTTCACGGTGAGCCAGGTGAAGCCCACGATGCCCAGGGGCTTGCCCACCAGCAACCCGCAAAGTACGCCCAGGGTGATGGGGTCGCCAAGGTATTTGCCGAAGTCGGAGAACTCGATGGGTATACCGGCGTTGGCCAGGGCGAAGATGGGGATTACCAGGTAGGCCACGGGCAGGTGCAGGAGATGCTCCACTCGCTGGGCGGGCGCCTGTACCAGGCGCACGCCATTGCCCAGGGAGTCCACCAGGGAGCGAAAGCGCAGGTTGTGGATAATGTCCGTGCCATCGGCCAGGGCGTCCTGGAGTTTGCCGGGCAGGCTCTCGATGCGCTCGATAAAGTGCTCGGGTTCGAACTTGGGGCGGATGGGGATCAGGAAGGCGACTATGATCCCGGCGATGGTGGAGTGCACGCCGCTGGCGAGCATGGCCGTCCACAGCAGCACGCCGACGATGGCGTAGGGCAAGGGGCGGCGCACTCCGCCCAGGTTGAGAAACGCCAGCAGGGCGGTACAGCCCGCGGCGTAGGCCAGGGCCGTGAGGTTGAGTTCGGCGGTGTAGAACAGGGCAATCACCGCCACCGCGCCCAGGTCGTCGACGATGGCCAGGGCGATGAGGAAGGTGATGAGGTTTTTGGGCACCCTCGGGCCCAGCAGGCTAAGGGCGCCTACCGCAAAAGCGATATCCGTGGCCATGGGGATACCCCAGCCTTTGAGCGCGGGGCCCTCGGGATTCAGCGCCACGTAGCACAGCGCCGGCACCAGCATGCCGCCTATGGCGGCCATGATGGGCAGCAGGGCCTGGCGTGGCGAGGACAACTCGCCCACCAGCAATTCGCGCTTCAGTTCCAGCCCCATGATCATGAAAAACAGGGCCATCAGGGCCTCGTTGATCCAGTGGTGGATGGACATGCTGAACAGGTCTTCGCCAAAACCCAGGCTGAGGGGGACGTGCAGGAAGTGCTCGTACTGTTCGCGCAGGGGGCCGTTGGCGATCACCAGGGCTATCACCGCGCAGATCATCAGCAACATGCCGCTGGTGGTCTGGCGATGAATGAACTCGTCCAGCGGGGTCAGCAGGCGGTCGAAGGCTCTCTCCCAAGGGGCGTTGTGAATGCCTTTTTCCATGGTCTGCAGTTACTCTCGGTCAATGAACGGATCGGGATACAACTCTAGCACGAAACCCGCTGCCTATAGCGCTGTGAGGAAGGGGCCGTCCACACACAGGCGGCGGCCGTCGGGTGTGGCGCAGGCGCCGCAAATACCCACGCCGCACTTGGTCAGGTAATCGATTGAGCTGAAGATCTGCTCGTCCCGGCAGAACTCGCGCTGCACGCCTATCGCGGCGCGCACCATGGGCGCTGGCCCGCAATTGTAGAACACCAGTTGCTCGCGCTCTGCTGCAGGCATGCCCTCCAGCCGCTCCCGCAACAGCTCGGTAACGACACCGTGGTAACCGGCGCTGCCGTCGTCGGTGGCCACGTGGACCTCGGCGACCAGGCGACATTCATCGAGGAAATACAGGCGTTCGGCGCTGCGCGCCCCGGCGAATACCTCGGCGTTGCCGAAATCCCGGGCGATCTGGTAGACCGCCGCCAGCCCGGTGCCGCCGGCCACCGCCATGATCATGGCATCTTCCGGGGGATCCACAGGAATGCCGTGGGGGCCGCGCACATAGGCAGCGCTTCCCGGCGGCAGGTCCATCAGTGCGTGGGTGAACTCGCCGACGTCGATCACCGCCAGGGAGAAGGGGTCATCGGTGAGGGCGGAAAAAGGTTTCTCTCCCAGGCCGGGAATCCACAGGAAGACGAACTCGCCGGCCTGCACATTGATTTTGCGATCGAAGGTCAGGATGCAGATGTCCTCGCATACCCGCTTGTTCTCCACCAGGCTGACCGGCGCGAAGCGCATGTCGATATCGTAGTGGATGTGGCTTTCAGCCCGGTTGCCATCGCGGGCCAGATCCGCCGCCAGGGCGCGGAAATAGGCGCCCGTTTCCTCCGTGGTCTGGCCTATCAGGGCGGAGCCGATCCCCACTATCCTTGCCCCTGCATGTAAGTAAGCCCTCACATCGTCGGCGCTGCTGGCGCCGCCGCAACCAATGATGGGGACCTCGGTAGCGGCCGCTATTTCGCGCACGCACTTGAGCCCGATGGGCAGCACGCCCTTGCCGGACATGCCGCCGGATCCATTGCTCAGCACGGCGTGCCCGTGGGCCGAGGTGTATCCCGGCCCCACGGTGTTGATAGCGCACAGGCCGTCGGCCCCGCCGGCGACTGCAGCCAGGGCGATTGCCGCGATATCAGGCGTGTTGGGGGTGAGTTTGGGGATTACCGGGATATCCACCGCGGCTTTCACTGCGGCGGTGATCTCGCGCACCAGTTCCGGGTCCTGGCCCATGGCCATGCCGTAGCCGCTGGCGTGGGGGCAGGAGAGATTGAGTTCCAGGCCGTCCGATACTGGCGCCAGAATTCGGGCCACTGCCACGAACTCCTCGATGCTGCCGCCAAAGATGGAGGTGAGCAGGAATCGATCTGCCGGCACATTCAGTTGTGCCATCAGCTCGGCGGATTGTTCCGCCCCGGGGTTGGTCAGGCCCACCGCGTTGACGAAGCAGCCCGGGGCGTACTGGCTCAGTATCGGCTCGCGATTCCCCAGTCGGGGCTTGAGGCCGATACTCTTGGTGGTCACTACACCCACCTCGGGGATGTGGTCAAAAATGTACTGGATGATCGGGGTGGCGGTGGTGACGATGCCCGAGGGAATGGTAAAAGGGCCGGAGAGGGTCTTGCCAAAGAATTCTGTGTTCAAGGTAAGGGGCTCGGGGTATGGGTCAATGGTGCCTGCAGGGCGCGAGTATACCGGCTTGCGCCACTATAGTCTAAATCGGTACATTATCGCTTCGGCCAAATTATCTATAAATTACAGTCGCTTACCGCGCTGTGCCGGCTGTTGCCGGTTTGTCTATACTGTGGGAGGTCGCCCGGAGAGAGCGCTGGGTGCTGGTTGCAGGTAGTGAGCATGCAGAGCGGTGAAAACAAGGCGGCCCGGGGTGGCAAGCGGCCCAGGGCGCTGTTGCTGGATTTAAGCGGTGTACTCTACGACGGCAGCACGGTTGTTCCCGGCGCCATTGACGCCGTGGCCCGGGTGAGGGCAGCTGGCATCCCGGTTCGTTTCATCACCAACACCTCGCGGCAAACCCGCAGCGCCTTGCTGGCGCAGTTGCGGGACATGGGTTTCTGCCTGGAGCAGGAGCAGTTGTTTACCGCGGTGGACGCGGCGCGCAACTGGTTGCGTGAGCGCAAGCTGCGGCCATTTTGCCTGGTGCACAGCAACATCGCCGGCGAGTTCGCCGAATTCGACCAGCGCGACCCCAATGCGGTGTTCATTGCCGATGCCGGCGAGGCTTTCACCTACGCCAGCCTGAACCGGGCCTTCCAGCTTTGCCTGGCCGGTGCGCCGCTGTTGGGCCTGGGTTACAACCGTTTTTTCAAATCGGGTGAGCAGATGTTGCTGGACGCCGGTCCGTTCATCCGCGCGGTGGAATTCGGTGCCTCGGCAGAGGCGACTATCCTGGGAAAGCCCAGTGCGGCATTCTTTCAGCAGGCCCTGGCATCCACCGGCGCCAGCGCCGTGCAGGGGTTGATGGTGGGCGACGATGTCTACGGGGACGTCGAGGGGGCCCTCAAAGCCGGGCTGCGGGCCTGCCTGGTGCGCACGGGCAAGTACCAACCCGGGGATGAGAACAGGGTGGAAGGCGATTTTTCCGTGGTACATTCCATCGTGGAAGCAGTGGAGGCGCTCTTCGAGCAGGCCAAATAATTCGACTTTCCTGCGGGACAGTATCCGGGGATTCTGGTATAAGTTGGCAAAAACAAGACGTGAAAAGAAGTATGTTGAGATCTGCCCTTGCCATCGTGTTGCTCCTGTCCTGTCTGGGGGCCCATGCCGGGAACTTCCCGCGCCCGGCGGCGCTGGAGCCCGCTGTGCAGTTCTGGATCAAGGTCTATACCGAGGTCTCGACCAACCAGGGCTATCTGCACGATGACGAGAACCTGGCGGTTGTCTACGAGCGCCTGGATTTCGATCCCTATACAAGCCGCAGCCAGCGCCAGCGCCTGGAAAACAGCGCCAAGGCTCGCATCGCCAGCGCGCTCAATGCCATCGCCCGCGGCAAGCGCAGCAATCTCAACAGCACCGAGGCGCGTGTGCTGGCGGCCTGGCCGGAGGGCACCTCTGCGAATACTTTCGCTGCAGCGGCTCATAATGTGCGTTTCCAACTGGGCCAGTCCGATCGATTCCGGGAGGGCCTGGTGCGTTCCGGGCAGTGGAAGCCCTACATTCGCCAGGTACTGGCGGCCCATGAGTTGCCTCAGGAACTGGAAGTGCTGCCCCATGTGGAGTCGTCCTTCAATCCCTCGGCTTACTCCAAGGTAGCGGCCGCGGGGATGTGGCAGTTCATGCCAGCCACCGCGCGCGACTTCATGCGCGTCGACCATGTGGTGGATGAACGCCTGGATCCCTTTACCGCCACCGAGGGTGCCGCCCGGTTGCTCAAACGCAATTACGCCATCACCGGCACCTGGCCACTGGCGCTCACCGCATACAACCACGGCACGGGCGGCGTGCTGCGCGCGTCCAAACACGTGGGTACCAAGGATATAGGTGTTATCGCCCAGCGCTACCGGGGTCCCGCGTTCGGTTTCGCCTCGCGCAATTTTTACCCGTCCTTCCTGGCGGCCCTGGAAATCGACAGGCACGCCGATCGCTACTTCGGCGCGCTCAAGCTGGATGCGCCCACTCCCTACGACACCGTGATCGTGCGCGATTTTGTCTCGGCCAGGGCGCTGGCGCAAACCGCGGGCATAAGCGTGGAAGAGATGAAGCAGCATAATCCCGCCCTGCGGGACCCGGTGTGGAGCGGCGAGAAGCATATCCCGGCAGGCTATTCCCTGCGGATTCCCCAGGCCCGGGTGGGCCAGCCGCTGGAGCAACTGGTGGCGACCCTGCCCGGTACTGCGCGGTTCTCCCACCAGAAACCGGATCTCACCCACCGCATACGGCCGGGCGACTCCCTCTCCGTGATAGCCAGGCGCTACGGCACGACGGTGGCAAAGCTGATGGCCCTCAACGGTATGCGCAACCACAACATCCGGGCCGGCCGCACACTGATCCTGCCGGGTAATGTGATGTCCGAACCGGCCATGGCCAGCCGCTCGGTAAGCGTGGCCTCCGCCGCGCCTGCGGGTGAGTATGTGATCAGGAAAGGTGATTCCCTGTGGAGCATAGCCCGCCGGTTCCAGGTGTCCCAGCGAGACCTGGTGGCCTGGAATGGTATTTCGCCCAATAGCTATATCAAGCCCGGCCAGAAGTTGAAGATCGCCAGCAGCGGTTGAGGGGAGGGTAGGTCCGCTGCAGGTAAGCTCCCGGCGCACAGGATGGCTCGTTCATAATAAACCACCCGGCCATCGGTAAACTACGTATGTAATGAATGCCATGTTTGTAAAGGCAGTTGGATACGCGCTCGTCGCCGTCGGTGGCCAGTGCGGTGCTGCTTGCGCTGGCATTTCTGGGTTACTGGTCGCTTACCGGCCCAGCGGAGTCCCGGGACCTGTATGTGCCGGGCAAGGAATTCAGGGCCGCTGTCGGGCAGGCCCGGGTCGAGGGAGATCAACTGGTGGTGAGCGGCTTCGAGGGCGCCAGCCCGCGTCGGCAGGCTGTGCTCAGCCTGCGGCGGCAGCTGGACAGCGAAGCCTACCGCTTTCTCACCATCGCCATGAGCCAGTTGCCTCCCGGGATGGCGGCCACCGTGTTTTGGCGCAAGTCGGGTCACGCACAGGGCGATGCGCTGTACAGCCAACCCGTGCCTGGTAACGTGGCCGGGGCCACCACCCTGGACATGACCCTCAATCCCGCGTGGACGGGTCCGCTCGCTGAAATCGGCCTGCTGCTGGCAGGGGACCCGGAGTCCCGGCCGGTATTTTTTTCCGGTATCAGCCTGGCCGACCGGGGAGTTGGTCCCGTCCTGGGCAGCCTGCTGACCCAGTGGACGGGTTTTCGCAGCTTTGACCAGACCTCCATCAATCGACTCTCGGCCACGTTCACTGCGGGTGCCCCGTCGCCGATCCCGGTAGCGGCAGTGTGGGCGGGACTTTCATTGCTGTTCGTCCTGGCGGGCGGCCTGCTGGGGAAGGCCGCGCCGCGGATTACCTACCTGCTGGTGGTACTGACAGTTTGGGTGACCTTGGACCTGTTGTGGCAGCGCCAATTATCTGCCCAGTTGCAGCTTTCGCAGCAGCTCTTCCAGGGACGGTCCGTGGCGGAGCGGCATGGGCGCGACTTCGACAGTGCCCTGTATGACTATGCACGGCAGCTCAAGTCCGGCGGCCTGCCCGCCACCCCCGCCCGGCTGTTTATGCTACACAATTCCCAGGGCCATAACTTCCAGCGACTCAAGTTGCAGTACTACCTGCTGCCCCACAATATCTACAACCTCAGTGTGTTGCCGCCCGAGGGCGCCGTCAGGGAGGGCGACTACATCCTGGCCCTGGTGCCTGTACCCGGCCTGGAGTTCCACGGCGGGCGCTCGCTGCTGCGCTGGGATGGCGGCGCCCCCGTGCCCGCCACTCTGGAGCATTCCCATCCCATGGGTAAGCTGTTCCGGGTCGCGGCAGATCCGGCTGCGCTCCCTGAGCCTGTCACCGGAGCCAGGCCGTGATGGCGGAGCCTCCATTGTCTCTGCCGTCGTTTATGCTGGCCCTGCTGCTGCCCTGGCTGGTGGGGATCATTGGTGCGCGACCACTGTTTACAGGCGCCGGCCCGGGCCGGCGCTACGCAATCGCCGGATTCGGGTACTTCCTGGGCACTTTCCTCGCCACGCTCATACTGCGGCTGGCCGATGTGCTGGGCGCGCCCCTGGATTTCGGGGGACTGGCCATGGGCCTGGGGCTGGTGGGCCTGCTGCTACTGCTCCTGGGCCGTATCCCGGCGCTCAGGTATCAAGCGGCTGCGCCCCGGGAGGAGACGCTACCGCTGAGTGCCAGGGCCATTGTCGGGATACTGGTCGCCCTGCTGGTGTGGCGTTACCTCACCCTGGCGGGGATCATCCTGGAACAGCCGCTGTGGGGGTGGGATGCCATGATGAACTGGGTACCCAAGGCGATCGTTTGGTTCCACAATGGCGAACTGACGGATTTCGTCGGGCCGACGGCATGGCTGCAGGGCTCGGCCGCCGCCGGGCCCTACACCCTGGGCAACCCCGCGGCCTCCACCTACCCTGAAATGGTGCCGCTGATCTTTCTCTGGCACATGCTGGGCGCGGGTACCTCGGATCATCCACTGCTGCAGCTGCCGTGGTTGTTTGCCGCGCTCAACCTCGGGCTGGCACTTTACGGGCTGATGCGTATGGCAGGCCTGGGGGTACTTGTCGCAGCTGCCGGCTGCTACTTTCTGCTGAGCCTTCCCTACTTGAATGTGCACACAGCGGTGGCGGGCTACGCGGATCTCTGGCTGGCCGCGGTTTTCAGCCTGGGAGCCATCAGTCTCAACGATTGGGAGCAGCGCGGCAGCCCGGGAATGGCGCTGGTGGCGCTGCTGGCGGCGATCATGTGCATGCAGTTGAAAAACCCCGGCATTATTCTGGGCCTGCTGCTGTTGGTGGGGATGCTGAGAATCAGGCTGGCCTTGCGTTTCCGCACCGAGCTGCTGGCTTTGACCACTGTGGTCGGTTTGATTGCGCTGGCATTCCTGCTGGACTTGAGAATCAATGTGCCGCTGCTGGGCCTGGTAAACTTTGGCGCTGAGCAGTTTCAAGTTGGCCCGTTTGGCCCGCAGCCGCTGCAGTTTCACCCGGAGACCGGAGCCGCGGTGCTGAGCGCCCTCTTCGAGCAGGCTAACTGGCACCTGTTGTGGTACCTGGCCGCACTGGCCCTGGCATCTATGGTGCTGGTCGAACGCGACTGGCGCAGGCCCGCTACGCTGGCCCTGATCGTATCCGCCCTGGCGGTGTTTTATGTCGCGGTATTCTTCTTCACCAATTACTATTACCACGCCATATCGTTTATAACCCTCAATCGAGCGGTGCTTTGGGTAGTGCCCATCCTGGTTTTCTGGCTGTTCGCGCGACTCGCGCGTGAAAACAACGGATCTGTATGAAGCTTTTTCAAAGCCAGTTCGAACTCTGCCAGCGCCTCCTGGATGCGCTGATTGTAGGTGCTTGCCTGCCCTTTGCCTTCTGGTTGTACTACGGAAGCTGGCACTGGAACGACAAGTACACGATAACCGCAATCGCTGCGATACCCATTTTTTACGTCAGTGCCAGGATAAGCGGCCTGTATCGCGCTTACTTCGTGCAGTTCAGCGAGCAACAGATCAAGGCGTTGTTGCTCACCTGGGCCATGACCCTGGCGGGCCTGTTGCTCATGGGTTATGCCTTCAAGAGCACACATGAATTGTCCCGTGTCACGCTGGGCTTCTATGCCCTGATTGCCCCTGTTCTGCTGCTGACCAGCCGCTTCACGTTCCTGCAGGTGATTCGCGCGGCCCGGGCGCGCGGTTACGGCGTGCGCAAAGCCATTATTGTAGGCACCGATGACAGTGCGCTGGCGCTTGCGCGCAGCATTGCGACGGCGCCCTGGCTCGGTATCAGCCTGCAGGGCTTCGTCAGCCTGGACGCGGAGCACGTCGTGGAGGCGAGCGGGTATGGCACAACACTCGGGCAGCTGGCTGAGCTGGAGGAACTGGTACGCGATGCAGATGTGGATATCGTTTACGTATCCGTGTCCATGTCTGACCGGGAACAGGTAAACGACATTCTCCGCGTGCTCGGCAATTCCACCGTTTCCATATTTCTGGTGCCGGATATGTTCACCGCAGAGATTATGCAGGGAACATGGGTAACCCTGGGTGACGTGCCGACTGTCTGCGTTATCGATGGACCCGCCCGGGGAGTGAATTCAGTTCTGAAGCGGCTGGAGGATTTACTGATAGCCGGTGCCGCATTGATCTTGCTGTCCATACCAATGCTTATTATCGCCGTTGGGGTGCGCCTGGGCTCACCCGGGCCGGCCCTGTATAAACAGACCCGGTACGGCGCCAATGGCAGGCCCATCCTGGTGTGGAAATTCCGTACCATGAAAGTAATGGAGTCGACCTCGGAATTCATCCAGGCGCGGAAGAATGATGATCGGGTTACCGGCTTCGGCAGGTTTCTGCGGCGCACCTCCCTGGATGAACTGCCCCAGTTTTTTAATGTGTTGAAGGGGGATATGTCGATAGTGGGACCCAGACCGCATCCCGTCGCCCTGAATGAGGAGTTCCGTACGGAAATCATGGGCTATATGTTGCGTCACAAGGTAAAACCCGGCATCACCGGCCTGGCCCAGGTGAATGGCTACCGGGGTGAAACCGATACCCATGAAAAGATGGAGCATCGTATCAGGTACGATATCGAATACATCAACAACTGGAGTTTATGGCTGGACCTGGCGATTATCCTGAAGACGCCTTTTACCCTGCTGCGGGGTGAAAATGCCTACTAGCCTCCATCGCTTACGCGGCGAGTACTGCTGCTTCGCGACCACCCGGCGCAGTTGAAATGCCGGCGGGGGAGCGGCGTCTGGTCGATTTTTTTCTGGTGGGTGCCGCCAAGGCCGGCACCACCAGTCTCTACAAGATCCTGGATTCACACCCGCAGGTATTCATGAGTGAACCCAAGGAGCCCAATTTCTTCACCAGTGAGGATTTGCGGCAGCACGGCTATCTCAGCAGGGTCCGGAGTGTGTCGTCACTAGCCGATTACGACAGGCTGTTTGCCATGGCCGCGCCAGGCCAGGTACTGGGGGAGGCCAGCGTCTCCTACCTTGCATACCGCGGTACTGCCCGAAAGATATTTAACTATAACCCCGCCGCCAGAATCATAATTTCACTGCGCGATCCCGTCATGCGGGCGCTTTCCCACCACGCAATGGATCAGCGACTTGGGTACTGTAGGCACTCCCTGGAGGAAATATTTCGATCACCCGCTGATTATCCGGTGCATTTCTTCCAGTATTTCGACAATGGCCTGTATTTTTCCAGAGTCAGGGAATATATGGAGATTTTCCCGGCAAGCCACATTCATGTCATCATGTTTCCGTTGCTGGCCAGCAACCAGCAGATGTGCGCAACTCAACTCCTGTCATTCCTGGGCGTCGACCAGACCTACCTCCCGGTGGCGGCGGTCAAAGAAAATGCGCATAGCGTGCCCAAAAACCGCCTCTACCGCTTTCTCTACCAAAGCGAATCTTTCAGGGCCTGGATCAAGCGCGTCCTGTCGCCAAAGTATCTGGATAGGGTTCAGAACAGTATTTTTTCCGCAGCCGAGAAGACCCCGGTAGATGAATTGCTGCTGCAGGATATGTACGGTTTTTTCGCAGCAGACTCCTGCAAGCTGGAGCGTCTGCTCGGCCCTGTGGCGCTGCAGTTACAGGAGAAGCCCTATGACTTTACCGACCAGTAAAATTGGCTACCAGTGACGATTGAACGCCAATCGCGCACGCCTGCTCCTCCCTATGGGGATGAGTTATCCCCGGTGGCGATCATCGAGCCGGTTGGCGGCCATGCGGGGATGAACAATTACGACATCGAGCTGTCCAGGGGCCTGTATCAGGCAGGTGTTCACAGCCGCCTGTACACCTGCGATGAAACCGTTGAAGTCAGTGAGCCTGGCATAACCATCCTGAAGCCATTCAAGGGTCTCTACGGGGATGGACTGAAGCCACTGCGAGGCCTGCGGTTTTTGTTCGGTCTGTTTGCGGCCGCATACGATGCCAGGCGGCACAAGGTGCGAGTAGCCCATTTGCACTATTTCCAGTACGGCGTCAGGGAACTGGCATGTTGTATCGCCCTGAAAGTCCTGGGTATGAAAATTGTAGCCACGGCTCACGATATCAATCCCCTCTCCAGCCCGGAGGGTGTCGATATGTTTAAAACGATCATCAGGCTTACCGATCAACTGATCGTTCACAACAGTTTCAGCGCCAGGATATTGCTTGCAAAGGCCGGCGCTGCATTGCCCCTGCCGCCGGTTTCAGTCATCAACATTGGCAATTTCCTGAGCAGCATCAAGCTGGCGGACCGAGCGGATGCCCGGCGGTCATTGTCCCTGTCGGAAGATGAGCCGGTACTGCTGTTTTTCGGCCAGATAAAACCGGAGAAAGGCCTGGCTGAGCTGTTGGGCGCCTTTGCGATTCACAAGCAGCGCGGCGGTTCGGCTCGTCTGTTGGTGGCCGGCAGGCCAATGTCGCACGACCCCCTGGATTATCAGGAATTAGCCGGGGAACTGGGTATATCCGAGTACGTGAAATTCGAACTGAAATATATACCGGAGGAGGATACGAGCCTGTATTTTGCGGCTGCGGACCTGGTCGTCCTTCCCTACAGGGAAATCTACCAGAGCGCTGTGCTGATAATGGCGATGAGCTATGGCAGGGCAGTGCTGGTCTCTGATCTGCCTGCCATGATGGAAATCATACGAGACGGAGAAAACGGCCTAACGTTCAGGGCTGGTTACACGGACGCCATGGCGGATGCCCTGGATCGGGCACTGGCGGATACAGACGACCTGGCTGAGCTCGGCCTCAGGGCCGCTGAAGAAATGTTGGAAAACTACAGCTGGAAGCAGGTCGGCGAGCGCATTTCAACGATATACTCGAGTGCTTTGCAGCGCCCTGTCCACTAGTTGCGGCGCAAAAGATCCTGCCAGGGGGCCTTCATGTCTGAATCAAGCCCATCCGTTGCCACTCCTCGATGGTG
Organism: uncultured Gammaproteobacteria bacterium; assembly: GCA_963704965.1. GTDB lineage: Bacteria > Pseudomonadota > Gammaproteobacteria > Pseudomonadales > Halieaceae > JARRPM01. The sequence continues at coordinate 367,892 of CAVPIH010000008.1, forward strand.
GCAACTGCAAGCCTGGGGCGTCCCGATCCTGGTTACCACGGCTCTTGTGCTGGTGCTGTGGTTCTTCATCGGCACACCGCTGGATCAAGCCGGAAATCTGCTGGGGTCGGTAACACTGGTTGCGCTCATATTGTCCGGCATCTTCCTGGTGATCACCGGTCGGTATGCCCGCAACCCGCACCGGCTACTGATAAGCCTTGTGATCGGCGCAGCGCTTATCATTCCAGTCTATTCAGCTATCAGGGCCTACTATTATTTCGGTCAGCCGCTTCTCTATGGCCTGCTCTCGGAAAGGCACTGGTTCGGTCTGGCGCTAGGCCCCATCGTTTACCATCTTGTCAATACAGGGAAGTTGCACACCGCAAAACTGGTCTCCTGCCTGGTGGTACTGGCCTGGTTGAGCCTGTTCTGGTCTGTCGGAACAGTCTGCATCTACGTGCTTGGCGGTGATGACGTAAAAGACCTGTTCGAGCTCACGGCGGTATCCCGCTCCGATCATCGAGGCCTGCGGGTCAACCTGCCGATCTACCCGATCATTGTCGGCGCGCTCTATTACCTGGCCCGGGCGAGCATGGAAGATACCCTTGCCAATCTGTTGAAGTCCGGCCTGTTTACGTTTTACGTATTCTTCATCGCACGCGGGCGCCTGGATATGGCCTGCCTTTCGCTGGCGATGTTTTACGGTATCAGCACTTCCGGATTACTGTCACGTTGGCGGATGCTCGCCACGGTGGGAACCATCTATATTGTGCTGGGTTCGTTGATACCGCAGTACGGCGCCGGGGCGGATGAGTCTGCAGAGGGCGGGTTCTGGAGCGCTAATATTATTGTCAGGACATACCGTGACATTTGCTCCCTGCTGGAAGGTGAAGCTGCAGTTGACCAGGGGCTGAATGCCAGGCGAATGAGCCTGTCACAAGTAACGGATCGCCTGCTGGAATCCCCGTCTACATTGCTGATGGGTGTCGGCAGGGTAAGTAATCGCTGGCGGGGTGGCTTTTCCGGCGTGCTCGGAACCTGGTTCTATCCCCAGGAGTTGGGCATCCTGGGGGCGATATTCGTCTACGGCCTGATTCTCTATTCCGCCCTGGCGGTATCATCGCTTTACCTGGGGGTGTATGTCCTGCGGTGGACTTCCGGCTTGGATAATCTGGGTCTTACCGCGTTCAGGTGGGTTTTGCTTTTCTGGGTAGCGAAGTTTGTAAGTGGAGTGCCGCTGCTCTCGCCGACGCAATTCTTCCTGACGATCTTCCTTTGCCTGGCAATCAAGCGAGGCTGCAGTAACCAGGCTTCATAGCGCCGCCTCGTACTGGCGGAATATGGCGGGCCACTGAAAGCTCTCGCTATGCCTGGCTGCGCTCGCCCGGGACATGTTTTCGATCTGCATATCATCTTTCATGAGGCGCCGCATGGTTGCCTCACAGTCATCGATGCCTGAAAAGTACGCTGCGCCGTCACCGGCCACCCAGCGATTGAATTTGTTGTCGTGGGCCAGGACAGCGGATCCGGCCGCCAGCGCCTCAACCAGTGAAGGGTTGGTGCCTCCCACGGTGTGGCCGTGTATGTACAGCCTGGCGTAATACCGCAGGGCGCCGACTATTCGGGCGTCGAAAATGGCCCCCGGGAAATCAACATTGGGGCCGGCTGCTTCCAGAACCCGCCGCTGATAATCGTTGTCTGGCGAGTAGTCCCCGAGTATAAGGAGCCGGCTGTCGGTCTCGATTCGTGAAAAAGCAGTAACCACTTCCAGTATGGAGTTCTCGGGCACCGGCCTGGCGATCAGGATGAAGTAGGAGCCCGGGGTGAGATTGAAGTCATCGAGGACCTCCGCTTCCGGGTGCAGCACCTGGTCTGCGCCGTAGGGGATCATGGTAATCTTGGCCGGGGAAACACGGCTTTCGAGATGCCGGGCGATTTCAGGGTGGTCGGCCACCAATTCATTGCCCAGCCAGCACCCGGCCCAGTCGTTCAGGTAAAACCACGCCCTGGCGGCGGGGCCCCATTTGCCCCGGCGCCACTCGATCCCGTCCATATTGATGACGTTCCGAATGCCCCGTAGCCGGTACAGCAAGCCAAAGATCGCCGTGTTGTACCCCAGGGTGAGCATGGTCCCGGGTCTCTTCATGGAAATCAGCGTTGCCCTCCAGTCGAAAATTATCGTGCCCAGGGCGCCGCTGTTCTCGATGGGTATATTGACGCGGTGAACGCCTCGCCATTCGTCCTCGTAAATGTCGCCCGGGCCCGGCAACTGGCAGTAAACGGTGACTTTCCAGCCGTTCGCCACGAGGTAGAGGGACAGATGCTCCGCCAGGTACTCGAAGCCGCTGTGGGCGGCCGGGACCCCGCGGGAGCCAAGGATGTGAACTTCTCGATTCATATAGCCGCCAGGTACTACGCCAGGCGATGTAGTATAAAGTAGTTGGTATTGGAAAACTTTATCAGATACATGTCGGAGTAAAATAGCGTGCTGCAAACAGCTTGCCCGCGGTGTGGCCTGGCGCCGCGAACAGGAGGCCTGGAAGTTTGGGCATTGGTGCAGTGCCCGGGTTGCGCATTGACCTGGACTTATATACCCGAGTCTCTCGATACAGAGCGGTTGTACAGGGATGAGGTATACCAGCTGGTCGACAACCGCGGCTCTATCTTTGAAAAAATCATACTCAGGGAAGCGTCCGCGGTCCTGTCCCGCGCAGAAAAATTACTTGCCTCGAAATCACGGCGGTTGCTGGATTTCGGCTGCGGCAAGGGACAGTTTCTGAAGCAGGCGGCGGATATGGGCTGGACCGCACTCGGGGTAGAGACCTCTCGCGAGCGCGCGGACTTCGCGCGGACCCGGTATGGTGTGCAAGTGTATGAGGAATTGTACGCAAACGGCCCGGTCGGGGACGGAGACTATGACCTCATCACCCTGAATCACGTGCTCGAGCACCTGCCCGAACCCCTCAAGCTGGTCAGGGAACTGCTGCAGTCAAATCTCTCTCACGACGGCATCGCCATGATAGAAGTGCCCCGGTTGAATTCATGGCAGGCAAAGATCGGTGGAGCGGCGTGGATACACCTCGACCTGCCCAAGCATTTGTCGCACTGGACCCAGGGCCAGCTCACCGCCGCGCTTGCAGAGATGGGCTATACGGTAGTGGCCCGGCGGCGGTTTTCCTTTCACCTTGGTGTGCTTGGCATGCTGCAAGCCATCGGCGCCAGGGTCGGCTACCGGGAAAATATCATCGTCGGCCTGAAGCGGAAGCGCTCTCCCGGGCTGCTGGCGCTGGTGCTCTGCCTGGCTCCCCTCGCGCTGGTACTGGAGTCTTTCGCAGCGCTGTGGAATCGCTCGGGCATCTTCGGGCTCTTTGTGCGCAAATCGACTGGTGGATAGGCGGGTTAGTTGTCGACCAGCTGTTTTTGCGAGCTGAAAAACCGCCCGCTGTGGTGCGCAAGCAGCAGTGATTTAAGCACTGACAAACAGCAGAAGGCGATTATCATCGATGTGGGAACTGCGAACAGCTCCGGCTTGAAGTGATAAAAAAGCGCCATGCTGGCGAGAAAGCTGGCCAGCGCGACAACTCGCGCCTGCAGTATCGCGCCGTCCGCCTTGATCGCATACAAGCCATAGTGAGGGATGCTGCCGATGATAAACAGGCAGTAGGCGATAAGCAGGAGCCCGAACAGGTCCAGGTACTCGAGGTATATGGGATTATCCGCCAGTCGAATAATGGGGATGCCCAGGACATAAATGGTTGCGGCCAGTCCCAGGGTGGTGGCCACACAGTGCAGGCAGAGGCGCCGGAAGCGGGACTTGAACTCCACCTCATTGCCGCTGTTGGCCGAGTGAATCAGTTTTGGATAGGTGAAGCTGAATATCGCGGCGTCGATCAGCCCGAGCAGGGCAACACATATTCCGGTGTAGAACGTGTATACCCCGACGACGGCCAGGTCCGACAGGGCCTCGACAAGATATCGGTCCACGGTGAAAATACCGCGTATGGCGAGCGTGCCCAGGAAAAAGGGCGCCGCCACACGCAGGCCGCGAATAATCCACGCGGTGTCCAGCGAGCCATTGAAAAAAGTGAAGCCGTCGCGATAGAGGACGGCGACGGAAAATAGCAGTGAAGCGAGGCCGCCAACAAGCCACAGCACCAGAACGGCAGTCAGGGTTTGCAGGTCCTCCCGCCAGAGGAACAAAGGTACAATGAGCAGCACCCAGCTCGCTCCCCGGAAGAAACCCACCACACCTGCCGTAATGGGCCGTCCCAGGGCGACAAAGAGTCGGTAGGCCTCGTAACTCAGGTGCTCGATAACCACCAGTGCGAGGAACATTCCGAACAATGTCCAGGGCAGTAACCCCGCCTGGAAGGTCGCCAGCGCCAATGGCAGCATCAGCAGGTAGGCGAGCAGGTATAGCGCAAGCTGGTTGAAAAGCAGCTGGGACTTTCGCTGGCGATCGGCGCTTATCGCCTCACGATTGCTGTAGGAATGAAAATTCAGGCCCGCCAGGGTCAGGCCGAAGTTGACACTTATAAAAAACAGGCCGAACAAGCCCACGTCCCGGGCCGGCAAAAACCTGGCCAGCAACAGTATCAGCAGCAGGCGACAGGCCAGGGTCAGGCCCCTGAGGGCGATATTTGCCAGCCGGGACAGCAGGTGGCTATTCATCAACGCATAACTCTTTGCAGCCATGCGCTGCGGTCAATCTAAATGGCCCTGCATACGGCATATATTGTGGGTTCATGTAAAAAGCGCCACGAGGGCAGGAAGATTTTGTGCCTGAGACGGTCGGCGAATATCAGCAAAGCGATGGCGGTTCGCTGCGCCAGCCTGGCCGGGCTCCTTCCCCTGGGGCGAATGCCGGCAACCTCGATGTTCTCGAACCCCGCCATTGTGCACACCTGCTTCAGGCTTATGGAGGTATAGGCCACCTTGTGGGTTATATCACTGCTTTGAATCGTCGTGCCGACATGGGAGCAGGCCGTATTGGGGACTTCGATTACCAGCAGTCCGCCGGATCGCAGGTGTTGACGAATTTCACTGAGCAAGCTGATTGCGTAGTCTGCTTCCAGGTGCTCAAGTACATGCAGCATGAATACTGCGGCGAACTGGCGATCCCCGCCGCGAATGAACTCGATCGGATCCTGGAGTACGGTGGTCACGTCCGGGTGAGTTGTCCTGATGTGATTGGCTACTTCGGTATCGATATCTACTGCGCATATCTCGCTGCGCTTGTTCCCTGGCAGCGCCCGGGACAAGACCTCCAGCAACTCCCCCCTGCCGGGACCAATCTCGAGCAGGGGGCCGGCCTGGAGATCGGACAGGAGATGGCCGTAGCTGTCCCGCAGCCGCTGGCGCTGGGAGGCAGCTGCGGCCAGCGCTTCGCTGGACTGGAGCTGCGAGCTGAGGTAACCGGGCATGGCGCCTCCTGCTGGGATCCGAATTCGGTATAGTGCATGAGATCAACAGCTAATTCCATGATGCCAGGTCGCAAGCCTGCTGCCGAATGCTGCAATCGAAATGTGCGGCCAGGTGCTTCTCAACCGCGCTGCGAGCTGGTCTGTATCGGGCTGCTAGGAGTCCCTCCTGGAAATACCCTGGTTTACCAGTTCATAGTACGTCCCATACTTCTGGACGGGGCGCTTGCGGTCGACGCGGGTCCAGTGGGCGAATCTCAGGGGCTTGAGCATTCTGTAGAGCTGATAGTAGGGCAAAGAGGGCCTTTCTATATCCACCTGCAGGAGGTCTTTATATTCGTAGATGAAAGGTCTGAAGCTCAGGGGGACGGCGTCCTCCCCGGGATCCTCGGAGGCCTTGGCGTCGCTTTTATTTAACACCGGTAAATCTCTCAGCGGTTCGATGCCACATTGGCCGAGAAACTCCCTGAACGAACTGTTCAGTTCTGAAAAACGAATAACATAGTCCAGGTAGGGCTTGTTCAGTGAGAAAAAAGTGTCGTACGGGAGCAGGTAGTACCTGTCTATAAACTGGGAAAAACTCAGGTTTCGCGTCTGGACCACGGCGTAGCGTTCCCGATCCTGCTTGCGAATGTGGCCACCATTCTCGATATTGTAGGCCGGATCGACGTAGTAACCCGCTGGAGGGTTCTTCAGCTTGTAATAGTACGTCTTCATGAAATCGACCGGATTCCTGAGCACTGCCGCGACCCGGTAGGAGGACAGGTCAATACCGCTGCCAAACAGCATCTGGATGTTGGCATGTTTGGTGAGTATTGGCTCCCCGTCGTACAGCAGGCACAACTCCTTTGAAATTGCCGTGCTGCCGCTGAACGGAATCCCGATAAAGATGTATTTGTGCTTTCTGCTGATGATCATCGGCTTCGTTCACAAGTTGCTGTAGCCCGGTGCCACAAGCGATTTGGCCGCCATGGCCTGCGGTCGGGCTGCCCGTGCCGCGGTAGAGGACGCTTTGTCGGCCCGGGATTCAATTGCCAAGCGCGCCGTAGTTCAACTATATTGCAACAGTTTTGCTGGTTTATCTACGGGGTGTGAAGCTTGGCCTGATGCGTGCTGTAAAGATCAAAGACCGGGTAATGCGCTGGTCCAGGGAGCGGAAGCTGTCCCATTTTTATTCCCTGCGACACGCCGGTGAAAGCGTGCTGGATGTGGGCATTGCCCGCAATGACTGGAGCGACCAGGTCAATGTCTTTCTGAAGCGGTTCAGTGACCCCTCCGCGCTTTATACCGGCCTTGCGGTGGAAGACATCACCGAAATCGCGCTGCAGAACCCGGACAAGACTTTTTGTCGCTACGATGGCTCGATATTCCCCTTCAGGGACGGGGCGTTTGACTGGGTGTTCTCAAACGCGGTCATCGAACATGTCGGGGGGCGTGAATCGCAACTGTTGTTCCTGCGCGAAATGCGGCGCGTTTCCAGGCGCGTGTTTTTTACCACGCCCAACAAGTACTTTCCTGTCGAGAGCCATACCAATGTAATGTTCCGCCACTGGTGGTCGAAGGGTTTTTACCAGTGGTGTCGTGACAACAACCCGCACTGGAACGAGGACAACCTCTACCTGATGAGCGGCAGCTATTTGCGGCAGCTGCTGGAGGATGCGGACGTGGGGCCCTATAAAATGACCTCCAATCGCATCCTGGGCTGGCCGATGACCTACACGGTCGTGCTGGGTCAGGAGCAGGGGTAAAGGTCCGGGGCCCGCAGTTAGCTGCGTGGCAGCCGGTCCGGCATCGCCGAAGCTGTTTACTCCACCATGGAGGTGCGAAAGTACTCGATCGTCAGCTCCAGCCCCCGCCGGAGCTGAATGCCGGGTTCCCAGGCGAGCGCGCTTTTGGCAAGGCTTATATCGGGTTGTCTTTGCAGGGGGTCATCCGTCGGCAGTGGCTTGTACTCCAGCGTAGAGTCGGAGCCGGTTATCTCGATGACCAGCTCCGCCAGTTGCCTGATGGTAAATTCATTGGGGTTGCCCAGGTTGATGGGTCCCGTAACCCCGTCGTCGCTGTTCATCAACCTGATCAGTCCGTCCACCAGGTCCTGCACGTAGCAGAAAGAGCGGGTCTGGCTGCCATCCCCGTACAGGGTAATGGGTTCGCCCCGCAAGGCCTGCATGATGAAGTTGGACACGACCCGGCCGTCATTGGGGTGCATATTCGGGCCATAGGTATTGAAGATCCGAGCCACCTTTATGCGCAGTTGGTGCTGGCGGTGGTAGTCGAAAAACAGTGTCTCGGCACAGCGCTTGCCCTCGTCATAGCAGGAGCGGGGGCCTATGGGGTTGACATGCCCCCAGTACGCTTCCTGCTGGGGATGTACTTGCGGGTCGCCATACACCTCACTGGTGGAGGCCTGGAGTATTTTTGCACGGGTGCGTTTGGCCAGCCCCAGCATGTTGATTGCCCCGTGCACGCTGGTCTTGGTCGTCTGCACCGGGTCGTGCTGGTAGTGAATGGGAGAGGCCGGGCAGGCCAGGTTGTAGATTTCGTCGACCTCCACGTACAGCGGGAAGGTAACGTCGTGCCGCATCAGTTCAAAATGCGGGTTGGCCAGCAGGTCGATTACGTTGTCTCTGGCGCCGGTGAAAAAGTTGTCCAGGCAGATGACGTCCGCGCCGCTCTCCAGCAGGCGCCGGCAGAGGTGGGAGCCCAGAAACCCGGCGCCGCCGGTCACGAGAATTCTTGTTCTGATGTGCATACTTATCCCTGTTTTGTCGGCCCGCTGCGGCTTGCGCCGTGGCGCCGGCAGGCTGTATTGCAGGCCTCGAGGCTGGGTGCGAACAGGGTAACTTGGCCGGGGCCATAAAGCCATATTCAATCCCCGCGCCAGATGTCCTGTGAACAGCATCCCGGCTTGGCAGAGCAGGTGCCCGGGTGCGATAATCTCACCGGTCAGTTGTCTGGAAAACTATCCTTGTAACCGTGAAATATCCCCTGGGCCACGATGCCGAAGGGCGGCCATATGTTGAATTGCTGGAACTGCCCTGCCACGAAGACCGGCGCGGATGCCTGTACCCGTTGGACTTTCAGACCCTGCCTTTCGTTCCCCACAGGCTGTTCGTGGTAGCTGCCGTGCCAGTCGGTACAGTGCGGGGACGTCATGCGCACAAAAGCCAGTTGCAGGCCATTGTCTGCCTCGCCGGTGCTATCGAGGTGGAACTGAGAGTGGCGACGCAGTCGGTTTCCCTCCTGCTTGATCGCCCCGGCAGCGCGCTGCTGATACAGCCGGGTGTCTGGGCATCGCAAAAGTTCATCGATGCGCACAGTGTGGAACTGGTGCTGGCCAGCGGTGCCTATGACCCTGAGGACTACTCCCCGGAATGTCGTCCCGGCTGTGACCAGTAATACCAGGAACAAGTCCCGGGTCGCGATACTCGGTGGCGGCATTATGGGCTGCTGCACCGCTTTGTTGCTCGCAAGGCGGGGAGTGGAAGTCGTTTTATTCGACCGGGAGCGGGAGCTGCTGCAGGGTGCCAGTCGCTGGAATGAAGGCAAGATCCATCTGGGTTATCTCTATTCGGGAGACCGCGGGCTGGATACGGCGAAGGAGCTGTTGACGGGCGGCCTGCTGTTTCGGCCAATCCTGGAGGACCTGCTGGAAACCCGGCTCCGCACCATCACCGGATCACCCGATCTATATCTGGTACATAAGGATTCGATTGCTTCTGCACAGGACACAGGGCGCTATTTCGACGCGTTGACGGACCTGGTGCGACAACATCCGCTGGCCGGAGGCTACCTCGGCGACCTGAGGCATGCCGCCATCACCAGGCTCGGCAGCCGGGAACTGGCTGGCCTGGTGGATACCTCGTACTTCCAGGCCGGCTTCTCCACCCCGGAAAAGTCCCTCTGTACACAGGAAGTAGCCGACTTGCTGGCGGCTGCGGTGCACCTGCAGCCGCTGATCCAGTGTCGACTCGGGACTGAGATACTGGGGGCCGGCCAGGGCGGCATTGCAGGTCGCAGTGGCTATCGGCTTGCCACCAGCGCCGGACAGGAGGGGCCCTTTGCGACGGTGGTCAATGCCCTGTGGGCCGGGCGCCCGATGATTGACCAGAGTTTATCGCTCAATAACGTCTGCAAACCGAGTATGCGCTACCGGCTCTCTCTTTTTGTGGACACGGACCGGACGCTGCAGATTCCCTGCGCAGTTATCTGCACGGGGCCCTTTGGCGACATAAAGAACTACAACGGGCGCCGGTTCTACCTGTCCTGGTACAGCAGTGGGCTGGTGTACTCCAGCGATGACGTCAGGGTTCCGGATGTATCCCAACTGGCCGCTGTAGATGAAAGCCGGATCATCGACGACACCTTCGCCGGGCTGACCCGGCATATCCCGGCAGTGGCGGAGATTCGCCGGCGGGCGGGGAACATCGCCCTGCGCGGCGGCTGGGTCTTCGCCAACGGCAGGGGCTCATTGAGCGACCCCGCGGCGACTGTGCACAGGAGAGACCGGGTTGGTATTCACCAGTCCGGGGGCTGGTTTTCCGTCGATACGGGCAAGTACTCCATAGCTCCCTGGCTGGCCCGGGAAGTCTCGAACCGTATTCTGGGCAGTTGATGTTGCCGCCCCCGCTATCGAAACCCCAACAGGCAATGCCTGCGCGAGACCTGCAACAACCCCGGGGCCCCCTGGTCAGCATTGTCACGGCGACCTACAACGCCACCCACCTGCTGCGATGCGCCATAAAAAGCGTGTTGCAATCGACGCTGCCGGATTGGGAACTGATCGTGGTAGGTGATCACTGCACCGATGACACTGAGCTGGTAGTGGCCGAATTCGACGACCCCAGGATCCGCTTTTTTAACCTAGAGAAAAATAGCGGGCAGCAGGCCACCCCGAATAATTTCGGAGTAAGCAAGGCCAGGGGGAAGTACCTCTGCTTTCTGAACCAGGACGATATGTTTCTGCCGGATCACCTTGCAAGCATGGTGCGGGAACTGGGGCATCGCGGCGCGGATATCATTTGCGCCAGGTACGCCGTCATCGAGCCGTTTCCGGCGCAGTGCCCGGCGGCGGGGCTGGTGGTGAACAATGGCGGCCCTGTCTTTGCTGATTCAGATTACCACCCCTGTCGCTGGTATCTGGCTTCTTCCTGGTTCATGCTGACCAGCACCGCACTGGAAGTGGGCGCCTGGCGGCTGGAAAGCCAGACGGTCGTGACCCCGTCCCAGGAGTGGCTGTTCCGGGCCAGCAGGCAGGGCAAGCGTATAGCCTGCAGCGAGGGAATATCATTGCTGGTGCTTTACAGCGGCGCCAGGAAGGGAGCCTACCGGGACCAGCAGTTCTCCGAGCACGAACACGTGTACAGGCTGATGGCGGCGGCTGATTTTGTGCCAACAATCGCGGCATCCATGGCGCTTCGGGAGCGGGAGTTGGAGCGAACCTGGCCGCGGCGTCTGCGGCGCCTGTACGCCTGTGTTCTGGAGCGGCTGTTGTGCCGGCTGGGAATCCACCCGCTGGCACCGGAAATGCTGCTCCGGTACGGGGGGCGGGGCGGCTTCGTGCGCAAATGGAAACAGCTGACCAACTGAGGCGGCGGACCCCGGCTGGTCGGTTTCGCAGGCCTGAGTGCGGGCCTCAGCCGTCGGTGAGATCCCGGATATCGCTGGTGCTGCCGTTGGTTTTCACCGACGCCATGCCATTGCTGCAGCCGGACTCGGACTCATACATCTGGCTCTGGCCAATCACCTGGTGATTTTTCGCCTTCAGGACGAAGTAGGTCTTGCCGTTGCCGGAGGTCTTGCACTCGTACTGGCCCTCGTCCCCGCAATTTGTTTGCACCGAGGCGATGCCGTTCATGGCGGAGGGCTTGGAACTGTACATCTCGCTTTTCAGGATGTTCTGGCCGTTAGCCGCAAGCAGGTTAAAGAAAAATTCGCCATTTTTGGCGCGCTTGAGTTCGTAACAGGCAGGCATTTGGGTTTCCTCTCTTAGTATTGTTGGTGCTCGGGATTCAGGCTGTGTTGCTGTCGACCGCCGTCATACTAGCGAGATTTTCCGGGGCTGTCAGCCCGCCGGTCAGCGGCGTGCGACTCAGGTGCCGCAGAAGGTCTGGTGCACCACCTGCTCCGGTCGCGGTGGCATGGCGAAACGCGCCAGCGCGGGGTCGTAGGCAAAGGGGCGGGCGAGGATCTCCACCAGGTCGTTGAAGGGCGCCAGGTCACCCTGCTCGACGGCGGCCTGCAAGGCTTCCTCTACCAGGTGATTGCGGGGAATGAAAACCGGGCTGGCCCGGTACATGGCCGCCTGGCGTTGCGCGCAGGAGGTGGTTTCGGTGGCCAGGCGCTCGCGCCAGCGGGCCAGCCAGGGCTCAAAGGCCGGCGCAAAGTCGAACAGTTCGCCGATATTGCCGGCGCCGCTCCCCGGGTCTGCCAGGTCCGCCAGGCGCCGGAAAGCCAGGGTAAAATCGCAGTGTTCCTGCGCCATCAGTTGCAGCAGTTCCTCCACCAGGGCGTTGTCCTCCCCGTGCAGTTGGTTCAGCCCCAGCTTGGCGGCCATGCCCGCTGCGTGGGCCTCCAGAAACTGGTTCGGGAAAGCTGTCTACCGCCTCCTGGGCCAGCGCCACCCCTTGTTCCTGGTCGGTATGCAGCACCGGTAGCAGGGCCTGGGCCAGCGCCGCCAGGTTCCAGTGGGCGATGCCCGGCTGGTTGCGGTAGGCGTAGCGGCCGGCGTGATCGATGGAGCTGAATACCCTGGCCGGGTCGAATTCATCCAGGAAGGCGCAGGGCCCGTAATCGATGGTTTCCCCGGACAGCAGCATGTTGTCGGTGTTCATCACGCCGTGGATGAACCCCAGCAGTTGCCAGCGCGCCACCAGTTCGGCCTGGGCGCTGATCACCTTGTGCAGCAGGGCCAGCGGGCGATTGGCGGCGTCCAGGGCCTCGGGATAATGGCGCTCCAGCACGTGCTCCACCAGCAGGTGCAGGGCCTCGGTATCCTGGCGGGCGGCAAAAAACTGGAAAGTGCCGATGCGGATATGGCTTTTCGCCACCCTGGCCAGCACCGCGCCGGGCAGGAAGGTCTCCCTGACCACCTGCTCACCGGTGGTCACCGCGGCCAGCGCGCGGGTCGTGGGCAGCCCGAGCGTGTACATGGCCTCGCTCACCAGGTATTCGCGCAGTACCGCCCCCAGGGGCGCCCGGCCGTCGCCGCCGCGGGAATAGGGTGTGGGGCCGGAGCCCTTCAACTGGATATCGTAGCGCAGGCCATCCCGGCCTATCACTTCACCCAGCAGGATGGCCCGGCCGTCTCCCAGTTGGGGATTGTAGCTGCCGAACTGGTGGCCGGCGTAGACGGTGGCAATCGGCTCCGCTCCCGGGGGGATGCTGTTCCCGGCCACCACCGCGGTGCCGGTCCGGGGAGGCCAGCCACCGCGGATCGATGCCCAGCAACTCCGCCAGCGGGGCATTCACCCGGATGGGGCCCGGTGCGGCTACCGGCACGGGTTCGCGGCGGGTAAAGAATCTCTCCGGCAGGCGCGCGTAGCTGTTGTCAAACGCGATAGGGGCGTTCATGTCAGTAACCGGCTTCCATATCGACCACATTCAGCAGCGGCTCGCCGGCGACGTAGCGGCGCAGGTTTTCCACCGCTATCAGCGCCACCCGGCCCCAGCTGCCGCTGCCGGTAGCGGATACGTGGGGGGTGATGATGACGTTGTCCAGTTGCCAGAGGGGGCTGGTTGCCGGCAGCGGCTCGGGGTCGGTTACATCCAGGCCCGCGCCGAAAAGTTGGCCCGATTGCAGCGCGGCCACCAGGGCGTCGGTGTCGGTACTGGCGCCGCGCCCCACGCTGATAAAAATCGCTCCCGGTTTGACCGCCTTGAAGAAGTCTGCATCGAACAGGCCGGTGGTGGCGGGTGTCAGCGGCAGCGCGTTGACCATCACATCCGCCCCGGCGGCCAGTTCGGGCAACTCCTCGGCCAGGCCGACATACTCCACGTAGTCCGGTCCCGCCCGGGAAGAGTTGCGGGTGGCGATCACCCGCATGCCCAGGCCGTGGGCGCGCCAGGCTACCTCGGTGCCGATACCGCCCAGGCCCACCACCAGCAGGGTCTTGCCCTTGAGTTCGCCGAAACCGGGTCGGGTCGAGGGGGAGCGGTCCCAGCTGCTTTCGGCCTGGTTGCGCTGGTAGGCCGGCAGGCCGGCGGCGATCGACATCAGCATGGCCATGCTGTGCTCGGCGATGGCCGGCCCCATCAGGCGCTTGCTGTTGGTGAATACCCTGCCCTCGATCTGCGCGGGGGTCAGGCCGCTGCATCCGTCCACGCCCACGGTGTAGCTGTGCAGCCACAACAGGCGTGCAGGCACCTTGTCCATGAGCTCCACGCTACACAGGCTGATCACCGCATCGGCGCCCTCCAGCATCTCCGGGGCGGGGGACATGTCCGGGGAGCGGTCCAGTACCAGTTCCACACCCTCGGCGGCGGCCAGCAGCATCGCTTCCAGCTGCGGCATGCGCGCTGACATGCCCTCGGGGAGGCTTACCACCACCCGCCTGGGCGCCCAACCGGGAACGTCCCGCATGGGTATCGGCTGCTCCTGCAGCGCGAATTCCTCGATAATGGCGGTCGCGGTGGGGAGGTCCCGGGCCGCGGCGGGCAGCGCCTGCAGACCGGTGAGTAGCAGGGCGATGGCAAAGAGGTAGTGCATATTGCGTTCCCGTGGTGTCTTGTATACATGTGGCTGGTTGCCGGGAGCACCAGCATAGGCAGATTTACCGGGTTTTACGAGTTCGCGATGATGATGGACCATTGCTGGACAGGAAATTGCCGCGGCGCCTGAATGGCTGGATTTACCTGGCCCTGCCTTGTTACGCTGGGGGGCTCAATTAACAATGAGGATTACACCGATGACCGCTGTCGCCTGGGACACCCTGATACGCAACGCGCTGGTATTCGATGGAAGTGGGGGCGCGCCCCAACCGCAGGACCTGGCGATCAAGGATGGCCGGGTCGCCGCCAGGGGGCAGGCGCTGCCGGTATCCCAGGCCAGCCGGGTGATCGACGGCGAGGGCAAGTGGCTGCTGCCCGGTCTGTTGGACATCCACACCCACCTGGACCTGGAGGTGGACCTGGAGCCGGGCCTGCCGGAAGTGGTGCGCCACGGTACCACCACGGTGCTGGTGGGCAATTGCAGCCTGGGTACCAGCTTCGGCCAGCAGGTTGAGGGCGAGCAGAACCCCATCGTGGACTGTTTCACCCGGGTGGAGAATATTCCCAAGCCGGTACTGCAGAAGTGTGTCGAGGCGGTAACCTGGAGCGACACCGGGGCCTACCTGGATCATTTCGGCGACATGCCCCTGGGACCCAATATCGGCGCCTTCGTGCCCCATTCCATGCTGCGGGTGGAAGCGATGGGCCTGGAGGCCAGCATCAGCCGCGAGCCCACCGAGGTGGAGCTGGCGAAAATGGAGGATCTGCTGCGCCAGGCGATGGACCAGGGCTACCTGGGCATGAGCACCGACGGCCTGCCGTTCCACTACCTGGCCAATGCGCCCCACACCGACAAGCGCATCCCCACCCAGTTCGCCAGTTTTGGGGAAATGAAGCGCCTGCTCAAGGTGGTGCGCGACCGCGACCGGGTCTGGCAGACCACGCCCATCCTGGAAAACCGTGCCAAGGCTTTCCTCTACTTCCTGCTCACCAGTGGTCGCCTGTTCGGCAAGACCCTGAAGACCTCCGCCCTGTCAGCTGTGCGCTTCGTGCTGGCGCCCGAGGCATCGAAGGCCTTTCTCGGCTTCGCCAGTCTCGTCAACAGCCGCCTGCTCAAGGGCAATATGCACTTCCAGGCGCTGGGCACCAATTTCCGTATCTGGTCCGACGGTATCGTCAGCCCGCTGTTCGAGGAACTGGAATCCACCAGCGAGCTGATCGCCAGGGAGTACGATGACGTGGAGGGCCGCCTGGCCCTGCTCAACGATCCGGAGTTCATCGCCCGCTTCCGGGCTGACTGGCACTACGGCCGCCGCGGCCGCAACCTGGCCCACCTGAAAGCGCGCCTGGGTCTGCCCGACATCCTGGTGGTGCGCGAGCTGCACCGGATGATTTTCGACGGGGCGCCGGTGGCCGACTGGGAGGGGGAGAGCCTGCAGGATGTCTACGACCGCCTGGAGCGCTACCAGCGCGGGTCGGCGTCCGCGCCCCGCTCGGAGGCTGAGCGCGAGGCCTTCGACGCCTTTCCGCGCCCCATCGTCGACGATGCCGAGTTCATGCTGCACATGATGCGGGCCTACGACAAGGGCTTCCGCTTCTGGGTGGACGTGGCCAACAAGGACAGGGAGGGCGTGCTGCCGCTGCTGTTGCACAAAAACACCCTGCCGGGTTTCAACGACTCCGGCGCCCATATCACCAATATGGCCTTCTTCGACGGCAACCTGATGTCTCTCAAGCTGGCCGCCCAGGACTCACTGGAGACTGTCAGCGCGATGGTAAAACGCCTTACCAGCGAGCCGGCGGCGTTTTTCGGCCTGGATGTGGGCACCCTGGAGATCGGCGCCCAGGCGGATATCGTGCTGCTCGACCCCGAGGCCCTGCGCCAGTGGGACGACAACTCGAACCGCCAGTTTATTTACCGCGAGCTGTTCCAGCACAAGCAGCTGGTAAGCCGCTCCGACGGCGTGGTCAGCCATGTGCTGATTCGGGGGGAGCCGGTGTGGGCCGACGGCGACTTTACCCCTGCCCTGGGTAAGCAGACCCTGGGCCGCGCCCTGCGGGCCGCCTGATAGATTAGTTGCATTATGGAACTTATCGCCTATAGTTAGTGCTGCGGCCCGGGTGGCCGGGGGAGCATAACGTGTCCGAATGGAAGACCAGCGCCTGTATCCTGTGTGAATGCAACTGCGGTATCGAGGTGCAGTTGGGCGGCGAGGGCGGGCGCGAGATCGTGCGTATCCGCGGCGACAAGGCCCACCCCGCTTCCGCGGGTTACCTCTGCCAGAAGGCCTCCGGACTCAACTATTACCAGAATGGTAAGGACCGACTTACCTCTCCCCTGCGCCGCCGCCCCGACGGCAGTTTTGAGGCCATAGCCTGGGATACCGCGATTCGGGAGATTAGTGAGCGCTTGCTTTCCATACGTGATCGGGAGGGCGGCGAGAAGATTTTCTACTACGGCGGAGGCGGCCAGGGCAATCACCTGCCCGGGGGATACGCCACCGGCATTCGCCGCCTGCTGGGCATGAAATACCGCTCCAACGCCCTGGCCCAGGAGAAGACCGGCGAGTTTTGGGTCAATGGCATGATGTTCGGCAACCATGTGAAAGGCGACTTCGAGCACTGCGAGGTGGCGGTCTTCATAGGCAAGAATCCCTGGCACTCCCACGGTCTGCCCCGCGCCCGGGCCTGGCTGCGGGACTTCAGCAAGGACCCGGCCCGCAAGCTGGTGGTCATCGACCCGGTGGTTACTGAAACGGCGAAATTCGCGGATATTCACCTGCGGGTGCGCCCCGGTACCGATGCCTGGTTGCTGGCGGCCATGGTGGGCATGCTGGTGCAGCAGGAGAAATATGCGCAGGCCTGGCTGGCGCAGCACGCCAGCGGCCTGGAGGCGATCGTGGCGGCCTTTGACGAGGTGCCGGTGGAGGAGTATTGCGCCATCGCCGGGGTGCCACTGGAGCAGGTGCAGCAGGCGGTCGATGTCATCAGTGGCGCGGCGTCCGTGGCGGTGGCCGAGGACCTGGGTATCCAGATGAACCGCCACTCCACCCTGGCCAGCTACCTGGAAAAACTGGTGTGGGCGTTGTGTGGCCAGTTCGGTCATCCGGGCGGGCAGTTTATTCCCGCCAGCCTGCAAAATATCGCCGGCAGCGGCCGCGCCTCCCGCAGGAGCCCGGTGGCCGGCGCCCCCATCATCAGCGGGCTGGTACCCTGCAATGTGATCGCCGGGGAGATCCTCAGCGACCATCCCGATCGCTATCGCGCCATGGTGATCGAGGCCGCCAACCCGGTGCACTCCCTGGCCGATTCGCGGCGCTTTGCCGAGGCCCTGCGATCGCTGGACACGGTGGTGGTCATCGATGTGGCCATGACCGAGACCGCGCGCGAGGCGGACTACGTGTTGCCCGCCGCCACCCAGTACGAGAAATGGGAGGCCACCTTCTTCAATTTCGAGTTTCCGGACAACTATTTTCAGCTGCGCAAGCCCTTGCTGGAGGCGCCGGATTTCGCCCTGCCGGAGGCGGAGATTCACGCCCGTCTGGTGGAGGCCATGGGCGGTATGCCCGCGCAGTTGTGCGCCGAACTAACCGCGGCGCTGGCGGAGGGCGGTCGGCCGGCCTACCGGGCGCGCTTCATGCAGGCGCTGGCCGAGGAGCCGGGTCTGGCCGACCTGGCACCGGTCATTCTTTATCGCACCCTGGGTCCCGGCCTGCCGGAGGGGGCCGCGGCGGCGGCGGTGCTGTGGCCGGTCGCGCTGGGGTTCGCCATGCGCGAACCGGAGGCGCTGGCCCGTGCCGGCTTTGACGGCGAGCCCATGGAGCGCGGCGAGGCCCTGTTTGATGCCATCCTGGCGCAACATTCCGGCCTGGTGTTTGCCCGCGATGAGCACAGCGCCAGCTGGGCGCGGCTGGGCAACGAGGGGCGGGTGCGCCTGGCTATTCCCGAGTTGCTGGCAGAGCTGGAGGTGCTGGCCGCCGGTGCGGCCGAGCTGACCTCGAGCGACTACCCGCTGCTGTTGATGGCCGGCGAGCGCCGTGATTACTCCGCCAACACAATCTACCGCGATGCCGGGTGGCGCCGCAAGGATGCGGGCGGTGCCCTGCGGATGAGCCCCGAGGACGCCGCGCAACTGGGCCTGGCCAGCGGCGACCGGGCCCGGATCACCACCCGGGTGGGTAGTGCCCTGACAGAGGTGGTGGTGACGCCGCGCATGCAGGCCGGTCATATATCCCTGCCCAATGGCTTTGGCCTGGACAACGCAGACGGGGCTCGCAGGGGGGTGGCGGTGAATGAGCTGACCTCCCTGGAGGAACGCGACCGCTTCGCCGGTACCCCGCACCACAAGATCGTCCCGGCCCGTGTCGAGGCGGTGGCCTGATGGCCGTCCTTCTCCTGAGCTGGCGCAAGTAAGGGCGAGAAATCGCCGCCTCCCGGTTCCGTATTTTTCTGGCGGCGCTATGCTGGGCAGGTTCCCGGTATGGCGTATAAATCCATGAGTACACAACATCTGTCCATCGCGATAACCGGCGCCGGTGGTGCCGGGGTGATTTCCTGCGGCGAGTTGCTGCTGCAGGCCTGGGCCCGGGAGGGTGGCCGCGGCCTGCTGCGCAAGGCCTACGGTCCGCAGATTCGCGGCGGCGAGTCCGCCGCCCTGCTGAAGCTGACCCCGGATGAGCGCTACACCGCCGCCAGCCGCTACGACCTGGTGCTGGCCCTGGACTGGGATAATTTCAATCGTTTCGAGGACGAGATTCGCCTGGGACCCGACAGCCTGGTGCTGTGCGAGGAGGGCGGTGAGTTGCCGGCATCCGTAATGGCATCCGGGGCGCAGGTGATTCATGTACCTTTCGCTGAACTGGCGGCGGCCAGCCACAAGGAGGGGCGGGTCAATATGCTCGCCCTGGGCGTGTTGGGACGCCTGCTGGGTCTGCCGACGGCGAGCATGGCGGACCTTGCCGCGCAGAAACTGGCCGACAAGCCCGCGGCCTATTGCGAGGCGGCCAGCGCCTGTATCGAGCGCGGCGCGGCCACCGAACCTGGCTGCGAATTGGTCGTTCCACCCCGGGGCGACGGTGGCACCTGGTACCTCAGCGGCAATCAGGCGGCGGGCCTGGGGGCGCTGGAAGCCGGCATCCGCTTTGTCGCCGCCTATCCCATCACCCCGGCCTCGGATGTGCTGGAGTGGATGGCGGGCGGCCTGGAGCAGCTGGGCGGGCAGCTGTTGCAGGCGGAAGACGAGTTGGCGGCGATCAATATGACGATCGGCGCGGCTTTTGGCGGGGTACCGGCGTTTACGGCAACCTCCGGGCCCGGCCTGGCCCTGATGACCGAGAGTATCGGCCTGGCGGTGGCCAGCGAGACGCCGGTGACCATACTCAATGTGATGCGCGGGGGGCCGTCCACTGGTATCCCCACCAAGTCAGAGCAGAGCGACCTGAATATTGCCCTCAACGGCCTGCATGGCGACGCCCCCCACCTGGTGCTGGCGCCGCTGGATATCGCCGACTGCGTGTTCACCACCGGTTGGGCAGTGCAGCTGGCGCAGCAATTGCAAACCGCCGCAATCGTGCTCTCCGACCAGTTCATCGGCCAGTCCACGGCCATTGTCTCCGAGCCCCGGCGCTGTTCCGCGCTGCCCGTTGCCGCTGCGGATACTGCGGGTGATACTGACTACCTGCGCTACAAGCTCACCGAGTCGGGCATCTCTACCCTGGCCTTTCCCGGCGATGGCGGGCACCGATTCACCGCCGACGGGCTGGAACACAATGAAAAAGGTACCCCTTCGGCCCGCCAGTCCGACCACCAGCTGCAGCTGGAGAAGCGGGCCCACAAACTGGCTACCCACCAATTTGGCGATGACTGGGCCCGGCTCGAAGGCGAGGGCACTGTCGCCCTTGTCAGCTTCGGTTCCAGCTCCGCGGCGGTGGCCGAGGCGGCCGGCCTGCTGGCGGCGGAGGGCCTCGACACCCGCATGATTTCGCTGCGCCTGCTGGCGCCGCTGCAAGTCGAGGCCCTGGCCGGGACGCTGGCAGGCTGTGAGCGGGTCGTGGTGGTGGAGCAGAACCACAGCCGCCAGTTGTTTCACTACCTGAAAGGGTATATGGATTTCACCTGCCCGGTGCACAGCTATGCCATGGCGGGTCCGGTGCCGCTGGCCGCGGAAAATATCGCACAGGCCGTGAGGGAGGCAAACGCGTCATGATGGAGATGGTCAAGCTCAAGGCCAAGGACTACAAGAGTCCGGTAAAGCCTATCTGGTGTCCCGGCTGCGGCCACTTCTCGGTGCTCAACGCGCTCACCAAGGCCATGGCGGGGTTGGGCATAGACAAGGACAATACCGTGCTGGTGTCGGGCATAGGCTGCTCCTCGCGCCTGCCCGCCTACGTGGACAGCTACGGCTTCCACGGCGTGCACGGCCGCGGGCTGGCCATCGCCCAGGGCCTGAAGGTAGCCCGGCCGGACCTCACCGTGCTGGCCCTGGGGGGTGACGGAGACGGTTTTTCCATAGGGGGCAACCACTTTATCCACGCCTGTCGCCGCAATGTGAACATGACCTACATCGCCATGGACAACGAGGTCTACGGCATGACCAAGGGCCAGGCATCGCCCACTACGCCCATGGATTGGGACCACAGCAAGCTCACGCCCCACGGCCCCGGCGTGCGCGCCTTCAAGCCGGCGGCGCTGGCGCTGGCGGCTGGTGCGCCGTGGATCGCCCGGGGCTACTCCGGCAATCCCAACCAGATGGCCAGGCTGATTGCCGAGGCGGTGGAGTATCCCGGCTTCAGCTTCCTGCACGTTATGTCCCAGTGCATTACCTTCTGCCCGGAGCAGACCGACTGGAAGAGCATCGTCAACGAACGCACCGAACCGGCCCTGGCCAACGAGGACGAGGCCGCGCGCCAGTTCCTGCACGAGGACGGGTTCCAGACTGGCCTGTTGTACCTGCGGGATCGCCCCACCTGGCCACCCGAGGGGACTCCCGAACAGGCGGAGGGGGCGCTGGGCCGGCTGGCCGCGTCTTTCAGGGTATAAGCATGACCAATGACCAGCTCGCGCATTTTCTCGCCCATTCGGTGGAGCTTGAATCCGAGGCCCACGAGCGCTACCTGGAACTGGCGGAGTCGCTGGCGGCCCACTACAACTGGGCGGTGGCAGATTTTTTCCGGCGTATGGCGCACGAGGCCGAATTGCACCTGGCGGAGGTGTCGCAACTGGCCAGGGGTATGCAGTTGCCGCGGCTCAAGGCCTGGGAGTTCGAGTGGCCCGGCGAGGAGGCCCCTGAGTCTGCCAGTTACGAGGCGGTGCATTACCGCATGAGCCTGCGCCAGGCCATCACCCTGGCGCTGGCCAATGAGCGCGCTGCCGAGCGCTACTACCGCCAGGTGGCCAATGACAGCAGCGATCCCGAGACCGCGCGTATCGCCGCGCAGTTTGCCGAAGAGGAGACCTCCCACGCCGAGGCCCTGTTGCAGAAGCTGAAAAAGTTGCCGGATAGCGGACCTCTACTGCACCTGGACGACGACGCCCCGCATATGCCGGAGTAGCAGGGACGGGCGACGGTGTCGCGTCGCTCGGCTGCTATACTCCGGCAGTGCACAACGAGGACTGGATTGAGATGACTGCCGCGGCGAAACAACCCCCGGTGCGACACGGTGAGCGGGCTCAGCAGACCCTGATCGTGGAAGGCGCTGGCTGCGCCAGCTGCGTCAGCAAGATCGAGCAGGCACTGGCGGCGGTGCCGGGGGTCGAACGCGCGGAGATGAACTTTGCCGACCGCACTGTGCTGGTGACCGGTCACGCTGCCAGCGACTCGCTGGTGACCGCGGTGGAAAGGGCGGGGTACAACGCCCGGCCGCTGGCGGACACCTCGGCGGAAGATGCCCTGGACGAAAAGGAGCACGCCGACCACGCCTACTACCGGCGCCTGCTGCGCGACATGGCAGTGGCCCTGGGCCTGGGTATCCCGTTGATGGCCTGGGGCCTGCTCGGCGGCGCCATGACCGTCACCACTGCCACAGAGCGCACGGCCTGGCTGGCCGTGGGGCTGCTGACCCTGGGGGTCATGGTCTTCTCCGGCCGCCACTTTTACGCCGGTGCCTGGCGCTCCCTGGGCAACCACTCGGCCAATATGGATACGCTGATCGCGCTGGGCACCGGTACCGCCTGGCTCTACTCCATGGTGGTGGTGCTGGCCCCGGAGGCGGTGCCCGCCATGGCGCGCCACGTCTACTTCGAGGCGACCGCCATGATCATCGGCCTGATCAACCTGGGGCTGGCCCTGGAGCTGCGGGCGCGGGGCAAGACCTCGGAGGCCATCAAGCGCCTGATCGGCCTGCAGGCGCGCACTGCCCGGGTGGTAAGAGACGGCAAGGATGTCGACATAGCTATCGAACAGGTGCTGCGCGGCGACCTGGTGCGGGTGCGCCCGGGCGAGAAGATCCCGGTGGACGGCGAGGTGGTGGAAGGCCAGACGGCGGTGGATGAATCCATGCTCACCGGTGAGCCCATGCCGGTGGAGAAGGCCCGGGGCGACGAGGTGGTCGCCGGCACCCTCAACAAGAGCGGCTCCCTGGTCTTTCGGGCCACCCGGGTGGGCAAGGACACGGCCCTGGCCCGCATCATCGGCATGGTCAAGCGGGCCCAGAACTCCAAGCCGCCCATAGGCCGCCTCGCCGACGTGATCGCCGCTTATTTCGTGCCTACGGTGATGATAATCGCGGTGCTCAGCGCCCTGGCCTGGCTCAACTTCGGCCCGCAGCCGGCGCTGGCTTTCGCCATTGTCTCGGCCACCACGGTGCTGATTATCGCCTGCCCATGCGCCCTGGGACTGGCCACCCCCATGTCGGTCATGGTGGGGGTGGGCAAGGCCGCCGAGGCGGGCGTTCTGATCCGCAATGGTGAGGCCCTGCAGACCGCCTCCAGGCTCACCGCCATGGTCCTGGACAAGACCGGCACCATCACCGCGGGCTCGCCGCAGGTGACGGATGTGCTGCCGGCGGGGGAGATGGGTGAGGAGGAGATTTTGCGCCTCGCAGCCAGCCTGGAGTCCGGTTCGGAGCACCCCCTGGCGCTGGCCATCGTGGCATCGGCCCGCGAGCGCGGCATTGAAGGTGCGAGCGTGCAGGGCTTCAATGCGCTTGCCGGGCACGGGGTCGAGGCCGAGCTGGAAGGGCGTCGCCTGCTGCTTGGCAACGAAAAACTGATGCGCGATCGCGGCATCGACTGCGATGCGCAGGCCGCCACCGCCCAGGAACTGGCCACCCAGGCGAAGACGCCGATGTATCTGGCGGTGGACGGTGCGCTGGTCGCCATCATCGCGGTGGCCGACCCCATCAAGGACGATTCCGCAGCGGCCATCAAGCGGCTGCAGGACAATGGCATCCGGGTGGTGATGCTCACCGGCGACAATCGCGCCACTGCCAGGGCAGTGGCCGCAAAGGTCGGCATCAGCGAATTTTTCGCCGAGGTATTGCCCGAGGACAAGGCCGCCAAGGTCGCGGAACTGCAGATGCAGGGCGAACTGGTGGGCATGACCGGCGACGGCATCAATGACGCCCCGGCCCTGGCGCTGGCCAATGTCGGTTTTGCCATCGGCACCGGCACGGATGTGGCCATCGAGAGCGCCGACGTCACCCTGATGCGCGGCTCCCTGCATGGCCTGGCGGACGCCATCGCGGTCAGCAGGGCCACCCTCGCCAATATCCGCCAGAACCTGTTCGGCGCCTTCATCTACAACGTCGCCGGCATCCCGGTCGCCGCGGGGGTGCTCTACCCCTTCTTCGGCGTGCTGCTGAGTCCGGTGATCGCCGGCGCCGCCATGGCGTTTTCCTCCCTGACCGTGGTCAGCAATGCCAATCGTTTGCGCCTCTTCAAGGCGCAGGAGCACTAGCGTCATGTTACTGGTGAACCTCGCCGGCCTGGCCCTGATCGCCCTCATAGTGTGGTGGTTCTGGCTGTACCGGCCCCCGGAGATGGCGCTGGCGGATGAGGCCCTGGAGATAACCGTGGAGAACGGCGTCTACCAGCCCGCGCGCCTGCGCGCGGTAGCCCATAAAGCTGTCGCCCTGCGCTTTCTGCGCAAGGATGAATCGCCCTGCGCGGAAACGGTCATCTTTACAGACCTGGATATCAGCACCTCGCTACCGCTGGGCAGGCCCACAACCGTGCAACTGCCGCCCCTGGCAGCAGGGGAGTACGCCTTCCACTGCCAGATGCAGATGTACCGGGGCGTGCTGAAAGTGGAGGGCGAGTCCGGGTAAGTGGCGGCTGCCGTTGCATGAGGCCCCCATTGGGGTATCGTAGCGGAGGTTGCCGATAGCCGCAGAGGAACTCCCATGTCCGACCACAGTCTCGATATCCAGCGCCTGTTTTCCCTGGAGGGCAAAGTCGCCCTGGTGACCGGTGGCTCCAGGGGAATCGGGTACATGATCAGCCAGGGCCTCTTGCAGGCGGGCGCCCGGGTGTATATCACCGCGCGCAAGGCCGAGGCCTGCGAGCAGGCGGCGCGGGAGCTGAGCCGCTACGGCGAGTGCATTGCCCTGCCCGCGAACGTGACGGATCCCGAGGGCCTGCGCCGGCTCTGTGAGCAACTGGGCGCCGCCGAGCCGCGCCTGCATATCCTGGTGAACAATGCCGGGGCCGCCTGGGGGGAGAAATACGAGGATTACCCGGAGTCGGCCTTCGACAAGCTGATGAGCGTCAACGTCACCGCGGTGTTCAGCCTCACCAGGGCGCTCACGCCCATGCTGGAGGCAGCGGCCGCGCCGGAAAATGACGATCCGGCGCGGGTCATCAATATCGGCTCCATGGACGGCCTGCATATCCCCACGGTGACCGGCATGGGCACCTACGCCTATACCGCCAGCAAGGCTGCGGTGCACCAGCTCACCCGGCACCTGGCGGTGGAGCTGGGGCCGCGCCATATCACCGTCAATGCGGTGGCGCCCGGCTTTTTCCCCAGTAAGATGACCGATCACGTATTTGAAGTGCGGCGCAGGGAAATCGAGGGCAACAGCCTGCTGGGCAGGGTGGGCAAGGACGAGGAGATGGCGGGTATCGCGATTTACCTGAGTTCCCGGGCGGGGGCCTACACCCACGGCGCAGTCATCCCGGTGGATGGTGGCACCTCGATCAACTGGCAGCACGCGCAGGTCGATCCCGCCTGAGCGCAGCTGTCACCTATTCCCCGGTTTTTGGCACCAAAGCCGGTGTGCTCGCGCCGCCATGTCATTACAATTGCGGGTCCTTTTGCGATCAAATTAACGGAAAGCTGCCTATGTCCCTGGATTTCGATGGCGCCCGCCTGCCCAATCCCAATATGCGCCCCGAGCACGAGGAGTGGCGCACGCAACTGCGCCGCTTTATCGATACCGAGATCATGCCCCATGCCGAGGATTGGGACGAGGCGGGCCATATTCCCATCGAGCTGTGGCCCAAGGCCGCGGCGGTAGGCCTGCTGGGCCTGGGCTATCCCGAGGAGTTCGGCGGCACCCGCGAGGGCATCGATGTCTGGCACAGCTGGATCGTCAACGAGGAGCTGGCTCGTATCGGAGTGGGCGGCATTCCCGCCAGCCTGATGGTGCACGGCATTGGCCTGCCACCGGTGATCAACTGGGGCAGCCAGGTCATGAAGGAATTGGTGGCGCCGCCAGTGCTGGCGGGTGAGAAGCACATCGCCCTCGGTATTACCGAGCCCGGCGGCGGTTCCGACGTAGCCCAGTTGAGCACCACCGCCGTGCGCGATGGCGATCATTTTGTGGTCAATGGCTCCAAGACCTATATTACCGGCGGCATGCGCGCCAACTGGGTGTCCACCGCCGTGCGCACCGGCGGGCCGGGTGCCCGCGGGGTCTCGATGTTGTTGATTCCCACCGATGCCGAGGGCTTCAGCCGCACCCAGCTGGACAAGAAACAGGGCTGGTGGGCCTCCGACACCGCCACGCTCTATTTTGATAATGTGCGGGTGCCGGTGAGCAACCTGATCGGCGAGGAAAACCAGGGTTTCCTGGTTATCATGACCAATTTCAACGCCGAGCGCATGGCCATGGCGGCGGGCATGGAGGCCCTCGGCCGGGTGTGCCTGGAGGAGGCCGTCGCCTGGGCCCGGGAGCGCAAGACCTTCGGCAAACGGTTGGCGGACCACCAGGTGATCCGCCACAAGATTGCCCAGATGAAGCAGAAACTGAACGCCACGCAAGCCTATATACGGATTTGCTATGAAGCCATCGAGGCGGGCAACGCCAATCCCGGCGACATCGCCCTGCTCAAGGTGCAGGCCAGCGAGACCGTGGAGTTCTGCGCCCGGGAGGCCATGCAGATACTCGGTGGCATAGGCTATATGCGCGGCAACCGGGTAGAGCGTATCTACCGCGAGGTGCGGGTCAACGCCATCGGCGGCGGCTCCGAGGAAATCATGCGCGACCTGGCCGCACGCCAGTACGGCGTTTAACTGGCCGGCAGCAGACCATTGTAGGGCCGAATTCATTCGGCCATGGGCGGTGCGATATCGGCCGATTGAAATCGGCCCTACCGGGGCCAGTTAAGCGGGGACACCAGACTATGCAAATCAGCGAACAGGAACTGAACGACTTCCGCGCCCAGGTTTCCGCCTGGATGCGCGACAACAAGCCCGCCGATCCCGGCTTCCTGCTGCCCCAGACCTTCATGGAGGTGGGCGACGAGCGCCAGCTGGAATTCCTGCGGGAGTGGCAGCACAAGGTCTGGTCAGCGGGCTACCTCGGCATGGCCTGGCCGAAGGAATACGGTGGCGGCGGCATGGAGCGCGTTTTCCAGGCCATCGCCGACCAGGAGATGCGCCGCCACGCGGTGCCCATCTGCTTCAACGTCATCGGCCTGGGCTGGGCCGGCCCCTTGATCATCGATATCGGCACGGAGGAGGAGAAAGCCCGCTACCTCAAGGGCATACTCAGCGCGGAGGATATCTGGTGCCAGGGCTTCTCTGAGCCCGACCACGGCTCCGATCTGGGCAACGCCCAGACCCGGGCGATTCGCGAGGGCGACGAGTACGTCCTCAACGGCCAGAAAATCTGGACCACCATGGGCAATTTCGCCAAGTACATGATCCTGCTGGCCAGGACCAACCCCGATGCCGCGCGCAAGTACGACGGCCTGTCCTACTTCCTGGCGCCCATGCATGTGCCGGGTATCGAGACCCGGCCGATCCGCAAGATCACCGGGGAGTACGGCTTTACCGAGACCTTCTTCACCGATGCGCGCATCCCCGCCGATTGCCTGATGGGTGAGGAGGGGCAGGGCTGGAAGATCGCCATGCAGACCCTGCAGTACGAGCGCGGCGCCGAGGCGGGAGCCGCCGGCGGCCTGATGATGGTGCGGGTCACCATCGATGACATGATCGAGGAACTGCAGGATGTGAGCCGCGACGGCGAGCCGGTACTGCAGGACCCGGTGATGCGCGACACGCTGGTGAAGATGATCATGGAGGAAAAAGCCGTGGCCCTGGGGGACCGGCGCGCGCATATCGGCGCCCTTACCTCGGATTATCCCGGCTCGCTGCAGCTGTCCCACAAGCTGCGCTCCACCGAGATGACCCGCCGCATGCGCCAGTTTGCCATCAACCTGCAGGGCGCTGCGGGCGGCCTCTACGTAGGCGACGACGAGGCCCGCCAGGGCGGCTTCTGGCAGCGCGCCTACTTCAACAGTTTCTCGGCAACCATCGGTGGTGGCACCAGCCAGGTGCAGGCCAATATTGTCGCCGAACATATTCTCGGCCTGCCGAAGTAGGAGCACAGACATGTCAGTGATAGGAAATAACTCGCTGAGCTTCAGCGAAGAACAGGCCATGCTGCTGGACGTCGCCCGGGAGTTCTGCCGCGACAAGTCGCCCATGGCGGCGGTGCGCGCGCAACTGGAGACGGAGCGGGGTTTTGATCCGGCCATCTGGGACGAGATGGTCGCCCTGGGTTGGGCGGGTATCGCCCTGCCGGAAGCCTGCGGCGGCTCGGGCATGGGCGTGGCATCGGTGGTGCCGGTAGTGGAGGCCATGGGGCGGGCGATGCTGGGCACTCCGCTGATCAGCACCACCCTGGCGGCGCAACTACTGCTGCGCGCCGGTGGCGCCGGCAGCATGGAAGCTACCCTGGCCAGTATCGCCGGGGGCAGTATCGCCACGGTGGCGCTGCTGGAGAACGCCGACTGGGGCGATACCCGTATCGGCTGCCAATTGGATGGCAGCGGGGTGCTGCAGGGCAAAAAGAAATACGTGACTGACGCGGAGACGGCGGACCTGTTCGTGGTACTGGTTGAGCACGCGGGCGCGCCCGCGCTGGCGGTTGTGAAAGCGGAGCAACTATCCGCCGGGGCGATAGCGCCCAATACCCTGATCGACCAGACCAAGCGCAGCGCCAGCGTGGATTTCAGCGGCGTACAGGTCGCCCGGGAGGACCTGCTCACGGGAGCGGCGATCAGCAGCGCCCTGCGCGACCTGTACCTGCTGGGCGCGTTGCTGACTGCGGCGGAGGCCACCGGCAGCGCCGCCAGCTGCCTGGATACCATCGTGGAGTATCTCAAGACCCGCAAGCAGTTCGGCAAGCTGATAGGTTCCTACCAGGCACTGAAACACCCCGCGGTGGATATTCTGTGCGCGGTGGATTCGGGGCGCTCCTTTATCTACCACGCCGCCACCCTGGTGGGGGACGACGCCCTGGACCGGGACGCTGAAATCGCCTGTCGCATGGCGAAGGCACACGCCACCGAGACACTGTTGTACGCCGGCGATCGGGCGGTGCAGTTCCACGGCGGCATGGGTTTTACCTACGAGTGCGACGCCCAGCTGTACATCCGCCGGGCCCAGTGGAGCCAACAGCAATATGGTGACGCCCAGCATCACCGCAAGCGCCTGGCGGATTTGTTGCTGTAGGCGCGAGCGCGGCACACTGGTGCTCGGCCGCCAGGACCCCGGTGCACTGAACCCCGCCGGCGCCTTGCCTTGCCGGGCCGGGCCGGGCCGGGAACGGAATTGACTGGAAAAACCGTTTAATTGGGCTAGGCTATTAGTGAGCGTAGCTGTGCCGCCGCGGTTCGGCGGTTAAATGGGCAGGCAGGTATGAACGGATTGGCAATCTCTGTAGCGGTTATCGCGGTGGCGCTGTGTGTGTTGTTGCTCGCGTCGCGACGCAGGCCCCATTCCGTCGGGTTTCATCCAAAACATGTTTCCAAACATGGGCTTGCCAGCCAGCCGGGTATAGCGAAGGCGAAATTCCCCGGCGTCTCCGTGAATGCGGCGCCCAGGGCGTGCCTGGCCGCCCAGCTGATTGATGGCGCGCGCTTTCACCCCGACGACGCACCCACCCTGCCGCTGCCGGGCTGTACCGAGAAGCACTGCAAATGTACCTATGTCCACCATTCGGACCGGCGCTCCGGGACCCTGGACCGGCGCAGCCTGAAGGGCCTCAAAAGGGACTACCTGCTGTTTTTCGGCCGTGAGGACCACCGCGAGGGACGCGGGCGCCGGGCCAGCGACTGGGAGGCCGCGTACAAAAACAACGAGTACCTGACCTACTGACACGACCCGCCAGCCCGGGTTGCCCCCACTCAAAGCACCGACAGCATCCCTTTCCCCCACGCCGGACAGACCCTATCATTGAGATGATTGGCGACCACGTTTTTTAAGGACATCACCCATGAGTAAAATGCACGAAGATCCGCGGATAGATCCGCGGATCAAGGCTCTCTTTGGCAATATGCCCGCGGTAAGCTTCAGCGACGTCGAATCACGGCAGCAGGCCCTGGAGGAGGCCAATTCCCCCGAGTCCCTGGCCCGCATGCAGCAGATGGAAGGCATGTTCGAGCTGATCGACAACGAGCAGGTCGCGCCCTCGGCGGGGTTGCAAGTAAGCACCCACGAGTTTATTTCCAGCCCTGACAACAACACCATCAAACTGCAGTTCATCCGCCCGGCGTCCGATGAGACCCTGCCTTGCGTGTATTACATTCACGGCGGCGGCATGCAGACCATGAGCTGCTTTGTCGGCATGTACCGGGCCTGGGGCAAGATCATCGCGGCCCAGGGCGTGGCGGTTGCCATGGTGGATTTTCGCAATTGCCTGACGCCGTCCTCGGCGCCCGAGGTGGCCCCGTTCCCGGCGGGCCTTAACGACTGCGTTGCCGGCGTCAAGTGGCTGGCCAGCCAGGCTGGCGAACTGAATATAGACCGCGGGCATATCGTGGTGGCCGGCGAAAGCGGCGGCGGCAACCTCACCCTGGCCACCGGCCTTAAACTCAAACGGGACGGCGACCTGGGCCTGATCCGCGGCCTGTACGCCCTGTGCCCCTATATCGCCGGCGCCTGGCCCCAGGATCAGTACCCGTCCTCCATAGAGAACAACGGCCTGTTGCTGGACTTGCACAACAACCGCGGCGCCATGGCCTATGGGATCGAGGAGTTCGAGCGGGGCAACCCCCTGGCCTGGCCCAGTTTCGCCACGGTGGAGGAGTTGCGCGGCCTGGTGCCCACGGTGATCAGCGTCAATGAGTGCGACCCCCTGCGGGACGAGGGCATAGAGTTTTACCGCAAATTGTTACAGGCGGGGGTGCCGGCGCGTTGCCGGCAGGTGATGGGCACTACCCACGGGGTGGAGATCTTTGCCGTGGCATGCCCCGAGATCAGCCGCGAGACCGCGGCGCTGATTGCCCGGTTCTGCCGGGAGGCCTGACAGAAACAGCGCTGGGGCCGGCGCCTGCCGGTCCCATTCAGCCTGCGTCGCTTACCTCGATTTCCATCAGCAGATCGTCCGCAGCCACTTGCGCCCCGGATTCTGCCCTGACCTCCTGAACCGTACCCGCTGTCTCCGCCACGATTTCGTAGTGCATCTTCATGGCTTCCAGCACCGCCAGGGTCTGTCCGGCCTCGACCACGTCCCCGGGGGCGACGCGCACCTCCAGCAACAGGCCGTGCATGGGCGCGGTAATCCTGCCGCTGCCGCCGCTGTGCTCCAGGGCGCCATCCAGTGGAATCAGGTCGTGAAACTCGGCCTCACGTCCGTCCACCGCCAGGTACAGCTTGCCCTGGCGGGGAGCGTGGAAGCGCGCCATATGCTGGCTGCCGTCGACCGCCACGCAGGCCCTGCTGCCCTCCAGTGACAACATTTCCACAAAGCGCGATTCAGCGGCGCTGAACACCTGGTAGCGCCCACCGCCCAGCGACATGACCGCCAGGTCGTGCAGCAGCTCCCCGTGCCGATATTGCTTGCGTGACAGCAGGGCGCCGGCGCTGGACCAGTCCCGCAACTCGGGCGCGACCATCACGCTGCCGGCGTACAGCGCCTGGTGCTCCAGGCACAACTCGATGACCGCGGCCACCGCGCTGTCGCTGAAGCCGGGCGCCGGGCCGCTCATGTCGTCTCCGGCAAACTCCTCGGCGATAAAGGCGGTGGTGGCCTCGCCCCGGGCGAAGCAGTCCTTCTGCAGGCAGGCCACCAGGAAGTCGCGGTTGTGGCGCGGCCCGAACAGCACGGTTTCCTGCAGGGCCTCGATGAGGCGCAGCCGGGCGATGTCGCGGGTGGGGCCGCTGGCGATGATCTTGGCGACCATCGAGTCGTAGAACGGCGAGATCTCCTGGCCGCTGACGATACCGTCGTCCACCCGGATGCCGGTTCCGGATGGCGGTGACCACAGGTCCACCGGGCCGGAGGTGGGCAGGAAATCCTGGGCGGGATCCTCGGTGTACAGGCGCACTTCGATGGCGTGGCCCTGCAGGGTGATGTCGTTCTGGCTGAGTCCCAGTGGCTCTCCCTGGGCGACCTGCAGCTGCAGCGCGACCAGGTCCAGGCCGGTGACGAGTTCGGTCACCGGGTGCTCCACCTGCAGGCGGGTGTTCATCTCCAGGAAATAGAACTGGCCGCCCTCGTCCAGCAGGAACTCCACCGTGCCGGCGCCGCGATAGTCGATGCTGGCGGCGGCGGCCACGGCGGCGGCGCCCATCTCGGCCCGCAGGCTGTCGGTCATCACCGGGCAGGGAGCCTCCTCGACGACCTTCTGGTGCCGGCGCTGCACCGAGCAGTCCCGTTCGCCCAGGTGAATGGTGTGGCCCTGGCTGTCGGCGAACACCTGCACCTCCACGTGGCGCGGCCGGATGATGGCCTTCTCCAGGATCAGCTCGCCGCTGCCGAAGGCCGATTCCGCCTCCGCCCGGGCCAGCCGGATGGCGTTGGGCAGCTCCCGCAGGTCGTGCACCAGGCGCATGCCGCGACCGCCGCCGCCGGCCGCGGCCTTGACCATCAGCGGCACACCGATGGCGGCGCCCTCCCGCAACAAAACCTCTTCAGCCTGGTCCTCGCCCTCGTAGCCCGGCACGCAGGGCACCCCCGCCGCGATCATGCGACGCTTGGCCTCGGCCTTGTTGCCCATCAGGTCGATGGCCTCGGCGCCGGGGCCTATGAACACCAGGCCGGCGGCCTCACAGGCGCGGGCGAAGTCGGCGTTCTCGCTGAGGAAACCGTAGCCGGGATGGATGGCCCCGGCGCCGCTGGCAGCGGCCGCCTGCAGGATTTTTTCCTGCGCCAGGTAGGATTCGTTGACCGGGCCGGGGCCGATGCACAGGGCTTCATCCGCCAGTTGTACGTGGGGAGCCCGGGTGTCCGCCTCGGAATAAACAGCCACGGTGCGATAGCCCTGGGCCCTGGCGCTGCGCATGACGCGGCAGGCGATTTCGCCGCGGTTGGCCACCAGTATGCTGGTAAATCTCGTCATCTGACTCTCCGGGAGTTATTCAGTGGCCCAGTCGGGTTTACGTTTTGCCACGAAGGCGGCCACGCCCTCGCGTCCCTCCTCGCTGAGCATGCAGCGGGCGAAGCCGGCCGCGGCGAAGTCCAGCGCCTCGGGGCGAGGCCGGCGGGTGGTTTCGAACACGATGCTCTTGGTCACGGCGTTGGCGCCCGGCGCACACAGGGCGATCTGCGCCAGTACCTCGGCGCACTGGGCCTCCATGTCGGCGGCGTCCTCGGCCAGGAGGTGGCCGATGCCATAGCGCACCGCCTCCTCGCCCTGGAAGCGGGCGCCGGTGAGCATCAGCCGCCGGGCCTGGGTCAGGCCCACGCGCTCGGTGACAAAGGGCGCGATCTGCGCCGGCGGGATGCCCAGGCTGGTTTCGCTGAGGCGAAAACGCGCCTCCCGGGTAACGATGGTGATATCGCCCACGCAGGCCAGGCCCAGGCCGCCGCCAATGGCCGCACCCTCCACCAGGATGATCACCGCCTGGGGTTGCTCATTGAGCTTGATCATCAGGTCACCGAAGCTGCGGTTGCCCCTGGCCACCTCTTCCTCGTCGGGTTCGCCGCCCTGCAGGCCGGACTTGAAGCCCTTGATATCCCCGCCGGCACAGAAAAACCCACCCTTTCCGCGCAGCACCAGGCTGCGCAGGTTGCGGTCGTCGCGGCTGGCGTCCAGCACGGCTCCCAGTTCCTCGACCATGTCCGCGGTGAGGGCGTTCCTGGCCTCCGGCCGGTTGAGCCAGACTGTGAGTACGCTGCCCTGTCGGTCGAGAATCAGGGACTTGGTGTCGGGTAGGCTTGCCATGTCGTGCTCCTTACATTCGCGCGATGCCGAAACTGTTGGGTCGCACCACCCGGTGGCGGGTTTCCCACACGGTTTCCAGCAGGAAGCCCAGGGTCTTGCGGCTGTCCCGCGGGTCTATCATGCCGTCGTCCATCATGTGGCCGGAGGTGTAAAAAGCCCCCGACTGTTTGTCGAACAGGTCGGTGAGAAAGGCCTCCTGCCTGGCCAGCGCCTGCTCGTCGGGTTCCTGTCCCGCCGCGCTGGCCTTGCCGCGGGCCACCATGGACATGGTCTTGGCCGCCTGCTCACCCCCCATCACGCCGGTGCGGGCGTTGGGCAGGGTGTAGAGAAAGTCGGGCTCGTAGCCGCGGCCACACATGCCGTAGTTGCCCGCGCCGAAACTGGCGCCGGTCATCAGGGTGATGCGCGGCACCTCCAGGTTGCGCACCGCCTGTATCATCTTGGAGCCGTGCTTGATCATGCCGGCCTGTTCGGATTTGGTGCCGACGATGTAGCCGGTGGTGTTCTGCAGGAACAGCACCGGGATATTGGCCTGGTCGCACAGCTGCAGGAACTGGGTGGCCTTGTTGGCACCGGCGGGGTCGATGGGACCGTTGTTGCCGATGATGCCGCAGGGCAGGCCGAAGATGTCCGCCTGCAGGCACACCGTGGCGGCGCCGAAGCGCGGCTTGAAGTCCATGAAGTCGGAACCGTCTACGACCCGCGCCACCAGTTCACGCATGTCATAGGGCGTGCGGTAGTCGCAGGGAATAACCCCGGCCAGTTCGTCCGGGTCGTACAGCGGTTCGCGGTAGGCCCGGCGGTCGGGGCGGGCGCAGTCCTTGTTCCACTGCAGCCGGTGTAGCAGTTCGCGGCACATCTGCACCGCCTGGCCGTCGTTCTCGGCCAGGTACTCCGCCAGCCCGGAGATACTGGCGTGCATCTCGGCGCCGCCCAGTTCCTCCTCGGTGGCGATTTCCCCGGTGGCGGCCCTGAGCAGGGGCGGGCCGGCGAGAAAGGCGCGGCCGTTGCGCTTGACCGCGATCACGTAGTCGCTCAGGCCGGGCATGTAGGCGCCGCCGGCGGTGGAGGAACCGTGCAGGATGGAGATCACCGGTATGCCAGCCTTGCTGAGCCTGGCGAGGTTGCCGAACAGGGCGCCGCCCTCCGAAAAGCCCTCCACCGTGTAGTTGATCAGGTCGCCACCGGCGCTCTCCACCAGGTGCACGAAGGGCAGCTTCTGCTGCAGGGCGATTTCCTCCGCCCGCCGCAGGCGGTAGCCCCCGGCGGTAGTCAGGGAGCCTGCCTGTATGCCGCTGTCGTCCACCACCACCACGCAGCGCACCCCGCTGATAAAGCCGATACCGGCGATGATGGTGCTGCCCGGGATGGACTTTTCGGGGTCGGGGTTGTCCAGCAGGTAGCCGGCGATATTGCCGATGGCGAGCAGGGGCATGCCCGGGTCCAGCAGCCGGGCAAGCCGCTCCCTGGGGGTCAGCTGGCCGCGCGCCTCGAAGCGCGGGCGCCGCCGCTCGGAGATCATCGCCCCACGGCTGTTGAGCTGCTGCAGGTGGGCGATATGGGCCAGCATCTCCTCGCGGTTCTTGCGGAAACTCTCGGAGCCCGGGTTGATCTTCGAATTGAATACAGTCATGCGAGGGCCTCCGCCATGGCGCGTGGAACAGGTATCGGGCAGCTCAATAACAGCTGGGCATAACCCTTGGCCTGGGGGTCGTTGCGGATGCTGGCCACGCCGCCTCCGCCCAGCACATTGTGCAGCAGGAAGTTGATGGCGTGGGCGCCGGGCAACAGGAAGCGCTCCACCTCGCCGCCGGCGGTACTTGCCAGGAAATGGGCGAAGCGCGCGCGCACCACATCCTCGCCCAGGGCCTGCCATAGGTAGGGCAGGTACTCGGGCCGGCGGGCGATAATACCGATGTTGGCCTTGTCGCCCTTGTCGCCGCTGCGCCCCCAGGCCAGGCTCACCAACGGTACCTCCACCCTGTCGTCACCGGGCTCCGTCACCGGCGCCGGCGGTCGGGTAATGCCGGCGCTGTCCAGGGGCTGGCCGCCGCCCTCATCGCAGGCTGTTACCACGCCGTCCACGTCGACGCGCACGCTCACCTTATCCCGGGGCAGGGTGAAGGAAAACAGCCGCACCACCGGCGACGGCTTGGGGCGGCCGCCGGCGAAACCCGACAGGCCGGGCGGCGTGGCCAGTCCCAGGCCCACCGCTTCCTTGAGCAGGATGCCGATGCCCGCCGCCTCCGGGTGCTTGGCGGCGATCTTCATCGCCACCTCGCGGCTGCCGTCGATTGCGGCGAAGTCGCCATACTGGCTCTCGGCCCCGATCAGCTCGATGCTGGTCTCGCTGAAATCCCCCAGGCCAAAGGCATTGCAGCTGTTACGGGCGGCTTCGAAGATGGCTTCTCCCAGGGCGCGGGCCTTCCTGTCGGCGTCTATGCCGTAAAAGGTCATGTAGGTACCGCCGCGGAACTGGTCGGCGTAAGTGGCGCTGACCTTGTAGCTGTCGGGCGCGGGGCGGCCGGTGGCGCCGGCCACCCGCACCCGGTCCGGTCCCACCTGCTCGAGGGTGGCGGTGGAAAAATCGCAGACCACGTCCGGCAGTATGTAGGCCTGCGGATCCCCGATTTCATAGAGCATCTGCTCGCTGACAGTTCCCACGTTCACCAGCCCGCCGGTGCCCGGCGGCTTGGTGCAGACGAAGCTGCCGTCGGCAGCTATCTCGGCGATGGGGTAGCCGATGTGGGCCATGTCCTTGACCTGTTCCCAGTCGGTAAAGTTGCCGCCCGTGGCCTGGGGGCCACACTCGAGGATATGCCCCGCCAGCGAACCCATGGCCAGCTGGTCCAGGTCGTCCCGCTGCCAGCCGAAGGCGTGAATGCAGGCACCCAGGGTGACGGCGCTGTCCACGCAGCGTCCGGTGACCACTATATCGGCGCCTTCCTGCAGCGCCCGGGCGATGGGAAAGGCGCCCAGGTAGGCATTGATGCTCTGCAGCCTGTCTGCGGCGGGGAACGCCTCACCGGAGAACATCTCGGTCACGCCGGCGGCCTCGAACTCCCCGGCCCGGGGCAGCAGGTCGTCACCCAGCACGCAGGCCACTTGCAGTGCCAGGCCCTGCTCGGCGATAAGTGCCCGCAGGGCGTCGGCGCAGGCTTCGGGATTGACTCCGCCGGCGTTGGAAATAACCTTGATGCCGCCGCCGGCGATTTTCGCCAGGTTGGGTTTCATGGCGGCGCTGACGAAATCCAGGGCGTAACCCCTGCTGTCGTCCTGGGCGCGGGCGCGGGCCATGATCGACATGGTGATCTCGGCCAGGTAGTCGTACACGATGTAGTCCAGGCCTTCGGCCTCCAGCAGCTGCGGCGTGGCCCGGGCCGCATCGCCCCAGAAGCCGCTGGCGCCTCCTATGCGCAGTATCCTGTCAGTCATCTGTCCGCCCCTGTTGGCTCGCCTGGAAGACCGTTAATCTTACGCACTCGCGTGGCGAGACTCACGGGAAATAGCGCCATACAACACGGAGATCGTGCCAGGCCCGGTCGCCGCAGGGGTGGCAGGTATCCGCGGCCCGGTCGTGCTAGGCTTGCGAGTTGGAAGTTGGTAAGAGGTTGCAGGGAAGTGGTGGCACGCGCGGCTGAACAGCGATCCGGCTCAGGTGTGGTCTACGCCCGGGGCCTGAAGGGCGTCATGGACCTGGCCCGGGCACTGGGCGCCAGCCCGGAATTGGTGGCGCGCCGGGCGGGGCTGGACCTGGCGCTGCTGACCGTGCCCGATGCCCTTGTGCCTGTCACCACCTATTACCAGCTGCAGGAGGAGCTCCTGCAACAGACCGGCAACCCGGACTTCGGCTTGCTCAGCGGCCGGGTGTCCTACATGGAAAACGCCCACCTGTTCCTGTACCTGGCCTCCGCCAGCAGTACCCTGCGTGACTGGATGAATATGTTGCCCAGCGTGGCCAGCCTGCTGGGAGATGTGGGTACTATCGTGGTCACCCGCCAGCGGGATCGCTTCGCGCTGCAGTGGCAGCCGCTGCGGCCGCCCCATCCACGCCGCTGCCTGATAACCGACAGCCTGCTGTCCGCCGCCGCCCTGGAGATGGATGGCTACTGCCTGCTGCCGGTAAAACCCCTGCGAGTCGACCTGAGCTACCCGCGGCCGCAACAGCTGGAGGGCTTGCAGGCCGCCTTTTTTGGCGCGCCACTGTACTTCGACCAGCCGGTCAGTGCGCTGCACTACGACCGGGCGGCGCTGGACTACCCCCAGCTGCATGTGAGCACGCGTTTTTACGACGGTGTGAGCCAGGAGTTCTCCACCTTTTTCAGCGACGGCGCCTCGGCCTCGGACCCTTTCTCCCTTGGCCTGCACACTGCGATCCGGCGCCAGTTGCCTACCGGCAGCTGCTCCATAGACAGTATCGCCGCGGATATGAATGTGTCGCGCCGCACCCTGCAGCGCCGCCTGAAGGATCGCGACACCAACTTCCAGCAGTTGCTGCAGGAGGTGAAGGCCAGCCTGGCCCGCAAGTACCTGGAGGACAAGAGCCTGAGTATCATCGAGATCGCCATGCTGCTGGGCTATGGCGATCCCTCCTCCTTTTCCACCGCCTTCAAGTCATGGAGCGGCAGCACGCCCAGCGAGTACCGGCGCCGCTGAGCTCATTCCCACCAGGGATAGAAGGGCGGCATGTCGGCGGACACGGTGTCGGTGAATTGCGGCGCGCGTTTTTCCAGGAAAGAGGCCACGCCCTCCTTGCCGCTTTTCTGGCTGCAGTAGAAGATGGCCAGTGAATCTACCTTGTGGGCTTCCAGGGGGTGCTCCCGGGCCGCGTTGCGGTACATCATCTGCCGGGTGAGGGCGATCGCCACCGGGCTGTGGCGGGCAATCTTGGCGGCGATCTTGTAAGCCTCTTCCAACAGCTTGTCGGCGGGCACCACCGCCTTGACGTAGCCGCTGGCCAGCGCCTCTTCCGCCGCCAGGATGTCCCCGGTGTAACACCACTCCAGGGCCCTGGACATGCCGACGATACGCGGCAGGAACCAGGTGGAGCAGGCCTCCGGGGTAATGCCGATCTTGTTGAAGACGAAACCGATGCGGGCGTGTTCCGAGGCCAGGCGGATATCCATGGCGCAGGTCATGGTGGCGCCTATGCCCACTGCGGCGCCGTTGATGGCGGCAATTACCGGTTTGTTGCAGTCGTAGATGGCCAGGGTGACGCGACCGCCGGTGTCGCGGACGCTGGCGATCATCTGGGGGTCTTCCAGTCGATTGGTCATGTCCTCCAGGGTCGGTTGCAGGTTCTCATCCAGGCCGAACACGTTGCCGGCGGCGGTGAGGTCCATGCCGGCGCAAAAGGCGCGCCCCTCGCCGGTGACCACGATGGCCCGCACCTCGTCGTCAGCGCTGGCGCGGTTGAAGGCGGCGATCAACTCGTTGGCCATTTCCACGGTGAAGGAGTTGAGCTGTTCGGGGCGGTTCAGGGTGAGGGTGAGAATATTGTCGGCTACTTCGTAGCGCAGCGTATTGTAGGTCATGGTGGCTTCCCGTTCTGGTGGTGATGTGGCGAGGACTCGCGCCCGCAGGGCCGCATACTATAGCTGTTCTGGCAGGCGGATTGCAGCGCGAAATTTTCTGCAGGGCGTGGCCGGCTGCCCGCCGGAACGCACTCAGGCCATGCCCGTGGCGGCGCTTGCCACGGCATGACTCGCTATCAGCTCGATAATCTCAGGCAGCAGTGCCTCGGGCAGGTCGTGGCCCATGCCGTCAAAGATTTTCAGCTTGGAGCCGGGGATATTGCGGGCCGTGTCGATTCCGCCGTGCACCGACACCAGGGCGTCGTCGCGACCATGTATCACCAGGGTGGGAGTTTTGATCTTGCGCAGCAGCTTTACCCGGCTGCCATTGGCGATCACCGCCGCCAGGTGGCGGGAGTAGCCCTCCCGGTAATCGCTGCGCTGCCAGCTGTCCAGGATTTTCTTTTTCAGCTGTGCATCCGTGGGTTGGTAGGCGGGGCTGCCGATCTTGCGCCACAGGGCCATACTGCTCGCCAGGTCCGGCTTCTCCCCGCTCAGTGAGCGCTTGACCATGGCCCTGACCACATCGGGGCTGGCGCCGGGGATGCGCGGGTTGCCACTGCTGGACATGATGGAGGTGAAGGACAGCAGGCGCTCACCGAATTTCGCGGCCACGATCTGGCCTATCATGCCCCCCATGGAGGCGCCCACGAGATGGGCGCGCTCAATTCCCAGCGCATCCATCAGGCCCACGCAGTCACGGGCCATATCGGTCAGGGTGTAGGGCACGTTTACCGGCAGGCCCAGGCGAGCCCGCAGCATCAGGCCGACGGCCTGGGGGATATGGGCATTTTCCATTTTTTCCGACAGGCCGATGTCCCGGTTGTCGAAGCGAATCACGCGGAAACCACGCCTGGCAAGTTCCTCGCACATTGCCAGGGGCCAGCCCAACAGTTGGGTGCCAAGGCCCATCACCAGTACCATGGCGGGGTGGTCGGGCTGTCCGAACTCCTCGTAGGCCAGGCGAATGCCATTGGCGCGGAGGTATTGTTCTGACACGTGCGCTAATACAGCTAGGCGAGTTTTTTGGCCAACAGGAACCAGACTGACGGGTTCAGGCTCAATCCTGTATGGCTGCCGGGGACTTCGATATTTTCGACATCGTCGAACTCCCCCTCCTGTACGGAGGTGCGCCAGTTCACCACGCCGTCGGCGCGGGTGAATATGGCCGTGGTGGGTACCGGTGGCCGCACCCAGAGGTAATCGTCCTCCTCAGGGGGGCGCTGCGAGGGATTGAGGCGTTGGTACAGGCGGGCGGCGTTGGAGGCGTGCCTGTGCCCCTTGCCAAAGGGACTGCCCAGGGTGATCACCTGGCGCACTGCCGCGGGTGCCCTGCGGGCCATTTCCCTGGCGTAGATCCCCCCCAGTGAGTGACCCACCAGGGATACCTCGCCGTCCCCGGCACTGGCCAGTATCTCGATGTCGTGCTGCAATTTATCCCGGTCAATACTGTCAGCGCCCATGTTGCGGCCCTGGCCCCAGCCGCTGGCTATATAGCCGAGATGCCGCAGGTAGCGGATGAGCGGGCCATTGCCGCGGTCATCCCCCAGAAAACCGGGAATGACCATGACCCCGTGATTGGTCCTCACCGTGGGGTAGTGGCGCAGCAGCGGTGCCGCCACGCCGAGGCAGGCCATGTCCATCAGCGCCCGAGGGCCTTCGGTCAGGGCCAGCAGGGCATTGGGAGGGTTCAGTTTCATGCCTCGGCCCTCGCTGCTGCCAGCAACTCGTCTAAGCTCTGCTGCATCTCGTCACTTACCTTCGCGCGCACATAGGGAATCGAGTGTACTGTAGTTTAGTTTTGCGCACATGCGCTGCGGTGGCTTTCCGGTCGTCGCTGCAGCCGCTATACTCCGCCGATCCGGTCATAGGGGTCGCTCATGAGCACTGCAAACACACCCTCGCGTTACAGTTCCGCCTCCATCGCCATGCACTGGCTGATGTTGCTGCTGATTATCGGGGTTTACGCCTGTATAGAGCTGCGGGAACTGTATCCCAAGGGCAGTGACCCGCGAGAAGCCCTGAAATCCTGGCATTTTACCCTGGGGCTGACGGTGTTCGCCCTGGTGTGGCTGCGACTGGTGCTGCGCCTGGTCAGCCCCACGCCCCCCATCGAGCCCACACCCCCCGGCTGGCAGAATATCCTGGCCAAAATCGTGCATATCGCCCTGTATGCGTTGATGATCGCCATGCCCGTGGCGGGGTGGTTGATCCTCAGCGGGGAGGGCAAGCCAATACCCTTCTGGGGCCTGGACCTGCCGGCGCTGATGGGGAAGAACAAGGAACTGGCGCACACAATCGAGGAGATTCACGAGACCGCCGGCCTGGTTGGCTACTACCTGATCGGCCTGCACGCGGCGGCGAGCCTGTTCCACCACTACCTCGTCAAAGACAACACCCTGGTGCGCATGCTGCCCGGGCGCTGAGGGTCCAGCCGGTTCAGGGCTGGTACCAGATCGGTGATGACCAGGCCCGTTCCTGGATAGTGACTGCCACGTCTTCCAGCAGTGGCAGGTCCGCCCGCACCGCATCGTAGGTGGTCCAGCGGGGAGTGGGGATCTCCAGCACGCGGGCGTAGTAGAGGGCGCGTTGTTCGGGGTCGAACTCCGGGTCCTCCCATACCGCGGCCAGTTCGGAGCTGCCGATAGTGTTGCGATAGGTGGCGGTGCCCACATCGACCGTATTGCCCACCGGCGGCACCTTGCCATCGGGCCCCGGCTGGCGCTGGCCGGACCAGGCCACGTCGAATACCTTGTCGTGGGTGTTGCCCTCGTTGTCCACCCAGCCCTTGACCACCTGGATGCGGTCCAGGTTTGCTCCCAGGGCGTCCTTGTTGGCCAGCACCAGGAAGCGGGGCGCGCTTTGCTTGCCGTTGCTTGCCAGCTCTCCGCCCATGGGCACACCGCCGGCGTAGGCTTGCCCGATGACGTCCGCGTCAGCGGTCATATCCGGTGTGTAGTCCCAGCCGCCGAAAAAGCGTACGGCCATGCGCGGGCCGCTGGTGGCATAGACCTCACGCTGGTGAATTGCGTCCCAGATATCCTCGCGGGTGTTGCTCTTCGCCCATACGCCTGTGAGCGAACCGGGTGACTGGTCCCTGGCGGCAATCCAGCCGCCTACCTCTGCTGTCTGGCGACGCTCAGGCGTAGCGTCCTCGGCGCCGTGGCCGCCGACGAAGTTATCCTCGTCCACGTCGGACATCAGGCCGTTGTGACTGTCGGTGCCGCCGACGAAGCCAAGTTTGAAAGGGTTGGCACCGACTTGCTGCTCCACGGCCATGCCCTGCACCACGCCATAGCGCACATAGTTTTGTTGCATGGGAACGCGGTCGCTGAATTTGGCGATGGAGGGGGCATTCTCAAAGTCGGAGAATTCGTCCGCCGCCCAGAATTGTCTGCTCACCTCGGAGTTGCCCTTGACCTGCATCATCTCGATAGCGCGCTCAAAATGGCCGCGCAGCTCAGCGTATTCGGCACTCAGCGGCTCGCCGTCGTGGTCGCTTGCCGGGAACATGCGCCCCTTGCTGGCATTGGAGTTGTGGGGCAGTGCGAGCGAGCGGGCGCCGGCCTGTTCCTGCTGCGCCAGCCACTGCCACAGGCCGTCCTCATACATGATGTCGGAGGCGCCCACCGGAACCTCGGGAACGATGTCGCCCCGGAAGATGATGTTGCGGTGCAGGTTGCCGCCACCGGGGGCGCTGCTCCATTCAAAGGCGTTGAAGGTGGTGAATTCGCCGGGCTCGTAATACTCGGCGGCGGCATCGGTAATCACTTTCCAGCCGCTTGCCGCCGACTGCAGGCCCGGGGTAGAAAGCGGTGTGCATCGGCCGGTCACCACGATTGCTCTTTACCACGTATTCGATGAACCAGTTGCGGCGCTCTTTGAAATCGACCAGGCCGATGAGCTCCTGGATTTGCGGGTTGTCGTGGCCGGGACTGCCCGGGTTGAAGGCTGCATACATCTCACCCAGGTATTCAGCGTGATCGGTGACGGCCGCGAAATCCAGCGGTCGGCGCATTCTGTGGGGCTGGCCGTTCACCACCACGGCCTCGCCCCTGGCGAAGCGGTAGGCATCACCGGGCAGCTGCCGGGTGCCCCCCAGAAAGGCGTCCAGGGAGTAGGCGGTGTGCAT
Organism: uncultured Gammaproteobacteria bacterium; assembly: GCA_963704965.1. GTDB lineage: Bacteria > Pseudomonadota > Gammaproteobacteria > Pseudomonadales > Halieaceae > JARRPM01. The sequence goes on from CAVPIH010000008.1 coordinate 411,262, forward strand.
ATGGGTCTCGCCGAAATAAAGGTTTTTTAGTGGATTCTGTTCGACCCCTGCCTGCGCAGTACTTACGCATAACAGTACCGCGACTGCCAATGTAGGCGTGACGAGTAAGCGGTATCTGCGCATGTTCATTCGATCAACTCACACAGGCCGTTGAATACCAGCTCACTGTAACTGACTATGCCCAACACCTTGCCCTGCTCGATCACCGGGACGCTGGACAGGCCGAAACGCTCGAACATGCGGGCGCAGTGGCGCACATCCATGTCCGGATCCAGGGAGATGACCGGCTTGGACATGATCTCGTAGACGTTTACCCGCTCGGGCGCGCGGTCCTTGGCCAGTACCTTCTTGGCAATGTCCGACAGCAGCAGGATGCCAAAGGCGTCGCGCTCGTGGCGCTTCCTGACAATCACCACGCTGGCGTTCGCGGCCCTCATGGCGATCAGCGCCTCCTTGACCGTCGCCAGTCCGTCCAGTTCGAGATGCTCGGTATGCATGACCTCGCGGGCATTGATATATTTTTTCTGGATCACAGCAACTCCTCCACTTCGGTGGTGATTTTCTGGGCCTGCCCTACCACGCCGACGGCATCCTCCACATCGATCTGCAGGGCGATACCAGTGCCCGGCTCATCGTCGAAGTGGCCGGCGCGGTTTATTTCTTCCAGGATGCTGCGACTGAGGTGCTCCTCCACCAGCAGCAGCAGGACATCCCGTTGGGTCTCCAGCGACAGGCCGAAAAAGGTCTTGCTCACCTTCAGGCCCTCGCCGCGGGCATTGTGGATAATGGTTGCGCCGGTGGCACCGTGCTCCCGCGCCGCATTCAGCACCGTGTCGGTTTTGCGGTCCTCTACGAACACGATAATCATTTTGAAGTGCATGCTGTGCGTCCTCTTGTCGCGAGTCATTTTGTGTCAACGCGCTGGCCCCTGCCCAGCTTCGCCCGTAATTCGGCGAGTTGGGCATAGGCCATCACGGTCAGTATGGGAAAAAGGCTGGCAAAGGCAATCAGGCCGAAACCGTCTATCAGCGGGTTGCGGCCGGGCACGGTTTCCGACAGCCCCAGGCCAAGGGCCGCAACCAGTGGCACGGTGACCGTGGAGGTGGTTACGCCGCCGGAATCGTAGGCCAGCGGCACGATCAGCTTGGGCGCCACCATGGTTTGCAGCACGACGATGATATAGCCGCCGATGATGTACCAGTGGATGGGATCGCCCACCACGATGCGATAGCAACCCAGGGAAATACCCACGGCGACGCCCAGCGCCACGGAAATGCGCAGGCCCCAGATGCCGATGGCGCCACCGGAGACCTGGTTGGCCTTGATCGCCACCGCGATCAACGACGGCTCGGCGATGGTGGTGCTGAAGCCGATCATGAAGGCAAAGATATACACCCAGAAATAATCCCGCCAGTTGAGGGCTCCGGCGGCGCCCATTGCGTCGTGGGAGGCCTGGATGAAGGCGGGGTCGGTCAGCTGCCCCGCCATCAGCCTTCCCAGGGGGAACAGGCACCACTCCAGGCCCAGCAGGAACAGCGACAGTCCCAGCAGCACCCAGGCGAAGCCCCACAGGATGGCCGGCAGGTTGGCCGGTACCTTGCGGAGCACGAAAAACTGGAAGCCGAAAATAATGGCGGCGATGGGCAGCACGTCCGTGACCGTACCCAGGCTGACCTCCAGGATGGCGGGCAGGATAGCCATCAGATCACCATGCCGTAGGCCATCACGAAAATCATGGGTGTGAGGGATGCCAGGGCAATCAGGCCGAAACCATCGATCATCGGGTTGCGCCCGCGGATGGAGGTGGCCAGACCCACGCCGAGAGCGGTCACCAGCGGCACGGTGATGGTGGAGGTGGTGACCCCGCCGGAATCGTAGGCGATACCGATGATTTCCGTGGGCGCGAAAGCGGTCATGATGACAACCAGTATATAGCCCCCGATGATCAGCCACTGCAGGGGCCAGCCCTTGATGATGCGCACCACCCCGAGCACGATGGCGAGACCCACCGCAAACGCCACGGTGTAGCGCAGCCCCTGGGCGTAGTCCTCCCGGGCCTCGTCGCTGGATTCGATCATCGCCCCGGCAGCGGCGACATCCGCCGCCTCCGCCGCCACCGCGATCAATGCCGGCTCCGCCACCGTGGTGCCGAAGCCCAGGCAAAATGCGAATACTATCAGCCAGAACGCGCTGCCCTTGCGGGCAAAGTCCGCCGCCATTGACTCGCCGATCGGGAACAGGCCCTGTTCCAGGCCGTGGATGAAAAAAGTCAGCCCCAGCACCACGAATACCACGCCCAGCAGAATATCACCCAGGTTCGGCAGCGGCTGTTGCAATACCGCGAACTGGAAAAACACGATCACCAGAAAGATCGGCAGAAGGTCCCGCAGGCTGCCGAGCATGGATAGGAGTAGTTTGCGCAGGGTGCTGGTCACGGCTGGCCTTGGTATTTTGCAGTGGCAAGCATACCAGTTTGTAGCGAGGCGGGCCTGTCTCCAGGACACATGGTGCCGGGGCGCGGGCCGCGGGAGTTTTGGCTGCGATCGTGCTAGCCTTGCCGCATCGGAGCGCACGGAACTGCGGAGGACAGTCATGAAACGCTTATTGTCGGTGATCGCCCTAGTGGCCTGCACCAGCGCCTGCACCACCACGGATGAGATCATTATCGACAAGCAGGGCGTCGACCTGAGTCGCTATGACCAGGACCTGGCCGAGTGCAAGTCCTACGCTACCGAGGTCCAGACCGGCAAGAAAGTCGCCAAGGGTGCGGCCTCGGGCGCGGTGGTGGGCGGATTGATCGGTGCCATCACCGGCGACGCGGGCAAGGCCGCCGGGGTCGGCGCGGTGACCGGGGGCGCCAAGGGGGCCAACGAGGGGTCCGAGGACGAGGTCGACGTGGTAAAGCGCTGCCTGCGTGGGCGCGGCTACAAGGTCCTGAACTAGCGGATCTGCGCGTAGGGTCGAATTCATTCGACCCGTGGCATAGAGGCCGCGCTGCGCCGGCGGAACCATTTCCGCCCTTCTAGTTAAACAATTTATCCAGCAACTTGCCGGCTTTCTTCTCGATCTTGCGCTGGGCCTCGTTGACCGACAGGTCCTTCACGATGGCCGCGGTATCCACCTTGCACCACTTGCCCGGCTCGCCGTCGATGTTGCCGCTGCAGTCCAGCGGCCAGTCAATCGCGGTGAGGCGCTTGCTCACCCGGCAGGCGCGGTCAACGGACTCCAGTTCCGGCGACAGCCTGGCCTTGAAGGTGGTGTCGAAATCCCCGTCCAGCAGGCTGTAGGCGCCGGATCCGGTCAGTTTGATGTGGTCCAGGTCCGCCCGCAGCGCGCGCAAGGTGGCGGTGCCATCGGCCAACTGCACATTGGCCTCCAGCGCCTGGAACCGGGTATCTGCCGCAAAACTCGCACTCAGGGTCTCCTGGTTGGTCAGGGCGACTGCCTCGCACAGCAGTTGCTCCACGCCTATGTCCCGCAGCACCACCTGGCTGGTTTGCAGGGTGATGGGTCCGGTCAGCGCCTGGACCAGCTCGTTGCGGGTGCGGCCGGCGCCCTGCAACTCCCAGTCCAGGCTGGCTTGCCCGGTGGCCAGCGGTTTGGTGCCGGCGCCCGCCAGCGCCGCGGCGATGTCCAGGTCCCGGACCTCGCCACGGGTCTCCAGGGTGGCGGTATTGTGGCGGCCATTGAACGTGGCCCCCGCTGCCAATTGGCCGCCGTAGACCTCCCCGGTCAGCGATACCACCTCCACCGCGCCCTCCAGTGCCCGCAGCTGAATCTGCAGGGCCTGCACCTTGTGGCCGGCCAGCAGGGCCTCGTCGATGGCCAGGTTGGCGCGGGTATCGATGTCTCGCAGGGCTGCCAGCGGCAGGGGATCATCGCCGCCCGCCGGGCTGTCCGCGGCGGCGCCGGTCGCCTCGGGGCCGGCCAGGGCGAAAATGGCCGGGTCGAAGCGGTTGAAGTGCATATCGGCATCGATTACCGGGCTTTCCATGGCAGCGTACACCAGGCTGCCTTCCCCCCGGACGTCGCCGCTTGCCACGCTGAGCTCGAGATCGGCTGTTTGCCGATTGAGGTCGGCGGTGCCGCTGGCCCGCAGCTGTATTGGCTGCGCGGTTGCGCCGCTGGCCTCGAGAGCAAACTGCTCTATGCCCAGTGACTGTTGCGCCGGGTCCAGCCGCAGGGTGGCTTCCAAGTCCAGCTGCAGCTGCTCGCGGGGCAGGATGACAGTCGCAGCCAGCTTCATGGGGCGGGCATCCAGGTTGAGATCGCTGGCCTCGAAGCGTTGCAATTCGATGATGGTGGGTTCGCCGCCGTCGGCATTTTCAAGTCGCAGGCGGGAATCGGTCACGTTGAGTGTGGCCACGTTCAGTGCCAGTGGTATCGCCAGCGCACCGGCGGCATCACTGGATGCCCCCTTGTCCCGGCGGCGTTGCGCGTAGTACTCATCCAGTTGCGCGTCGCTGAGCACGCTGGTGTCCACCTTGTCGGCCTGGTCCCCGGCCGCAACCCGGTAATCCAGTCCTTCAAGATCCAGTCTGTCGATGGCCACCTTGCCGGACAGTAGCGGGACCAGTTGCAGGCCCAGTCGCAGGGAGTGTACCTGCACGGTGGGCTCATCCTCCCCGGGCAGGGCCAGGCTTACATCCTCCAGGGATACGCCTGTCCTGGGCACCAGCCGCAGGCCGATATCGCCCCTGACCACGAGGGTGGCGCCGGTTTGCTCCTTGAGCATCGCGGTTGCCAGGTCGAGAACTTTCGCTTTGTCCAGCAGCAGGGGCAGCAACAACAGCGCGATCACGACCAGCGCCATGGGTGCGACGATGAGCAGGGCTGAGCTGCGTTTCATAAAGTCACCTGTTGGTCACGGTAGGCGCGGGCCACTTCCTCGGCGATGATTTCCACACCCCGGCGCACGCTGTCCGCCTGCCCAGCGTAGGAGACCCGGATGCACTCGTGCCGGTGCGGCCAGTCCTCATCGATCCCGACAAAGAAGTTGTGGCCGGGAACAATCAGTACCCCGCGCTGTTTCAGGCGCTGATACAGCTCCTGGCTGGTGATGGGCAGCCCCTCGAACCACAGCCACAGGAATATCGCTCCCTCGGGCCTGTGAATGTGGAAGGGCAGGTCGCCCAGGCATTGCCGGAACCATTCCACGGTCTGCCCGGAGCGCTGGCGATAGTAGGGGGCCACCTGTTCGCGGCTCATGGTGAGTATCTCATCGTTGTCGAACAGCGGCCCCGCCAGGGCCGGGCCGAGGTTGCCGCAGGACAGGCTGACGATGGTATTGGCGTTGGTGTAGGCGCGAATGATGTCCTCGCGGGCGACGATGATGCCGGTGCGCACCCCGGGCAGCCCCAGTTTCGACAGGCTCAAGGTGAGGATGGTGTTGGGGTTCCAGTGCGGCCTGGCCGCAGTAAACACGATGCCGGGAACCGGCAGCCCGTAGGCGCCATCGACGATCAGTGGTATATCCCGATCGCGGGCAATCTGGTCCAGGTGGGTGAGTTCGTCGTCGGTGAGCACATTGCCGGTGGGGTTGGTGGGGCGGGACACGCAGAGGGCGCCGATGCCCTCGCCCGCGGGCAGCCGGGAAAAGTCCACGTGGTACTTGAACAGCTTGTCTCCCAGTAGCTCGATACTGGGGCGGGTGGCGGTGAAAAACCCGTCGGACAGGCCAATGTCGCCGTAGCCTATGTACTCCGGCGCCAGGGGCAGGTGCACGCTGCGCCGGCTGCCGTCGGGCATGACCCCGGCAAACATGTTGTAGAGCACGAAAAAGGCCGACTGGCTGCCGTTGCTGACCGCGATGTTGGCCGCCGTGAGCCCCCAGTCAAATTGCCGGTTGAGGAAGTTGGCCACCTGGCTGCGAAACCCTTTTTCGCCCTGGGGCGACTGGTAGATGCCGAACAGGCTGTGGCGCTGTTCGGCATCCGCCAGGATGGTCTCCAGGCGGCGCTGGAAAGCAAGCTCTACCCCGGGGACGCGCCCGGGGTTGCCGCCGCCCATGAAAATCATGTCCGGGTTGTCGCGCAGGGCGGTGCTGAGGTCGTCCATCAGTTCGACGATGCCGGAGTCGCCGGAGAATTTTTGCCCGAAGGCCGATAGTTTCACAGAATGCACTTTGCGTTGGGAAAGTGCTCCATTTTAGCGCAGGCGGGCCCGGAACGCACCGCGTGCCAGGTGGGCAGATGGCGGCCTTGACAATTCGCCCGCAGCGAGGGGATATGGGGAAAATGCCACTGTCCATGTCCGGGTAGCGGTCGTATACTTTTGCCTTTGCTTTACCCTGGTGGAAAATGAACGGTAACGAGCAGTATTTGAACCCCGAGGTGCTGAACGCGATCGACCCGGCATCGTTCAGCGCCCAGTTGCCCTTTCCCTGGGTCAACCCCCAGGGATTCATTCGCCCGGAGCGCTACCCGGAACTGCTGGCGACCATGCCGGATATATCCCAGTTCCGCGCCTTCTTCGGCAAGCAGCGCAAGCACGGTCAGGCCAGCCACGATCGCTACGTGCTGGATTACGAGGAAGGTATGACCCTGGCCGAGCCCTGGGAGCAGTTTATCGCCGAATTGCGCGGGCCCCTGTACCGGAAATTCGTCTGCGCCATGCTGGGTGTAGCCGATGTGCGCTTCCGCTTTCACTGGCATTTCACCCCCAACGGCGGCGAGGTATCCCCCCACTGCGACTCCAAGGGCAAGATCGGCTCGCAGATTTTCTATCTCAATACCGAGCAGGATTGGCAGTGGGACTGGGGAGGAGAGACCGTGGTGCTGGACGACGGTGGCAAGATCGGCCCTGAAAACGCACCCGCGTTCGAAGATTTTATCGCCGAGTACCCCGCCGAAACCCGCGACAACCGCAGCCTGATCTTCGGTCGGCGAGGTAATTCCTGGCACGGAGTGCGCCGTATAAACTGCCCGGAAAATTATTACCGGAAGGTGTTTATTGTAGTATTTGAAGAGTACCGTCCCCTGAAGATGGCGGCCAAGAAACTGCGCCGCCTGGTGACCGGGGCCGAACTGGTAACGGAAAAAGAACGCCTGATGTACTAGTGCGAATGAATGCAGCCAAGCAGTAAACCACCGCTTCTGATCCTGGGTGCGCCTCCGCGAGGAGGCAACCACCTGCTGCGCGGGCTGCTGGATCACCACCCCCAACTGCTGCTGCCCCCCGACGAGGACTATTTTGTCCGCCACCTGTCACGGCACCCGCTGCTGCGTCTGCGGGGAATGCTGGCCGGCCGCGCCAGTGCCCCTGGTTTCTACCGGCAATTGCAGAAGGACGGTCACCTGGAGCGGATCAACGCGGGCCACGGTACCGAGGTTTTCGGTACCGAGGACTCGCTGGACCTGGAAGCGTACTACCACTACATCAGCGAGCATCATGTCCGGGGCGAAGTCGACACTCTGGTGCGCAACCATGTCGAGGCCCTGGCCGTGGCGCTGGGGCACGTGGAGGGGGATGGACGCCTGCGGGTGATATTCTGCGCCCTGCAACCCAGCAACAACGACCTGAGCCGGGTGAGTGGACTGTTGGCGCGCAGTTACGATGTGCGCGGCATCTTCCTGGTGCGCGACCCACGGGCTCACCTGAGCTCCAAGCTGGTGCGCAACCCCACGCTCAACCTGTCCCGCTTCTGCCAGCGGCAGAACAGCTACTGGCGGGAAATCGACCGCTTCGCGGTGGATTACGGCCCGGTTATGCGCCTGCGTTTCGAGGATCTGGTGACCGATACCGAGGTTTGCATGCGGCGGGTGTGCGAGTTCTCGGGAATAGATTTTTCCCCGGCGGTACTGGAGTACACCCAGGGAGGCGAGGCCAGCCGCAGCAATTCCTCTTTTGCCGCCAGCAGCGGCATAGATCGCGGCGTGCTCACCCGCTACCGCGACACGCTGCCGGCCCAGACCGTCGCCTATCTGGAGCAGCACTGCCTGCCGGAGCTGTTCTGGAGGGGCCCGGACCAGTCCGGAGTGGCTGCCGGCGACTCCCTCACTGCCTCGGCCTGAACCCGCGGTCGCGCATTTCGCTACAGTTTGTGGGCCTTGGGCCAGCGCCGCTTCAGGCAGATCCACTGGTCGGGATACTCCCTGATCCAGTCCTCAAAGTACTGGTTGATTTGCGCGGTCAGGGCCAGGGCCTGCTCTTTCTGCGGCGCTTCCGGGTCGGGGCTGCTCAAGGGGTCGTAGACCGTGATGCGATAGCGCCCCGCGGGCAAGCGCTCCGCCCTGGCCACCACCAGCGCCGCGCCGGTGCGCAGGGCGAGGCCGGCGGCACTGGTGCTGGTCAGGGCATCGCGGCCAAAAAACGGCACCAGTTTGCCGCTGTCCAGGCGGGTGTCCATGGCCATATTGATGCTGTTGCCCGCCTTGAGCTCCCTGATCAGCGGCCGCAGGCCATCCTCCGATGAGACCAGCTTCTCCCCCAGGAACTGGCGCAACTCCAGCATGAGTTTGGCGACCACCGGGTTGGACTCGGGGGCGTAAATCGTATTGATAGCCAGGTCGTAGTACTTGGTGACCAGCGGCGCGACCTGCCAGGGCCCCACGTGGGCCGACACGAAAATTGCCGGCCGCCGGGCCTGCATCAGTTCGTGTGCCCTGGGGTGCACCACGAAGTCGATGCGCTCATCGCGCTCCTCCCAGATTTGCTGCAGCTTGATGAGTTCAGCGGCCGAGTGGCCCAGGGAGCGGAAAATCTGTCGCGTCGTCTGTTCGCGCCAGGCCTCGCTGGTGTCGGGAAAGGCGATTGCCAGGTTTAGCTTGGCCTTGCTGGCCTTGTCGCTATAGGGGCCCACCAGGCCGAAGGCGAACCCGGCCAGCTGCCTGGCGCGCTCCAGCGGCAGCAGTCGCATCAGCCAGAAAATAAAGCGAAAGCCCATGGCTTCCAGCCACTGGGCGATCGAGGCGAGCCAGGGTGCCTTGCGCGCCAGGCGCTTGGGAATGAAGTAGAACTGCGGCACGGGGGCGCTCAGCCCCTGGCGGGATCAGTCCGGAATACCCAGTCCCACAGAGGCGAGCTGACGCCGAAGCGCCCGCCTTCCTTGGAGAAGTGGTGCTTGAGGTGGTAATGCTTGAGGTACTTCGCCACCGGGTTGCGCATGGGAAAATGGTGGGTGGAGTAGTGGATGTAGTCGTAGATCAGGTAGCCGATGATGAAAAAGGCGCAGAAAGGTTGTATCCACGGCTGGGGAATAAACAGACCGAACAGCAGGTAGAGCACCAGCATGATGGGAATGGCGCCCGCCGGCGGCATGACCAGCCGGGTCTTGTCCTTGGGATCCTCGTGGTGATTACCGTGAAACAGGAATACCAGCCACTTGCCCAGTTTGCTCCTGGCGGGGAAGTGGAACAGGAAGCGATGCAGGCAGTACTCGGTCAGGCTCCAGGTGAAAACGCCCGCCACGCCGATCGCCAGCACCGGGAGTACCGGCAGGTTGTACAGGGCGAAGCTGCGCCAGATCAACCAGCCGGCGATGGGGCCCCACATCAGCAGCGGGGTGATGGGGTGCACGTGGGACAGGCGTTCGAGCAAATCATTCTCGAACAGGCGTATGGATTGGTGCGGCTGTTCAGGCTGCATAGGAGTCTACCTCATTGTCTCTGGCATCGGTCGCGCTGCCGGCGGCGGTGGCCTTCTTCTTGGGCCACAGGCGCTTGGAGCAGAACCAGTGGGCCGGGCGTTCTCGGATCCACTGTTCGAATTGCTGGTGAACCTGCTGGATCATGTCTGTCGCCTGGGCGTTTTCGTCCGCTGACGGGTCGCGAGGGTGCACCGGCGGGTGGAAGATGACCTTGTAACGGGCGCCCTCCAATCTCACGACCTGGGCGGGTACCAGCTCACAGTGATGCTTCAGGGCGAGTTTCGCCGGTACGATCGTGGAATTCTTGTCGCGGCCGAAAAATTGCACCGGCTGGCCGTCATCGACCCGCCTGTCCATAACCATGCCCACGCTGCGTCCTTTCTTCAGGGCGCGCACCAGCAGGCGCGCGCTGTTGTCCCGGGGCAGCAGCTGGCAATTCAGGGCCTGGCGCGATTCCAGCAGCATCTTGTCCAGCAACGGGTTGCTGGGCGGCGAATAGAGGCTGGCGTTGGGCATGCCCAGCTTGGCCATGGCCGAGCAAACCACCTCCCAGTTGCTCTGGTGGGCGGACACCACCACGCAGGGCCTGGAGGGATCCGTGTAGCTGGCGATGGGCTCGCGGATTTCCATGACCAGGCGGTCGTCTTCCGCCAGGATGGTGTCCAGGTGGGGGTATTCGCCCAGTATCCGGCCGGCCTGTCCCCAGATATCGGTGGCCAGCGCGTCGAGACCGGCGGAATCCAGCTCCGGAAAGGCAATTGACAGATTTTCGCGGAAGATAGCCGCTTTATGCGGCATTTTTGGCCCCACCCAGCGACCCAGGCGCTCGCCGAAACGCGACGCGGTGTCTATGGACATACGCCGCGCCAGCCATGCCACCAGCGACACCAGGGCGAAATCCAGCCGCCACAGCGCACGCTGCAGAAAGCGGTGTTCGCGCGCCAGTTTGCGCAGTGAATTGCCGACGATGAATTCAGACAAAACGTACAATTTCTCCGGAATAAACGGTTAAAGCCGCGCGCCGATTATATCGCATGGCAGGCCCCTGCTTGGGCCGCAATTAGCTGTCAAAGTTCCGCTTTGCGCAGCTGTTGCAGGCCCAGGCGGAGGTCTGTGCGGGGCTCCCAGGCCGTTTTTGCGGTGATGGCTGCATTGTCCACCACCCAGTCGGGATGGCGCAGCTCGCGCAGTTTTGCCGGCGTCAGCATGGGGGCTGCGCCGGTGATCCGGGCGCCCAGGATATTGATCCGGGCCGCACTGTCCAGCAGCCAGGCCGGTACCTGCCAGAGACGCACCTTGCGCCCCCATACTGCCCCGGCGATCGCCGCCATCTCCCGCCAGTCGTAGCCCCCGGGCGTGCCGTCGCAAAGCGCCAGGGTCTGGTGCGTACACGCTTTGCTGCGCAGGCAGCTGCCGATGGCCACCACCAGGTCGCTGACGTGGATCAGTGAGATGCGGGCAGCGGGGTCGCCCGGCACCAGGGCGATGCCCCGGGACATCCACTGGAATACGGGCAGCATTTCCCTGTCGCCGGGACCATACACGGCGGGCGGGCGCAGTATGACCCAGTCCAGCTGCGATGCCTTCTCCAGCAGTGACTCGCCGCCGCGCTTGCTGGCCGCATACCAGGACAATTGCGGTTCGCGGGCGGCCAGCGAGGACAGCATCAGCAGGCGCGCGGCGGGTGCGTGGGAGGAGAGGGCGGTCAGCAGGTTGGCAGTGCCCTCGACGTTGATGCGGTCGAAATCGGCCTGGGAGGCGCCCCGCACCGCTCCCGCGGCGTGGATTACCCCGGCACAGCCGCTCACCAGTTGGCCCAGCGCTGCGGGTCGGTGCAGATCGCCCTCCACCAGTTGCACGCCCTGGGCGGCAAGATGGTCGGCTTGTTGTGGCGAGCGGGCCAGGGCCCTGAGCTGGAAGCCCTGCCGCAGCAGTTCCGCGCACAGGGGCTTGCCGATAAAGCCGGTCGCACCGGTGAGGGCGATGGTGCTGCCAACTGGCAATTCGCCTCCCGGGAGGCTGGCCCCCGATATCAGGCTGATGCAACCCTCATGCGGAACTCTTCGGTTACCGCATTCAGGTTCTCGGGTTCATGGGAGTTGATAAAGTCCATGCGCGCTTTGGCGCGGGACAGTTTGCCGGACGAGGTCCTGGGCAGGGAGTGAATGGGGACGAGCTCGACGTAGCAGTCCAGGCTCATTTCCAGGCGCATCAGGGCCGACAGGCGGCGCACCAGGTTGTTGCGTTTTTTGGGGTCGGTCTCGCGACACTGTACCAGCAGGACGCACAGTTCCTCGCCCTCGTGATCGGGCACCGAGAACGCTACCGCATCACCTGAGCGAACTTCCGGCTCGGCCTCGGCGATGTGCTCCAGGTCCTGGGGCCAGATGTTGCGGCCGTGGATAATAATCAGGTCTTTCTTGCGGCCGGTAATAGTGAGAACGCCGTCGACCATATAGCCGATATCGCCGGTGTTCAGCCAGCCGTCCTGGTCCAGGGCGTGACTGGTTTCCTCGGGCAGGTTGTAGTAGCCGGACATGACGCTGGGGCCGCGCAGGTAGATCACGCCACTGTGCCAGTCTTCCAGCACGGTCTCTTCGCCGTCGCGGATCTCCACTTCGAAGCCGGGCAGGGGAATGCCGCAGTTGACGAAGTGACGGCCGCGGCCCGGTTGGGCGCTCTCTGCCAGCGGTACCGCCCGGTGGTGATCCGCCAGGTGGTCGGCATCGATGTGGTGGGTGGTAAAACCGGTCCACAGCGGGGAGAAGCTGACGCCCAGGGTACACTCGGCCATGCCGTAGCAGGCCAGGAAGGCGCGCCGGTCGAAGCCGCAGGGCTCCAGCAGTTCGGCGAAGTATTCCAGGGTTTCGGGGCGAATCATCTCGGCGCCGATACCCGCGACCCGCCAGCTGCTCAGGTCATAGCTTTCCAGGTCGTTGGGGCGCACGCGGCGGGCACAGAGGTCGTAGCCGAATGAGGGCGCGAAGGAAATGGTGGCGCGGGACTGGGTCATCAGGGTCAGCCACTGGCGGGGCCGCATGGCGAACTCGCGGGTATCCAGGTAATCGATGGAGACCTGGGCGGCCATGGGGACCAGCATGAAGCCCACCAGGCCCATGTCGTGGTAAAAGGGCAGCCAGGACATCATGCGGTCGTCGCCGTTCATTTCCAGGCCGTGGCTGATGATGCCCTGCAGGTTGGCCAGCGCGGTGTGGTGCTTGATGATAACGCCGCGGGGGAAACGGGTACTGCCCGAGGTGTACTGGATGTAGGAGATGTCCTCCGGCTGGACCGACGGCAGGGCCTGCTCGCCGCGCGCCAGGGCGTGGAATGCTGCGGGGGTGTCCACCATGCGCATGGCCAGGCCTTCGCTGGCCTCCTGCAGGAAGCTCAGGTAGCCCTCTGAGGACACCCCGACGGCGGCGTCGCTGGCTTCCAGCAGGCGCTGCAACTGGGCCACGTAGGCGTGGTGTGCGCCCACTTTCACCGAAGCCGGCAGGGCAACGGGAATCAGGCCGGCGTACTGGCAGGCGTAGAAAAAGGTCAGGAAATCGGGGTTGGTCTCGGCGACCAGGGCCACCCGGGCGCCGGCTTCCAGGCCCAGGCCCAGCAGTTTGTGCGCCAGCTCAACGGCCTGCTCGCGCAGTTCGCGATAGCTCAGGGCGGCGTAGATGGCGCCGCGCCCGGTGTAGAAGTTGGCCCCGGTTTCTCCGCGGGCCGCGTAATCCAGGGCCTCGGTCAGGGTGGCGAAATCGGCAGCACGGAATGGCAGTGCGTGGTGCGTGGGCGTGGATGTAAGTTCAGGAGATGACAATGAATTATCCTCTTTTTGAGCAGCGTACCTGACGCTGCGCTTCCCGACACAAAAATATAACTCACCCTCCGAATGGCCGAGGATGGTATGTCAGGTCTACATAACCTTGGGTATCGCGGGCTGGCGTAGTGCTTTGTACATCACCTCAAGCCCCCTCTCGCAGGTATCCAGAAGTGGTTACCCGACACGGCGCAACTTTATCATTTCGAGGCTTGCGGATCACAGGTAATAATACCACAGATGGGGGGGTAATTATGCTGGCAATGCCCCGGAACGCTCTCGCAGCCACCTTCCAGGCCATATGCAAGCCTATGTTTTTCCGGCACTTTTCCCGCTTTTCTTTCTATGGGCCTGACTGGGCCTGTATACTGGCGGCTTTGCCTTCAGCGGGCGCCACCAGGAGCTAAGCATGGCTACGACAGGGGAAACTTCGCTCGCCTTGGAGGTGGTGACCCAGCCGGGGCAGTGGCGCGACTTCCTGGCGCTGCCCCACCGCCTCTACGCCGATGATCCCGCCTGGGTGGCCCCCCTGGATTTCGAGCAGCGCCAGCGCTTTTCGCCCCGCAATCACTTCTTCGAACACGCCCGCATGCAGGCCTGGATAGCCCGCCGCGGGGGCGTCCCGGTGGGGCGGATCACGGCCCAGGTGGATGAGTTGCACCTGCGCCAGCATGGCGATGCGGCGGGCTACTTCGGCATGCTGGAGGCCGAGGACGACCCGCAGGTATTCGCGGCCCTGTTCGGCGCCGCCCAGGACTGGCTGCGGGGCCAGGGCATGGAGCGGGTGCGCGGGCCCTTCAACCTGCATGTCAATGAGGAAGTGGGCCTGCTGGTGGAGGGCTTTTCGACTCCCCCCTTCGTACTGATGGGACACGCCCGACCCTGGTACGGTCCGCAGGTGGAAACGCAGGGCTACCGTGGGGTCAAGGACCTGCTGGCCTACCATATTCGCCCCGATTTCGACCCGCCGCGGGTCATGACCCGGCTGGCGGAGCGGGCCTCGGAGCGGGTCACGGTGCGCGCCCTGCGGCGCAAGCACCTGGCGGAGGACGCCGCCATCATGCGCGACGTGTTCAACGACGCCTGGGAGCACAACTGGGGCTTTGTGCCCCTGGCCGAGGCGGAGTGGGTGGAGACGGTCTCCACCCTGGGCAAGCTGATGCCGGATGCATACATCCAGATTGCCGAGTACGATGGCGAGCCCGTGGCGTTTATCGTCGCCCTGCCCAACCTCAACGAGGCCACCCGCGACCTGGGCGGCAAACTGCTGCCCTTTGGCTGGTTGAAGCTGCTGTGGCGCCTCAAGGTGCGCCATCCCCACAGCGCGCGTATCCCCCTGATGGGAGTGCGCAAGAGCCACCAGCATTCGCGCCTGGGACCGACCCTCGCATTCATGGTGATCGATGCGGTGCGCAAGCAAATGCACGCCCGCGGCGTTACCAATGTGGAGATGGGCTGGATCCTGGAAGACAACGATGGCATGCGCAATATCATTGAAACCATAGGCGGGCAGGCGTATAAGCGCTACCGCATATACGAAAAAGAGTTATAAACACCCATGCATCTGAACCCGGAACAGTACCAATTGACCGCTATCGTCCTCGCCGGAGATCGCACCAAGGCCGATTCCCTTATCAATCACACCAAGGTGGGCAGCAAGGCCATGATTGATATCGACGGCACCCCCATGGTGCGCCGCGTACTCAATTCACTGCGCGCCTCACGGGTCGTCAACAAGATCGCCCTGTCGGGTCCCGAACAGACCGAGGTGGCCAAGGACGAGCAACTGGCCCGGTGGGTGGAGGACGGGGAGGTACTCTGGAAGCCCCCGGGCATCAGTCCCAGCACCAGTGCCTACGAGGCCATGCAGTCCCTGGATCCCGAGGAGTCCGTGCTGCTGACCACCGCTGACCACCCCCTGCTGACTGCGGAGATTGTCGATGCCTTTGGCCGCCAAAGCCTGGCCGACGATGTGGACATAACCGTCGGTCTGGCGCCGCACGCGCTGGTGCTGGAAGCCTATCCAGGTATCAAGAAGACGGTGCTGCGCTTCAGCGACGGTGACTTCTGCGGCTGTAACCTGTTCGCTTTCATCACGCCCGAGGGGCGTCGCGCGGCGCGCTTCTGGCGTCGCATCGAACAGCAGCGCAAGAAACCGCTGGTGGTCATTGGCCTGTTGGGCTGGTGGGCGGTAATCCGCTACCGGCTGGGCCTGCTGTCGCTGGAGGAGGCCCTGGCCAAGTTGGGCAAGCGCCTGGGGCTGCGCATGCGCGCGGTTATCCTGCCCTACGCCAATGCCGCCATCGATGTCGATTCCATCGCCGACCTGATGCTGGTGAAGGGTTCCCTGGAGCAGGCTGCGGTCAAGGACGCCTGACCAGGCAAACAGTTTTTACATCCGTTTCTGCGAAGGTTTTACTCTCGGGCTGGAACTGCCGGGATCGGACCTGCAGCTGCCAGCCTTCCCCGCCTGTCGTCACCTGGTAACAGTTGTACGCCGCCGCATTGCCGCCGTGCAGGCCCATGGCTGAGGCCGAGGGCACTGCGATGACCGGCACCATGCCCTGGCTGGTAGCCAGTTCATCGTAGTGGGCGCGGTGGCCGTGTCCGTGCAGTACCAGCTCCGCCCCGTGGTCGATGATCAGCTGCAGCACCTGCGGCGCATTGGTGAGACGCTTGCGCCATATCTCCTTGCCCGGCAGCGGCGAGTGGTGCAGGTGGACGACCCGGAACAGGCCCTGCTCCCGGGCTGCGTCGAGCAGGCGGGGCAGTTGCTGCAGTTGTTCCGCGCTGACCGTGCCGGTCGCCATGAACGGCGGCTTGGGGCAGGCGGTGGAGAGACCGATGAAGGCGATCCGCCCGCGCACGCGCAGGCTGGGAAACAGCTTGTTCTCACCGGCGGCGAGCTGATCCGAGGCCATGTAGTCGCGCCACAGTGAAAAAGTGTCTTCCCAGGGGGTGGCGACCGAGGCGTCGTGGTTGCCCGGTATCACCAGTACATCCCCGGGAGTGCCCAGGGTGCGCAACCAGGCAAGCGCCTGCCGGAACTCCATCGGCAGGCCCACATGAGTTAGGTCGCCGGTTACCAGCAATTGCTCCAGGTCGAACTGTTGCAGGTCCTGGCGCAGGGCCTCCAGCACCTCCGGGCGGTGTTCGAAACGGCGTCGGCGCGACCAGGACAGGTAACCCAGGGCGCGCTTGCTCAGCAGCTGGCGCCAGTGCACGCCCTCCAGCGTGCTGAGGTGGGGGTCGGAAATCTGGGCAAATAGTTGCATCGGCAGTAGTTCCGGCGCCTTCAGACGCGCTTGATCAGGGCTCCCATTGCCGCCAGTTTGCGGTCGATGTTGGCGTAGCCGCGGTCCAGGTGGTAAACCCGGTCGATGGTGGTCTCGCCGTCGGCGGCCAGCGCCGCGATGACCAGTGAGGCCGAGGCGCGCAGGTCTGTGGCCATCACCGGCGCCCCCTGCAGGCGTTCCCGTCCCTTCACGATCGCGGTGTGGCCCTGCAGTTCGATATCCGCCCCCATGCGCTGCAGTTCGGCAACGTGCATGAAGCGGTTCTCAAAAATGTTTTCGACCACCGTTGCGCTGCCCTCGGCGACGGCATTGAGGGCCATGAACTGGGCCTGCATATCGGTGGGAAAGGCGGGGTAGGGCGCGGTGTTGACGTGCACCGCCCGGCAGCGTTTGCCACCCGTGTTAAGCTCAATCCAGTCCGGGCCCAGCTCGATATTGGCACCGGCCTGCTCCAGCTTGCCGAGCACGAAGTGGAGGAAATCGGGGTTGGTATCCAGTACCGTGATATCGCCCCGGGTCGCTGCGGCGGCGGTGAGAAAGGTGCCGGTTTCGATGCGGTCCGGCGGTACCTGGTGACTGGCGCCGTTCAGGCTCTGTACGCCTTCGATGGTGATGGTGCTGGTGCCGGCGCCCTGTATTCTCGCCCCCATGCTGGTCAGCAGCCTGGCGAGGTCGCCGATTTCAGGCTCCATGGCGCAGTTGTCCAGCACGGTGGTTCCCTCGGCCAGGGTGGCGGCCATGACCAGGTTCTCGGTGGCGGTCACCGAGGGAATATCAAAGGTGAAGTGCGCGCCGCGCAGGCGCCTGGCCTTGGCCTTGATGTAGCCCGCCTCGATATTGATCTCGGCTCCCAGCGCCTGCAGGCCGGCGATATGCTCGTTCACCGGCCGTGAGCCGATGGCGCAGCCGCCGGGCAGCGATACATCCGCCTCGCCGAAGCGCGCCAGCAGCGGCCCCAACAGCAGGATGGCGCCGCGCATGGTCTTCACCAGTTCATAGGGCGCGTAGACCGAGTGCACCTCGCCGGTGTCGATGACCAGGCTGTCAGGTGTGCGCTCCACTTTGCAGCCCAGCAGGCCCAGCAGTTGCAGCGCCGTATCGATATCGCGCACGCCGGGAATATTGCTGACTTGCAGCGGCTCGGCGCTCAACAGGGAGGCCGCGATAATCGGCAGGGCGGCATTCTTGGCACCGGCAATACGCACTTCACCGCGCAACGGTCCGTTGCCGGTTATGGAGATCTTTTCCATCAGGCCGCCTCGGCCGGATCGAACAGGCCGGCCTCCTTGAGGTCGGCATAGGCGCTGATAATGGTGTCGATCTGCTCGCTGCTGTGGGCGGCACTGACACTGTTGCGCAGCAGGAAGTTGGTGGAGGGCGACGCCGGGGGAATCACCAGGTTGACGTAGACGCCGGCTTCCATCAGCGCTTTCCAGCAATCGATGGTGCGCGAGCGGTCTTCCATTTCCACCGCCACGACCGGGCTGGCGGTGGGGCCGACCGGCAGGCCCAGGGCCTTGAGACCATCGTAGAGACGGTGGGCATTGTCCCACACGCGGTTGCGGCGCTCCGGCTCCTCGCCGATGATACGCAGCGCCTCGCGGGTCGAGGCGATAACGGAGGGCGATGACGACGCGGTGAAGATATAGGCGTTGATACAGAAGCGGATGGCCTCCAGCTCAGCGTGCGGGCTGACGCAGTAACCGCCTATGGCGCCCAGGCTCTTGCTGAAGGTGCCGACGGTAAAGTCGACGTCGGCTTCAACCCCGGCGGCCTGGGCGGCGCCGCGGCCGGTTGCGCCCAGCACGCCCATGGAGTGGGCCTCATCGACCAGCAGGTAGCCGCCATACTCGCGCTTTACCGCGGCGATCTCCTGCAGCGGGGCCACGTCGCCCAGCATGGAGTAAATGCCCTCGGCAATGATCAGGGCCTGGTTGGCGCGGTCTCCCAGGCGCCGCAGGCGTTTGGCCAGGTCGTCCGGGTCGTTGTGCTTGTAGCGGATGATTTCGGCGCCGCTGAGGGTAACGCCGGCGTAGATGCTGGCGTGGCTGTCCGCGTCCAGCAGGATCACCTCGCCGGGGCCGGCCAGGGTGGAACACATACCCATGGTGGCGGAGTAGCCGGTGGAAAAGACGATGGCGTTGTCGACGCCGTAGAAGGCGGCGATTTCACGTTCCAGCGCCTCGTGTTCGGCGAAGGAGCCGTTGGCCAGGCGCGATCCGGTGGTGCCGGTGCCCCAGCGCGCGGCCGCTGCCTGGGCGGCGGCGATGCAGCGCGGGTCGAAGGACAGTCCCAGGTAGTTGTTGGTGCCGGCCAGGATCACCTTGTGGCCCTTCCACCACGCCCTCGGTGGCGGAGAGAATCTTCTCGGTGACAGCGCCGAAGGGCGTCACCTCGCGCTGGGCGAGTTCGGCCTGGAAATCGGCCATGGTCTTGAATTTGTCAAACAGCATGGGGCAGCCCCCTGATTCAGGTATGTGAAATGGTAATGCGTGGGCGCGCTACCGGGGTAGCGCTAATCGTGGTAACTAGGACCGGGGCTCAGGGGTTGAGTTCCTGCACCTTTTTTGCCAGCTCACCGATGGTGTTTACGTCGGGCAGGATATTCAGGGGAATAGAGATATCGAAGTGATCTTCAATTTTCTCGATGAACTCCATGACCTCCAGTGAACTGAGACCGATGTCGGCCACCAGGTGTGTGGACTCGGTCAGCTCCAGGTTTTTCTTATTGTGCGATTCCAGGGTGCTGTACAGAAAATCCAGGTACGCCCGATACTCAGTCATTTCGCCTCTACCCTTGCGCCACCCAAGGTAAGTCGCTAGATTTCAAAGGCTTGAACTATACCCACGGAAGAATGGTAATGCCAGTCATTTGGTTGATCGATGCCTACCGGGCAGGGGAACGCAACCAGGTGCGTGCGCTGGTGGAGGAACTCGGCTGGCCATGTGAAACCAGGCGGCTGGAATACCGCAAGCACGTCGTCCTGCCCCATGTGCTCGCGCAGGCCAGTCTGCGCGGGCTCACCCCGGCGTCCGCGGCGACGCTCAAGGCGCCCTGGCCGGACCTGGTGATTTCCAGTGGGGTGCGCAATGAGCCGGTGTGTCGCTGGATTCGGGCCGCTTCCGGCGGACGCACCCGCTACGTGCATGTCGGCAAACCCTGGGGAGCGCTGAGCGGTTTTGACCTGCTGATCACCACGCCCCAGTACCGCGTGCCGCGCCGCGCCAACGTGCTCAACAACACCCTGACCCTGCACAGCGTGTCGGCGCAGCGGCTGGCGGCTGCGCGGGAGCGTTGGGCCGCTACCTTTGCCGACCTGCCGCGGCCGCGCATCGCGGTGATAACCGGCGGCGACAGCGGGCCGTTTACCTTCGGCCCGCGGGCGGCGACGCGGCTTGCCCGCCAGGCTTCCATCCTCGCCCGCCAGGGCGGCGGCTCGCTGCTGGTCTCCACCAGTTCGCGCACCTCCGAGGCGGCGATACAGGCGCTGCAGGCGAGTATAGACGTGCCGCATTATTTTTATCGCTGGCAGCCCGACGATCCCGACAACCCCTACTTCGGTATTCTCGCCATCGCCGACCGGCTGGTGGTTACCGGCGACAGCATCGCCATGTTGTCGGAGGCTTGCGCCACCGGCCGCCCGGTGCAGATCTTCGACCTGGGAGGCATGCGCGGTGAAACCCAGTCCATAGCGGATTTCCGCTTTGGCGGCATGCTCTATGCATTTCTATTGCGCTGGTTGTGGCGGCCCCTGAGTCGCGATATCACCCTGGTCCACAGCCAGTTGCGCACCACCAACCGGGCGTTCTGGCTGGACGAGGAATTTGGCGCCTCGGTGGTGCCGGGTGAATCGGATATGCAGCGGGCCGTGGCGGCGGTAAAGGGTTTACTTGGCGAGAGCTGACTGGCTGGCTGCATCCAGCAGCTGGGCACTGCCGCTGCCCAACTGGTAGACGTGGTCTGCTGCCTGCACCAGGGCGCGATTGTGGGATATGGCGAGAATCGTCAGCTGTCCCTTCAGCGCCTCCATGGTCTGGCGCACGGCCTCCTCGCTCTCCGGGTCCAGCGCGCTGGTAGCCTCGTCGAGAATCAGCAGGCGCGGCTTGTTGACCAGCGCCCGGGCGATCACTATGCGCTGGCGCTGGCCGCCGGACAGCTTGCCGCCGCGTTCGCCGACCACGGTGTCCAGTCCCTCGGGCAGGCGCGCGACGAAGTCCCAGGCGCCGGCGGCGCGCAGGGCCTCCTCCGCACTGGCCGTGTCCAGGGCGGGATCACCCAGGGTGACGTTGTGGAGTATGGTGTCGTGCAGCAGCACGGTTTCCTGCGGTACGTAACCGATCATGCTGCGCCACTGCATGATGTCGATGACGGGCAGCGGTACGCCGTCCAGCAGTATCTGGCCGGACT
Source organism: uncultured Gammaproteobacteria bacterium (assembly GCA_963704965.1). Taxonomy (GTDB): domain Bacteria; phylum Pseudomonadota; class Gammaproteobacteria; order Pseudomonadales; family Halieaceae; genus JARRPM01. The sequence goes on from CAVPIH010000008.1 coordinate 432,366, forward strand.
CGGGTTGCAGCAGGCCGATGGTCAGGTCGATGATGGTGGTTTTGCCGGAACCGGATGGGCCTACCAGGGTGGTGAGCGACCCGGCGCGTATATCCAGGTTGAGGTCAGTGAATACCGGATGGTTGGCATCGTAACTGAAGTTGAGCCCTGCAGGCGGATGGCCTGCTCGAAGCGGGGATTGGTGCCGCCGTCCAGGTTTTCCCGCGCTGTCGGCGGCCTCGATGGCCTGCATCAGCGACCAGTAGGCGCTCTCGCCCTGGGCCAGTTTCTGGTATTGCTTCTGCACCTTGCCGAAGAAGGAAAACACCCGTCCCAGCGCGACCACCAGCACCATGACCATGGGCAGGTCGATGGCGAACTTCTCGATTGCGACGTAGATCCCCAGGCAGATGAAGCCGGTGAACATCAGTTCCTGGGCGGAATCGAGCAGCGCGCCGCTCAGTACCTGGCGGCGCAGGGCCTTGTTCAGGCGGTTGGTTTCATGGCGAGCACCTGGTCGGCCAGGTGTTCCCGGGCCATGGCCTTGAGCGGTTTTACCGACTGCAGGGTGTCGGTGAGATTGGCCATCAGCGAGTTCATCAACCGGGTCTGGCGCTTGCCGGCGCGGCGGGTGATGCGCACCAGGAAGTGCGACAGGCCGATGACCACGACCCCCGCGCCGATGGCCGCGAGCGAGGCCTGCCAGGACAGGGCGAAGGCCACGGCGCCGTAAACGATCGCCTGGATCAGGAAGGTAATGGCGGTGGCGCCGTTGACGAAGGCCGTGGATGAGCGCTGGGCCTCGGTGGCCAGGGCGTTGGTGAGCTTGCCCACCGGCTGGTGCAGGAAGTACTCCCACTTGCTGCGCAGTACGGCGCGCAGCATTTCCAGGCGCAGGTCGGTGCCCACCTGCGCCGCGGTATAGCCCACCTGGCGCTGCGCCAGCAGCAGGAAGACGCTCTTCACGGCCACCCCCACAATCAGGATGGTCAGCATATTGCCCAGGGTGGGCGCGATGCCGACGAAGGCCAGCGCGTTCAGCACCGCCTGTTCGAAGTCGTTCTGGTTCTGTGATGCCTCCGGCAGCAGGCTGGCGGCCTCGGATCCCAGGGCGATGTTGACCAGTGGCAGCAGCGCCGACAGCCCCACTCCCTCCGCCAGCCCGGACAGCAGCAGCGCCACCAGCATCAGCACGGTCTGCGAGGGATAGGCGCGGAAAAAATTCAGCATCAGGCCCATGCCGGCACTCCTGGGCGGGCGCGCCGGCGCCGCGCGCGGCCCGGCGGGGAAACCTGCTGGAACATGCCCGCGCTCACCAGTTCATCCGGTGTAACAGGAACAGCGCCCAGAGCAGGATGATCAGCGTTGGAGTCAGGGCCACCAGCGGAATGTTCAGGCCCAGCAGCTGGCCCAGGGCAAAGATGATCTGCGCCCCCAGGTAGAAGAGTATGCCCACCAGGGCGCCCAGGGCGATATCCAGGCCGAAACTGCGATTGCGCCTGGCCCCCAGGTTGGCGCTGATGGGGGTGGCCAGCAGTACCATGGCACCCACGGTGAGCGGCATCAGCAGTTTCTGCCAGAAGGTGCTCAGGTATTTTTCGGTGGGCTGGCCGCTGTCCGCGCGGTACTGGCTGTAGCGGCTCAGCACCGACAGGCGCATGCTGTCGCTGTCCAGGGTGAGGGTGGGCAATTCATCCGCCGACCACAGCTTGTCGATTTCCAGTTGCTTGAACTGGCGGGTGACCAGTTGGCCATTTTCCAGGCGCTTTTCGCGCACACCCTGGAAGGTCCAGGTGCGCTTCGGGCTCACCTTCGCCTTATGGGCGCGCAGGGCGCGCTGCAGGCGTCCCTGGTCATCGAACTCGAACATGCTGATGTCGCCGGGTATGCCTCCCTCGTGCATCTTTTCCAGGTGGATATAGCGATTGCCGTTCTTGGACCACACCCCGCCATCCGGGATTCGCACCTCGTTGCGGTAGCGCAGGGCATGCCGCTCGGCCTCGGCGGATTGCTTCAGCGCCGGCGTTACGTATTCCATGCACACCCACAGGGTGGCCATCAGGGCCAGGGTGGGCAGGGCGATGGCCTGCAGCAGGCTGCCCCGGGAAAAACCGCTGCAACTGATCACGGTCAGCTCGTTGTTGCGGTCCATGCTGGCCAGGGCGATGATACTGCCCAGCAGCCCGATTACCGGCGCCAGGCTCACCAACTGGTGCGGCAGTATGGAGAGCGTGTAGCGGGCGACGGCCAGGGCGTTGTAGTCGAAGCGGGTGCGCTCCAGTTCCTGGATGAAACCGATCAGGCCGAATACCGCACCCAGCACCAGCAGCACGAGCAGCCAGCCCTTGACCAGGTTGCCGGCGATGTAGCGCTGCAGGATCATCGGCGCCGCATCCAGGGTTGCGACACCAGCACCACCAGCAGCACCACTTCCAGCGCGTACGCGCCCCACAGGCCGGGGATAGCTCCCAGGCGCCCCTGCTCGATGGCGGTGCGCACCACGCTGGTGAGCGCGAACAGGCCGATATAGATGGTAACCGCGATCAACACATTGCGCATGCGCGACTCCCGGGGGGCCGAGCGGGCCAGGGGCACGGCCATCAGCGCCAGCATCACCGTGGCCAGGGGGGTGGTCAGCCGCCACTGGAATTCGGCGACGTCCTTGGGCTCATCCGACTGGGCCAGGTTGAAGGTGGTTTCCGCCTTGCGCCGGTAGCGCTCCTGGGCCTCCTGGTTGTCCAGGCGGATGATCAGGTGGTCGAAGTCCAGGGAGACATCCTGGCGTTTCTTGTTGTCGAGCAGGTAGTGGTGGCCGTTGTAGAATTCCGCCTGCATCGCCTGACCGGGATTGAGCACCGGCAGCGCGGCTGACTCGGCGACGATGATTTCCGAGCGCTGCTGCTTGTCGTGATCCTTCTGCAGGAACACGCCCTTGTGCAGGCCCTGCTCCAGTTCCAGGTCGTTGGCGATAAAGATGTAATCGCTGCCGCTCATGTTGACGAACTCGCCCGTCGCCATTTTCTTGAGGTCGAACTGGGCGGCGGCCCTGGACTCCAGGTCGTAGCTGGTGCGAAAGGCCCAGGGCCTGCCCAGCAGGGAAATCACGCCCGTGATCAGGGCGATCACCAGGGCCAGTTTCAGGACCGCCTCGATGATGCGCGCGCGACTGACACCGGCCGCGTACAGGGCGTTCATTTCGGAATCCCGGTACAGGCGCCCTATGGCCGCCAGCACGGAAAAAAAGAACGCGGAGGGCATGAGGATCTCCAGGGTGATCAGCGTGTTCAACCCGATGAGCTTGAAGGCGGTGAACATCGACAGCTGTCCCTCGGCCGCCGCGGACAGCTGCTGGGCGGCGGAAAAACCGATGAAAACCAGCACCAGCAATCCCAGCCCCATGGTGAAGGGCCGCAGTATTTCCAGGCTGATGTGGCGGTCGATAATCAAGGCTAGGGAGATCCTGTCGTGGCTGCCGGCCATTGTACATCAAGCGACTGCCGTCTGGTTATTTTGCGTGGCTTGTCGCATAATTCCCCGCTTTTCCAGCCACCTCAACCGGCCCGCGAGTAACCGCCCATGTTCAATCTGAGTGATGGCGTCAAGAAGGCGTTGATTCTCATCCCCACCGAGCCCCTGCCGGCTTCCACGCGGGTGGCGTTGCGCCGCAAGTACCTGGCCAGGCTTGAGATGGCCAAGGCCGACGCCGCCAACTTCCTGATCATAGGTCACCCCAAGAGCGGCAACACCTGGCTCAAGGTGATGATCTCCAGGCTGTACCAGCTGCGCTACGACCTGCCGGAATCCAAGCTCATCAACACTGACGAGTTCGCCCGCAAGTTCCCCGAGATTCCCCGCCTGGCGGCTACCAACGCCTACTACAGTTATGAGGGCGAGGTGGGCAAGCTGCTCGCGGCCGGGGCACCGGATAATCCCCTGCGGCACAAGCCGGTCATGTTCCTGGCGCGCAACCCGATAGACATCGCGGTGTCCTGGTACCACCAGTTCACCAAGCGCCAGTCCCGGGCCAAGCAGGAGCTTATCAACCACTTCATCGACCACCCGATAGATCGCCGCAATGTGCAGATGTGGGAGTTCGTGCGCCACTCGGATATAGGGCTGCCTTTTCTCATCGAATACCAGAATACCTGGGCGCGCAACGTGCGGGACCTGGAGCGCGGCATGCTGGTGAAATACGAGGAGCTGCGGGCCGAGCCGGTGCCCACCCTGCAGAAAATACTCGATCTCATGGGCGAGAACTTCAGCGAGGAAGAGGTGCGCGCGGCGGTGGAGTGGGGCTCTTTCGACAACCTGCAGAAGCTCGAGACCAAGGGGACCTTCAGCCAGGGCGGGATGAAACTGGTCAATGCCGACGACCCCAGTACCTACAAGGTGCGGCGCGGCAAGGTGGGCGGTTACCGGGAAGATTTTCCGCCCGAGCAGGTGGCTGAGCTGGAGGCCCTGGTGCGCGCCAACATCCTGCCCGAACTGGGCTACTGCCAGGACGGCGCGGAGGCCTAGTGTCCTTTCCCCGCACCTGGGTGATACTCAGCGACAAACAGGGTGACAACGGGCAGGTAGAGACTATCGTCGAGGCCCTGGGTTGGCCCGTGGAACACAAGTATGTACATATGTTGCCTCAGTGGGTGTTGGGCAAACCCCGCTACCGCCCCTCGCTGGCGCATATCGATACTGACCAGTCCGACGCGCTGGAGCCCCCCTGGCCAGACCTGATCCTCACCGTGGGACGCCGCCCCTCCATGGTGGCCCTGTGGATTCGCCAGCAGTCAGGTAATCGCACCAAAATCGTGCTGGTGGGCAAGCCCTCGGGCCACATGCTGGATTTTTCCCTGGTGATCGCCAGCGCCGAAAACCAGATGCCCCCCATGGACAATTTCCTGCCCACCACCCTGCCGCTGATGCGTATCGGTGCCGCCGATGTCGAGGCCCAGGCCCAGGCCTGGCGCGAGCGCTTCGCGGGACTGGACAAGCCGCTGATCGCCATGTTGATCGGCGGCGAGACCAACCCCTTTATCATGAATCGCAAGGTCGCCGACGACCTCGTGGCCACCGCCCGCTGGGTGGTGGAAGAACTGGGGGGTACCCCCTATGTCACCACCAGTCGCCGCACCACCCCTGAAGTGGTGGAGGTGCTGCGCGCGGACCTGCCGTCCCAGGCCGTGTTCTACCAGTGGCAGGCCGGGTCCACCGACAACCCCTATCGCGCCCTGCTGGGCAGCGCGGACGGTTTCATTGTGACCGGAGACAGCGTGTCGATGATGGTGGAGGTAATTTACCTGCACAAACCGCTGGCCATATTTCCCCTGCCCATGGGTTGGCTGGGCAGCCTGGACCAGGGACGACGTTCACTGGCCCACTGGTTGTTCAACCCGCGCCAGGAGTCCAGCGGTGACCGCTGGCGCCACCGCCTGGCCCGGGGGGTTTTTCACGTGGATTATTTCAAGATCCTGTGCGCCACCCGCGATTTTCGCGCCTTCCACAATATGCTGGTGGAGCAGGGTCTGGCGGTATGGGCGGGCCAGCCCTTTCGCCAGGGCGTTACGGAACTGCCGGATGACGTTGGCAAGGTGGTACAGCGGATCAAGGGATTGTTCCAGGCCTGAAACCGGTTGGCCCGGCCACGGCGGCGCCGGTTTCAGCGTATGCGCAGGACGTTTTTCATGAAGTGGGTGCCGAAGCGGCTGACCCGCTGGGCCGCCACCGCCAGGGGGCTCTGGTCCAGGTAGTTCAGCTGGACCATGCGGCGCTCGCCGACAAACCGGGTGTGGCCGTGCCAGGAGTGGTCGGTGCGGCGAAACGCCAGCAGCGTGCCACCCAGGGGGGGTACCTGGGCGACATAATCCTCGATGTCGTCTTTGGAGCGCAGCATGCGCAGCTGCCCCTCCTCGTGCTCCCACTTCTCGTTGAAGTAGACCAGCACGGTAATGACCTTGCTCTTGTGATCGGTGTGAATATTACCGTCGGTGCGCTCGCAGTACTTGCGCACGGTGATGGTGGTGGGCAGTGAGGCCAGGTCCATCCCGAAGCGCTCGCCCAGGCTGTGGGCGAAAGCCGGCTGCCGCAATTCGTCCATCAGGGCGGCGAATTGCGGTCCGTAGCTGAGATTGTCCAGGTCGTGATTGGCGGCACTGTCTATGGCTGGATAGTCGGCGTTCACCTTCGCCAGCACCTGGGGACTGAGGAAGCCGGGAACCACCATATAGTCGAACGGATCGGTGTGTAACTCCGCCGCGCGCACCGCATTGAGATCGATCAGTGACATGCGCGCATTCTAGTATGTCGCCACTTTGCCGGGCAAGGAGAGGGACCCGGCAAAGATGTTAATAGTGCGGTAAATCAAGCCTTGCCCCGAGATGCGGGCATAGGCGTTTTCCTGTAACATTCCCGGCCTTTGTGGAACGCCACCGAGGATATCCCCGCACATGGCCGATACGGCACGGGCGGTAGTCCGTCATCTCATTATGCTGCTCTGTTTCTGGCTGCCGGCCCAGCGTCGCAAGAAGCTGGAGCGCTGGCTGCGTGGGCGCGAGGAGTTCAAGAAGCTCGAGAGAAGCGACTGGGTGCTGATGAGCTGGGGCAAATCGGGGCGCACCTGGCTGCGGGTGATGCTGTCGCGGGCCTACCAGCTCAAGGGCGGCCTGGATGCCCGCGAGTTGCTGGACTTCGACAACCTCAAGAAACTCGACCCCCAGCTGCCGGCGGTGTTCTTTACCCACAACAACTACCTGCGCGACTACACCGGCAATATGGAGTCCAAGGCCCATTTCAAGGGCAAGCGCATCGTGCTGCAGGTGCGCGACCCGCGGGATGTGGCAGTATCGCAATTCTTCCAGTGGAAGTTTCGCATGCGTCCCAACAAGAAATTCATCAACGACTACCCGCCCCACGGCGCCGACATCGGCGTGTGGGAGTTCGTGCTGGACAAGGATGCGGGTCTGCCGCGCATCATCGATTATTTCAATGGCTGGGCCCGCGCCATACCCGAGCTGCAGGACGTGCTGGTGGTGCGCTACGAGGACATGCGCACCGACCCCGGCGCGGTGCTGGGGAGCATCCTCGAATTCACCGGCACCGAGGTCACCCCCGAGCAGATACAGGAGGCGGTGGATTTCGCCGCCTACGACAATATGAAGAAAATGGAGCAGGAGAAATTCTTCAAGGGCAGCGGCGCCAGGGTCAAGCCCGGCGACAAGGATAATCCCCAGTCATTCAAGGTGCGCAAGGCCAAGGTCGGCGGTTACCGCGACTACTTCAGCGATGAGCAGTGCGCCCAGCTGGATGCGATGGTGGAACAGCTGGATCCCATCTTCGGCTACGGGAGCAACAGCGCATGAAGCTGGCCATACAGAACCTGCGGCAGGCGCTGCAAATAGGCAAGAAAAAGCTTTCCCGCAAGCTGCTGCACTGGCGCCTGCGCGACCGCTCCGAGGCGGAGATACTGGCTGCGGAGCGCAAGCTGCGCGGCGTGGAGCAGTTCGACAAGTTGCAGCGCGCAGATATCGTGGTGGTCTCTTTCGGCAAGAGTGGCCGCACCTGGCTGCGGGTGATGGTTTCCCACCTGTTCCGGGTGATGTACCGGTTGCCGGAAAACGCCATCCTGGGTTTTGACAACTTTCACAACCTCAACAGGGCCGTGCCGAAAATCTTCTTTACCCACGACAATTACATCAAGGATTTCACCGGCGATTTCGAGACCAAGCAGCCCTTCTACAACAAGCGCGTGGTGTTGCTGGCGCGCGACCCCCGCGATGTGGCGGTGTCCCAGTTCTTCCAGTGGAAATTCCGCCTCAAGCCCTCCAAGGTGGCGATCAACAACTACCCGCCCCGCGGCAGCGATATCAGCCTCTACGATTTCGTCATGGGCGACAACGGCGGCAGCATGCAGGCGGTCATGGACTACCTGAACCTGTGGGCCAGGGAGGCCGACAAGGTCAAGCACCTGCACCTGCTGCGCTATGAGGACCTGCGCGCCAACCCGAAGGAGGGGCTGCGCAAGCTGCTGGAGTTCATGCAGGTGGACGCCAGTGACGCGCATGTTGATGCGGCGGTGGAATACTCTTCCTACGAGAACATGAAGAAGATGGAGAGCAAGGAGCAATTCCGGTTCTCCGGCGGCCGCATGATGCCGGGGGACAAGGACAACCCCGACAGCTACAAGGTGCGCCGCGCCAAGGTCGGCGGCTACCGCGATTACTTCAGCGACGAGGAAGTCGCCGCCATCGACGCCAAACTCAAGGCCGAGCTGGATCCGCTGTTTCGTTACAGCTGAGTTAGCTTGCTGCAGTAACCGTGCTGCTCCTTTTTTTGCGGGGCGCGAGCGTAGGCTGCAGAGCGGCATAGCGCAGCTCCGTTGTCGTCAGGGGTCCGGGTATATCCTGGCTCCATGTCCGCGGCCCTCCGGGCTTCCCTCAGTCGGTTGGGAGCCCTGGAAAGCGGTCTCCCGCCACTCCTTCGGCGCTGGCCTTTTATATTCCGCCAGCACATACCCGGACCCCTGACTTGCATCGCGCGTGGAGCCTGACCGGCCCCCTGTAGGGTCGAATTTATTCGACCAATATAAGGGCACCTGTCCCTATTGGTTTTTTACTATCGTCCTGAACGTGCTCCCGCGCTAACGGAGCAGTAGTCTCCTCAGGCAGCGCGAACCAGCTCCAGGGCATCGGCGCGCAGGTGGCCCTGCTCCATCTCCTGGCGCAGGTCCGCCTCGGTGATGACGCCGTCATCCAGGCAACCCTTGACCATGTCGAAGAAGAACTTCTCCTGGGCCGGGTCGGGGTGGCGGGCGTAGGTGCCCGCCATGCCGTATTCACCGAACAGGGCGCGACGGGCGCGGCGAATCCAGTGGCGCGGGGGAAACAGCTGGAAGGTATCGGCGATGCGGTAGTCCACCTTGAGGCCGGTTTTCCAGGGCTGGGTCTTGCGCTTGGTGTTGTGCAGCAGCTTGGTCTGCTCGGTGAGGTTGTCGAAGTCGTTCCACTCGTTCTCGATCAGGCCGATGGTGGCCGGGTCTTCCAGCTTCAGGGAGACCCAGTCCATGTAATCCCGCCGGGCGGGCTTGAACATCTCGTTGAAGTTTTCCTCGAAGCGCCAGTGCTTGAGTTTGGCGCAGTCCAGCAGCATCACGCTGCTGGCAAAGGCGCCCTTGCGGCCCTTGCGGCCCGACTTGGGGCGACACATGATGGCCTTGCCCTGCATGTCGCGGTTGAGCAACTCCCACACGTCGCCCAGGGCGAAGACATCGGGGTCGATAACCACCGCGCGCCCTGCATAGTTCATCAGTTGCGGTGGCGCGAAGCGCAGGGGGGTGAAGGATTGCAGGTCGTTGTTCAGCCAGGGCCGGTACTCGCCGTCGCGCAGGTACAGCTCGCCCTCGCGCTTCGCCATACAGGGGAAGTCCCTGGTCTCTATGAAGCGGACATCGAACTCGTCTGCATGGCTGGAGTTTTTCTGCAGTGAGTAACGACCGACTATCGCGCCCAGCTTCTGTTTGTGATTGGTGTGGATGAATACGGTTGGTTTCACGCTGATATTCCCATCGCGGATATGTGTGGTAGTTTACCGCTGGCGCAGGAGCAGATAAACGACAGGGTTTGGCAATATTTTGGAGAGAAAGTGAGCGAGCGTGAGCCCCTGGTCTGGTGTCTGCTGGGCAGGAAAGCCGGCGATAATACCCAGGTGCGGGCCCTGGCCCAGGAGCTGGGTTACGACCTCCGGGAAAAGCATATTTACGCCCGCCCCTGGGAGTTGCTGGTACATCTGTGGCCCGGCCCCAGCCTGGCCGGTATCGACCGCGCCGCCTCCGGTGCCCTGGAGCCCCCCTGGCCGGACCTGGTGATCACCGCCGGGCGTCGCAACGAACCGGTGGCCCGCTGGATCAGGCAGCGCTCCGGCGGGCGCACCCGCCTGGTCCATCTCGGGCGCCCCTGGGCCCCGCTGGATGAATGGGACCTGGTCGTTACCACGCCCCAGTATTTCCTGCCGCGACAGGCCAACATCCATCACAACAGCCTGCCGCTGTTGCGCTGGTCACCGGGTGAGCTCGCAGCGGCGGCGCAGGACTTGCGACCGCGGATCGCCGCACTGCCCCGGCCCTGGATCGCGGTGCTGGTTGGCGGCGACAGCGGCCAGTTTGTCCTGACCGCCGCCAAGGGACGGCGCCTGGGGACCTTGGCGGATGAACTCGCCCGGGCCTGCGGTGGTTCCCTGCTGTACACCGACAGCCCGCGCACGCCCGTGGCCGCGGGCGACGCCCTGCAGCAGAGCCTGGGCGCCCCCGCCATGGCCTATCGCTGGGGCCGCGGCGAAGGGGAAAATCCCTACCGCGGCCTGCTCGCCCTGGCCGATGCCTTTGTGGTGACCGGCGAATCCATGTCCATGCTGGCGGAGGCTGCGGCGACCGGGCGGCCCCTGTTCATCTTTGATATGGGGGACGGCGACACGCCCTGGTGGCGCCTGCGCCACGGCTGGCGCTACAAGCCGCTGAGCCACCGCCTCGCGATGCGCTGCGGCCCGCAGCGCATGCGTCGTGACGTGGGCAATATCCAGCGGGCGCTGGTGGCATCCGGGCGCGCCAGCTGGCTGGATGAAAGCAGTGTGGCGCCGGCAGCGGACAGTCTGCGACGGCAATCGGCCGCCATCGCGGACAGCGCGGCCCTGGTTGCTGCAAACGAAGAGCTGCGGCACAGTGCCGCAGCGGTCAGGCGGCTTTTGACAGCGCGCTGAGGGGGTGCAGCGGGGCCGGCGGCAGGTCGGGAGTGCGCGCCAGCACCTCGAAGGCGTCGTGGCGCACGTGGTTCTGCTCCATCTCCTTGCGCAGGAAGTCCTCGGTGATCTTGCCGCTTGCCAGGCATTCCTTGAGCAGGCCGAAGAAGAAGTTCTCCTGGTTCTGGTCCGGGTGCTGCTTGTAGTTGCCCAGGAAGGCGTACTCGCCAAACAGCTTGCGCCGGGCGCGCATCACCCAGGCCACCGGCGGGAACAGGCGGAAGCGTTCCGCCGGGCGCCAGTCGGTGGGCAGGCCGGTTTTCCAGGGCTGGGTCTTGCGCCGGGTGGTGTGCAGCATCTTGGTTTCCGGGGTGAACTTGTCGAAATCGTTCCACTCGGGCTCGAAGAAATCGATGGTGTCCCGGTCCTCTTCCTTCAGGCAGATCCAGGGCTGGTAGTCCTGGGTGAAGTCGAACATGGCCTCGAACTTTTTCTCCACGTCCCAGTGGGTCAGCCTGGCGCAATCCAGCAACATCACACTGCTGGCCATGCAGCGATCCACCAGCCCCTTGGGGCCGGAGCGCATGCGGCACATGATGGCCTTGCCGTGCATGTCGCGGCTGAGCAATTCCCAGATATCGGCGGCGGCGAAGATGTCCGGGTCGATGACCACGGCTCGCCCTTCGTAACCCATCAGCTTGGGCGGCATGAAGCGGGTGGGGGTAAAGGACTGCAGGTCGTCATTCAGCCAGACCCGCTTGACGCCGTCGCGCAGGTACTCCTGGCCCTCGTGGGCGGCGAACATGGGGTAGTCGCGGCTGTCCATGATCTGCACGTCGAATTTGTCGTTGTTGCTGGAGTAGCGGCGCAGGGCGTGCTCGGCCACGATGGCGCCGGTAATCTGCTTGTGGTTGGTCTGGATGAATACGCAGGCTTTCATGATCGTCGCGGGCTCCCTTTTCTCGGGGGCAACTATAAAAGAATAGACCCTTTTTTGCCATTTTGGCGGGGGGACTTTCAGCGTGAATAGTACTTGAAACTGCGCCCGGTGAGAGTGGTGTACAGCACCCCGCAGGCCTTGGCCACGCGGTACAGGCTGTGCATGAAATTGGCTCGCGAGAAAATGGTAAAAGGCAATATTATCAAGGAGATAACAAGCTTTGTCAGGGCTGTGGCGAGGAGCTTGAGGTGGCGGCTGCTGTCGCCGTGGTAGCGCGCCATATTGACCTGGGAGCAGCCGTTCTTGAAGCCCCGCCGGATCAGGCCCCGGGCGGTGTAGCGACTGGGGCCATGGATGCGGTGGATGAAGGAGTTCTCGGCCGAAGCCAGTTTGGCGCCCAGGTGGTGGGCGCGTATGAAGAAGTCCTTGTCCTCGCCGCCGCTGTTGCAGAAGGCGTGGGAAAACACCGGCCCGGCCGCGCCCACTCGCAGCAGGATGTCCTTGCCCACCAGCAGATTGCAGGTCGAGGCGCAGTCCGGCAGACCGTAGCGCCCGCCTTTCTTGTCCTGTTTGGTCTTGGTGGGCGAGCGGAAAATACCGGAATCACGCGCCCAGTCAGGCATCTGCTCATCGAGAATCCAGCTGCCGAAAACCAGGTCGGCGCCGGTGGCCAACTGGCGGTCCAGCAGCTGGGTAAGCCAGTCCGGGTGGGGGACATCGTCGTCGTCGATGAAGGCCACCAGTTCAGCGCCGCGCTCCAGTGCCACGGCTACCGCCCGGTTGCGGGCATAGGTGATACCCGGGGTGGGTTCAGTGGTGTAGTGCACCCGAATGGGCAGGCTCTTGCCGGTTTGCTCGCAGATATCGCGGGTGGCCGAGTTGGGGTTGTTGTCGATGACGATGAGTTCGACCGACCCGGGGTTATAGCCGTTGAGGTCTATGTCCCGCAGGGTGAGCAACAGGCGTTTGAGAACCTCGGCCCGGTTGTGGGTGCAGACGCAGATAGCGACGTTAAGGTCTTTGCTGGCGGGCATGTTCATACCGGATGTTTACTTGAAGATGCCGCGACGATAAAGACCCCAGAAGAAACCCCAAAGGTGAATAAGCGGCGCGCGCCTGACCTTATCGGGAATGACCACTTTTTCCCCTGAATGCCGTTCCAGCTTCCACGCGATATAATCCAGTCCCCCCTCGAAGGTAAAAAGCGCTTTAACCAGGCGCAACACTGACAGTAGTTTGCCCTGTGCCCTGCGCAGCCACCAGGCCCCGTTCGCTGCCAGGCCGCGCGCCCGGCTGGTTGCTTTACTGTAGTGCAGCTCGGCGCCGCTATCATACACCTTAAACCCGGAACCAAGCGAGGGGGCGTGCAGCCGGGTCAGGGTCGCGTAAAAGTCGCGGGCGGATTGTGCCAGCTCAGCGGCGCGACCGCTGCGCTCGGTGCGCAACTCGGTGGAGTAACTCAGTGCCAGCGCCTGCTGCCACAGGTCGGTGACCAGGCCCTGGTCGGGCAGCGCCGGCAGGCCGTTCTGCAACAGGGTGCGGGCCGCCTGCAGCAGACAGTTTTCCACCGCTTCCCGGGTGTCCGGATCGCGGCTGTGGAGTATGTGGGTGGGCTGGGCAAAGCGGCCCCAGATGTAGGATTCGAACCAGGCCCTGGAGCAACCCCGGCGGAAGTCCCGCAGGGAAATCACGGTGACCTTGCTGCGCAGGGTGCGGCCCTCGAGGCTGAGCTCGGCGTAGAACACATTCGGTGGCAGCAGCCAGTTGGCCCCCGCCAGCAAGGGGCTGCGATAGGCGGCGCGATAGCTGTCGCAGATCAGGTAGAGATCCAGCAGACCGTCGTAGATATTGCCGCTGCGCAGGCAGGAGCCGTATACCAGGGTCGCGCAGATGGCGCCGTGGTGGCGCGCGTGCAGATCTTCCAACAGGGCCGCCAGGGCGGGATCCGCGGTCGGGTCGGGGCCGGTAACAGCGGGGTAAGCGCTCACAGGGCGATGAATTCCAGTTCCCGGCTGGCGGTAATGGCGACCTCGCCATCCGCCTCGAGAATCTCGCCGTCCAGGTTGAGCTTGCCCTGCAGTTGCAGGCGCAGCTTGTCCACGTTGTGGCTGAAATAACCGGATGCCGGTACCGCGTTGCGGTTGGGTCGGCCCCTGGCGATGGAAAAAAACGTGCGGGCGAAGCGGGTGCAGCCCTGCTCCATCACCGTGAGGCGGATCGCTCCCGGACCCTGGCCCCAGAAGGGCCGCATGCCGAAGGCGAGGCGCTGCAGGGTGCTGACGGCGAGGATCAGGGTGTCGCGAGGGGTGGGTTCACCCCCGTCCAGGGAGAGGCTGATGGCCACATGGCGATTGAAGTCCGGGTCGTCGCGCAGCACCCCCCACACCGTGCGCAGGGTGATCAGGGCCAGGCTGAAGTCGTCCCGCAGGCCGCGGGCATGCACCTGTTCGTGGGCGTATTCGGTGCCCTGAATGATGGCGCCGCCGCCCAGGAACATGCCGTAATGAGGCGGCCCCGCGGGGTCGATTACCACCCGCAGCAGGGGCCGCCGGTGCAGCTTGCCGGCGGTGTCGCGGCCGCTGTCGCACCACTGGCAAAAGCGGTTGGTGGCGCGCCACAGGGAACCTCGCACGCCGATGTCCCCGGCGTTCATGTTGGCGGTGCCGCCGGGCAACAGCACGATGGCGGGCAACCGGGCAAATGCGCTCGATTCCAGCAATTGCCCCAGCAGTTGGGAGGCGGTGCCATCGCCGCCATTGATGGCCAGGACCCCTACCTGCCTGGCCGCCAGTTCCGCCAGCGCGGCGGGGACCTCGGCGGCACTGTGGGTGACCAGGTGATGGATATCCGGGCAGCGGGCGATGCGGTTGTGGATGCGCTCAAACTGGTCCCGATTGTGCCCGCTGGCGGGGTTGCTGATCAGGCCTACCGGCCCGGCCGCTGCTGTCACGTCCCGGGTTCCGAAGGCTCGACCTCTTCCGCATTGGCGCGGCCTGGCTCGGCCCGGCCAGGCTCGGCCCGGCCTGGCTCGGCCCTGGCGGCACAGGCCTCCCTCAGCGTAACGGCTGTGAGATTGATCTCGGCACTGCCCAGGCGCGGGGCGGTGCCGCGCAACTGCAGGGGCAGAGTCTGCTCGCGGTCGAACAGGATGGTGATTTCACCATGCAGCCCCAGCAGGCTGAAATCGGGCTTGTCGGGCTCCGCCAGCGGGCTGATTGCCAGCTTCACCGCCCGGGTCTCGCGGTTGCCGCTGACGGTCTGCCCCGACCCGGAAAGCTGGTATTTGACCTTGATTGCCGGGCTGTCCCCGCGGCTCAGCTTCACCAGGTAGAAGTTGAATTCGGTGTTGATGGCTACTGTAGCGTCGGTGGCTTCCGAGTCCAGGAAGCGGCCGGCCAGTTCCAGCAGGGCGTAGGCGTCAGTTACCACGGCACCGTCGGGCAGCGGCGGGTAGGGGATTTCCTTGCGGCTGCTCAGGGGCCAGTCCATGGGGGGCAGGCTGGTGTCCGCGGGCGGGTCGAAACGTTTGCGGACCACCATTTTCGGTAGATAGTCGTAGGTTTTGTAGCGTTTGTCCTTGCCCTGGCTGTAGCGCTCCCTGCGCTGGGCCCGGCCGTCCGCCGCCGCCAGTGTCAGCCCCACATCCTCGGAATTGCTGGCAACCGAGCTGTTTGCCTGCAGCTGCCATATGGCCGGATCGGCGGCATCGGCGTGCAACTCCAGCCGCGAACGAGCGGTAACCATGAATGCCCGCTGTTCGTATTCCAGTGCCTGCCAGCTAGGTAGCGGAGGGGCGGTCTGGTCACAGGGCAGGTCGTCGGCGCCGATGCTGCCCGCGGCGACCAGCAGGAAACTGCACAGAAATTGGCGAGAGCCTGGTTGCTTCATGTTCCGTGTCCCGGGTAGCGAGCGGAATCCGGCTCGTGGCGGCCGGGGTAGGTCCCCATGATAAGCGCTACCGGCAGCCAGAAAAACAGCCAGATTTCCTTGGGATGTACCAGCAGCCGGTCGTAATCCATGAAAATGGCGGTCATACCGTACAGCAGCAGCGCCAGGTAAATGCGTTCGCCACGCAATCGGTACAGGCGCCAGGCCCACAACGCTGCCACGGCCAGGATTGCCAGCAACAGCGCCAGGCCCACCAGGCCGCCATCGCGCAGGGAGGCCAGGTAGCTGTTGTGGGCGTGGCTGAAGACCTTGTCGTAGGCTTGCACCCGGGGATCGATCAGGTAGCCGTGGCCGAACCACCAGTGACCCTGCATATCCTGCAGCACCCGCTCCCAGATGCCCGGTCGGAAAGAGAAGGCTTCGACCCGGTGAATCCAGTCCCGGGGGTTGGCCGCCAACAGGGCCCAGCTGGCGACGCCGCCGATGGCGACCACGGCCAGTGCCCGGTACCCCACCAGCACCAGCAGCCCTACGCAGCTGGCGACCAGCGCGGTGCGCGACTGGGTAAACAGCACCAGGCTGAGCAGCGCCAGGCCCAGCAGGGCATAGACCGTGCGGTTGTCGCGGCCGCGTTCGCCGAAGGCGTAATACATGCACAGCACCAGGAAGATTCCGTAGGCGCAGGCGGCCTTGTTCTGGTGGTGCATTACCCCCAGCGGTTCCAGGCGCGAGGCGGGAAAGGGGTTGAAGGCGTACCAGGCGACGATGGACACCAGGGCCGCGCCGGCGGCCAGCCAGGTGGCGCGGTGGGCAAAGCGGTCCATCAGCTCCCCCTGCTGCACCCACAGGTAACCGCTGACCAGGCAGAAAGACAGTACGCTGATGGCGTAGCCGATGGTCTCCAGCGCCGGCCCGGTGGCGAAGTCCGCGCTCCACAGCAAGGTGCTGAGCATGTAGCCGCCATAGCACAGCAACAGGCCTGCCAGCAGGTTGTTGCGGTAAAAGCCGGCGATTTCACGCCACAGCACCAGCACGGCGGGCAGCACCAGGAAGTAGTAGACGCGACGGTGGCCCGCCGCCATGGGCAGCAGGAAGTAACCGGCTGTGAATACGGCGTAAAAGTACGCCATTCCTCGGTCCACGAGGAACTTGCGGGCTGCCCCGAATTCCATAAATTTCAGATACTTGCGAGGGTTGATCGAAAGCCGTTAAAAATACCACATAATCTTGAGAATGGCCCTATCATCCTTTACCCTTCGCCACTTCTTACGCCCCGGTTCAGGGGACAGAGGTAAGCCCGGCATGCATATGATCTTCAAGCGCGTTCTCAAGTGGTTGGTTCGCGCCGTTTGCAAGTTCCTGCCCGAGGAACAGGCTCACCAGCTGGAGCGCTGGCGCCGCGGGCGCGAGGAGTTCTGGAAATACAACCGCTGTGAGTACATTTTCGCCTCCTACGGCAAGAGCGGGCGCACCTGGGTGCGGGTGATGATTTCCCGCTATTATCAGCTGGTGTACAAGTTGCCGGACAACATCCTCATGGGCTTTGACAACTATACGCGCCTGAACAAGGACATTCCGAAGATCTTCTTCACCCACGACAACTACCTGCGCGGCTATACCGGCAACGTGGATTCCAAGAAGGATTTCTACCACAAGAAAACCGTGCTGCTGGTGCGCAATCCCATAGATGTGGCGGTATCCCAGTTCTTCCAGTGGAAGTACCGCATGCGCCCCGAGAAAAAGGCCATGAACAAGTACCCGGCGCACGAGGCGGACATCTCGGTCTACGATTTCGTCAAGGACCCCAACCAGGGCCTGTCGCATGTCATCGAATTCATGAACAACTGGGCCAGGGAACTGCCGAAAATCGAACAGTTGCTGGTGGTGCGTTACGAGGACCTGCGCGCCAGCCCCGAATCCCAGATGGCGCGCATCGTCGAGTTCCTGGGCCTGGAGGTCAATGAGGCGTACCTGCGGGACACGGCGGAGTTCGCCTCCGTGGAAAACCTGCGCAAGAAGGAGCAGGAGAACTATTTCTGGCGCTCGGGCAGCCGGGTGCAGGCCAAGGATGTGAATGACCCCAACACTTTCAAGGTGCGCAAGGCCAAGGTCGGGGGTTACCGTGACTACTTTGATGACGAGCAGGTAGCGGAGTTGGAGGCAATGGTGGATGATGGCCTTTTGCCCGTATTCGGCTACACCAGCTCGGAGCGAGTTAAAGAGGCAAACTGATGGGCAAGTGCGTGTTCATCCATACCAATGAGCGCCAGTGGTTGGGTGCGCTGGTGGCGGAGTATTCCTTCCGCCGCAATTCGCGCAACCCTGACCAGTTCGAGGTGCGCTTTATCCACACCCGTGATCACCCCTACCTGGCCCAGCGCGAGGGCCAGACCTTCCTGCGCGGCGGTACCACACGGGTATGGCACATGGACGACCTGCAATCTTTCACCCCGCTGCGCTTCCTGCCGCCGAAACTGATGAACTGGCAGGGCCGGGCGGTGGTCACCGATCCCGATGTGTTCGCCGTGGGCGATATCAATGAGCTGCTGGACCGCGATATGGGTGGTGCCGCGGTCATGGGCAGGCACCGTTCCGGCAAGGAAGACAAGCACTACCAGGTCGCCACCAGCGTGATGCTGCTGGATTGCGGGCGCCTGCGCCATTGGGATGCCGAAAAGGAGTTCGGCCAGCTGTTTGAGTTCGAGAAGGACTACAAGGAGTGGATGGTGCTGGCCTATGAAGACCCGGCCAATATCGGCTACCTGGAGGACTGCTGGAACGACTTCGACCACCTGGATGCCAATACCCGGCTGATCCACAATACCAAGCGCCGCACCCAGCCCTGGAAAACCGGGCTGCCGGTCGACTATACCCCGGCTGACAAGGTCAAGGACAAGCCCCTGCTGGCTTCCCTGAACCGGTTGCGGGCCCGGGTGTTCGGTGAATACGGCCTGCTCGGCCGCTATCAGGTGCATCCCGACAAGCGGCAGGAGGAGCTGTTCTTCGGCCTGCTGCAGGAATGCCTGGATTGCGGCCATGTCACTAAAGACCTGGTACGCGAGGAAATCCGCAACAACCATGTGCGCCACGACGCCTTCGAGGTGCTGGCGCGAACACCGCCATTGGCGAAGAAGGTCGCATGAAATACCTTGATATCGATGCCCTGCGCAATTTGAAGCGCGAGGACTTCCTTAAGATCAAGCCCTATCCCTACTACAACCGCGAGGGTGTATTGACCGAGTCCGGTTTCCAGGACCTGCTGGCCAATATGCCGCCCCTGGAATTGTTTGAGCAGAAGTTCGGCTACGAGCGGCGGGCGGGGCAGGCGCCTCACGATCGTTACTCCCTGGAGTACGAGCCGGGCATGCCGGTGCCGCAGCCGTGGCAGGAATTCATCGCCGAACTGCGCAGCGATGCCTACCGCGATGAGGTGGCGCGCCTGCTGGGGGCGAAAAAAATAGAGTTTCGCTTCCACTGGCACTATACCCCCTCCGGCTGTGATGTCTCGCCCCACTGCGATGCCCGGCGCGAGCACGGCTCCCACCTGTTCTACTTCAATTCCGAGCAGGACTGGGATCCGGCCTGGGGCGGCTCGACCCTGGTGCTGGATGACGGCGGCCGCCTGGATTACAACTCCGCTCCCGACTACGACCAGTTCGATGCCATTCACGAGTGCCAGTCGATTGGCAATTACAGCTCCCTGATGCTGCGCACCGATCACGCCTGGCACGCGGTGCGCGCCATCGACTGCCCCGAGGGCCGGTTGCGGCGGGTATTCATCGTGGTGGTCAACCCCGTCAGCCTGTTCTGGAAGCTGCGTGACCGCGCCATCGGCAAAAAAATCCAGAGACTCTGAGGGCCTGCCACCACCGGCTGCGGACCAGGTACACCTGTGGCTGGCGACCCGCGACGCCGTAACCGATTCCGACGGTTTCACCCGTGCAGTCCTGTCCCGCTATACCGGGTGCCCGCCGGCGTCGCTGGCATTCGCCCGCGGCCCCCATGGCAAACCACTACTGCTGGGCGGTGCCCGGGCGCTGTCTTTCAACCTCAGTGACAGCGGTGCCTGGCTGGCGTTGGCGGTCAGCGGCGCCGCCGCGGTAGGGGTGGACCTGGAATATTGCGACCCCGCCCGCGATGTCCTGAAGCTGGCCAGGCGCTGCTTCAGCGCGGCGGAAATCGCCGATATGGAGGCCCGCGAGGGCGCCCGGCTGGTAGACCGTTTCTACGATTACTGGACGCTCAAGGAGGCCAGCGTCAAGGCGGCCGGCGGCTCCCTGGGCCGCGAACTGCAGACCACGGGTTTCGCGCTGACTGGCGGCAAGCCCGGGGCGCCGGAGTCGATCGACGCCCTGGAGCCCGCCGCCGGCAATGCCTGGTACGGCTTGCTGGAACCGCTGCCGCAGTATCGCCTGGCCCTGTGCTGTCTCGGGGGTACCGATTTCAGCCGTGGCCTGCGCCTGCTGCAGTGGCCCCCGGGCAACGCCCGGCAGGACAGTCCGCCGCCGCTGCGGGCAGTGTCGGCGCTTCCGCGGGCAGGCCGCGATGGATAAAGCGGCCTATCCAGACTCCTACTACGTCGCCACCCGCAACTGCGATGTGGCTTATCCCTCGCTGCAGGGTGAGCTGGAGGTGGATGTTTGCATCTGCGGTGGCGGCTTCACCGGCATTGCCACCGCCCTGAGCCTGGTTGAGCGCGGCTACTCGGTGGCGGTACTGGAGCAACATCGCATCGGCTGGGGCGCCTCGGGTCGCAACGGCGGCCAGTTCATCGGGGGTTTCAGCGGTGACGGGGAGATGTTGCGGCAGCTCGGCCCCGGTGCGGCCGACCTGCTCTGGGACATCGGTTGGCGCGGCAACACCCTCATCGCCGCACGGGTGGCAAGCTACGGTATCGACTGCGATCTCAAGTACGGCTACATGGATGTGGCCCTCAAGCCCCGCCATATGCGCCAGTTCGAAAGCTACCACGATGAATTGCTGCGCCGTGGTTTTGCCGATTCGGTCCGCATGGTGTCCCGCGAGGAGATGCCCTCGGTGATTGGTAGCGAGGCCTATATCGGCGGCTTGATCAATAATCGCAGCGGCCATCTGCACCCCCTGAACCTGTGCCTGGGGGAGGCGCGCGCCGCGGCCGGGCAGGGCGTACATATTTTCGAGCGCAGCGAGGCACTGGGTATTCGGGAGACAGGGTCCAGGGTAGTGGTCAGTACCGGCAGCGGCCAGGTCAACGCGGGGGCTGCGGTGCTGGCGGGTAATGCCTACCAGCAGCTGGAGGCGCGCAAACTGCGCGGCCAGGTATTTCCCGCCGGCAGTTACATCATCGCCACGGAGCCGCTGGGCGCGGCGGAGGCGGCGGAGCTCAACCCCCTGGACATGGCCTTCTGCGACCCCAACCACGTGCTGGACTATTTCCGGCTATCGGCGGACCGGCGCATGCTGTTCGGCGGGCGCTGTAATTATTCCGGGCGCGAGCCGAAAAGTATCCGCGCCAGTATAGAGCCGCGCATGCAGCGCATATTCCCGCAATTGCGGGACAAGCGCGTGGACTACCAGTGGGGCGGCAACATAGGTATTGTCCTCAATCGCGTGCCCCTGCTGGGCAGGCTGGGAGACAAGCTCTACTACGCCCTGGGCTACTCGGGCCACGGGGTCAACATGACCCACGCCAGCGGTGAGATCATGGCCGAGGCCATCGCCGGCGATACGCGCAAACTGGAACTGTTCGAGCGCGCCAGGCATCCGCGCATACCGTTCGGCAAAGCTCTGGGCAGCCAGGTGCTGGCCATGGGTATGCTTTATTATCGTATTCTTGACTTGCTCTAGTGCCTGGCAGTTTGTTTTGGGTGCGAGTCGTAGTACCGTTTAGCGGCCACTTTTCTGGATGCTTCCGTGGAGAATCACATGAGTTCATATAGTTTGCGCGGCGCCGTCGCTTTAATTTGTCTTGCAGCTACCGCCGCAAGCCATGCCTCGGGCCCGGCCTTCACCGGTCTGTTTGCCAAGGCCTATGACGCCAGCACCGTTTTCGCCAACCCCGCCGGGATGGCCAGGCTGGATGGTACCCAGATGACCGGCAACGGTATTCTGGTGGTGGATTTCTCCAAATTCGAGGTCAATGAAAACCAGACCACCGTGGAGGGCGGCAATCCGCGGGATTCCGATCCCACCCTGATTCCCTCGTTCTTTTATTCCCGCCAGTACAATGAGAACTGGCATTTTGGCTATTCACTCAATGTGCCTACCGGTTTTGGGGCCACCAATGGCCCCAACTGGGCGGGCCGCTACTACAGTGACCGCTTCTCACTGGTCTACATCGCGCTCAGCCCCGCGGCGTCCTACTCCTTTAACGACAGTTTTTCCCTGGGCGTCGCTTCGCGCATCATGTACAGCGATTCCGAGGTGCGCACCCAGGTTAACAACAACCTGGTGGGCGATCGTTTCGAGGACGGTCATCTCACCGCCCAGGCCGACGGTTTCGGGGCGGGTTTTTCGGTGAGCGCGCTGTACTCCCTCTCCCCTGACACCAGGCTGGGCGTGGTTTGGAATTCCAAGGTCAATATCGACATGGATGCCGAGGTGGATCTGCACAATGTGCGTCGCCCACAGGAGGTCATAGATCGTATCCAGAGCCAGACTTTCGAGTTGGCTGACAACGTACCCATGAACGTCGGCCTCGGGCTGTACCACCGCCTGGACAATGACTGGGATTTCACTGTGGATGCCATGTGGATGGAGTTTTCCGATTTTGGGGTAAGCGATGTTTATCTCGAGGAGGGAACGCTGCAGGTGCCCGAGGGGCTGTACAACAACTTCTGGGTGGTCACGACCGGCACCAGTTGGCCTATCAATACTAAAATGCGCGGTTCGGTGGGTCTTATGTGGGTGGAGCAGCCGGTGGATGACGCCAACCGCAGCTTTGGCATGGACCTGGATGAAATGTGGGGCGTGGGCGCCGGAGTCACCTACAAGCTGGCCAGCGGCAATGACATGCAGTTCAGCATCGACCTGCTCGATACCGGCAGCGGTCCCATCGACACCGGGGATGCGCCGTTAAAGGGCCGGGTGGTCGGCAAGTCGAAGGATCACTACTCGCTGCTGCTGGACTTCACCTATAATTGGCGCTGAGCGCGCACGGTGTTGGCTCCCCTCGTAGGATGCGGCCGCGGTTCCTGCTAGACTGCGGTCTATTCCAGGCGAACCTATCCCACCGGCTACTCTATGCTCATTGACCATTACTACAGCGCTCACGACGGCAAGATCAGCTTTACCCGCGAACAGGGCAGCAACTTCGCCAAGCAGGTTGCGGATGATTTCAACCCCATCCACGATCCGGACGCACGGCGCTTCTGCATTCCCGGTGACCTGCTGTTTTCCATCATCCTCGCCAGGTACGGTCTCAGCCAGCACATGGAGTTTGCGTTCACCGGCATGGTAGTGGACGGTATCCAGTTATTGCTGCCGGAATCCGCCCCGGAACTGGCAATCAACGACACCCAGGGCAGGCAGTACCTCACCATCCGCCGGGGGGGCGAGAACAGTCGCGACGCGGCGCTGATAGACCGGCTCACCCGCGAGTACGTGCAGTTTTCAGGCCACACTTTCCCGCACATCCTCGTGCCACTGCTGGCCGAGCAGAACGTCATGATCAATCCCGAGCGCCCCATGGTGATGTACGAGAGCATGACCATAGACCTGGACCGGCTCAATATCGAGGCGCCTGCCCTGGAGATCGATCACAACGAGTTGGTCGCCAATGGCAAGCGGGGCGAGGTGAAGCTGGCCTTCAACCTGGTCGACTCCGGCGCAGTTGTCGGCAGGGGCAACAAGCGGATGATACTCAGCGGCCTGCGCGAGTACGACAAGGCGGCGATGGATGCAACTATCGCTACCCTGAATGAGCGCAGGCAGGCGCTGTTGTCCCGCCAACCTCCCGCTTAGCTTCCCATACGGCGGCGCCCCGCCGCTTACTCGGGGGTGTACCAGACCGGGGAGGTGTAGGCCCGCTCCTGGATGGCGGCCGGAAAGCCATCGGCCTGCTCCAGGCCCAACGCCACCGCGTCATACTGGGAGTGGCGGGGAGTGGGTATCTGCAGTATCCGCACATAGTAGAACGCGCCCTGGGCTGGATCGAATTCCGGGTCCTCCCAGACCACTGCCAGTTGGGCGGCGCCGATGTCGTTGCTGTAGCTGGCGGTGGCCGGGTCCACGGTGTTGCCCACGGCAGGCAGGGAACCGTCCGCTGCCAGCTCGCGATCGCCCGACCAGGCGACGTTGAAAATCTTCTCGTGGCTCGTACCCTGAGCGTCTACCCAGCCCTTGATGACCTGGATGCGATCCAGGTTGGCGCCCGCGGGATCTTTCATGGCGCTGATCAGTAAGCTCGGCCCGTCCCCCGCCACGGGGCCGGACAATTCGCCGCCCATGGGCACGCCCTCGGTGTAACCGATGGCAGCCAGGTCCGGGGATGCCGCGTCTTCCGGGGCGAAGTCCCAACCGGCAAACATGCGCACGCTGATGCGCGGCCCCGTGGTGGCGTAGACCTCGCGTCTGCGCATGGCGTCGAACACGCCCTGGCGGGTGTTCTCGGTGGCCCAGACCGCGGCCATGCCCGCGGCCGACATGTCCCAGCCGGTCGCCCGGGTGCCCCCCAGGGCGCCACCGGACTTGTTTTTGGGTATGGAGTCGTAGGCCATTTTCCCCCAGAAATTATCCTCTTCCGCGCTGGACAGGCCGGTGTGGGCATCGGTGGAGCCAATCAGGCCAAACTGGTAGGGATTGCTGCCCAGACGCTGGCCGATTTGCAGGCCGCGACCCAGGGCGGGCCGGATGTAATCGCCCACCGCGGCCCGGAAGGGTTGCCACTCCTGCTGGATATAGAAGTCATACTGCTCGAAATCCGCGAAGGGATCTTCCGGCGAGAGGTCGGGATGGGTTTCGGAATCCCCCTTGAGCTGGGTCATTTCCACCACCGGCTCCCAGTAGCTGCGGGTCGCTATGTAGTCGCTGGTCATCGGTTCGCCGCGCAGGTTGGTCTCGTCGAACATGTAACCCTTGGAAATATTCGAGTTGTGGGGGATGGATATGAACTGGCTGTCGCTGGCCTCGGCGGTCGCCTGCAGCCATTGCCACAGGTCCTGGGGGTACTGGCTCTGGTCCGAACCGAAGGGCAGGTACTGGCTGGCCTGTTCGCGGCCATTGGGGGTAACGATCACCCGGTGCAGGTTGGCGCCCGCCGGTATGGAACTCCACTCCCAGCCCAGCAGGGCGCTGAATTCTCCCGGGCGATTGTTGGCCTCGGCGGCATCGATGACGGCTGCCCAACTGGTGGCCACCGTCGGCGTGAGATCGCCCAGCATGTCGTTAAGGGGGGCGTTGCCCGGGTCCAGCACCGGGTCGTCTCCCCAGTTGACCAGTTTTACCGGCAGCAGGTCGTTGAAAACCAGCGGCCCGTTGCCGCTCCACATGGCCAGGCGGATGCTGGTGACGGCGAACCAGCGCCTGACCCAGTCCCAGCCGGATACCTCCCCGAATTGCTCGGTGCCGTTGACGATGGCACGCAGCACCCCCATGGCCTCGGCGTGATCCGACACTACCAGGAAGTCCAGCGGCGCGCCGATCTGTACCCGGGCCTCGGTATAGGGGTGTATCACCGGCAGGCCGCGGGCCCAGCGATAGGCGGTATCGGGGTCGGCGGAGTCATTCTGGTTGAGGAAGGCGTCGAAAGAGTAGGAGGTGTGCAGGTGGGTGTCCCCCCACAACAGCCGGGTCGATTCCCCGGCGCTGGCGACCGGCAGGTGGACGAGCAGCAGCGTGCCCAGGAGTGGGGCGAGCAGGGTGCGTGGCACGGGCATCAGGTCGATATCCTTGTAGTTGTTATGGGCGCGTGGAAGCATAACAAGAATCCGCGCCCGTCCCCAGCGTCCAGGGTTTTCCCGGCGGACGCATCTATGCTAGCGTAGCCGGGGCCTGAAACCGGGGGAGCGCCACCGCAGCACATGGAATTCAAGGACTACTACAAGATTCTCGGCGTGGACGCCGATGCCGATGACAAGAGCATCAAGGCGGCCTATCGCAAGCTGGCCCGCAAGTACCACCCCGATGTCAGCTCCGAGGAAGACGCCGAGCACAAGTTCAAGGAAGTGTCGGAAGCCTACGAGGTATTGCGCGACAAGGAAAAGCGCGCCGAGTACGACGTGGCGCGGCAGTACGGCGGCGCCCGCGGTTTCGAACCGCCGCCGGGATGGCAGGGGGGAGACACCGGCAGCGGGTTCCAGGGGGATTTCCAGGGCGGCTTCTCGGACTTTTTCGAGGAGGTGTTCGGCCAGGCGGGACACGGCTCACGGCAGGGCTATTCACGCCAGCATTTCACCCGCCGCGGCGAGGATATAGAGCTGGCACTGGCCATCTTCCTGGAGGATGCCTTCGAGGGCGAATCGCGCACCATCAGTTACGAGGTTCCGAGTTTCGATGGAACGCGGCCGCCTGACCAGGGAGGCGCGTACCCTCAAGGTAAAAATTCCCGCCGGGGTCACCGAGGGGGAGCGCATCCGCCTCAAGGGCCAGGGTGCCCCGGGAATCGGCGATGCACCGGCGGGCGACCTGTACCTGCACATCCGCTTTGCCCCCCATCCGCTGTACCTGGTGGAGGGCTCTGATCTCACGATCACGGTCCCCGCTGGCGCCCTGGGAGGCGGCCTTGGGCTGCAAGCTCACCGTGCCCACCCTGGAGGGTAATATCAGCCTCACGGTGCCGGCCAACAGCCAGAACGGCAAGCGTATGCGAGTGCGCGGCAAGGGGCTGGGCAGGGCGGACAAGCGGGGCGACCTGTATGTGGTGCTGCGGGTGACCATGCCCGAGTCGGCCAGCCAGCAGGAGCAAACCCTGTGGCAGCAACTGGCAGCGGCTTCGAACTTCGACCCGCGCCGGAACTGGGGGTGAATGCAATGAACGAAACCGTCTATTACCTGAGCCTGAGCGAGATCACCCACTGCGCGCACGTCAGCGAGGAGACCGTGGTGACCATCGTGGAGCAGGGTATCGTGCAGCCTCGCGGCGCCCATCCCGCCGAGTGGCAGTTCGAGCCGCCCATGGTCGCGACCCTGCAGCGGGCCTGCCGCCTGCAGCGCGACCTGGAGTTGGACTGGGCCGCGGTGGCCCTGGCCCTGGAGCTGATCGATGAGCTGGAGCAGTTGCGCCGCGACAACGAGCGACTGCGCCGCCAGTTGGGCGCGCTGATGGAGCTGGAGTAGGCCGGGTGAGCGAGCCGCCCGGGCCGGCCAGCAGAACCCGCCTGATCAACGACCTCGAGGTGCTCAGGGGCTTCGGGTTGTGCGTGATAATCTACCAGCACATCCAGGGCAACCTGCTCTCCAAGACGTTGTTCATCGATGGCCCCTGGTTTTCCTATCGCGGCGGCGGCGCGGTACTGGACCTGTTTTTCTGCATATCCGGTTACATCATCACCCGCAACCTGTTGCCGCAGCTGTGCGAGGTTGGCAACCGCACCCTGTACTGGCGCAACGTGCGTTTTTTCTGGCTGAACCGGATTTTTCGCCTGATACCCGCCGCGTGGATGTGGCTGGGCATCATTCTGCTGCTGTGTGTGTTCTACAACGAGTCCGGCGTGTTCCAGTCACTGGAGACCAACCTGCGCTGGACCCTGGCGGGCATGCTCAATTACGCCAACTACCTGTTCGTGCAGTATTTTGGCCAGGCCCAGGCCCGCCGCCAGTTTCGTTTACTGGACCCTGTCCCTGGAAGAGCAATTCTATATCGCCTTTCCCCTGCTGATAGGACTGCTGGGGCGCAGGCTGCAGTGGTTCCTGATAGCGCTGGTCGCGGTGCAGTTTTTCCAGACCCGCGGCTTGTACGGCATGGTGTTCCGCACCGATGCCATTGCCATGGGGGCGCTGGTGGGAATCTGGACCCGCAACGGCAACTGGGAGCGACTGCTGGCGAAAATCGATATCCGCCTGCTGCGTTCGGCACTGCTGTTGTTGCTCCTCATCCTGTGCTACATCGGCAACCTGCGCCAGCACCAGCTGCCGCTGCAGGTAGGCATCCTCGCGTTGCTGTCCGGGGCGACCGTGGCCCTGGCCATCGGTGACAAGGATGCGCTGACCGGCAACTGGTGGCTGCCGCGCATGCTGCTGTGGGCCGGTCGGCGCTCCTATTCCATCTACCTGTGCCATATACCGGTGATGTTCACCATGCGCGAGACCGCCTACCGGCTGGGCTGGAATATGGATGATCATGTGCTGCTCAGCATGGCGGCCTGCGCCGCGCTCATTGCGCTGGTGGGCAACGCCAGTTCCCATTGGGTGGAATGGCCCATCCGCCGCCGCGGCCTGGCCTACACCCAGACGCTCCTGCACCGGCGGGATGCCCCGCCCATGCCGGCGCCATAGACTGTATCCAGGCCCCCTGGCCTGCGATCCCCAAGGAGAATAAAAATGAATAAAATCGCTTACTGGATCATCCTGGGTTGCGCAGCAGCGATCACCGCCGGTTGCGGCGACAACAGCTCCAACGCCGTGGCACAGGTTGGCCCGCCGGGCCCCGAGGCCCCGCCGGAGTCGGTCCCTCCGCCGCCCCTGAGCTGCGACCCGCTGACGCCTTCCTATTGCGGCTTCCCGTTTCCCAATGACTACTGGACCGAGGCGGACCCCGAGTCGGTAACCGGGCTGCGCCTGGCCCTGCCGCAGGTGATCATGCCGTCCACGGTCGATGGTGAGCAGTCCAGTCCCGGGGCTTTCAATGAGATGGACGGGTTTTCCCCGGGCGTGGCGGCGATGACGCATTTTCCCGGCGCCACCGTCACCGGTCTTGCCACCCCCGACACCATCGCAGCCTCCCTGCTGCCACAGTCCCCGACGGTCATCCTCAACACGGCCAGCGGCGACCGGCTGGCGCATTGGGTAGACCTGGATGAGTACGTGGTGCAGGCGCGGGCGCGTATCGACGCCGGCGAGCGGCGGCCGCGGTTTGGCCTCGACCGGGATCCGGATGAACTGCACCAGGAGCAGGCGCTGATGCTGCGACCCGCCATCAGGCCCGAGGACGCCACCCGTTATATCGTCGCCATTCGCAATGTGGTCGACGCCGACGGGCAGTTGCTGGAGCCGTCGCCGGGTTTCAGGGCCCTGCGGGACGGTCTGCCCTCGGACGACCCCATCATCGAGTCCCGCCGCGCCCACTTCGAGGAGATCTTCGCGGTGCTGGAAGCCCAGGGTATCGCCAGGGACGGGCTGCAGCTCGCCTGGGATTTCACCACCGCCAGCCGCGCCAACAATACCGGGGCGATGCTGCATATGCGCGACGAAGCGCTGCAGGCCGCCCCCGAGGGCGTGCCCTATACGGTGGAGCTGGTGGAAGAGGGCCTTGGCGACGGCATGGCCTGTCGCCTGGAGGTGACCTTCGACATGCCCCTGTATATGACCAAGGGCGAGAGTGGCGGCCTGCTCAACCTGGGTGAGGACGGCCTGCCGGAGCAAAACGGCAGCTTTGCCTATGCCGCCGCCCTGGTCGTACCCATGAGCGCGCAGACCGATCCGGCGCCGCTGGTGGCCTTCGGGCACGGCCAGCTGGGCGCAAAAGAGCAGGTGCTGGGATTCCAGCCCATCGCGGCGGCGCAAAATCTCGCCACCTTCGCGCTGGACTGGAAAGGTTTCGCCGCTGACGACGTGGGCACCGTGGTGGGCGCGCTGACCGGCGGTGACCTGGCGACGTTTCGCGCCGTGCCCGAGCGCATGCACCAGGGTTTCCTCAACTTCCTGCTGGCCATGAGAACCCTGTCGGTGGCGGCTGACGGCGGCCCCTCAACGCCCCTCAACGAGGCGCTCAACCGCGACTGCGGCGGCGCCGTGCTGGATGGTTCGCGGCGCTATTACTTCGGCGGCAGCCAGGGCGGTATCCTGGGCGCCAGCCTGATGGCGCTGACCACGGATATCGAACGCGGCCTGCTGGCGGTGCCGGGGCAGTCCTATAACCTGCTGCTGAATCGCAGCGTCAACTTCGACCCCTTCGCCGCGCAGATCTACGCCCGCTACAACTGGAATGCCCTGGATATGCAGATGAATCTGGCCCTGATCCAGGGGTTGTGGGACCGGGCCGAGCCCACCGGCTACTCGAAGTATATTCGCAGCAACCGGCTGCCGGGCACGCCGCCGCACGAGGTATTGATCCAGGTTTCCAAGGCCGATCACCAGGTGACCAACCTGGGGGCGCACATCATGGCGCGCACCATTGGCGGGGTGGTGAACCTCGCCCCGACCATTCGCGATGTCTGGGGCCTGGAGGTGGTTGCCGGCAGGCACCGGGGCTCGGCCATGCTGGAGATCGATTTCGGCAATCCGGATCCCCCGCTCACCAATATTCCCCACTGGGGCGATGACATGCCGGACCCCCACGGCCGGGCCACCGAGCTGCGCAGTATCGGGGCTACCCTGGGCAGCTTCTACGCCACCGGGGTGGTGGAAAATCCCTGTGACGGCCCCTGCGACGCCGACGACCTGCTATAGGCTTCAGGCGCCGGTGCTGAGCCGGGTGAGCAGGGCGCGGCACTCGTGGGCTTCGAGGAAGCGCGGATTGGGATAGGCCGCACCCTCGGCCAGCGCGACCTCGACCAGCTCGTCTATATCCTCCGCCCTGATGGCGTCGCAGGTCTGTGGTATGCCGATTTCCCGGTTGAGCTCCCACACCCGGTCGACCAGCTTCTGGGCCAGCACGGAGTCGGCCTCGCCGCCTTCACCCAGCTGTGCGTGTACCGCGATCTCGGCCATCTTGCCGGCGGCGTCCTTTTTCATCAGCTCCAGCACATGGGGCAGCACCATGGCGTTGCCCAGTCCGTGGGGAATGCCGTAACGCGCGCCCAGGTTGTGTGAGACGGCGTGCACGTAGCCGACCAGGGCCTGGGTAATGGCCAGGCCGCCGTAGTAGGAGGCCAGCGCCATGGCCTCGCGCGCCTCCAGGTTGTCGCCATCGCGGCAGGCAATGGGCAGGTACTTGAAGACCATGCGGGCGGCAGCCAGCCCGTAAAAGTCGGTCTCCGCATTACCGAAGCCGCCTATGTAGGACTCGATCGCGTGGGTGAGGGCGTCCATGCCGGTGGCCGCGGTGATAGCTGGCGGCAGGCCACGCATCAGCTCCGGGTCCAGCGCCGCCGCCCTGGGAATCATGCTGGCGTCAATAACGCCGCTCTTGGCGTGGGTCTCGTTATCCGAAATCACCGCGATGCAGGTGCCCTCGGAGCCGGTGCCCGCGGTGGTGGGTATGGCAAACAGCGGCAGTGCCGGCAGCTTGCACTTGTTCGCCCCGCTGCAGTCCTCGGCAGTACAGCCGTTGGCACTGGCCAGCGCCACAACCTTGGCGCAGTCTATGGAGGAGCCGCCCCCGAAGGCCAGTACCGCGTCACAGGATTGCTCCTTCAGCATCATGATGCCGTCGTTCACGACCTGCGCGGTGGGGTCGGGGAGCACCCCGTCGTAGACACTGGTGGCGACGCCGTGGGCCTCGAGGGCTGCGAGCGTGCTGTCGAGCACGCCCAGTTCCCGCAGGGGCTTGTCGGTGACCACCAGCAGCCTGCGGATCCCGAACTGGTTTATCGCCCTGCTCAGCTGGGCGCTGGCACCCGGCCCCACGAAAGTCACCGGCTTCGGCTGGGGTTTGCCCAGCATCCGTCCGATCAGGGCCAGTCTGGCGCCGTAAAACCATCTCTTGTGCATCGCGGGCATGCCGTTCTCCAGATTCAATGCAGGCTATCAGCCCGAGTCTAGCGCGGAACCGGCCACGGGTTCCATGCGGCCATATAGTCTGCTGCCCTACAGCTGCATGCTGCGCTCGCGGATAGTCTTGTTCAGGGTCTCGTCATTCAGGCTGTAGTCCACGGGCACATCGATCAGGTGCACCGCTGGTTCCGCCAGGCAGGCCTGTACCCGGGGCAGTAACTGGTCCGTCGCGTCGATGCGCCAGCCCCTGGCGCCATAGCTTTGCGCGTACATGACGAAATCCGGGTTGCCGTAATCCAGGCCGAAGTCCGCGAACTGCATATGGGCCTGCTTCCACTTGATCATGCCGTAGGCGTCGTCCCGCAGGATGATCACCACCAGGTGCAGCCCCAGGCGCACCGCGGTCTCCATCTCCTGGCTGTTCATCATGAACCCGCCGTCGCCGCACACCGCGATCACCGGCTTGTCGGGGTTGACGAGTTTCGCCGCCATGGCCGAGGGCAGGCCGGCCCCCATGGTGGCCAGGGCGTTGTCCAGCAGCAGGGTATTGGGGTAGTGCGCGGGATAGTTGCGGGCGAACCAGATTTTGTACACGCCGTTATCCAGGGCCACGATGCCGTCCCGCGGCATGGCGCGGCGAATATCGCGCACCACGCGTTCCGGCAGGATGGGAAAGCGATCGTCGTTCTCCAGGTCGGCCCGGTGCGCCACATAGGCGTCGTGCACGTCCCGGTAGAACTCCAGCTTCCAGCTGTCCTGGGGTTCGATCTGTTCCTTGATCTGCCAGATGCTGTTGGCGATGTCGCCGATGACTTCCAGCTGGGGAAAGTACACGGGATCCACCGCGGCGGATTCAAAATTGACGTGGATGACACGCACCCCGTTGGGGCGCATGAAGAAGGGCGGTTTCTCGACCACATCGTGGCCGACATTGATGATCAGGTCGGCGCGCTCGATCACCCGGTGTACGAAATCGCCGTCTGACAGCGCGGTATTGCCCAGGAACAGCTCACCGCCCTCGTCCAGCACGCCTTTACCCATC
Organism: uncultured Gammaproteobacteria bacterium; assembly: GCA_963704965.1. Taxonomy (GTDB): domain Bacteria; phylum Pseudomonadota; class Gammaproteobacteria; order Pseudomonadales; family Halieaceae; genus JARRPM01. The sequence continues at coordinate 464,663 of CAVPIH010000008.1, forward strand.
TGGGTGGTGATGTAGGGGATGCCGGTCTTGGCGACGAACTGGGCCAGCATTTTCGCGGTCAGCTTGCGGTTGGCCCCCGCCCCGATCAGCAGCACCGGCGAGCGCGCCTCCTGTATCATGCTGACCGCCTGGGTTATCGCCTTGTACTCGGCGATGGGCCGGCGCGGGGAGCTGGGCGGTATCAGCTGGGCCGAGGTCTGTTCCGCGGCGATATCCTCGGGCAACTCGATATGCACGGCGCCGGGGCGCTCCTCGTGGGCCAGCCGGAAGGCCTCCCTGACGATGGACGGGATGCGGTCACCACTGACCACCTGCGCGGTATACTTGGTAATCGGCCGCATCATGTCCACCACGTCGATTACCTGGAAACGGCCCTGCTTGCTGGTCTTTATCGGTTTCTGGCCGGTGATCAACAGCATGGGCATGGCGCCCAGTTGCGCATAGGCCGCCGGCGTAACCAGGTTGGTGGCGCCGGGGCCCAGGGTGGCGAGGCACACGCCGACCTTGCCGGTCAGCCGACCGTAGGTGGCGGCGATGAAGCCGGCGCCCTGTTCGTGGCGGGTCAGGATCAACCTGATGCCGGAGTTGCGCAGGGACTCGAGCAGGTCCAGGTTTTCCTCCCCGGGTATCCCGAACACGTACTCCACTCCCTCGGCTTCCAGTGCTTTCACAAACAGGTCCGATGCTTTCATGTATCCCTCACTTGAAATTAAGTCAGTCTGCCGCCACCGGCGGTAGTTTCATCGCCAGCAGGGCGCCCGCGGCGCACATGGCCGCCAGGGCGCAGAGCACCGGCAGGACGCCCCAGACCGAGAGCCAGGATGACAGGGCCCCGATAATCAACAGCAGTGCGCCTATCAGGGTATTGCTGACAGCCACCAGTTGGGCCCGGTTGTCCGGTGTGGCCATGTCGATCAGGTAGGTCTTGCGGCCCAGCCTGACGGCTGAGTGACCCAGGTAAAATATGAAGATAACCAGAGCGTACCACACTGCGGCCTGGTTGCCCGTCAACTCCAGGCCGGCCACGATGACCACCGCCACCGAGAGCAGGGCGCAAAGACCGCCGCCCAGCGCCATGGTCCAGCGGCTGGAGTAATCGGCCAGGCGACCCCACACGCGACCGCTCACCAGGTTTGCCAGGCCCGCCATCAGCACCAGCGCACCCAGCTGCCCCAGGGCCCGCTGCCCGCTCTGGCTGGCCAGCGATACGTAAAAAGGCGCCGCCAGGCCGCTGCTGATCAACAGGGTACGGGTGACCAGGAAGCTGCGCAACTGGCGGTCCTCCCAGGCCAGGCGCAGGTTGGCGAAGGCGGAGGACAGGCCGTTGTCGCCGCCCTCGGTGGCCCCCGGGAACTCCCGCAGGGTCGCATACACCGCGCTGGCCAACAGCCACATGGTGGCGGCGACGCAGAGCAGCACTACCAGTGGCCAGCGACCTGTGGGCGCGCCGTAGAGGACCAGCACGGCGCCCAGGGCGATGGCGGCCAGGCCGGAAATCGAGGCCGCCGTGCCGGTGACCGTGCCGCGGCGCTGCTTGTCCACTGTTTTGCCCAGTACGTCCTTGCTGGCCACCGAGGTCACGCCCCTGCCCAGGGCAAACAGGGACAGGGCGGCCAGCACGCCCCAGCCAGCAAGCGCGCCATCCAGGGTGGCGGCCACCAGCGCCATGGCCAGGATGGCGCCGGCCTGTACCAGGCTGCCGACAATCCAGAAGCCCTTGCGCACCGGGTGCTCCCTGATCCACTGGCCCACTGCCAGCTGTGGCAGCAGGGACAGGGATTCCCGCAGGGGCACCAGCCACGCAACCATGAAAGCGGGCGAGCCCAGGGCGGCCAGCAGCCAGGTGAGCGTGAGCTTCGCATCCACCAGGCTGTCGCCTATCTTGGTAAGGGTCAGGGAAACCAGGTGTACCATGCGGTTGCGCGGTTGTTCCCGACAGGCCTGCTCGGGAATCTCCTTACAGGTCCTGGCGTCCTCGTCGGGGTCCAGCAGTTGCGCGATATCCATAATTCGATTGTTTGCGCAGCAAAGTGAGGGGTAAAGGCTAACCCAGGCGGCGTCGCTGTCAACCGTTACCCACAATTGGCGGCGGGAAAGTACATGACCGGCCGCTGCCCGCGCCGATATAATGCGCGGCAATCACTTCGCCACCTGAAGAGCAAGCCCTTGACCACGCTTTCCTGTATCGAGATCAACCCGCAAGCCCCGGCTACAGCGGCCGTAATCCTGCTGCACGGCCTGGGCGCGGACGGCAATGATTTTGCCCCCATGGTTCCGGAGCTGGCCCTGCCCGACAGCATGGCGGTACGTTTTGTTTTTCCCAATGCGCCGTCTATTCCAGTCACCATTAACGGTGGTTATGTCATGCCGGCGTGGTACGATATCACCGCCATCGATATCGACCGGACAATAGACCACGCCCAATTGATCGAATCGGCGGAGCGCCTCAGGGAGCTCATCGATCGCGAAGTTGACAGGGGCATACCGGCCAACCGCATCGTTGTGGCCGGCTTTTCCCAGGGCGGGGCGGTCTGCTACCAGGCAGCGCTGACCTACATGCAGCCACTGGCAGGTCTGTTGTGCATGTCCAGTTACTTCGCTACCCGGGACAGCATTACGCCCAACAGTGCGAACCGGCATATCCCCATCCTGATTTGCCACGGGTCAGCCGATCCCATGGTTCCCGAGCGCATGGGGAAGGAGGCGCAGCAGCATCTGGTGTCGCTGGGCTACCGGGCCGAATTCAGGAGTTATCCCATGGAGCACGCAGTGTGCCCGCAGGAAATCGCCGACATATCCAGGTGGCTGCAGCGCGTTTTATCCCCCTAGTCCAGGTTGTACACAATGAGTAAACGAGCCACCCAGGTAATACTGCCACTGGTCATTGTTATAGTTGCCATCTTCATTGCCATGGCGATGGTCAACTCCCGCCAGCCGCTCGCCACTAACGGCAGCGAAACCCGCCTGCCCACGGCGCGTACCCTGACGGTGCAACTGGGTGAAGTGAGACCAGCTATCACGGCCCATGGCAACGTGACGGCCCGCTATGAACTGGAACTGGCGACGGAGGTGTCTGGCCGGGTACAGTGGGTGGCGCCGGAATTCGAGCCGGGACAGCTGGTAGCAGCTGACCAGGTGCTGTTGCGCATCGACCCCATCAACTACCGCCTGGCGCTGGCGGAAGCCCGGGCAGCGCTGGCCAGCGCAGAACTGACCCTGGCCGACTCCCGGGCGGTAAAGCGCAAGGCGGCCATTGAAGAGGGCGAGCTGAGGGTTGAGGCGGCCAGGAGGGGGGTGGAGAAGGCCCAGCAGGATCTGGCCTACACCGAGATCAGGGCACCTTTCAATACGGTCATAGACACCAAATTTGCAGAGTACGGACAGTACCTCGCCGCTGGGCAGCCGGTGGCGCGGCTGTTGAGCAGCGATACCGCGGAGGTCAGCCTGCAATTGCCACCATCTGAAGCGGCACTGCTGGATCCCGGTGCAGCTGTCACCCTTGCGGCGACCATGGGTACTGACCTGCAGCAGTGGCCGGCGCGTTTGTTGCGCATCGAGTCTCGAGTGGACCAGCAAACCCGGGTGATGCCGGTGGTGGTGGAAGTGGACTCACCCTACGACGCCAGCGTACACCCCGATGTCCTGCCCCTGGGTCTCTTCGTCGGTGCCGAGTTGCGCGGTAAACCCATCGGCTCGGCCGTACGCCTGCCCATTTCCGCCCTGCAGGCTGACGAATCGGTATTCGTAGTCGAGGAGGGCGTGTTGCAGCGACGGCCAGTAAACGTGGTTCATCGCGAGGGCAATACGGTCATCGTAAACGACGGGCTCGCCGACGGCGAACAGGTGGTGGTAAACCGTCTCGAAGTCATGTTCCAGGGCATGCTGGTGGAGCGTGTCGATGGCTGAGTCCAGGTACCACAACGAGGGCGGCCCTATCGGTTGGATGGCCTCCAACCCGATCGCTGCCAATCTCCTGCTCGTCATTGTGCTGATCGCCGGGTACATCGCCATCGGTGGCATTCGCAAGGAAGTGTTCCCCAGTTTCCCGACCGACACATTTACCGTGACGGTTCCCTATCCCGGCAGCTCCCCCGAGGAGGTTGAGCAGGGCATCGTCCTCAGGATTGAGGAAGAGTTGCGTGACATCGTCGGTATCCGGGAGATTCGCAGCACGGCAATGGAAGGTGTTGGCGTGGTCACCGTGGAAATGGAGCCGGGCAGTGATATCGCCAAGGCCCTCAACCAGGCAAAGGTTCGGGTGGACAGTATTCCGGCCTTTCCCCTGGACGCCGAGGAGCCCATTGTCGAAGAAGTCATCAGTCGTGGCTACGCCATGCGAGTCAGCATTTACGGGCAGCTGGATGAACTGGGCCTGAAGCAACTCGCCGACCAGGTGCGCGAAGAGATACTCGACCTGGAGGGTATCAGTGAGATACGCGTCCTCGGCGAGCGCAACTACGAGATTTCCATCGAGGTATCCAGTGCCGAGCTGCGCCGCTACGGCCTGGATTTTGACCAGGTGGTCAACGCGGTGAGCAGTCGATCCAGGGATCTGCCCGGTGGGACCCTGCGCACCGATAGCGGCTCGATTACCCTGCGTTCGGTCTCGCAGGCCTACACCGGGGAGGAGTTCGCGGCACTGACTTTGGTGACGCGCGAGGACGGTACCTCGGTAAAGCTGGGTGATGTGGCCACGGTCGTGGACGGCTTTGAAGACCAACCGGTACTGAGCACGCTCAACGGTCGCCGGGCGATAACCCTGATCGTCGACAGGGTGGGCGATCAGGACGTGCTGCAAATCACCGATGAGCTGCGGGATTATATCGCCGGGAAGCAGGCCGGTTTCTCCGAAGGCGTGTATATCACGGGCTGGATAGACGAAAGCAGGATTTTGCGCGGTCGTATCGAGCTTATGCTGCGCAATGCGGCGCAGGGGGGCGTGCTGGTGATTCTGGCTCTGGCGCTGTTCCTGGACCTCGGGCTCGCCTTCTGGGTCATACTGGGCGTACCGTTTGCCATCATGGGCACGCTGGCGTCCATCTACTTTCTCGGTTTGCCGATATCCATAAACGTGTTGTCGGTATTTGCCTTTATCCTGGTGCTGGGGATTCTGGTGGACGATGGCATCGTTACCGCGGAGAGCGCCTACGCCTACATACAGTCAGAGGGGCCGGGAACCGCGAGCGTTGTGCGGGGTGTGCGGCGGGTGTCCACGGCCACGATCTTCGGGGCGACGACGACCATCATCGCCTTTGGTCCCACCCTGTTCCTTTCCGAGGGTTTCGCCCGGGTAATGACCCATATCGGGCCGGTGGTCATGCTGTGCATCTTTTTCTCCCTGGTGGAAACCAAACTGATCCTGCCGGCGCACCTGCGGCATATTCACCCCCGCAGGGAGCCCCCGGCCGGCTGGCGGGGCGCGGTGCGCAGAGTGCAGGACAAATTCGCAGCCGCGCTCAGTAACTTCGCGTCGGGTCCCTATCGCGCCCTGCTGGAGTCCTGCCTGCGGCAACGCTATGTGACTTTCGCGTTATTCCTGGGTTTGCTGATCGTGTCGCTGGCACTGGTGCCATCCGGGCTTGTCAGGTCAGTGTTTTTTCCCAATGTGCCATCCGACCAGTTGATGGTGACCCTCGAGATGCCCCAGGGAACTGCCTGGGAGCGAACCCATGACTATGCCAGGCGAATCGAGGCTGCGGCCGGCAGGATGAATGAGCGCTACCGGGCGGCGGAAAACACCTCGGTTGGCGTTATTCGGGAACTCATGGTGGTCTCGGAAAGTGACGCCAGCGCCAGGGTGGATATCGATCTGGTGCCCAGCGAAGAGCGCGCTATCAGCTCCGTGGTGCTGGCCCAGTGGTTGCGCGAAGAGCTGGGGCCACTGGAGGGGGTGCGCGAGTTCAGTATCGATGCGGTGGCCGGTCCCCCCGGCTCGGCCCTGGAGGTGCAGTTTACCGGCAGCAGCCTGGAGATGCTGCAGATGGCTGCCAAAGAGCTGAAGCATTCCCTCGCCGTGATGCCCGGGGTCGATGACGTCAGTGACAGTTTCAACGCCGGGGGCAAGGAGCTGGATATTCGGGTGACGCCCGAGGGTGAAGCGCTGGGCCTGGGGAGTGTCGACCTGGCAAGGCAGGTGCGCCAGGCATACTTCGGTGCCGAGATCCAGCGCGTTCAGCGTGGCCGCGACGAGGTGCGCGTATATGTGCGCCTGCCCGCCGAGGACCGTGCCCAGGTGGGTAGTCTGCAATCCCTCTGGATCAGGTTGCCGGATGGGCGCAAGGTGCCCTTCCCGGTGGTGGGAGAGGCCAGGGAACAGATCGGCCTGAGCACCATAGATCGCATCGACCGCAAGCGCGTGGTATTCGTGCGGGCCGATGTCAACAAGCGCATGGTCGAACCGGGCGAGCTCTCCAGGTTGCTGAAAACGGAGGTGCTGCCGGAAATCCTGCAGGACTACCCGGGTATCAGCTATACCTTTGGCGGTGAAGTCGAGGACGAGGCGGAAACCTCCCAATCACTGGCCTATGGCCTGGTGATCGTACTGATCATGATTTACGGGGCCCTGGCGATTCCGCTCAAGAGCTATCTGGAGCCCCTGCTGATCATGTCGGTGATTCCCTTCGGCATCATCGGGGCGATAATCGGCCACTTTATCCTCGGTAAGGACCTGAGTATTTTGTCGGTGATCGGGATCGTTGGCCTGGTGGGAGTGGTGGTCAACGACAGCCTGGTGATGGTGGATTTTATCAACCACTACATCGATGAGGGGCACGACTGGCGCTCCGCCATCCTCGAGGCGGGTCCGCGCAGGTTCCGTGCGGTGATACTGACTTCAGTGACGACGTTCCTGGGCCTGTTGCCAATCCAGATGGAGACATCCATTCAGTCGGAGTTTGTAAAACCGATGGCGATATCGATTGCATTCGGGGTGATCTTTGCCACCGTCGTTACCCTGATACTGGTGCCCGTGCTCTATCATATCGCCAAGGACCTGGAGAACTGGGTCACAGGAACGTCCCGCGCGAACCCGGATTCCGCCGCCCCTGCAGGCTGATGCGCGTGGAGCTTGTGCTCAGAAAGCGTATTCGAGGCGGATGCCGGCCGAGCGTTCGGCAAACGGTCCCGTCACCGCAAAACCGCTGCTGTTTTGTATCTCCGCCGGGATCAGCCGGTCCCGGGATGTCGTTTTGAGTACGTGTGCCGCCCACAGACTGGCTTTCAGGCTGGCCTGAGAATCCGTTAGACTGAGTTGGAAAGCGGGGCGTTTGACTTGCCGGGAGGCTGCTACCCCTGTAGAGGGGCTTGTCCGGGATGCCGCCTGTTCCCCATCCTGCGAGTAACAGGGTAGTGTACTGCCGGCGAGGCAGCTCACCAGGACCAGGGGCACAAATTGTGAAAATGGAACGCCCATGAACATTACGTTGGACCCATTTTGAGATGTATTCCACAAAAAATGTACAAAAAGTGCAGAAACTTCCAATTTGTCCCGGCCAACGCCCATGCCGGGAATCAATGCATTTCATGCCTGTCATCAAGCAGTGACTGAAGCCGGCGCACCAAGCAGCGACCTGACTGGCCGCTACCTGGTATTTGGAGCCTCGGGCTATATCGGCTCCAACCTGGTGCCATTTTTGCGCCAATACCCGGTCACCGTGCGGGCGGCAGCGCGCAACCTGGAGGTGCTGCGGTCGCGGGGTTGGGAGGGGGTGGAACTGGTACAGGCAGACGCCCTGGACAGTGGCAGCCTGGAGCACAGCCTGGCCGGCGTCGATGTCGCGTTTTACCTGGTGCACTCCATGGCGGCCGGCAGGCGCTTCAGTGAGCTGGATCTGGAGGCCGCGCACAATTTTGCCGCGGCAGCTGCTGCGGCCGGGGTAGGGCGAATCGTGTACCTGGGCGGCCTGGTTCCCGATGAACCCTCCGGGGAGCACATTCTTTCTCGTCGTGATACCGGCGATATCCTGCGTGGCGGCAGCGTTCCGGTGACCGAGCTGCGCGCGGGTATCATCATAGGCCCCGGCTCCGCGGCATTCGAGGTCATGCGCGACCTGGCCCTGAACCTGCCGGTGATGATCACGCCGCGTTGGGTACGCGCCAAATCACCGCCCATCGCTCTGCAGAACCTGCTGGCCTACCTGTTGGGCGTGGCCCGAAGCCCGGCGGCCGCCGGCAAAATCTATGATGCCGGGGGACCGCAAGAAGTCAGCTACGAGGACATGATGAGGCTGGTGGCAGAACTCGCGGGCAAGCCTGCGCCGCGGATAGTCCCGGTGCCAGTGCTGTCCCCGGGATTGTCCTCCTACTGGCTGGGCCTGGTGACCGCCGTGCCGCCGGACATCGCCAGGGCGCTGATCGGTGGTCTCAAGCATGATTTCAGGGCCGACGATGCCGCCCTGCGCGCACTGGTACCACAACAGCTGCTCACGGTGCGCGAGGCGATTGCCGCCGCCTACGCAGCGGAAAAGTCGCATTGCACCCAGGCGCGCTGGACCGAGGGCGCTTTCGACCAGCGTGGGCTGCGGCATGACGTAGCCTTCTATGCCAAGAAGGCCAGCGGCAGTGCACTCTCCACGGCCGGACCGGCAGCGGTATGGGCCCAGATAATCCGCATCGGCGGTAACAATCGCTATTACTATATGAACGGCCTGTGGTGGTTGCGGGAACTGATGGACTGGTTGGTCGGGGGCGCGGGTTTTTCCCGGGGCCGGCGCGATCCCGATGACCTGCGCCTGGGGGACGTCATCGACTACTGGACGGTGATCGGGATGGAGCCCGAGCGCCATCTCACCCTGCATTTCGGGATGAAAGCACCGGGCTCGGGCATCCTTGAGTTCGACCTGAAGCCGCTGGAAGACGGTGGAACCGAGATTACCATAACGGCTTACTGGCACCCTCGCGGGGTGTGGGGGCTGCTGTACTGGTATACGCTGGTACCGGCGCATTTATTCCTGTTTCGCGGCTGGACCCGGGCGCTGGCGCGGCGCGCCGAGGCAGCGGGATAGCAGCGAACCTGGCGGCAACTGGTCGGGTGCCGGACGCCGTCTTAAAAACTTTTTACCTATCATAAGGATTGATTATGGCCGACAGACTACCCGGCTTTATCCCTGAGGAACTCCGTCAGCTGGCGCGCTTCGTGCCACGTCGCGGTTGGGACGTTATCGATTGGAAACCCATGCTTGGATCCTTGCGCGTGGTTTCCTGGCGCTATGTAAGCCGTCGCGGCGTGGACCAGCTGGCAGCGATCACTGGCGATGTAGCCGCGCCGGTGAGGATTGCCAAAACGCTTTCGGAAACGGTCCCCCTGGGTGATGTAGACGAACCCGACGCCCTGGCCGCCAGCGGCGACGATATTCTGCGCCTGTATTTCAGTCAGTGGCTGGTGCCCGAGGGCATGTTTATCGATCTGCGGACGGCGCGTTTCGGGGTAGATGAGGCGGGGCTGGTATTCGCGCCCAATGGCTTGTGGCTTGAACTGCAGCCCGGTTTCCGCGAGGGTATGCTGGCCCTGTACCGGTCTTTTTACAGCTCCGATGAACAGGCCTTTGATAGTGCCCTGCGGCGGATGGGCATGTTGCAGGCGGGGCTGGAGGAGGGCGCTGTCGAGGAGCTGAAGCAGTTGTTGCACCGGCACTTCGGGATAGACCAGTCCGCCCAACACTTCTCCATCGATAGTTTCAAGGCATCCTTCGATGAGCTATTCGGCTTTTTCGTCGCCCATGATTACAAGTTGCACAGCGACTTTGTGTACGTCGGTTTTTACCTGATAACCCTGTACCTGACGCTGGAACAATTGGGCCAGGCACACAACGTGCGGGAGATCTGCGCGCAGGTACTGCTCTAGCGCGTCGGTCTCCCGGTGCCGCTACCCCGGGCGCTGCCCGGGATTTTGGTGCTCATCAGGCACTTTTGCGAGCCCTTTTCTTGCGCTGGGGTGGCGTCCGGCTTTGCGGGCGGGTGCTCTCGCCCAGTTCCTGCAGGGTGGCCAGCAGTTGCTCGCGCTCGGCGGCGCTCTCCCGGGTGTGGGCAAAAATATGGCTGGGGTGCTGCTCCCTGTCCAGCCAGAATTTACCGGATACCTTGCCCGCCTCGGTGGCCGCCGCCAGCCAGACCGCCGTGTCCGCGCCCTCTTCGGGGCTGCGCAGCAGCTTGTGCGTGACCCGGTAGAAGGTCTGCAGGGACGACTCCACGCCGGGGGTGTCCGCCCAGCCCGGGTGCATGGCGTTGACGCTGATGCCGTCCTCGCGCCACCGCTGCGCCCACTCCTCGGTGAGGATCATCAGGCCGCGTTTGGCGCGGGCATAGGCCACCGAACCCGAGTAGCGACCGCGCTGGCTCTGCAGGTCCCGGGGGTGGATCTTCTGGGTGTACATACCGCCGGACAGCACGTTGACTACGCGGGCCGAGCCGGAGCGGGCCAGCAGGGGCTGCAGGCGTTCAGTGAGCACATAGGGCGAGAGCAGCAACAGGGCAAAACTCTTCTCGAAGCCTTCGGCCGTCTGCTGGCGTGGGTTGAACAGCGCGCCGGCATTGTTGACCAGGATGTCCACGGGCTGGTTGGCCGCCAGCAGCCGGTCCGCCAGCTGGTGTACCTCGGCGATCACCGCCAGGTCACACAGCTCCACGTGAACTTCGGGATTGCCGGTTTGCCGGCGTATCTTGCGGGCGGTGGCCTCGGCCTTGCGCTTGTTGCGCGCCACCAGGGTCACGCGGGCCCCCAGCCCGGCCAGGGCAGTGGCGGCGGCCTCGCCCACCCCGGAGGTGGCGCCGGTCACCACGGCGTGCCTGTCTCCCAGGTAGGCCGACAGCGGCTTCCAGCGGCGCCGGGCACTGCTGTAGCCCAGCCTCGTGAAGCGCCACAGGCCGGGCAGCACCAGGTTGTCCGCCAGCGCGGTGGCGGTGGATTGAGCGGGAGCGGCGAAGTTGTCCTCCAGGGCGCGTTGCAGCCCCTCCATGGTGCTCTTGCCCACGCGGTCCATGGCGGCCGGGTAGAGGCGATTGGCCAGCGCCAGGGGCGCCGGGAACTTGAAGCGCGCGATATACCTGACGGTGGTTCCCGTGCTTGTCGCAGTGAAGATAATTTCCTCTCGCGCGGTGAACACCCGTGAATCCACAGTCATCAGCATACGGGCATCGGGCTCGAATTCGATGACCGTGTAGTGCAGTGAGAAGCCTGCCTTCATATCTATGCGGTACTCGCTGCCCACCCCGGGTGCCCCGGATGTCAGCCGGGTCCCCCGGGCCACGCCGGGATCCCACTCCTCGATGCGGGAAAACTCTGCCACGTAGGCAAAGACTTCGTGGAGGGGGCGTTGGACCTCAATGGTTTCGTCGAGGGTAATGGTTTCACTCATGGTGATGCTCCTGGATGGCTACAGGGCAACTTACGGCTCCGCCGGCCTGTTGGTTCATTGCGCAGTTTGGCCTTTTTGCAGGTTTGCAACTATTCTCGTGGTGGCCTGCTGCTGAATCAGGAGTATGCAGGTGGCGTCAGGGGGGCTCCCCCGGGAGTACGCCTGCATTGCAGCCCATCTGTTATACCCCCGAGGACCGAGGCATGGAAGATGATAATGCACGCACCGTAAAGCGACTGGCCGGTGTCTGGCGCCTGTTGGCGTCGGAATTCAGGACCTCCAGGGGGGATGTCATCTACCCCCTCGGGGAGGATGCCCTGGGCCAGGCGATCTTCACCGAGTCCGGTTACATGTCGGGGCAACTGATGCGCCAGAATCGACCGCTGTTTGCCTCCGGTAACCAGGCAGCGGGCACGGACGAGGAGGTCAGGGCGGCCCTGGAGGGCTACATCGCCTACTACGGCCCCTGCGAGGTGGATGCGGGTAACAAAACCCTTACCACCGTGGTGGAGGGCAGCCTGTTTCCCAACTGGGTGGGCGGGACCCAGTTGCGATATTACGAACTGTCCGCTACGCAATTGATCCTGAGGACGCCGCCGATCAGCTACGGCGACATGGAAATTACCGGGGTGTTGACCTGGGAGCGGAGGTAGTCGGCGTGGATACAGGCTTTATCGGTCTGGGCATGATGGGTAATCCGATGGCGCAGAACCTGCTTAAGGCGGGACAAAGCCTGACTGTTTTCGACCTCAGGCCGGAGGCGGCGCAGCCTTGCGCCCGCCTGGGTGCGACGGTGGCGACGAGCATTGCGCAGCTGGCCTCCTGTGAGGTGGTATTCATAATCGTTAACACCAGCGCCCAGCTGAACGAGGTACTGTTCGCTGACGACGGCCTGGTGAACAATCTGCCGGCGGGCGAAAAGCGAACCATCGTGGTGATGTCCACCGTCGCACCGGCGGTGATCAAGGCGGCTCAGGAGCGTATCGATAACAGTAATATCACGCTCATAGATGCCCCGGTCAGCGGCGGTCCCCTGATCGCGGAGTTGGGCCAGTTGAGCTTTATGATCGGAGGTGCCGATCCCGAAACCATGGATAGGTTGCGGCCCGCCCTGGAAGCCATGGGTAAAGATATTTTCACTATCGGCGGGCTGGGAACCGGGCTGGCGGTCAAGTTGATCAATAACATCGTCGCTCTGGGCAATGCCTACGTGTTTACCCAGGCCCTGGGGATAGGCGCCGAGGCCGGCCTCGATATCGAACGGGTGGTTGAGGTCATGTCCGCCAGCTCGGGCAAAAACTGGTGCACCGACAACTGGGATATGTACAAGGCATTCATGGGATTGGTCCTGGCCGAACCCGATTTCCAGAAGACCGCGGAGAAAGATATAGCGACCGCCATCGAGTGGTCCATGGAACTGGGGCTCGATATACCGGCGCTGCAGCATGTGCGTGCGATTGTCGAGTCTTCCGCGGGGATTCCCGATCAACTCAAGGCGACAATTTTTTCAACCAACTAGCAGGAGCATAATAATGTCAGTAGAACTCTTGATGTTGCTTTACAGCGCGTTACTTTTCCTGGTGATCATCCTCGTCCAGGCCGGACTGGGTATCAGCCAGAATGGCCTCATGGCCCAGGCGGGCAACAGGGACAAGCTGCCCGAGCCCACCGTGTTGCGGCAGCGACTGCAGCGACTGTCGGCCAATATGCAGGAAAATCTGGTCATGTTCGCCGTGGTCGTGCTGGTGGCCAGCGCCGCGGGTGTGTCCAATGACGCCACCGTGCTGGGCGCCAGCGTCTTTTTCTACGCCCGCGTGGCGCACGCCATCATCTATGCATTCGGCTGGCCAGTGATCAGGCCACTATTCTATTTTGCCGGACTGTACGGAATCGTGGTCATCGCCGTGCAGGTGATCAAAATGGCTTGAGTCTTTGCCGGCCGTCAACCGACCTGGCGTTGGCGCAGCCACTGCTCGCGCGCCTCGAAGCTGCGCGCTATCGCCTCCTGTTCGCGCTCGCTCAGGTCGGGGTGCCACAGCTCGAAGATCAGCACCACCCGCTGCTGGTCGCTGTTATTCCAGGCGCTGTGCTGCCAGGTGTCGTCGAATATCAGGAGTTTGCCCTCGGCGGGGGTTCGTGTTGCATCGTGTACTTGCAGGCCGCAGCCCGGGGGTACCACTATCGGCAGGTGCACTGTGAGTACCGCGCTGGACACACCGTAGTGTTCCGGGATGGAGGTATGCGGTGCGAGTACGGAAATGAAGACTTCCCCGGGATTGCCGTTCTGAGTGGCCAGCGGCACCTGCTCCAGGGCCGCCAGCGTCGCCGGGAACCTGGTGAGCACCTGCCGGTTGGCGACCCCGCGGCTGTAGAGGTGCACGGAGGCCCAGTTCATGGTGTTTACCAGCGCCCGCCACTGCTCTCCCTCCAGCCGGTGCCCGTCACCCAGGTAGGGTCTGCCGTCCGCGGCCACGTCCAGGCCGGCGAGGATTTCCGCGCGAATAGCCGGAAACCGGGCTTCCAGTTGTTGCGCCCAGGAAAAGTCTGATGGTTCGAAGAATGCGGGGGAACGGGCGTGTTGGATGGCAAACACCTGCGGGCGGTGCAGCGGGTGATCGTAACTGACCTCCCGGGCATCCAGCAGCGGCCATACTGCTGCGCGTATGCGCCCGGTGTGGGCGGCCTCCTGCATGGCGTCGACAGCGGCCAGGTGCAGGTCGGTATGGTGCCGGCGCAGGGTCTCCCAGGCCGTTTTGGACATCGCCGCCACCGCGGGACTGGTGTCCGCCCGCTGCCACAGGCGCAGCAGCTCGCCGTCGCGGCTCTCCCCCAGGGAGAATACCTGGGCCGCCCGGTCGGTTTCGCCCAGCTCGAGGTAGAGGCAGCCTATGGTCAGGTAGATCATGCGCTCGCGGGGGTTTGCCCGCCACAGGGCCAGGTAAATCTCCAGCGACTGGCGCCGTCTGCCCTGCCGGTACACGGCCTGCGCCAGCTGGGACAGTGCCCGCAGGTCACCCGGTGATTCCCCGACCAGGCTGCGCAGTCGCAGTTCGGCCTCGGGAAAATTGTCGGCCTGCAGGGCAATATCCGCCAGAAACCGCAGCGATGACAGGTGCTTGCCGTCCGCCCTCAGGATCTCGCGACAGATGCGCTCGACAGCCTGCAGGTCTCCCCGTCGGGAGCAGGCGGTGGCCTGTTGTTCCAGCTCCTGTATGGACTGCGTCATGGCGACTCCCGGTCGGCCGCGATACCCCTGCCTTCAGTGGCGGCGCGCGGCGTGGGCAAAAATACTATCATAAGGTTCGCAAGCCGAGGGGGATGACAATGAAACCGGGAAGATACCGCCACTTCAAGGGTGGTGAGTACCGGGTGCAAGGCGTAGCGAGGCACTCGGAGACAGGAGAATCACTGGTGGTGTATACGCCGCTCTACGGCGAGGGTGGACTGTGGGTGCGACCGCTGGCCATGTTCGAGGAGCGCGTGCTGCGCGATGGGGTGAGCCGTCCCCGTTTCGAGTATCTGGGGCCAGACTGAACCGCTGGCACCCGGGCGAGCGTATGGTTAGTAACAAGGTATAAGTGGGGGTACCCCGGGGAGTTGAAGTGGTGGCGAAACACGAAGATCTTGCAACGTTCATGGAAGGCGTAGAGCGGCGCAATCCCGGTCAGCCCGAGTTCGTGCAGGCGGTACAGGAAGTGGCCGAGGATATCTTCGACTTTATCCAGGACAAGGAGCCGTATCACCGCTACCAGATATTGCGCCGCATGGCGGAGCCAGACCGGGTGGTGAGCTTTCGGGTCTGCTGGGAAGACGACAACGGCAACATCAGGGTGCAACGCGGCTGGCGCGTGCAGAATAACAACGCGATCGGTCCCTACAAGGGCGGCATCCGGTTCCACCCCGACGTCAACGAGGGTGTACTGAAGTTCCTGGCCTTCGAGCAGACTTTCAAGAACAGCCTGACCGGCTTGCCTATGGGGGGCGCCAAGGGCGGAGCCAATTTCAATCCCAAGGGCAAGTCCTCTCACGAGGTGATGCGTTTCTGCCAGTCCTTCATGACGGAGCTGTACCGGCATGTGGGCCCGGACACCGATGTCCCGGCCGGCGATATTGGGGTGGGCGCGCGGGAGATCGGCTATATGTTCGGCCAGTACAAGCGCATCACGAACCAGTTTTCAGGCGTGCTCACCGGCAAGGGGCTGGAGTTTGGCGGCAGTCCGGTGCGCACCGAGGCCACCGGTTACGGC
>CAVPIH010000009.1:0-45898 GCA_963704965.1 uncultured Gammaproteobacteria bacterium
GTCACGCCGGCGCTCCAGGCCCAGGTACAGGGGATCGTTGAGAAAGTCCTCGTTATTGGTGCCCACGTCCAGGGTGACCGGCAGGCACTGGGTGGGATGGATGCCGGCGCAGGCGGTGTACAGGGACAGTTTGCCCACCGGGATGCCCATACCGGCCGCCCCCAGGTCGCCCAGTCCGAGAATGCGCTCGCCGTCGGTGACCACGATGATGCGCGGGTCGCGGTGCGGCCAGTTGTCCAGGATTTCGCGGACCCGGCCGCGCTCATTCAACGAGACGTACAGGCCCCGGGAGCGGCGGTAGATGTGGCTGAAGCTCTGGCAGGCCTTGCCCACAGTGGGGGTATAGATCAGCGGCATGATGGCTTCGATGTGATTGATGAGCACTCGGTAGAACAGGGTTTCATTGCGGTCCTGCAGGGCGATCAGGGCGATGTAGCGCTCCAGGTCGTTGTCCTTGTTGCGCAGGATCTCCAGGACGCGCTGCTCCTGGTCCGTAGCTGAGCAGACACGCGGCGGCAGCAGCCCGCGCAGTCCCAACAGGTCGCGCTCCGCGTCGGTGAAAGCCGTGCCCTTATTGCGTACCGGGTCGTGCAGCAGCTTGACGCCGCGCGGCAATGCCTCGTTACTCTGGTCCGTCATCGCGGTCTCCACCTCATTATTTTTTGCGTCCCAAGTCTACCCGGGGCAGCACCCGGGGGGGATTGAGACCGATCAATAAACGGCGGATAAAAAAACACCCGGCCTTGGCCGGGTGTGAAGGTGCCTGGGGGGGACCAGGACTTAGGGGACCAGGACCTGGTCTCAGGAAATGAATTCGGCGCGGGTGCTGGGATTGGCCTTGAAGGCCCCACCCAGCGCCGTGGTGCGGGTGGTGGAGTTGCTGTCCATGACCCCGCGAGACTTCACGCAATAGTGCACGGCGTTGATGGTTACCGCGACGTCATCAGTTTCCAGCAGGGCCTGCAATGCAACCAGTATCTGCTGGGTGAGGCGTTCCTGTACCTGTGGCCGCTGGGCGAAGAAGCGCACGATGCGGTTTATCTTCGACAGGCCGATGATCTTGCCGGCCGGTATGTAGGCGACCCGGGCGCTGCCGTCGATGGTGACGAAGTGGTGTTCGCAGGTGCTCACGAGGTCGATGGCGTCTACCTGCACCATCTCTTCCACCCCCATCTTGTTCTCGATGACGGAGATTTTAGGGAATTTGCTGTAGTCCAGGCCCGAAAAAATCTCGTCCACGTACATCTTGGCGATGCGCTGCGGGGTGTCACACAGGCTGTCGTCCCTGAGATCCAGACCCAAGGTGCGGGTGATGTCGGTGAAGGCAGAAGTGATGCGGCGAAATTTCTCATCCCGGCTGAGCCCGTTGGGGATCATGGGTGTTTCCAGGCCCCGCTGCTGCAGGGCGTCCCTCACCAGGGCCGCCTCCGGTGACAGGTTGGCAGGGAAGGTCAGCATTCTCTCGGCGACAGATGATTCCATGGTGTGCTCCTCAAGACAGTCACCTTAAGATACGCCGCGACCAGGGGAGCGGATTACCGGCTGTAGCATTTTTTTCTAGCGCTGTGGGCTGGCGCCCTGCAGGAGTATTTCCAGGCGGCTGTCGGCCAGCAACACGCTGCGGCTGATGCGCAGCCCCGTCAGCCACTTTTCCAGCTGGCCCTGGTTGTGGGGATGGTAGCCGGGCAGCGGAGTGGGGCGCCTGCGGACACTGATTTGGTCCGTGTCGCGGATGCCGTATACCTGTGCGAGTTGCGGTGTCTTGAGATTGTGCACGGCGAAACAGTGGCCGTGGCTGGCGCTGTGCAGGTGCGGCCGCAGTAGCGTCAGCAGGTCCCGGATGACGGCGCCCTCCAGGTAGTTGAACAGGTCCCAGAACAGGCACAGGTCGATGCGGGTGCCGGCCGGCAATTGCAACAGCTCGGCGAGTAGCGCCGCCGGCGGGACCTCGCTGTCGTCCCCCACCTGCAGGCGGGGGAGTTCGGTAAACAAGTCAATGAAATGCAGCTTGCAGCGATAGCCGGAAAAAAAATCCAGGGTTTCCGGCAGCGCGGGGCCGATATGAAGCACCGAGAGCGGCTGCTCTTCGTCGATATTGGCAAGCAGCGCCTGGAGCAGGCTGGAGGGCTGGCTGGTACTCACGACCGCGACGCCGGGTTTGTCGCCGGCCTGTACCCGGACCGAGAGACGCTCAGCCGCTCTTGAGATCCAGCTGCGGCTTGGTGTCGGCCTGGCCGATGCTGGCGGGCTCCTTGGCCACCGGCCGGGGTGCCTTGGCTGCGGATTCGCCCGGATCCATGTCGATACTGCCCTTGAATATGCCGCCGTCTTCCAGGGTCACCCGCGGCGCCACGATGTTGCCGCGCACGTTGCCCAGGCGGGAAATGATGACAATTTCGCTGGCGGTGATGTCGCCGTCCACCTTGCCGTCGATCTTGATAGTCCTGGCGTTGACATCGGCGAATACCTCGCCGGACTCCCCGACGACCACTTCGTTGGCCTGCAGGTTGATGGTGCCCTCTACCCGGCCCTGTATATGCAGGTCTTCATCGCCGGTTACTTCACCCTTGATCTTGATGCTTGGTCCAATCATTGCGGTGCTCCTGGCGTTACTGGTGGAATGCAGGGGAGGGGGCTGGCTGGCGGCTGCGGTCGGCTGGGCGGGGGGCTCGAATGTCCCTCCCGTCCCGCCGCTTCCCGGCTTGTTCTTGTTCCGATCAAACATGCTCATGTCTGCCCCTTATCCGCTATCGGCCGGTAATCCTAGCAGTCCGGTACGGCTTTAACCAGTGACTACCGGCCGGCAACTGCTCTTTTCCGCACTTTTCGTCCCGGCCAGCGCTGTGGATGGGATCCCGGGGGACCTGTCATCCGACTGACCCGAATTGGGTCTACACTGCCGCGCTGTAGTAGGATGTGCGCTGAATACCCGTTCGCAGTGGAGTCTTGCCCAGTGTTGGAAAACCTTCTCAGGGAGTGCAGGGTGCTGCCGGTGGTCACCGCCGCCAGCGTGGAGGGCACCGTGCGCCTGGCGCAGGCACTGCAGCGCGGCGGCATGGCGGCCATCGAAATCACCCTGCGTAGCGCCGCGGCCCTGGACAGCATCCGCGCCGTGAAAGCGCAGGTGCCGGGCATGCTGGTCGCCGCCGGTACGGTCACCAATGCCGCTGAACTGGAGCGGGCCACGGAGGCCGGCGCCACCCTGGTACTCAGTCCCGGGGCCACCCCGGCACTGCTGCGGGCGGCTGCGGACGCGGGGGTGGACTTTGTGCCCGGGGTGGCCACCGCCTCGGAGGTCATGTGTGGTATGCACCACGGCTTCAGTATCTTCAAATTGTTCCCGGCGGAGGCCGCCGGCGGCCTGGCACTGCTCAAATCGCTGGGAGGCCCTTTCCCCCAGGCGTTATTTTGCCCCACGGGAGGGCTGCACCCGGGCAATTTTCGCGACTACCTGGCACTTCCCAATGTGATATGTTGCGGTGGATCATGGATGGTGGGGGCGGATCTGGTAGACAATGGCAAGTGGCATGAAATTGAGGTCCTGGCGCGAGAGGCCACGGCCAGTTAGGGTTGGAACAACAGGCAAGGAGAGAGTCTATGGCACAGGGTAAGTCCATCCGGGTGGGCATTATGGGGTTCGGCCAGACCGGGCGCCAGATATATGAACTGGCCTCGCGCAGCGAGGATGTGGAAATCGTGGCGATCGCCGATATCGGCAAGCCGGAAATCCTGCACTACCTGCTGTGCTCCGAGGTGAACGAGCCCGAGCGGCACGAGTTGCAGGGGAATTTCCTGGTAAACCCCAAATTCCGTTCCCGCCTGGTGCAGATCGACCGCCCGGCGGAGATGCCCTGGGATGTGTTCGGCGTTGACATGGTGATCGACTCCACCGGCAAGTTCCGCGAGGTGGCCTGCATGCAAGACCACCTCAACAACGGCGCGCGCCGCGTGCTGCTGCGCTCGCTGCCCGCCGACGGCATAGACCGGATCGTGATACCGGGTATCAACGAGGCGGACGCGCGGGTGGATGATTACATGGTGTCCGCCGGCTCAGCCACTACCACCGCCCTGTGCCTGCTGTTGCATGTGTTGTCGCAGCAGTTCGAGATCGAGTGCGGCAGCATGACCAGCATCCACGCCTACACCTCGGACCAGGCGCTGCAGGACTACGCCGGCGTCGATATCCGCCGCAGCCGCTCGGCGGCGAAAAACATCATTCCCAACACCCACGAGGCGGCCAACTGGCTGGGGCAGGTATTGCCGGCCTTCGACGGCAAGATCCTCACCTCCGCACTCAATGTGCCCATCCACGAGGGCTGCCTGCTGGACGTGAACCTGGTGATGGCGGATACCGCGGTCGGCGTCGAACAGGTCAATGATGCCATGCGCGCCGGCGCGGCCCAGCTGCCGGGTATCGTGGGCGTGGTGGAGGATCCCATCGTGTCCTCCGACGTGATAGGCAACCCCCACTCGCTGTTGTTTGACGCCGTGGGCACCATCAAGGCGGGCAACAACACCATCAAGACCCTCAGCTGGTATGAGAACCTCGGACATGCAGCCCGCCTGCTGGACGTGGTGCGGCTCTACCGCAAACTGGACGCACAGCAGGAGGCCGCGTAATGAAAATCGGTATCAACGGATTTGGCCGCATCGGCCGCTCGGTATTCCGCATCCTGGAAAACGTGCCGGGCATCGACGTGGTAGCCATCAACGACCTGTTCGACTACGAGGCCCTGCGCTACCTGCTGGACTACGATACGGTGATGGGGCCCTTTGGCAAGGCGCTCAAGCTCGAGGACGGCTACCTGGTCACCGACAAGAGCCGGGTCAAGCTGGTGAGCGAACGCAACCCGGCGGATATCCCCTGGCAGGAACTGGGGGTGGACGCGGTGGTGGAAGCCACCGGGGTATTCCGCAAGCGCGAGCAACTGGAACAACACCTGGCCGCGGGCGCCAGCCATGTGGTGCTGACCGTGCCCTCCAAGGACCCGGTGGACTACACCGTGGTGCTGGGCGTGAACGAGGAGGGCCTGCTGCCTGAACACCGCATCATCTCCAATGCCAGCTGTACCACCAACTGCCTGGCGCCCATGGCCCGGGTGCTGAACGAGGCCTTTGGCATAGAGGAGGGTGTGATCAATACCGTGCACGCCTATACCAACGACCAGCGCCTGGCGGACGTGCCGCACTCCGACTGGCGCCGCAGCCGGGCGGCGGCGGAGAACATCATTCCCACCTCCACCGGCGCCGCCAAGGCGGTGGGCGTGGTGCTGCCGGAACTGGCAGGGCGCCTGCACGGTATCGCGGCCAGGGTGCCGGTCCCCGACGGCTCGGTGGTGGACCTGTTCTGCAAACTGGGCAAAGAGGTGTCGGTGAGCGATGTGCACGATGCGGTGCGCGAGGCAGCCGCCTCGAAGCGCCTGCAGGGCATCCTGCAGTACAGCGACCGGCCCATTGTCTCCTCCGATATCATCGGCAACTCGCATTCGTCGATATTCGACGCGGGCTTTACCGGGGTAACCGCCGGCCGCTACCTGCGGGTGCTCAACTGGTACGACAACGAGTGGGGTTATTCCTGCCGGGTGGTCGACCTGCTCGGTCGGCTGGCTGCGGCCTGACACGGGGCTGCGCCGGGTGGAAGTGGATTACGCGTCCCTGCGCGGCAATGTCAGCCTGCTCGGCCGGCTGCTGGGCGATACCATCGCCGCCGCCGAGGGGGAGGAATTGCTGCAGCTCATCGAGCAGATCCGCAGCCTTTCCAAGCGCGCCCGGGAGGGCTCAGCCGAGGCGCGCAATGAGCTGAAGGCCCTGCTGCTGAACCTGGGCAGCGAAGAGTTGGTACCGGTGGCCCGGGCTTTCAGCCAGTTCCTGAATCTCGCCAATATCGCCGACCAGCATCACAATGTCTCGCGCGAGGCCGATCAGTTG
Organism: uncultured Gammaproteobacteria bacterium; assembly: GCA_963704965.1. Lineage (GTDB taxonomy): Bacteria > Pseudomonadota > Gammaproteobacteria > Pseudomonadales > Halieaceae > JARRPM01. The sequence goes on from CAVPIH010000009.1 coordinate 5,929, forward strand.
TTGTCGGCCTCGCGCAGCCTGGCCAGCGACCTGGGCGAGCTGATCGAGCAGGGGGTGCCGGCGGAGCAGGTCATTGACGCCGTGCGGGCGTTGCGCATCGAGCTGGTGCTCACCGCCCATCCCACCGAGATCACCCGCCGTACCCTGATCCACAAGCATGCGGAGGTAGGTCGCTGCCTGTCGCAGCTGGAACTGGCGGGCCTGACCGAGCGCGAGCGCGCGAGGCTGCACCTGCGCCTGCGGGAGCTGATCGCCCAGATCTGGTACGGCGATGATTTTCGCCGCAGCGGCCCACCCCGGTCGACGAGGCCAAGTGGGGCTTCGCGGTGGTCGAGGATTCCCTGTGGCAGGCGGTGCCGGAGTTCCTGCGCCGCCTCGACACGACGTTGCTCGACAGCTGCGGTGCGCGCCTGCCGCTGGACGTGGCGCCGGTCTCCTTCGTGTCCTGGATGGGCGGTGACCGTGATGGCAATCCCAACGTCACCGCCACGGTGACCACCGAGGTCATGCTGCTGAGCCGCTGGCAGGCGGCCGATCTGTATCTCGATGACCTCGTGCAGCTGGTCGACGAGCTGTCGATGACCCACTGTAACGAGGCCCTGCGCCAGCGTTCGGGTCAGGCCCATGAACCCTACCGCGCGGTGCTGCGGCCGCTGCGCGACCTGTTGCGCCACACCCGCGCTGCCATCGAGGCCCAGCTGGACGGTGAACCGGTCCCTCACGGCGACATCCTGCACCGCCAGGAGCAGTTGTGGGAGCCGCTCGCACGCCTGCTACCAGTCGATGCATGACTGCGGCATGCAGGTTATCGCCGACGGCGCGCTGCTCGATTTGCTGCGTCGGGTGCGCTGTTTCGGCGTCCACCTGTTGCGCCACGATGTCCGCCAGGACAGCAGCCGCCACACCGAGGCGCTGGCGGAACTCACCACCTATCTCGGCCTGGGGGACTACGCCGCCTGGGACGAGGCGACCCGGCGCGCCTTCCTGTTGCAGGAGCTCGCCGGCCGCCGGCCCCTGATGCCCCCGCACTGGCAGCCCTCCGCCGAGGTGCGCGAGGTGCTTGACACCTGTGCCGTCGTCGCCGCCCAGCCCCGCCAGGCGCTGGGCGCCTATGTCATCTCCATGGCGCGGCAGGCCTCGGACGTACTGGCTGTGCACCTGTTGCTGAAGGAGTCCGGCTGCAGTCACGACCTGCCGGTGGCACCCCTGTTCGAAACCCTGGATGATCTGTCCCAGGCCCGGGAGGTGGTGGATACCCTGCTGCAGGACGACTGGTACCGCGGCCAGCTGCGCGGCCACATGATGGTGATGATCGGCTACTCGGACTCGGCCAAGGATGCCGGCGTACTGGCCGCGGCCTGGGCCCAGTACCGGGCCCAGGAGGCCCTGCTGGAAGTCTGCGCGGCCCACGATATCCGGCTGACCCTGTTTCACGGCCGCGGCGGAACGATCGGCCGGGGCGGTGCGCCGGCCCGGGAAGCGCTGCTGTCGCAACCCCCCGGCTCCCTGCAGAATGGCCTGCGGGTGACCGAGCAGGGGGAGATGATCCGCGCCAAGCTGGGCTGGAGCGCCATGGCGGTCAGGACCCTGGCCCTGTACACCGGCGCGATCTGCCGCGCCAACCTGCTGACGCCGCCGGCCCCCGCTGCCGAGTGGCGGGAGCTGATGACGACCCTGGCCAGCGAGTCCTGCGATGCCTATCGCGCGGTGGTCCGGGGAGAGGCGGATTTCGTGCCGTATTTTCGCCACGCCACACCGGAGCAGGAACTGGCCAAGTTGCCGCTGGGTTCGCGCCCGGCCCGGCGCGCCGGCGGCGGTGGCATCGAGAGCCTGCGCGCCATTCCCTGGATCTTTGCCTGGTCCCAGAACCGCCTGATTCTGCCCGCCTGGCTCGGAGCCGGTGTCGCCCTGCGCGCGGCCTCGAGCGCGGCCAGGGAGAGCTGTTGCAGGAGATGGCGGCAGTCTGGCCGTTCTTTGCCACCCGCCTGGCGATGCTGGAGATGGTGTTCGCCAAGACCGATGCCGGCATCTCGGCCTACTACGACGAATTGCTGGTGCCCGCCGAATTGCGCCCCATCGGTGAGGCATTGCGCGAGCAGCTGGCGCGGGATATCGCGACCGTGCTGGAACTGGGTGGCAGCGGTCAGTTGCTGGAGAACGAGCCCTGGATTCGCGAGTCGCTGCGGCTGCGCAATATCTACACCGAGCCACTGAACATGCTGCAGGCGGAGTTGCTCAGGCGCAACCGGCAGGCCGGGGAGCCGGTGCTGGAGCGGGCGATCATGGTCACCATCGCCGGCGTGGCGGCGGGCATGCGCAATACCGGCTGATAGGGTACAGTGCTATTGACCTGCGAGGGCGAGCCCGCCCACAATAGCGCAGCGTTTCAAAACCCACCGTCTGCAACCGAATCAAGGTGTTTTCCATGCAAAAATTTCTCAAGGCCAGCCTGCTGCCCCTGCTGTCACTGTGCCTGGTAATGGCCGCCCCCGCCCGTGCCGACGAGTACAGCGATACCATCAAATCCTTCATGACCGCCGGCCTCAGCGGCCAGTATTTTGACGGCGCCTATGGCTATGCGGTGTTTCCCACCATCGGCAAGGTGGGCTTCATCATCGGTGGTGCTTACGGCGAGGGCAGGGTGTACGCGGCGGGGCAACACGTGGGCAATACCTCCGTGGCGCAGGTGACCGCGGGTTGGCAGGCCGGCGCGCAGGCATACAGCCAGATCATTTTCTTCCAGAACCAGACCGCCTACGAGGAGTTTACCTCCGGTAACTTCGAGTTCAGTGCCCAGGCCACGGCGGTGGCGATTACGGCGGGAGTGGCCGCCGAGGCGAGCACTACCGGTGGCCTGGCGGCGACCGCCAGCGGTGGCCGCAACGATGCAGCCACCGCCCAGGGCGGTTATCGCCGCGGCCTGGCCGTGTTCACAATCGCCAAGGGAGGCCTGATGGTGGAGGTCGCGCTGGGCGGGCAGAAGTACAGCTACACGCCGCTGTAAACCCCCGCGGGGATTACTTGCCCGCCAGGGCGCGGGCATCCTCCAGGGCGGTGGCGGCGATGTCGCCCATCAGTATCACATGCCAGTTGCGGGGCCCGTGGGCGCCGTAGACCAGCTGGCCCTCTATATCCCCGGTGCTGGATGGTCCGGCGATGAAGTTGTACCCCCGGGGCCGGCCGCTCTTGTTCATCTCTTGCCTGATGCGTGCCCAGGCCTGCTCCATGGTCGCCACCAGGCGGCTGCTGTCCACCAGCACCAGGTGATGTTCGCTCAGGAAGTTGTTGACCGCGGGATTGGCCTTGCCGGTCTGCAGGGCGGTGGCGCCGGTTTCCGCGATCCCCAGCAGGGCGTAGCTCAGGGCCACCGGTTCGCCGGGTTCGATGGCGCCGAATCGCGGCAGCACGCCCGCCTCGCGCCAGGGCATGGCCGCCAGGTTGGCGTCGTTGCCGGCCACCAGCCGGTGGCTGCGAAAATGCCGGTAAACGTAATCCGCCAGGGCCTTGACCGCCGCCGAGCGGTTGGCGACACATTCCACCGTACCCTGGTTTTTCAGGACGTTGGTGAGGAAGGCGGTTGCCAGGTCGTCGCTGGGCAAGGGCGCGCCGGGAGCGCTGTCCGTGGGAGGCAGGGCGCGCTCGATGCTCTCCGCCTCTGCGGATTTGCAGGCGTGGCGCAGCCGCGCAAATATTTCCGCGCGGGCACTGTTATTCATCGCCCGTTCTCCGCCTGGGTTTCTTGCCCCGGGGGCCGCCCGGGTGGGCCCGCTTCCCGGCGCCGGCCGGTGTCTTGCGGGCGATATCTTTGCGCCTGGCCCCCGGCCGGCGTGGATCGGGCCTGCGTGTCGAGCGCCCGCCGCGCTTGCCCGCATCGGCGGCCGCCTGTTGCTGCCGCTGCAGGGCATTGTACTGCTGCATGAAAGTCTTTCCCTGGGGGGCGGGGAAGTCCCGCTGGCTGGTCCAGCCCGCGGCCATGGGCAGGTTGGCAAAGCGACCGCGGCGCCGCCCCAGCAGGTGCATGGCGAAAATACCCACGGCGGTCAGCGCATGGTACAGGCGCGGTTGGCGCGCCAGCCAGGCGTGCATTTTCAGGCCCCAGCGCCAGCGGGTGGGAGACAGCTTGCGTTCGCTCTCCTCGTGGCGCAAATCCCGCAACAGGTCCGGCAGAGGAATGCCCGCCGGGCATACCTCGGCGCAGCGGCCGCAACTGGTGCAGGCGTTGGGCAGGTCGGTGCTCTGCTCCAGGGAGGTCAGCAGCGGCGTGAGGATGGAGCCCATGGGCCCGGGATACACCCAGCCATAGGCGTGGCCGCCGACGCCTGTATAGATGGGGCAGTGGTTGAGGCAGGCGCCGCAGCGAATGCACTGCAGCATATCGCTATAATCGCTGGCCAGTATCTCGCTGCGCCGGTTGTCCAGTAGGATGATGTGCGTCTCCAGCGGCCCGTCGGTATCCAGTTCGCGTCGCGGGCCGGAGTAGAAACTGGTATAGCAGGTCTGGGGCTGGCCGGTGGCCGAGCGCACCAGCAGGCGCAGCATGGCGGTGGCATCCTCCAGCCGGGGCAGGATGCGGTCCAGGGTGGTGCAGATGATGAGTACCTTGGGCAGGTTGGCGCACAGATCCCCGTTGCCCTCGTTGGTGACCAGCATCGAATAGCCGTTCTCCGCCACCAGCGCATTGGAGCCGATAATGCCCACCTCTGCCTTGAGGAAGTGTTCGCGCAGCACCAGCCGCGCCTCGCCCACCAGGTCGGCGATCTCCCCCAGGTCCCGCTCGCCCAGGTCGTGCCTGGACAGGAACAGCTCGCGCACCTCGGCCGCGGATTTGTGCAGTGCGGGTCCGACAATATGGCTGGGTGTCTCCCCGGCCTGCTGGATGATGTATTCGCCGAGGTCGGTCTCCATCACGTTCAGGCCGGCCCGCAGCAGGTAATCGTTCAGCCCGGTTTCCTCGGTCACCATGGACTTGCCCTTGGCGATGCGCTGGGCCCGGTGCTCCTGGCAGATGTCCAGCACGATGCTGTTCATGGCGTCGCCATCGCGGGCGAAGTGCACCCGGTTGCCGTTTTCCACGGCCTGCTGCTCAAACTGGGCCAGGTAATTATCGAGGTGATCCAGACTGTGCTGGCGCACCTGCCGCACGTGGTCGCGCAGCTCCTCGAACTGGCCGAAGCTGCCCATGGCCGCGTCGCGCATCAGGGGAGTGAACAGCGCCAGCAGGTCGCGGCGTTGGGTCTTGCCGCTGTCCGCGAGGGCGGCGCTGGCATTCTCCAGGAAGGTGTCGCTGGTCTGCTTCAAGTCAGGGGCCTCACTGGCGCTCGGGTTCGCCGATGGCGGGGCTGTCCAGGTCGCCGCACAGCAACTCGGCGATATGGCGCACCTCTATCGCCGCGCCGCTGCGGCTGGCGCGCCCGGCGATGTTGAGCAGGCAGCCCAGGTCTCCCCCCGCCAGGATGCTGGCCTCGGTGGCGAGGGCATTCGCCAGTTTGTCGCCCACCATCTTGCCGGAGATTTCCGGCATCTTGGCGCAGAAAGTGCCGCCAAAACCACAGCAGACCTCGGTCTGTTGTAATTCCTTTACTTCTGTTTCACACAACTCGCGCAGCAGCGCTCGCGGCTGCTGCTTGATACCCAGCTCCCGCAGCCCTGCGCAGCTGTCGTGGTAGGTCACTGTCGGCAGCTTTACGGGGGGGCGGTCGCCGCGCTTCAAGCGGGCTATATCGTTGAGGAACGTCGTCAGTTCAAAGGTCTTCGCAGCCAGCCGCCGGGCGCGCTCGCGCCACTCGCCCTCCAGCAGCGTGGGGTAGTGGTGGCAGATCATGCCGGCGCAGGAGCCGGAGGGGGCGACCACGTAGTCCGCCGACTCAAATTGCTCTATGAGCTGCCTGGCCAAAGGTACCGAGGTGGCGTAATCGCCGGTGTTGTAGGCGGGCTGGCCGCAGCAGGTCTGCTGCCCTGGCACCTCGACTACGCAGCCGGCCTGTTCCAGCAAGCGGATGCTGGCAAAGGCTACCGAGGGGCGGAACAGGTCGGCCAGGCAGGTGACGAACAGGGATACACGCAGCGGATCGCGCTGCCTTGTCTGCTCATTAGGGGGGGTACTCATGCAGGCCTTGGTCCCTTGTGAAAACGTCCCGGGTGAACTGGCGTATCGCCCGGCGAGGCGATCCATGGGCAATTCAGGCGACAGTATAGCGAATACCGCAAAGCGCTGTCTCGCTCCGTTGCAGTGCGCCGGCTGCCAACCGGTGGCGACCTATCCCATACCGGGCAGGGACAGCAGCGCCAGGGCCCCACAGACGCAGGCCAGGATGATGCCCGTTCCCAGCGCCAGCGGGTGGCGCCCCTGCAGCAGGCGTGTGGCGAGGAACTTGCGATCCACGTGAATACCGCGGCGCGCCAGTGGCGCGACCTGCGCGACGATGTCTGCCCGCTCGAAGGCCGGCAGCCAGCGGGATCCGATAAACACGGTCACATCGTCTATCATCAGGAAATGGCTGCGATAGTGAACCCGACTGCCGCTGCCCAGGTGGTATACGCCCTGGTGGTCTGCCAGCACCAGCACGTCGCCCCGGGTACCGATATGGCCGTATTCGCTGGACTGCAGCAGCAACAGGGCGAAGGCCGGCCCCGCCAGCGCCACCAGCAGCGCCGCCAGCTGCAGGGCCGATACGCCCAGGCCCACGGCCACCATGATCGCAGCCAGGGCCAGCACCGCATAGCTCCAGGCCAGCAGTGACAGGCGTTGCTGACGGTTGGTGGCGGGGGCAACCCAGGTGATGTCGTCGCCCCCCTGGTCCAGCGGCACCGCGCCCTGCTCGCGCGAGGAGGTGTAGACCTGGCTGCGTATCCGGTACACGGCGGCCAGGCAGCAGCTGGCGACCAGTGCCAGCATGGCCAGTGCCAGCCCGGCCCGCCAGGCCAGCAGCTCGAGGCTGGCGCGGCGCGTCTGCTCTGCAACAAGGGCAGTCAGCAGCGGGGACGTCAGGGGCGCCTCCGCGTCTCCCTGTTCATTGAATCTAAGCAGGGAAATTCTGCCGGGCTGGCGCACCAGCAGGCGTTTGCCCCAGGCTGCCAACTGTCCGGCCATCGCCCCCGATGGCAGCGTTGCCCTGCCCAGGCTCTGCCACTGCCGGTCGAAGCGGAACAGCTCCGCGGGCCGGTCGTCCCGGCGTTCAAAAATCACCCACCACTGGTCGCCCAGGGGCAGGAAGTCGCGAATCGCCCCATAGCGGGTGGTGGCATCGGCGAATGGCTGCGGCACAATCTCTTCCAGTTGTTCGCCGAAAGCGTCATCTTCGTAACGCAGTACGGAAATGGCCGGCGCCCCGGCGCGGTTGACCAGCAGCAGCCCCGAGTCGAGTCGCAGTACCGGTTGCGCGGGCAGGGGTACGGCGGCCCGGGCCAGCAGCTCACCCTGCGAATTCAGCTTGAGCAGCTCACCCGCGGCGCTGTCGGCGACGAACACGCTGCCGTCCAGTGGGTTTACTGCCAGCGCGTCAATGCTGCTGCCGGCCAGCTGCTCGGAGAACTGCTCGCAGTGGGGCTGCTCCAGCGCGCAGCGCAGCAGCGCGGGCGCCTCCTCACCTGCGGGTCGCCCGGGCGCCAGCAGCTGGCCCTCGGGGTCCACGGCCAGCGGTGGCGAGAGAGCCGCAACACCCAGTTGTTGTGCCCCCAGCATCGCCTGGCCGACGCCGGCGCGATCGTGCAGCAGCAAGCGGTTGGCGGCCAGCAACACTGGCCCCTGCCCGGGGCTGACCGCGACCGCGCTGGGGCCGCTGGTAAATCCATCGGTCTGCGAAGACAGCATTCCCAGCAGCATGGCCAAGCAGCAGGCCAGGGAGATTGCCGCGGCCAGCGCGGCGCGACGGGCGCGGTGCCGGGCCACTTCGGCCCGCTGGCGCACTGCGGCGGTGTTGCGAAAGGGTGACAGGCTGAACAGGTTGGGTTCACCGGGCTGGCGCTTGCGGCGGCCCGAATAGGCGTCGGCCTGCGAGGCGCGCTTGCGGCTGGGCAGTTCCAGGCGCGTCTTTACCTTGCCGGCGGCGGACGGGGGGCTGATGTGGGTGAGTTCCTGCGCGGCGCGCTGTTCCGCCTGCTGCTCCATGGCTCGCCGCTGGGCTTCCTGCTCGCGTTCGGCCGCTTCGGCCAGGGCTTTTTCCTCGGCCCGCTTGCGCAGCTCCTCAGCCTTGCGTTGGGCCGCTGCCGCCGCTTGCTGGCGTTTGCGCCGGGCGCTCTCCAGTTGGGCCTGGGCCGCCTGCTGCGCCTGCTCGCGGCGCAGTGCCTCGCGTGCGGCGGCTTTTCCCGCCGCGGCGCGCTGCTGCTCTTCCCGGCGCTGGCGCTGCAACCGCGCCAGCTGTTCCCGTTCGGCCTCGCGCGCGGCCCGTTCCGCCTCCGCTCGCGCCGCCGCTGCCGCCCTGGCGCGCTCGTGCTCCGCCGCGCGCTGCGCCTTTTTTGCCTCTTTGCGGCGCCGCTCTTCGGCCTTGCGTCGCGCGATCTCGGCCGCTGCCTCGCGTTTTTGTTCGGCCAGTGCGGCTTTCTGGCGGGCCGCTTCCAGCTTTGCCAGGCGGGCGGCTTCCTGCTTCGCCTGCTGGGCGGCTTCCCGGGCCAGGGCTTTTTGCCGGGCCTGTTCCGTCGCGCTGGATTTCGACTCGGTTGGCGAGTTGTTGGCGGGGGGCTTGCTGTCGCGGGCGCCGTTGCGTTCGTCGAGCTTGACCAGCTCGGTCTCTATACCCAGGCGGCGCAGCCTGGCATAGGATTCGGCGGCTTCCTTGCGATCCAGGTCGCGGCTGAGCACCACGACGTCGCCTGAAAAACACTGTCGCAGTCGCGCCGGGTCATGGATGGCAAACAACTCGGCCAGCCGGGTTTCTACCTGCCGGCGGTCGTGCCCCTCCAGGATCTTGCCCCTGAACGTGAGGTTAAACTTTGCCACCCCGCGTCTCGCGCCCCTGTTGTCCGTGATTTTTTATGTAACTGGAATGTACGGGGTTTCAGGGTGCTTTTCCAGTGCGGCTTGTCAGGCCGGGTGCGGGTCCACGAACTCGAAGCTGAGCCCGGCGTTCTGTGCCAGTCGCTGCTGCAGCCTGGCGCCCATGGCCGAGGCGGGTGTCCAGAAGCCGCCGCCGGCCACGGGCTTGTCCAGTGCCAGGCAGACGCTGGCTTCCCCCAGCATTTTCGCGGTGGATCCGTAACCGGGGTCCATGTCGCCGGTCACTTTCAGGCGCATGTCCTTGCTGCGGTCCTGGGGGTGGAGACCGTGCAGGTAAATCTCGTAAAAGCCCTTCTCGCGCTGCCGGCGACTGGGGCCCTCTCCCGGTGAGGGCAGCAGGCGCGCCGCGAGCTTGCGGGTGGGGGTCGCGGCCAGCGCCAGCATGCCCAGTCGCGAGCCGATGGCGGCGACGTTTGCCAGGTAGCGGGAGCGGGTCAGTACCGCCTCGTCGTAGTGGAAATCCTCGCCCCAGGGGAAACCCAGCAGCGCATTGCTGCGCCGCACGACCCGGGTGTTGACCAGGGCCATGATGAAGGGGAAGGTCCACTGGCCGAAGTCGGGATCGAACCGCGCCTCATCCTGGTCTGGCCCGTCCGGGCCGATGGGCGCCCCCGGCGGGTTGAGTACATAGGGATCGGCGATGAGTTCGCGGATACCGGGATCGTGATCCGCCTCCTCCATGAGGTTGAGCATGCTGGCCACGGTGCCCCCACTGGTGGCGCCGCTGGTGCGGCCAACCCGGGTCTTGACGTGCACTGCGGGCACGCCGTGCTGTTTCAGCATGGCCTGTTGCAGGTACCAGGTGCCAATATCGAACGGTATGGAGTCAAAGCCGCAGGTGTGGACGATCCGGGCCCCGGTGGCCTTGGCTGTGCCCTGGTAGGCGGGAATCACCCGCGCCATCCACTGCACCTCGCCGGTCAGGTCGCAGTACCCGGTGCCGGCATCGGCACAGGCGGCCACCAGGGGCGTGCCGTATTTGGCATAGGGGCCCACGGTAGTGCACACGACGCTGGTCTGCGCCACCAGCTCCGCCAGGCTCGCTGCATCCTCGCTGTCAGCCAGCAGTATCGGCAGGGCAGCGCGCTGGCTCTTTTTCAGGCAGTCCTCGCGCACCGCCTCCAGCTTGTCGCGGTTGCGACCGGCGATGGCCCAGCGCAGCTTGTTGTTGACGCCATATTTTTTGGCCAGGTAAGCGGTGACCAGCTGCCCGGTGAAGCCGCTGGCCCCCCATACGATTACGTCGAATTTGCGCCTTGCCATTGTGGTCTACTCCCTGGATGGGTGGTCATTGAATGCCGTGCATGCCCTGCAGGGAGGAACTCGCCCCACCCTGGTGACAAGCTGTAGCATAGCAGTGTCCGGGAGCCGAAGTTGGAAATCGGCGGCGGCGTTCGCAGTAACCATATTGGGTCCGGGCCTTGCCAAGTGTGAACCCGGTACTGGTTCTCGACCGGGTGGCAGGGTATCCTTGCGCGCTCACAATCAGGGCAGTGTCGCCGTGCCGACAGGATACAGGGACAATTCGGGGTTTACCACGCGCCTGGGCTTCGCGGCGCTGGCGCTGCTGGCCGTCGTGCTGGCCGGCTGCGGCGAGCCCCCCTGGAACGATCCCAACCCCAGCTTCGATGACGGCCTGCTCACCTACAACTCGGTGATGAGCCCCTCGCCCCCCAAGCACCTGGATCCGGCCACGTCCTATGCCTCGGACGAGAGCCTGTTCCTGATGCAGATCTACGAACCGCCCATGGGCTATCACTTCCTCAAGCGTCCCTATGAGTTGCTGCCGCTGTCGGTGGAGGATTTCCCCCAGGTCACCTACCTCAACGCCGAGGGCGAGGAGGTCGCCGAGGACGATCCCGCGGTGGCCTATACCCGCTATACCCTCACCGTGCGGGTGGATGAACACTACCAGCCGCATCCGGCTTTCGCCGTGGACGAGCGGGGCCAGCCCCTGTACCTGTTCGACGACGCCGAGGAGGGCTCGCGCTACAGCCAGATTACCGATTTTCCCGCAGACCGGCGATCGCCCGGTGCTCGCCAATGACTACGTGTACGCGGTCAAGCGCCTGGCGGACCCGCTGATCGGCTCGCCCATGCTGGGATTCATGGCCCAGCACATCGTCGGCATGACGCAGTTCTCCGAGGAGCTGGCCCAGGTGGAGCGTCCAGGCAACTGGCTGGACCTGGATGATTTCGATATGGAGGGCCTGGAGGTGCTGGACGAGCGCACCTTCACGATCACCATCAACGGCCGCTATCCCCAGTTTGTCTACTGGCTGGCCATGCACTTTTTCTCGCCCATCGCCCCCGAGGTGGACCGCTTCTACCACAACCCCGGGTTCAGCGACCGCAACCTCACCCTGGACTGGTGGCCGGTGGGATCGGGCCCCTACATGATGGTGAAGAACGATCCCAACAGCGAGATCATCCTGGAGCGCAACCCCAACTACCGCGAGGACTACTACCCCACGGAGGGCGAGCCGGGCGACCGGGAGAAGGGCCTGCTGGATGACGCCGGCAAGCGGGTGCCCTTTATCGACCGGGCGGTGTACCGCCTGGAGAAGGAAGTATTGCCCCTGTGGACCAAGTTCCTGCAGGGCTACTATGACCGCTCGGGAGAAGTGCACGGCAACACCAACGGCGTGTTCGACCAGGCCTTCGTGGTGGGTCCCGACGGCGTGGAGATGTCGCCGGAGCTGCAGGACCACAATATCACCATGTCGCCGGACGTGAAGCCGGGCATCTACTACTACGGCTTCAACATGCGCGACCCGGTAGTGGGCGGCTATACGGAGGACAGGCGCAAGCTGCGCCAGGCGCTGCAAATCGCCTTCAACACCGAGGAGTACATCAATATTTTCTACAAGGGCAACGGAATCGCCGCCCAGAACCTGATTCCACCGGGCATCCCCGGGCACCTGGAAGGGGAGGAGGGGATCAACCCCTATGTCTACGACTGGGTGGACGGCGAGGCGGTGCGCAAGCCCCTGGAGTACGCCCGCAAGCTGCTGGCTGAAGCGGGGTATCCCAACGGCCGCGACGCCCGTACCGGCGAACCCCTGAAAATCTTCATCGACGTGCAGTCCCAGGCGATCAGCAATACCTCCATGAACTGGATGGACCGGGTGTTTGCCGAACTCGGGGTACAGGTGGAGTATCGCCCGGCCGACTGGAACCGCACCCGGGAAAAACTGCTGACCGGCAATACCCAGATCTATTCCCACGGCTGGCTGGCCGATTATCCCGACCCGGAGAACTTCCTGTTCCTGTTGTACGGGCCCGAGAGTCCGCTGATCTGCGAGTGCGATGGCGCCAACAACTCCAGCTATGACAACCCCGAGTACGACGAGCTGTTCCGGCAGGTCAGGGTGCTGCCGCCGGGCCCGGAGCGGGCCGAACTGGTGGCGCGCATGGTGGAACTGTTTCGCCGCGATGCGGTTTGGCTGTACGCCTATTACCCCAAGGACATCTACCTGAACAACAGCTGGGTGTCCAACACCAAGCGCCACGGTATCTCCAAGGCCACCCTGAAGTACCTGAATATCGATCCCGAAGAGCGCGCCCGCAAGCAGGTGGAGTGGAACCAGCCGGTGACCTGGCCGCTGTATGCCGGGGCCGCGCTGGTGATCGGCCTGCTGCTGCCCGGCGTGATCGCCTATCGCCGGCGCCAGAACGCCACCGCGCGCCGGTCAGTGGAGTAACAGCCCATGTTTGCCTATATCGTTCGCCGGCTGCTGTACGCCATTCCCATCCTGATCGGGGTCAACCTGCTGACTTTCATGCTGTTTTTCGTGGTGAATTCCCCGGATGACATGGCCGTGTCCCAACTGGGGGAGAAATACGTGACCCCCGAGGCCATCGAGGCCTGGAAGCGCAAGAACGGTTACGACAAGCCCCTGTTCGTCAACGCCGAGGCCCAGGGCACCGGCGCCTTTACCGACACTATTTTCTTCACCAAGTCGCTGAAGTTGTTCGCCTTCGACTTCGGTCGCTCCGAGAGCGGCCGCGACATCACCACCGACGTCTCCACCCGCATGTGGCCCAGCCTGGCGGTGGCGCTGCCCAGTTTCATCATTGGTATCTGGGTCAATATCTGCGTGGCCCTGATGGTGGTGATGTTTCGCGCCACCGCCCTGGACCGCTGGGCGGTATTTGTGTTCGTCTCGCTGATGTCCATCTCCTACCTGTTCTACATCATCGGCGGCCAGTACCTGGTGGCCAAGAGCTGGATGCTGGTGCCCATATCGGGTTTTGACCCGGAGTTCCAGCCCTGGAAGTTCCTGATCCTGCCGGTGCTGGTCAGCGTGGTGGCGGGGATAGGTTCCGGCGCGCGCTGGTACCGGACGCTGTTCCTGGAGGAGGCGGGCCAGGATTACGTGCGCACCGCCCGCGCCAAGGGCGCCAGTGAAATCAGCATCCTGTTCAAGCACATACTGCCCAATGCCCTGATCCCCATTCTCACCGGCGTGGTGGTGCTGATTCCCTCGCTGTTCATGGGCAGCCTGTTGATTGAGTCATTCTTCGGCATCCCGGGCCTGGGCAGCTACATGCTGGACGCGATCCGCTCCCAGGATTTCGCCATCGTGCGCACCATGGTGTTCATAGGCTCCATCCTCTACATCATCGGCCTGATCCTCACGGACATCTCCTACACCTGGGCCGACCCCAGGGTGCGGCTCAGTTGATGCTGGCGCTGGATTTCAAACCGGTCCTGCTGTGGTCGGACGCGCTGGTGTTCCTGCTGGTCATTGCCCTGACCCTGTTTTTCTATCGCCTGCGCAAGGACCCCCAGACCAGGGAGCGCTGGGGCAGGGTGTTCTCCTCGCGCCTGGGGATGGTGACCTTCACCGTCATCATGGTCTATGTGGTCATTGCCCTGCTGGACTCGCTGCATTTTCGCAAGGCCCTGCCCACCCCCGAGGGCGTGGTCACCAACGAGATCTTTTACGACAACAAGGTCACCAGCGTGCTGGACGTGCTGCTGGACGGCATGGGTGATCGCTTTGAGCGCACTTACTCGGCCCCCTTTGCGCTCAAGTCCTTCGAAAAGAGCAATATGAAGGACGAGCAGGGCAATATGTATCGCGGCTATGAGGACCTCAAGCACGCCGGCCAGCACCTGTCCGACCCCCAGGCCAAGTGGGCGAATGTGCTGGAGCTGAGCCTCAGGGCCCTGGCCTGGGGGCTGCTGGCGGCGGCCCTGGTGGTGGGGCTGCAATGGTATTTGCTGCGCGGCAGCGTGCACCCCTGGTACGCCTCCTGGGCGGTACAGGCGGTGGTGATCTGCCTGTTCTTCTGGCTGGTTTACCTCAGCCACTACTATCACGTGCTGGGCACGGACCAGGGCGGCGCCGACGTGGCTTACCAGAGCATCAAGGGGATCCGTACCGGGGTGTTGCTGGGCACCCTGTCCACCCTGGTGATGCTGCCCATTGCGGTGACTCTCGGGGTGATGGCCGGTTACTTCAAGGGCTGGGTGGACGATGTGGTGCAGTACCTCTATACCACTCTCAGCTCCATACCGGGCATCCTGCTGATCGCCGCCTCGGTGCTGCTGTTCCAGGTGTACATAGACCTCAACCCGGATTTCTTCGCCATCGGCATGGAGAAGGCCGATGCCCGCTTCATCGCCCTGTGTTTCATTCTCGGGCTCACCAGCTGGTCCAGTCTGTGCCGACTGATCCGGGGAGAGACCCTCAAGATCAGCCAGCTCGGTTACGTGCAGGCGGCACATGCCTTCGGCGTCAGCCACAGCCGCATCCTCATGCGCCACATCCTGCCCAACGTGGTGCACATCATCCTGATTACCTTCGTGCTGGACTTCAGCGCCCTGGTGCTGGCCGAGGCGGTATTGTCCTATATCGGCGTGGGCATCGACCCCTCCATGGGCAGCTGGGGCAATATGATCAACGGCGCCCGCTCGGAACTGTCCCGGGAGCCGGCGGTGTGGTGGACCCTGTCCGGGGCCTTCTTTTTCATGTTCGTGCTGGTGCTGGCGGCCAACCTGTTCTCTGACCTGGTGCGCGATGCCTTTGACCCGCGCAGCTCAATGGGGAGGTCGGGTACGTGAGCGATGATATTCGCCTGCGGGTCAAGGACCTGCAGGTCAAGCTGCCGGAGACCGGCGAGGAAATTTTAAAAGGCGTCAGCCTGGAGTTGCGCGCGGGTGAGATCTTTGCCCTGGTGGGGGAGTCCGGCAGCGGCAAGTCAGTGACCTCGCTGGCGGTAATGCGCCTCCTGCCCGACGCCCTCGCGATTACCGGCGGCGCGGTGCAGGTGGGCGAACAGGACCTGTTCGACCTGTCTGAATCCAGTATGCAGAACGTGCGCGGCCGCCGGGTGGCGATGATCTTCCAGAACGCCATGACCGCGCTCAACCCGGTGCAGACCGTGGGCCAGCAGGTGGCCGAGACCCTGCGCCTGCACACCCGGTTGCGGGGCGACGCCCTGCGCCAGCGGGTTGTGCAATTATTTGCAGAGGTGGGTATCCCCGACCCCGAGGGGCGCTTCAGCTTCTTTCCCCACCAGATGTCCGGGGGTCAGCAGCAGCGGGTAATGATCGCCATGGCGCTGGCCTGCGAACCGGATATCCTGATCGCCGACGAGCCCACCACCGCCCTGGACGTCACCATCCAGAAACAGGTGCTGGGCCTGGTGCGGGAACTGACAGTCTCACGTCAGCTGGCGGTGCTGTTGATCACCCACGATATGGGAGTGGTGCGCCACACCGCCGATGAGGTGGCGGTGATGTACCGCGGCGAGATTATCGAGCGGGCACCGGTGGATGACTTCTTCCGCAACCCGCAACAGGCGTACAGCAAGCGCCTGATAGATGCGCTGCCCGACCTGACCCACTTCCAGAGCATCGCGGTGGAGACGCCGCTGCTGCAGCTGGAAGACGTCAAGGTGTACTTCCCCGTGCGCAAGGGCGTGCTGCAGCGGGTGGTGGATTACACCCGCGCCGTGGACGGGGTGTCGCTGTCCATAGGGCGCGGCGAGACTTATGCCCTGGTGGGAGAATCCGGCAGCGGCAAGTCCACCCTCGGCCGGGCCATCCTCAACCTGGAGCCCCTCAGCGGCGGCCGCATTCGTTTCCAGGGAGAGGACATCGGCGGCCTGGCGCGGCGCCAGATGCTGCCCTATCGCAAGCGCATTCAGGTCATCTTCCAGAATCCCTACTCCTCGATGAATCCGCGCCTCAGCGTGGGCGAAATCATCGCCGAGGGTATGGTCAGCCTGGGCCTGGGCCTGTCCCCGGAGGAGCGCGACGAGCGCATCGGCCAGTTGCTTGACCGGGTGCAACTGCGCCGCGATTACGGCAGCCGCTATCCCCACGAGTTTTCCGGTGGCCAGCTGCAGCGGGTGGCGATCGCCAGGGCGCTGGCGGTGGACCCGGAACTGATCATCTGCGACGAGCCCACCAGCGCCCTGGACGTGTCCATTCGCGCCGAGGTGCTGGACCTGCTGCAGGAGCTGCAGCGGGAGTTCGGCGTATCCTACCTGTTCATCACCCACGACCTGTCCATTGTCCCCAGCCTGGCCCATCACGTGGGTGTGATGCAGGCGGGTGTGCTGGTGGAGCAGGGCAGCGCCGAGCAGATCCTGACCGCGCCAACGCATCCCTATACCCAGGCCCTGCTGGCGTCCGTGCCCCGCGTGGATGGCTGACGGCTGCGCTGACCACGCTCGGTCGAATGAATTCGACCCTACAGCGCGCCTGCACGGCCCAGGGCCGATTGAAATCGGCCCTACACCAGATTCCTCCGTAGGGCCGAATTCATTCGGCCCTGCTAGTTACCCAGACAGGCATGCTCTATGCTTGTCCGTAAACCGTCTTACTTGTCATCCGCATTAGGAGTACTACGCCATGAACGGTGCCGAGAGCCTGCTCAACACCCTCCTCAATAACAATATCGATGTCTGCTTCACCAACCCGGGCACCTCGGAGATGCACTTCGTCGCCGCCCTGGACGAGGTGGAGGGCATGCGCTGCGTACTGTGCCTGTTCGAGGGCGTGCTCAGCGGCGCCGCGGACGGCTATGCCCGCATGGCCCGCAAGCCGGCCTCCACCCTGTTGCACCTGGGGCCGGGACTGGGCAACGCCCTGGCCAATATTCACAACGCGAAAAAAGGGCGCACGCCCGATGGTGAATATCGTCGGTGATCACGCCACCTACCACCTGCAGTACGATGCTCCCCTGACCGCGGACATAGAAGGCATCGCCGGCCCGGTTTCCCACTGGGTATATACCTCCAAAGAACCGGCGGATATCGCCAGGGACGCGGCCGAGGCGGTGCGCCAGGCCGGTTTCGGCAAGGTGGCTACCCTGATGCTGCCCGCGGACGTGTCCTGGGGCGACAACCCCAATGGCCCCGAGGCCGCGGTGTCCATCGCGGCGCCCGCTGCCGTGCCCGCCAGCCGTGTCGACGATGCCCTGGCCAGGCTGAAATCCGGCGCCAACTGCATGATCATGGTGGGCGGCCGGGAACTGGATACCCAGCGCGGCCTGATGCTCAGCCGGATCGGCAAGGCCAGCGGCGCGCGGGTGTGCACCGAGGTCTTTCCCGCGCGCCTGGCGCGCGGCGCCGGTACCGCGGTCATCGACCGCCTGCCCTACCTGGCGGAGATGGCCCTGGAGCATCTCAAGGACGTGCAGCAGCTGATCCTGGTGGGCGCTCCCGCGCCGGTGTCCTTTTTCGCCTACCCCAATGTACCCAGCAAGATGGCCCCCGAGGGCTGTGAGGAATTCGTGCTGGCCGGCCCGGACGACGACATCGACCAGGTGCTGGAGGACCTGCTGGAAGAACTGGGCGCCCTGGACGTGGAGCCCGACGTGCACGCCCTGAATATTCCCGAGCTGCCCCAGGGTAACCTGGACGTCAACTCCGCGGCGGCGACCATAGCCCATTTCCTGCCGGAGAACGCCATCGTGGTGGATGAGGCCAATACCTCGGGCCTGTCCCTCTTTCCCCTGACGGCCCAGGCCCAGCCCCACGACTGGCTCAACCTGACCGGCGGCAGCATAGGCTTCGGCCTGCCGGCGGCGGTGGGGGCGGCCATTGCCTGCCCGGATCGCAAGGTTGTCGCCCTGGAGGGTGACGGCAGCGCCATGTACACCATACAGGCGCTGTGGACCATGGCCCGCGAGCACCTGGATATCACCGTGGTGATCTTCAACAACCGCAAGTACAGCATCCTGGAGCTGGAGTTTTCCCGCACCGGGGCCCGCGGCGGCAAGCCCGGCCCCAACGCCGCCAGTGTGCTGGATATTGGCGGCCCCGATATGGATTTCGTGGCCATGGCCACGGGCATGGGCGTGCGGGCCACCCGGGCCACCACCGCTGCGGAATTCAACGAGCAATTCGCAGCCGCGGTGCAGGCCAAGGGGCCGCGGCTGATCGATGCCGTGGTGCCGACGCTGTTTTGACCTGGGCCACGTGAGGACAGCGATCCCCTGCCAGTCCTTGACTGAAGTCCGGCTCCCGCTCTTGCGCGGGCCGGACCCGGCCTGCGCCTGAGCGGCTCCGACGTCGAATCCCCTGACCTGAACGTCGGCACCAGCCCCTATGTCGGCATGACCCTCAACTTCAGGCCGTCATTGGCAGACTGGTAGCCGCGGCGCTGGCCGCGCAGGTTTCCCGCAATACCTGCAGCACCTGTTCCGGGTCGCGCAGGCGCTTCACGCGCTCGAACAGCGGCGCCGCGTCCAGGTAGTAGCCGCGCAGGTAAACCAGCCACTGCTTCAACGGGTTGGGGGCGTAGCGGGCCTCGTAGCGGTCCAGGTTAAGCTCGTAGAAGCGCAGCACCAGCGGCAACAAGCCGACCCAGCTCAGGGGCGCGGGCTGCGCTCCCGCGAGCGTGGCCTTGACCAGGCGCGGCAGGTCAGGGCGGCACAGGGCCCCGCGCCCCAGCATCAGGTCCTGGCAGCCGGTAACCTGCAGGCAGCGCAGGGCGTCCTGCGGGTTCCAGATCTCGCCGTTGGCGATCAGCGGCAATGTGACCACCTCCCGCGCCCGGGCGATTTCTTCCCAGTAGGCCGGCGGCCGGTAGCCGTGGCGCTTGGTGCGGGCGTGGATGGTCAGCTCGCTGGCCCCGGCGGCTTCCACCGCCCGTGCGATGTCCAGGAAGCGTTGCTGGTCGTCATAGCCCAGCCGGGTTTTCACTGTGACCGGGGTGGTCGCCGGCACCGCGGCCCGCACGGCCGCGGTGATGGCGTACACGCGCTCAGGTTCGCGCAGGATGACCGCGCCGCCATCGGAGCGATTCACGGTTTTCGCGGGGCAGCCGAAATTGATGTCTATTCCCGGTGCGCCCAGCTCCGCCGCCCGGGACGCGTTGTCGGCCATCACCGCGGCCTGCCCGCCCAGCAGTTGCAGGTAGACCGGCACGCCGCCGAGGGTGGTTCCACCCTGTTCCAGCTCAGGACAGTAGCGCTTGAATACCCGCGCCGGCAGCAACTGCCCCGACACCCGCACGAACTCGGTGACACAGCGGTCCACCCCGCCCAGGGAGGTGAGCAGTTCGCGCATGGTGTGGTCTATTACGCCCTCCATTGGGGCGAGCATCAGCCGCATGGTTAGTTCCAGGGTTCAGAGGCCGGTGATTATAACCGGCCCCTGTGACAGCGGCCACGGCTGTAGCGCGGTCGGGCCGGCTAATCCACGTTGCCGCGGCATGGCGCCCGCTGTCGCCCTGCTTTATCATGGGCTGATCGGGCCGGGCGGATACCCCGGCGGCTCCGCAATGAGAGTATTTCATGCAGGCAGACATCGTTGCCCAGGGACTCGAGCTCATGCTGTACGGCATGGGCACGGTGGTGCTGTTCCTGACTGTACTGGTGGTGGCCACCACCGTTATGTCGCGCCTGATGACGCGCTACTTTCCCGATCCCGCGGCGCCGGCAGTCCCGGCCCGGCTCGCTGTGGGGGAACCACAGGCAACAGCGGTTGCGCCCCAGGTAGTGGCAGCCGTCAGCGCCGCCATCCACCAGCATCGCCGCCGCGGCAAGTAAGTATCGCCGGCTGTCACTTTCCAGAGGTTTGAAGCAGATGGACCAGAACAAACGCCCACTGGGTATAACCGACGTCGTGCTGCGCGACGCCCACCAGTCATTGCTGGCGACTCGCATGCGCCTGGACGATATGCTGCCCATCGCCGCCAGGCTGGACGAGGTCGGCTTCTGGTCGCTGGAAACCTGGGGCGGGGCAACCTTCGACGCCTGTATTCGCTACCTGGGTGAAGACCCCTGGGAGCGCATTCGGGAGCTGAAAAAGGCCATGCCGAACACCCCCCAGCAGATGCTGTTTCGGGGGCAGAATATTCTCGGTTACCGCCACTACGCCGATGACGTGGTGGCGAAGTTCGTGGAGCGAGCCGCCCACAACGGCGTGGACGTGTTCCGGGTGTTTGACGCCATGAACGATATGCGCAACCTGGAGGTCGCCCTGAAGGCGGTCAAGGAAGTAGGCAAGCACGCCCAGGGCACCATCTCCTATACCCTGAGCCCGGTGCACACCATCGAGACCTGGGTGGAGATGGGCAAGCGTATCGAGGACACGGGGGCTGACTCCATCGCCATCAAGGACATGGCGGGCCTGCTGCACCCCTACGTGGGCTTTGAACTGGTCAGCCGTCTCAAGGCCGCCTGCGCCATACCCATTCACATGCAGTGTCACGCCACCACCGGGCTGTCGACGTCCACCATACTCAAGTGCGTGGAGGCCGGCATTGACAACGTGGACACCTCCATCTCCTCCATGTCCATGACCTACGGCCACTCCCCCACGGAGGCGGTGGTGGCCATGCTGGACGGCACCGACCGCGATACCGGGCTGGACATCGGCAAGTTGGCGGAAATTGCCGCCTATTTTCGCGAGGTGCGCAAAAAGTACGCCGCCTTCGAGGGATCCCTGCGGGGCGTGGATGCGCGCATCCTCGTGGCCCAGGTGCCGGGGGGCATGCTCACCAACATGGAGAGCCAGCTCAAGGAGCAGGGCGCCGCTGACAAGATGGACGAAGTGCTGGCGGAGATTCCCAGGGTGCGGGAGGACCTGGGTTTTATTCCGCTGGTGACGCCCACCTCCCAGATCGTCGGTACCCAGGCGGTTATCAACGTGCTCACCGGCGAGCGCTACAAGTCGATCTCCCGGGAGACCGCCGGCGTGCTCAAGGGCGAGTACGGCGCCACCCCGGCCCCGGTCAACGCCGAGTTGCAGGCGCGGGTGCTGGAGGGCAAGCCGGCCATCACCTGTCGGCCGGCGGACCTGCTGGAGCCGGAACTGGATAAGCTCACTGAGGAATTGCGCGCCCTGGCCCTGGAAAAGCAGATTGAGCTGACGGCGGGGAAGGTCGAGATCGACGACGTGCTCACCTACGCCCTGTTTCCCCAGATCGGCCTGAAATTTTTGGAAAATCGCGGTGAACCCTCAGCCTTTGAACCGGCACCGGGTAGCGAGCCCGCTGCCGCCGCGGTCACGCCCGCCCCCGCGGCCAGCGCGCCGGCACCCGGCGGCGAGGCGGCCGTGTACACGGTGAAAGTAGACGGCCAGAGCTATGTTGTGGAAGTGGCCGAGGGCGGTGAGGTAGCCGCGGTCACCTCGACGCCAGCTGCTGTGCCGGCTCCGCCGAGCCCAACAGCAAAGCCGGCCCACACCCTGGCGGCGCCGTTGGCGGGCAATATCTTCCACGTCAACGTGGCGGTCGGGGACGAGGTGGAAACAGGGGATGTCATCATCGTACTGGAGGCCATGAAGATGGAGACCGAAGTGCGCTCCCAGCATGCGGGCAGGGTCGCCGAGGTGATGGTCAAGGTGGGCGACAAGGTGGTGGTCGGCGATCCGCTGATCAGCGTGGCGTGATTCTGCGTGGATAATCTGCTGCTCCTGTGGGGCTCCTCCGGGCTTGCGCAACTCCAGGCGGGGCAGGGCTTCATGGTCCTGATCGGCCTGCTGCTGCTGTTCCTGGCGATCCGCAAGGGTTTCGAGCCGCTGCTGCTGGTGCCAATCGGCTTCGGTGGCATCCTGGCGAATATACCCGGCGCCGGTCTCGCCTGGTCCGCCGTGGAGAGTGCCCTGCACAGTGCCGATCCCGTGGTGCTGGCAGAGATTGCCCGCGCCCTGGGGGTCGGCCTGGGCGACAATTACCGGGAGTTGCTGGCGGCCTATGAAAACGCCGGCCTGCCGGCACAGCTGGCGGTGCAGAAAATCGCCGCCCTCGCCGGCTACAGCAACGGCATGCTATACAGCTTTTACACCGTGGCCATAGCCAGCGGTGTGGCGCCGCTGGTCATATTCATGGGCGTGGGCGCGATGACCGATTTCGGTCCCCTGCTGGCCAATCCCAAAACCCTGTTCCTGGGGGCGGCGGCCCAGTTCGGCATTTTCGCCACGGTGCTGGGCGCGGTTTTCCTGAGCAGCATAGGCCTGATGGATTTCAGCCTGGCCGACGCCGCGGCCATCGGCATCATCGGCGGCGCCGATGGGCCCACTGCAATCTACGTGGCCAGTATGCTGGCGCCCGACCTGCTGGGCGCGATTGCGGTGGCGGCCTATTCCTATATGGCGCTGGTGCCGCTGATCCAGCCGCCCATCATGCGCGCGCTGACCACCGAGGCGGAGCGTAAAATCCAGATGGTGCAGCTGCGGCAGGTATCGAAGCGGGAGAAAATCGTGTTCCCGCTGCTGCTGTTGATCCTGGTGGCACTGTTGCTGCCCGCCGCCGCGCCGCTGCTGGGCATGTTCTGCTTCGGCAACCTGATGCGCGAATGCGGGGTGGTGGAGCGCCTGAGTTTTACCGCCCAGAATGCGCTGATCAATATCACCACTATTTTTCTCGGCCTGTCAGTGGGTTCCAAGCTGGTGGCCGACAAGTTCCTGGATATCAACACCCTGGGGATTCTCGGTCTCGGTATCGTCGCTTTCGGTATCGGCACCGCCTCGGGAGTGCTGATCGCCAAGCTGATGAACAAACTGGGAGGCACCCCGATCAATCCCCTGATCGGCTCCGCGGGCGTGTCCGCCGTTCCCATGGCGGCGCGGGTGAGCAACAAGCTGGGGCTGGAGGCCGACCCGCACAATTTCCTGTTAATGCACGCCATGGGCCCCAACGTGGCAGGGGTAATCGGTTCGGCGGTGGCTGCGGGGGTGATGATCAGCCTGGTGGGCGGCTAGGGCCGGGTGAAGGGCCATGTTAATATCAGCAACTAAGATTAAGTGGATGCCAGATAATGGATAAAATTGCGATTATTTCCCTGTTCCTGATCTTTTTTTCGGTGATCGTTATCATTCTCGGTATCGTCGAGATTCATACCTATCCGGGCAAAATCGCCGAACAACGGGGGCACCCGCAAAAAGAGGCCATCGAGGCGACTTCTCTCATGGGACTGCTCATCTTCCCGCTATGGATGCTGGCGCTGGTCTGGTCCTATTCCGGCGCCGTCATCGGCAACCTCTATACCCCAACGGTGAATAAAGAGCCCGATAAAGCCGATGACTTGCCGCCCGCTGCCACTGGGCAAAAGGACAACTAGGCCGTGGAACTCCTTATTACAATCGCTTATTTTTTCCTCGTGCGGCTGGTTTTTTTCGATTATAAGTTGCTGCGTTTTAGCCTGTTTTGGAAGTTTGTCGTCTTCGGCGTCTGGATCGGCGCGCTGTTAACCGAGGTGCTCGCACTGGGCCAGTTTGCGCCTTACAGCAAAAGTGCTTTTGTCCAGACCTACGTGGTGCAGATGGCGCCGGAGTGGGGCGGCAAGGTCAAAGAGGTCTATGTCTCGCCCAACGTTCCCATCAAGAAAGGCGACCCGCTGTTCCAGATGGACCCCGAAGAGCATCAATACCAGGTCGACCTGTATACCGCGAAGCTGGCTGCCGCCGATACCCGCGTGGCAGAGCTGGCCCAACAACTGGCCCAGGCGAAGGCCCAGGTGCGCAAGGTAAAGGCCGACCTGGAAGTGGAAAAGGTCATGTATAAACAGGTTCAGGACGCGGCGGGTGACGGCGCGGCTTCGCGTTATCGCCTGGAAAGCGTGCGCCAGGCCGTGGTAAGCCTGGAAGCTGAACTGCTTGCGGCCGAGGCAGCCCGGGAGTCCGCGCAACTGGCTCTGGACTCGAATGTAGATAACAAGCCCACGGTCGTTGCGGAGGCGCTTGCCGAGTTGAACAAGGCACGCTTCTACCTGGAGCAGACCACGGTGCGGGCACCGACCAACGGCTATGTGTCCAACCTGCAGTTGCACCCCGGTTCCTTTGTTCGCCTCAAGACGCCAATCATGACCTTTATCAGTTCGGAGGAGCACTGGATTGTCGCCAAGACACTGCAGAACGGCGTCCAGCGGGTTGCGCCCGGGGATAAGGCGGAAGTGGCTTTCGCCATGTATCCCGGCAAGGTGTTTGATGCCGAGGTGGTGAGTGTGGTGTGGGCGAATGGCAACGCCCAGGGCGTGCCCAGTGGCATCCTGCCCCCCGAGCAACAGGTGCATCCCGGGATGGAGTTTTTCGTGCGCCTGCGGATGACCGAACAGGACCCTGCTTATCCGCTTCGATTCGGCGCGCGGGCAATCGTCGCGATTTACACCAGCGATTGCGCGGACTTTCTCAAGCTCCTGCGGCGGATTGAGATTCAGTCTGAAAGTTTCCTGAACTACCTGTTCAACCCGTTCTAGGTTATGTCGTTGCTTTCCGGGGGCACAGTGATTCGACAGCGCGGCTGGCTGGTATTTGTGTTTGCATTCGCTTTCACAGGCTGTACTGCGGTCGGTCCCGACTATGTGGAGCCGGAACTCGCTGTGCCCGACGCCTGGCATATGCGGATCGTCGATCAGGTAAACAAGGGACCGGAAGCGGCAGCGCAGACCTGGTGGACGGTGTTTGGCGACGCCACCCTCGACCAGCTCATCGAGCGCGCGCGCAGCGGCAACCTGGACCTGCAAACAGCGGCATCCAGGGTAAAGGCGGCGCGTCTCAGCCTGGCGATCACCAGTGGCACGCGCCTGCCAGTCGTGGATGGTATCGGCAATACCTCCCGTACCATGCAGAGCGATGACGGCTGGCTGGCCCAGGTCGCACCCGACAGCGGCTTTGATGCCCAGAACCTGTACGAGATCGGTCTCGACGCAAGCTGGGAGATTGACCTGTTCGGGCGCATCCAGCGTTCCATCGAGTCAGCGCAGGCGCAGTACCAGAGTACTGTGGAAGTCGAGCGCGATGTCATGGTGACCTTGTTCGCTGAAGTGGCCCTGACTTATATCGAAGTGCGCGAGTTCCAGAATCGGATTGCTTATGCGAAGCAGAACATAGCGGTGCAGCAAGAGGCGCTGGCGCTTGCCGATGAACGCTACCGGACCGGCCTGAGTTCGCGGCTGGACGTGGTGCAGGCCCAGGCTACCCTGGATATGACGCAGGCGGCCCTGCCGGACCTCGCCACCGCCAGGGGCCAGGCGCTGTACCGCCTTGCCGTGTTGCTCGGTGTGGACCCGGGGAGCCTGCAGGACGAGTTTCTGTTCACCGCGGCTATTCCGCAACCGACAGGGCGGATAACCCTGGGCCTGCCGGCAGATGTGCTGCGCCAGCGGCCGGACATACGCGCGGCCGAGCGGCGCCTGGCCGCCCAGACCGCGCAGATCGGCGTCGCCACTGCGGCCCTGTATCCTGAGTTCACCCTCAGCGGCTTCATCGGTCTGCAGTCTCGCTCGGTGCACGACCTGTTGGATAACAACAGCGAGATGTGGGGTGTGTCCCTGCCGGTGAGCTGGACCCTTTATGACGGGGGCCGTACCCGCAGCAACATCGAATTGCAGAAGGAGCTGACCGAGCAGCGTCTGCTTGAATACCGCCAGACTGTCTTGCAGGCTCTGGCCGAAATCGAAAGTGCACTGGTAGCCTACAACAACGAGCACCAGCGATTGGCCGCGCTGCGGCGGGCCACCGAGGCAACCCGTGAGGGCGTGCGCCTGGCCTTGGTGCAGTACGATACCGGTTTGACCGACTACAACAATGTCATGATCATGCAGCGGGATCTGTTTCAACTGGAGGAACAACTCGCCACCAGTCAGGCCCAACTGGATTTTGAACTGATCGCGCTTTACAAGGCAGCCGGTGGCGGCTGGTAGGGCAGCAATTTCGGAGTAAGGTGCATTGCAGGATTTTTCTATAACCATCACTCCGCGGTTCTATGAGACCGACGCCCTCGGGCACATCAATAACGCATCGATCGCCGCCTGGCTTGAGGTAGTGCGGATGGGCTTCATTGCCTCCCTGAGAGGTTCGCAACAGGACTCTGCCCCGGCCGACAACTGGTTTTTGGCCTCTCTGCAGATTGATTTCGTGGCGGAGACTTTTTTTGGCGTCGACGTCATCGGCCGCGTTACCGAGGCCAAGGCAGGCAACAGTTCACTGACAGTGTGTTGCGAGCTCTCCCAGGGTGAAAAATTGACGGTCAAGGCCAGGGCGATTCTCGTTTTTATGGACCCGCAAACGCGAAGACCTGCGCGTTTGCCCGACGCTTTGCGCGTACAGCTCGCCTGAGCGAAGAGGCCGCGCCTACTTCCCCAGGGCTCGTTGGTAGGCCCGCACCGCCTTGGCCATGCCCATACGGATGGCATCCACTGTCAGGGCGTGGCCGATGGAAACCTCCAGCAGCCCGGGCACCGTGGCGAAGCGGGGCAGGTTGTGGAGGTCCAGGTCGTGACCCGCGTTCAATCCCAGGCCGGCCTCGGCCGCCGCCTCGGAGGCGCTGACGAATTGCGCAAACACTGCCTCCAGGTCGCTCCCGTCGCTGAACGCGCGGGCGTAGGACTCGGTATACAGTTCCACTCGGTCGGCGCCCACCTGGGCCGCCAGGCGAATCTGTTCGGGGTCCGGGTCCATGAATAGGCTGGTGCGTATGCCCAGCGCCTTCAACTCTGCTACCAGTGGCGCCACCCGGTCGCCGTCGCGCTTCAGGTCGAAGCCGTGGTCGGAGGTGAGTTGCTGGTCGCCATCCGGCACCAGGGTGCACTGGGCGGGGCGAATGGCCTTCACCAGTTCCATGAAACCGGGGTAATCGCCGACGCCCGCGCGTTCGCTCTTGCGCGGACCGGCCATGGGGTTGCCCTCGATATTGAATTCCACCGTGAGCATGCGGGCCAGTTCAAAGCAGTCGCTCGCGCGGATGTGGCGCTGGTCGGGGCGGGGGTGGACGGTAATGCCATCGGCTCCCGCCTCGATACACAGGGTGGCGTGCGCCGGGACACTGGGATTGGTGGTGTCTCGGGAGTTGCGGATCAGCGCGATCTTGTTGAGGTTGACACTGAGGGCGATCATAGCCCTGGCGCGCGCACGATCTCATTGATGACGATCGGGTTTACCGGCACATTCTGCATCCTGCCGGCATTGGCTGTGGGCGCCGTGGCGATGAAGTCGACGATGTTCATGCCGAGTATGACCTCACCGAATACGGTGTAGCCGTCGCGTCCCGGGGCCCAGTCCAGCTGCAGGTTGTTGCGCTGGTTGATATAGAACTGCGCGGTGGCGGAATCCGGGTCATTGGTGCGGGCCATGGCGATGGTGCCGCGGGTGTTGTGCAGTTTGTTTTGCGACTCGTTGGGCACCGGCGGATTGGTGGCTTTTTCCGTCATGTCCGGCAGGAAACCGCCGCCCTGTATCATGAAGTCGGGGATCACCCGGTGAAAAATCGTGCCGTTGTAAAATCCCGCGTCCACGTAAGCCAGGAAATTATCGACGGTCAGGGGCGCCTTGTCGCGGAACAGGCGCAGGGTGATGTCGCCCTCGCTGGTCTTGATGATGACCTGGGGATTGGGGAGCTTGGTTTCCTCCGCGAACAGCAGCGGCGCAATCAGCAGGGCACAGCAAACAAGCAGTTTTTTCAACATAGGTGTGATTTCCTCGTCAGGCCCAACTGGAGCTCTTGCGCCGCTTGGGCCAGAGCCGCGGCACAACCAGGGTAATGATCACGCCCAGCAGTACCGCCAGCGCGCCATTGAGAAATTCCTCGCTATCTATCTTGTCCACCAGGCGCAGGTTCTCGGCTTTCAGCATCTCCACTTGCGAGCGCAACTCTTCCTGCTGCACCACCAGACGGCGGTTGTCCTCGTCCAGCTTCACGGCATTGCCGGAAACCTGCTTGAGCTGGGCCAGCTCGTCGGCCACGCTGGCCAGCTCTGTTTCGGTAGTGCCGAGCTGTTCCAGCAGGGCGTCGCGCTCGGTCTGTACCATGGCCAGTTCTTCCTGCAGGGCGCTGCTCTGCTCGCCGGCCTGTCCGGCCTTGGCCAGGGCCGCGTCCAGCCTGATCTGGGCCGGTGCGCTTTGCATCAGGTACTGGCTGCGCATCCAGCCGCTGAGCCCGCTGTCAGTGGTGACCTGCGACCACTCGCCGTCATCAGACTCGCTGTTGACGGTCAGGCGGGTGCCCGAGGGGAGACCCCGGTGGGTAATGCGGTACTCGTTGCCGGCGCCGCTGCGCAGGGGAATGTACTGTTTGTCGCTGATGAAGCGTACTTCCTGGGCCTGCGCGGAGGCGGCGCTCAGCAGGACGAGCAGCAGAAATGGCAGTGCAATTCGCAAAATCGTTTCCTTGTGTTCTGGCCGGGTGATGCGGGGGCGCTAGTTTAACGCCCTTCGCGGCGTATTTTAAGCGCTATTCTGCCCTCAGGGCAGCACGACTTTATAGGGCTTGACGGTCACCCGGTGGAATACCCCGGCCTCTACATAGGGATCCGCATCCGCCCAGGCGGTGGCCGCTTCCAGGCTGTCGAACTCGGCGATCACCAGGCTGCCGGTGAAGCCGGCCTCGCCCGGTTCGGGGGTATCCAGCGCGGGGTGCGGGCCCGCTGCCAGCAGGCGGCCTTCCTCGGCCAGGTCCTGCAGTCTTTCCAGGTGAGCGGGGCGCGCCTTCATCCGCAGCGGCAGGCTGTCGGGAACGTCTTCACAGAGAATGGCGTAATACATACTGGTGGCATCGTGTTGTCAGACCGGGGCCACAGCTTGCCAGAAGGGGGGCCGCAGCGCCAGCAGGGGCGCGCTTTGCACTGATCCAGCGTGTATGCTGTCACGGATCCAGGGAGACCCGACCATGAAAGTACTACGCACCCCCGAACACCGTTTCGCCAACCTGCCCGACTTCCCGTTTCAACCCCACTATCACCAGCTGACGCCCGAGCTGCGACTGCACTATGTGGATGAAGGCCCGCGGGACTCGCCGCCGGTGCTGATGCTGCATGGTGAACCCACCTGGTCCTACCTGTACCGGCACATGATTCCGCCGGTGGTGGCTGCCGGGCTGAGGGCGCTGGCCCCCGACCTGATCGGGTTCGGTAAATCCGACAAGCCGGCGGCGCGCGGGGATTACAGTTACAACGGCCAGGTGGCCTGGATGCAGGCCTGGCTGGAGGCCCTGGACCTGCGCGATATCACGCTGGTGTGCCAGGACTGGGGCTCACTGATCGGCCTGCGGCTGGCGGCCCGGAACCCGGAGCGCTTCGCGGCCATCGTGCTCAGTAACGGCGGCCTGCCGGCGGGCGCCGGCTTTTCCCGGGCCTTTGCCATCTGGCGGGCTTTTTCCCGTTACAGCCCGGTATTTCCCATTGGCCGTATCGTCCAGCGGGGCACCCGGCGCGAACTGTCCGCTGCGGAAGTGGCCGCCTACAATGCCCCGTTTCCCGGCCCCAGGTACAAGGCGGCCGCCAGGGTTTATCCCTCCCTGGTGCCCATGGAGCCGGATATGCCCGGGGTGGCGGAAAACCTGCGCGCCTGGGAGGTGTTCGAGCGCTGGGAAAAACCCTTTATCTGTGCCTTCAGCGATGGCGACCCGATCACCCGGGGAGGCGATGCCCAGTGGCGGCAGCGGGTCCCGGGCGCCCGGGGCCAGCCCCACACCACCCTGCGCGGGGGGCACTTTATCCAGGAAGACGATCCGCTGGGTTTCGCCGGCCTGGCCATTGCGGCGAGCGCGGGACCGACCGGCCCAGGGTGAGACTACGGCCCGCCCGCTGGCTGCTTGAGCAGCTGCTCAGCTACATATGTATGGGCGCGCCGTCCAGTCCCAGGGCGGCTTCCATCACGCCCTCTGACAGGGTGGGGTGGGCGTGGATCATGCGGCTGATGTCTTCCGGCAGCAGTTCCGCCGTTTTCGCCAGCAGGATCTCATGCAGGATCTCGGTGGCATTCAGGCCCACCACATGGCCGCCGAGGATTTCCCCGGATTGCGGGTCGGCGATAAGTTTGACCAGGCCCTCCGGTTTGCCCACCGCCACCGCCTTGCCGATGCCGCGGTAGGGAAATACGGATTTCCTGATTTCCAGGCCTTTGCTCCTGGCCTCGTCTTCGCGCAGGCCGAAGCCCGCCACCTGGGGTTCGCAGTAGATGGCCGAGGGCACGCTGTCGGTGTCGACCCGTTTCATAGCGGGCGCATGGCCGGCAATGTATTCCACGGCGATCTCGCCCTCGCGGGAGGCCACATGCGCCAGCAGGGGAGTACTGGTCACATCGCCAATGGCAAACACGCCCCGGGCCGAAGTCTGGTTGTAATCGCCCACCGGGATAAAGCCGCGTTCATCGGTCTCGACGCCCACTGTGTCCAGCCCGAGGTCCTCGGTATTGGGCCGACGCCCGAACACCACCAGGGCCTTCTCTGCCGTCACGCTGATGTCACCCTCGGGGGTGGCGAGGGCGACACTGACATTTTTCGCAGTGCGCTTGAGGCCGGTTGCCCGGGTACCGGTGTGCACGGTAATGCCGGCCTTGCGGAAGCTCTCTTCCAGTATCGCTGCGCACTCGAAATCCTCAGTGGGCAACAGGTGATCGACCATTTCCACCACGGTCACGTCGACGCCGAAGGCGTTCATCACGAAAGCGAACTCGCAACCGATGGCGCCGCCTCCCAGTATGATCAGGGATCTGGGCAGGGTTTTCAGGTCGAGGATGCCGGTGGAGGAGAGCACCTGCCGCTCATCAAATTCGAAGCCCTTGATTTCCATCGGGCGGGAGCCGGTGGCGATAAGAATGTGCTTTGCAAGGAGGGTTGCACCGCCCTCGACTGCCACCTTGCCCGCCCCGGCCAGCCGCGCCCGGCCCTTGATCACCTTGACCTTGTTCTTGCGCAGCAGGCCTGTCACGCCGCCCGCCAGGGTGTTGGCCGCCGCGCGGGAATTTGCATGCACCTTGCGGTAGTCCAGGCCGGCGCGATCGACCTTGACCCCCAGTTTTTCCATGGCGCCCAGTACGTGGAAGTCCTCCGCCTGCTGGATAAGGTTCTTGGAGGGGATACAGCCCCAGTTCAGGCACACCCCGCCCGGGGTGTCCATTTCCACCACGGTGACCGACAGTCCCAGTTGCGCCGCGCGGATGGCGGCGACGTAGCCGCCGGGTCCGGCACCGATAATCGCTATGTGTGTTATGGAATCGGCCATGGTGTACTCCTGAATAGTGGCTGTTGTTAATCGCTTGGCGGCTGGAAGTCATCGCGAAACAGGCCGCGTGCTATGCCCAGGCTCAAAGCCCGCTGCACGTCTACCACCCGCGGTCCCTGCGGGTCGAACAGGACCTCCCAGTTGCGCTCACTGTCGATGGCCAATTCGCGTTCGCCGTCGAAGGCGAACACTCCCCGGGTGGTGCGCACCGGGGTGCAACCGCTGAAATGCGCATGCGCGCTCACCGCAACCCTGATCACCAGGCCGGGGGCCATGGGGGCGGTGACGTGCAGGCAGCCGGGCGCGTCCAGCTTGCCCAGTTCCAGGTGCAGGCCCTCACCGCTGCCCGGTTCCAAAGGTTCCAGGCAGCCGCCGATAGCCGACAGGCCTATGCTGTCGGGCCTGGCCTGGGCGAGAAACAACTCGCGCACCGAGTGGCCCTCCCAGACCGCCAGGGCACCGCTGTCCAGGGTGTCGATGACTGCGATATCCACCAGCGCGTGGGAGATTTCCTCCCCGTCCGCCAGCAGGCGCAGCATGGGAGCCCGGGTGAGCGCCTCCTCCCCACGCGCGGCGCGCACGATGCAGGCCGCGGCCATGCCGGCGAGGGTACCTTCCAGCATGCGCGGGAAGGCGTTGTTGGTGCCGGTGGAGATAGGTATCAGCGGCACTTCACCGCAGTGGCTGGCCACCGCCCGGCTGGTGCCGTCCCCGCCCAGCACCACGATGCAGCCGAAGTCCTGTTCACGCATCAGGGTGGCGGCCCGCTCGGTGTCACTGCAACTGCCCAGCAACCAGGGCATTTCCAGGATGCCGGCATCCAGGTTCAGCAGGTCCCCGGCGGCTGTTTCGATCGCCCGCTCGCCCAGCTTGCTGGGGTCCGGCGCGATACGCAGCCGCTCCACACCCAGCGCGTCCAGGGCGCGCACCATGCGCACCACGGCGTTGATTTTCTCGCTGTGGGTTGAGTTCGAGCCGTGGGCGACCAGCCGCCGCAGGTCCTTGCCGGCGGCTGGATTGACGATAATACCGACGCTTTTCAATGGGTCAGGCGAGCATCAACTCGGGCGATTGCAAACAGCGGCGCAGGGCGACCACAAAGCTGGCAAAGGGGTCGCCGTCGAGTACGCGATGATCGAAGGTGAGGCTCAGCGGCATCATGTTGCGTTTGCGCAGCTTGCCCCTGTGCACCACGGCCCGCTCTTCGATCATGCCCGGCTGTACGATCACGGCCTGCGGCATGTTCAGCACCGGGGTCGACCAGGAGTACATGCCCGCGCCGCCAATGGCGGAGGTGGGGGAGAGGGTGATGGTGCCGCCCTCGGTCTCACCCGGGGCCAGACGGCCCTCCCGTGCACGGGTGGCCAGGTCGCGCAATTCCCGGTCGATCTGCACCAGGCCCTTGCGCTCGGCATTGCGCAGCACCGGCACGATCAGGCCGCTGTCATACTCGCCCTGCCCGGGCAGGGATACCGAAATCCCCACGTTGACCTCGTTCCAGATGACGACCTCGTCGTTGACGATGCCGGCGTTGGCGATGGGTACCGCCTGGCAGGCCACGGCGATGGCTTTTACCACGAAGGCGTTCAGCGATACCCGGGTGCCGTAGACCTCCGCGTTGGCGACGAAGCTGGCGCGAGCCTTGAGCAACCGGGTGGCGTCCACTTCCGAGAACTGCGACAACTGGGCACCCGTCTGCAGGCTGTGCACCATGTTGCGGGCGATAGCGCCGCGCATGCCTTTGAGCGGCACGGTGGCTTTCACGGTCAGCGTGCCCGGCTCGGACAGGGCGGGTGCTGCATTGGTGCCGGGTTTTGCCGCCAGCACATCGCGTTTCACGATCCGGCCCCCGGGGCCGGTACCCTGGATGGCGGCCAGTTCGATACCCTTGTCCCGGGCCAGCTTGCGGGCCAGGGGCGAGGCCTTGATGCGCCCACCGGTGGCAGCCTGCCCGCTAGCGGTGGCCGTGCTGGACATGACCGCCCCGGTGGAGCTGAGATTGTCGTTGAAGGGCACTGCCTGGGCCGCGGGAGGTTCCGCCGCCCGGGCCGCGCCGCCGCTGAGTTGCGCGTACTCCTCGGCGCTGGCGGCAAACTGGCCGATGGGCGATTCCGCGGGAACCGTCTCACCTGCCGCCACCAGGATATGGAACCAGCCCGCCACGGGCGCTTCCACGTCGTACACGACTTTCTCGGTTTCCACCTGCATCAGTGGCGCTCCGCGCTCGACCTGCTGGCCCTCTGTGACCAGCCACTCGAGGATGGTGCCCTCGTTCATGCCCATCGCCAGTTTCGGCATTACATAATCAGTTGCCATGATCCCGGCTCCTATCGGCAGACGTCGCGAACCGCCGCCTCGATGGCGTCGGGGTTGGGTGCCACGTAGGGCTCCATGTGGCCGCCGGGCAGGGGAATGTCGGGGATGGTCACCCGCTTGATGGGTGCATCCAGCAGATCGAAGCCCACATCGACCACCTGGGCCGCGATCTGGCTGGCGGTGCTGCGGCTGTCCCAGCTCTCGTCCACGACCACCAGGCGCCCGGTTTTTTCCAGGGACTTGAGTATGGTGTCGATGTCCAGCGGCGAGATGCTGCGCGGGTCGACGATTTCCACGCTGATCTCCCCGGCCAGTTTATCCGCGACTGCCTGCGCATTCTTGTACTGGAAGCCGTTGGCCACCAGGGTCACGTCGCTGCCTTCGCGTTTCACCTCGGCCACACCCAGGGGTACCTCATAGGCTTCCCCGGGGACCGGGCCGCGGTCCATCATCGTGCCCAGGTGCCAGATGAAGGCCACCGGGTTGGGATCGCGTATAGCGGCGATCATCAGGCCTTTGGCGTCGTAGGGTGTGGACGGCATGCACACCTTGATGCCGGGCACCTGGGCGATCATGTTGTGGACCAGCATGGCGTGCTCGTTACCCAGCCGCATCCCCGCGCCGCAGGCGCCGGTGATCACCATGGGCAGGGACATCTGGCTCCCGTGGATGAAGCGGAACTGGGCGGTCTGGGCCAGGATGGGGGAGGCGGCGTTGAGGAAAAAGCCGGCAAACATGAAATCGACGATGGGTTTGAAGCCCTCCATCGCCGCGCCAAAGGCGGTGCCGTACATGCCGATCTCCGCCAGCGGGGTGTCGACGATGCGGTCGGTGCCGAATTGTTCCACCAGGCCCTTGGTGTGGGGGAAAATGCCCCCGGCGATATCCTGGCCCACCATGAACACGCTCTCGTCGCGCTCCATTTCCTGCTGGTAGGCTTCCCTGATGGCTTCGACCAGCGGTAGTTCTCTTGCTTCGCTCACAATTATTCTCCTCGACCGGGCTCAGGCGTAGACGCCGGCTTGCAGTTCTTCGATGCTGGGTTGGGCGATGGGGCTGTCGTCGGCAAATTGTTCCACCGCGGCAACCTCCGCCTTAGCCTCCGCGTAGATCTTGTCGATCTGCTTCTAGCAAGATATTCTTTAAGTCAAGCAACACAAGCACAATTAGGATTAACTACTTCTGCAAGAAACATAGAAGTTCTAATAACAAAACTTAGAAGTTCAAACGTAGAAGAATTTAAAGATATAGGGGAAGCGATGTTCAAAGAAGTTGATGGAGTTGCGCCTTCTGTGATAAAATACACTGAACCAAAAGATTACTTCTCAAAAACAAGATCAGAACTAAGAGAGTTTATATGGAAAAATTTTACAGAATTAGCATCTAGTAATCATATTGGTAGTGTGGCTGTTTTTAATAATTTGAAAGAGATGATTCTATACTTGCAGGATTATTGTTTTCTTCTACTTATGTATCTTTTTCTGAATCTTTGTGGTTAACTGAAAGTCTTTCAATTAAAGATAAAACAAAAATAATTAAATTGGCAGATAAATATCAAGAATCACACGATCCGAAGTTGAGAGAATATGAACTTGGAGATAGAGTTGCAGAATTCGTTCTTAGTTCTAGCGCATTTGCACAATTGAAAAGACACAGAATGAATACTTTAATTTCACAAGGTTATCTTCCTGAACTCGGTTGGACCACTCCAGAATCTATAAAGGGAACAAGTCTTCAAAAAGAATTTGGAGATGTGCAAATTGAATCTAATCAATTATATCACGATTTAAGAAAAGAAAAAATTCCATTCCAAGTTGCAGAATATATTTTAACAAACGCAACAAAGAGAAGAGTCTTGTTTGATGCAAATAATAGGCAAGTTCATTCATTTTGTATGGAGAGAGAAAATCTTCCTGCACAATGGGACATGAGAAATATTGCAAACGAATATCATAAGTTAATTCAAAAAGAAAGTCCTTTGACGTTAGGAACTCTTTGTGGAAAAGACAGATTTTACGAAACAAAGCAAAAACAACAAGAATAATTAAATACGATGAGTGAAGAGGTGTTTTAGATGTTAATTACTTTTGAAAGCGGAGAATGCGGCGGAAAAGATACACAGATAGCTATGCTCGCAAACAGATTAATAAACGAAGGTTATTCAGTACATTCAGGTTTCTGGGAGCCTGGCTCGACGTTAAAATCAGAAGTGTTAAGGATTCTTTTAAAAAATAAACACAATTCAGAATTTAAATTTCCTGGAAATTTTATAGAAACTTTCGATTTACAAAACTATAAAGATTATTTTGCAGAAGAAAAAATTCCAGAAATTGCTACAAAATACTTGAATGATGCAATGAATATTTTGAAATCAGGATTTAAATACGAAACTATTTATTTTGTGTTGAATAATGAATTTGAAACAGCGACTTAGAATTAGCAATAAAATTATTGAACGAAGATAATAAATTAAAAAGCACACCTGCAGAATATCTTTTCAGACAGGCGTTTTCAAAAGAAAATTTACTTCCTGAAGTGCAAATGTATCTTTTCATGGCTGCAAGAAATATTTTACATCACGACGAATTAAAAACAGCCATTAATGAATACGATGTGGTTATTTTAAACAGGTCAAGAGATTCAAGCACAGTATATCAAGGACACGCACAAAATCCTTCTCTTGTCGACAAAATAAGAAAATTAAATACTGAAGCAACAGAAGGAATTATTCCTGATTTAACTATACTTCTAGATTTATCTGTTGAAGAAGTTGCAAGAAGAAAAGCAGGACGCTCAGAAAATAAAAAATATTCAGGAATAACAAAAGATTTTTTTGATGAGAAGGAAGAATCATTTCACCAAAAAATAAGAGAAGGATATTTTAAAGAAGCAGAATATTTTGCATCGTTAGATAAGATGCATCCGGAATTTAATAGGATAAAAATAATGGATGCGCATGGTTCACCAAAAGAAGTTCATGAGAGAATACATACGGAAGTAAAAAACTACTTGAATAAATAGGTGTTAATTTTTGGAACAGAAGAAACAACCAGCATATACGACGAGAACCGAAAGAAATACTTCATTTAAAATATATGATGAATCAAAATTAGATGACTTAGCGTCTTGCAATTTTAGTGTTCTTAATTTACATTTTAAACTTACGGATTTTGAATGGAGAAATTTTGATAAAAATTTTTATGGTGTGGTGGATTATGTTTCTGCACAAAAAGGAATAGATAAAAGCGATCATTTCAGAATTGGAAGAATGATGAGAATAATTTATTTTGAATATACTGATTTTCTTACAAATATACTTTCAAACACAAGAAAAGAGGAGTATGAGGACGATATAGAAAAGATTGTAAAACGTTCGCTTAACCCAGCAGTAAAAGAATTTAAAGAGGATTCAAAAAGATTTATTCTTGATAAATACTTAAAGAAATATGAAGCGTACGAAAAATCATTTTTTATACGTTAATCAAATAAATAAATATGGGACCTCTGGGATTTGAACCCAGGACTTCCACGTTTCGGTCGCTCGACAGCTTCGAATATTCGCTGCACAAATACTTCAGCGTGGCGCTCTCCCAGTCTGAGCTAGTGTCCCTACGTCTAAGGACAGACGTTCGCTTTATATTATTTACGTTTCACGAAGAGACATTTCCTATTTTAACGTGAATCCAAAAAAGTTTTATATAAGCATTCTTAATCTGATTATATGGCACTTCAAGATCCACTGTTGTTTTTAGGATTAACTTTGTTTACTTTAGTGGGGTTTATTTTAAAATCTGTATCCAGATATAATCCTGATGCGTCTTCATCTAATCCAGTTGTACACATGATGTCTCAAGTAACATTTATTGTTTTAACAGCAGTATTATGGATTTTGTTAATTGTTCTTAAATAAAATTCTGATTTATATATTCAATTTGTTTATTTATTTGCTGTTTCTCTTCTATTTTTCATTTTTTTCTTTTCTTTTTTTTATCTCTTATTTTTTTTTCTATTATTTTTCTCTCCTTTTAAGAATCCAAAAAGATTATAAAACAATTACACTTAGCGGACAATATGAACGAAATAATCCCTACGGTTTTTACACAGGATAGGAAATCTTTTTCGAAAAGATTCAAGAAACTAAGTGAGGTTTCAAAAAAATACAGGTGGATATTACTGACGGCAAATTTGTTTCGTTTAAATCCATGGATGTAAATTCTATTCCTAGTTTTTCAAGATCTAAGCTTTTTCTCGAAGCGCATTTAATGGTCAAAAATCCAGAAAAATATATAGAATCACTGAGAAGAAAAGGATTCAAAAAAATAATATTTCACGCAGAAGCTGTTGATGATGATAATTTTTCAATGTTTGCTGACAGAATAACTGCACTGGGTATGATTCCTGTGGTTGCTATAAATCCGGAAACAAGAATATCAAAAAAAATACTCGATAAGATTTACCTTACAAAATTTGTTCTTTTGATGGGGGTTAATCCGGGGAAAGAAAAACAGGCCCTAAAAAAATCTATATTCGGCAAAATAGCAAAAATAAAGTCTTTTTCCAAAAAAACAATTATTCAAGTAGATGGTGGAGTAAATCCTAAAACTGCAAAACTGCTTTTCAAGGCAGGCGCGGACATTTTAAATTCTGGCTCGTTTGTATGCGAAAGCAAAAATCCAAAAAAAGCCATTGAAGAATTATTGGGAAGATATTAGTGTGCGCGAGTGCATTTTATACAAAAAATATTAAAAAGAGCAGTTTAATTAAAATAATATAAGTGAAATAGCATAAAAGAGGTTAAGTATGATTGACAAAAAGGTGAGAGAATCTTCAGATTTACAGCGAACAACATAAGAAAAGATCTGATAAGTTCGCTTTATGTTGCGGGCTCAGGACACACAGCAGGCCCTTTGGGTATTGTTGATATTTTGACTGTTTTATATTTTGATTTTCTTAATATAGACCCAAAAAGTCCCTGGAAAGAGGATAGGGATTATCTTATATTGTCAAATGGGCACGTTTGTCCTGCACTTTACGCGGTACTTGCAAACAGAGGATATTTTGAAAGAAAAGAACTGGCAACACTGAGAAAAATCAACTCGAGACTCCAGGGTCATCCGCACAGAGAATTATCTGCCAGGCATTGAGAACAACTCAGGACCTCTGGGTTCTGGACTTAGTCAAGCAGCAGGTCTTGCACTTGCATTAAAAAGAGATGGAAAATCAAACAGAGTAGTTTGTATTACTTCAGATGGAGAGCACGATGAGGGCAATCTTTGGGAGGCAGTTTTGTTTGCACACAAATATCATTTAACAATCTTGTTGTTATTGTTGATAGAAACAGAATACAAATAAGCGGAAATACAGAGGAAGTCATGCCTCTTGGTTCTTTAAAGGAAAAATATCTTTCTTTTGGATGGGGAGCAATGGAAATAGACGGAAATAGTATCCCGCAGTTGTTTACGCGTTAGAAAAATCAACCCATAAAGGCAGAAACCTCTGGTTATTATTGCAAACACAATTCCTGGAAGGGGAGTAAAGATGTTTGAAAAAACTACAAGTGGCACGGAAAAGTTCCGCAGGAAGAGGAATTCAGTTAAAGCACTTAAGAGAAATTGATGAAGACCATATAAGGGTTTTAAATTCGAACGACTAATTTGTAATTTTTTTGTACTTTTTGCAGTTTTTTTTCTTATTTTTTTAAGCTTTTTTTCTGAACAAATAAACTTATTTTCCGTCTATAGCCAAAACACTTATAAAACCTCGAATTTTGCTGTTTATTGAGAATGGCAGGAGAGAAAAAACAGAAAGAGTCCAATTTAAATCTGGAAGAAAAAAAAAGAGAAATCTGTACAAAATCTGTGATCTGTAAATCTGATAAAAAAATTATGATCATATTTTGATGGCTTCAATAGAGGATGAAATGCAATCTGCTTATCTTGATTATTCTATGTCTGTTATTGTTGGAAGAGCACTACCCGATATAAGAGATGGATTAAAACCTGTTCATAGAAGAATTCTTTATGCGATGAATGATCTTGGAATGAAGTGGAATACTTCTTATAAAAAATGTGCAAGAATAGTTGGAGAGGTTCTTGGTAAATATCATCCTCATGGAGATACTGCTGTTTATGATTCTCTTGTAAGAATGGCTCAGACTTTTTCTTTACGTTACCCTCTTGTTCAAGGACAAGGAAACTTTGGTTCTGTAGATGGAGATAGTGCGGCGGCTATGAGATATACTGAAGCACGTATGAGT
>CAVPIH010000010.1:0-229633 GCA_963704965.1 uncultured Gammaproteobacteria bacterium
CGAGGTTCTGGGATCGCGCCGGCACGAGCACGACAAACACGGCAACAATTCGCCAGGACCTATTCATCGGTGTGAAGCGCTACCGAAATTGGCACTTGAAACATAACGCTTCAGGTTGAGGCGGTGGTACGCCGTCCGCGACCCTGACTGGTTAGTTGGCCTACTCCACCGCATGGATTGTCCCCGAGTAGGTGAAACCAATCCTTTTTGTGATGTACCAATAGAAGGGATAGGCAAATAGACCTAGAAGGAATCCATTAACCAGAACGCAAAAATCGGCGATAAGAACGCAAATAATATCGCCGAGCCTACACTTATATCTTGATCAGTAAAAACTCCTAGTAACTGAAATGGAATTCCCAAGACACCTGCGCAGAACCCGATAAGGGTTGCGATTGCAGCAATATTGACCTGAAATCCAGCCTGATCTTTATACGTTGGTGCATATCCACGTCTTCTGAGACCGCAAGCAAAAGTGAGCGTAGCGAGTCCAGCCCGCAGGGCGACTTGCCTTGCCTTGTTATACATTTCACAAGCCATCTGGAAAAGTACTAAAACGGGGAATGCCTTCATAGGGTTCACACCAATTAGCCTTTGATTCAACATTAATGTGAGCGACAGGCTTTAAATCCAGAGGTGTATCTACCGTTGACAATGACACACAGAAGAAACTTGTTCTATCCGGGGAATAGTTCATTAACCTAGTACCGCATTCAGAACAAAATGCTCGATAACCACCCGCGTTACTTTGATGTTCTTTCAGGTATCTGTTCTTATCATCGAGCTTTAAAGTAGAAGCGTCAGCCATCGGCAATGGTTGCGTAATCTGCACCATGAGCCTTTCGACAAAACTTACAATGACAGTTAAGCACTTTGTCTTGATAGATTTCGACTTGATACTGAACCATTCCACAGAGACAACTTCCTTCAACCACGAAATTCTCCTAAATTAGATTTTTATAACAGACAAGCTGATATTCCGATTCTGTATAAACGCCGCCAACACGCGCAGTTTTGTAGTGGAGGCGAAGCCGCAACGGAAAAACTGTCGCTGTGCTTGGCCTTGTTAGGCCATTTGATGCTAACCACTGAATACCGTAAAACTTAGCCAGACATACATACCGTAGCCGCCCAGTAGTATCCCGCCCTCGAACGGCTCAGGCGACTTCCCGTGTACAAAAACAAAAGCAAGAGTAAAGACGTTCCAAGCATGACCCATTGATCAAACTGCAGGATTCTTGCATGAACGGGAAGTGGTTGAAGAAGTGCGGACACCCCTAGAATTCCAAGTAAGTTGAAGATATTACTTCCGAGTATATTTCCAACCGCGACATCAGCGTGCCGCCGAATGGCTGCGATCACCGATATAGACAATTCGGGAAGAGATGTACCTACCGCCACCAATGTCAAGCCGATGACGGCCTCTGGTACATCAAAGTGCTCTGCAATGCCAATGGCCCCAATCAGCAGAACTTGTGATCCGCCAATTAATAACAACAAGCCAAGAACCACGGCGATTACAGTCCACAATACCGACTTCGGAGCGGTGGAAAGCTCTTCTGCTTCCGCTTGGTGTAGCTCACCCGACGGTGCAGCGTGGAAGCGTTCGCTCCAATAAGCCCAAACCAAGTAAGCGATTAAGGCAGCAAGGAAGATAGCAGCATCAGCACGCGCCAAGGGCACTTCCTCCAACCAAAATCAGAAACAATATGCTTGCAGCCACTACCGTGGCAGCGTCTCGTTTTAGCACCAATGGTTTGACCGCTAACGGCGTAATCACCGCGCAAATGCCGAGAATTAATAAAATATTACTGATATTGCTGCCAACGACGTTGCCAATAGCTATATCTGGCCGACCATCTATCGCAGCATTAACGGAGACCACCAATTCCGGAGCTGAGGTACCGAAACCGACGATAACGAGACCGCTTAGCAAGGGCGACACACCCAGGCGGCTTGCAGCAGCCAGCGAGCCACGAATCAATGCTTCACCACCAAAGGTAAGCAAGGCTATACCCACAAAGAGGAATAATAAGTCCGACATCATTTAGATACTCCGGTAAACTCTGTGGCCTAACGCTTAAAGCTGCGGCGGCTAAACCGTCCGCAGCCTTTACTTGTTATTGAAGCGCAAAGGTCGGGCACGAGCACAGCCCCTTGGGCTTTGCTGAACGAAAATGATGTGCGACGTTTCTCTGCGGGAACGTTTTCTGGTTATAAGCAGGACCGGCTGAGACCGGCTGTGCATATGCGGCTGAAGCACGCACCAGTTTTTCGTCTCCTTCACACATCGCTTGATCCATAGCGAAACTCCGATCCTGGTGGCTCTGCCGAGCGCTCAATACGCCTAAGGCTGGGGCGTCAGCTACGGCGCCCCAAGCCGTTACTTGTTACATGGCCGCTATTCATGAATCTCTACACTCCTGGCCCCAGCGCTGTAAGCCACTTCATATAGAACTCGCTGCTCAACTCCACACAGGCCGCCTTCTGACATTTCTTTTGGGTATATATGAACTTTCGGTTTGAAAAAGCGGGGAAACGTTCGAATACGCATTTCCTTGAACCCCTTTCGGAGACATTCCTCCGCCTCTTGAAAATTACCCACCGATGAGCCTTGAGGTTGAAAATGGTGACTTTGGAACCAAAATTCTCGAGACTCCGTTTGCGTAAACGATAAACTTATCTCGGTAGACCTCAACCTTTACTTCCACACGATCTCCAGATCACAAGGCCATGTAACGTTTCAGGTTGAGGCGGCGGTGTGCCGCTGCTTGTTAAGTTTCAAATTCGACTCGCTCAAGGTCTACGACCTTTGTGCCATCGTACTCACAGATTGTAGCGCTCTCCAGTGTGCCGGCAATGCTAAACGAATCGGCATTCAATACATCGCAAAGTGATTGAATTTTCCTGGCGTCCGGTATAGTGGCGATGCCGATATGTGGAATATAGGGAATTTCAACTCGATGAAACTTCTCGAACTCTCCGGTATAAAGTTTATCGTGAAGTCGACAAATGTCACTAAGCCCTTCATCAGGTGTTAGAAACACGTAAAAGTCGTCCGATTCAGAGTCATCCCCTAACATGGCATAGCGGCAAACGAAATCGATGTTTTTCTGGCCTAAGAGCCTGGCTCTGACATGCTCTGCATAATCCTCCATCGGGATATCTGAAATTCCAAACACGATCGTGAAATGATGCTCTACTACGTCACGAAACGGCAGGTCGTGTTCGCGCCTGAACGAACGAATAAACTCATGGTCATTATCTGAAAGCGTGGGATAGCAGAGTGTGTAGAGCATGGTGAGAAACTTAACGCCTGAGTTCAACGGCATTTGAGGCGACGCCTGATTTTACGGCAGCAAAGGCAGGTGGCGGGTCAAATGTCCCTTGCAACGATTTGTTAGGCCACATTTCCACTGACACCTTTCTTTCGATTGTCTCGAACGTTAAGTGTGGCCATATTCATTAGACGTCGAAACTTCGGACACTCCAAGTGGCTGAGCGCGGTACAAGCTGCGGCATGTCGCAATCCGTCCCGCATCGTGGTCAACTTTCGAATTGTCTTGTCCAGTTCATTGGCTTTATCCGACAGTACTTGTCTATCTATCTGGGGGCGGCCACTGGGCTCAAACATCAGGGCAATCTCGTCCAGAGAAAAGCCTGCCGTGCGCCCAAGTGAAATCAGCGACAACTGATCCAATACGGTCGGTGCGAACATTCGGCGCAGCCCTTGCCTTCCCGTCGACCTGATCAGCCCCTTCTCTTCATAGTATCGAAGAGTAGAAGCCGGCAGGCCTGATTGTCGAGCCACTTGCGAAATATCCATATGCCCCTTGACTTCAAGTTAACTTGAAGTTGTACGCTATCACCAATCAACCTGACTTGGGAAGAATTATGGAAAATTTTACTAGCTATCTAACAGCAATTCTGAGCGTCGGCATCGGTGCCACCGCCATCATGGATATCTGGGGATTTGCTCGCAAGCCACTGCTAGGCATAGCGCCTCCTAACTATTGCATGGTGGGCCGTTGGTTCGGACACATGCCCAAAGGAACATTTCACCATAAATCCATTAGCGCAGCTCAACCCGTGCGG
The DNA here is from genome assembly GCA_963704965.1 of uncultured Gammaproteobacteria bacterium. GTDB lineage: Bacteria > Pseudomonadota > Gammaproteobacteria > Pseudomonadales > Halieaceae > JARRPM01. Next base: position 4,096 of record CAVPIH010000010.1, read on the forward strand.
GGCGAATGCGCAATAGGATGGATTAGTCACTACCTGACCGGCATTGGGTTCGCAGGCATCTTGATTGTCTTCTGCGGTCTGGGGTGGATTCACGACCCGAAGCTTGCTCCTGCTCTTGCGGTAGGGCTAGGCACTCTCACCGCACCTTTTCTGTTGATGCAACCAGGCATGGGCGCTGGCATTGCATCCGCTAGGACACCCAGCCCAAAGACCGCGAGGATCCAAAGTTTAATTACCCATCTAGTCTTTGGATTCGGTCTTTATGTGACCGGCTTAATACTCAATGTGATGAACAGTTGATCAGAGATTTCAATATCCAGCTTCAAAAGCATATTTACCCACAAGTTAAAGGACTAAAAATGCGTATTCCTAACCGCTTTGCCCCAATTCTATTCAGTGCTTTGTTATCAGCCATTATGGCTTGTATTGTGTCAGCGTTCGTACTGGTAATTTCCCAAGACATCACGAGCGAGTTTGTAACGCAGTGGGCCAAAAGCTGTCTAACACATGGCCCGTTGCGTTCCCAACGGTTGCAGTTGTACACCCTGGTGCGAAAACTGGTAGGAAGAATGACTTCTCCGGCTTAACGCGACGTTTCGATTAAAGGGAGGGGCCTAACAGCTTAATTGCTTGACTAAATCAGGCAGAGAAGTCCTGCCCAGGTTCGAGGCAAGCGCACTCGAGTGTTTTTGAAATTATTCTTGTAGATCAAAATGTTAATAGCTCACTTCTCAGGTGGAGCTGTTTAAGTCTGTGTGCGCAGGGACACTGCTAGTGCATTGCACAAACAAACTGGAGCAGAATACTCCACACGTTCAAGGTTTTACAATTCCTGGCCAGATAACAGTCGGCTATTTCTCATGAAGGACGTCAATGAATTGACCTGCTCCGCATCACCGTGATGTGCTTGGATTGTTTTCAGTCTTGATGTCGCATGTCATGGAAATAGCAGAGGGCATATTTGACAGAATTCATTATACTGTATATTTATACAGTATATGTCAAACTACGCCGAACTCCACTGCCTCAGCTGCTACAGCTTCCTGCGCGGCGCCTCCCACCCCCAGGAGCTGGTGGAGCGGGCCGCGGCGCTGGGCTATACCGCCCTGGCCATTACCGACGAGTGCTCCCTGGCGGGCATCGTCAAGGCCCATGTGGCGGCGAAGGAGCACGGTATCAAGCTGATCATGGGCAGCGAGTTCACGCTGGAGGAAGGAATCCGGCTGGTGGCGCTGGCGCCCTCGCGGGCGGCCTACAGCGAGCTGTCGGGCCTGATCAGCATGGCCCGGCGGCGCAGCCCCAAGGGCGAGTACCGGGCCAGGCTGCGCGACGTGATCTTCCACCTCAAGCGCTGCCTGCTGATCTGGCTGCCGCAGGATGACGACGAGGCCAGCCGGGCCTGGGGCCGGCAGCTGGCCCGCCTGTGCCGCGGCCGGGTGTGGCTGGGCGTCACGCCACCTGCTGGGCAACGACGAGGTGGTGCGCTACCTCACCCTGCACCGCATGGCCGGCGAACTGCGCATCCCCATGGTGGCCTGCGGCAATGTGCAGATGCACGAGGCCACGCGCAAGCCCCTGCACGATGTGTTCACCGCCCTGCGCCACAACACCAGCATCGGCCAGCTGGGGCGCCGCCGGCTGGCCAACAGCCAGCAGCACCTGCGCGCCCTGGACAAGCTGCAGCAGCTCTACCCCCCCGTCCTGCTGGCGCAGACCCTGCATATCGCCGGGCTGTGCGAGTTCAGCCTCGACGAGCTGCGCTACGAGTACCCCGAGGAAGTGGTGCCCCGGGGCGACAACGGCCAACAGCTACCTGCGCGAGCTGGTGGCCGCGGGCGCGCGATGCGCTGGCCGCAGGGCGTGCCGGCGGAGATTCAGCAGCGCATCGATACGGAGCTGGCGCTGATCGAGGAGCTGGACTACGAGTACTACTTCCTCACCGTGTACGACATCGTGCGGTTCGCCCGCTACGCGCGACATTCTCTGCCAGGGGCGCGGCTCGGCGGCCAACTCGGTGGTGTGCTACTGCCTGTTCATCACCGAGGTCTCACCCGAGCAGATCTCGCTGCTGTTCGAGCGCTTCATCTCGAAAGAGCGGGACGAGCCGCCGGATATCGACGTGGATTTCGAGCACGAGCGGCGCGAGGAGGTCATCCAGTACATCTACGGCAAGTACAGCCGCAAGCGCGCGGCGCTGGCCGCCACCCTGATCACCTACCGCTCGCGCAGCGCGGTGCGCGATGTGGGCAAGGCCCTGGGGCTGGACCCGGTGTTCGTGGACGACCTGGCCAAGTCCCTGGCGTGGTGGGATCGCACGGCGGATCTCGCCAAGCGCTTTGCGAGCAGGGCGTGGCCGGCCACAGCAAGCAGGCGGAGCTGTTCTACACGCCTGGTGCAGCAGATCCTCGGCTTTCCCCGCCACCTGTCCCAGCACGTGGGCGGCTTCGTCATCACCCGCAGCCCCATCTCCACCCTGGTGCCGGTGGAGAACGCCAGCATGGCCGAGCGCACCGTGATCCAGTGGGACAAGGAGGATATCGAGGCCCTGGGCCTGCTCAAGGTGGATATTCTCGCGCTCGGCATGCTGTCCGCCATTCGCAAGAGCCTGCAGATGGTGCACCGCTACTGCCCTGCAATCAAAACTGTAAGCGATGTGCCAAAGGAGGATAAGGCCACCTACCGCATGCTGCAGGCCGCCGACACTGTCGGCGTGTTCCAGATCGAGTCCCGGGCCCAGATGTCCATGCTGCCCCGCCTGAAGCCGGCGTGTTTCTACGACCTGGTGATCGAGATCGCCATCGTGCGCCCCGGCCCCATCCAGGGCGACATGGTGCACCCCTACCTGCGACGCAAGCAGGGGCTGGAAGAGGTCACCTACCCCAGTGAGGCGATCAAGTCGGTGCTGGAGCGCACCCTGGGGGTGCCCATCTTCCAGGAGCAGGTGATACGCCTGGCCATGGTGGCTGCCGGCTTCAGCGGCGGCGAGGCCGACCAGCTGCGCCGGGCCATCACCAACTGGGGCCGCAACAGCAAGCTGCTGACCTTCGAGCAGAAACTCACCCGGGGCATGATAGAGCGCGGCTACGACGAGGATTTCGCCCGCCGCCTGTTCGAGCAGATCAAGGGCTTTGGCGGCTACGGCTTCCCGGAGTCCCACTCGGCCAGTTTCGCCCTGCTGGCCTATATATCGGCCTGGCTCAAGTGCCACCACCCGGCGGCCTTCTTTGCGGGCCTGCTCAACAGCCAGCCCATGGGCTTTTACAGCCCCTCCCAACTGGTGCAGGACGCCCGCCGCCACGGCGTCACCATGTTGCCCATAGACGTCAACCACAGCAACTGGGATCACCAGTTACTGGACGGCCGGGACGGTCGGCATGCCCAGCCGCCCATGCGCCTGGGGCTGCGACTGGTAAAAGGCCTCAGCAAGGACGGCGCCGGGCGCATCGTGGAGGCCAGGCGGCAGGCGCCCTTCGGCCAGATCAGCGACCTGCGCCAGCGGGCGCAACTGGACAAGCGCGACCTGGAGGCGCTGGCCGACGCCGATGCCCTGGCTTCACTGAGCGGCCACCGCCACCAGTCCCAGTGGCAGATCATGGCGCTGGAACAGGCGCGACCGCTGTTGCGGGACGAGCAGCGCCAGCCCGCCGGCTACTTCGACGACGGCATCCAGCTGCCGGCGCCCGCCGTGGCGGAGGAGGTGCTGGCGGACTACCGCGCCACCGGTCTCACCCTGCGGGCCCACCCCATGAGCCTGCTGCGGAACCGCCCCCCCTTCGACCGCTGCAAGCGCCACGCCGACCTGCCGGCGCTGGGCAACAACCGCTTCGTGCGCATCGCCGGGCTGGTCACCTGTCGCCAGCGCCCGGGCAGCGCCTCCGGCGTGCTGTTTCTCACCCTGGAGGACGAGACCGGCAGCAGTAATATCGTGGTCTGGCAGCGCACCCAGCAACAGTTTCGGCGGGCCCTGATGAGTGGCCAGCTGTTGCTGATCAACGGTACGCTGGAAACCCGGGACAATGTCATCCACATCATCGCCGGGGGCCTGTACGATTACAGCCATGAACTGCAGTCCCTGCAGGTGGCATCCCATGACTTTCATTGACCCGGCCCGGGAAAACCCGGCGATCCGCCTGTCGGATCGAGCCAATGTGATCTAAACTGGCACCAATAATAATCTGTACCCAAGGAGATGTACCGCATGAGAAAGATCGCCACCTCGGCCCCACTGCTGGCGGCACTGGCAGCCGCTGTCAGCCTGGGGGTCAACGCCCAGGTTAATCCCACCGCGAAGGATGCCGACCTCCTGTCACGGGAGTACACCGGCAAGGTCTACTCGCCCTATGCCGAGCGCGATTTCGCCACCAACGTGTACTTTGGCGACACCCACCTGCACACCGATATGTCCATGGACGCGGGCGCCTTCGGCAACCGCCTGGGCCTGGACGAGGCCTACAAATTCGCCCGCGGCGAGCAGGTCAATTCCACCAACGCCGGCCCGGTGCGCCTGTCGCGCCCGCTGGACTTCCTGGTGGTGGCGGATCACTCGGACAATATGGGCTTCTTCCCCGACCTGTACGCCGGCAAGGCTTTCATCCTCGATGACCCGACCGGCAAGAAGTGGTACGACATGATGAAGGCCGGCGAAGGGGTGAAAGTCGCCCTGGAACTGATCGGCCTGTTCTCCCAGGGGAAATTCCCGCCGGCGCTGAGCTACGAACCCGACTCCGCCCCCTATAAAGCCGCCTGGGACAAGACCGTGAAGGCAGCGGAAACCTACAACCAGCCCGGCGTGTTCACCGCCTTTATCGGCTACGAATGGACCTCGCTGGTCAAGGGCAACAACATGCACCGGGTGGTGGTCTACCGCGACGGCGGCGACAAGGGCGGGCAGATGGTGCCCTACACCACGGTGGCGCCCCAGGGCAGCACCAACCCCCGGGACCTGTGGAAGTGGCTGACCGGCTATGAGCAGAAGACCGGCGGCGAGGTGCTGGCCATCGCCCACAACGGCAACCTCTCCAACGGCATCATGTTCCCGATCAGCGAGCAGTACGACGGCAAGGCGCTGGACGTGGAGTACGTCACCCAGCGCGCCAAGTGGGAGCCCCTGTACGAGGCCACCCAGATCAAGGGCGACGGCGAGACCCATCCCTTGCTGTCACCCAATGACGAGTTCGCCGATTACGAGACCTGGGATATCGGCAACCTCGATGTCTCGGAGGCCAAGACCGACGCCATGCTGTCCGGCGAGTACGCTCGCGAGGCGCTCAAGCGCGGCCTGGAACTGGACGCAAAACTGGGCACCAACCCCTACAAATTCGGCATGATCGGCTCCACCGACAGCCACACCTCCCTGGCCACGGCCCAGGAGAACAACTTCTGGGGCAAGCACTCCGGCGCCGAGCCGTCACCCGACCCGCATGACCCATCCCTTCATGGCCAATGAAAACGGCGCCATCATGGGCTGGCAGATGGTGGCCTCGGGCCTGGCCGCGGTTTGGGCCAGGGAAAATACCCGCGAGGCCCTGTTCGACGCCATGGAGCGCAAGGAAGTCTATGCCACCACCGGCACCCGCTTGAGCGTGCGCTTCTTCGGCGGCTGGGAATTCACCGAGGATGACCTCAACAACCGCGAGCCCGCTTTCGCCGGCTACGACAAGGGCGTGCCCATGGGCGGCGACCTGCCGGCCAACAAGGCCGGCAAGCAAGCGCCCAGCTTCATGGTCTACGCCCTGCGCGATCCCGATCGGCGGCAACCTGGACCGCATCCAGATCATCAAGGGCTGGTACGACGGCAAGCAGCAGCACGAGAAGGTCTACGACGTGGCCTGGTCCGGCGACCGCAAGCCCGGCAAGGACGGCAAGGTGCCCCCGGTGGGCAACACGGTAGATGCCAAGACCGCCTCCTGGACCAACACCATAGGCGCCTCGGAACTGGGCGCGCGTGTGGACCGATCCGGATTTCGACCCGCAGCAGAAGGCGTTCTACTACGCCCGGGTGCTGGAAATCCCCACCCCGCGCTGGTCTACCTATGACGCCTTCCGCTTCGGTGTAACAATTCCCGCCGAAGCGCCGATGTCCACCCAGGACCGAGCCTACACCTCGCCGATCTGGTACACCCCCTAGCGGGTAGCGGTCACCGCCTGGCGGCGGCCGCGGCGCTGAAAAACCGCCAGACCACCTCGGCCCCATCCATTTCATGACAGGTGGGGCCGAGTATCCTGGGCAGACTGAACACCGGATGCGGTACGGTATGCCCTCCCCCCACGATCTTCACCAGGCTGACGGGTAACTGCCCCGGCAACAGCCACTCTGTGCTCTCCACCGTTGTGCCGTCATCGGGCACCCGGTCGCTCCAGACCCGCCGTTCACCGGCGCCAATATAGCCGGCCAGCTTCCGCCCAGTAGGCGGCCGTGTCCAGCGAGGACATCACCTCGCCGCGACTGCTGTTGCCGAATATTTCCACCATGCCCCCGTCATAGGGGTTCACCGGGTCCTCCGTCCCATTCATGACCAGGGCGGCGACCGCCTGCCCCGAGGGTTGGCAATCCGAGCTGGCGGGCACCGGCAGGCTGGCGGCAATGGCGGCGATACCGGCCACCAGCTCCGGCGCCTCCAGCCCCAGGCGGTACGCCATCTGGCCGCCGTTGGACAAACCTGTGGCGAAGACCCTGGCGGGATCGCACCTGCTGCTCGACCACCATGCGCCGCACCAGGGCGCGCAAAAATCCCACGTCATCGATATTTTCCAGCTTGGCGGCGTAATCCGCGCCGGCGCGGCAGTCGTTCCAATGGCGCCGATAGCCATCGGGGTACACGACCACAAAACCATGGCGTTCCGCCAGCACATCGAAACTGAAACGGGTGGCACTGCGCATGCCCTCGCCATCGCCGAGAGAGCCGTGCATCACCAGCACCAGCGCGGGCCGCTCGGCCCTGGCCGCCGGAATATAGGTCAACCAACTGCGGCTGTGGCCGCCAAACTCCATTTCCCCGCGCTCACTGACACCGGGGAGTTCGGGTGGCTCCATCGGCTCGGGCCGCAGGTACCACCACCAGCCCAGTACCGCTGCCACCAGGATTATCACTACCACCAAGGCAATGAACTTGAGCAATTTACTCACGACTTGCCCCTCACCGGCACCCTGCCGGTTGCCATCTTCCAGTCGAAGTCTAGACTTAAAGCATGGTGTTTGGATACAAAGATCACTGGCAAGTTCACTGGCTACTGGGAGTCCTCATACTGATGTCCACCAATACCGGGGCTGCTACACCGAATCCCGCGCGCGACGACATGCTTGCCGCTATCGCCGTCTCGGTGCGCAATTCCCATGAGTACACGGGGCTGGCCGAACTCGACGAACGGGTGATGGCGGCCATGGCGGCAGTGCCGCGGGAGCAATTCGTGCTGCCGGCCTACCGGCACCTGGCCTACCAGAACACGCCGCTGCCCATCGACGCCGGCCAGACCATCTCCCAACCCCTGATCGTGGCGCTGATGACCCACCTGCTGGATCCCCAGCCCGGCGACGTGGTGCTGGAAGTCGGCACCGGCTCCGGCTACCAGGCGGCGGTGCTGGCGGAGCTGGTCACGCGGGTCTACAGCGTGGAGATCGTCGAGGAACTGGCACCGAGCGCCGCCGAGGTACTGGCGCGGCTGGGCTATGACAACGTGACAGTGCGCGCCGGGGACGGCTACGCCGGCTGGCCCGAGCACGCCCCCTTCGACGGCATTATCGTCACCGCCGCCGCGCCGGAGATCCCGCCGCCGCTGTTACAGCAGCTGAAACCGGGCGGCAAGCTGGTGATCCCGGTGGGCGAGGAACACGGCTACCAGGAGTTGCTGCTGGTGGAGGTGGGCGACAACGGCGAAGTGCGCGAGCGCTCGATGCTGCCGGTGCGGTTTGTGCCGCTGACCGGCGAGCGCCGGCAGGCCGAATAAATTCGGCCACAAGTTCCGCCCCCTGTAGGGTCGAATTCATTCGACCAGGTATTGCAACGCCCCACCGGGGCCGAATAAATTCGGCCTACAATTTCCTGCCCCCTGTAGGGTCGAATTCATTCGACCAGGTATTGCAACGCCCCACCGGGGCCGAATAAATTCGGCTCTACAAGTTTCCTGCCCCGTAGGGTCGAATTCGTTCGACAGGTATTGCAACGCCCCGCCGGGGCCGAATAAATTCGGCCCTACAGCGGAGAACGGCCCTTATTGGCGGCAATCCGCATGCGCAGGGCGTTGAGCTTGATAAAGCCCTCGGCATCCTCCTGGTTGTAGGCGCCGGCATCCTCTTCGAAGGTGGCAATGCTCTCGTCGAACAGGCTGTCGTCGGACTGGCGGCCGGCCACGATCACATTGCCCTTGTACAGCTTCAGGCGCACCTCGCCGTTCACCACCTGCTGGGATGCGTCGATCACCGCCTGCAGCATCTGCCGCTCCGGGGACCACCAGTAACCGTTGTAGATCAGGCTGGCGTAGCGCGGCATCAGCTCGTCCTTCAGGTGCGCCACTTCGCGGTCCAGGGTCAGCGACTCGATGGCGCGGTGGGCCTTCAGCATGATGGTGCCGCCGGGGGTTTCGTAGCAGCCGCGGGATTTCATGCCCACGTAGCGGTTCTCGACGATGTCGTCGCGACCGATGCCGTTGGCACCGCCCACCTTGTTGAGGGTTTCCAGCACCGTGGCCGGGCTCATCGCCTGGCCGTCGATGGCAACGATGTCGCCACGCTGGTAATCCAGTTCGATGTAAGTGGGTGCATCCGGCGCCGCCTCGGGGCTGACGCTCCAGCGCCACATGTCCTCTTCGGCCTCCGCCCAGGGGTCTTCCAGGATGCCGCCTTCGTAGGAGATGTGCAGCAGGTTGGCGTCCATGGAGTAGGGCGACTTCTTTTTCGCACTGGCAAAATCCACCGGAATATCGTGCTTCTTGCAGTAGGCCATCAGCGTTTCCCGGGAAGTCAGGTCCCACTCGCGCCAGGGGGCAATCACCTTGATGCCGGGCTTCAGGGCATAGGCACCCAGCTCGAAACGCACCTGGTCGTTGCCCTTGCCGGTGGCGCCGTGGGAAATGGCATCGGCGCCGGTTTCGTTGGCGATTTCGATCAGGCGCTTGGCAATCAGCGGGCGGGCGATGGAGGTACCCAGCAGGTATTCACCCTCGTAGATGGTATTGGCGCGGAACATCGGGAACACGAAATCGCGCACGAACTCTTCGCGCAGGTCGTCGATGTAGATTTCCTTGACGCCCAGGGCCTCGGCCTTGGCCCGGGCCGGCTCGACCTCTTCGCCCTGGCCGATATCAGCGGTAAAGGTCACCACCTCGCATTGATAGTTGTCCTGCAGCCAGCGCACGATGACCGAGGTGTCCAGGCCACCGGAATAGGCCAGGACGACTTTGTTTACATCTGACATGACACGCTCCATGAATGCTGTGCGGAAAAGGCCGGCACATTCTACTCCCGGGCGGCGCCGATTCCCAGCGGCGCGCCAGCGTCCAAACCGCCGGCGGCAGCCCCTTGTTTCCGCTGCAGCGGCTTTGCGGTAGCATGCAGCATCTGTTTTTGAGCCACAGGCCCCCCGTGACCACACTCACCATCACCCGCCCGGACGACTGGCACGTGCACCTGCGCGACGGCGCCGCCCTGCAGCATACCTGCGCCGATATGGCCCGCTATTTCGGCCGCGCCATCGTCATGCCCAACCTGACCCCGCCGGTAACCACGGTGGCGGAGGCCAGTGCCTACCGCCAGCGGATTCTGGATGCCATGCAGGGCCTGCCGCGCCAATTCGAGCCGCTGATGACGCTGTACCTGACGGACTGCACCACTCGCCGAGGAGATCCGCCTGGCGGCCGCCGCTGATTTCGTGCACGCGGTCAAGCTCTACCCGGCCGGGGCGACCACCAATTCCGCCGCCGGGGTCACCGACCTGGAGCGGCTGTACCCGACGCTCGAGGCCATGGAAGAGGCGGACCTGCCGCTGCTGGTACACGGCGAGGTCACCGACTCCCGTATCGATATCTTTGATCGCGAAAAAGTGTTCATAGAGCGCCAGCTGTCACCCATCGTGGAGCGTTTCCCCGGACTGCGAGTCGTGCTGGAGCACATCACCACCGGCGAGGCGGTAAGCTTCGTGCGCGAAGCCGGCGAGCACGTGGCGGCGACCATTACCGCCCATCACCTGCTGTTCAATCGCAACGACATGCTGGTCGGGGGCATCCGGCCACATTACTTCTGCCTGCCCATACTGAAACGCAACGTCCACCAGGCGGCGCTGCTGGATATCGCCGCCTCCGGGCACCCCAGCTTCTTCCTGGGTACCGATTCCGCGCCGCACAGCACCGGCAACAAGGAAAACAGCTGTGGCTGCGCCGGCGTGTACAGCGCCCGCAACGCCATCGAGCTGTACGCAGAGGTGTTCGAGCAACTGGGCGCCCTGGACCGCCTGGAGGGCTTCGCCTCCCACTTCGGGCCGGACTTCTACCGGCTGCCGCGCAATACCGACACCATCACCCTGGTGGACAAGCCCTGCGAGGTGCCGGCGCGGCTGCCCCTGGGGGAGGATTTCCTCACCCCCCTGCGGGCCGGGGAAACCGTGGGCTGGCAAGTACTGGACCAGGGCGCCGACTCTTGAGCGAATCCGCCCGACACCAGATATCTGATCGTTTCCGTGGCTTCCTGCCGGTGATTGTCGATGTCGAGACCGGCGGCTTCGTCGCCGCCACCGACGCTATCCTCGAAATCGCCGCCACCACCGTGCGTATGGATGAGGACGGCGTGCTGGCCGTGCACCGCACCCACGATTTCCATATCCAGCCCTTCGAGGGCGCCAACATCGAGCAGTCGGCGCTGGACTTCACCGGCATAGATCCCTGGCACCCCTTCCGCGAGGCGGTGCCGGAGGCCCAGGCCCTGGACGAGTTGTTCCGCGTGCTGCGCAAGGAAATCCGCGACCAGAGCTGCACCCGGGCAATCCTGGTGGGGCACAACGCCCACTTCGATGCGGGCTTCATCAACGCGGCGGTGGAGCGCTGCGGCATCAAGCGCAACCCCTTTCACCCTTTTTCATTCTTCGACACCGCCACCCTCTCGGGCCTGGCCTACGGCCAGACCGTGCTGGCCAAGGCCTGCGCGGAGGCCGGCATCCCCTTCGACAACAACGAGGCGCACTCGGCGGCCTACGATGCCGAACGCACCGCGGAACTGTTCTGCGAGATCGTCAATCGCTGGCGGGAGTGCGGCGGCTGGATGCCCGATTTCAGCTAGCTCGCGGCGGCCTACTCCAGGTCGTCCCGGGAGTCCTCGCCGCTGATCTGGTTGAGGATGGTATCGAGTTCGCCCATCAGGGCCCGGATATCATCCAGTCCCAGCAAGCGGTACTTGATGGCCTCTTCAAGGGGCAATAATTGCAGCAGGGTGTAGGCCACCTGCCAGGCGTCCTGGTAATCCACTTGCAACGCCATGCGCTGCACATGCGGGTGGGTCTCCAGGCTGCGCAACACATCCAGCAGTTGTTCCCACTGCGGTTCCATCTGCGCCGGCGCCTGGGGCGCTCGCAAGCTCACCTGCCCGACCACCAGGCCGTTGTCCCGCCGGGAGGCGGCCGCCAGGTCGAAGCGTTGCCCGCCCTGGATGGTGACGCCCAACAGGCCGTTGGGCAGCTGGTCCCAGTCCACGATACGGGCGCTGGTACCGTAGTCTCCCAGCTGCGGCGCGGCGCTGCCTTTTACCGCCACCTCGGCCCCGCGGCGAATCCACACCACCCCGAAGGGGCTGGCGCTCTTCATGCTGTCGCGCACCAGGTCCAGATAGCGCTGCTCGAAAATCTGCAGGGGCATCTTGCCGTGGGGCAACAGCACGCCCGACAGGGGGAAAAGCGGCAGCTCGGTCATACGTCCGCCCTCGCCAGCGGTCGCGTGCTCTCCTCCAGGGACGCCAGGATACGCAGCGCCTGCTCGCGGCTGTCGCCGCACACCGAGGGTTCGGCCAGGAACTGGCTGCAGCACTGCGGGCGACGCGGGTCATTGAACAGCAGGCAACGCCGGTTTTCATCCAGGTGCACGCAGGTCTCCCCCGCCGGTTTGCCGCGCGGCATGCCGTAATACGGCCGGCTGATGGCGGGGGCCATGCAACAGGCGCCACAGGCCTGGCGGCACTGCATCAGGCGCTCTCCGGGCCCAGCGGCTTGACCAGCACGATCAGCAGCGGCAACAACAGCAGGGCGCCCAGCACGGCGGCAACCATTGCCAACACGGTAAGCAGGCCGAAGTAGATGCTGGGCGTGAAGTTGGACAACGCCAGCATGGAAAAACCGACCACCACGGTCACCGTGGTGTAGTACATCGCCCGGCCGATGCTGTTGTGGCAGCGGTACATGGTGGCCTTGTAGTTGCGGTCCACCGGAAACTCGGCTATGAAGCGGTGCACGTAGTGTATGCAATCGTCCACGCCGATGCCCACGACGATCGCCGCGATCGTGATGGTCATGATGTCCAGCGGGATACCCACCAGCCCCATGACGCCCAGCACCAGGCCCGCCGCCAGCACATTGGGGGCCAGCGCGATCAGGGACAGCGACAGGGAGCGGAACAGGGCGAGGAACATCAGCAGGATGGCGACAAATACCGCGCCCAGGGTGAGGATCTGGGATTTGAACAGGCTCTGCAGGACGTTGTTGTACAGCACCAGCATGCCGGTGAAGCGGATACGCTCCGGCGCGATGCCCAGCTGCTCTGTCAGGGCGTTGCGCAGGTCCTTCAGGAACTGGTCCCGGCGCAGGTCCTCGCTGGTTTCCATCACCCGCACCGTCAGCCGCGCCTGCTCCCGCTCCCGGGAGAAGTAGGGATCCACCATCATCGCGCTGATATCAGGGGGCAGGCTCTTCTGCACCAGCGCCAGCTCGACGCTGCCCACATCTTCTCCCAACAGGTTCTTGACCACCGCAAAGACGGTGGACAGGGACAGCACCTTGCCGGTCTCGGGCAGGGAGTCGACGTAGTCGTGCACCGCGTCCAGTTCGCGCATGCCCTGCAGGCTGAACCAGTAGCTGGGCGTGAAAGACTCCCCTGAGGTGGCGAAGTCGTCCACATCACTGGCGAACTCGTCATCCCACTCGTCCTCCGCGGCGGCGGGGGCCGGGGCAAAATCGTCGCTGTCCTCTGCGAAGGGATCGTCTTCCGCCACGGGGGCCGCCTCGCTGGCGGGCACCGACTCCAGGCCCGGCAGGGGTTGGTCGGTATCCAGGGGGGCGAGAATGATATCCAGCGGAATGGTGCCGCCCAGCTTGGAATCCAGCAACTCCATGCCCTGGTAGATCTCGGTGGACTTGTGGAAGTAGTCGATAAAACGGTTCTCTACCTGCAGACGGCTGATGCCAAAGGCAGTAAGTGCCACCAGGGCCGCGGTCACCGCCAGTATGGCGGGGCCGTGCCCGTCCACCACCCGGGCGAACAGGCCCGTCATGGGGGTGTCGGTGCCGGTGTGGCGGTGCGGCCTGCCCGCGGGCCAGACCAGCATCATGCAGGGCACCAGCAGGAAATTGAGGAACAGGCCCAGGGTGATACCGGTGGTCATCATCCAGCCGAAATCGATGACCGGCTGTATGCCCGACACCACCAGTGATACGAAGGCCACAATGGTGGTAACGCCAGTGTAGATACAGGGCGTGGCCATCAGCCGCACGGTGCGCAACACCCGCTCATGCAGGTCGCCATCGGGTTCCAGCGCGTGCAGCTCGCGGTAGCGCACGATCAGGTGGATGGATATCGCCAGGGTCATGATCAGCAGTACCGCCACGAAATTGGAGGAGATCACCGTCATCCGCCAGTCCAGGGCGCCCAGCAGTCCCAGCATGATCACCACGGTCGAACTGCAGGTGACCAGGGGAATCACCACCCAGCGCACCCGCCGGAAGATGAATGCCAGGATAAGCAGCATGATGCCCAGGATCGCCGAACCGAAGATCACCAGGTCACTGGCGATAAAGCTGACCATGTCGGCGGCGATCATGGGCACCCCGCCGACAAAGATATCGGCGTGGGAGCGGTACTTGTCGGCGATCTGCCGAACGTTTTCCACCAGCGCGCCCTGGGCCTCCAGCATCTGTGCCGTGTGGGCCTTGAACTGCTTCTCGACCTCGGGCAAGCTGACCGGCCTCGGCGGCGGAGAGCCCCTGGTCATCGCGCTTGATGCGCAGGCCGTCGCGCGTCGTCAGCAGGTCGTAGTAGCGGTCATCCCGCTCCAGGTTGATCTGCACCGCGGTCAACTGGCCGTCGCGGCTGACCAGCAGGTCGGCGTAGATGGGGCTGGTGGTCAGCTCCCGCAACACCAGGTCCTTGTCTATGCCCGGCTTGTCGAGGCTGGGCAGGGGGTCCGGGGAGGTGATATCCGACAGGGTGACCATGGGGCTTTCCAGCAGCGGCACGTCCCACACCGTGACCACCGAGGAGACGCCATCCAGCAGGCGCAGTTCATCGGCCATGCGGCGCAGGGGCTGCAGCGACTCGTCGCCCAGCAGCGGCCCGGGGGGTTGCCAGGTGAGCAGCAGGAAATCCTCGGAACTGTACTCGGCGCTGATCTCGCGATAGAACTCCAGGGAGGGATCGCCCTGCAGCATCAGCGAGTCGGCCGATGCATCCAGCTTGATCTTGCCCAACTGACTGGCAAAACCGGCCACTGTCAGGGCGACCAGCAACAGCACCCACCAGGGGTGCCGCAGCACCAGCCGGTCATAGGTAGAGACTAAGCGTTCAATCATGCCTGTAGGCCTTCTGCAGTCTGGCGAGCAATTTCTGGTGAATACCGCCGAAGCCGCCGTTACTCATTATTACAACCTGGTCCCCGGGTCGGGCCTCGGCCACGACGCGCTCGATGAGATCATCGATATCGCTGGCCAACTGCGCCGGCACGCTGCTGTCTTCGACAACGCTTTCCAGCGACCAGTTCATCGCCGGGGGCTGGAACCAGAACACCAGGTCAGCGGCGGCGGTAGACGCCGCCAGTTGCGAACGGTGTTGACCCATACGCATGGTATTGGAACGCGGTTCAATCAGGGCGATCAGGCGCCCGCGCCGGCTGCCGCGCCCGCAGGCCCTGCAAGGTCGTGGCAATGGCGGTGGGGTGGTGGGCAAAATCATCGTACAGGGCGATGTCATTCACCCTGCCCAGCAATTCCAGGCGCCGCTTCACCCCGCCGAATTCGGCCAGGGCGGCGGCCGCCACCTGCGGCGCTACCCCCACATGGCGGGCGGCGGCCATGGCGGTCAGCGCGTTTTCGACATTGTGCAGGCCGCACTGCTGCCAGCTCACCTCCAGCGCCGCCTCGCCCTGCCGATGCAGGCGAAAACGACTGCCGTCCTGCGCCAGCAGCTGGGCGCGCCAGTCCGCCGTACTGCTCTCACCGACCCCGAAGGTGGTGACCGGGGTCCAGCAGCCCATCGCCAGGGTGTCGTCGATCGCCGGGGAGCGAAGCGGGGCGTATCACCAGGCCCTCGCCCGGAACGCAGCGCAGCAGGTGATGAAACTGGCGCTGGATAGCGGCCAGGTCGTCGAAGATATCCGCGTGGTCGAACTCGAGGTTGTTGATGGCCAGGGTGCGGGGGCGGTAGTGGACGAACTTGGAGCGCTTGTCAAAGAAAGCGGTGTCGTACTCGTCCGCCTCCACCACGAAAAAATCCGTTGTCCCGGCACGGGCCGACACGCCGAAATTGGCGGGCACACCGCCGATGAGGAAACCCGGCGCCAGGCCCGCGTATTCCAGTATCCAGGCCAGCAGGCTGCTGGTGCTGGTCTTGCCGTGGGTGCCCGATACCGCCAGCACCCACTTGTCGCGCAACAGGTTCTCGGCCAGCCACTGGGGGCCGGAGGTGTAGGGCAAACCGCTGTTGAGCATATATTCCACGGCGGGGTTGCCGCGGGTCATGGCATTGCCGACCACCACGCAATCGGGCGCGTCATGCAGGTGCTCGGGCAGGTATCCCTCCATCAGGTCGATGCCCGCGGCGCGCAACTGGGTGCTCATGGGGGGGTATACATTGGCGTCGGAACCAGTCACGCGATAGCCGCGCTCACGAGCCAGCAGGGCGATACCGCCCATGAAGGTACCGCAGATACCCAGGATATGAATATGCCCTTTCAACTCGACCTCCCCCAAGAAGCGGCCAATGGTAGCACGCAGGTCAATGCATCCACAGTTAGCGGACAGAAATCTGCGCCGGCGGTCCACAAGCGGGGTCAAGTTTCGTATTATGTAGCCCTGCCGCAAACCCGCGCGCCATGGATCTGGCCGCACACCAGGGGACGACGACCATGTCGAAGAAAAACGCTTTTTACGCCCAGTCCGGTGGCGTCACCGCCGTCATCAATGCCTCCGCCTGTGGCGTGATCGAGACCGCCAGGCAACACCGGGATCGCATCGGCAAGGTATACGCCGGCCGCAATGGCATTATCGGCGCGCTGCGCGAGGACCTGATAGACACCAGCAAGGAGAGCAAGGCGGCTATTCGCGGCCTGCTGACCACCCCCTCGGGCGCTTTTGGCTCCTGCCGCCACAAGCTGAAGAGCCTGGAGGACAACCGGGCCGAATACGAGCGCCTGATCGAGGTCTTCAAGGCCCACAATATCGGCTATTTCTTCTACAACGGCGGCGGGGACTCCGCCGACACCTGCCTCAAGGTCTCCCAACTCAGCGAGTCCATGGGCTACCCCCTGCAGGCCATTCACGTGCCCAAGACCATCGACAACGACCTGCCCCTCACCGACAACTGCCCGGGCTTCGGCTCGGTGGCCAAGTACGTCGCCATCTCCACCCGGGAGGCGGCCCTGGACGTGGCCTCCATGTGCGAGACCTCCACCAAGGTCTTTATCCTGGAAGTCATGGGCCGGCACGCGGGCTGGATCGCGGCGGCGGCGGGACTGGCCGGCGAGGGCAAGGACGAGGCGCCCCACATCATCCTGTTTCCCGAAATCGCCTTCGATCGAGACAAGTTCCTGGCGCGCGTCGAGCGCACCGTAAAGCGCTGTGGTTACTGCGTGATCGTCGCCTCGGAGGGCGCCCAGTACAAGGATGGCCGCTTCCTGGCGGAATCCGGGCTCAAGGACGCCTTCGGCCACAGCCAGCTGGGCGGCCTGGCCCCCTTCCTGGCCGGGCTGGTCAAGGATGAACTGGGCTACAAGTACCACTGGGCGGTTGCAGACTACCTGCAGCGTTCTGCCCGCCACATCGCCTCCCAGACCGATGTCGACCAGGCCTACGCCCTGGGCCAGGCGGCAGTGGAATTCGCCCTGCGCGGCGACAACGCCGTGATGCCCTGCATCGTGCGCGGCAAGGGCAAGCGCTATCGCTGGTCCATAGGCGAGGCGCGCCTGCAGGATGTGGCCAACGTGGAGAAGAAAATGCCGCGTCACTACATCAGTCGCGACGGCTTCGGTATCACCGACGAGGCCCGCGAGTACCTGGCGCCGCTGATTGCCGGCGAAGCCTACCCGGAATACCGCAACGGGATGCCGCAGTATGTGACCCTGAAGAATGTCGCGGCACCCCGCAAGTTGAAGACCCGCTTCAAGGTGTAGCACGCCGCCGGCCGCTGCCGGACACAGCGCCGGCAAAGCGGCTTTTTCGTGACCCGTATGGCAATTTTTGCCAGAATCCGGCGAGATTTCGCCCGCCTTAGTCTGTACAATGCCCGCCTCCATAGCGAACCACGAAACAGGGCATAACCATGTATAGCAATCAGAATTTCAACCGCTGGCGCCGTCACCCCTGGCACGGGCTGCACGCCCGTCCGGACGAAGCCAAAAGCGAGGACATCGTCCGCGTTTATATCGAGATGACGCCCGATGACGTGGTCAAGTACGAACTGGACAAGGCGTCCGGTTTCCTGATGGTTGACCGGCCCCAGCGCACCACCTCCAGCCCGCCCGCCCTGTACGGTTTCATCCCCCGCACCTACTGCGCGGAAGAAGTCGCCAAGCACTGCCCCCACGCCGATATCGCCGACGGCGATCCGCTGGACATATGCGTGTTCTCAGAGCGCCACATTACCCGCACCGACATCATCCTCAAGGCCCGCGTGGTCGGCGGTATCCAGATGATCGATGGCGGCGAGGCGGACGACAAGATTGTGGCGGTTCTGGAAGGCGACAACATCTGGGGTGATGTGCACGACATCGCCGACCTGCCGGCGATCAAGACCGAGCGCCTGCAGCACTACTTCTCAACCTACAAGATGATTCCCGGCAAGGAGACCAACGTCAAGGTTGATTTCGTCTACGGCCGCGAGGAGGCCCTGCGGGTTATCGCCGCCGCCGAGAAGGACTACCAGAACCACTTCGGCCACCTGCACCAGCAGGCCAAGAGCTGAATCGCGACCCCGGGGCGGCGGCCCAAACCGCGCCCCGGCCTCAGGCCCCGGTTCCCGGGGCCGGGCACCATCCCGGCACCACCACTACGTAGCGCGCTAAGATAGCAGGCAAATCCGCCTGTATTTCATCCAGCAGGGCCAGCGGCTCCTCCCCAGGGGTACACTCCCAGCACGATAGCAGCAACTCGCGGCTCAACCGGGCCTCACAGGCCTGCGCCAGCGGTGCGAAACTGAGATGCCAGCGCTCCGGCGCGACCCCACCCGTATCCCGGGCATAGGGCCGGAAAAAACCGTGCGACGCCCCGGCCGCCATGCGCTCATCCAGCCAGCGGTGCAGCGGGTCAAACAACCCGCCCGGCGCCACCTCCTGCGGCGATAACTGCAACCGGTAATCCGCCGGCAGCGCGGCCGCATCGTAAACATCCAGGTCGGTACCCCAGTGGTGACGCGAGGTGCCGGGTATGGCGGAGTAGCGCAGGATGGCGCGCAATTGTTCGCCCCGGGACAGGATAGCCATGTCCACAGGGCGCCCGGCGTCATCGTGCACCGGCCGCTGTCCGCCGGCCTTGCCATTCCAGATTATGCGCTGCCGCTCATAGGAGCGGAAGCTGCTGGCGATAGCCAGCGCAAATCCCGCCTCGGCCGCCTCGGCCTGCAGGCGGCCGAAGGCCCGGGCCGCCTCGGCTCGCAGGCGGTTGCCGCAGGGCAGTTCCACCAGGTGGCTGTCCGCGCGGCCGGTCAGTTGCAGCGGGTTGAGTTGCCCGGCCATTACGGTTGCGGGTCCAGGGTAAACGGCAGGGCTCCTGCCGGCGTGATCCCGCGGGTACTGACGGTGGCCCGCCAGGCGAGCACCTCCACCCCCGCCGCAAGGGCCTCCGCCAGCGCCTCGCGGTAGGCCGGGTCGATATCGCCGGCGGCGCTGACGCGCTCAATGCCATTGTGGAATACACAGAAAAACAGCAGCGCCCGGGTATCGGGCCCCAGCACGGACTGCAATTCCCGCAAGTGCTTGCGCCCCCGCTCGCTCACCGCGTCGGGAAACACCCCTTGCCCGCCATCCCGGCACAGGGTCACCGACTTGACCTCCACGAACACCCGCCCTTCCGGTCCCTCCAGCAGCAGGTCGGCCCGACTGCCCTGGCCGTACTTCACCTCGCTGCGAATAGCGTCGTAGGATTCGAAGCCGGGTACCCGGGCGCCGGCAAAGGCCTCGCGGGATACGCGATTGGCCAGGGCGGAGTGCACACAGGCCATGCCGGTGGGGGTCTCTACCAGTTCCCAGGTGTGCGGGTACTTGCGGGTCTTCACCTGGCTGGTTGACAGCCAGACGCGAGCGCCGGGTTCGGCGCAACCGGTCATCGCACCGGTGTTGGGACAATGGGCGGTGATGATCCGCCCGTCCGCCAGTTGCACATCGGCGAGGAAGCGCTGGTAGCGACGCTGCAGGATTCCCGTCAACAATTTATCGAAATGCACTCTCACTCACCTGCCACGCGGCCACCCCATGCCCGGGTGGGTCATTCTAGCAGGCCGGGAGGGGGAATTGGCCCCCGGCAAATCTCTCATGAAATAGTGGAACCAGTCGGTGATATCTGGTAGTTTCTCCGCCCTTGGTTTGGGGCACCCCTTTAATGCACCGGCCATTCAGCCAACTAATACCTGTGAGTATTGCCTAGTTACTTTTGCAGTGTGGGAAAAGATCCATGCCTAGAGCAGCCAAAAAAGCAGTCACTACCGATTTCAAGAACTTCGTGCCGTACAAGCCCAAGCGCGGCGAAGAGTACATGAATGAAAAGCAGCGCGAGCATTTCAGGAACATCCTGCTGAAATGGAAATCCGAGTTGATGCAGGAAGTCGACCGCACCGTCACCCATATGAAGGACGAGGCAGCCAACTTCCCCGATCCTGCGGATCGCGCCACCCAGGAAGAAGAATTCAGCCTGGAATTGCGCACCCGCGACCGGGAGCGCAAGCTCATCAAGAAAATCGATTCCACCATGGAACGCATCGACCAGGACGACTACGGCTTCTGCGATGCCTGCGGCGTGGAGATCGGCATCAAGCGCCTGGAAGCCAGGCCTACAGCCAACCTGTGCATAGACTGCAAAACCCTTGACGAGATCAAGGAAAGGCAGGAAATGGGCTGAGTCCGGCATTGCGGGACCCCCTGATTTCTGACCAACCCTACCGGGGGCGCTTTGCCCCCTCCCCCACCGGCCCGCTCCACCAGGGCTCACTAATAGCGGCCCTGGCCAGCTACCTGGACGCCCGCCACCACCATGGCCTGTGGCTGGTGCGCATGGAAGACCTGGATCCGCCCCGGGAGGAGGCCGGCGCCGCGAAGCGCATCCTCTCCAGCCTGGATGCCCACGGGCTGCACTGGGATGGCGAGGTCCTGTGGCAAAGCCAACGCGGCCCGGCCTATGCCGCGGCCCTGGACCAACTCGATCGCGACCACCACCTGTTCCGCTGCGACTGCACCCGGCAGATGCTGGGACCGGGCGGCGCCTGTTGCGGCCACTGCCGGCAGCGCCAGGCGCAACTCGCCCAGCCGGTGGCAACGCGCGTCGCGGTGCCGCCGGGCTGCCACATCAGCTTTACGGACCGACTGCAGGGGACCCGGGATATCGCGCTGGGGGCGGAGCTGCCCGATTTCGTGGTCAGGCGCAAGGATGGCCTGGACGCCTACCAACTGGCCGTGGTGGTGGACGACGCCTGGCAGGGGATCACCCACGTCGTGCGCGGCTCCGACCTGCTGGACTCCACCGGCCGCCAGATATTCCTGCAGCAGTTGCTGCAGGCGCCCACACCCTCCTACTGCCACCTGCCGGTGATCACCGACGCTGCCGGCCACAAGTTCAGCAAACAGAACCACGCCCCGCCACTGCGGGACGAGCGGGCAGCCGACAACCTGCGCGCCGCGCTGCGTTTCCTGGGACAGCCGCAACCCCCTGAAGAGGCGGATGCAGTGGCGGATATACTGGCCTTTGCCAGCGCCAACTGGACGCTGCAGGCCGTCCCGGCCGTGCTGTCCATAACCGCGACGCCCGCCACCTGGCAACCCCGATAGGGTCAGCCCCGCGCTTTACCGCTTAATGCTGCTTCCGTAGTATCGACTGCCACGCGCTATATCAGGGGAAGCCCGGTCAATGTATATCAACCGTCTGTTACTGCTGGCGTTGGGAGTGTTCCTGATCTTTTCTCCCGCCGTCGAAGAATGGGTATTTCACTCCGGAACCGCCTGGTACCGACCCTACCCCCTGTGGCTGCTGGTGATCTTCGCCGCCTACCTGAACCAGCGCACGAGGTACCCGGATGAGCTTTAGCCTCGTCCAGATACTGCTGTTCATTGTCGTCTATCTCACCGGCCTGTTCGCGGTTGCCCACCTGGCGGACCGGGGCATCATTCCGGAGCGGGTGAGCAACCACCCCGCTACCTATGTACTGTCCCTGGGTGTGTTTGCGGGGGCCATGGCGAGCAACGGGGTGATGGAACTGGCCCACCGCTACGGCTACAGCTTCATGCTGTACTACGGCGGGGTGGTCTTCATGTTCGTCATGGCGGCCCTGCTGCTGGTGCCGCTGCTGCGCCTGTGCCGGGTCTACCAGCTGTCTTCCCTGGCCGACCTGCTGGCGTTTCGCTTTCGCAGTCCATGGGTGGGGGCCGCGATCACGATGGCCATGTGCCTGACCCTGCTGCCCCTGCTCGCCCTGCAGATACAGGCCGTGGCCGACAGCATCCAGATCATGGCCGGCGGCGCCGACAAGTTGTTTTCCCGCGACAACCGCCAGGACGGCCTCGCCCTGCTGTTCTGCATCATCATCACGGTATTCTCGATACTGTTCGGCACCCGGCATATCTCCTCGCAACAGCGCAATACCGGCCTGGTGACGGCCATTGCCTTCGAATCCCTGGTAAAGCTCGCGGCCATGCTGGTACTGCTGGTAGCCGCTGTGTACGGCGTATTCGGCGGCCCCGGCAACCTGGAAGTCTGGCTGGGCCAGAATCCGCAAGTGGGCGATACCCTGCAGGAATCCATGCGCGACAATACCGCGCGGGCCCTGCTGCTGATTTTTTTTGCCGGCGCGGTATGCATGCCGCACATCTTCCATATGGCTTTCGCCGAGAACACCGAAAGCCGCTACCTGCGCAGTGCTAGTTGGGGCCTGCCCCTGTACCTGATGCTGCTCAGCCTGCCGGTGCTGCCGGTCACCTGGGCGGGCCTCAAGCTGGGGCATTCCCTGCCCATCGATTACACGGGCCTGGCCCTGGGGCTGACATCCGGCTCCACCTTCATTAGCGCGGCGGCGTTCGTGGCCGGATTGTCCGCCGCCAGCGCCACCATTATCATCACCACGCTGGCCCTGGCGAATATGTGCCTGAACCACCTGATCCTGCCTACCCGGCTGTTGCAGATAGACCGGGAGCAGAATATTTACAGCCAGCTCAAATGGCTGCGGCGCACGCTTATCGGCATCCTGATTCTCGCGGGATACGCGTTTTTCAAGGCCCTCAGCGGCAGCCAGACCCTCACCCAACTGGCCCTGGTGGCGTTCTCCGGCACCCTGCAATTCCTGCCCGGCGTGGTGGCCACCCTGTACTGGCCCGGCGCCAATCGCAAGGGCCTGCTGACGGGACTGACGGGCGGCCTCAGCCTGTGGTTCCTCGCCATGCTGCTGCCGCTGGCGGGCGACTACCCGATTGCCGCGCTGGCCACCCTGGGCGAGCAGTTGCTGGGCACCGACGACCACCGCTGGGCCAACGCCATCATGTATTCCCTGAGCCTGAACGCGGCCTTGCTGTTGGTGGTATCCCTGCTCACCAGCCCCAGCAGGGAGGAGCGCATCGCGGCCGAGATATGCTCCATGGATGACAAGGCGCGACCGGTACGCCAGACCCTGGCGCTGGGCTCCGCCGCCGAATTCGCCGATGCACTGGCTGCCGCCCTGGGCGAGAAGACCGCCCAGGGCGAGGTCTCCCGGGCGCTGTCCGAGCTGCAATTTTCCTCGGAGGAATCGCGCCCCTACGCCCTGCGGCGACTGCGCGCCAGGATAGAGGCCAACCTGTCCGGCCTGCTGGGACCCGCGGTGGCCCACGGCATCATCGAAAGCTGCATCCCCTTCCAGACGGGGCTGGGCGGCGCCTCTGAGGATATCCACCTGATCGAGCGCAAACTGGACCGGGCGCAGTCGAGTTTTACCGGGCTGGCGGCGGACCTCAACAACCTGCGTCGGCACTATCGGGAAACCCTGGACAAGCTGCCCATAGGCGTGTGCTCGGTGGGCATCGATGACGAGATACTGATCTGGAATCGCAGCATGCAAAAGATCACCGGCATCGCCCCGCAGCAGGTACTGGGCTCGCTGCTGGGCTCGCTGGCGCCGCCCTGGGGAAGGGTCCTGGGGGACTTCAACCGGGGCGACAACCACACCGTGCTGAAATCCGAGGTCACCACGGACCCGGAACGGCCCTGCTGGATCAGTCTGCACAAGACCGAGGCCGTCACCGATGACGCGGGTGCGCCGCGGGCCGATACGATTATCCTGGTGGAAGATATAACCGACTTTGAGTTGCTGGAGGAGGAGTTGCTGCACAATGAGCGCCTGGCCTCTATCGGCCGCCTTGCCGCCGGGGTCGCCCACGAAATCGGCAACCCCGTTACGGGCATCGCCTGCCTGGCCCAGAACCTGGAATACGAGACCGATCCCGAGGAGATCCAGCACTCGGCCAGGGACATACTCAAGCAGACCGACCGTATCAGCCGTATCGTCGAATCGCTGGTAAACTTTTCCCACGCGGGCTCTTCCAGCGGCGAGATCTCCCTGGCACCGTCAAACCTGGCGGACTGCGTGGACGAGGCCGTGCACCTGCTGACCCTGGACCGCCAGGCCAGACCCGTGGAATTCGCCAACCTCTGCGATCGCGAAACCCTGGTGCTGGCGGACAGCCAGCGCCTGCTGCAGGTATTCGTCAACCTGCTGGGCAACGCCAGGGATGCCTGCGAGGAATACGGCCAGGTCAGGATACTGGCTGCCAGCGATGGCGAACGGGTTACCATCGCGGTGGAAGACGACGGTTGTGGCATCCCACCGGGGCAGTTGGGCCATGTTTTCGAGCCCTTCTACACGACCAAGGACCCCGGCGCCGGCACCGGCCTGGGCCTGGCGCTGGTATTCAGCATCATGGACGACATGGGGGGCAGCGTGAGCATAGCCAGCCCCCTGCAGAGCGGCCCCAAACCGGGCACCCGCGTAACCCTGCAACTGCCCGCCGCGGACTATGGCGCCGCCTTCGAGGTCGGCTAGCCAGGCGCCCCCGGCGCCGGCGAATTGGCGCTTTTACTGGAATATGGGCAAGCGGGATAGTATGTTGTGTAGCATGTACACACGAGGTAACACTTGATGCACAAAATCCTCATTGTCGAAGACGAGACCGTCATCCGCACCGCCCTGCGCAGGCTGCTGGAGCGCAATAACTACCAGGTCATCGAATCCGGATCCGTGCAGGAAGCGATCGCCGCCAATGAACTGGAGGACTTCGACCTGATTATCAGCGATCTGCGCCTGCCGGGCGCCCCGGGTACCGACCTGATCAGCAAGGCGGGTGACGTGCCCGTGCTCATCATGACCAGTTATGCCAGCCTGCGCTCCGCGGTCGACTCCATGCGCATGGGGGCCGTGGACTACATCGCCAAGCCCTTCGATCACAGCGACATGATCGCCGCAGTGCAGCGTATCATTGCCGACCACCCCGCCCCGCGCCAGGCGCCGCAACAGGAGCGCGCCGGGGAGCGGGCCGACGATGATGGCCTCAGCGGGATACTGGGCAACTGCCCGGCCATGCAGACCCTGTTTGAACATATTCGCAAGGTGGCCCCCACCGATTCCACGGTGCTGGTGCTGGGTGAAACCGGGACCGGCAAGGAAATCGTTGCCCGCAGCGTACATCGCCACAGCCAGCGTGCGGACAAGACGCTGATTTCAGTCAACTGCGCGGCGATCCCGGACACCCTGATCGAGTCGGAGCTGTTCGGCTACGAGAAAGGCGCCTTCACGGGCGCCAACGCCAGCCGCATGGGCCTGATCGAAGCGGCCGACGGCGGCACCCTGTTTCTGGACGAAATCGGCGAACTGCCCATGGAGGCCCAGGCGCGCCTGTTGCGCTTTATCCAGGAGGGCGAGATTCGCCGTATCGGTTCAGTGCACTCACGCAAGGTGGACGTGCGCCTGATCTGCGCGACCCACCGCGACCTGCACAGCCTGGCCGCCGATGGCGGCTTCCGCCAGGACCTGTTTTACCGCATCAACGTGCTGCAGCTGGCGCTGCCACCCCTGCGCGAGCGCGGCAAGGATATCCTGCACCTGGCGGAGTGCCTGCTGCGCGCCCAGACCGAGCGCCTTGGCAAGCCGACCATGAAGCTCTCTCCGCGCGCGATCCAGGCCATTACCACCTACCAGTGGCCCGGCAATGTGCGCGAGCTGGAACACGCCATCGAGCGGGCGGTGATCCTCACCGATGGGGACGAGATAGACAACGAGACCCTGGGCATAGACCTGGAACTGGTGAATATCAACCGCCTGCGCGGCCAGCCCGGCCTGGGGCAACCGCAGCGCAAATCCAGCAGCAGCAACAGCGACCCCATGGAAGACCTGTCGCTGGAGGATTACTTCCAGCGCTTCGTGATGGAACACCAGGACTCCATGAGCGAGACCGAACTGGCCCAGAAACTGGGCGTCAGCCGCAAATGCCTGTGGGAGCGACGCCAGCGCCTGGGCATTCCCCGCAGCAAACCGGTGGCCGCCAGCCAGCGCAAAAGAAGCGTATCCCAGGGAAAGTGAGCGTTACCCGGCACTGCTGCCGTTACATAAAGCAGGGTAGTTTGGTAACAAATGCGCTTATCATCGACCGGCGAATCACGAAAGGAATGACCTAAGTATCTGTTTTATATTTATATTTACAACACTGGCACAGCTACTGCATTTACAGGGTAGGTACAAAAAATAAAAATAACAGTTACCGCAATAAAAATAACACTGCTCACTATGGACCTGGATGGGGAAGATTTCTTCCCCTTCGTTCCTGACGTGCAGGTAGGCATTGGCCGGACTTTAACCGGCCGCGACATGTCACCGGCCAGCAAGAGCCCGGGCATGTATAAACCAATTGGTTTATTGACGCGCATAACAATAACAGCACATCAGAAATAACAATAAAACTCGAAGTGAGACCTGGATGGGGAAAACACTGTTTTCCCCCTCATTCACTGCCACTACCCTCCGCTCCAGACGGCAAAACCGCGCCTGAATTGTGGTAGACTGCGCCGCTTCCGAACACCTTTACGGGCAAAGGCCAGCTTGAAAATCATCCCCAGGGACCAGCACTGCATATCCCGCAAGAACATCAGCGACGGCGCACTCA
This sequence comes from uncultured Gammaproteobacteria bacterium, assembly GCA_963704965.1. Classification (GTDB taxonomy): domain Bacteria; phylum Pseudomonadota; class Gammaproteobacteria; order Pseudomonadales; family Halieaceae; genus JARRPM01. The sequence goes on from CAVPIH010000010.1 coordinate 30,872, forward strand.
AGGTCATGTCGCGCCTGCGCGGCAGTGGCCACCAGGCCTACCTGGTGGGCGGGGCCGTGCGCGACCTGCTGCTGGGCGGTCACCCCAAGGACTTTGACATCGCCACCGATGCGACCCCCGAGACCGTGCATGCCCTGTTTCGCAATTCCCGCATCATCGGCCGGCGTTTCCGCATCGTCCACGTGCGCTTCGGCCGGGAAATCATCGAGGTCACCACCTTTCGCGGTCATCACGACAACGATGCCGAGCCGACCACCGAGACCGGCGGCAACCACTCGCGGCAATCCGCCAGCGGACTGCTGCTGCGGGACAATGTCTACGGCACCCTGGAAGAGGACGCCGTGCGGCGCGACCTGACGGTGAACGCGCTGTACTACGACTCGGGCACCTTCGAGGTGTTCGATCACGTACACGGCCTGCAAGGACCTCGAGCGACGCACAGTCTGCATCATCGGTGATCCCGCGGTGCGGTATACGGAAGATCCGGTGCGCATGCTGCGCGTACTGCGCTTCGCCGCAAAACTCGGCTTCAAGATCGACCGCGACACGGCCAGGGCCATTCCGGGCTGCGCCCACCTGTTGGGGGAAATCCCCGCCGCCAGGCTGTTCGATGAATTCCTCAAACTGTTCCTGTCCGGTTACGCGGCGGCCACCCTGGAGCTGCTGATGCAGCACAAGCTGCTCCAGTACCTGTTCCCCGGCACCGCCCAGAGCCTGCAGCGCGACATGCATACCCTGGCACTGGTGCGGGCGGCGATGGTCAACACGGACCAGCGTATCGCCGCCGACAAACCGGTCACCCCGGCGTTCCTGCTGGCGGCCCTGCTGTGGCCCGTGGCCGAGCGCCAGGCCCGGCACTTGCGGGAGCGCGGCGATCCGCCCATTCCGGCGATGCACAGCGCCGCCCAGCAAACCATCGCCGAGGCGACTCAACACATATCGATTCCGCGCCGCTTCAGCCAGCCCATGCGGGAGATCTGGGAATTCCAGCTGCGCCTGCAGCAGCGCCGCGGGCGCAAGGCGGCGGAACTGGTGGATCACCGCCGGTTTCGCGCCGCCTACGATTTTCTGCTGCTGCGGGAGCAGGCCGGGGAGGAAACCGAGGGCCTGGGGAGTTGGTGGACCGACTTCCAGCAGTTGCCCATGGAACAGCGCCTGCAGCAGGTGGCGTCGGACAAGGGCGGGCGCGGACCCCGCCGGCGACGCTCTAAAGAGGGCGCGTGATCACCGCCTATATAGGCCTGGGCAGCAACCTGCTTGACCCCCTGGCGCAACTGCGCCAGGCCGTACGGGCGCTCGCAGCCCTGCCGCAATCGCAACTGCGCCGGGTTTCCACCGCCTACCGCAGCGCCGCTGTCGGCCCCGGGGAGCAGCCCGACTACCTGAACGCCGTCATCCAACTGGATACCGCCCTGGAAGCCCCGCGGCTGCTGGCGGCGCTACAGGCCATAGAGCAGGACCAGGGCCGGGTGCGCACGGTGCGCTGGGGGCCCCGCAGCCTGGACCTGGATATCCTGCTGTACGGTGACGCGCGTATAGACAGCCCGACACTGAGTGTTCCCCACCCCGCGATGCGGGAGCGCAACTTCGTGCTTTACCCCCTGGCGGCGATCGCCGGCCCGCAATTGCTGCTGCCGGATGGTGAGGATCTTGGTACATTGACCGCCAATTGCCCGCGCGGGGACCTGGTCGATACCGGCCTGCGCCTGGTCGACTGAAATACACTATCCCGGTAGGGGATAAACGCAAATATGGATTCCAATGCAGGATAACGCCGCCGTCAACATCGAGCTCAAGGGACGCAAACCCCCGGCCTATATCGCGGTGGAAGGCCCCATAGGCGTGGGCAAGACTACGCTGGCCAAGCGCCTGGCGGCCAGCTTCAATTACCAGACCCTGCTGGAAAATGCGGAAGAGAACCCGTTTCTGGAGCGTTTCTACCAGAATCGCAAGCAGGCCGCCCTGGCCACCCAGTTGTTCTTCCTGTTCCAGCGCTCCCAGAAAATCCACGACCTGCGCCAGGCCGACATCTTCGAGCCGGTCCGGGTGGCCGATTTCCTGATCGAGAAGGACCCGCTGTTTGCCCGCGTCAACCTCGACCCGGACGAGTTCGACCTGTACCGCAAGGTCTACGAGCAACTGACCATAGATGCCCCCCGCCCCGACCTGGTGATCTACCTGCAGGCGGCGCCGGATGTGTTGTTATCGCGCATAGAAAACAGGGGTATTACCGCGGAAAGAGAGATAAATCGCGACTATCTGGAGCGCCTGAACGAAGTGTACAGTGAGTTCTTTCTATATTACGATGACGCGCCTCTGCTGATCGTAAACGCCAGTGAAATCGACCTGGCCAACAGCGATGCGGACTACACTCACCTGGTGGATTACATGCTGGACATACGCAACGGCCGCCACTATTTCAACCCCACTTTTTTCGGATAGCGAACGCCATGGCCAAGGTCACCATCAGCACCCTGGACAAAATGAAGGACGCGGGGGAGCGGTTCGTCTGTGTTACCGCCTATGACGCCACCTTCGCCAGGGTTGTCAGTGAGGCGGGGGCCGAAACGATTCTGGTGGGAGACTCACTGGGCATGGTCCTGCAGGGCCACGACAGCACCATCCCGGTCACCATCGAGCACATGGCCTACCACACCGAGTGCGTATGCCGCGCGGCCCCCGCGGCGCTGGTCATCGCCGACATGCCCTTCATGTCCTACGCCACCCCGGAGCAGGCCATGGACAACGCCACCCGGCTGATGCAGGCCGGGGCGCAGATGGTCAAGATGGAGGGCGGTACCTGGCTCAGCAACACCATCAGCAAGCTGGTGGAACGGGGCATCCCGGTGTGCGCCCACCTTGGGCTTACCCCCCAGTCCGTGAATACCTTCGGCGGCTTCAAGGTGCAGGGCCGCACTCCCAAGGAGGCCAAGTCCATCCTGGCCGACGCGGTGGAGATACAGGATGCCGGCGCCAGCCTGCTGGTACTGGAGTGCATACCCAGCAACCTCGCCAGCGATATCAGCCGCAAGCTGGATATCCCGGTGATCGGCATCGGCGCGGGCCCGGGCACCGACGCCCAGGTGCTGGTGCTGCACGACCTGCTGGGCCTGTCCGGCCACTCGGCGCGCTTCGTGCAGAACTTCATGGAGGGCCAGCGCAATATCCAGGACGCCCTCAAGGCCTTTGTGCAGGCCGTAAAATCCGGCGACTACCCCCGGGAAGAACACTCCTACCGCTGACCCCCTTGATGTAAGTGGACACTAACTTAAGCCCGAGTTGACGCAGCGCAATACTGCTTCTTTCAGTAACAAACGGCGTGAATTTTTCACGAATATTCGTTGCCGGGTCTAAATCCTTGGTTCATACTTGCCCTCCCGTCGGGAACTGAGGTCCCGGCAGGGGTGAACAAAGGCCCGTGATTTCTATCGGTTTAGCATCACCATTCCGCCCATAACGGATGAGGTCGATATGCGAACTTACAGCAACAACGCGCAGTTACAATCCGCACTGGACAGCTTTCGCAGCAAGGGCCAGAGCATCGCCTTCGTGCCCACCATGGGCAACCTTCACGAGGGCCACCTGAACCTGGTACGCAAGGCCGCCAGCCTGTGTGACGTGGTGGTGGTGAGCATATTCGTCAACCCGCTGCAATTTGGCCCCAACGAAGACCTGGACGCCTACCCCCGCACCCTGGCCGCCGACAAGGAAAAGCTGTTCAGCGAGGGTGTGCAGGTGCTGTACACCCCGGAAGTGAGTGACATCTATCCGCAGGGCATGGCGCAGCAGACCCAGGTCAGCGTACCGGACCTGTCCGACACCCTCTGTGGCAGCAGCCGTCCCGGGCATTTTGACGGCGTCACCACGGTGGTGGCCAAGCTGTTCAATATCGTCCGCCCCGATACCGCGGTGTTCGGGGAAAAGGATTTCCAGCAGCTCTCGATCGTGCGCAAAATGGTCAGGGACTTGTGCATGCCGGTAAAAATCGTCGGCGTCGCCACCACCCGCGACGAGGACGGACTGGCCAAGAGTTCCCGCAATGGCTACCTGTCTCCCGAGCAGCGCCATATCGCTCCGATTATTCACCAGACCCTCAACAGCTGCCGCGAGGCCATTGCCTGCGGCTTCGATAATTTCCTGCAACTGGAGTCCCACGCCCGCATGCAGTTGCTGCAGGCCGGCCTCGAGCCCGACTACTTTGCCATCCGCGATGCCAGCACCCTGCGAGCGGTGACCCCCGAGACCGAGGAAATCGCCATTCTGGCGGCGGCACGCCTGGGGCCCACGCGACTCATCGATAACGTGCGCCTCGCCCTCAACCCCGTTTCCGACTGGGGCATGCTGGCGGGCAGCCACTGACCCTGCGCCGGCCCGCACCTGTGCGGGCCTCCCCCCGACTTAGACCTTGGTCGGCTTGCACTGGCGAGTCGGCGCAGTATCATCCCCTTTCACCATTGATAAGCAAAGGGAACGACCGCCATGTCTGAATTTCCTACCCACCCGGTACCCGCAAATTTCAAGGACGCCCATATCAACGCCGAGCAGTACCAGGCCATGTACGAGCGTTCCATCAAGGACCCGGAGGGCTTCTGGGCGGAGCAGGCCGAGGCATTCCTCAGCTGGGACAAACCCTGGCATGAGGTGGTGAATTTCGACTTCGTCAAGGGTGAGGCCGCCTGGTTCGCGGGCGGCAAGCTCAATGTGAGCTACAACTGCATCGACCGGCACCTGCCGGAGCGCGCCGGCCAGACCGCCTTCATCTGGGAGGGCGACGATCCCGCCGACAGCAAGCACATCACCTATGCGGAACTGCAGGAAAACGTCTGCAAACTGGCCAACGTGCTCAAGGAGCGCGGGGTGCGCAAGGGCGACCGTGTCTGTATCTACATGCCCATGATTCCCGAGGCCGCCTACGCCATGCTGGCCTGCACCCGCATCGGGGCGGTGCACTCGGTAGTCTTCGGCGGCTTTTCCCCGGAGGCCCTGAAGGATCGGATTCTCGACTCGGATTGCCAGACCCTGATCACCGCCGACGAGGGCGTTCGCGGCGGCCGGAACATCCCCCTGAAACTCAACGCCGACACCGCCCTGCAGGCCTGCCCCAATGTGCACACCTGCCTGGTCGTACAGCGCACCGGTGGCGACATCGGCTGGCAGGAGGGGCGGGATATCTGGTACCACGAGGCCACCGCCGGCGCCGCCGGCGACTGCCCGCCGGAGTCCATGGACGCGGAGGACCCGCTGTTCATTCTTTACACCTCCGGCTCCACCGGCAAACCCAAGGGTGTGCTGCATACCACCGGCGGCTACCTGCTGCAGGCCGCCATGACGTTCAAGTATGTCTTCGATTACCGCGAGGGCGAGATCTACTGGTGCACGGCGGATGTCGGCTGGGTCACCGGCCACACCTATATCGTCTACGGCCCCCTGGCCAACGGCGCCACCTCGCTGATTTTCGAGGGCGTGCCCACCTACCCGGATGCGGGGCGCTGCTGGGAAGTGGTCGACAAGCACCAGGTAAACACCTTTTACACCGCTCCCACGGCCATTCGCGCCCTGCACGCGGTCGGCGACGAACCGGTCACCCGCAGTTCCCGCGCCAGCCTGCGCCTGCTGGGCACGGTGGGCGAGCCCATCAACCCGGAGGCCTGGAACTGGTACTACGAGGTGGTGGGCGACTCCCGCTGCCCCATCGTCGACACCTGGTGGCAGACGGAGACCGGCGCCCACATGATTACGCCGCTGCCCGGCGCCACGCCCCTCAAGCCCGGCTCGGCGACAGTACCCTTCTTCGGGGTGGACCTGGCATTGCTCAACGAGGACGGCTCCGAGGTCGAGGGCGCCGGCGCCGGCTACCTGGTGGTCAAGTCCTCCTGGCCCTCCCAGATCCGCAGCGTGTACGGCGACCACCAGCGCATGATCGACACCTACTTCAAGAACTACCCGGGCTACTATTTCACCGGTGACGGCGCCACCCGGGACAAGGACGGCTACTACTGGATCACCGGCCGGGTGGATGACGTGCTCAACGTCTCCGGCCACCGCATGGGTACCGCCGAGGTGGAGAGCGCACTGGTGCTGCACGACCAGATCGCCGAGGCCGCGGTGGTGGGCTTCCCCCACGACATCAAGGGCCAGGGCATCTACGCTTATGTCACGCCCATGCAGGGCGTGGAGCCTTCGGAGGAACTGCGGGCCGAGCTCATCGCCCTGTGCGTCAAGGAGATCGGGCCCATTGCGAAGCCGGACGTGATCCAGTGGGCCCCCGGGTTGCCGAAAACCCGCTCCGGCAAGATCATGCGCCGTATCCTGCGCAAGATCGCGGAGAACGAGCTGGGCAGCCTGGGCGACACCAGCACCCTGGCCGATCCCACGGTGGTGGACAACCTGGTGGCCAACCGGCCCAAATAGCCGCCGCAACGATCCCCTCCAGGGCATGCCTGCCGGCATGCCCTTTTTTATGTACAGGATGTAAGGTATGTCGCGAGAGGCAGGGATGCCGGTAGCGACGATGCTTCACCCAACTAGTAGACTAGTCAACTAAATGGGCGTAGGGTTAACGTCAGCACAACTGCCGGTTGCACTCATGAATACCCCTGTTTCACCCCGCCGCCGCAAGGCATTCATCACTGCCATCATCGCGCTCGCCGCGCTCGCGGGACTGGCCACCGGCGGCTGGTACTGGTGGCAGGGCCGCTGGTACGAGACCACCAGCAACGCCTATTTCACCGGTAACCTGGTAGAGGTCAGCGCCCAGATCGGCGGCACCGTGGTGTGGATTGGCCCCGAGCAAAACCAGGCCGTGGTGGCCGGTGATGAACTGTTGCGGCTGGCCGACGGCGACGAGCGCCAGGCACTGGCCCTGCACGAGCAGGAGCTGGCCCTGGCGGTACAGGCAGTGCTGGTGCTGCAGGCCCAGGTAAACAGGCTGGAGTCGGAAGAGCGCCTGCGTGCCATTACCCACAAGCTGGCCGGGGAGGAATTCCAGCGGCGCGCGCGCCTGCACGGCAACAATATGGTCTCCGACGAAGAACTGGATACCGCCCGCACCCGCCAGCAGGAAACCCGGGTGATGCTGGAAACCGCACGCCTTGCGCTGCAGGAGGCCAGGGTGCGCGCCGGCAGCGCCGATATTACTTTGCACCCGCGGGTCATGGCGGCGGCGGCGCGGCTGCGCAGCAGTTACCGGCAGTGGCGCAAGACCCGGGTCATCGCCCCGGTGAGCGGTGCAATCGCCAGGCGCCGGGTGCAGGCGGGGCAACGCATCCAGGCAGGTGCGCCGCTGTTCAGCATTGCCGAGCGGGACAGCGCCTGGGTGGAGGCAAACTTCAAGGAAACCCAGCTCCGGGATCTGCGCCCGGGTCAGCCCGTCACCATCAGCAGCGACCTGTACGGCGATGAAGTGACGTTCCCCGGGCGGGTACACAGCATCGGCACGGGCACGGGCGCGGTGTTCTCCCTGCTACCGCCCCAGAATGCCACCGGCAACTGGATCAAGATCGTGCAGCGTGTCCCGGTGCGCATAGTGCTGGCAGACGGTTATGACAAGGAGCATCCCCTGCCCTTCGGGGCATCGCTGGAAGTGCGGGTAGATACCCACGATCGCAGCGGCCCGGCCCTGGCAAGCCAGCAGCCGGTGCCCGCGGTTGCGGATATCGACCTGTATGACTTCCATGAGGAGGGCGCGGATGAACTGGTGGCCAGTGTGATCGAAGCGGCGCGCCGGCAACTCGATATCCGGCAGTGACTGCGACTCCCGACGAAGACCTCCCCAGACCCCAGGGACTCCCCCTGGTGCTGGCGACCGTGGCGGTCGCCTCCGCCAGTTTCATGAATACCCTGGATACCACTATCGCCATCGTCGCCCTGCCGACGATTGCCGGCAACCTGTCGGCCACCCCCTCCCAGGGCAGCTGGGTGATTACCTCCTACGCCGTTTGCCTGGCGGTGATCCTGCCGCTGTCGGGCTGGATTACCCGCCGCTTCGGCCAGGTCAACACCTTCACCGCTTCGGTGTTGCTTTTCACCCTGACCTCCTGGCTGTGCGGTATCGCCAGCAGTTTCAACGAGTTGCTGCTGTACCGCGCCCTGCAGGGCTTCGCCGGCGGCCTGTTGCTGCCCCTGTCACAGTCCCTGCTGATGCGCCTGTACCCGCCGGAAAAACACGGCAGGGCATTGGCCATCTGGGGTCTGGCGACCGTGGTGGCGCCCATCCTGGGGCCGATACTGGGAGGTTACATCACCGATGAATGGGGCTGGCCATGGATCTTCTACATCAACATCCCCTTCGGCTGCGCCTGCGTCTACCTGAGCTGGACCCTGCTGCGCCCCTACGAATCCGAGCGGCTGCGCGTACCGGTGGACCGGGTCGGCCTGTTCCTGCTGCTGGTAGGGGTCATCTGCTTCCAGTTGGTGCTGGATCGCGGCCACGAACTGGACTGGTTCAGCTCCACCCCCATCGTCGTCATGCTGATTGTCTCGGTGCTGTTCCTGCTGCTGTTCCTGGCCTGGGAACGGGACGAGCCCTACCCCATGGTCGACCTGAAACTGTTCGCCCATCGCAACTTCCTGGTGGGCACCATACTGATCGCAATCGTGTATTCGATCTTCATGCTGACCTCGGTAACCTTTCCCATCTGGCTGCAGACCACCCAGGGCTATACCGCCAGCTGGTCCGGGCTGATGATGGCGCCCACCGGGCTGGGCCCCCTGCTGCTGATGCCGCTGATCGGGGAGCGCATCCGCCAGTGGGATGCGCGCCCCGTAGTCTGCTTCGGCATGTGCCTGATGGGCTTCGCCACCTACCTGCATATGCAGATCTCCACCGACTCCCCACCCTGGTATTTCCTGCTGGTGCGCCTGTGTTTTGGCCTGGCCATGCCGTTTGCCTTCATGCCCGTCATGGTGATCGCCCTGGTGGGCCTGCCCGCCGCCAAGCTGGCCTCAGCCACCGGTATATTCAACTTCGCCCGCATGCTCGCCGGCAGCCTGGGTACGGCGATCGGGGTCACCCTGTGGGACGAACGCGCCATTTTTCACCGCAGTCGCCTGGCGGAGAACCTGTCCGGGGATTCTCCCCTCTACCAGCAAACCATGGCCCTGCTGGCTGCGCGCAGCGGCGATCCCGAGTCCGCCCTGGCCGCCGTGGAGGGCGCGGTGCAGGTACAGGCGCGCACCATGGCCCTGAACGACCTCAACTTCCTGTGCGTCGTGGCGATACTGGTGGCCGCCGCACTACCCTGGCTGCTGCCCTCCGACACCAGGCCCCCGGAGTCCGCCCAGTGATAGACCTGGCCAACAGTGAAGCCCGTCACCTCGCCTTGCTGCACCGGCAAATGATCAAGCTGCTGGACCAGGAGCTGGCGCCGCTGGACCTGGGCCACGGTCGTTACCTGTACCTGTTCAGCCTGTACCTGCGCGGCGATCGCAGGCAGCAGGAACTGGCGGACCTGGTCGGGGCCGATAAGGCGGCCGCCGCCCGGGCGCTGGCGCGCCTGGAGGCCGCCGGCTATGTCGTGCGCCGCCCCGATGCCAAAGATGGCAGGGCGGTGCGGGTGGACCTCACCCCCAGGGGGCGGGCGCTGCGCCCGCGCCTGGAGCAGGCGGCGGAGAGCAGCATAAAATCCTTTACCGCCGGGCTGACCGACACCGAACACGGCGAACTGCGCCGACTGCTGGCCAAGATGGCCGCGCCGCTGCTGAGCGCACGGGAGGAATAAAAAAGGGGGTGCGCCTCGCGGCACACCCCCTTTGCTTTCGGCAGGTTGGCGGCGGATCAGCCGGCGCTGTCCCCGGCCGCTGCTTCCTCGGGCTGCGCGTCGTCTTCCAGCAATTCCTTGATGGACAGCTTGATGCGACCGCGCTGGTCCACGTCCAGCACCTTGACCAGCACTTCCTGGCCTTCCTTCAGGTGGTCGGAGACATTTTCCACACGCTCGTTGGCGATCTGGGAAATGTGCACCAGGCCATCCTTGCCGGGCAGGATGTTGACGAAGGCGCCGAAGTCCACGATGCGGGCCACGGTACCGTTGTATACCGCGCCGACCTCGGCCTCCGCGGTGATCTCCTCGATCAGGGCCACAGCCGCGTCGCGCGCCGCCATGTCCTGGCCGAACACACGCACGGTGCCGTCGTCGTCGATATCGACGGTGGCGCCGGAGGCTTCGGTGATGGAGCGAATAGTCGCCCCGCCCTTGCCGATGATGTCACGGATCTTGTCCGAGTCGACTTTCAGGGTGATCATGCTGGGCGCGTTTTCGGAGGTCACCTCGCGCGGCGCTGCCAGCACCTGGTTCATCTGGCCGAGGATATGCAGGCGGGCGTGCTGTGCCTGCTCCAGGGCAACCTGCATGATCTGCTCGTTGATGCCCTCGATCTTGATATCCATCTGCAGCGCGGTAACGCCTTCAGCGGTACCGGCCACCTTGAAATCCATGTCGCCCAGGTGATCCTCGTCGCCCAGGATATCGGTGAGCACGGCAAACTGGTTGCCGTCCTTGACCAGGCCCATGGCAATACCGGCAACCGGCGCCTTCAGCGGCACGCCCGCGGCCATCATGGCCAGGGAGCCCACGCACACAGAGGCCATGGAGCTGGAGCCGTTGGACTCGGTAATCTCCGATACCACGCGAATGGTGTAGGGAAAGTCGTCAGCGGTGGGCAACACCGCCGCCAGGCTGCGGCGCGCCAGGCGGCCGTGACCAACCTCGCGGCGATTGGTGAAACCGACGCGACCGGCCTCGCCCACTGAATAGGGAGGGAAGTTGTAGTGCAGCATGAAGGGATCGCGACGCTCACCTTCCAGGGCGTCGATAATCTGGGCATCGCGGGTGGAGCCCAGCGTTACCGCGCCGATCGCCTGGGTTTCACCACGGGTGAACAGGGCGGAGCCGTGTACCTTGGCCAGCAGGTCGACCTCGCAGGCGATGGGACGCACGGTGCGGTTGTCGCGGCCGTCAATACGCGCCTCGCCGGCCAGGATACGCTTGCGCACCAGGTTCTTCTCGATGCTTTTGAAGATGTCCTTGACCTCGTCGGCCGAGGGACCACCCTCGACAGCCAGCGCCTCAACGCAGGCCTTGCGGATCTCGCCGACACGCTCGTAGCGGGCGGCCTTATCGGTGATGCGATAGGCTTCACCCAGGTCTGCCTTGGCGCGGCCTTCCACGGCCGCCAGCAATTCCTCGTTGACTGCGGCGGGCTGCCACTCCCAGCGAGGCTTGCCGGCCTCGGCAACCAGTTCATTGATGGCCTGGATGACCACCTGCATTTCCTGGTGGGCAAACAGCACGGCGCCCAGCATCTGGTCCTCGCTGAGTTCCTTGGCCTCGGACTCAACCATCAGCACCGCGTCCTTGGTACCGGCGACCACCATGTCCAGCTTGCTCTCTGCCAGTTGGGGGTAGGTGGGGTTCAGCAGGTAGCCGTGCTCCTCGGTGAAACCGACCCGGGCACCGCCGATGGGGCCATTGAAGGGGCAGCCGGAAATCGCCAGGGCGGCGGAGGTGCCGATCATGGCGGGAATATCCGGATCGATGTGCTTGTCGGCGGACATGACCGTACAGATGACCTGTACTTCGTTCATGAAGCCATTGGGGAACAGCGGGCGGATGGGGCGGTCGATCAGGCGGGAAGTCAGGGTTTCTTTTTCACTGGGACGCGCCTCACGCTTGAAAAAGCCGCCGGGAATTTTGCCCACGGCATAGGTCTTTTCAGTGTAGTGCACGGCCAGCGGGAAGAAGTCACGGCCTTCACGCGCGGTCTTTTCTGCCACCACGGTGCACAGCACCGAGGTATTTTCGACGGTTACCAACACAGCCCCGGAAGCCTGGCGCGCGATGCGGCCGGTCTCCAGGGTGACTGTCTGGCCACCGTACTGGAATGTTTTAGTTACTGGATTCACAATTTTTCTCCAATTCTTTATATGGCTGCCGCAGCGCCCGGACAGAGTGTATGGTTACAAGCCAATACCCCTCCACCCGGGTGATCCGGCAGGTGATACCGCTTATCGACGCAGGCCCAGTCGCTTGATCAGGTCGGTGTAGCGCGCGACATTCTTGCGCTTGAGATAGTCCAGCAGCTTGCGGCGCTGGTTTACCATGCGGATCAGGCCGCGACGCGAGTGGTGATCATGCTTGTGCGACTTGAAGTGTCCCTGCAGCTGCTCAATATTTGCGGTCAGCAGCGCTACCTGCACTTCCGGGGAACCCGTGTCGCCTTCACCTACCTGATATTCTCTTACGATTTCTGCCTTGCGTTCAGCATTTAAAGCCATGTTACTTTCCTCTGGTTGAATCTGCCTCAGGTGGTTCCCCACCCTTCATTGATAAAAGAGCCTGTCCGTGCAGATTTACAGACAGGTTCGCGTCACCTTCCGGTGACTATCAGTCGACGCGGCGCCACGCGCCCATCGTCCAATATTTCTCCCACGCCCAGGAACTCACCGCTCTCCAGGGCGACGCGCACCATACCATCACGGGGTGCATTTGGCACCTGTACCGGCTGGCCCTGGCGGATGTAAAAGCCGCCGGATTCACTCAGGCTGACCAGGGGCAGCGCCCTGACCGCCGCATCCGCGGGCAGCAACAGCGCATCCATCTGCGCTTCCTGGCCGTTGGCCTTGAGCGCCTCCAGGGTGCCCAGGGAAACGCTGTCGGCCAGGCTGAAGGGCCCGGCCTTGCTGCGGCGCAGGCTTGCCACATGGGCGCCACAGCCCAGTGCCCGCCCCAGGTCCTCGGCGATGGAGCGCACATAGGTACCCTTGCTGCACTCGAGGTAGATGTCCACCTCGGCGCGGGCGCCGGCGCGAAACGCCAGCAGGTCAAGTTGCTTTATGACCACCCGGCGCGCCTTGCGTTCCACTTCCACACCCTGGCGCGCCAGTTTGTACAGCGGCTGGCCCTGGTGCTTGATCGCCGAGAACATCGAGGGGACCTGCTCGATCTCGCCCCTGAACGCTTCCAGCGCCGCCGCCACCTGTTGCTGGCTTATGTGCCCGCTGTCCTGGCTGTGCAGCACCTCGCCCTCGGCGTCACCGGTATCCGTTGCCGTACCCAGCACAAAAGTGCTCTGGTAGGCCTTGTCCGCGTCCAGCAAGAACTGGGAAAACTTGGTCGCCTCGCCAAAACACAGGGGCAACACCCCCGTTGCCAGGGGGTCCAGACTGCCGGTGTGCCCCGCCTTGGCGGCGCCATACAGGCGCTTGGCCACCTGCAGGGCGCGGTTGGAACTCATGCCCCCGGGTTTGTCCAGTACCAGGATGCCATCCAGAGGACGGCCGCGGCGCTGCCTGGCCACCTAGCTGCCCTTATCGGTATCGGGGTCGCGCAGTCCCAACTCGCGATCGGCGTCAGCCGCCCGCCTGATCAAATCCTCCAGGTGCCGACCCTGGCCCACGCTGGTGTCGAAGTAAAACCGCAACTGCGGCACACTGCGCATGGTGGCATCCCGGGACAACTGGCTGCGCAGGAACCCCGCGGCCTTGTTCGAGAGCCTCGATGGAATCCGCTGCCTCCTCGCGGGAATCAGAACCCAGCACCGTGAAATACACCCTGGCATGGCCCAGGTCCCGGCTCACGTCCACGCCGGTGATACTGACCATGCCTATGCGCGGGTCGCGCAGCTCGTGCTGGATCAAGGCCGCCAGCTCGCGCTGCAGGTAATCCGCTACCCGCTGGGTACGACTGTATTCCTTTGCCATGCCGTGACCGCCGCTTACAGCGAGCGGGCAATCTCCTTGACCTCGAACACCTCGATCAGGTCACCGACCTTCACGTCAGTGTAGTTCTTCACGCCGATACCGCATTCCATGCCATTGCGCACCTCGCTGGCATCGTCCTTGAAGCGGCGCAGCGACTCCAGTTCACCCTCGTAGATCACCACGTTGTCTCGCAGCACCCGGATGGGCTTGGAGCGGTAAATGGTACCCTCTATGACCATACAGCCGGCGATCTGGCCAAACTTGGGCGAGCGGAACACATCGCGCACCTCGGCAATACCCAGGATCTCCTCGCGCAGCTCCGGCGCCAGCATCCCGGTCAGGGCGGCCTTCACATCGTCTATCAGGTCGTAGATCACGTTGTAGTAACGCAGATCGACACCCTCGTTCTCCACGAGTTTGCGCGCGGCCGTATCGGCCCGCACGTTGAAGCCGAACACAACCGCCCCGGAGGTCACCGCCAGGTTCACGTCGGTCTCGGTGATGCCACCTACGCCGCCGACCACGATATTGACCTGAACTTCCTCGTTGCCAAGATCCGTCAGGGCGGACTGGATAGCCTCCAGGGAGCCGCGCACATCGGCCTTGACCACGACGTTGAGCGTCTTGCGATCGCCGGCGGTCATGCTCTCGAACATGTTGTCCAGCTTGGCGGCGTGCTGGCGCTGCAGCTTGGTATCGCGGCTCTTGGCCTGGCGGAAATCGGCAATTTCGCGCGCCCGCTTCTCGTTTTCCACCACTGCAAATGGATCGCCGGCATCGGGGGTACCGTTGAGACCGAGGATCTCCACCGGAATACTGGGGCCGGCCTCGTTGATGGGCTGGCCGTTTTCGTCCAGCATGGCGCGCACCCGTCCGAACTGCAGCCCGGCCAGGACGATATCGCCCTGGCGCAGGGTACCGCTCTGGATAAGCAGCGAGGCCACGGGGCCGCGACCCTTGTCCAGGCGCGATTCGATGACGATACCCTGGGCGGGCACATCGCGCGCGGCGGTCAATTCCAGTACCTCGGCCTGCAGCAGCACGGCGTCCAGCAACTCATTGACGCCGTCGCCGGTGTGGGCGGACACCGGTACGAACTGGGTATCGCCGCCCCACTCCTCGGGAATCACTTCCTTGGCGGCCAGCTCGTTCTTGACGCGCTCGGGATCCGCACCTTCCTTATCCATCTTGTTGATGGCCACGATAATCGGTACGCCGGCGGCCTTGGCATGCTGCACCGCTTCCACGGTCTGGGGCATCACGCCGTCGTCAGCGGCCACCACCAGAATGACGATATCGGTGCTCTTGGCACCGCGGGCGCGCATGGCGGTAAAGGCCGCGTGACCCGGGGTGTCCAGGAAGGAGATCATGCCGCGCTCGGTTTCCACATGGTAGGCGCCAATGTGCTGGGTGATGCCGCCCGCCTCGCCGGAGGCGACCCGGCTCTTGCGGATATAGTCCAGCAGGGACGTCTTGCCGTGGTCCACGTGGCCCATCACGGTAACTACCGGGGCACGGGGTTCCTGGGTACCTTCCTGCAGCGACAGCGTCTCTTCCAGCTTTTCTTCCAGGACATCCCCGCTGACCGTCCTGGCCACGTGCCCCAACTCCTCGATCACCAGCACAGCGGTGTCCTGGTCGATCATCTGGTTGATATTGGCCATCACGCCGAGCTTCATCAGCTCCTTGATCACCTCACCCGCCTTCACCGACATCTGCTGGGCAAGCGCTGCCACTGAAATCGTTTCAGGTACCTGTACTTCGTGAACCTTTCTCTCAGTGGGCATCTCGAATCCGTGTTTGGAGTGCTCGGCGTGAGACGCCTTGATTTTCTTGCGGCCGCCGCGACGCCTGGCCAGGCCCGATTCAGCGGCCTCCAGGTCTGACAGTGACAGGTTGTGACCGCGCTTCTTGCCGCGCCCGATGGGCGAGGTGCGATCCAGCTTGCCGCGCTGCTTGCGCCGCTGCTCTTCGTCCTGGGCGGCGGAACGCGGGGCCTCGTGGAGGCGCTTGGGGCGCTTGGCAGTGTCTTTGGCCGCCTCTGCGGGCTTGGCCGCAGCCTTCAGTTCTTCCTTGCGGCGCTCTTCATCTGCCTTGCGGGCCGCGATGGCAGCCGCGCGTGCGGCCGCCTCCTCGGCTTCCTTGAGCTTGCGCCGCTCGGCTGCACGCTGGCGCAGTATTTCCGGATCGACGTTGCTCAGGTCCTCTTCTTCTTCCTCGACGAACTCGGGCTCCGGGGCAGCTACAGGCGCCTCTGGCTCCGGGGCGGGGGCGGCAGGTGCCTCGGTGACACTTTCCGCCGCGCTGGCCTCCACCGGCTCTAGCTCATCGGCCGCCACCTGCTGCTTCTGCTCTTCCGCTTCGGCGAGCAGTTCGCTGGGATCGCGCTTGACGTAGGTGCGCTTCTTGCGCACCTCGACATTGACGGTCTTGCGCCCCTGGGAACCGGGGGTGCGAAGGGTGCTGATGGTCTTGCGCTTGAGGGTGATGCGGCGGGGCGCAGCCGTGGATTCGCCGTGGCTGCGCTTCAAGTACGCCAGCAGTGTCTGCTTGTCCGCGTCGGATACGACCTCCCCGGCAGCCGAGTGGGGCAATCCCGCTTCTTTCATCTGCGTCAACAGACGTTCAACGGTTGCGCCCACCACTTCTGCGAGTTGCTCTACTGTAACCTGCGCCATGCAATATTCTCCTTGGGACCCTGTGTCTTCGCCTTCAACCTTGCCGTGCGAGGTTGTTACTCTGCTTCGGCAAACCAGGGTGCTCTCGCGGTCATGATCAACTCACCCGCGCGTTCTTCCGTCATATCCGGAATGTCCATGAGGTCGTCCACGCCCTGCTCGGCGAGGTCTTCCATGGTAATAATCTCGCGGCTGGCCAGGATGTAGGCCAGGTGCCTGTCCATGCCATCCATAGTGAGGAGGTCCTCGGCCGGCTCATTGGCACCCAGCTTCTCCTCGGAGGCGATAGCCTGGGTGAGCAGCGCGTCCTTGGCCCGGGCCCGCAGTTCCTCGGCGATTTCCGCGTCGAAGCCCTCGATAGCCGTCATCTCCTCCAGCGGCACATAGGCCACTTCCTCCAGGGTGGTGAAGCCCTCTTCCACCAGTATCTCGGCGACTTCCTCGTCGATGTCGAGCTGGTCCATGAACACCTGGATGACCTGCCCTGCTTCGGCTTCGTGCTTGTCGGCGGCCTCTTCCAGGCTCATGACGTTGATGGTCCAGCCGGTCAGCTCGCTGGCCAGGCGCACATTCTGGCCGCTGCGGCCGATGGCCTGGGCCAGGTTGTCCTCGGAGACCGCCACGTCCATGGTGCCGCTGTCCTCGTCGACCACGATGGACTCGACTTCCGCCGGGGACATGGCGTTGATCACCAGCTGGGCGGGATTGTCGTCCCACAGCACGATATCCACGCGCTCGTTGTCCAGTTCATTGGACACGGCCTGGACCCGCGAGCCACGCATACCGACACAGGCCCCGACGGGGTCGATGCGCTGGTCGTTGGTTTTAACGGCAATCTTGGCCCTGGAGCCGGGGTCGCGGGCGGCGGCACGGATCTGGATGACTTCCTCGGCAATTTCCGGGACTTCTATCTTGAACAGCTCGATCAGCATTTCCGGGCAGGAACGGCTCAGGATCAGCTGCGGGCCGCGGGTCTCGGTGCTGATTTCCTTGAGAATGGCACGCACGCGGTCGTTTACCCTGAAGGTTTCGCGCCCCACCAACTGGTCCCGCGGCAGCAGGCCCTCGGCGTTATTACCCAGGTCGACGATGACATTGTCCCGGGTCACTTTCTTGACCGTGCCGGCGACCAGGTCACCGACCCGGTCCTGGTACTGTTCCACTACCTGGGCGCGCTCGGCGTCGCGCACCCGCTGCACGATGACCTGCTTGGCGGTCTGGGCGGCGATGCGACCAAAACCGACGTTTTCCACCTGCTCCTCGAAAATATCCCCGGGCTTGAGGCCGGGATCTTTCTCCACGGCTTCTTCGGTGGTCAGCTGGGTGCCCAGCAGGGCCATCTCGTCATCGGGCACAACCAGCCAGCGACGCACGGTGACATAGTCACCGGTGTGACGATCGATGGTGACGTGGATCTCCGCCTCCTCGTCATAACGCTTCTTGGTAGCCGTCGCCAGGGCCAGCTCTATGGCCTCGAAGATGATGTCCTCGGACACCCCCTTCTCATTGGATACGGCCTCGGCCACCAACAGAATTTCCTTCGTCATCTCAAGCCTCGCCTGTTCACTTGCCGCCTTATATGCGGGGTTGTATCCGCGCTTTTTCGATTGCGCTATGGGGCAAAAGGTATTCGTGATCATCCACGCGGATCACGACGTCCTCCCCCTCAATGCCTGTTAACACACCCTTGAACTTGCGCCGCCCTTCAAACGGCGTGCGCAAGCGCAAATCCACTATCTCACCCACAAACCCGGGATACTGGTCCAGCCGAAACAGCAGCCGGTCCATCCCGGGTGATGAAACCTCAAGTGTGTACTCGCCGGTAATCGGGTCTTCAACATCGAGCACACTTCCCACCTGCTGGCTGACCAGGGCGCAGTCTTCGACCGTGATGCCCTGTTCAGCATCAATGTAGACCCGCAGCAGGCTGTGCCTGCCCTGGGACAAATACTCGACGCCCCAAAGTTCAAAGCCCAGGGCTTCAATGGTGGCGCCCAGCAAGTCAGTTATCTGCTGATCCTTGCCTGCCATGGATGATTACTTTTCTCCACGTATGAAAAAGCCCCTGAAAAGGGGCTTTTTCGTTTCGCGCTGCCATTTGG
This sequence comes from uncultured Gammaproteobacteria bacterium, assembly GCA_963704965.1. Taxonomy (GTDB): domain Bacteria; phylum Pseudomonadota; class Gammaproteobacteria; order Pseudomonadales; family Halieaceae; genus JARRPM01. The sequence goes on from CAVPIH010000010.1 coordinate 49,351, forward strand.
AGCTGGCAGTGCGCAATTGGTAGCGGGGGCCGGATTTGAACCGACGACCTTCGGGTTATGAGCCCGACGAGCTACCAGGCTGCTCCACCCCGCATCAAAACTTCCTCGCCGTGAAGGCCCCTTGGCGCTTCACAATGAGCCGGTCTCGTCGTCCCGGCCCAAATTCGAGGCTGTGCATTATAGGTATCGACCCCAGCCGGGTCAACCGTAAGAGGAAGGGAATTGCGACTATCTTTCGCCGCAATTTCAGCGCCCCCTGGACGCCCCCCGGGCGCCCCGAAGGCGTCGACTCAGGCGTTGACGTCCACCACGATGCGGCCGCGAACCGTGCCGGCGATGATGTCGCCGGCCAGCCCGGGCACTGCATCCAGGGGCACCACCTCGTAGATAGACTTCAGTTGTTCCCGGTCCAGGTGCTCGGCCAGGGCGTCCCAGGCGCGCTGGCGCCGCTGCTGGGAGGCCATGACCGAGTCCACCCCGCGCAGGGTGACGCCCCGCAATATAAAAGGCATCACGGTCGTTGGCAGTTTCATGCCCCCGGCCAGGCCGCAGGCGGCCACGGTGCCCTCGTAGCGGGTCTGGGCTATCGCGGTCGCCAGGGTCTTGTCACCCACGGTATCCACCACCCCCGCCCAGGTTTCACGCTCCAGCGGCTTGCAGTCCCGGGACAATTCATCCCTGGGTACCAGCTGCGGCGGCGCCCAGGTCGCGCAGGAAGGGCCCGGCCTCGTCTACCCGCCCGGTGCTGGCGTGCACCTCGAAACCCAGCCCCGCGAGCAGGGAAACCGCGATCGAGCCCACGCCACCGGCCGCGCCGGTCACCAGCACCGGCCCCTGGTCGGGGGTGACCCCGGCATCCTGCAGGGCCAGCACGCAGAGCATGGAGGTGTAACCGGCGGTGCCGATCGCCATGGTCTCCTCCAGGCTCATGCCCTCCGGCACCCGCACCAGCCACTCGCCCTTGAGACGCTGCTTCTGGCTGTAGCCGCCGTGATGGCGCTCGGAGAGGCCATAGCCATTGACCAGTACCCGGTCCCCGGGCTTGAAGGCCGGGTCCCGGGATTCCACCACCGTGCCGGCCAGGTCAATGCCGCAGGTGAGCGGCGTGACCTGGCAGATGGGCGCGGCGCCGGAAACCGCCAGGCCGTCCTTGTAGTTGATGGTGGAGTAGGCCACATCCACCAGCACGTCCTCGTCCGGCAGGTCCCCCAGACCGATTTCCCGGATGGCGGCCACCATTTTACCGTCCTGCTTGTCGGCGATTATTGCCCTGAATGTCTCTGCCATGATCTATTCCCTTGCGTCAGCTTGTCCTGGTAAGGGGCGCAGTATAGCCCATGTGGCGGACCAGAAAAGGCGGGGGGGGGGGCGCCCGGCTGCAAAGGCCTTTACAATGGCCACTGGAAAAACTGGAGGCTGCATACTCGTGACCGCTCGTTACTGGACCAGGCTGGGCTTGTCCCTGGCACGCGTTGTTGCCGCCGGACTTGTCGGCAGCTTCGTAACGGCCCTGGGCGTTTACATCTACCTGCTGGACAAGCGACCGGATTTGTCCGTCTGGCATGTGGCGGATCTCGACGAGGAGTTCACCTCGGACTCGGGCATAAACGACTTCCGGCAGTACCTGGCGCTGGAAGAGCGCCTGTTCACACAGCTGGACCGCCTGGTATACGACCAGGTTCCGGTAGGGCCGGAAAACGCCATCAACCGTTACAGCCGCGGCAGCCTCTCCGACCCCGGCCGCTGGCCGCTGAACTGGAACCGCAGCTTCGAGTTGGGCCATGAGCAGCCGGCGGCGGGCGTACTACTGTTGCACGGCCTGTCTGACTCGCCCTATAGCCTGCGCACCCTGGGCGAAACCCTGCAGGAAGCGGGAGCGACCGTGCTGGGGCTGCGTATCCCGGGCCATGGCACCGCACCCTCCGGGCTGGTCGAAACGCGCTGGCAGGATATGGCGGCGGCGGTGCGGCTGGCGGCCCGGCACGTGCGCGAGGTCGCGGGCGACCGGCCCCTGTACCTGGTGGGCTATTCCAACGGCGGCGCGCTGGCGGTGGAGTACGCGCTGGAAACGCTGGAGGATCCCTCCCTGCCAACTGCATCTGGCCTGGTGCTGCTATCGCCGGAAATCGGCGTATCGCCGGTGGCGGCGCTGGCCGTCTGGCAGGGACGGCTGGGCCACCTGCTGGGCCTGGAGAAACTGGCCTGGAACGTGTTGCTGCCCGAGTACGACCCGTTCAAATACGGCTCTTTCGCGGTGAATGCGGGCGATCTCGCCTACCGCCTGACCGCGCATATACAGCAGCAGTTGGGTGCGCTGCAGAAACAGGACCGGCTTGCCGACCTGCCGCCTATCCTGGCCTTTCAATCCAGCGTCGATGCCACGGTTACGGCCTCGGCCCTGGTCGCCAACCTGTTTGATCGCCTGCCACCGGCGGACCATGAACTGGTGCTGTTCGATATCAACCGCCGGGCCGAGGTTGGCAGCCTGCTGGCGGAGGACCCGCGCACCGTGTTCGGGCCCCTGCTGGCCAAAGATACACGCAGTTTTGACCTGACCCTGGTCACCAATGAAAACCCTGAGAGCAACCGGGTGGTGGCCCTGACCACCGCGCCTGGCGAGCGCAGCCCCGGGGCGGCCACCTACCTCGATGACTGGCCGCCGGGCGTGTATTCGCTGTCGCATGTGGCGCTGCCCTTTTCACCCCTGGACCCCGTGTACGGCGGCCCGCTGGCGGCGGACAGCCCCGGCATCGAACTGGGCAACCTGGCGCCAAGGGGGGAGCGCGGCGTACTCAAGGTATCCGGCACCGATATGCTGCGGCTGCGCTGGAACCCGTTTTACGATTACGTGGAGCGCCGGGTGCTGAATTTCACCGGTCTGGGGGCGCGGTGAACTCGCCTGGAAGCGCTACCTGCGACGTGTTGCGGAACCTGGCGCTGCACGGCCTGCTGCTCGCCAGCCTGGTGCTGCCGGCAGGCTGCACCACGACCCACGCACCGGACAACAAAGCCATTACGAGCATCGCCGAAAACAGCGGCTACCGCCCCACCCGGGACTGGGTAGTGGATCTACCCGGGGGCAATACGGTGCTGCTGGCCTTCTCGGGCGGCGGGGTCAGGGCCGCGGCGCTGTCCTATGGCGTCATGCAGGAACTGCGCGACACTTTGATCGAGCGCGACGGTACCACGGTGCGCCTGCTGGACGAGGTCGATGGTATCTCGGCGGTGTCGGGCGGCAGTTTCACCGCCGCTTACTATGGGCTCTATCGCGAGCGCCTGTTCGAGGACTACGAGGATGATTTCCTGCGCCAGGGCGTGCAACAGGCGCTGATCAAGCAGCTCTTCAACCCCATGCACTGGATACGCAGCGGCTTCATGGGCTTCAATCGCACCGAAATGACCATCGATTACTACAACCGGATCATGTTCGACGGCGCAACTTTCGCAGACCTGGAACGCAACGGCCCGCCCTACATCACGATCAATGCCACCGACCTCGCGGGCGGACTGCGTTTTTCATTCTCCCAGGGTATGTTCGACCTGATCTGTTCCGACCTGGGCAGCTACCCCGTGGCCAGGGCGGTTACGGCGTCGTCTGCCGTACCGATCGCCTTCCCGCCGATCGTGCTCGAGAATCACGCCGGCTCCTGTGACCTGGGTGACGACACCCAGTGGCAGCAACTGCAACGGCTGCAACCGCAAAACAGTGTCCAGGCCAGCCTGGTGGCGGGCATGAAATCCTACCGGGACGCCCGGCACCGCAAGTATATTCACCTGGTGGATGGCGGTATCGGGGACAACCTCGGCCTGCGCACCCTGATCGACCGTTTCGAAACCATGAATAAGGAGGAAATGGAAAGGCTGCCCGGCAATGCGAACGGGGACATCCTGGTGATCCTGGTCAACGCCGAGGTCAATCCCGACCGACTCATCGAACAGACCTATGCAGCGCCGTCAGTAGGCACCACCATGGCGGCTGTCAGCAGTGCCCAGTTCAGCAACTACAACATGGAAACGCTGGACCGGTTCAGGCAGCTGCTGGACAAGGTCGAGAAATTTTCAGAGCAGAACAAGCTGTCGAGGAAGATCTATTTCACCCAGGTCAGTTTCGAGCATGTAAAGAGCAGCGAGATCAACCAACTCCTGAACAGTTTGCCCACCACCCTGGCCCTGGAGGACATCGATGTCGACCGGCTGATCGTGGCGGGCAGATTACTACTGCGCACTGAACCCGAATTCGAGGCCTTCAAGCAACGCCACAATGCCAGGCTGGCAGAGGGCGCGCTCAGCGAACAGGCGCTGTGCGATTACTACGAGTACCCTGCCTGTCCCACCCCGCCAAACCGGGCCGGGAGAGAATGAAATTACGTGAAACGCTGGATTCCGTACTATCTTTCTCACTGTATTCCCTGCAGCAAGTTGCGCCTCGAGGACAACAGCATGGCACACCCGAGCTACATCGCGGCGCCAATGGCGCGCCGCTGCCCGCGGAGACGGGGCAGATGACGATGAGTGAACAGCAGGCCACAGCCGTGACGACGGTGCAGCAACGGGTGCAGGTCAATGGGATCGAGCTGAATGTGCTGTTTGCCGGCCAGGACAACGCGGGGCCGACAGTGTTGCTGGTGCACGGCTTTCCCGACGACCACACGGTCTGGCGCGAGCAGGTACCCGTACTGGTACAGGCGGGGTATCGAGTCATTGCCCCGGATACCCGCGGCTGCGGGAACAGCGACATGTCACCGCGGGTAAGGGATTACCAGGTGGACAACCTGGTCAACGACCTGGTGAGGCTGCTGGATGTACTCAATATCGACCGTGTCCGCCTGGTCGCGCACGACTGGGGCGCCGTCATCGGCTGGCGCCTGGTACTCGCCCATCCGCAGCGCATCGAGCGCTATGTCGCGCTGTCGGTGGGACATCCCAATGCCTATGGCCAGGGCGGGATCACGCAGAAGCTGCGTGGCTATTACATCGTGCTACTCCAGCTGCGCGGCATTATTGAATTTCTGGTGACCCGCTTTAACTGGTTTGGGTTTCGAGCCTTGACGCGCTACCCCGAGGAGTTTCCCCACTGGAAAGCCAACCTGTCCAGGCCCGGGCGCCTGACAGCCGGTATGAATTACTACCGCGCCAATCCCGGGATGATGTTCACCAAGGGCCTCCCGGCGGCGCAGGTACCGGTTTTTGGCATCTGGAGCAGCGGCGACAGGTTCCTGACCGAGCGGCAAATGCTCGATTCACGGCAGCACGTGACCGCATCCTGGCGCTATACCCGGATCGAGGAGGGCAATCACTGGCTGCAGCTCGATGCGCCCGACGAGTTGAACCCCCTGTTGCTGGATTTCCTGCAATAACCCTTGTGGAGGTAGGCCCCGTGAAACACCGTTTCGAACTTGTCCTCGCCCTGTTCTTCGTGGCCCTCTTTGCGGGCTTCTGTCTGTGGCTGCAGCCTGGCAGTGCCCTGACGCAGTCCGAGGTGGACCGGTATATCGCCGGTTATGAACGGAACTGGCCACTGCCAGCGGATGAAAAAGCCCGGTTAATCGCCAACATGCGGGCCTGGGGCGAAGCGGACGACAGCAATCCCGTCTACATGATCAACCTGATGGGCTATTACGACCAGCTCAAGCAAATACCCGGCCTGCCCCCATTCAAGGGTACGCCGGCACGGGCCAACGAACTCTACGAGGAAAGCGCGATACCGCGACTGCTGGAACTCGGCGCCTATCCCCTGGTGGCGGGTGAAGCCCAGGGCGTGCAGTCGCCCGACCGCGTCGAACTGCTGGGCGAGGCGGGCAACGACAACTTGCAGCGCATCCTGGTGGTGCGTTATCCCAATCGTCGCGCCTTTTTCGAACTGCTTTCCGATCCCGGCTACCTCGACGTGATGCCGTACAAATTCGCCTCAATGAACACCACCCTGGTTCCCAGCAACGGCACTCTTGTGGTGCCGGAGCTGCGCTTTGCACTGGGTAGCTTATTGCTGTCGTCGTTCCTGTTGATCGGTTGGGTGCGATCGACGCGGCGGCCGCGTCATCCGGCAGAATGATGTTGCTACCCTCAGAACATTCGAGATTAGCTGAGCAGAAAGAGGGTGCCGCGCAGCTCCGCACGAGCATGCGTTTTGATATGGTGCCGAAGGCGGGACTTGAACCCGCACGAGCATAGCTCACCACCCCCTCAAGATGGCGTGTCTACCAATTCCACCACTTCGGCTTATTTACTTGTCAGTCCAGTGCTGGGAGGTCTCCCTCGCTGTCAGCCGCCGCCGGCACGTCCTGCTGGATCACGGGTAACTCCTCCTCGACCACGGGCAGTTCCCCTGCAGCGGCGGGCATTTCCTCTGCCACCGCCGGCATCTCCTCGCCTGAGGCCTGCACCGGGCTTTCCATGACTTCCGGGATATCGAGATCGAGTTCATCGATCGCGGAGGACTGCTGGTTGGCCAGCAGCGCCAGGCCAAAGCTGGAGGCAAAAAACAGGGCCACCAGCCAGGCGGTGGCGCGGGTCAGCACATTGGCGCTGCCGCTGGAGCCCAACAGGGTCTGGGAGGCGCCGGCGCCGAAGGAGGCGCCCATATCCGCGCCCTTGCCCTGCTGCAGCATGATCAGGCCTATGATGGCCAGCGCCACCACCAGGTGCACGACTAAAATAATCTGTTCCATAACGTTAACGCCCCCGCGGGAGCACCTCAATTCTTCAGTTTACGTGCCTGACCCCATGGTCAGGCGGCGCTGATAATCGCCAGGAAGTCAGCGGCCTGCAATGCCGCCCCACCGACCAGGGCACCGTCTATGTCCGGCTGGGCAAACAATTCCGCCGCGTTGGCGGCTTTTACACTGCCGCCGTACAGAATACGGACGGCATCGGCTTCCAATCCCCCGAGCTTACCCAGCTCCGTGCGGATAAACGCATGCATCTCCTGGGCCTGCTCGGGGCTTGCCGTCAGGCCCGTGCCAATGGCCCAGACCGGCTCATAGGCCACCACCAGGCCCGCCAGGCCGGGCTGCCCGTGCAGGGCGCCCTGCAGCTGGGCGGCCACTACCGATTCCGCCTCACCGCTCTCGCGCTGCTCCCTGGTCTCGCCCACACAGAGAATGGGCTGGATTCCGGCTGCCACCGCGGCGCCCAGCTTGGCCGCCACCAGGTTATCCGATTCCGCATGGTACTGGCGCCGCTCGGAATGTCCGAGAATAACCCAGCGACAGCCGAGGTCGGCCAGCATGGCTGGCGCCACCTCGCCGGTATAGGCACCGGATTGCATATGACTGCAGTCCTGCCCGCCCACTGCAATGGTCGAGCCCTCACAGAGTGACAGGGCCTGCGACAGGTGCACGAAGGTGGGGCATACAGCGACTTCAGCCTCGCCAGCGGGTGGTGCATCCAGCAATCCGCCCAACAGGCTCGCCACGCTGTCCCGGGAGCCATGCATCTTCCAGTTACCTACAACCAGTGCCTGACGCATATCGACCCCCCGTCGGAAAAGCGGCGCAATCTTACCCAAGATACCCGCGGGTTACAAGGATGGCGGCAGCGGGCTCAACCCAGCTCGCGCTCCACCTCGGCGGCCAGTGCGGCGCACAGGGCGTCCACCTCGGCGGCATCCTCGCCCTCCACCATCACCCGGACTTTCGGCTCCGTACCCGAGGGCCGCAGCAATACCCTGCCCCGCTTGCCCAGCTGGGCCTCGACCCGGGAGACAGCCGCGGCCACCGCCGGGAATTCGGCCAGGTTCACTTTACCCGAGACGGTGACATTGATCATTTTCTGGGGAAACTTGCTCATCCCGGCCCGGTAGCTGGCCAGGTCCATGCCCGCCGCCTTGAGGGCCACCAGCACCTGCAGGGCGGCGACGATGCCATCTCCCGTGGTGGTGATATCAGAACAGATGATATGACCCGAGGATTCACCACCCAGGTACCAGCCCTCCGCCTCCATGCGCTCCTTCACGTACCGGTCCCCCACCTGGGCCCGCACAAGCTGCAGGCCCTCCTCCCGCAGGGCCAGTTCCAGGCCCAGGTTGGACATGAGGGTCCCCACCACGCCGGCATCGCTGGTGCCCCGGGCCAGGCGGTACATGGCGATCATGTAGAGCAGCTCGTCGCCGTCCACCAGTTCGCCATTGCCGTCGACAAACAGCACCCGGTCGCCGTCGCCATCAAAGGCGATACCCAGGTCCACGCCCTGCCGGCGCACGATGTCCGCACAGCGCCGCGGTATCCGTGGAGCCCACGCCCTCGTTGATATTGAAGCCGTCCGGCTGCACCCCGATGGCAGTGACCTCCGCGCCCAGTTCGCTGAATACACTGGGGGCGATATGGTAGGTGGCGCCGTGGGCGCAGTCGACCGCGATCCGCAGGCCGCGCAGGTTGAACCCCTCCGGCACGGTGGACTTGCAGAATTCGATGTAGCGCCCGGCGGCATCCACCACCCGCAGCACCTTGCCGATCTCCCGCGACTGCACGGTGGTCACCGGCTGGTCCAGCTCCGCCTCGATGGCCAGCTCGATCTCATCCGGCAGCTTGGAGCCACTGGCCGAGAAAAACTTGATGCCGTTGTCGTAAAAGGGATTGTGGGAGGCACTGATCACGATGCCCGCCACCGCCGCCTGGGTACGGGTCATCAGGGCCACCGCAGGGGTCGGCATCGGGCCCAGCAGCTTCACGTTGACCCCCGCCGCCACCAGGCCGGCTTCCAGGGCCGACTCAAACATATAGCCGGACACCCGCGTGTCCTTGCCGATAATCACGGTACAGCGACCCTCGCCGCCAGCTTCCCGCGCAAAGACGCGGCCGCTGGCCCAGCCCAGCTTGAGCATGAAATCCGGGGTGATGGGCGCCTCGCCCACCAGGCCGCGAATGCCGTCGGTGCCAAAATATTGCTTTTTCATTATTGTGCTTCCACTTCGTTCAAAGCCGTCCACATCGCCAGCGCATCCACAGTGGCGGCCACGTCGTGGCTGCGCACCACCGCCGCGCCCCGCTCCACCGCCAGCACCGCCAGGGCGAGACTGGCGGGCAGGCGCTCGCCCGGTTCGCGGCCCAGCAATGTGCCAATCATGGATTTGCGGGACAGGCCCACCAGCAGGGGCAGCCCCAGCTCCGCCAGGCGCGGCAGACCGCGCAACAGCTGCAGATTGTGCGCCACTGTCTTGCCAAAGCCAAACCCCGGGTCCAGCAGCAGGCGCTGTCGCCCTATGCCATGGGCCGTGCAGGCGTCGACCCGCTCCTGCAGGTAAGCAGCCACCTCGGCTACCACATCTTCGTAATGGGGGTCGCGCTGCATGCTCCCGGGCTCCCCGCGCATATGCATCAGGCACACCGGCAGCCCCGTGGCCGCGGCGGCCTCCAGGGCGCCCTCGCGGGTCAGCGCCCGCACATCGTTCAACAGGCCCGCCCCCAGGCGAGGCGGCCTCGGTCATGAGCTGCGGCGTGCTGGTATCGACCGATATCACCACGTCCAGCTCGCGCTGCCACGCGCTCCACCAGCGGCAGCACCCGGTCCATTTCCTGCGCCGGGCTGACCGGCGCGGCACCGGGACGGGTAGATTCCCCGCCTATATCCAGGATGGCGGCGCCGGCCGCCACCATGTCCCTGGCTCGCCCCATGGCGAGGTCGATATCCAGGCCACCGGACCGGTACAGGCTGCCGCCATCGGAGAAAGAATCAGGGGTGGAGTTGATCACGCCCATTACGACCGGGCGTGACAGGTCCAGAGTGCGCCCGGCACAGTGAAGTGCCGGGGCAGCGTGGCGGGGATGTTGTGACAACGACGCGGCCCGCGTCAGTGCTCGCTGGCGGGCCCACCTATGGGTCTGTCCGGCTTGGGCTGCGCGCTGGTGGCGCCCGCGCCGGGGCTGCTGTTGTCGACATCGTCGTTCCAGCCGGCCGGCTCCCGGGGCTCGCGCCCGGCCATGATGTCGTCGATCTGGCCGGCATCGATGGTCTCGTACAGCATCAGGGCGCGCGCCATGGCGTGCAGCTTGTCGACGTTTTCCTCCAGCAGGGTGCGGGCGGTGGCGTAGCACTCGTCGATAATGCTGCGCACTTCCTCGTCGATCATCTTGGCGGTTTCACCCGACAGGGATTTATGGGTCTGCCCGGCGCTGCGCCCCAGGAACACCTCTTCCTCCACCTCGTCGTACATCAGCGGCCCCATCTTTTCGGACAGGCCCCACTGGGTAACCATCTTGCGGGCAATACCCGTGGCCCGCTGGATATCGTTGGAGGCACCGGTCGTCACACCGTCCTTGCCCAGGGTCATCTCCTCGGCGATGCGGCCACCGAACAGGCTGCAGATCTGGCTGATGATAAAGCGGCGGCTATGGCTGTAGCGGTCCTCTTCGGGCAGGAACATGGTAACGCCCAGGGCGCGGCCGCGGGGGATGATGCTCACCTTGTAGACCGGGTCGTGCTCCGGCATCAACCTGCCGACGATGGCATGCCCCGCCTCGTGGTAGGCCGTGTTGCGCTTCTCGTCTTCGGACATGACCATGGATTTGCGCTCTGCGCCCATCATGATCTTGTCCTTGGCGAGCTCAAACTGGGCCATCCCCACGGTGCGGACATTGGCGCGCGCCGCGAACAGGGCGGCCTCGTTGACCAGGTTGGCCAGGTCGGCGCCGGAGAACCCGGGCGTGCCGCGGGCAATCTTGGAGGCCTCGACGTCCTCGGCCAGGGGAACCTTGCGCATGTGCACCTTGAGAATCTGTTCGCGGCCGCGGATATCGGGCAGGCCGACAACCACCTGGCGGTCAAAGCGGCCGGGGCGCAACAGGGCGGGGTCCAGCACGTCCGGGCGGTTGGTGGCGGCGATGACGATGACGCCGTCGTTCACCTCGAAGCCATCCATTTCCACCAGCAGCTGGTTCAGTGTCTGTTCGCGCTCGTCGTGCCCGCCGCCCAGGCCGGCACCCCGGTGGCGTCCCACCGCGTCGATCTCGTCGATGAAGATGATACAGGGGGCCTGCTTCTTGGCCTGCTCGAACATGTCCCGCACCCGCGAGGCGCCGACACCGACGAACATCTCCACGAAATCCGAGCCGGAGATGGAGAAAAACGGCACCTTGGCCTCACCGGCGATAGCCTTCGCCAGCAGCGTCTTGCCGGTACCGGGCTGGCCCACCATCAGCACGCCGCGCGGTATGCGCCCGCCCAGTTTCTGGAAGCGGCTGGGATCGCGCAGGAACTCGACCAGTTCCTTGACGTCCTCCTTGGCCTCGTCCACCCCCGCCACATCGGCGAAGGTGGTGGTGATCTGGTCTTCACCCAGCAGCCGCGCCTTGCTCTTGCCAAAGCTCATGGGGCCGCCGCGACCACCGCCGCCACCCTGCATCTGGCGCATGAAGAACATGAATACGGCGATGATGATCAGGATGGGAAAGCTGGCTACCAGCAACTGGGTCCAGACACTCTGCTGTTCCGGCTTACGCCCCACCACTTCGACGTTGTGCTCCAGCAGGTCATCGATCAGCTTGGGATCCTCGACCATGGGGCGGATAGTCTCAAAGCGGGTGCCGTCGTAACGCTCACCGGAAATGGTAAGGCCGTCCACCACGACTTTCTTGACCTGCTCGGACTGGATTTCCTGAATGAGCTCAGAATATCCCACCTGCTCGGTCTGGCTCTGCATATTGAAGTTGTTGAAGACCGACAGCAGAACCGCAGCGATCACCAGCCAGAGCAACAAATTTTTAACCATATCGTTCAATACTGTTACCTCACCAAGGATTCCTGACAGGTTTCCCCTTCGGCCTCGCCCAACCAGGGGGCGTGCCGGGAAAGATGTGACAGCCTCTCTCCGTTAATGATAGTCGAATTTTCCCGCATTTCAGCGGCGGGGCAGCGTCATTCACAGACGCCCTCCTGTATTGTACGCAGGCAACCCGGAAACGGTGCAATGTACTACACTTGGGGCGAGGCCTCCATGTTTCAAGGTGGCCGCCGATCATCCGCCCCGGAAGCCCCTGGCAACCACGTAGACTTCCCGGGAACGCGGCCGGGACGCCTTTGGTTTCCTGGTCAGAACCCGGTCGAATGCCTCGCGGGTGTCGCGATACAACTCGTCAAAACCCTCCCCCTGGAACACCTTGCTGACAAAGGCGCCCCCGGGAGCCAGTACCTGCCGCGCCATATCCAGCGCCAGCTCCACCAGGTATATAGACCGCGGCTGGTCCACGGCGTTCATTCCACTCATATTGGGGGCCATGTCCGATATGACCAGATCCACCGGCGTCCCTGCCAGCGCCTCCAGCAACTGCTCGAACACCTCCTCCTCGGTGAAATCCCCCTGGATGAACTCCACCCCGGCGATAGTGTCCATGGGCAGGATATCCGAGGCGATCACCCGCCCGGAGTGGCCCACCAGCGCCACGGCCACCTGGGACCAGCCGCCCGGGGCGCTGCCCAGGTCCAGCACGGTCATGCCGGGGCGTATCAACTTGTCGCGCTCCTGCAGCTCCAGCAGCTTGTAACAGGCGCGGGAACGGTAGCCCTCGCGCTGGGCCTGCTGCACGTAGGGATCGTCCCGGTGTTCTTTCAACCAGGCCTTGCTGGAAGAGCGTTTCTTCGCCATCAGTTCCGTATCCGGGGCCACTTGTGTAGAATGCCCGCCCCCGTCGCGGCGCCCCACAGCAGTGCGCCCTTGGCACTATTGTACCTTGGATTGATTATGAGCAAGAACGCGAATCAGGATAGCCGCCAGCTGCGGGCCATAGGCCACAAGCTCAAGCCGGTGGTGACAGTGGCCGGTAACGGCCTCACCGAGAACGTGCTGGCGGAGCTGGAGCGGGCCCTGGGCGACCACGAACTGATCAAGGTCAAGCTGGCAGTGGGGTCGCGGGAGGCGCGCAGCGCCATAGCCGGCCAGATCTGCGAGCGCACCGGCGCCCAGCTGGTGCAGGCAGTGGGCAATGTCGTGCTGTTGTTGCGCCGCGCAGCCCAGCCCGACCCGCGCCTGTCCAACCTCATTCGCAGCCAGTAGCAGGGCGCTTTCCCCCCGTTGCGACCCTCCGTTACACTGCCCGGGCACACACAGCGGGGCGGCCAATGGCAGACATTCTCGAATTCCCTTCCCGGCAGGCCCAGGGCCTGGCTTTTCTGGAGCGCGAGCTGCGCGCCCTGCTCGCCACCCGCGGGGCCGACGAGCGACTGATCGAATTCGCGGTGAGTCAGCTCACCGGCACCTACACCAAACTCAGCGAGTCCGAGCAGTACGACTTCAGCGTCGAGTTGCCGGCCTCGGTCTCGCCCGCCGAAGGGGACCAGCTGTACCGCCAGATCAACGCGGGTCTCGAGGGTATCCGCCGGGAGAACCACGCGCTCATGGTGGAGTTGGTGGCCCGGCTGGTGCTGGCGGAGCTGCGCCTGTTCCAGCACGAGCGCTCCGAATAGGACGTATCAGCCGCCGAACAGGCCGGCGATGTGGTAGATGGCCAGGGCCGCGGCGTAGGCCAGCAACAGGTAGGCGACAAACATCTTCAGCGCCAGGGACCGCGAGGCGCTCTCCTTGCTCAGGATGGCCAGGGTAGAGACGCACTGCAGGGCGATGGCGAAAAACACCAGCAGCGCCAGCCCCGAGCCTATGCTCAGGTCGCTGGCCTGGATCTGTTGCACCAGCGGGGTCATGTTTTCATCCGCCGACTCGATGCCGAAGATGGTCCCCAGGGTTCCCACGAACACCTCCCGCGCCAGGAAGGACGTCAAAATGGCCACCGCGTAGCGCCAGTCCAGCCCCAGCGGGGCGAACACCGGCTCCACGATATGCCCCAGGGTGCCCAGCCAGGAAGCTCCCAGGTCGGTGCCGTAATTGGGGAAATAGCCCAGCACCCAGATCACCAGGGTAACCGCAAATATGATCTTTCCCGCCTTGGTGACGAAGTGCTTGGAGCGGTTCCAGGCGTTGCGCAACAGGGGGGGCAGGCCGGGCACCCGGTAGGGAGGCAACTCCAGCACGAAGGGCAGGTCGGTATAGTGATCCTCGCTGCTGCGCGATACCACGCCGGTGACCAGCAGGCCGCAGAACATGCCGAAGAAGTAGATACAGAACATGGCCAGGCCCTGCCAGCCTATGAGCCCGCCAAGGGCCGTGTCCGCGGGGATAAAGGCGGCGATCAGCAGCGTGTAAACCGGCAGGCGCGCCGAGCAGGGCATCAGGGGAATGGCCATGTAGGTCAGCAGGCGCTTGCGGGGCGAATCGATGGCGCGGGCGGCATAGATGCCGGGAATGGCGCAGGCCACCCCCGACAGCATGGGAATGAAACTCTTGCCGGTGAGGCCGAACAGGCGCAGGGGCTTGTGGCAGATGAGCGCCGCCCGGGCCAGGTATCCCGAGTCCTCCAGCAGGCCGATCACGAAGGTGAGCACAAAGATCTGCGGCACGAACACCAGGAAGGCGCCGATGCCGCCAAACAGGGCGTCCGAGGTGAAATCCCGTGCCAACTGGCTGCCGAACAGCGGCACCACCAGGTCAGCCATGGCCGCCAGGGCGCCTTCCACCGCGTCCATGGCGGGGGCAGACCAGGTGAAAATCGACTGGAACAGCAAGTACATGATGGCGAAAAACGCCAGCCCCCCGGTCAGGGAGCTGAGAAAGAAACTATCCAGGCGGGTCTGGGAGCGGATCAGGATGTCGCCCTTGGGGCCGAATCGCCGGGCCATCTGGTGGGCCGTGCCCCGCAACAGCACGTCCGGCGAATCCACCAGGCGCGCCCGGGGCACGCGGGTGGCGCCGCCGGCGCTGGCGCGCAACTGGCTGACAACCGCATCCAGGCCCTTGCCGCTGCGCGCCGACACCGGCAATACCGGGGTCTCCAGTTCCGCCGCCAGCCCCGCGACGTCCAGCTCCAGTTTATGGTTGTCCAGGACATCGATCATATTGGCCAGCACGGTCACCGGCTTGCCGTGGCGCTCGCAGTCGCGGATGACCTGCAGGGTGAAGTAGAGGCTCTTCTCCAGACGCGTGGCGTCAATCACGCACAATACGTGCGCCACCTCTGGGTCGTCCAGGGCGCGCTCGAAATGGTCCACCGCGACCCGCTCTTCAGCGGAAATCGCCTGCAGGGAATAGGTGCCGGGAAAGTCGACCAGCTCCACGTCAGTCATGGCCCGCATGCGGCCGATGCCCACATCCACCGTGATACCGGGAAAGTTCGCCACCTTGTGGTGCAGCCCGGTGAGCTTGTTGAACAGCAGGCTCTTGCCCGAGTTGGGGCTGCCGATCAGGATTACTTTACTCATTGTCACCCAGCAGCCTGACCTGGAGGTGGCTGGCGACCTCTTCATCCAGGGAAAAAATGGTATTGCTCACCCGGTATACCTTGGGCGCCCCGAACGCCAGGGACTGGACACAGGACACCGTCTCGCCGGGATGGAAGCCAAACTCCATCATCCGCGTCCGGTAATTGTCCGCCAGCACCTGGTCGAAGCCCAGGATTTCACAGCGCTGGCCGGCCTTGAGCGACCACAGGGTCAGATTCATCGCGATTTGCTTACCATTGATGCAAAGGAAGGGCCAGGGCCCCGGGTGGCAGCAATAATAGCCTAAATGAGAATTATTTTCATAGAGTGGAGCCCCTAAAAAGCGACCCCCAAAAACCGCCCGGACCGGGGAACCCGGGCGTCAGATATAGTGCACCTTGTCGATCTCATACTCGATATCCCCACCGGGCGCCTTGACGATCACCACATCCCCTTCCTCCTTGCCAATCAGGGCCCTGGCGATGGGCGACCCGATCGATATGAGGTTCTGCTTCACGTCGGCCTCGTCCTCACCCACGATGCGGTAGGTAACGGTGGCGTCGGTTTCCAGGTTGAGCAGGTCGATGGTGGTACCAAAGATCACTTTGCCGGTGTTGGGCATGGTCGTGACATCGATGACCTGGGCATTGCCCAGCTTGCCCTCGATTTCCATGATCCGCCCCTCGTCGAAGCTCTGCTGCTCCCGGCGGCGTGATACTCGGCATTCTCCTTGAGGTCACCGTGCTCACGGGCCTCGGCGATGGCCTGGGTAATCCGCGGCCGCTCGACCTTCTTGAGACGCTCCAGTTCCCCGCGCAGGGCTGCCTCGCCCGCTACTGTCATGGGAAATTTGTTCATGCCACGATACTCCTGTGCAGGTCCTGCAGGCGCCGCACGGTCTGGTCGCCCTCGTGCTTGAGCGCCATGCACACCGCCTCGGCGGCCGCCAGGGTGGTCGTGTAGAACACCCGGTGGGCCTCCGCGGTGGCCCGGATGGCCGCGGAATCGGCGATCGCGCGCCGGCCCTCGGTGGTATTGATAATCAGGTCGGCCTCATCGTTCTTGATCATGTCGACGATATGCGGGCGCCCCTCCAGCACCTTGTTCACCCGGCGCACCGTCAGGCCCGCCTGCTCCAGGGCGTCGGCGGTACCGGCGGTGGCAGCCAGGGAAAACCCCAGCTCCACGAGGTCGCGGGCCACCCGGACGATGCCGGGCTTGTCCACGTCGCGCACGCTGAGCAGGGCGGTGCCCGTGCTCGGGCGGCGCCTGGCCGGCACCCAACTGGGCCTTGGCAAAGGCGTCGGCAAAGGTATCGCCGGTGCCCATCACCTCGCCGGTGGAGCGCATTTCCGGGCCCAGGATCGGGTCCACCCCGGGGAACTTGTTGAAGGGCAGTACCGCTTCTTTGACGCTGAAATAAGGGGGTACCACCTCGCGGGTGAAACCCTGGCTCTCCAGGGTCTGGCCGACCATGCAGCGGGCGGCCACCTTGGCCAGGGAGACACCGATACACTTGGATACGAAGGGCACGGTGCGCGACGCCCTGGGGTTCACCTCGATCACGTAGATTTGCTCGTCCTGCCAGGCCAGCTGCACGTTCATCAGGCCCTTCACGCCCAACTCCAGGGCCATCTGCCGGACCTGTTCGCGCATCTCGTCCTGGACTTTCTCGTCCAGGCTGTAGGGGGGCAGTGAACAGGCCGAGTCGCCGGAATGGACGCCGGCCTGCTCGATGTGCTGCATGATCGCGCCGATCACCACCTGCTCGCCGTCGCTGACGGCATCGATATCCACCTCGATGGCGGCGCTCAGGAAACGATCCAGCAGACACCGGCGATTCCGCCGACACTTTGACGGCGTCGCGCATGTAGCGCAGCAGGTCTTCCTCGCGATAGACGATCTCCATGGCCCGTCCACCCAGTACATAGGAGGGCCGCACCACCAGCGGATAGCCGATGGTTCTGGCGGCCTCGATGGCCGCGTCGACGCTGCGCACGGTGGTATTGGCTGGCTGCAGCAGGTCCAGCTTCTGGATCATCTGCTGGAAGCGCTCGCGGTCCTCGGCCCGGTCGATGGCATCCGGCGTGGTGCCGATGATGGGCACACCCTGGCGCTTCCAGGGCCCGGGCCAGCTTCAGCGGGGTCTGGCCGCCAAACTGCACGATGACGCCCTTGGGCTTCTCCAGGTGCGACGATCTCCAGCACGTCCTCGAGGGTGACCGGCTCGAAATACAGCCGGTCAGAGGTGTCGTAGTCGGTCGAGACGGTCTCCGGGTTGCAGTTGACCATGATGGTCTCGTAGCCATCCTCGCGCATCGCCAGGGCCGCGTGCACGCAGCAGTAATCGAACTCGATGCCCTGGCCGATGCGGTTGGGGCCGCCGCCGATCACCAGGATCTTGTCGCGATCGGTGGGCGCTGACTCGCACTCCTCCTCGTAGGTGGAGTACATGTAGGCCGTGGCGGAGGCAAATTCGGCGGCGCAGGTGTCCACGCGCTTGTACACCGGGCGAATTCCCAGGCTGTGACGATAGTCGCGCACCCGGGTTTCCGAGACCCCCAGCAAGACCGCCAGGCGCTCGTCGGAAAAGCCCTTGCGCTTGAGGGCGTACATGCGGCGATGGTCGATATCCGCCAGGCGCCACCGCGTCGAGGCCCTGCTCGATTTCCACCAGGTCCTCGATCTGCACCAGGAACCAGGGATCGATCCCGGAGTAGCCGGTAGATATCATCCAGCGTCCATACCCGCGCGGAAGGCATCCGCCACATACCAGATGCGCTCCGGCCTGGGGTTGGACAGCTCCGATATCAGCAACTCGCTCGCCTCGGGGCTGGCGGCGTCCACCAGCGGCTCGAAACCGGCCGAGCCCACCTCCAGGCCGCGCAGGGCTTTTTGCAGCGATTCCTGGAAGGTGCGACCGATGGCCATGACCTCGCCTACCGACTTCATCTGGGTGGTCAGGCGGGAATCCGCCGTGGCGAATTTCTCAAAGGCGAAGCGCGGTATCTTGGTGACCACGTAGTCTATGGACGGCTCGAACGAGGCCGGGGTCGTCCCGCCGGTGATATCGTTCTGCAGTTCATCCAGGGTGTAGCCCACCGCCAGCTTGGCCGCCACCTTGGCAATCGGGAAGCCGGTGGCCTTGGAGGCCAGGGCGGAGGAGCGCGACACCCGCGGGTTCATCTCGATCACCACCATGCGCCCGGTTTTCGGGTCCTGCCCGAACTGGACATTGGAGCCGCCGGTCTCGACGCCGATCTCGCGCAGCACCGCCAGCGAGGCGTTGCGCATGATCTGGTATTCCTTGTCGGTCAGGGTCTGGGCCGGGGCCACGGTGATGGAGTCGCCGGTGTGCACGCCCATGGCATCGAAGTTCTCGATGGAGCAGACGATGATGCAGTTGTCGTTCTTGTCGCGCACCACCTCCATCTCGTACTCTTTCCAGCCGATCAGCGACTCGTCGATCAGCAGTTCCTTGGTGGGCGACAGGTCCAGGCCGCGCACGCAGATTTCCTCGAACTCATCGCGGTTGTAGGCGATGCCGCCACCGGAGCCGCCCATGGTGAAAGACGGGCGGATGATGCAGGGGAAACCGATCGAATCCAGCACCTGGAAGGCTTCCTCCAGGCTGTGAGCAAACGCCGCGCGAGGCGTCTCCAGGCCGATACGGCGCATGGCCTGATCAAACAGGTGGCGGTCCTCGGCCTTGTCGATGGCTTCCTTGGTGGCGCCGATCATCTCCACGCCGTGGATCTCCAGCACGCCCTCACGCGCCAGGTCCAGGGCACAGTTGAGCGCCGTCTGGCCACCCATGGTGGGCAGCAGGGCGTCGGGCTTTTCCGCCTCGATGATGCGCGCCACCGTCCGCCACTCTATCGGCTCTATGTAGGTGGCGTCGGCCATGGCCGGGTCGGTCATGATGGTGGCCGGGTTCGAGTTCACCAGGATCACCCGGTACCCCTCTTCGCGCAGCGCCTTGCAGGCCTGCGCGCCGGAGTAGTCGAATTCGCAGGCCTGGCCGATGACGATGGGGCCGGCGCCGAGAATCAGGATGCTTTGGATGTCAGTTCTCTTGGGCATAGGTGTAGCTCAATCCTGTGGGGCGGCCAGCCGTCGGGCTGCAAATCAGCTCGATGAAATGGTCGAAAAGCGGTGCGGCGTCGTGCGGCCCCGGACTGGCCTCGGGGTGGCCCTGGAAACTGAAGGCGTCCCGGTCAGTGCGGTGAATGCCCTGCAGGGAACCGTCGAACAGGGATTTGTGGGTGACCCGCAGGTTGTCCGGCAGGCTGGCCTCGTCCACCGCGAAGCCGTGGTTCTGGCTGGTGATCAGCACGGTGCCGTCGTCGAGGTTCTGCACCGGGTGGTTGGCGCCGTGATGGCCGAATTTCATCTTCATGGTGGCGGCGCCGCTGGCCAGGCCCAGCAACTGGTGGCCCAGGCAGATACCGAACACCGGGATATCGGTTTCCAGGATGGCCCGGATGGCCTCGATGGCGTAATCGCAGGGCTCGGGGTCGCCGGGACCGTTGGACAGGAATACGCCGTCGGGCTTGAGCGCCAGCACTTCGGCAGCGGGCGTCCGGGCGGGCACTACCGTGAGCCGGCAGCCGCGATCCACCAGCATGCGCAGGATATTGCGCTTGACCCCGTAGTCGTAGGCCACCACATGCCAGGGCAGATCGGCCGCGGCATGCGCGGTGTGACCGCTGCCCAGCACCCAGCTGCCCTCGGTCCAGCTGTAGGACTTGTCCACCGTGACTTCTTTCGCCAGGTCCATGCCCTTGAGCCCTGCAAACCCCCGGGCCTGGGCCAGGGCCTGCTCCTCATCGATATCCTCACCCGCCATCAGGCAGCCGTTCTGGGCGCCCTTCTCGCGCAGAATACGGGTGAGGCGGCGGGTGTCGATGTCCGCGATGGCAACGATACCGCGCTGCTCCAGGTACTCCTGCAGACTCTGCTGGTTGCGGAAATTACTGGCCAGCAGCGGCAGGTCGCGAATCACCAGGCCGGAGGCCCAGATTGCGGTCGATTCCTCGTCCTCGGGGTTGGTACCGGTATTGCCGATATGGGGATAGGTAAGCGTGACGATCTGACGGGCGTAGGAGGGATCGGTGAGAATTTCCTGGTAACCGGTCATCGCGGTATTGAACACGACTTCGCCTACCGAGCTGCCGATGGCGCCGATAGCCTGACCCTTGAAAATCGATCCGTCTTCAAGCGCAAGAATGGCCGGACTGGACAAGCAAACCTCCAAACTCAGCGGAACAACACCGGCCGCGCGCGCTCGCAAAAAGGCGAGATGGGAAACCTCATCTCGCCTTGTTACATAAATTCAGCTCTGGTTATTCACGGAGACACACGGTGCCCGGTGCGCTGGCCGGGCATGTGAATTCTGGCGACAGATTGTAGGGGATCAGCCAGGGACTGTCCAGCGCCGGCGGCGGTGACAATTGCTTTGGGGACAGATATCCCTATCATGAAGCCCCTCCCACCACGACCCATGCAGGCACCCCTTGCAGCAACCGGCAGATCCCGACGCAGCGCCAGCCCAGCAGCCCTCAGCCAGGCTCAGCCGCCACGACCTCACCGTGCTGATCGCGGCGCTGATGACCACCGCCATGGGGCAGTCGCTGGTATTCGCCATCCTGGCGCCCCTGGGGCGCGAGGTGCGCCTGGGGGAGTTGCAGATCACCTCGATTATCGCCGTTTCCGCCCTGGTGTTCGGCATTGCTGCGCCCTACTGGGGCCGCCTCAGCGACCGCCTGGGTCGCAAGCCGATTATCATCACCGGCCTGATCGGCTATACCCTCGGCACCCTGGCCTTTACCAGCGTGTTCTATGCCGGGCTGGCGGGCGTTCTGGGCGGCACTGCCCTGTATGTCGTGGCGCTGCTGGCGCGCTGCAGTCAGTCTATCGTGATGTCCGCCACCAATCCCGCCAGTACCGCCTATGCCGCCGACCACACCGGCCGCGAGCAGCGCACCAGCACCATGGCCAGGCTGGGCACGGCCAACAGCATGGGCACCATCCTGGGCCCGGCCGTGAGCGGGGCGCTGGCCACCCTGGGCCTGCTGGCGCCATTGTATTTCGCCGCCGGCATGGCGGCCCTCGCGGCCGTGCTGGTCTGGCGGCAGCTGCCGCCGACACCCGCCCGGGACCGCGCCACCCGCCCGGTCAGGGCCCGGCTGCGTTTTACCGACCGCCGTATCATGGCCTACCTGGCCACGGCGGTAGGCCTGTTCGTCGGCTTTTCCGGCATCCAGCAGACCCTGGGTTTCCAACTGCAGGACAAACTGCAGTTGGACGGCATCCAGACAGCCCAGATGACCGGCGCCGCGCTGCTGGTGTCGGCGGCCTTTACCTTCCTGATCCAGGTCACCGTCATGCAGCGCCTCAAACTCAAGGCGGCCCTGCTGATACGCATAGGGCTGGCCTCCCTGCTGCTGGGCGCAATCGTGATCTCCACTTTCAACAGTTTTGCGGTGCTGGCGGTGGGCATGGCCTTCCTGGGAACCGGCCTGGGCCTGTGCATGCCGGCGATTTCCGCTGGTGCCTCCCTGGCTGTCAGCCCGGAGGAACAGGGGGCCGCGGCCGGGCTGGTGAGTTCCTGCCCCGCCATTGGCTTCGTCGCCGGCCCCATCTGCGCGGGCGCCCTCTACCAGGTTGACGGCACCCTGGCCCCGCTGTTCAGCGCGGTGGTGTTCCTGGCGGTATTGCTGGGCCTGCATTTCAGCCAGCGCTAGCACAGTGCAATTGTACCCTGTCAGCGAACTGCAACCGCGGGCGCGATTGGTGTAACCTATGCCCCTTTTCAGCCAGTTGAATCCATGCGTACCTATATAGCCAGTTTCGCGCTGCTGCTCTCCCAGGCAGCGGCCACCGCCACCTTCGATATGCCGTTGGCAGAGTTCGACCTCATCGGCGCCATTCACGTGGTGGAGGCCAGGCAGGAAGACACCCTGCTGGATATCGCCCGCCGCTATGATATCGGCCAGGAACAGATTACCCGGGCCAATCCCGACGTGGACCGCTGGCTGCCGGGCGGCGGCACCCCGGTCATCATCCCCACCCATTACATCCTGCCCGCCGGACCGCGCGAGGGCCTGGTGCTGAACGTTCCGGAAATGCGCATTTACTACTATCCCAAGGCAAAACCGGGAGAAACTCCCGTGGTGCAAACCTACCCGGTGGGCATAGGGCGGCAGGACTGGGGTACGCCGCTGGGGCTGACCAAAGTGGTCGGCAAGAAAAAAAACCCCACCTGGACTCCGCCGGCCTCTATCCGCAAAGAGCACGAAGAGGCCGGCGACCCCCTGCCGGCCGTGGTGCCGGCGGGGCCTGACAACCCGCTGGGCCAGTACGCGATGCGCCTGGGCATCGGCGGTGGCAGCTACCTGATCCACGGCACCAACAAGGCCTTTGGCGTGGGTATGCGCGCCTCGCACGGCTGCATCCGTATGATGCCGGAGGATATCGAATACCTGTTCCCGCAAATTGAAGTGGGCACGCCGGTGCGGATCGTCAGCCAGCCGGTGAAAGTGGGCTGGTTCGGCGGCAAGCTGTACCTGGAGGTGCACGAGCCGCTGGAAGAAGACCAGGTGCGGTCACGCCACCCTGATCGCCACCGCCATGGCGCTTATAGACGAGGCCCAGGCCAGCCGCCTGGTGGAATTGGACGAAGTGGCGATTGAAAAAGCGCTCATGGAACAGACCGGCATGCCGGTGCCCATTTCACTGCTCTAGTCCAGGGCGCTTTGCCCCCGAAACCCACGGGCAATCGTCGCTACCGGCACACCCGATAAAGCGGGGCGGGCCCTCCATGCCTCTCGCGACATACCTCACGTCCTGTGAATAAAAAAACCGCAACCACCCCGAGGGCGATTGCGGTTTGCTGAGGGGGTGAAACACCCCCGACCAGCTTACTTCTGCATAGACTTCTTGAACATGCGGTCCAGCTTCTCGTTGGTCGCGTTAGCGGCGTCACGAGCCTGCTCGGCGGCAGTCTTGGCAGCTGCTGCGTCGCGCTTGGCAGCAGATGCATCAGCGGCTGCCTGGCTGGCAGTGCTGTTGGCCTTGTCGACTTCTGAACGCAGCGCATCCAGATCGCCAGTGGTGGCACAGCCAGCCAGAGCGGCAAGCATAACGCCAGCAGTCATAGTCTTGTAGATATTGCGCATTGAAATTTCTCCCTTACCCGGAAAAAAGGCTTCCGCCCGTTAAAATTGCAGACCCAACCCGGTCTTTCGTCCGGAAAGCGCGAATTGTCCTGTCATTCAAATTGGAAGCGGCATGCAAAAATAAACGCACGCCTACTCACCCGCGCATATTCTCTTGGATACCCACCCACTTCGCAAGCGATTATTTTGCTGCCATATTGCGCAATTTCGCCCCCAGGGGACTATCTTACGCTCACTTTTGTGCCCACACCGACCAGTCTCGCCAGTTCATCCATCTGTTCGTTGGTCACGGCTATACAGCCATCGGTCCAGTTGACGATGCCGTGTATCTCGGTGCTGCCATTGCCCAACCCGTGAATACCCAGGTAGCCGCCCAGGCGGGTATCCTGCGGCGGTGGGCCCCCTGCCAGCCAGGCATTGCTGACGGCCACATACTCCTCGATACCGATGCGGCCATCCTCCAGGGCGCGCTGGGCGTGCTCCATGGTGGGATAGTCCAGGCCCAGGAACAGGTGGTAGCGGCTGCGCGGGTTGATACGGCTTATGCGGAAATCCCCCAGCGGCGTGGTCTCGTCGCTGACCAGTTTGGCGAGGGTGGGGCCGTTGCTGCCGATAGCAATATTGTCGTAGCGACGCAATTCGGTATCGCCGCGCATGATCGCCAGGGTCAGGGAGCTGGTGTCTACCAGCAACCAGACTTCCTCTTCCTCCGCCGCCATGGCGGTGCAGAAAGGCGCCAGTACGGCCTGCAGCAGTGCCAGCGACATGAGCAGGGCAAACAGGGGAGATCGCGGCCGGCAAGCTGTCAGAGATCGCTCAAAGTACACGTCAGGTCATTCCGCGGCATAGGCCAGAATTGTTATTGGGCGCGGCCGCTGCCGGCGCCGTTAGGGCCGAGTTTACAGAATCGCGGGGAGTACTGTCACCAGTTGCATCAGCTCGAACTGCTGTTTTCACCTGATGGCTGCTGAATGCGCGCCAGCGCCGCGCGCAAATTGCCCGGGATCGGCACGGAGCGGTCGTGCTCGCGCTCGACGAACACATGAATGAAATGGCCGTGGGCCACCGCCTCCTGCCCACCGGCCCGGAAAATGGCGATACCGTACTGCACCGAGCTGTTGCCCAGGCGATCCACCCGCAGGCCGGCCTCGATAGGCTCGGGGTAGGTGATGGGGGCGTGGTAGGCGCAGCCTGAGCTGACCACATAACCGACCACGCTGCCGTCGGTGATGTCCAGCCCACCCTCCTCTATCAGGTAGCGGTTGGCGGCGGTGTCGAAGTAGGAGTAATACGTCACGTTGTTGACGTGGCCGTAGATGTCATTGTCCGACCAGCGGGTGGAAATGGGGTAAAAGACCCGGTAGTCGGCCCGGGTGGGCACCGCCGGCTTACTCACGCCGTCGCCCCGTAGGCCGCGCGATAGATCGCCAGGGCGTCCTCGTAGGCCACATCCCGCGGGTTGTTGACCAACAGCCGCTGTTGCAGCATCGCATCCTCGGCCAGCATCTCCAGGCTGCTTTCATCAACCCCCGCCGCCTGCAGGGTCGCGGGCAGGGCCACATCGTCGATCAGCTGGCGCAGGGCTGCAACCATGGCCGCGGTTTTCGCCTCGGCGCTGCCACTGAGGGGCTGGCCCACGACGATCTCGGCCAGTTCGGCGTACAACTCGCAGGCGGCGGGGGCATTGAACTCCAGCACCGAGGGCAGCACCAGGGAATTACTCAGGCCGTGGGGGATGTGGTAGTGACCGCCCAGCGGGTAGGCCAGGGCGTGCACCGCCGCCACCGGGGCGTTGGCAAATGCCTGGCCCGCGAGGCAGGCGCCCAGCAGCATGTTTTCGCGGGCCTCTCGGTTGCCGCCCTCGCGCACCGCCGTGCGGATATTGCGTGCCAGCAGGCCCAGGGCCTGGCGCCCGAGGTTGTCGGAAAGCGGATTCTTCTGGTGACGGGAGGTATAGGCCTCAATGGCATGCACCATGGCGTCCACCCCGGTCATGGCGGTGACCGCCGGCGGCAGCCCCAGGGTCAGGTCGGCGTCCAGCACCGCCGCGTCGGGCAGCAGCACCGGCGAGGAAACCCCCGCCTTGGTGGTTTCCCCGGTGGTGATGACCGCCACCGGGGTTACCTCCGAGCCGGTGCCGGCGGTGGTGGGCACCAGTACCAGCGGCAGGCGCCCGCCGGTCACGTTACCGACGCCGTACAGCTGGGACAGGGCCTGCTGCCCGGCCAGCAGCACGGCCACGACCTTGGCCACATCCATGGAACTGCCGCCACCCACGGCGATCACGCCGTCCACGCCCTGGCTGCGGCCCAGGTCCGCCGCCGTCAGCACCGTGGCCTCCGGCGGGTCTTCCCGCACCTGGTCGAAGATAACCGGCGCAAAACCCGCCTGCTCCAGGGCAGCGATAACCGGCTGCACCAGGCCGATGGCCATCAACCCAGGGTCAGTGACCAGCAGCGGCCGGCTTATACCCTGATGCCGGCACTGGCTGGCCAGCTGCAGGGCACTGCCGCAGCCATTGATGATCTGGCGAACGGTATTGAACTCGAATCCTTGCACGGACGCTGCTCCCTGGTTGCTACATGGTGAGTATAACCTTGCCGCGAGCGCGCCGCTCGATCATGCAGTTGTAGGCATCCTCGTACTGGTCCAGAGGATAAACGTCCGTCACCACCGGGTTCAACTTGCCGTCGGCAAACAAGTCCCACAACTCGGCGATATTCTGCATATGCACCTTGGGCTCCTCGGTGGTGAAGCGGCCCCAGAACACCCCGACAATGGAGCAGCCCTTGAGCAGCGTCAGGTTCAGGGGAATCTTGGGAATGGGGCCACTGGCAAAACCGATCACCAGGTAGCGGCCGTTCCAGGCCATGCTGCGCACCGCCGGCTCGGCGAAGTCGCCGCCCACCGGGTCGTACACCACATCCACACCCTTGCCACCGGTCATTTCCTTGACGGCATCCTTGAGGGAGGTGTTGCTGTAGTTGATCACCTCGTCGGCGCCCAGCTGCTTGCACAGCTCGAGCTTTTCGTCGGAGCTGGCGGCGGCGATGACCTTCGCCCCCATGAGCTTGCCCAGCTCCACCGCCGTGGTGCCCACGCCACCGGCGGCGCCCAGCACCAGCAGGGTCTCCCCGGGCTGCAGATTGGCGCGCTGCTTGAGGGCGTAGTAGGAGGTGAAATAGGTGACGCTGACGCCCGCCGCCTGCTCGAAACTCAGGGTGTCGGGCATCGGGAACACACCGTGCTCATTGGCCTTGATGCTGCTCGCAAAAGGCGCCCGTGCCGGCGGCCGCGATCACCTTGTCGCCCGGCTTGTAACGGCTGACGGCGGCACCCACCGCCTTGACCACGCCGGAGCATTCGTTACCGGGCACAAAAGGCAGTTCCGGCTGGAACTGGTACTTGCCCTGGATGATCAAGACATCGGGGAAGTTCAGCCCCGCGGCCTTGACGTCGATCAGCACATCGTTGTCACCCAGTTCGGGCTCCGGCCAGTCGCCGACCAGTTCCAGCTTGTCGGGCAGGCCGTGCTCTTTACAGACTACTGCTTTCATATCATCTCCCGTTCCGTTACCGGCTGAGCGCCTAGGCCACTTCAAACAATCCCGCGGCACCCATGCCGCCACCCACACACATGGTGACCACCACGTACTTCACGCCGCGGCGCTTGCCCTCGATCAGCGCGTGGCCAATCATGCGCGAGCCGCTCATGCCGTAGGGGTGACCGATGGAGATCGCGCCGCCGTTGACGTTGAGCTTGTCGTTGTCGATGCCCAGCCGGTCGCGGCAGTACAGCACCTGCACGGCGAAGGCTTCGTTCAGTTCCCACAGGCCGATGTCATCCACCGTACAGGCCGTGCTGCTTCAGCAGCTTGGGCACGGCAAAGACCGGACCGATACCCATCTCGTCGGGCTCACAGCCGGCCACGGCGATGCCGCGATAGATACCCAGCGGCTGCAGGCCCTCGCTGCTCGGCGACCTTGGCATCCATTACAAGCTGCGCGGAAGAGCCGTCGGACAACTGCGAGGCGTTGCCGGCGGTGATCGTGCCGCCCTCGATAACGGTTTTCAGGCCCTGCAGACCCTCCAGGGTGGTGGCGCGCAGGCCCTCGTCGGCAGACACTGTAGCTTCCGCCTCGGACTGCTCGCCGGTTTCCTTGTTCCAGACGATGCGCTTGCAGGTCACCGGCACCAGTTCATCGTCGAACTTGCCCGCCTCGTACGCAGCCGCGGTGCGCTGCTGGGACTGCAGGCCGTACTCGTCCATGGCGTCGCGGGAGATATTGTAGCGCTTGGCCACCACCTCGGCGGTCTGCAGCATGGGCATGAAGATGTTCGGTGCCATCGCCAGCAGCTCGTCATCCACCAGGCGGTGCAGTGTTCATGTGCTCGTTCTGCACCAGGGAGATGGATTCCAGGCCGCCGCCGACCACGCACTCCATGCCGTCGTACATGACCTGCTTGGCGGCGGTGGCCACCGCCATCAGGCCGGAGGAACACTGGCGGTCCATGGTCATGCCGGAGGTGGTGACCGGCAGGCCGGCGCGCAGGGCGATCTGGCGCGCCACGTTGCTGCCGGTGGCGCCCTGCTGCAGGGCGGCGCCCATGATCACGTCCTCCACCCGGGCCGGGTCGATGCCGGCGCGCTTGACGGCTTCGGCCACGGAGGCGGCGCCCAGCGAGGCGCCGCCCAGGTTGTTGAAGCCACCCCGGTAGGCCTTGCCAATGGGGGTACGTGCGGTTGAAACAATTACTGCTTCTTTCATGCTGAAACTCCTTTGCTGCCGCTGCGATATGGGCTGGCGGCGGGCTGTATGTGATTAATCCAGGGAAATACCCAGGCCCTCGGCGGCCTTGGCGGTAAACTTGACGGTCTGTTCAAAACCGGCCTGGGGCACTTTCTCACCCTCGGGTGAGGTAATCTCATCCCAGTGGGCGGCGATGCCCTCAGGGGTTTGCTCTTCCGGGCTCAGCCAGGCGCCGTCCGTTTCGACGATCTTGGCGACCGCGTAGGCACCGGCGCCGGCGCAGAGTATGGTCTTGTTGGGAGCATCTTCGCTGACCAGGTACAACACCGCCGGGGTGACGGTTTCCGGGGTCAGCAGGTCAAAGGCTTTCTCCGGTATCAGGCCCTCGGTCATGCGGGTACCGGCGGTGGGCGCCAGCGCGTTGACCCGGATGTCGTACTTGGCGCCTTCCTGCACCAGGGTGTTCATCAGGCCGATGACACCCATCTTGGCGGAGCCGTAGTTGGTCTGGCCAAAGTTGCCGTACAGGCCGCTGGACGAGGTGGTGACCACGATCCGGCCATAGCCCTGCTCGCGCATGATGTCCCAGCAGGCCTTGGTGCAGTTGACGGTGCCCATCAGGTGCACATCCAGCACCAGTTTGAAGTCGTCCAGGCCGCCCTTGGTAAAGCTCTTGTCGCGCAGGATGCCGGCATTGTTCACCAGGATGTCGATGCGACCCCACTTGTCCATGGCCTGCTTGACCATGGCCTCGACCTCGTCGTATTTCGCCACGTTGGCGCCGTTGGCAATAGCCTCGCCGCCCAGGGCCTCGATCTCCGCCACCACGGCCCTGGCGGCGTCACTGGAGCCGCCGGTGCCGTCCTTGGCGCCGCCCAGGTCATTGATGACCACCTTGGCACCGCGTTTGGCCAGCTCAATGGCGTGACTGCGGCCCAGGCCCTGGCCCGCCCCGGTAACAATGGCTACTTTGCCGTCATAACGAATCGACATGTTTTTCCTCCTCGCGCTGTACTGAAAAATAAATACCCTGGCTGACGCCTAGCCGGCAATCATCATGGCAAGCCACTCGGCGACCAGTGCGGGCGTTTCCTCGCCCTCGATCTCTACTGAAATGGACTGCTTGACCAGAAAGCGGTTGTCGTCCTTGCGATCGACTTCGGCGATCGTGACATGGGCCCGCACCCGCTTGCCGGCCCGCACTGGTGCCAGGAAGCGCACCTTGTCGAAGCCGTAGTTGAGGCCCATCACGATATTTTCCGGGACGATGCCGTTGCTCTCCACCATCTTCGAGAGCAGCGAGAGAGTCAGGAAACCGTGGGCAATGGTACCGCCGAACGGGGTCTGGGCGGCTTTTTCCAGGTCAACGTGAATAAACTGGTGGTCCTCGGTGCAGTCGGCAAAGGTGTTGATGCGCTCCTGGGTCACCTCGATCCATTCACTGGGCTCGAATTTCGTGCCCACTGCGTTGACCATTTCATCCTTGGGTATAACTTTCACTGCCATGAGTCGTTCCTCCTGTTGGTTCGTGTCGCGCAACTACGCTCCTGCCGGTCTCAGCCGTCGCGAAAGGTCGCGTTTACATCTTTCTGCTCGGCGTACTTGCGCAGCTCGTTGCGGCCCACCACCATGCGGTGCACCTCGTCCGGGCCATCCGCCAGGCGCAGGGTGCGCTGGGCCATGTACATGCCCGCCAGCGGGGTGTCCTGGGATACCCCCAGGGCGCCGTACATCTGGATGGCCTGGTCGACGATACGGATGGAGACGTTGGGCACTGCGGTCTTGATCATGGAAATCCACACCCGCGCTTCCTTGGGATCAACGTTATCCATCATCCAGGCGGTTTTCAGGGTGAGCAGGCGGGCCTGTTCGATATCCATGCGGGCCTGGGCGATGATGTCCACGTTGCCCCCCAGCCGCGCCAGCGGCTTGCCGAAGGCAAACCGGGAAACGGCGCGCTCGCACAGCAGTTGCAGCGCCTTTTCCGCCGCGCCTATGGCGCGCATGCAGTGGTGGATGCGGCCCGGCCCCAGGCGCCCCTGGGAGATTTCGAAACCGCGCCCGGCGCCCAGGATCATGTTGTCCTTCGGCACCCGCACATGGTCAAAGCGCTGGTGCATGTGGCCGTGGGGCGCATCGTCCATGGAAAACACGTTCATGGGCCGGATATTTTCAAAGCCGGGGGTGTCGGTGGGCACCAGTATCTGCGACTGCTGCAGGTGCCTGGCGGCGTCCGGGTCGGTCTTCACCATCACGATCATGATCTTGCAGCGGGGGTCGCCGGCGCCGGAAACATAGTGCTTCTCGCCGTTGATGACCCACTCGTCACCGTCCAGCACCGCGCTGGTACAGATATTGGTGGCATCGGATGAAGCCACCCCGGGCTCGGTCATGGCGTAGGCGGAGCGGATCTCGCCGTTCATCAGGGGCTCCAGCCACTGCTTCTTCTGGGCCTCGCTGCCGTACTTGTGCAGTACCTCCATATTGCCGGTATCGGGCGCGGCGCAGTTGAACACCTCCGCGGCGATATGTGACTTGCCCATCTCCTCGGCCAGGTAAGCGTATTCCACGGTGTTCAGGCCAGAGCCGGCCTCACCGTCGGTGAGAAAGAAATTCCACAAGCCCTTGGCCTTCGCCTTGGCCTTGAGACCCTCCATGATCTCGATCTGGCGATCGGTAAACTGCCAGCGGTCGCCCACGGCGATTTCGCTGAGGTACTCGTGCTCGAGGGGAGCGATTTCCTCGTTCATGAAACGTCTGACGTCCGCCAGCAACGGCGCCACTTTTGCACTGATTCCGAGATCCATGCTGTTCTCCTTGGGGATGTGGGAAATGGGTTGGGTGGCCAGGCCTAGGACCACCCTGCCGCCGCCAGCTCCGCGGCGTAGTCCGCCTTGAGTTGGCGCTTGAAAATCTTGCCCGAAGCGATGCGCGGCAGTTGCTCCTCGCGGAACCACACATGGACAGGCAGCTTGAAACTGGCCAGGTGCTCGGCGAGGTAGTCCCGCAACTCTTCGACGCTCATGCTGGCGCCGTGTTTGAGCACCACGGCAGCCCCTACAATTTCGCCCAGGCGTTCGTCCGGCAGGCCAAAGACCGCCGCCTCGAAAACATCCGGGTGGCTGTAGATGGCCGCCTCGACTTCCAGGCAGCTGATGTTCTCGCCGCCGCGGATGATGATTTCCTTGATGCGATCGACGATGTAGACAAAGCCGTCCTCGTCCAGGTAGCCCACGTCGCCGGTATGGAACCAGCCATCGACGAAGGCCTCCGCGGTGGCCTCGGGCTTGTTCCAGTAACCGAGTACGTTGGCCGGCGACTTGATACACACTTCGCCGCGCTCACCCACCGGCACTTCCCTGCCACTCTCGGGATCGATGATGCGGAAATCCGTGACCGCCGGTACCACCCGCCCGGTACTGCCGGGATTGGCCAGGTAGAGGGCGCCGGCGTTCACCGCCCCCAGGGCGTTGGTTTCAGTGAGGCCGTAGCCCATGCCGGGACTGGAGCGTTTGAAGGTGCCGCTGATTTTCTTGACCTGCTCGGGGGGGCGCGCGGCACCACCACTCATGATGTCCACCAACGAGGACAGGTCACGGCTGGAGCCCGCTGCCGCGGCCTGCAGTTCGGCGGACATGGTGGGCACGCCGTTAAACCAGGTGATGCGCTCTTCCTCGATCAGGCGCAGCGCCTCCTGGGCATCCCACTTGTGCATGATCACCAGCTTGCGACCTATGACCAGGGACATCAGGAACACGGAGTGACTGGCAGTACAGTGGAACAGGGGAATGGTCATCAGGCCGGCCGGGGGGAATTTGTCCGCTGGCGCGGCCTCGCCGGCGGCGGCCTTGGTGGCCATGCCCAGCAGTATCCAGCTGTAGAGAGCGGACAGGATACCCCGGTGCGAGGACAGGGCGCCCTTCGGGTGCCCGGTCGAACCGGAGGTGTACATGATGGTGGCGTGGTCATCAGGAGCCACCTCCGCCGAGGGCATGGGCGCCTTTTCATAACCCGCTATGGCCTCCTTGAAGGGCGTGTGATCAACCGCCAGGCCGCTGCAATCGTCGACCGATATAATCTGCAGGCCGTGCCGGCCGGCGATGGGAGCGAGTCGCTCTATACGGGCGCGATCCGCCACCACGATTTTGGCGCCGCTGTCCTCGAAACCGTAGTCCAGCTCTTCCGTGATCCACCAGGCGTTCATGGGCACGGCCACCGCGCCGATGGAGGTGATGGCGATGAAGGCCATCATCCACTGGGGATTATTGCGGCTCAGAATGGCGACCCGGTCGCCCTTGCGGACACCCAGGCGCTCGACGAGGGCATTGGCGAAGGCCGCACTCTGCGCGTAGGCCTCGCCGAAGGTATAGCGCTCCTGCTGGTAGACGGCAAAGTCCTTGTCAGCGTGCTTCAACATGACCTGGCAGTAGGCGCCCAGGTTGGCGGGCATGGTGCTGTAATTGCGGTACTCGACGCCCGCCACCTCCACGGTATCCAGGGCGAAGGGCTGGCCGGGGGCCGTCATGGAGGCCACCACCGCATCGAGTTTTTCCAGTTCTTTATTATTCACTGTTACCTCACGGCTTGCATTCGGTCATCAAAACCCGTTGAGCTGGGCGAACCGGTCGAGATGGTAGTTGTAGTCGCCAAAAGTGTGTTGCGCAACCCGGGCCCGCTTGATAAAGAAACCGATTTCGTGCTCGTCCGTCATACCGATGCCACCGTGCATCTGGATGGCCTCGTTGGTGGCCCGCTGGGCAACTTCGCAGAGTTTGGCCTTGGCGGCGCTGGCCAACAGGGCGAGGTTTTCCTCACCCGCGTCAATGGCCTGCAAGGCCTGCAGTACGATAGAGCGCGCCAACTCCAGTTCGGCGAACAGCTCCGCCGCCCGGTGCTGCAAACCCTGGAAGGACCCGATCACCCGGCCGAACTGCTTGCGTTCCTTGAGGTAGGCCACAGTACGCTCAAAGGCCTCGCTGGACAAGCCGAGCAACTCGGCCGCCAGGCCGATGTTGGCGATGTCCAGGGTCCTGGCCAGACCCGCCCAGGCCTCGCCCTCGGCGCCGAGCAAATTGGCGGCCGGCACCCGGACATTCTCCAGGCTGAGGGCGCCCGCGTTGCGGGAGTCCACCAGGCTGCGCCGCTGTACCGAGAGACCCGCGCTGTCCGCGTCCACCAACAGGGCGCTGAGCCCCTGCTCCTGCCGGCGCTGCCGCCGTGCGGACTATCACGATGAACTGGTCGGCGGAGCTGGCATCCAGCACCATGAGCTTGCAGCCGCTGACGAGGTAATCATCCCCGTCGCGCACCGCGGTGCTGGCGATATCCAGGGGAGCGTGGTGCAAACCCTCCTGCAGGGCCAGGCTCACCAGGCGCTCACCCCCGGCGATGGCCGGCAGCAGCGCCTCTTTCTGCTGGGCATTGCCCAACTCGGCAACCAGGGTAGCCGCCACCAGCACGGTCGATTGCAGCGGGCTGGCGCTGAGGTTGCGGCCCGCCTGTTCCAGCACCAGGCCCAGCCCGGTATAGCCGTAGCCCAGGCCGCCAAAGGCCTCGGGAATCGCGATACCGGCCCAGCCCATCTGCGCCATTTCGGCCCAGACCTCGCTGGCAAAACCCTGCTCGTCACCGCTGTCGCGCAGCGCGCGCAAATGCGCCACGCTGGCCTTTTCCGCCAGGAAACCGGCGGCGGCGTCCTTGAGCATCACCTGTTCTTCATTCAATACCAGTGCCATGATCTTCTGTTCCTCTTGTCTGTACTGCGCTGCCTGAGTGGCCCGGGCCTATGCGTCGGGGAGCCCCAGCACGCGCTTGGCGATGATATTCAGCTGTACTTCGGAGGTGCCGCCCTCGATGGAGTTGCCCTTGGAACGCAGCCAGTCGCGACTCACCTGCCCGTCGCGATAGGCCTCCCCCTCCCAGCCCAGGGCCTGTTCGCCCAGGGCCGCCAGGTTCAGCTCGTTGCGCCGCTTGTTCAGCTCGGTGCCGTAATACTTGAAGATGGACGAGGCCGCACCCAGCCCCTGCCCCGCTTTGGCCTCGTCACCGACCCGTGTCATGGTCGCCGCGAAAGCCAGGGTATCGAGCTGGTACTGGGCTATATTCTGGCGCAACACACCATTGGCGAGGCGTCCGGAGGCATCGGTGCCCATGGTCTCAACCGCCATCTGGCCCACGGATTTCCTGGCGGCGGAACCAAAGGCCGAGATCATTTCCCGCTCGTGGGTCAGCAGGTACTTGGCGATGGCCCAGCCCTTGCCCTCCTCCCCGATCAGGTTGGTCTTGTATGCCTTGACGTTGTCGAAGAAAGTCTCGCAGAACGGCGAGGAGCCGCTGATCAGCTTGATCGGACGGGTAGTCACCCCGGGGCTGGCCATGTCGAACAGCACAAAGCTGATGCCCTCGTGCTTGCTGCCGCTGTTGTCGGTGCGCACCAGGCAAAAAATCCAGTCCGCCTTGTCGGCGTAGGAGGTCCATATTTTCTGGCCGTTGATCAGGTAGTGATCGCCCTTGTCCTCGGCCCTGGTCGCCAGGCTGGCCAGGTCGGAGCCGGCATTGGGCTCGGAATAGCCCTGGCACCAGCGGATTTCACCGCGGGCAATTTTCGGCAGATGCTCCAGTTTCTGCTCCTCGGTGCCGAACTGCAGCAGGGCCGGCCCGAGCATGGAGATACCGAAGCTGTCCAGGGGCGGGCGGGCGTTGATCCTGGCCATTTCCTGGCGCAGCACTTTCACCTCTTCCTTGCCCAGGCCGCCACCGCCGTACTCCTTTGGCCAGTGCGGCACGGTCCAGCCGCGCTCGGCCATGCGGTCGCACCACAGTTTCTGGTCCGGATGGTCTATCTCGGGATTGCGGCCGCCGTTGTAAAAGTCTTCGAAACCCTTGGTGGGTTCGCGCATGGATTGCGGGCAATTTTCTTCCAACCAGGCCCTGGTGGCCTGGCGAAACTGGTCAAGTTCGCTCACGGGTAATGCCTCATCAGGTCGCAACGCTGGCGGCCCGGAACGCCGGGCAAGCTAACGCTTCAGTGTAGACAAAAGGCCCGACAGCGACAGCTGGGGCCTCAAAAACCGGATTTGAACATACAGTATGTTTTGCTTGCGTTCAAGTATCTCTGGAGGGAGCCGCCGGTAGTTCATTGGTCGAATGAATTCGACCCTACAATGGTATCCCCTGTAGGGCCGAATTTATTCGGCCCGGGGTTCCGGGTCCGCCTCAGGGTGCA
Organism: uncultured Gammaproteobacteria bacterium; assembly: GCA_963704965.1. Taxonomy (GTDB): domain Bacteria; phylum Pseudomonadota; class Gammaproteobacteria; order Pseudomonadales; family Halieaceae; genus JARRPM01. Next base: position 84,748 of record CAVPIH010000010.1, read on the forward strand.
TTGGTCGAATGAATTCGACCCTCAATGGTATGCCCCGTGGGGCCGAATTTATTCGGCCCGGGGTTGCCGGGGTCGCCCGGGGGTGCATTGGTCGAATGAATTCGACCCTACAATCATGTCCCCCCGGGTCGGGATCAGAGCTCCAGGATGAGCTCGGCCCCGTAGGTGCGCGGTTGCAGGTAGGTCCTGGCCGTGGCGCCGATCAGGTAATTGGAGTCGTCCCTGTTGGTCAGGTTCTTGCCCCACAAGGCAAACTGCCAGTTGCCGCCGAGCATCTGCACATCGGCCAGATTGATGCGACCGTTGAGCAAACCGTAGCTGCCCACTTCAACCTTGCCCGCATCCGTGTTGGCGAGCGCGTACTGGCTGTCCTGCCAGGCGTAATCCAGGTGGAACTGGACCTCGCCCACGCTGACCGGGAAGTTGTAGTCGCTGCTCACCGAGAAGGCGTTCTCCGGCGCCCAGACCAGCTCCGTGGTGTCAGTCCGATCAGAGCCATCCGGGAAGACCGCGTCGTTTATGGTGTAATCGATGAATGCGTAGTTAAAACCGACCAACCAGCGATCAGTGATCGCCGCCTGCATGTCCAGTTCCAGACCATAGATATCCGCATTACCCGAGTTGAATACCTCTACCGCCGAGGGGTTGTTGACCGGGTCCGGCAGGTAATCGAGGATGATATCGTCGACTTCCATGTAATACAGCGCGCCGTTGAGACGCAGCCGGTTTTCCATCAGCTGCGACTTCCAGCCCAGTTCGAAGGAGGTCACGGTCTCCTGGTCGAAGGCCTGGTTGAAATCCAGGCCGTTGCGGCTGGAGCCGCCGGAACGGAAACCGGTGGCCACCTTGGCATAGGTAGAGATTTCGTCAGTCCAACTGTAATCCGCCACCGCCGTGTAATCGACCTTGTCCTTGTCGGAGCTGGATTTCCCCGGCGCGCGGGTGTTCCAGGGCAGGCCGTCATTGGTACGGGTGGCATCGCGCTGGTCGTCGGTGTAGCGCAGGCCGCCGGTCAGGCTCAGGCGGTCATCCAGGATGTTGGGGGTCCAGGTGGCCTGGCCGAAGCCCGCCCAGGATTCAATATCCGTTTTGACCGTGTACTCACCGAGGTAGATCGGCAGGTAATTGACGAAGGGGAAGCCACTGCAACTCAGGCCGGGGACGGATTCGATGTAACAGGGAGCGAAGTCGGGCAGGCTGAAGGCGTAGATGCCGGTCTGGTCGACAACGGCCCGGTCGAGGTACTGCCGCTCGGTCTGGTCGCCGTTCTCGTTGTAATAATACAGGCCACCGACATAGTTGAGCCGCTCGGCGCTGCCCACCAGCTGCAGTTCCTGGGAAAACTCGTCGTCGTTGGTGGCGGTGTACACCTCCAGCGAGCCGGCATCACCGAAAGACTGGGAAAAGTTCTGGGAGGCGTTGTCATCCAGGTTGCGGTAGCCGGTAATCGATTTCAGCGAGAGATTGTCGTTGATTTCGTAGCTGACGGTGAGGTTGTGCCCGTCTACTTTGGTCTTGGTATCCGGCAGGTAGTAGGCAAACCTGCCGCCACCCACGGGGGTGCGGGTTTCCTTGAGGCGACTGCGGAAACTGTCGGTGATGGGCACACCGTTGACGTCAACACCGCCGGAGGGCCCACCGTACTGGAAATACGCCGGCCCGGTGGTCATGTCCGAGTAATCGTAGCTGTAATCGACCAGCAGCTTGTCGATACCATCGTAGCGAAGGGCAACTCGATAGCCCTCGTTTTCCTTCTTGTAGTAGTCGGTGTATTCGAGACCCGGCGTCTTGTTGGGTCCCGAGTTGTCTACCCAGCCATCCCGATCCGAAAACGCGCCGGTGAGCTTGGCACTGAAGCCGGCCACGCGGGGCAGGTTCAGGTGGGTGGTCGAGCGCCAGCTGTCCAGGTTCCCGGCCCCCAGGGTCTGCTTGAAGCCCAGCTCCCCGGTGGGTTTGGCGTTGATGAAATTGATCGCACCCGCGGTGCTGTTGCGCCCGTACAGGGTGCCCTGTGGCCCGCGCAGGACCTCTACCCGCTCCAGTTCCGACAGGTCCGACAGCATGCCGGAGGAGCGGGCCGCGTAGACGCCGTCGTAGTACACGCCCACCGTGGGATCCTTGGTAATGACCACCGAGTCGGCGTTGCCTATGCCGCGGATAAACAGCGCCAGGTTGTTACTGGAGGTGGGATAGGCCGGCATTTGCAGGCTGGGCGACACCATTCCCAGGTCCTGGGCGTCTATCAGGCGCATGGCCTCTATATCCTGGGCATCATAGGCGGTGATCGATATCGGGATGTCCTGTAGCGACTGGCTGCGCTTCTGCGCGGTGACCACCACCTCTTCCAACTGGGCGGCGGCGTTGCCGGCAGCCAGGCCAGAGGCCATCAACACGGCGAGCGAGAGGGTTTTACGGTGCGACAGTGCGGGCATGGTGATACTCCTTTTTATTATCGTCGGTGCGAACCACTGCGGGTCTGGCAAGGCTCGAATACGTAGGATAAATATAAGGTTTTCAGCGTCAATTTAATTGTGAAGGATTCACATTCCCGAGGGTGCGACACCATGCCACAGGCCAGCGCGGTCACCAGCCGCTAAAATGCGCCGGTTTTTGTACCGCAAACCGGGAGCAATCCATGCCTAAGAAATACCCTGTACCTGAGCCTTGTTGCCGCGCTGGCGACCCTGCCGGCCCAGGCCGAGCAGATGGAGGAACTGGTGGTGACCGCCACGCACTCCACCCGCACCATCGACGTGACCGAGGCCCTGGTTATCTCCCCGGACGTGGCCGAGCTGCTCAAGGAAGCCCCGGGCGCCAACGTCAACAGCAACGGCCCGCTGACCGGCATTCCCCAGTACCGGGGCATGTATGGCCCGCGCATCGACACTTCCATCGACGGCAACCACCTCGCCCCTTCCGGCCCGAACTGGATGGACCCGCCGATTTCCTACGTGGTGGCCAGCCAATTGGAATCGCTGGAGGTCTACCGGGGCATCGTACCGGTCAGCGTCGCCCAGGAGGCGATAGGCGGCGCCATTGACGCCCGGGCGGATAAGGGCAGCTTCACCGAGAGCGAACAGTTCGAGCTGCGCGGCCGGGCCATGGGCAGCATCCAGTCGACCAACGGCGGCTACAACCTGAACACCAATCTCTACGCCAGCAACAACCGCAACCGATTCAAGGTCGCCGCCCTCACCGAGAGCGGCGACAATGCGGACTTTCCCGGTGGCAGCATTCTGCCCACGGAATACCAGCGCGACCGCTACGATATCGGCTATGGCTTCCGCAGCGGTGCCCACACCCTGCAAATGGATTACGGCAATAATGACACCGGCGACACCGGCACCCCCTCCCTGCCAATGGACATCCGCTACATCCGCGGCGACCTGTACAACCTGAACTACGCCTTCGACGCCGCCGGCGACACCCGCGTGGAACTGTCCCTGTACGGCAGCGAACTGCGTCACGCCATGGACAACTACGGCATGCGCCAGCCGCCCGCCAACGCTGCCGATTGGCGGCGCAACAAGGCCAGGAGCGACAATGCCGGTTTCAAGCTTGAAGCGAGCCGGCGCGATGCCAGCGGCCAGTGGCTCGCCGGTGTCGATGGTTTCGGCGCCGAGCACAATTCGAATATCGACAACCCCAACAACCCGATGTTCTTTGTAGTGAACTTCAATAACGCCCGGCGAGAGGTACTCGGCGCTTTTATCGAGCGGCAGCAGGACTTCAGCCCCGCCTGGAGCGGGGAGTTCGGCATACGCTACAACAATGTCAGCATGGATGCGGACGAGGTGGACGGCACCCCCGCCATGATGATGCCCCCGGCGCAGGTGTTGCGTGACCAGTTCAACAACGCCGATCGCAAGCAGACCGACGACAATGTCGACCTGGTGGCGAAGGCCTGGTTCAAGGCCAGCGACAGCAGCAGCTGGTACCTGGGGCTGGCGCAGAAAACCCGCTCGCCCAGCTACCAGGAGCGCTACCTGTGGTTGCCGCTGGAGGCCACCGGCGGCCTGGCGGACGGCTACACCTACACCGGCAATATCGAGCTGGACCCGGAAACCTCCCGCCAGGTGGAGTTCGGCCTGGATTTCCTCCAGGGCAGCCTGACCCTGTCGCCGCGAATCTTCTACAACAAGGTGGACGACTATATCCAGGGCACACCCAGCGATTCCGCCCCGGCGGTCATGTTCGTGCGCATGATGAACAGCATGAATGGCACCGACAGGCCGGACCCGCTGCAGTTCAATAATGTGGATGCGGAGCTCTACGGCTTCGACATGGACTGGGCCTGGCAGCTGCACCAGCAGTGGCGCCTGTCAGGCATCATCAACTATGTGCGCGGCAAGCGTGATGACATAGACGACAACCTCTACCGCATCGCCCCCCCCAATACCACCCTGCGGCTGGACTACACCCGCGACGCCTGGACCGCGGGGGTGGAAACCGTGCTGTACCAGCGCCAGAACAAGGTCAGCCAGACCAATGGCGAGGCCAAGACCCCCGGCTACGGCCTGGTCAATGCCAGCGCCACCTGGCAGGCCACCCGCCAGTTACAGCTGGCGGCGGGGGTGGACAACCTGTTGGACCAGAAATACCGCAACCACCTGAACGGCTACAACCGGGCTGTGAACCCGGACATCGCCGTGGGCGAACGCCTGCCGGGCTACGGCATCAATGCCTTCGCCCGCCTGAAGTACGATTTCTGAGTAACGGCTCCGGCAGGCGCACCCGGGCAGTCGGCGGTCCGGGTGCGACCACCGGTGTGCCGGCCATCGGCCACTGTTAACAGACGGCACTTATCGTTACTATCCCTGCAGCTGCGCGCATGCTGACTATAATAATTGAGCACGCGTAGCGGGAGACCAGCAAATGATAAGAATGGGCGGTGCCGACGCGATGATGTTGTCCAATGAGACATCATCGGCCTACATGCACACCTTTAAAGTGGCCATCCTGGACCCATCCAGCGACCCCGAGGGCTGGTCTTTCCAGAAGTACTACGACGACTTCGCCAGCAGGATGCACCTGGTGCCGATGTTCCGTTGGAAATACGCACCCTCGCCCCTGGGGATAAACCATCCCATGTGGGTGGACGATCCCGACTTCAACCTGGCCTACCATGTACGCCGGGTCGGCTGCCCGGCGCCGGGGGACCACCGGGCCCTGTGCGAGTTCATGTCATCGGTCTACGCCTATCAACTGGATCGCAGTCGCCCGCTGTGGATGTCCTGGGTCGTGGAGGGCCTGGAGGGCGGCAAGGTCGCCATCGTCTCGCTGATTCACCATGCTTACGTGGACGGGGTAGGTGCCGCCTTCAACCTGCAGCGCCTGTACCGCTCCGAGCCGGGCTGGAAGCCGGAGCCGGAGCCGCCCTGGCAGCCCCGGCCCTGGCCCTCCTGGGGCAAGCGCCTGTGGTGGGGCAGCCGCGACCTGCCCAGGGTCCTGGGCAAGCACCTGCCGCGGGTCATCACCGGGCTGCGCAAGAAGAAGGCCCTGGAGCAGCGCCTGGCCAGCGAGGGCAAGCCCGCGCACCCCTCGATGTCGATGATGCGCCGCACACCGCTCAACACCTCCCTGTCCCCCGGGCGTACTTTCGTCTGCGACAGCATGCCGCTGGAGAAATTCAAACACCTCAGTAAGGCCTTCGGGGTCACCATCAACGACGTTTTCCTGAGCAGTACCGCCGGCGCCCTGCGCCGGCTGTTGCGTGACAAACGCTACGACCCCGACCAGCATCCGCTTATTGCCGGCACGCCCTTCGCGGGCAAAAGGCACGAGGGCTGGCAGGGGATGGGTAATTTCGCCACCGTGGATTACTGCTGGCTGCACTCGGAAATCGAGGACCCCCTGGAGCGCCTCAGGGCCAGCCACAAAGCCGCGGTCGAAATGAAAGAACACCTGCAGGCTACGGTGGAAGCCGGCGCCGACCTGAACGCCCTGTTCCAGATCTGCCCGCCCTGGATCATGGGCGCGCTGCGCTGGTACATCAGGCGGCAGCAGGGCGGGCTGGGGATGTTCGGTAACCTGGTGCTGTCCAACGTGCCGGGACCCCGGGAACCCATTTACTTCAACACCTACAAGATGGTCGACTGGTTTTCCACCGGGCAGGTATTCGACGGCTCTTCCCTGAACATCACCCTGTGGAGCTACTGCGAGCACGCCAACCTGTGCATACTGGCCGACCAGAAAGTACTGCCCGATGGCTGGGTGCTTTACGACTACTTCGTGGAAGAACTGGATAAACTGATTAACCTCATCCCCGCGCAAGAGACCGCAAAAGGAACCGCTGCATGAGCAAACTCTCTCCCGTTGACCTGAGCTTCCTGTTGCTGGAGGCGCCCAACCGCCCCATGCATATGACCGCCTTCCAGCAGTTTCGCCTGCCGGCGGGCCAGAAGAATACTTTCATCCCGAAACTGCTGGCCGCCTACCGCAGCGGCCCGGTCGCAAAACCCTTCAACCAGAAGCTGAAGTGGCTGGACAAGGGGGTGGCCTCCTGGGAGACCGTGGAGCCGGACCTGCGCTACCACGTCCGGCACCTCGCCGTTCCCCCTCCCGGCAGTGCGGCGCAGTTGACCGAGATCGTCAGCTTCCTCAACGGCCCGCTGCTGGATCGCGGGCGGCCGCTGTGGGAGTGCTACATTATCGAGGGGCTCGAGGATGACCAGTTCGCCGTCATGGTGCGCGTTCACCACGCCATGATCGACGGCATGGGCGCCTTGAAGCTGTTCGACCAGTACATCAGCCGCTCGCCCAGGGACAAGTCCATGAATGCCCTGTGGACCCCCATGGAAGCCCCCGCAAGTCGCCGGCCCCGCTCGGGAAAGGCGCCGGCACAGAGCCTGGTATCACGCCTCACCAAACTGCCGACCGACCTCCTGCAAATCGGCGCCGGCTTCGCGGAACTGGGCGCACAGAACCTGCGACTCAAACCCGCCAGCTCATCTCTGCCCTTCAGCGCCAGCAAAACCCTGTTCAACAACACCGCAACCTCCTCCGAGCGGCGCTACAGCAGTTGCGAGATCCCGCTGGCCCAGGCCAAAGCACTGGCCACAGCCACCGGCACCACCGTTAACGACATAGTCATGACCCTCATAGATCACGCCCTGCACGCCTACCTGCGGGAACACAAGGCCAGCGCGACAGCCCCGCTGGTGGCGTTGATGGCCATGTCGGTGCGCCAGGAGGGACAGGAGGCCTCCGGCAACCAGGCCGCCGCGGAGCTGGTACCCATGGGCAAACCGGATGCCGGTCTGGCGGAGCGCCTGCAGCAGGTCCATACCGCTACCGACAGGATCAAGCAGGACAGCGCCAGGCTGCCGGTGGCCGTGCGCCAGCTCTACGCCATGCTGCTGTTCGGCAGCACGACCCTCCCGGATATCGCCGCGGCGTTCAAGGCACTGCCGAGCATCAACCTGGTCATCTCCAACATGCGCGGTCCCCAGGGCCAGCGCTACCTCGCCGGTGCCAGGATGACTGCTTTCCAGGGCTGCCCGATCGTGCCGCCCGGCGCTGGGCTGAATGTCAGCTTTGTCAGCATTAATGAGGAAATATGCCTGGGCGTCGGCGCGACGCCCGAGGCCGTTGCAAACCCGGTGCGCCTCACCGAGCTCATCATGGACGCCCTGCAGGAGCTTGAGAAGACGGCGGGAGTAAGCAAGCCTGCCACCCGGTCCAGGACGAGAACCAAGGCCAAAGCCAAAGCCAAATCCAGACCAAAGCGCAAGGCGGGTTAGTACGTATCCGTTCAGGACGGAAAATATTCCGCCCTGCGATTTAGCCGCAAATCACTCGCTACACTGAATATTTTCTTAGAGGACAGCATATGAAAATCAATCTCGGCCACCACCTCACCCAGCGCGCCGGCCTCTCCCCGGACCTGGAAAACTATGTAGAACCCTCCACCGGCACGCGCCTCGACTACGCCCAGATGAACGCCCTGGCCAACCGCTGCGCCGGGGTGCTGGCGGCAAGTGGCCTGCAGGCGGGGGACCGGGTGGCCCTGTTGATGGCCAACTGCGTGGAGTTTGTCGGCCTGTTTTATGGCGCCGCCAAACTGGGCGCCGTGGTGGTGCCAATGAACACGCGGCTCACCCCCAGCGAACTCTCTTTCATCGTCTCCGACAGCGGCGCCAAAGCCGTGATCTACGGCGCGGAGTGTGCCGAGCTGGCCGCCGGGGTCAAGGCCAGTACCGACCACCCCATGGCGGTGGAGACCTGGATCCAGGTGCAGGCCGCGAATGGTGACGACGCCGGGCTGCGGGCGCTGCTGGAGCAGGCCTCGGACGCCGAACCCGAGGTCACCGCCGGCGGCGACGACAACCTGTTCATCATGTACACATCGGGCACCACCGGGCTGCCCAAGGGGGTAGTGCACACCCACGAGACCATCAGCTGGGCAGCGCTGAGCTGGTCGACCACCACGGATATGCGCTACCGCGATCGTCTGTTGCTGCCCCTGCCCATGTTTCATGTGGCTGCGCTCACCTCGCTGATTACCTGCACCATAGGTGGGGGCACCATTATCTCCATGCCCAACTTTGACCCCACGACCGTGTGGGCACTGATCAGGGAGGAGCGGGTCACCACCGGCGGCTCGGTGCCGGCCATCCTCAACTTCATGCGCCAGGTCCCCGACTTCGCCACCTTTGAATCCGAGCACTTCCGCTGCTTCGTCACCGGTGCGGCCCCCATGCCCAAGGCCCTGATCGAGATCTACAACGACAAGGGCATGCAGGTGATGCAGGGTTACGCGCTGACAGAAACCGGCGGTGGTGGTTCCTTCCTGCTCGACGAATACGCGCTGGCCAAGATAGGTTCGGCAGGCGCCCCGTCGATGTTCTGCGAGATGCAGGTTCGCGATGAGGCAGGCAACATCAGCAGCCGCGGCACCGGGGAAGTGGTTATCAGGGCCCCCTTCGTCATGAAGGAGTACTGGAACCGGCCGGATGCCACGGAGGAGGCCTTTGACCGGGGCTGGTTCCGCACCGGCGATATCGCCGAGATCGACGACCAGGGTTTTATCTTCATCAAGGACCGCATCAAGGACATGATTATTTCCGGCGGCGAAAACATCTATCCCGCGGAACTGGAGAACGTGATCATCGCCCACCCGGCCGTCAATGAGGTGGCGGTGATCGGCCTTCCCGATGAGAAATGGGGTGAAATCGCCTGCGCCATCGTGGTCGGCGACGAAGGTGAGGCCAGCGAGGAGGACATCATCGCCCACTGCGCGGCAAAACTGTCGCGCTACAAGCTGCCCAAGAAAGTGATATTCATCGAGGTCATTCCGCGCAACCCCGCCGGCAAGGTGCTCAAGCGGGTGCTACGGGAGCAGTTTGTTTAACAGCCCCGTCGATTCCTCGCTGGCCTCCGCGGGGGGATACTCCGGCGTGGGTTCATCCGGTACCACCGATACCGGGTCGATATGGATGATGATCTCCGCAGTGGGATAGGCCTGCTGCAGGCTCGCCTCCACCTCATCGCAGATGGCGTGGGCCCGCAGCAGGCGCAGTTCATCATCCAGTTCCAGGTGCAGCTGGATAAAGGTGTCTATGCCCGACCTGCGCGAGCGCAAATCGTGCATGCCGCGCACCTGGGGGTGCAACCCGACTATGGCTTTGATTTGCTCGCGCTCCTCATCGGGTAGTTCCCTGTCCATCAGGTGGTCGAAGGCCCGCCTCACGATCTCCCAGGCGCTGTAGAGAATGTAAAGCGCGATGGCGATGGCAAACAGGGGGTCGAAGCCGGTCCAGCCCTTTACCGACAGCCACAGGGCCACGATGACACTGCCGTTCACCAGCAGGTCAGTGCGGTAATGCAGGGCGTCGGCACTGATCGCGGTGGAACCCGTCTGGCGTATGACACGGCGCTGGAACCACAGCAGCCCGAGGGTCGCGGCCATGGAAAACACCATTACTGCCACGCCCAGTCCATAGGCGTCCAGGGGTACCGGGTTGGCGAAGCGACGGGCTGACTCCAGCAACAGAAAGCCCGCCGAGCCGGCTATAAACGCCGCCTGCCCCAGCCCCGCCAGCGCCTCTGCCTTGCCGTGACCGAAGCGATGCTCGCGGTCGGCGGGTGACAGTGCGTGCCGTACCGCCAGCAGGTTGATCAGGGAGGCCAGGGCATCCAGCACGGAATCAATCAGCGTGGCCAGCAGGCTGACCGAGTCAGACACCCCCCAGGCGAACAGCTTGGCAACGATCAGCACCAGGGCAACCGCTACCGAGGCATAGGTAGCCTGACGCATTAGGCGACCCGCATCCTCGGAGTTGAGTCGCACTGCGCTGGTGGCGGGTTCAATCATGGGGGGTACTGCTATCAGGGGTGAATAAACCCGCCATTCTAGCAAAATTGCCCGCCCGGGAGGACCTCGCGGGCAACTAATTTCGCCGGCAGATCGGCCTTGTGGGCGCCAGTCGAATGAGGGAGAATGCCCTTGGTCAGCGACTCCAAAACGGGCGCTGACAATCCTGAAACCAGGTTTTTCTCCTGAAAATCAAAGTCTACGCCAGTTTGCCCCGGCAACCTGGCTGGGAGCAGCTGTTGGCGAAGCAGGTCAAACCGGTCGCAATTGACGATTACCTGAAGCTGGAGGAAATCCTACCGGCGCTGAAAATCCAGACCAGCCGCCTGGTACGCTCCACCAGCGACTTTACCGTGGGCGTCGCGAAAATATACCGCGCGCTACTGCCGCTGGTGGAGCTGATCAATCGCCGCAGCCCGGTCACCGAACCGGAACTTCACCAGGCGCTGGACGAGCTGTTCCTGGCACTGCAGCAGCACCCCGTGACCCTGCAGCTGCGGACCCTGACCGACCGCATGCGCAGCGGCAACCTGTTGCCCAACGAGGAGAGCACCGAGAACCTGCTGCGCTTCCTGGTGGACCAGGTTACCTCCCGCAGCGTGGTGCCCATCCCGCCCCAGGTGACCGAGGAGTTCTGGAAGTTCTTCAACGAGTTGATGAGCGAACCCGAGCTGCGCGGCCTGGGCGAGGTCAGCCTGGACGTGTTGCGTATATTCCTCACCGCCTACGAGCCGCTGATCGCCCAGGTGATCAACCAGATGAAGGACTTGCGCCGGGTAAACGACCGGCAGATGCGGGAGATCCTGGGCAATACCCGGGTCATCCGCCAGGACCTGGTGATCTTCCGGCGCCAGATCGGGGCGCTGCGCTATATACGCGAGTTCTTCGCCACCGATCCGGAAAATTTCAAGGAGCAGGCGGAAATCGTCGCCCAGATGGTGCGCGAATTCGGCCCCTTCTTTATCAAGATGGCCCAGGTCGCCGCCGCCAGCTCGGACTTTCTCCCCGACGAGATCGCCGAGGCACTGGCGGTGTTTCAGGAAGACGTTGAGCCCATGACCGCCAGCGAAGTCGAGCAGGCCTTCCTGGAGTGCTACGGGGAGTTGCCCACCGAGCGCTACTTCGGCTTCGACGCGTCCAGCCCCATCAAGTCCGGCTCCATCGCCTCGGTATACCTGGCCCAGAAACCAACCCGGGACAGGAAAGGGCGGCAGCTGCTCACCCCGGTGGTGGTCAAGGTCGGGCGCCACAACCTGGAACGCGAGTTCCTGATCGGCAAGACGGTCATCAAGCTGGCCATCCTGAGCAGCCAGTACTGGGCGCCACACTCCAAGCTCTCGCCTTTCCTGTCGTCCTGGCTGGGACAGGTCGACGTGTTCGTGGAGGGCTTCCGGGAGGAGCTGGATTTCGAATCCGAGGCCAGCAACCAGTCCCGCTTCGCCGGGCGCGCCAGCCTGTCCAGCAACTGGCATGTACCGCAGGTGTATCACGGCACCCGGCGCATCATCGAAATGGAATTTGTCGACTCGGCGGCCAGCATCAACAGCGCTTTCAGCACCGGCAGCAAGCGCCGCGTCACCCGGGCACAGCGCAAGGTGGGCCGCGCCTTCCTGCACACGGTGATCTCACACCTGGTAATCTACCAGGAATTTCACGGCGACCTGCACCCCGGCAATATCCTGGTGGCCAACCAGCAAGATCTCTACCTGATCGACTGGGGCAACACGGTCGACATCAGCACTATCTGGCGGCCCGCGCTCAAGTACCTGCAGGCGGTGCTGGCGGGTGACGCCGAGGCCATTACCGGGGCTATCATAGCGCTGGGGAGCGACCCGGAGACGCTGCGCGCATCCCAGGCGGAGCTGCAAGGCCATATCGAACAGATCCTCGCGGATGCGGCGGTGCAACCGCTGGGCTACGACTTCCTGCTGACCCTGTACAGCGAAGGCCAGGAGGGCCTGCTGGCCCGCCTGGAACTGGCCGTCAACCTGGGCGCGGCACTGAGCCGCCAGGGCATCGTGGTGCGCAGCGACTACCTGCACCTCACCCGCTCCCTCACGGCCATGGTGGGCTCCTACCTGAGCATCTACCGCGGCTTGTCGCGGGTGACACTGGCCCAGGATATCGCCCAGGTATTGCTGCAATTTCCCGCCCTGGAAAGCATGCGCCAGCTGTCGGGCTACCGCAGGAAGCTGCTTAGGCAGATAAGCCTGGAGACGCCCCGCAAGCTTATCCCCATATTCGGCAACAAATAGCTCGCGCCCCTAGGCCACCGCCTGCCACACGCTGGCCAGCACCGGCGCCAGTGCTTCACGGGCCTCTTCGCTTATCGCGGCGTCCACCCCTTCGGGGACGTCGAACACCGCCATCGCGTTGACCAACTGGTCCACCTGCTCGCGCATCAGCACGCCGTCACTGGCGTAAATCGCGTCCAGTTGGTCGCCCTCGTCGACGTACCAGCCGCGGATCAGAACCCGGTCGTTGGAGCCCGGGAAATTTACCGCCAGGTGATTGCGCTGGCGGGACAGCCATACCTGATCGGTTTCAATACCTTCGAGGCGCAGGACATCGAGGCTGTCGGCGCTGGCGTCGGCGTTGTCTATCTTGTCGCGGCCGTCGCCGAGGGAGAACACATAGGTATCATCACCCGCGCCAGCGCTAAGCGTGTCATTGCCCTTGCCTCCCATCAGCAGGTCATCGCCCGCCGAGCCGATAATCACGTCCCGGCCACCGCGCCCGTCTATGGCGGCGATATTCCGCAGTTGCGTGGCGCTGAAATCCAGGGTGTTGCGGCCGCCTACACCCAGCAGCAAATTGTGACCGTCGCGGCCGTCGATGACCTCGATACCGTCCGCCGGGCCCAACTCGGTCAGCCTGAAGCTGTCATTCCCGGAACCGCCGGTGACGACATCAAAACCCGCGCCGCCGATAACGCGATCCCGGCCCTGGTTCCTGCCTTCGATGACAAAGAGGTCGTCGCCGCCGGCACCGTCCATGGTGTCATTGCCCAGCCCTCCAATAATCACATCGTCCCCGTCGGTTCCCAGCAGGTAGTCGTCCCCATCCGTCCCCACCAACTCGGTGGAGGTCTGTCCCAGCAGGCTCTCCAGCACTGCCTCCATATCAAAGGCGCTGCCGTCGGCGAAGCCCAGGGTGGCAATAGGCAGCCGGGGAAGGCCCGCCAGCACATCGGGATGCGCCAGCGAATCCGGCCGCGGCCCCTCTTCCCACAGCATCGCGTACAGCTCGCCGGTATCGGCCCCCGGCGACTGTTCCCAGTTGGTGAAAAACCCGGGCAGGCGAATACCACCGGAGCCGTCCGCCAGTGAGATCGCCAGCTCATCCTCCTGGCGTACAAAGCGCAGGTCGCCCAATGTTATACCGGGGCCAAAGGACAGCCGGTCCTGGCCGTGTGGCTGCAGGCTGGCGCTGGCGGTGTCGTGGTCGAGCACAAAGCGATAGGGATGGGCGGATGACCAGGACCAGTCATACAGAATCCGGTCTTCGCCATCGCCGCGGTTGTAGTGGAAGCTCAAGCCCTGGAACAGCGGCGTGTGGACCACGTCGTTGCCCGCGCCGCCGACCACGATCTTGTGACCAATGCCGTCGCGGCCCTGGCTCATATACAATTCGTTGAGGAAGATGACGTCGGGCTCTCCCCCCGCCTCGATCAGGTCATCGCCGTAGCCGGGAAGAATCATGTCGATACCGTCGCCGCCGACTATGTGATCCGCGCCGAAGCTGCCGTACAGGTCGCCGCCGGAGGCCTGGGCGCGGATCAGGGGCTGCCAGGTGGGGTCGGCCTCGGACACCAGGTTAACCCGGTTCAGGACATTATCGCGATAAGCAAAGGCGGTATCGGTGCGCAGCGCAATGGCATCACCGACGCCATAATTGAGCGTGACCGCACTGTTGCTGAAACTGTAGTCCAGGTTTTCCAGGTCGATGCCGGCGGCGAAGCGCAGCTCACCCCTGGTTTCCGGAACGTAGCCCTCGTCAACCTCCACGGTATCGAGGCCATCACCGGCCTGTAGCCGGATGGCGTCGTCCCCCCAGCCGCTGAGGTAGATCGTATCGCTGCCCGGGCCGCTCTCGAAAACGTCGTTCCAGCGGGTGTCATAAAAGCTGCCCTCGGCGAGATCGGAGCGCTGTAGCAGTTCGACCGGGACACCGCCGACCGTAACGCTGTTGATCCAGTGCGAGGAAGTATTGGCCGAAGCGAGGATCTGGTCGCCCTGGCCGTATTCGATACGGAATGGCCCTTCGCCGTGGCCATTGAGATACAGGGCAATAGAGGCCGGGTCTACCCTGCCGGTGAACTCGAGGTAGTGGTAACCACTGGCATCGTCGAGTACATCCTGGCCATCCCCACGGTCAAACAGGTAGTGATCGGGCCCGGGGCCGCCAGCCAGCGAGTCATTGCCGCGCCCGCCCTGCAGCCGGTCGCGATCCGTCAGCGCCCCGCCGAACAATTCGTCATCGCCGGCACCGCCGCGCAGGGTGTCGTCACTGCTGCCACCGTCCAGGTGGTCATTGCCCTCCTCGCCCTCCAGCAAGTCACGACCGGAGCCTCCATACAACCAGTCAGGGCCCTCGCGACCGTAGACTGTATCGTCGCCGCTGCCGGCGTGAATGGTATCCCCCCCGCTGCTGCCGGTAATCAAGTCATTGCCGCCAGTGCCTACCAGGTCCCCCTTGAAGCCCACCAGGTTCACCGCCTGGCCATCCAGTAGGAACAGGCTGCCTATGCCGCCCCCGAGCCCGCTGATCAGGCGGCGTGAAAACAACAGCCTGACAGACCCCAGGCGCGCTTCCGCACCGCCTTCGGCGCTGTCCAGGGCCTCCACCTCGATGACCTCCACGCCGGCACCGACCGCTACCCGCGGCTGGGCGGGATTGCTGTCGTCCACCGTGAACAGGGCGGCGCGCTCCGCTTCACCCATGGTAGAGGTAGCCGCAACAGTGAGCAGTAAGTTGCCCATCGTGTCCTGGTATAGGGTTTCCACCCGGGTGCGCTCGATCACTGCAGCGGGCATATCCAGCGCAATCCGCACCCCGGACCAGGCATCCCGCGCCATGGAGAAGCCATCCGAGCCGTCGCTGGTACCTATGCGCACCTTATCGCCGCGAAACACCACCTGCAGATCGCCGGCGTCGATGCCCCTGAACACCAGGGTATGGGTTCCCTGGGAGTCCTCGATATAGTCCAGGCCATCGCCGGGCTCAAGAAAATAACTGTCGTTACCGGCACCGCCCCTCAGGGTATCGGTATCGGCGCCACCGGCCAGCCAGTCATCGCCACCCAGGCCCAGCAACAGGTCACTGCCCGCGCCGCCACACAGCTGGTCGTCGCCATGCAGGGCCTCCGCCAGCATCGCGCTGCTGTCACCATAAGCGGCCAACTCGGCGCTGAACCAGGCCTCGTCCTCATAGCGATCGCCGACCAGGAAATCGTCGCCGGCCTCGCCATGGATCAGGTCGTTCCCGAGCTCCCCCCAGACGATATCATTCCCGGTACCGCCGTGAATGACATCGTCGTACTCCCCAACGCCTTCCGCGCCGTCGGCAAAGGCTATCTCCAGCACTTCGCCCAGGTTGCCACCCGGAACCAGTTCCTGCAGGCGATAGGCCAGCGCGGAATCACCGTAAATGATGTCCCGGTCAGCACCGCCATCGAGGTAAGTCCCGGCCGCTGCCGCCCAGCAGGTAGTCCGTGCCGCTGCCACCGTCAATCTCGTCGGAATACTGGCCGCCGCTGGCTAAATCGTCACCGCCACCGCCGTCCAGGATGTTCACGTCGGCGGGCATATCCTCGACCTGGGCGAGATAGAAACTGCCATAAGACGTGGCGGGGTCCAGTGCGGCATCGAGATTGGCCCGGGTGGAGCCGAACAGCAGGTCCGCGCCGGCGCCGCCGAGCAGGGTATCGGCGCCGGACCACCCCTCCAGCAAATCGTCGCCCGCGCCCCCCTCTAGATGGTCTTTACCTCCCAACCCATGCAGGGCGTTGCCCGCATCGTCACCGGACAGGAAATCCCCAAGGGGACCACCCTCGAAGGCCCCGGACACGGTGCCATGCAGGCCGCTGCCGCTGTAGTTGGCGACGTCGTCAGCATTGAAACGAATGGCGATATTGGCCCAGTCCAGCCCATTGTGGAGAGCGGGAAACTGCCTGTCATAGGCCGCGGCGCGCACTTCGCCCGCGGCACTACCGAGGGCGGCTACCTCGATGTTCGTAACCGGGGTGTGCGGGGTATACTCGTGCAGGACTATGCCGTAGTTGGCGCCGCTGGCGGGAGAGTATTTGCTGGCGGTGATCGTACCCCTGCCGACGCCAGTACCGGCGAATATTTCCAGTGCGCCACCGACGTAATGCAGTTTGATGTCGGGCTGCGCACGGTCACTGAAATACCCTGACCCGGCAAACTGGCGCTCAAACCGCAGGGAGGCGAGGTCCACCCCGTCGACGAAAATGCGGTCACCGCCATCGTCCCGGTCTTCGATAACATCGTCGCCGTCGCCGTGGCGCCAGTGAATCTGGTCATCGCCCGATCCGGCAATGATAAAGTCGGCCCCCGCACCACCCTCGATACGGTCATCACCGGTCCCGCCATCGAGGATGTCACTGCCACCCAGGCCGCTGAGGGTATCGTTGCCTGCACGCCCGAACAGGTAGTCATTGAGGTCACCGCCGGACAGGGCGGTGAAATCGTCACCGGCGCTACCGTAAACGTGCCAGCTCGCCGGGGAAGAGCCGGCAAAGGTCCGGATTTCGATAGCGCTGTCCACATCGGTAAACACGGCACGCGGGTATGCGGAGTTTTCCAGAACTGTAATGGAGGACGCGATATCCAGTTCATTGCGCCGTTGCAACAGGCCCAGGAAAGCCGCGCGGGAGCGCAGGAAACCAGCGGAAAACCTGTCCAGGTCATAGCTGTTCCCGGCCGCGGTGGTGTCAGCCAGGCCGCTTGTCACGGCAAAGGGCAGCAACTTGTCCAGCGCGTAACGGTAGCCCCGGCCGGCGGGGTCATCCTCCCCGGCAAGCGCGGCCAGGGTGTCCGCATCCAGGGCATCCGGCGCCAGTGAGACAATATCGTGACTGATGCCGGCGTCCGCGATTTTTTCCATGAACAACCCGACGTCGGCCTTTACCGCGGCCCCGGCGAATTCGCCGCCCAGCAGGGTGCCCAACTGGTCGACAAGTACTTCCAGGGAATGCTCCGGCAGGTTCGAACTACCGTCCAGTATCTGGTAGATCGATTCCATGCCGGCGGGGGAGTCCAGGCCCGGGCTCACAAGACCCAACAAGTTGTATACCGAGAGGCTCTGCACCAGGCGCGCTATCGCGTGGTTCTCGATCAGACCCGCCTCCTCGATAAATATCGGCACGCGCTCGCCGGGGCGGTACATCAGCGGACTGGCAGCCCCCGACACTCCCTTGTCGGCGAAATAGTTGGTAATTCTGCTGCCATCGATGAGGATCCCCTCGAAAGCGTTGGCTATCGTTTCATCGAGGGCTTCAGACCAGTTCATTCCCAGGCCGTTGTAGGTACTGATCTCCCCGAAGTCGGCGCTGTAGCGGTAGCCCGCCATCAACGCCAGGTAACCGCCCAGGGAATGGCCGGTGAAGTTAAGGGGCTGCTGCAGCCTGCCATCGACATCCAGCCCCGCGGTCGAAAGAAAGTCGCTTATGTTGTCGCTCTGGTTGAAGAACAATTCGAGTGGTGTATTGGGATTTCCCAGTAGAACCAGGAGGTCGGCTATGCCATCGGCCACGATGTCATCCAACTCTGTGCCTCGGAAAGCCACGGTCAACTCGCCGGTGGCGCGCTCTTTGAAGATGGTGGCGGAGAAGCCGCTGGGGTATTCGGCGTAGCTGTGGAGGGTGAACTTGGAATGGGAACCAAGAAATATCTCGTTCACTTGCGTTTCGGTAGAGCCGCTTGTTGGACCAAATGATCTTGGCGAATATCGCCCGGATTTCGTCCCAGTCGGCATAGGCTGCAGCTGAAAGCAATTGCGTTTACATAAGTTTTATCGATCATAGCGAAGTTCCTTTTCAGCTATATTAGTTTTCCAGAATTTGAAAGCACTCTGTTCACAAGATCAGTCTCCACAAAGGTTGGATAGGTTCTATCAATATCATCACAGTGCTTGGCTAGATCATTGAATTTGGACGCTTGTATCAGAGAGTATGATAATATACTCACCCATAATTTCAGATCTCGACTGTGTATCCGTGATCCAGACACGACTGCTGCTAAACTGACCGATCATCATCTGATGCTGCCCAAGCATTGAGTCGACTTTCATAAAAGTAACGTGCCTCTGGCTTGTCGATGCAGCTCAAACTCCACACAGCTACTCCTTCCTGAAACGCTGCATAGGGTTCAGCGGCACGGACTCCTCCAGTATGTTCTGCAGCCATCGGATCACAACGCCCGGAATCGCAGGGACCCGTGTCATATCTTCCGCAACCAGGCTTCTGCAGTAACTGCTTTCAGGACTGGGTTCTCGTCACAGAATTCAATAAACTCAAAATCCGACTTGATAAGTACCTCGAAGTGACGTCCTTTCATTTCCCCATCGTAATACCCATCCGCATCCACACTCCGATAGATATTCACCCCGGCATCCTTCTCGCAGAGGCGGCGCAACTCCTCAAGATTGGGATCTTGCATGCGAACAGGCCAGCAGCGGCCAGGCAAGGAAGGAGTAGCAAATCAGGCGTATGCACAAGTTCACTTGTAAGCCTCGTTTTCGGGCCGGCTGATGCCCGCCGGTTGGCAATGGCGCAGGCTGCATATCCCTGCTATCGCTCACGCACGCTCTCCTGCTTGTACCGCAGCAGCGGCGACAGGAAAAACTCGATGAGTCGTCGCTTGCCCGTCTTCACCTCGGCGGTAATGGCCATGCCGGGGCTGACGCGAATCCGCTTTCCCTCCACCGCCACCCAGTCCTTGTCCAGTAACAGGCGGATACGGAACACCCATCCCAGGCGCGGGTCTTCAACCGCATCATTGCTGATATCCAGCACTTTTGCATCGATCAAACCGTATTTGGTGAAATTAAACGTGTCGATTTTCACCTGGGCTGCCTGGCCTTCGCGGACGAAGCCGACGTCCTTGTTCTGCAACAGCGCCTCGACCTCTATGCCCGCATCCGCCGGCACCACCTTCATCAACTCCTGGGCCGGCGACACCACCGCCCCCACCGTGTGCACCGCCAACTCCTGCACGGTACCTGCCACCGGGGCGACCAATTCCAACAGCTGCCGGTGTCGGGTCAATTTCCTGGCGCTCTGTCGCAACCCGGTGCTCTCGCTGTCCAGTTGCGCCAACGCCAGCAGGTTGGCCTTGCGTATCTCGCCCAGCGTGGCCCGCATACGGGCGTCGATTGCCGCGGCCGTCTCGACCAGAGCGTTTTCCTTCGACCGCAGTACCGGGATAGCGCGCTCCAGTTCGGTCTGCTGCTGCAGCATCTCCAGGTATTGCACCCTGGCGCCATACTGCTGGTCCTGCAGGGTCTTGTAGGCACTCACCCGCTGCACCAGAACCTGCAGGGTCGCCTGAACTCCCTCCCGCTCCGCCCGCAAGGTCGCCTGTTCGGCCCGGTTGGCGGCCAGTTCCCTGGCGTGAACCTGCATCCTGGCGGTAATTTCCTGTCGATGCCGGGCATAGAGTGCATCGGCCGCCATCTGGTCAGCGGCGGCGAAACGCTGCGGCAGGTGCTCCGGGGCGGCCCTGTCCCAACCGTCCGCCAGCCAGTGTTCCAGGGCCTGGCGCCAGGCGGACTGCACCGCAATGTCATTGAGCTGTTCGCGCACATTGCGGCTGTCGGCTTCGACATAGGCCGGATCCAGTCGCACCAGCGGTTGCCCGGCGCTCACCTCGTCGCCCTCAACCACCAGCAGCGCCGCGACACTGCCCAGTTCCGGCGCCTGTACGCGCTTCACCTGCCCGGTCGGCACGATGCGCCCGGGCGCGGTGACCACGATATCCACCCGTCCCAGGCAGGCCCAGGCGATACCGATGGCAAACAGCGCCAGCAACAGCCACAGCAGGCATCGCCCCAGCGGCGAGGGTGGGGTCTCCTGCACCTCCAGCGCGGCGGGCAGGAACTGGCGGGTTTCATCGCCGCCCAACATCAGTGTTCAGCCCTGCGGGCATCGTCCGCCGGGGTATCGCAGGCACGCATGACCGGGCTGTGATTCTGGTAACCATGGAGCCTGGCATAGTAACCACCCAGGGCCAGCAGGGTCTGGTGATCACCGGACTCGACAATGCGCCCGCCATCGAGCACCGCGATCTGGTTGCAATGACGCACCGTGCTGAGCCGGTGGGCGATGATAAAGACCGTGCGACCCCGGGCTATGGCCCCCATATTCTGCTGCACAATGCGCTCTGATTCATAATCCAGGGCACTGGTGGCCTCATCCAGGATGAGAATTCCGGGATCGCCCATCAGCGCCCTGGCGATGGCGATTCGCTGCCGCTGGCCCCCGGAGAGAGTGCTGCCCTGCTCGCCAATCACGGTGTCGTAGCCCCGCGGCAGTGCCAGGATGAACTCGTGGGCGCCGGCCACCTGCGCGCAGTGCATCACGGGCTCCAGCGGCAGGCCCGGATTGGCCAGGGCGATATTGTCACGCACCGAGCGGTTGAACAGAAAACTCTCCTGCTGTACCACACCGATATTGCGGCGCAGCCAGGCGGTGTCTACGGTGGCCAGATCCCTGCCATCCAACGCCAGGCTGCCGCTTTCCGGCACATACAGGCGCTGTAACAGTTTCGCCAACGTGCTCTTGCCGGAGCCTGAGCGTCCCACGATGCCGATTACCTCGCCCGGGTGCACCTCCAGCTCCAGTCCGTCCAGTACCGGCGGTGCGTCAGGCGCGTAACGAAACCTGACCTGCCGGAAGCTGACCTGGCCCTGCAGGCGCCGGGGATTGCTGCCACCCGCGGCCGCCCTGTTCTCTGTCGGGGTGTTGAGAATGTCGCCCAGGCGCCGCAGGGATAAACCCGCCTGCTGGAAGTCCTGCCACAGCTGCACCAGCTTCAGGATGGGACCGGTAACGCGCCCGGCGATCATGTTGAATGCCACCAGTTGGCCCACCGTCAGGGCCCCGGCGATCACCAGGTGGGCTCCCCACCAGATGATCAACAGTGTGGTGATCTTGCTGAAAAAGCCCGCAAGCTGATTGGCGATATTGTTGAGGTTCTGGGCGCGAAAGGATGCAGTCACATAATCCGCCAACTGCTCCTCCCAGCGGCTCTGTATCTGCGGCTCGACGGCCTGGGACTTTACTGTCTCCATTCCCGTCACCGTCTCGGTGAGGAAGGCCTGGTTGGCGGCGCCGTGGCGGAACTTGTCATCCAGGCGCTGTTTCAGGACCGGGGTAACAGCAACAGACAGGGCGATATAGCAGGGCAGCGAGCCCAGCACGATCCAGGTGAGCGTCGGGCTGTAGTACCACAACACCGCCAGGAACACGAAGGTGAAGGACAGGTCTATCAGCAGCGTCAGGGCGCTGCCGGTGATGAAATTGCGAACGGTCTCCAGCTCCCGCACCCGCGCCACGGTCTGCCCCACCTGGCGCGCCTCGAAGTAAGCCAGTGGCAGTCCCGCCAGGTGATGGAACATGCGGGCACCCAGTTCCACATCCACCCGGTTGCCGGTGTGACTGAACAGGTAGTTGCGCAAGCCCCCCACCACGGCGTCGAAGGCCACCACCACGACGAAGCCAAAGGCCAGCACATCCAGGGTGGTAAAGCCCTGGTGCACCAGCACCTTGTCCATCACCACCTGGAAGAACAGCGGTGTCACCAGCGCAAACAGTTGCAGGAAAAAGGAGGCAATAATCACCTGGGCAAACAGGCGGCGGTACTTGATAAGCGAGGGGATAAACCAGCGCAGGTTGAAACGCGCGCCGGCGCCGAATCCGGGCGCGCCGCGCGGCGCCAACAGGATCAGCTCCCCCGACCAGAGCGCGGCAAATTCCCGAGCGTCGAGTTGCACGGGGCCGCCCTGCCCCGGTCGCTTCACCAGGTAGTGGTGGCCATCCTCACCGCCATCGCGGACGGCGGCGAGCACAAAGCTGGCACCCTCCCTGTCCAGCCCGATAGCCGGCAACACCCTGCCCGCTGTTTCCGCGGCCTCCAGCTGCACTCGCCTGGCACGCATTCCCAGCGAGCGGGCGGCTCGCAGGACATTGTCAGCCGGGCAGGCACCGCTTCCGAACCGGTGCTGCAGACCGGCGGCGTCCGCCGCCACCCGGTGAAACTGCGCGATCAGCGCAAGACACTGTAAACCGCTATCAATCAACATCCATGTCAACCAATTCAGTTTGCGTGCGGCAGGACCGCGAAGCGCATGGCGGCGCGTCCTGTCACGGGAATATGCACCCCCAGTCTGGAAGTCGGCCCGGCAGGGGTCAAGGGAGGCACTGGAATTGATCTGTTAGTGTCGACCGATGATGGGTATTAGTGCCGTTAACTGCCGGAAGCGGCCGGTTCACATTGCTCTTGGCGCCCGATTCGCGATACCTTTATGACAAAAGAATATTGGGGAGACACATTGCAATGGAATCAGCCAAGCGCGCCTGTATTGCCCTGTCAGCCACTTTCCTGCTGGCGACGGCAAGCCTGCCTGCCACGAGCAGCGATACCTACTATCGCTGGGTAGATGAAAATGGCACCCCGATGAACAGCGACCATCCACCGCCGCCGGGTATCAAGTACGAGAAGGTGGTCGTGGGTGGGGGCATGTCGCAACGGTCAGCTGCGGACAATGCGAGCCCCGCTGCTGCGGAGCCGAATCAAACGGCGGCCGCTCCCCAACAGCAGGCCGCGGCCGCGGGGCAGCATACGAGTAACAAGGACCCGGAGGCCTGTGCCACCGCCCGCCACAACCTGGAAACACTGAATACCCGTGCCAGGATTCGCATGCCCGATGGCGATGGCGGTTACCATTTCCTGACCGAAGAGGAAAAAGACGCCCAGCGGGAACAGGCCCAGGCCGTCATCACCCGCGCGTGCGAGTAAGCGATTGCCGGGCGGCGTACGCCGCTGCCTATTGCCAGCTGCGGCTAGCGAGCCGCCCCGGGTGTGCCGGCACAACCGGGCCCGGGTTAGTATATGCGCTTGCTACTGGTCGAGCTTCTCAAACCATGCCTGGAAGCTGGAGTCGGTGAATTTATTCCCCTGACCTTTTTCAACGCACTGTATTACCCGCGCCGCGCTGCCCTGGTTGCCCAGCAGGGTCACCGCGGTCTTCCCCACCGCACCCTTCCTGGCATCCTCCGGCGACAGGCTTTGCAGACTTACCAGGCCCTGCGCGCCGTCAATGGTAACCACCTGGCAGTCGAACACCCGGTCGGGCCATTCCCGCTCGGCATGTGCTCCAGCGGAGACCAGCAGGGATACGGAGACCAGCAGTATCGATTTGATATTTGACATTCGATTTACCCCTCAGTAATCGGTTACCAGCAACTTTCAGTGTCGCTGCCTGTTGCGGTTTTGGCACCATTGGAGTTGAGAATAAACGAGGTGCAGCGAGCGTCATCCACCTGTGGTGAACCGGCTTTGGGCGTCGCCGTCAGCAGGTAGCACCGGTCGAGGTCAGTCGTGCCGCCGGAACAGTCGGTCGCATCGACAGTATAGTGACCCTCTTCGGACTCCATGGGGTCGGCGCCAAACCCCAGGTCTGTCATGTCGTTGGTATAGGTGCCCCGGTCCAGCATGTACTGCTCCTGCCGGCCGGCCACATCCAGCAGGGCGGCCTTGGCATCCGCGCGCCGCCCTTTCTGCATACTGCCCTGGTAACCGGGCAGGGCGACGGCGACCAGGATGCCGACAATTACCACGACGATCATCACCTCGATCAGCGTGAAGCCCCCGCTCCTGCCCAATCCCTTTTGCCGGTTATGACTCGGTAGCTTCACTGGTAGTCCTCCTGGAACCAGAAGTTACCGTAGGGCGGCCGCAGCGACTCGTTGACGTCGCAGACGCCACCTTCACAGTTTATTTCTCCCGGTTCCTCCAGGCTCGAGGCCGGCGCCCCGGGAGGCAGCAGGATACGAATCGTGCCGTCTTCGGAGAAGTGCAGCGATGGGGTATCGGGAATAATCGGGCCGAGGTTGATGTAGTCCCTGTCTCCAGTGTAGATATCCAGGATGTACATCCGCCCGGTACCCGACTGCGGTTCACAGCTGTTGATGTCGCTGAGCAGGTCGGATGGCGTAAACGTGGGTATGAACGCCCTGCCGTTGATGGTGATCGTCCTGGCCAGGCTCTTCTCACCGGCGTTGGCCAGGTCAAAGCGCCAGCCATCGGCACTGCTCAACTCAGCGATCGCCACCGCCCTTTCCGTGTCGGTGCCCGTGATTATCGTGTTATCGGAGATGTCATACAGGTCATTCTCCGTCAGGGGCAGGCTGCACCTGAAATCCACCACGTCCGGGTCGGAACAGTCACCGGAGCTGGGCCTGGCGGTTGCATAGGGCGCGGTGGCCCGGTCGCGAACCAGGTAGACGCGGTTGTCCACATCGGTGGCGTTCGGGTTGGTCCGGTCACCGGTGCCGATGATGATGGCGTCGATGGCCTGGCCGCCCTGGCGTATGCGCACCACGTCCGGGGCATTGAAGATCCGCCGGTCGGTCGCGGTGGTACCGCCGTTGAATGCTGCCAGCTTGTTGATCTGCCAGGTATCCTGGCTGGAAGTGGGCAGCGCATTACCCGGCAGGTCGACCCGCCACAGGTTGCCCCCGGTGTCACCGAAGTAGATCCGGTCGGTGAGCTGGTCGCCATTGCTGTCGAGCAGGGTCACGCCGCCAGGTACCGAATGCAGCAGGCCGGGCTCGTTCAGGTTGGTGGCCGAGTTGATCGCCGGGGTTACGCTCCAGATAAGGGCGCCGGTCTCGGCATCGACGATGAACAGGCCCCTGCCCTCGGAGTCAGCGGCTCCCACACCGGCGGCATCCTTGCCGGTGTCATAGCCGGCGCCGAAAATCAGCACCGGCTTCCTGACGCCTGTAGTGCCATCCACATAGCCCGGTATGGTGGTTACCACGGGCTCGGACCAGGTCTGTCCCAGTTCGCCGAAACCGGTGGTATTTTTGTCTATACGCCACATAAAGGACGGGCTGCCAGGGTTCGACAGGTCCAGGGCATAGTAGGCTTTACCACCCCTGCGCATGCCCAGGTAGGCCCACACCTTGTCGCCATCACTGGAGTCCAGCGTGCCATCCCTGTTGCTGTCGTACGTGTAGGCCACCGGGGTCAAATCCATACCGTAGACATGGTCATTGGTAATGTCGTTGCGGCGACGCTCGGGAAGAATGCCCGCGAGCTCCTTGGGAAAGAAGGCCCAGTCTTCCACGCCGTCACTGTTGCCGAAGAAGTGCACGAAGCCCGAGTTGGACCCTACCAGCAATCTCAGGTCGGGCGCGGCGATGGTAGCACTGCCCAGCGCGCCGTAGTTCAATACCAGCGGCTGGCTGTGCAGGATATCCCCGAGCTTCCAGCCCCTGGACTCGGAGGTGTTGTTATCACCATCCCGGTCGTAGGCATCGGCGCCCCGCGCCCAGTTGATCTGCCTGCTCGCGGCCGTCTGGTTGGAAGCCCCCAGCAGGCTGAAGAACTGGGCATCGGTGAGGCCCAGGGCGCTGGCATCGAAATTGGTGGTGTTGAAGATCTCGAAGGCGCCGCTGCTACCGGTATTACTGTACAGCGTGCGCGTATCGGGGTCACGGTTGGCCAGCAACTCGCCGACACCGCCTTTCTCCACGTCCGATCCGTCCGCCGTCGCGCTCCAGAAAGTCCTGGTGGTGTCCTTGATCAGCCCAGTGTCGGGGTCGAGGGCCGCCGCGTTCGCTTCATCCACCAGCACCGCATCGGAGTTGAGCTTCAGCTTCTTGATGTTGCCTACCCAGTCCACGGTCGCTGCCGGTTTGAACATGGCATAGAACACCTCGTCGCGGCTCTGGGTACGGGTGAAGGTATCAACAGCCACGGCAGGGGAGGTAAACGTCGTGGCCCGGGACAGGATGCCCACAATGGCGCCCTGGAAGGCCGCGGTCAGTTCCTGGGCATCGTTGGCCGTGTAGTACTGGCCCTTGCCGTTGGCGGCCGCGTCACTCAGCAGCTCCTGGTCGGTGGCGAAACCGATGGTATAGGTGATACCGTACTGCTCGCCATTGGTGTCGTCGCCGTCCAGGTCGGTGTTGGCCATGTACTCCGTCAGCTGCGGCAGGCAGTTTTCGGTGCGGCCGCCGCTGTCGGCGCTGTCGTAGACATCGCAGTCCTTGCCAGTCAGGGTCTTGATGCGCTGGTTGGCATCGGTATCGCGCTGCGGTTCACCGTCCGTCATCAGGATGATGTAGGTATAGGCGCAGTCGGTGTTGGGCGAAATATAGGTGCCACCGCTCTCTGCCAGCGGGTCCTTGGCCAGCACGTCATAGGTGCCTCGGGAGTCACTGCCCGACTGGGCATCGTTACCGTAGACCACACCCAGGCCGGCAACATAGCGGTAGGCCTCGTACATGGATTCACACATGGGCGTACTGCCCGCATGGTCGGTCATGTTTACCAGGTCTATCAGGCTGTCGCGCTGGCTCTCGCTCATACCTGCGATGATGCGCCGCGCTATACGGCCCCCCGAGTCATAGTTGAACTCCAGCAGGCCGAAATCGATATTGGGGTTGGTATCGATAATGGTGGAAATCACTTCCTGGGCAATCTCCAGCCGGGTTTTGGTCTCCACCAGCGAGTCATCGTGATACCAGTTCATGTAATGGGAAGTAAAGAACGTATAGGCGGTATTGCCCCAGTCGATGCTGCCATCGACATTGGGGCCATATTCATTGCCATTGGTCACGTTGGTCTGCGGATAACCGTCGCTCTGGCCGCTGCCGTTGGCGGTGATACCGTTGGTGACGTCGTCGCGACACTCCACGTGGGTGGGCGTCTGGGCATTGTTGCTCAGGCTCGCCCAGGTGCCCGGCACCGGGGTATCGTCCTCACATACCTCAACCCGCGGCCCGGTATAGACCCAGTCCGTGGTCGTGGTGAATTCCGCCTCGGTAACCAGCTCAAAGCAGGCATCGTAGGCATTACCACCCCCGGGAGGATCGACATAAAGATAGTCCCAACCGTTAGAGCAGGAGTTGCCGCTGTCGTTCGAGCGGTACACATAGCCAGTCACCGGGCTGCTGGAGGTCACCACCTCGTAGCAGGCGTCGTTATTGCCACCGGGCGGGTCAACGTAAGTCAGACCACCGCTACAGTTGTTACCATTGCCGTCATTTTGGACATAGACCAGTTTCTCGACAGGCTCGCTGGTCGTGGTCTGCTCATAACATCCGGCGTTATTGGGGCCGGGAGGGTTGCGATACTCGGTACCATCGGGACAGCTCAGGGTGCACTGCCCCTGCTGGACAGTGGAATCGATCCAGCGCCTGGCGCGTTCGACGCCGTAGCGGCCGCTGTCGTCCAGGTCGTCATAGGACGAGGCGCAGCGATTCTGTGCGGCCGAGAACCAGTTGCTGCTGTTCTCCGAGGGCACGGAGCCGTCGGTCGACCAGTAGATGCGGTCGGCGCTGACGCTGGTCGCATAGCTGGCACTGGGATCATAGGCCGGCCGCTGCTGCTCCACCTCGGTGCTCATACTCCCGGAGTCGTCAAAGGCGATCAACACCTTGGGCCGGGCGCCGGCGGTGCTGCCGGCGTCGTATTCGGCCTGGTAGATTTCCGTGTCGTCCGCCGTCGCGGGGATCACAGCACTTAGCAAAGCGAGTGCGAGGGCACCGGGCGCTATCGATAATGTTCTTGTCACTTTGTTAAGCATGGAAATGTCCTCCACGGATACATAACTGCGTCATTTTCCGGCGCACTGTTCAGGTACTGCCTATTACTGTCTTTACCACGCCCAACTCGACCCGGGTGCGGGCCCGGCCGGGCTCATCGTGTTCGGATTGGATTCGGTAGTAGTCACAATCGAAGACCCCCACGCTGGAACCGCCACTGGCGGTGGGCGGCCTTGGGCAGGGGCGCTGGATGGAAATAAGAAAAACGTCCACGTCGATGGGAGCCGAAGCCTGGTCGTTGGGATCCACCGCCAGGTTGCGCAGCGGATGCGTGGTGATCCCCTGGAAGGGCTCAGTCACCACATCCTGGCGCTGGAAAGGGTCCTGGGCACCGCCCGCCAGACCCAGGGCGGCGAAGATGCCGGCCTCGGCGGCGTGGAAAGAGCGGTAGGCGTCCTGCATGCTGGCCGACATCTTCAGGCCCAGGTTGCTGTTATTGGCGGCGGTTACCGCGATGACGGTCACCACCAGCAGGAACAGCAGCGCCGTAACCAGCGCGACGCCGCGCTGTGCCGATGTAGTGTTGACAGGCTTGTTCATTATGCTCCTCCCCGCAGGACCAGCCGTGGGTTGCGCATGGCGATATCGGTATTCAGGAGGATTCTGCGCACATTGCCTCCCGGCGTGACGCTGATATCGCCCAGGTTATAGGTTTTTTCATCGGTGTAATTGGGATCCGCCACGTCGCTGCGGACCAGCATGAAGACCTGCAGTGACATCACCAGGTCCCAGGCATCGGCGGCCTGCACCGCGGCCGCATCCCCCAGGGCATCCACCTCGCCGTCGCCGTCCGAATCGTAACTGAACAGGTAGTGGATGTTTTCCACCCCCTGTACCAGGTCCTGGGTCTGCACCGCCATGGCGCCGGCAGAGGAATCCCATTGCAGCACTTTGCGGCTCAGGGTCGGCGTTGCCGCATTGCGAATATAGTAAATCTGCATTCGGTAGGGCCACGCCACCCCCTGGGCGAACTCGGTGCCCACGCTGACACTGGGCGCCGTGTCGGCGCCGTCCAGCAAAATGCCCGACTCGCTGTTGGCGATGACGTAGACGTCCTCGGCGTTCAGGCCAGTGGGAAAAGAGATGACCCCGTCGCGGGTCGCGCTGGAGTCATCCGGGTCGGCGTCGTACAGGGGGCTGGGGGCCACACCCTTGATAACCAGCACATCCGTATTGGGAACCGCATCGGTGATACAACCCAGGATACTGGCACTCGTTGTTCTGACGGCAAACATGGCGTTATCCGTGTCGTAGGCTACGGCGTCTCCGGTGCAGTCCCCCGTCACCGCACCCAGCGAACCGTCCTCGCGGATATCCGCCGGATTGGAACCGCCGAAAAAGCTCACATGGCGCACCGCCGTATTGAGCAACTGCAGGGCGAAGCGCCCGTTCTCGGAGACGGCCGCCACCTGCTCGCCTTCTGTCATAGAGCGCTTGGAGGCCAGGTAGATCGAGGTGGCGCCCGCCAGGATGATCATGCCGAGCACTATCGACACCATGAGTTCTATCAGGGAGAACCCGCCGGCCTTGCCCACTGTTTGCCTGCACTGCCTCATAATTCTGTCTCGTCAATTACATAGGTGCTAACGACCACCTGGCGTCGACTCAGGTCCTCGTCGTCGGCGTCGCCGCAGACCGCGCCGCCATCGACCGCATCGGCGGTCTCCTTCAGGCCCTGCCACTGTATGACCAAGTCGACTATGCCGGTGTTGGTTCTGCCGGCATCAGCGGCAAACACGATACAGGCCTGCACATTGCGCAACCCTACTGCTGCGGTCGTCGTACCGCCGTCATCGAAGGTGGTCGCCCGGCCATCCAGGAGTTGCTCCCAGGCCCACAGGTCGAAGTTGGCCAATTCCGTTGCGGTGCAGACCACGGCGCGGCAATCGGGGTCCGGCACCTCGTCGATAGTATTGCCGCCTATTGGCGCCGAGAGATCGCGATCATCGTATACGCCCATGGCGCCGGGGTTCCTGACAATGCGCTCGATCATGTCGTCGGCCAGGGCCACCGCCCGCACCCTGTCCATGCCCTCGTGCTGTGACACCTTGGACATGGTCAGCAGGCTGACGACGCCCAGCACGCCGATCGCCAGGATAACGGCGGCAACCAGCGCCTCTATCAGGGTAAACCCTGACTGCCTGGCACGGCCGGGGTAATAGCCGTTGTTAGCTGCAGGTAACATTGTTATCCCCCGCATCATTGACAATGGAATCTTCCGGGGAGTCGGTATCGGTGGCCGCCCGCAGGGAACCAACCGCATTGAGAATCAGCGCCCGCGCCCTGTTGGCGCCGCGCTCGTCGCAAAAGACGAAATTGCCCTCGAAGCCCAGCGCGATGCCGTCGGGGGCAAAGCGCACCATCCTGTTGCCGTTGTCAAAGGCGATATCCACCGAGCGCTCCTCGGTTTCCCGCTGAATGATTTCCTCGTCGGGGTCGGTGGGGTCGGCTGCGCCGTCGCCGTCGCTATCGACAAAAGCCAGGTAACCGGTGGACCAGTCGTCCGAGTCGGCGCAGGTGGCGCCATCGGCAGTGGGGCACACCACCACGGGCGCGCGCCGGGCCAGCGCCTCGGTGCGCGCATGGCTCAGGGTGGCCCTCAGGGCATACACCTCGGAGATCATGCGGTTGTTGCCGATCAGTTCCTGGAACCCGGGCGCGGCTACCGCAATCAGTATCGCGACAATGACCAGGACGATCATTGCCTCGATGATGCTGAAGCCGCGCTGGAAGGACGCACCGATCCCTCGGCGCATTGCGCCCGGCGTCCTGTTGTCGCGATATGCCACCATGTGATCCCTTTCCGAAGCTTCTTTGTGCACCACCAATATAAGGAGGAAGCCAGGAAAATATCACGTAAAAACTATGGAAAAGTTGAAATAAGTCCGCCATTTACTGGCGTTTTTCGCGGCAAAAAGATAAGCGGCAATTTTTTTCGATGAACGGTCGGTGGCGGTTTCACCAACGGTCGGCGCAGCGGGGTCCTATGCCCGGCACGCCGCCATCAATTGTTTCTGCAGGGACATCACCCGCCGGGTTGCGGCAAAAACCGATAACCCGGGCTGCGCCCGCCCCTCGCGGCCGATCAGGTCAAGCTGGGCGTAGTACCAGAACTGGACCGCGAAACCGGCCGCCGCTCGCAGCGCCTTCACCCGGGTGAGGGAGCTGAGCCAGGGCGGTAACAGGGACAGCTCGTTTTCATAGCGCGGCAGTTCCTCCAGGCCCGCCAGCAGTCGCGCCGGTGCATCAGTCATGACGCACATGGGCCGGCCCAGCCCGACAAGATCCGCGCCGCCGCCCTCCACGGCCTGCTCCATGGCCGCCCGCTGCCGGAAGCCGCCGGTAACCATCAGGGGAACGGACACTTGCTCCCGCATGGCCAGGGCGAAGTCCACGAAATAGGCCTCGCGCATCATGGTGGATTTCGCCACCTGTTGCTCCTCGGCCTCTTCCATGCCCTCCAGACCCATCAGCCGCGGCTGCTCGTAGGTGCCACCGGATATCTCGATGAGATCCACTCCCGCCTGCTCCAGCCAGGCAGCTACCTGCAGACTGTCCTCGAAGGCGAAGCCGCCCTTCTGGAAGTCCGCGCTGTTGAGCTTTACCGCCACCGGAAAGTCCGGCCCCACCGCGGCGCGGGTGGCGGCCACCGCTTCCAGCAGGGCGCGGGCGCGATTGGCCAGCTCGCCGCCGTAGCGGTCGTGGCGCAGGTTGCTGCGCGGGCTGAGAAACTCCGACAACAGGTAACCGTGGGCGGCATGCACCTGCACGCCGGTGAATCCCGCCTCCTTGACGGCGGCGGCGCAGATGCCGAAACGGCGCACTATCTCTTCTATCTCGGGAATCGTCAGGGCTACCGGCTCGCCGAATTGCCCGCCCGGCAAACCCAGCTTGACCGCTGAGGGCGCCTTGGGGTGCGGGTTGACTATTTTCTGGGTCTGGCGTCCGGCGTGGCTGATCTGCGCCCAGAAATGGTTGCCATTGCGGGTGGCGGTCCTGGCCCAACTGGCCAGCGCCGCTCGCATGGCGGCATCGGGCTCGCGATCGATGACCACGTTGCCCGGCCGCTCCAGGTGGTCGGCATCCACCTGTATATTGCCCGATAGCAACATCCCGGCCCCGCCGTCGCTCCAGATTCCGTACAGGCGTTCCAGTTCCGGAGTGGGCACGCCATCCGGCGTCGCCAGCCCCTCTGTCATGGCGGCCTTGGCCAGGCGATTGGGTAATTCGGCGCCACAGGGTAATTTCAGGGGCTGGGATAAAACTGTGTTCATGGTCGGATCCTTCAGGAAACTATCAGCAGGTGCTCCCGGCTGAGCAGCCGCGGTTCGGCAACCCCGCAGGAGTGGGCAATCACCTCTACCTCGTGCATCAGGTTGGCGGCGTAGTTCGCTACTCGACGGGCCTTGTCAGTGGGGTCCAGCCCCTGCTGCAGCTCCTCGTCATGGGTGGTGATCCCGGTCGGGCAGGTATTCCGGTTGCACTGCAGCGATTGCACGCAACCCAGGGCAAACATGAAGCCCCGGGCCGAGTTCACGCAATCGGCGCCCAAGCACAGGGCCGCGGCCACCCCGGCGGGATTGATCATCTTGCCGGAGCAGATCACACGGACCCGCTCCCGCAGGCCGTGTTCCTGCAGCTTGTTCACCACCAGTGGCAGGCTGTTCTGTACCGGCAGGCCCATATAGTCGATCAGGCTCTGGGGCGCAGCGCCGGTACCGCCGTCGCCGCCGTCAACGGTGAAGAAGTCCGGGGCGTATTGCAGGCCCCGTTCATTGATGCGGCGGCAGAAATCATCCAGCCAGGCGGCCTGGCCGATCACCGCTTTCATGCCCACCGGCTTGCCGGTGATTGTGCGCACCCTGTGTATCATATCCAGCAAATCGTCCACACAGCTGATATCGGTGTGGCGGTTGGGGCTTAGGGAATCCTGCCCCACCGGGATACCGCGGGTGCTGGCGATGACCTCGGTCACCTTTATGCCCGGGAGAATGCCACCTTTACCGGGCTTGGCCCCTTGTGACAGTTTTATCTCGAACATCCGCACCTGCTCGTGGCTTGCCACGGCCCTGAGCTTGTCATCGCTCAGGGCGCCGTGCTCATCCCTTACACCGTACTTGGCCGTTCCTATCTGGAACACCAGGTCACAGCCGCCTTCCAGGTGGTAAGTAGAGACCGCCCCCTCGCCGGTGTTCAACCAGATACCCGCCTGGCGCGCACCCCGGGACAGGGCGCGGATGGCCGGTACCGACAGGGCGCCGAAACTCATGGCGGAGATATTGAAGAAGGCGCTAGTGCTGTAGGGTTCCCGGGCATGGCCCTCACCGAAGGTGATGGCGCTGCGGGGCTTGATTTCATCCTCCAGGGGCGGGAACGGGCCGTTGAGGAGAATGAAATCCCCCGGGCGATTGATCGGCTGGGTACTGCCGAACGCCACGGTGGAGTCGATGTTTTTCGCCGCCCGGTATACCCAGGCCCGCTGGGCGCGATTGAAGGGCATCTCCTCCCGATCCTGGGCAAAGAGGTACTGCCGGAAAAACTCGCCGAGATGCTCAAACAGATAGCGGAAGCGTCCCAGCACCGGGTAGTTGCGCCGGATGGTATGCCTGCTCTGGGTGACATCGGCGATATACATGTACAAAACCGCCAGCAACAGCAGGCATATCACCAGGGTGATGACGATCGCGGCGATCTCGAAAAAGACCAGGGCAAAGTGTTGCAGGGTGTTGAGGTTGAAATCCACAGGCAGGTCCGTCGTAGTTACGCCAGCTTATTATACGTAACGGGCCCGGTTATTCATTGCTTCGTTGCGCTCCGGCCGCCAGCAGCCGCTCGCGGAGGGTTTTCTCACCCCGGGGCACCTCGACCAGCACCTCGGGCGCCGCAAAGTGATCTGCAACCGCGCACAGCAGTGACGCCAGCAGTTCCAGGCCGGGCTCGCCGGCGCTGTGCACGGCTTTTATGACAGGGAGCGCCGCGGCTCCATCCCCTTCGGCGGCCCCTGCCGGCGACGCCTGCCCGGCCCAGCAGGACGCCTGGGCTCCCGCGGCGAAACAAACACAAGCTGAGCGAAAGCGCTCATAGGAAGCTCTATCGATGGGCTGGCTGGTCTCCCGGCAGTATTCCACGTAGTCCCCGAAATGGGTCATGACAGCAACATTCCCCTGCCCGGAGGTTGGCAGGAGATCGCGGGGTACCCGGTAACGATCGGGCTCCGGACCGGAGCCCGCAGCGGCCGCACGCCCGGGTCTGATTCTGTTTGCAATAGTGGCAACGCTGCGCTCAACAAACGGGTGGCGTTTGGCCGAGCGCAGCGACTGCGCAATTTTGCCCTTCAGGGAGATGGGATAGCTGTACTCATATACCGGTCTGCGCGAGTTCGAAAACCGCTCCTTGTAGGGCTCATCCCCTATGCCCAGGTCAAGCACGCCATAGCCGTTTTGCTCGCAGTAGGACACTGTCTCGTACAACAGCACTTCCAACGGCGAATAATCAAGGTACTTGATATTCACTACTGGCGTGTGCCAGATCATGGTGTCCCCAAACACCATGCCATAGTGAAAAGCGAGTGTGTCATCGTTGACGCTGATCCGGGTCAGCACCCGCTGCGGCGACGAGGCCAGGTATCGATCACGGGCCCCCTGGCGCTCGAAAGCGCTGGGGTCACCGTGAAAGCGCCTGGTCTCGATATGCAGTTTACCCATTTCCTTGACCAGCGATGCCTCGATCCCGGCGCCGGTAAAATGCTCGACCCCGTACTCGAAAGTCCGCTTGCACTTGTTGACGTGGCGCTTGACGCTTTTCTTGCTCAGCAGAGGGTGATAGCCCTTTTCCTCGTTTGCACTATCGAATAGGGCAGTCGGTTTGGAACGCACGAAACCGCCTTCCAGCAATGAGGGATCGTCCACAAGCGTATCGGCCAGGAAGACGATATCGGCCCGCTGGGCCCTGGCATCTGCCAGCAGCTCGCGAATCAATTCGGCGCCAAAACCATCGCTGTAGCACAACCTGGAGTAATCAAAGAACCCCTGCCCGAAGGCGCTGTATACGCGGCAGGGCACCTTGCCCAGGGTGGTATCCTCCAATTGGCAACATGCCATGCCGACACAGCGCTCCCCCTGCAACAGCACCACGATACGCTGGGGAATATCGACACAACGCGCATACTCGGCAAGATCTCCCGGCCCCGGGGCAACGTCGTAGTTGAAGGCTTTGCCATACTCGATGACTTCCGGGTTGATGCGATCGAATGTCAGCACCCTGACAGGTGGTTTAGCCGCGGCTGGAGTCATTCGCCGAGACCGGTCCATGACTCACAATCCTGCAACGACTCGTAGCTGGAAATATCGGCCCCGGACCCGAAGCGATAGAGAAAATATTCCAGCCTGGACAGCTCAAGCCAGCGCAGTATCCGTAGGTGCATGCCGAGATCTCGCTCCATTTCGAGGATTTTTTCATTGCCGATATCGATCTCGTTCTGAACGGACTCGAGTTCGTTATACAGCGGCCGGGATTGCAACCAGGCACTGATATCAGCGATATTTTCCGGCTCGAGACCGTTGAAGTTGAGGCCGTAAGGGTTGCGCAACTCCGGCCACCGCGAGGTCCCGGCCCGGGCCAGCTCCCCGCGAAGATCCTGTTCCCGCTGCCGGAGTGACCTGACCTCATCCTCCAGCCCGTTGATCTGCGCCTCCAGCCCGGTTCTGCGATCAGATACCTCGCGCACCAGCATCACATGATCCAGGTCGGCGGGAAAGCCCAGTCGAGCAGCCACCGTCCGGACCATCCGGGCATAGTGACCGTCTCCCGAGCTTTCAGGGTAGCTCCAAGTCTGGCCACGAACATACCACGGCTGCCACTGTTGCAGAAAGTATTCACTGGTTGCGCCCGGGACGTCGCGGCTATAGGACTGGGTCGCCGCATAGATGTGGGCCTCGTTCAGGCCCACCAGGCCGTCCCCGTTGGCATCGGCCTCCAGGGACAACGCCTGCCCCAGGCGGGACTGGCCATCGAGAGCCGCGAAGAAGTAGGTGGAATAGTCCACGTACTCGCGCTCGTCCTCAACCTCGGTACACCCCTCCGACTTCCTGTGGTGGGGCGCCGCGGTGAACCCACAACGGGCAGTATTCACGGGCCCGCTCTCGCCGATGGACAGTTGTCGGTGGA
Organism: uncultured Gammaproteobacteria bacterium; assembly: GCA_963704965.1. Taxonomy (GTDB): domain Bacteria; phylum Pseudomonadota; class Gammaproteobacteria; order Pseudomonadales; family Halieaceae; genus JARRPM01. The sequence goes on from CAVPIH010000010.1 coordinate 121,089, forward strand.
TAGTCCTGAGGAATGGGCCTGAGTAACACTGGGGCAAAACAAAGCGAAAGGAACTGTCTGCGGTGGCTGGTGCTCGAGGGTTTGCACCAGGTCCCCTACCGTCAGCCTGGTGTTGTCCCACAGCCGCAGGTGGTGTTGGGAGGGGCCCTCGTCACTGCCCCCACCGTGTCCGTTGTAAACAAGCATCAGGCTATCGCCGGCCCGCATGGCAAAGAGCCGCTGCTGCAATAAATCCAGGGCATTCTCCCTGGTAGCGGCATCGGCAGAGCGCGCAACCGTGTTCTTGTGGAAGTCCTCGAACAATCGAGCCCGGTTGCCGTACACCCGCGCAATCGGCAGCCACAACCCGGCAAGCTCTGGATCCACACGGTTGGTTTTCACGTCGCGGGTGGGATCCTGCAGACCCGCGGCAAACAGCACGTCGTGATCTTCGTGGCCGCGACTATCCAGGAGTCCGGAAATCCATTCCACATTTTTCTCAATGGAGACTTCCGAGGAGACCGGCCCCGCTCCGCCTCCCAGCAGTATGAAATAGTCGCGGGCACTCACATGGGAGGCCAGCCCCACGCATAGCAGCGCGATCGAGAGCAGGCGCCTGGTCATCAGTTCGCCCGGCGATATCGGAAAGCAAGGTGACAGCCGCAGGCCAGCACCACGGTGGCAAACCCAACCGGGATCAATTGCGTTCCCTCAAAACCCAGCAGACGCGAGGCCAGCACCATAGCGGCAATGACCGCGGCGGATACCAGCGTTACCGTCGTGTTGCCTGCTCCCCTGGCGCGCAGCAGTTCGGGCAGTAGCAGCGGCCCACAGACCACGGCCCCGACCGGCAGCGCGAGGAGCCAGTCCGATTGCAACAGTCCGACCGTATGGGACCAGGACTCGTAAACCAGGGATTGCCATAGAACCCGCCCCCCACAGGTGTAGTCCAGGCAAAATACCGCGAGCATATAGACCGGGTAGAATGCAATGGCGCCGACAGCTATGAAGGCGAGACTGGTAAACACGTGTATTCAGCGGCATGGCTCACAGGTAACCGATGTTGCAGCACCGTCTTTACGCAGCAGGAAATCACCTATCACCAGGGCATCCAGGCCGGTGGAGAAAAAGCATCTGATCGCCTGCAAGGGAGACTCGACAACAGGCTCGCCCATGATATTGAAACTGGTATTCAGGACAACCGGTACCCCCGTGATCTTGCCCAGTTCAGCTATCATCTTGTGGTAGCGGGGACTGATCTCCGCGCGCACGGTGTGCAGCCGGGCAGAGCCGTCGACATGGGTAATGGCGGGGAGCAACTCGCGCTTGTCCGGCTTTTACGTCACAGACTTTCAGCATAAACGGCGCTTCGACTTCGATATCGAAGATATTCCTTGCTGCACTCCACAGTCGCGGAGGGCGCGAAAGGGCGGTAGGCCTCACGGTGTTTCACCTCCGCGTTGATCTTCGCCTTCATGTCCGGCAGGGTGGGATTGGCCAGTATACTGCGACTACCCAGCGCCCTGGGACCGATTTCCATTTTACCCTGAAACCAACCAATGATTTTTCCCTCCCCCAGCAGGTGTGCCGCCGTGGTGCTCGCGTCCTCCAGCTTCTCGATAGGGCAGTTTGCATTGCTTGAGCGTGCGCTCTATGGAACTCGTTATCGTACTCCGTGCCCAGGTAGGGGTTGTTATGGTGATAGCGCTTGGTGGCGCCCAGTTTATGGTTGTATACGTAATACGCCGCGCCTATGCGAGGTACCATTGTCTCCGGCAGCGGGCATGACATAGACATCCTTGAATCGCGTCTCCCTGAGGATGCGCCCGTTCATCACACTGTTGAGTGAGACCCCCCCCGATATCACCAGGTAGTCCGCCGAGGATTCGCGCTCCAGGATCCTGCACATCTCCAGCACACGGTCTTCCAGTACCCGCTGGGCGGCCGCGGCGACATCCTCGTGATGCTTCTCGATCTGCTCGCCATCCTGCCTGGGCCTGCCAAAAGCCTGTACATACTTATCGGAAAGCCGCCAGTGGGCGAGAGTCTGGTAATTGAACCAGGACAGGTCCATCTTCACCTCACCTTTAGGGCCGATTTCAATCATCTGCGCCATGGTGGAGTAAAACCGTTCCGGGTCACCGAAGGGCGCCAGCCCCATGGTCTTGCCCTCATCGTAGTTGGGCCTGAATCCACAGAATTGCGTCGCAGCCTCATAAAAGGACCCCAGGGAGTTGGGGAACTCGGTCTCGCTGTAACAGGTGAAGTTCCTGCCATCCGTTTCGCCCATCCAGGTCGTGGACCACTCCCCCGATCCGTCTATGGACAACAGGGCAGCCCGGTCATAGGGGGAGACGAAAAACGAGCCGGCGATATGTGACAGGTGATGATCTACATTGTGTACGGTCGGGCCCTTGCCGGCGGGCCAGTGCTCCTTGTACCAGGCATTGAAGTCCACCTGCTTTCTGACTGCCCTGATCAACTCGTGCTTGACGAAGGGCCACATCCGATGACCCAGCTTCAGGCCATACACGACTTTCTTGTGCCAGTCCTTGGTCGGATTGATGGACACGGCCACATGATCTATATCCTCGTAACCGCAGCCGGCCACTTCCAGGCAGCGGGCGATGGCCGCATGCGGGAAACAGGGTGGTGTGCTTGCTGCGACTGAAACGCTCCTCTTCGAGTGCAACCACCAGTTCGCCATCATCGACGATGCAAGCGGATGAATCGTGAAAGAAGTAGTTGATACCGAGAATTTTCAAACCTTGTTTCCTTGTTTGGCCGAAATCAGCCTGTTTTTCAGCGGCGAAAGCCGGCATTTCAGGCGATAGAGTGCTCCGTACAACCAGCCACGCAGTGTGCTGCCGGTAATGATAACTTCGTGGACCGAGGCGCGATCGAAGTGCCACCGCTCCGACCACGGCGGCGCGGTGGTCAGGTTAATGGCAGTGACTTCCGGGTTTTCCGCCATTATTTCGATCAGTCGCGCGATGAGGATACTGCCCGGGCCATAGGCCTTGTACTCCTCGTTGTAGCCCGTTTTCAGAACGTACAGTACCTGGCCGCTGCAGATGCAGAGCACCGAAGCCACCTGCGCCTCGCCAAAACATAATACGTAGACTCTCGTCTCCCAGTTCTCCGCGTTCTCCACGATCAGTGCGCGGAAAAAAGCCTGGGCTCTCTTATCCAACAACAGGCTGGTCCCCGTGCCGTCCTCGCCTTTCCAGCCGGAGGACTCGATGCGCATGAAATCCTCGAACCAGGGTTCCAGGGGCTCGCCGGGAGTACTGTGGGTAAGCGCAAGCGCGCCGACCTCATCAGCGGCCTTTCTGGCGAGCCGGTTGGCGTTCTTCCATGCTTTTTTCGAGATTCCCTGGATATCGGCCCGGTTCCGGCAGGGGATAAACGCGCTTCCACCTACCTCACGCAGCTCGACGGCCCTGCCCTGCAGGTAGGCGTAGAGGGCGGAGCGCGCGTTGAACTTGCGCAGCTTGAAATAGTCCCAGCGCTGGCCCTGGGGCTGGCCGGAAACAGCCTCCAGCACCGCGCCGAGGACATCTTCGTCCACGTAATCGCGATCCAGCAGGATATCATTCAGGTAGATGTTGGAATGGTTGGGCAGGTGCAGGGCCCGCAGCCGGACCGGGCCGTTCCATCTCGCCCGGTACTCCAGCGGGATCACAGCGACCAGTCGATCCTCATCGTAGACGAAGTAGAAGACCACCCGGCCGGGCTTGAGGGCGGTGGCGACCGCCAGGGACCAGGGCAACTCGTGCAGAAAAGTCGGGTTCAGTGCCCTGCTGAGCAGGTCCGCCCACTGTTCGCGCAACGCAGTGAGGCCATCCCCCCCGGAGACCGCTACAACCCTGAATCTGGATGAACCCAGTTCGCCCACCGAAGAACCTTCCCTACCAGCCTCTAATAAAGAACCGGGATAATAAACCGACACCTGATAACCAACCTCCGTTTGCCGGGGGGAGTATAAGCGCCAACAAGGGCTCCGGGACACCCGAAAAGATGGTCATTTCTCCCCCGAACTGGGATATGGCTCTCATTCCCGTACAGCGGCTCCACAGCAACCTCCCGGGGCCCTGGCAGCCCCCCGCCAGAGTTGCCCGGTCGCGCCCCCGGGGCGGGCGAAGGTGGCGATATCTGTGCTTTACAAACAGGTGACTTGAGCTGCATCCTTTAGCCCATGAAGTCATTGTCACTTGTGCTAGTGCTCGCCACCGGCCTGCTGTCCGGTTGCGCCCTGTTTGATGCCGGCCAACTCACCGAGGCCGCGGCGCCCCCCTCCCCCAGCGACCGCTTTACGCTGCCGCCGGAGGGGACCGATGTGGTCGGCAAATTGCAGGTCGCTTCGGCCCGGTCGGAGGATACGCTTGCTGATATAGCCCGTCGTTATAACCTGGGCTACGAGGAGATAGTGGCCGCCAACCCGGGAGTCGATCCCTGGCTGCCGGGGGAAGGCACCGCGGTGGTACTGCCCACTGAATTCGTGCTCCCGGCCGGCGCCCGCAAGGGGCTGGTCCTGAACCTCGCCTCCATGCGCCTGTTCTATTTCCCGGAACCCGAGGCGGGACAGCCCGCCGAGGTTATCACCCACCCGATGGGCATAGGCAGGGAGGGCTGGGAAACCCCCCAGGGAGAGGCCCGCATTACCCAGAAGACCGCCAACCCGGCCTGGACCGTACCCCAATCCGTGCGCAGGGAACATGCCGCCATGGGCGATCCCCTGCCCCGGGTCGTGCCTCCCGGGCCGGATAACCCGCTGGGGGAGTACGCCATGCGCCTCAGCATGCCGAGCTACCTGATTCACGGGACCAACAAGCCCTGGGGTGTGGGGATGCGCGTCAGCCACGGCTGCATACGGCTCTACCCCGAGGATATCGCCAGACTGTTTCCCGAGGTACCGGTGGGAACGCCGGTGCGCATCATTAACGAACCCTACCTGACCGGCTGGCGCGGCGGCGTGCTGTACCTGGAGGCTCACCCGCCCCTGGCGGAGGACAGCAAGGCAGCAAGCGCCAGCCCGACACCGCCGGAACAAATGCTGGTGGCCCGCACCGCGGTACAGTCGACCATGGTCAACCCCGAGAAAGTGCAGCAGACCGTTCGCGAGGCGCGTGGCCTGCCCGTGCCGATCACCCGGGGCAGCGCGGAGTTGAACGAGTTGTTGGCGCAGGCGCCCCGGGTTTCCAGCACCCCCGGCTGGGCCCCGGTTGACTATGATGGTGATTCCCCGGCAGGCACTGCTTCGCCCGGCGCCGCCGATGGTATACAGTGAGCGCAGAATTCGTTCAGGAGCAACTTGTGATGACAAAAATAGCCAGAGCACGACCGACTCGGCTGGCGATGGGGGCGCTGTTGTGCGGCCTCGCCATCCTGCTGCCGGGTTGCAGCAGCACGCCCGTCCCGGATGCAGAGATCGCGGGGGCGCGCGCCGCCCTGATGAGCGCCGAAAACCAGGGCTCTACGCCCTATGCCCCCGTTGAAATGGACCGCGCCCGGGATAAATTGCGGCGGGCTGAGCAGGCCATGCAGCAGGAAGACTACAACGAGGCCAAGCGGCTCGCCGATGAGGCCCAGGCCGATGCCGAACTGGCCCAGGCCTTGACCGGGAAAGCCGAGGCGGAACAGTCAGTACGGGAAATGGAGATCAGCATAGAGGTACTGCGCGAAGAAATTATGCGCAGCCAGGGCCAGTGAGCGCCATGCCGGCAAAACCAGGAGAATTCATAATGTTGACAAAAGCGCCTAGATTTTGGGCCCTGATCCTCGCGACCGTGCTGACGACGGCGTGCAGCGGCTTGCAGAAAAACTCGTCCCTGCTCGAAGCCGAGGCGTTCTACAACGCCACCAAGCAGAATGAAAACGTACTCAGGTATGCTCCCGACGAGCTGCAGCGCGCCGAGCAGGCCCTGCAACAGGCCGCCGTGGCGGAAACCAACGGTGATATGACCTCGCTGGCCTATGTGGCCCAAACCCGCACCCGCACCGCACTGGCGATCGCGGACCGCAAGGCGGCCAGAATCAAGCTGGCCGAGCTGAGCAAAACCAAGGAAGCCGCCCGCCTGCAAGCGCGGGACATGGAGGTTGACCTGCTGCGCGGCGAACTGGAGGCCCTGCAGGCCGTCAATACCGACCGGGGCATGGTTATCACCCTGGGAGACGTGCTGTTCTCCACCGGCAAGGCGGATTTACAGCCCGGCGCCATGAGCACCATCGAGCGCCTGGCGCTTTTCATGACCGAATACCCCGCTAAAACCGTGTTGATCGAGGGCTATACCGACGACGTGGGTAGTGAAAACTTCAACCTGGGTCTTTCCGAGCGTCGCGCGGCGTCGGTGAGAAATGCCCTGCTGGCTGCGGGTGTGAGCCCCCTGCGCATCAGCACTATCGGCTACGGTGAAGCCAGGCCCATCGCCTCCAACTACACTCCCGAAGGGCGGCAGATGAACCGCCGCGTCGAAATCGTCATCCAGGACTAGTCCGTCCACCAGCGCCGGGGGCTACCGGCAACGGTAGCCCTTGCGGCTTTCGGCGTAGTGTTATAGTATAGCATAACACTATATCAATGAGGCGCTCCCGATGGCTCGACTCGACCGCAGCAAGCAGCCTGCCGTTCGCAGCAGAAACCGGTCCGCGCTCCTGCTGGCACTGACCCTCTTCAGCACCCTCGCCATGGCCGAGGTGAGAAGCGTGGAAGGACTCCGTTTCAGCGAGGTACTGCTGCAGGGCGCCAACCAGTTGGAGATCCGGCCTGGTGAAACCGGCGAACTGAAGTTTCGCGGTGACCGGCGCGACCTGGAGCCGCCACCCTTTGTCCTGGACGGCGACACCCTGCGCCTGGGTATCACGGCCGACGGCAGGGAGGTCGATGATATCCAGTACAAGCTGGCGGTGACCCAACTGGAGGTACTGCAAGTGGTGGGCTCCGGCGAAGCGTTCGTAAAACCACTGGATTCGACCCGGCTGGTGATTTCACTGAATGGCTCAGGGGCTATTCGCCTGTACGACCTGACGGCCACTGAGCTGGAGCTGCAGTTGGCCGGCTCCGGTGAATTGCAGGCCGCCAGGCTCGAGTCGCAAACCACCCGGCTGCAGGTCAATGGCAGCGGCGACATCCAGGTGGGTGAGTTGCAAACGGGCCTGTTGAAAGTTCACCTGGCCGGCAGTGGCGATATCACCCTGGAGAGTGACAGTCATACAGAGTCACTGGAAATTGGCCTGCTGGGCAGTGGCGACGTGGACATGGCCAAACTGTCCGCCAATGACGCCAAGGTCACCATCATAGGCTCGGGAGATGTCGAGATCCGTGTGCTGGACCAGCTGGAGGCCGAGATCCTGGGGAGCGGAGACCTGCACTACCGGGGTGCCCCGGCCATTTCGACTTCAATCCTGGGCTCCGGCGAAGTCCGGCGGCGGGACTGAGGCCGGAACTACCGGCGGGAGCTCTCCTTGGCGATAGAGTGGAACGACAAACAACCCATTTACCTGCAGTTGCGGGAAATGGTTGTGGAGCGGGTACTGGACGGCAGCTTTGCCGAGGGCGCGCCAGTACCCTCGGTGCGCCAGGTTTCCGCGGACTACCAGATCAATCACCTGACCGTGGCCAAGGCCTACCAGGAGCTGGTGGAGATGGGACTACTGGAAAAACGCAGGGGCCTGGGCATGTTCGTGATCCCCGGCGCCAGGGAGTTGTTGAACCGTACAGAAAAGAAGAAGTTCATCGAGACCGAACTACCGGCTTTTGCCCAGCGTGTGCAGGCCCTGGGTATCGGGCTTGACGAGATCGCCCGGCGGTTGCGCGAAATGGGAGATAAACACTGATGGAAACGGTTATCAACGCCAACGGGGTCAGCAAGCACTTCGGTGAGCAGCGCGCCCTGGACGGCATAGACCTGCGGGTAAACGCGGGCAGCATCATGGGCCTGATAGGTCCCAACGGGGCCGGCAAGACGACCCTGCTGCGCTCGATACTGGGCCTGAGTGACTACGAGGGCGAGATCGCAGTGCTTGGTCATGACCCGCGGCGGGACCGCAGCCGGATGATGCAACAGGTCTGCTCCATTACCGATACCGCGGTACTGCCCGGCTGGATGAAGGTCAGCCAGCTGATCGACTATGCCGAAGGCGTCCACCCCCGGTTCAACCGGGATCGAGCCCTGCATTTCCTGGCCGGCACCGAGGTGGGGATGCAACGCCGGGTCAGGCAGCTCTCCAAGGGAATGATCGTACAGCTGCACCTGGCCCTGGTAATGAGCATCGATGCGCGCCTGCTCATCCTGGACGAACCCACCCTGGGGCTGGACATCCTGTTCAGAAAACAGTTTTTCGAACAGTTGCTGAACGACTATTACGACGATCAGCGAACCATCATTATTTCGACCCACCAGGTCGAGGAGGTCGAAAATATTCTCACGGATGTCATGTTCCTGCGAGCCGGCAAATGCATTCTCAAGGAGAGCATGGAAACGATTCCAGAGCGCTTCACGGAGCTGCACGCCGTGGGCCCGAACGCGGCGCTGGCCGAAGCCCTCGAACCCGTTGGCCAACGTTCTATTCTCGGGGGCCGGGCATTCATTTTCGAGGACGTCGAACGTCGCCAACTGGCCCAATTGGGCGAGCTGAAAACGCCGACGCTCGCGGACCTGTTCATCGCGAAAGTGGGCGGAGGAGAGCTGTGATGACTGAACAAAACACGTATATCGTCCTGCTGCGGAGAGAGTTGCAGGAATACAAGAACTCGCTGGTCCTCGCCCCGCTGGCGGTGGCGGCCACTTTCATCCTGCTGCTGCTGGCCAGTGTACTGCTCACTAACCAGATCACCATCGTCGGCAGCTCGATGGTTGAAATTCTTGAAAACAGCAGCTCGTCCCACGGGGTCAATATCAGGATTTCAATCGATGAGGACCAGTCCGCCCCGATCCAGATCGTGCAGAATGAAAACGCGGACACGGAAGCCGGCAGCCAGGAATGGAACTTTGGCCGCGACTGGACTTTCAACCCGCAAGCCAGGGAGGAGAATTCCCTGGACGACCTGGGGGGGAGCAAACCGGTCAACACCGTCCTCAATGGACTGCACTGGTTCTTTCTCCTGATCATGCTCACCACCTCCATCAATTACCTGCTGGGAACGCTCTACAATGACCGCCGGGACGGCAGCATCCTGTTCTGGAAATCGATGCCGGTGGCTGAAAAGCAGGAACTCGTCTCCAAGCTGCTGACAGTGTGCGTACTGGTTCCGGCTATCTACCTACTCGCCTCCATGGTGACCCAGCTCTGCTCGGTGCTGCTGGCAATGCTGGCCGTGTGGCGCATGAATATGAATCCGGCAGAGTTGGTGCTGGCCAATCTCGACCTCCCCGGCCTGCTCGGGACACAGTTGGGGGGCATGGTGATATGGATACTGTGGACACTGCCACTGTACGCCTGGCTGCTGTTTTGCTCCGCCGCGGCCAGGCGCTCGCCGCTGCTGCTGGCGCTGGCGATTCCCCTGGCGCTGGTGGTGATGGAACAGCTGTTCTTCGGCAGCGACTACCTGTCCTCGGCCATCGGGGCCCATATCCCGCAGCGCAGCAGCACCGTGGCGGATTCAATGGGCTTCTATTTCCAGCCGCCGGACTGGCGCGCCCTGGACTATACCGCCATGCTGGGCGGGCTAGTGGTTGCGGTCATGTTTTCCTGGGCCGCCGCGCGGCTGCGCAAATACCGACTGGAGATCTGAGCCCGCCACGGGATGGCGAAAAAACCTTTGCTAATGAGACGAAACGAGGGCAATTTGCGATAAAGCGCCATTGACGACTCGCGTACCTCCCTATAATGGGCTGATGCAGATACAAGCGTTCTTACAGGATAAGCGCCACCTTTTCTGGACCCTGCAACTGGGGGGCTGGTCGTGCTGGGCTATCACCTCCTATCTCGGCGTATTCGTGTGGCGATCGCCGCCTGAGCATTACTGGACCTACCTGCTGCTGATCAGCGCCGTCGGCCTCGGGATTACCCTGTTGCTGCGCGCGCTTTACCACGCCACCTGGGAGCGCGGCCTCGCCCTGCGGGGCGTGGCCATCCTGGCGGGCGCCTTCGCCGGCGGCGCGACCTGGATGGGTTTTCGGGCAGTGGTCTTCATGAACTTCTTCTACGATGCCGCCGTGGAGGATTACCCGGACAAAGAGGGCTTCTGGTCCTATTTTGAGGGCACTACCGGCGCCTTCATGGTGATGCTGGTGTGGAGCGCGCTGTACTTCGGCATCAAGTACTACCTGCTCGCCCAGGACGAGCAGCAGCGACGCCTGAAAGCCACCGCGATGGCGCACCAGGCACAGCTGAAGATGCTGCGCTACCAGCTGAACCCGCATTTCCTGTTCAATACCCTCAACGCCATATCCACCCTGGTGCTGGACCACAATGCCGAGCTGGCCAATACCATGCTGACCCGCCTGAGCCGCTTCCTGCGCTATTCCCTGGACAACGACCCCATGCAGAAGGTGACCGTGGCGACCGAGGTGGAGGCCCTGAAACTCTATCTCGACATCGAGAAAGTGCGCTTCGAGGAGCGCCTGCAGCTGTTCTTCGATATCGACCCACCCGCCCGCTCGGCGCTGATGCCCAGCCTGCTGCTGCAGCCGCTGGTAGAGAACTCAATCAAGTACGCCATCTCGGTTGCCATAGGCGGCGGCTCCATTGCGGTCGGAGCGCGGGTGGCTCGCGACGAACTGGTGCTCACGGTCGCCGACGACGGCCCGGGGCTGGACCATCGCCCCGGCAAGCCGCAGCAGGGCGGCGGCGTGGGCCTGGCAAACTGCCGCGAGCGGCTGCGCGAGATCTACGGCAAGCAGCAATCCTTTCGCCTGGGCAACACCGAGCCCCACGGGCTCACCATCACCATACGCCTGCCACTGGAACTGGAGTCGACACCGACATGAAACCGCTGAAGACCATTATCGTGGATGACGAGCACCTCGCGCGGCGGGGGCTGGCCATGCGCCTGGCAGAGATACCGCAGGTGGAACTCATCGCCGAATGTGCCAACGGCCACGAGGCGCTGCAGCTTATCCACGAACAGTCTCCGGACCTGGTGTTCCTGGACATACAGATGCCCGGGATGGACGGCTTCGACCTCGTCTGTGAGCTGCAGGCAGACGTCATGCCGCTGATCATCTTCGTTACCGCCTTTGACCAGTATGCGATCGATGCCTTCAAGGTGCACGCCGTCGACTATGTACTCAAGCCCATCGAGGAGGAGCGCCTGCTGGAAGCTGTCAGCCGGGCGGTGGCGCGCCAGGCGCAGCAAAATACCGGCAGCAAGGAGGCGCTGATGGCCATGGTAAGCGGGCGCCAGGAGGCCAGCAGGGCGGGCGAACTGGTCACCGGGGACGACGAATCCGGAAGTGCCCGGCCGGACCGTTTGACGATCAAGGACGGCAATCAGTTCCAACTGGTTAAAACCGCCGAAATACAGTGGATCGACGCGGCGGGCGACTATATGTGCGTGCACGCCAGCGGCAGGACCCACATCATGCGCACCACCATGAAGCGGCTAGAGGAGAGCCTGCACCCGGACACCTTCATCCGCGTGCACCGCTCGAGCATCGTCAATATCAACGCCATCGCGAGCGCCGAATCGCTGTTGAACGGCGAGTACATTCTCACTCTCGAGGGCGGGGCGAAGCTGAAGGTAAGCCGGGGCTATCGCGACCGGGTCAGGCGCTTACTGGCTTCCTAGCACAACTCCCGGCCGCTGGACGCCACCGCGCAACAACCACTCATCGCGGCCAACACTCACTTCACCGACAGTTGCCTGCTGTTCACCGCAAGGCCATTTCGGGGTCTCCCGCCACACCCTAAGCTATCTCCCAAGGTCAAGGCATACAAGATGCGACCTACCCGCTATCCGGCACTGAAAAGCCGGCAACAACGCGCAAGGAGATACCCAATGAAAACGTCTACAGTATTCACCAGGCTTTACGGCTTCACGGCAGCTGCTGCTGCGAGCTTCGCCCTCGGCTTTGCCACCCATGCGAATGCGGAAGAGAGCCGGGCATACGTGAATCCGGCCGCCACCACTGCCTCTGTCAGCGTCGACTATGCAGTATCTGATCTCGCCACGGCAGAAGGGCGCGCCAGGCTGCAAGCCAGGATAAAGCGCGCGGCCGAGAAGGTTTGCGGGCCCACCGGCTACCGCGAAGCCGGCGGCCTGGCAATCGCCTCCCACAATCGCAAGTGCGTCGATGCGGCGATGGCGACTGCCGTCAACCAGCTGGACTCCAGCCAGGTGGCGACGCTCTCCAACTAAGCCGTCCCGGCCCCGCCGCTGCCAGCGGCCCCTTGTGGACCCCATTTCCTGGGGTCCAACTGATAGTAGGTCTGCAGCTCGTCGTACAAATCAGGCCGCAGCGCGAACAACTCTTGCGGCCTTTCAAAAAACGTTTCTGTGGCCACCGCGAAAAACTCCGCCGGGCTGGTCGCGCCGTATTCGTCCATGACGGTCCCCTGCCCGTGCAGGCTACGGCTCCTCAAATTCGCGAAGCTTGCGGAAAAAACGCTGGCCCAGGATTTATAACTGTTGCGACGCAGTGGCGGCGCGCCGTTGACCGAGCCGGACTCGGCGTCCAGCTGATGCGCGAACTCGTGCAACACCACGTTGTGCCCGTCGGTGAAATCGCCGACCCCCTTCTGCACGTCATCCCAGGACAGTATGACTTTGCCGTTGCTCCAGGACTCGCCCAGCAAGTGGTGATCGCCTGCTGCGACAGTGCCATCGGGACGATACTCGTCGCGCTGCACCTGGAACGCCGAGGGATAGACCAGCACGGAAGCCAGCTCCGGGTAGACCGGCCCGCCCTTGTTGACCAGTAGCAGGCAGGCCTCAGCGGCGATGGTGACCCGCATCTCGTCTGTTATCGTCAAGCCGCCGCAACCGTAGAAGCGCTTGTCGGCAATGAATTGCTGAATCAGTTGGCGCAACCTGGCCTGCTCATCCGGTGCCAGCGAGGTGTAAACCGGCAAACCCGTGGCGAGAAATCCCAGCCAGGGCGCCGGAAAAGGCCTGTTGCGCAGCGCGCGCCGGCGCCAGCGCGAGTAGTAAAAGTACAGGGCAAAGGCCACCAGCACCAGTGCCATGGGCACAACGGCTATCATGCTGGCACTACCTCACCCGGGCTGCAGGCAAGCAGTTCAGGACCCCGGCCGGATGCCGTCCCATCCAACTCAATCCTGCCAGGCACAGAGGCCCAGGCTTCCGCCTTTGTCGAGAATTTTCTGCGCCTTGGCCTGCTTGACGAGTTGGGTCTTGTTGGCGCCGCGCTTGCAAACCACTAGCTTGTCGCCCAGGCCGGCGATATCCACCAGGATCTGGTCCAGGTGACGATACTGGGCCTCATGGCCCTCTCCCGGGTAAATGCGCGCAACCACCTCGGCATTGCTGAAACCCGCCAGCCAGCGCCCGGCGTGAGGATCAATGGGTGTCAGGGGATCGGCGTCGCCATAATAGAGGTAGACCGGTGCGGTTACCCCGGTGAGGTCAGGCAGCGCCTGCACCTGGCAGTACAGCTGGAACTCGTGGGCCAGCGCGGCGGGATCCCCTGCCTGCCCACCCATATTGAAGGTCCGGGCGGCATCGTCGTAGGCCGCATCCGGGAATCCTGGTATGCGCTGCACCGGGCTCTCAGGAGTAAAGCCCCACCATGCCACTGGATCTTTGGTGTAAATGGTCAGCGCCTGCCCGGGAACGATACACTGCAGGGCGGACGGGTTTTCCCAGGTCAGGGCGGATGCCATATGCACCGAGGTCAGCCTGCCGGCATTGCGGTTGGCGATTACCGCGGCGTAGGGCCCACCCCCGGAAATCGCGAACAGGCTGAATTCACCCACCCCGAGTTGCTCCAGCACGGCCTCAACGTCCTCGGCATAGTCCGCGTAGGCCAGCGAGTCGTCGAAAGCCGTGGTGCCGAAGCCGTTGCGCTCCACACTGATGAAGCGGAGTTTCAGGTTGCGCCGGGTTTCGCGCAGGAATTCCAGCAGTGCAAAAACCCTGCCACTGGTACCGGAACCGCCCACGAACACCACCGCCTGCCAGTCGGGATCGCCCTCATCGAGGTAGGCCAGGGTGCCCCCCGAGGGGGCCTGCATGGACTGCATGGTGGGCCCCAGGTAATTGAAATCATCCTGCAGCTTGCTTTTGGCATGGCCGGTGACGGCAAACAGCAGGCTGCACAGCAGTAATGCAATTCGCATAGTATTCTCCATCGTAATTATCCGGGGAAGCAGGCCGGTCCCCCGGACCGGATAGCGCCTAACATAGCGAGCGGGGCCGGCCACCGTCAATCGGGAACTGCCGGCCATCCAGGTGCTCCACCGCTGCCTCAGCCCTTGCCCAGGTCGAACTGGTCCAATCGCCAGCGCAGGGTTTCTATCCGGTCTTGCCCGAAGAACGGCTCACCGCGAAACACCATGGTCGGCACCCCCCAGTGACCCGCCTCATCCAGCATCTGCTGGTTCTGTTCTACCTCGGCCAGATAATCGTACTGGGCAATGGCTGCCTCCATGTCGTCCAGGTCCAGGCCTGCCGAGGCGACAGCCTGCGCCAGCTTGTCCCCCTGGTCCCAGTCCCTGGTGCCGCCGAAGATCAGGTGGGAGACAGCGCTGGCCAGGTCTATGCCCCTGCCGCGGCGCTCGGCCTCTATGCCCAGTGCCGTCAGCCGGTAAATATAGGGTTGCTCTTCAGCAACACTGAAAGTTGCCAGGTCCTGCACTATCGGGTCTGGCGAAGGCCACTCCATTTTCATGCCCAGGTACTGGGCGCGGCGCATGCAATCGAGGAAGATATAGCGGGCTTTCTGCTGGCTTCCCGGGCCAAACAGCGCGTCCTTCGCGCGCAGGGCGATTGGCAGCACGGGCCTCAGTTTGACCTCGACATTGTAGTTATCGCGCAGCTTCAGCAGATCAGGCGTTGCCAGATAGGAATAGGGGCTGCGGAACGAGAAAAATACGTCGACGGTGGAACTCATGGCTGGCCTCTGATGTTTTTGGAAGTGACCGGCTCATCATAGTCGTTCCGGAGGCTCGGTGCAGTGGCCGCTGCCGCGCGTTGCCGGAATCTCCTTGCCAAGGCACCATCGATCAACCCAGAATAGGGGCGCTTACAATAATAACGGGGGTTTGGCGTGTTAACACAACTGCGTAATTGTCTTGGTTCCCTTGCCGCGATCACCGCGCTGGCGGGCTGTGATGGCAACAGCTCCAATGCCGTTGACATCTTCACCCTGCAGGGCTGCGCAGACACCGGGACATGCGCCTCAAACCCGCCGCTGGTACTGGGCGGGGAGCGCCCCGCCATGGTGCAGATACCGTCCGATTACGACAATAGCACCCGCTATCCCCTGATCGTGGTGTTGCACGGCCGCGGCGTCAATGGTCAGATACAGGCCCTCTACATGGGCCTGTTCGACCGGATAGACCGCCAGCAGTTTGTAATGGTTTACCCCGATGGCCTGGTCGCCGCAGACGGGCGCAGGCAGTGGCGCTCCACGCCGACCTGCTGCGACACACCGCCGGAGGAGGCCAACGAAATCAGCGATGTCCCCTACCTCAAGGACCTGATCCGGGAGGCCGCCGCCACCTACAGTATCGATACCAGCCGCGTCGGGCTCATCGGGCACTCCAGCGGCGGCTTCATGTCCTTTACCATGGCCTGCGAGGCCTCCGACCTGGTGACCTCGATGGTAAACCTGGCCGGCTCCACCTTCGAGGACCTGGACCGGTGCCGCCCCGCCAGTAAACCGGTCAGCGTATTGACCATACACGGCGACCAGGATGACACCGTCTTTTATCCGGGCATAGAGGGCGCCTACCTCAGCGCGCCGGCGGCCGCCGAGCGCTACGCCATGCTCGCCAGTTGCGACACCACCCGCCCGACCTCCGGCCCCGATATCGACCTGGTAGGCAATCTCGAGGGCGCCGAGACCTCGAGTACCACCTGGCCGGGCTGCCGGCGGGGCGCAGCGGTCGAGTTCTGGACCATCAACGACGGTCCCCATATCCCGGGTCCCTGGGTGGACACCGGTCTCGACGCGTTCGTGGACTGGATTCTGGAACACCCCCGGGCGGGTGGTTGAACGAGCGGCTCTATGTCTGTTCCAGCTCTGCAATCGCATCGAGGTGGCACGGCGTCCACCCGAGCTCCCCGATAAGCTTTTCACTGCTCATCTGCTGGTCCAGCGTTGGGCCGACCGCCCCGTCACCATATCGTGCGACCAGTTGCTCGACGGACAACACTTCGGGCCCGGACTGGAGCTTGAAGCGCCTGGCAATGGCGGCGGCAATATCTCCCTGTCGCACACCCTGTTCCGCGGCGACATTATAGGACTCGCCCCCCTCCCCACGTTCCAGGATGAGCCGGTAGGCGGTTGCGAGATCGTCCACGTGCACAAGAGGCCAACGGACCCCGGGAGATCCCCAGACTGCTGTTTTCCCCGCGTTGGGTAGAAACCGCGCCAGCGCCCCGCCGTCCCTGACATACACCATGCCCGGGTGGACGACACTGGTACTGAAACGCGCTGACTTGAGCAATAAGGCGCTGTTTTCCACCATCCAGGCGAAACCCGGGATCGGATTGAGGGGGCACGACTCGGAGACAACAGTATCTCCGGTGTGCCCATACAACCATACGCCACCGGTGTACAGGCACCTGATGGTATTGGTCGCCAGTTCCCCCTGCGCGACGATCTCCTTGACCACTTCGCGGTCGATCGCTCCCATATCATCGGTGAAAGTCGCGGCCGTATGTATTATTCCATCGACCTCCCGCACGATCCTGGACCACCGCGTCGGCGCGCGCAGATCGCCGCGAACCACCTCCGCCCCTTGCTCAAGAAGCTGATTTTCCGCCTTCGTCGACCGGGCCAGGGCGAGTACAGCATACCCGTGACGAAGCAGTTCCGTGACAACCGCACTGCCGATAAAACCGGTAGCACCCAGAATCAAAACTCTCATTCTCCTGTCCTCCCGCCGGCGGCAGCTCCCGCAAATGGCTTCCGGGGAGTGCCTGCACACGCTCACCGCTCGCTGGGCTGAAACGGTTTCGGCGCTCACAATAACGGTTTCACTCCCAATAGGGGTTTTCCGATATATGCTCGGCCATGAAATCCAAAAAAGCCCGCACCTTGGGAGAAAGATGGCGGCGCTGGGGGAATACGACATAAATCGACACCTCGGCCGTTTCATAGTCAGTTAACACAGCCTGCAATCTTCCCGCCCGGATATCCTCGCCGACAACGAAAGTGGGTGTTCTGGTGATACCGACCCCATGCAGCAGCACTTCACGCAGCGCCAGACTGTTGTTCATCTGTATCGAACCCGACACGGGTACTGAAACCGGCTTCTCTCCCGGCAGGCGAAACTGCCATTCCAGTGCCGATTCCTGATACTGGTAGGTAATAACGTTGTGCTGCCTGAGGTCTTCAGGGGTTCGGGGTACACCGTGGCGCTTCAGATAATCGGGCGAGGCCACGACCACATGGCGGCAGGGACCCACCCGTCGCGCCACCAGGGATGAGTCCTCCAGGGTGGAAATTGTCACCGCCAAATCAAAGCCACCTTCGATGAGGTCGACCCTGCGATCATCCAGGCGCATGTCGACGGACAGTTTGGGATAGCGATCGAGGAATGCAGGCAGTGCCGGCGCGATGTGTAAGACGCCAAAAGACATCGGCGCGTTGATCCGCAGTGTGCCCAGGGGCTCCCCTTGCAGGCGGGAGACCTCGGCTTCGGCTTCTGCGAGTTCCTGTAGTCCCCGCTGGCTGCGTTCATAAAAAGCCCTGCCGATTTCCGTCAGAGCGAGGCGCCGGGTGGTGCGATTGAGCAGCCGCGCTCCCAGGCGGTTTTCGAGTCGGGTCACATATTTGCTGACCACCGACTTGGACAGTGAAAGCCGCTCCGCCGCCGCGGTAAAACTGCCGCTTTCCACGACCTGGGCAAAAACGGCGATATCGGTAAAGGAATTCATTATGTCGCCCAATTGTTCAATATCTGTGAACAACTTTATTCCAGATTGCCAGATTATCAAGCTTTCGCAGCTCAGTACTATGCATCCTCGTCCTTCAACCCCGAGATAAAGAGAGAGATGCCATGCGAATAAGCGTTTTTGGAGCAGCCGGAAAAGTGGGCAGCCGCATCGTCGGCGAGGCCCTGTCACGCGGTCATGACGTTACCGCGGTGGTGCGCAACCCGGCCCGTTTCAGGGAGCTGTCGGCAGCTGCAAACGCCCGCGTCGGCGATGCGGCCAACCCGCAGGACGTTGTCCAACTGAGCCTGGGCCAGGATGTGGTGGTCAACGCGACGCGGCCACTGACCAGCGACGCACAGGAAGTCCTGCGCATTACCCGGGCGTTGATGGACGGGCTGGCCAGCACCGGCGCACGCTTGCTGATCGTCGGTGGCGCCGCCAGTCTCAGGGTGCCGGGCGCCAACGGCAGGATGGTCATTGATGACTCGAAATTCCTGCCCCCCTCCGCCAGGCATATTGGCCAGGCGAGCTTCGACCAGTTCGAGGCTTGCCGCGCGGAAACAAGGGTGGACTGGACGTATCTGAGTCCGCCGGCCGAGCTCTTGCCTGGTGTGCGCACCGGGGAATATCGCCTGGGAGGTGACGAACTGCTGCTGGATCAACAGGGCAGATCGAGAATTTCCATGGAGGATCTGGCCGTTGCGCTGCTGGATGAAGTGGAACAGCCCAGGCATCACCAGACACGCTTTACAGCAGCCTACTGAACACAAGCCAGGGTCGACTTCTGACCCGAGGAGGATCGAAATGCAACCAACAATCTCTAAACTGGCTGCCACCGTCGCCCTGCTGGGCGCAGTGGCCCTTGGCGCAAATGCGACCGACAGGCAAGTTGGCGAAAGCCCATGGGGACCGGAGGACCAGATCGGCCGCCTGAACCTGATTACGGCCGAATCCCGGCAGGCGATTCTCTCCCGGGTGTCCGGTGGGCGGGTCTACGACCTGTCGGTCGAGTACTTCATTGGCATGCCGAGTTGGCAGGCGGCCGGAGATCCACATTATCGCATCTGGATGACACACACTCCCAACGGCACAGTGATCGATGACCCCCTGCAGGTAGGCTCCAGGATGAACGAACACGTCAGCTATACCGGCGCCGCGGTTTCCATGTACACACACATGGGTACGCATATCGACGCGCTGGTCCATTTCGGGCTGAACGGGAAAATATGGAACGGTTTTAGCGCAGATGAAAATCTGGGAGACCGCGGCTGGCAGGTCGCGGGTGCCGAGCAAATTCCGCCCATCGTCGCCCGTGGCGTGTTGATAGACGTCGCCGCAGCCAAGGGTCTGGCAATGCTGCCCGACGGCTACCGGGTCACCCGCCAGGACCTGCTGGAAGCGCTGGACCTGCAGAAGGTTACTCTCCAGCAGGGAGACGTGGTCCTGATCCGCACCGGTCGCATGGCCCTGTACGATGATGCGCAGGCCTACATGGCTGACCCGCCCGGCATGGGTTTGGCAGCGGCGCGCTTTCTCGTCGAGGAAAGCGGCGCCATGGTCGTTGGGGCCGACAACCTGAGTTTCGAATCCTTTCCTTCGGAACTGGCAACCGATTATGTGCCGGTACACACCTATTTACTGGCCGAACAGGGTGCGCCGATCATTGAACTGGCCTTCCTGGAGGAGCTGGCGCGCGACAAGGTTTACACCTTCGCCTTTATAGGGGGCTCCCTGAAACTGCGCGGAGCTGACGCGGCACCGATTCGCCCTATCGCAATTCCCATTGAGTGAGCTTCCCGGAGGACCGAATGATGAATATTGCCCTGAACCGGATATCCGGGACGATGGCCAGGCCTGCTCCCCGGCGTCAGATGTATGTTGCACCGGTAGCGTTGCTGGCGGCGGGTTTGTTGCTGGCCATTTCAACCAATTTGGCGAAGGTCGCGCAGGGTTTCGGCTTCACTCCCCTGGCCTACCTCACCTGGTCTCTGGCGGGGGCCACCGTACTGCTGACAAGCATTTCTCACCTTAGGGGCAAATCGGTCAGGCTGACCCGGCGGACAGTGGAATACTTTTTCGTGGCGGGATTTCTCACCACCGGCGCGACCAACCTTATATTTTTCGCCGCAGTAACTCATCTGGGGGTCAGCTTCGTTGCCCTGCTGATCGCATTGCCTCCGCTGTTGACCTATGTCGGTGCCCTGCTACTCAGAATTGAAGGATTTTGCTGGTGGCGTGCAGCCGGCGTGACACTGGCACTGGCAGGCGCCGCTATCCTGGTGATGCGCAAATGGTCTTCTCCCGATGGCGACAAGGTATGGATAGTGATTACCCTGGTCGGGCCGGTTCTGCTGGCCGCGGGCAATCTCTACCGCACCCTGAGGTGGCCTCCCGGGGCTAGCGCAGAAGCTCTAGCCCCGGGCATGCTGCTGGGTGCCATGGCGATTCTGGTGCCGTTTTCCTTGCTGCCCGGCTGGACACTCAGCGTGCCAACAGAAGACGCCGGCGCAATGGCGCTACTCGCGCTACAGGCAACGGTATTCGCAGCCCAGTTTTTCATGCTCTTCGTACTCCAGAGAGCGGGCGGGCCGGTGTTCCTTAGCCTGATGGGCGGTGTTAGCGCGATCTTTGGTGTGCCGATTGCTATGATGCTGCACGACGAAGCTGTGATGCCGGCCTTCCTCACCAGCGCCCTGCTGGTGGCGGCGGGTATCGCCTGCATGTTGTACGGCGCCAGGGCGTGCCGGGGACGGCTTTGACCGGGATGATCAAGCACAGGCAATTGGCGATGAGCGCGAAGAAAATCTGCATAGTGGGGGCATCCGGAAAGCTGGGCCAATACATTGTCCAACACGCACTGGAGCGGGGCTATGAGGTGGTCGGGGTTTGTCGCGCCAAAAGCGTCTACAAGCTATCGGCTTTCCAGGACCGCATCGAGATTGTTCCCGGGCCGACCAACGACCGGGCGGTCATCGAGAAAGCGGTGCGCGGCTGCGATGGCGTTCTCGTGGTGCTGGTGCCCTGGGGTGTGCAGCAATACGCCACCGGCACGGCCCAGGCCGTTCTCGATTTCGCCGAACCGGATGCGCGCCTGGTCTTTTCCTGCGGCTGGCATATCACCAAAGACGGCAGGGATGTCTACTCGCGCAGCTTCAAAATATTCGTCAAGATTTTCGGCTGGGTTGCCCGGATATTCCGCGTCGCCGACCTCGATGACCAGGTAGAAGCGTGTCGACGTATATTCGCCAGCAACAGCCGCTGGACCGTGGTGCGCGGCAGTGATCTGGAAGAAGGTGACAGCCAGGGCCTCCCTGTCTGGCGTCGACACGTGGGCGATCCGGTGTTGGAAAGCAATCTTACCCGCCGGACAGACTTTGCGCTGTTCATGGTACACGCCCTGGAAGACGATGCACTAATTCGCGAGGCGCCGGCGATAGTCGGTTGTCAAACGCAGTCAGCCTTGCGGCAGATCTGCTGAATGAGTGATGGTATTCATGTAGACCTAAGTTGGCAGCAGCCTCAATAGCGCTCAATCAGTCCCTGCAGATCATTCAACAGCTGGTTATAGGTATCCAGCGTCGTGCTCCTGGCCAGGGTGCAGAGCGAGGCTTCCCGCTGCAGGGCTGCCAGCCGTTCGCGGACCTCATCGATCGCGGCTTTCCTGGACGGGTCAAGTTGACTGGCGTTCTCCAGCAGCGCCAGGGAGTTGTCTATCCCCTTGACCATGCGTTCTGCACTTTCCTGGAATTCGCGCCGCTGTTGGCTGGCCTCCGCCAGTTGGAGTTGGGCATTGACCAGCGCCGTACGCGCCGGATTGTAAAGATCGTGTGGCCCCGTGGGCGAGGATGATTCAGCCCACAATGACGTGCCCATGCCATAGAGTGCCAGCAGCAGCACAGTAAGTAATGTGAGCCTGACTGCCGGGGGGAACATGGATTCGTTCCACATAAACTGGGTCGCCTGTTACTGGATTCTGGTTTGGATCTCGTTGCCTCCACGAAGTTCCCGCTGAGCCTGGACCGAACTCTCTATTTGGTCCGGTAAGCCTGCCTCTGTCGCTGCCCGGCGCGCCCTGGACATCGAATTCAGCATAGCGACCTCCCATGACCGCTAAACCCGATCTGCCATACAACCGCTGGTATACGGATCGTATCAGGCCGTTTCGCTGTGCAGGTACAGCCCCACGACGGTGATCAGGGCGCCAGTTCCAGGAACCGCGACCACTTCTGCTGCGCGCCAATCACCCAACCCGGGGTGGATTTACCCTCTCCCGCAGGCTCCAGGGAGCCGTGTGCGCGTGTGACACCCCTCAGGGTGTCCTCGTGCTGTTCCGCCACATCGACCAGCAGGATATGCCTCCCATTGCGCAGTTCCTGCTGGAAACGACGGAAGTTTACATTGGGTTCCTGGATGCCGATGAGCCCGCCCTCCCAGGTGCAAAAGCCGAGCACGACCACTGCCAGGAAACCCGCCGGTAGCCAGGTATAGGTCTCGGCGAGCCCCGATAACCAGGCCAACAGCAGGACCGCTATCGCGCAGGCCAACCCGATTGCAGCGCCGACCGAGGTGCCGTGTACGACGTCCTTGCGCAGCACGGCTTCCACCTCGTGCATTTGCTTTAGCGTTACCCCCGCGTCGTCATTGCTGAGGATATGGATCTGTGGCGTGCTGATCCCGGCAGCTTCCAATTCCTGCTCGATCGAGGCGAGGTCATCCAGGTTGTCGCTGATGAAATAGTGGCGTTTCATTGTTATCTCCCTTTACAGGCACCCTCCAGGAATACAGTCGAACCCCGGGAGGAACGTTTGTGATGCCTTCTGCAGTTACTTACTACTGTAAGTTTGGCACCTGTCAGGCAGCTGCGTTAGCGAACCCAATAGATCGATTTTGTCTTAGGGATATTCTTTTTAATCGTGCAGGGAATTTATCCAGGACCGCGGGCTGCTCTCTGGTGCAGTTCAGACCCTGGTCTCGATTACCCGTATCAAGGGGGTGAGGATATGCAGTTGCGAGGCGGTGAGTTTCAGGCACACCAGTAGTGGCACCGCCAGCAGCACCCCTACGGGCCCCCACAGCCACCCCCAGATAACCAGCCAGAGAATCAGGACCAGCGGGTTCAGGCGCATGTGCTGGCCCAGGATGGTCGGCGTTATGAACTGGGCCTCCACCAGGTTTATCAGGAAAAACGCAGCTGTCGGTACCAGGCAGCTGATATTCAATCCGTACTGAACCGCTCCGGCTATTGCCAGCATGCACATCGCGACAATGGGTCCCACGTAGGGGGCGTAATTCAACAGCCCCACCAGGGCACCCCACAGCAGCGCGTCTTCGACTCCCAGCAACCACAGAACCAATGCGGTCACCGCACCCAGCCCGGCGTTGATGACCGTCACCGTCAGGATGTAGCGCGACAATGCCCGGCGGACCTTGCCTACGATGAGTGTTGCGCGCCGCTTGTCCTGGACCCTGGTACTGTTTTCGATGGCACTGTCGTACAGCCCGGGGCCAAAAATGAGCAGGAACAGCACCAGTATCAGCCACAGCGCAAACTGCGCCAGGACAGCTGGAGCCGTGCCCAGGGCAGTTACCAGAATTTCGATGCCACCCCGCTTCACTTCCGCTACCAGAGAGCTCTCCCGCTGCGGCTCTGGCTCGGGCACTGCCGGTGGCGTCACTTCCTCTTCGTCGTCATCAAACCAGCCGAAGAAGGAAAATCCGGTATCGGGCTCGGGCTCGGGCTCGGGCTCTGCCGGCGGCGCCTGCGGCTCCGGGCTGAAACTGTCGCCGATATCATCCAACTGTTCCGTGAGCCGAGTCGACAATTCAGGTAGCTTGGCCACCCATTTCTCCACCGGTGCCGCGAGCTCGATGCCGAGCAGCACAAATGGACCGCCGAGCATGCCGATCAGCACCAGGGAGGATATGAGGCGGGGCACGCGAATGCGCTTGAGCAACTCTACCAGGGGGCTCAACATCAGCGAAAACAATGCCGCGACGACGATCGGCATCAACAGCGACCGGGCGAAGTAGAGGGTATAGAGAATGGCCAGCGCCACCAGGCAATAGCTGGACAAGCGCGCCCACTTCCAGGGTAGTTTCGGGTCGACACCCTCGTGGGCGTTGCCCGCGGGCGAGTTACTGTCAGACTCAGCCATAATCTCCCCACCCAATCGACTCACCTCATACTGCGCCCACAGCATGCCATCAATATGACATCCCCGCTCGAGGTTTGCCATCCAGGGGAACAGTCTGTCGAGGCGAGCGACGCCGGGTTTACTCTTTGGGCGCATCCCCACTGAGTAGATTGGCATCGGCACCCTCATCGCTGTGATCGGCCTGGATCTGGGCACGTACTGCCGCCTCCGGTGATTCTCCGACCTCCTCGGCATGCTCCAACGACGCCGGTACCACTGCCTGGCTGGCGGCAGCGCCGCTGCCTGCAGTACTCTCCCCGCGCTGCAAATGCAGGCGATATATCGGCTCCGGCATATCGAAGTCCGCCTGCTCGAACTTCGCCTTCACCCGGCGGATGGTTTCACTGCGCACAGTGCTGTAGTTCGAATCGCGTTGATCAACCCAGGCAAAGAACCGTAACACCACATTGGAGTCGCCCAGCGAGTCCACCAGCCCCACCGGGGCAGGACTGGCGAGCACACCACGTGTACCCTGCATGGTGTCACTGGCCAGTTGCAGGGCGTCGACCAGGTTGACGTCGGTACCCACCCCAACGTCGAAGGTGAACCGCCGCCTGGGATTACGGCTGTAGTTCACTATCAAGCCCTTGTAGACCATGGAGTTGGGTATCCGTATGTGATTGCCGTCAAAACTCATCAGCACCGTGGCCCGCGCTGTGAGCCTGAGGACCAGGCCTTCCTGGCCCTCGATCAGGACATGGTCATCCGGGGAAAAAGGTTGTCTCAGGCTGAGCAGGATACTGGCAATATAGTTTTCCACCGTATCCCTGATAGCGAAACCGATCGCGAGACCGGCCAGGCCGAGAGCCCCCAGCACCGAACCCAGAATCGAGGTGGCATCGGCGATCTCCAGCGCGATGATCACGCCGAGTAGCGTCACCCCGATGCGGACCAGCTGCCTGATCAGGTCGCCTATGAACACGTTCGGCGCCATGCGATCGAAATAGGCCCGTCCCCGAGTCAACCAGCGGGCGAGATACCAGAAGCCGGCAAAGACCACCAGGGCAACCAACAGCACCGGCAGGAACTGTAATATTGCCCTGCCCCGGCGCGACAGTTCATTCCCCACGATAGAGAGTTTCGGCAGGATGGCCTGGTTGTACTCCAAATCGTTCTGCACGCTGACAACGCCCTCGGTACGCGAGGCCAGCTCCAGCGCCTGTAATTCCGCCTCGCGGGTGTAGATTTCACCGCGTAGCGTCACGATACCTTCGTCCACCTCGACTTCCAGCCCGTCGAGTGCAGTGAGGTTCGAGTAGATGTTGCTCAGGCGACGGGCTATCTGGGCATCGCGGCCTGAGTTCGATTCGGCGGATATCGGTGTCTCCAGCGGCGTATCCTGGGCAATAGCGACCTGCCCCGCTACAGCACTGATCAGGACCAGCAAGACAGCGCCCGCCAGCCTGGACCATGCCGGCCATCGCTCCCGGGAGCCCGGCCGGGAACCAGCGCCACTGCATGCACCCTCCCTCGCGGACACGGCAAATGGGGAGCTCGGCTGCATCACATCTCCTGTCGTCAGGCCTGGCAGACTCGCGGAGAACCGGGCGCGCTCCGCAGCGCTCATTGTCACGTCCGCTGGCACTGATCGCAATGCCCTATGTGCAAAGCCGGGTGGACCGGCGGATGGGCCGCCAGCCCTAGGTCGCGACCGGACTCACCATCACGCCCGGTCGCGCAGCCGTTGCCGCGGTGCCGTCAAACGTCGTCACGCCATTGACCAGCGTCAGCCGCACCGGCGCCGGTTTACGCGTCCAGCGCCAGGTGTGGCCGCCCTTGCCGTCCGGTACATCATAGACCCGCTCCATATCCCGCGATTCGATTTCATCGAGATTGAACACGGTAATATCGGCGCGCTTGCCCACCACCAACTCGCCGCGATCAGGCAGTGAGAAGTGCCGGGCCAGCTTGCCGGTCATGGAGTGCACCGCCTCCTCGATACTGATCCGGCCGGTATCCCGCACCCAGTAGGTGAGCAGTTTGACGTTTTCGCCACCGCCGCAGAGCATCTGCCCGTGGGCGCCACAGTCATTGATATTGCCGGTCGCCATGGGATCCCTGATCAGGGCCTCCACCACGTCTTCGGTCATGGCGAAGGGTGGCATGGTCACGGTCGACTCGAGACCGTTGGCCAGCAGCCATTCCGCCATGGCGTCGGAGGGGTGTTCGGCGCCAATCTGCTGCTGGTACGCTCCCAGGGTGACGTGAATCGGGCCGGCGCCGTTGTCGCTGTTCAGCAACTGCAGGTTCTCCGCCCGACCAGGCGGGAAGGGAGAAAACTCGAAGGTTTCCTCGTCCCAGCTCTTGCGGGCCCGGGCGCGCCAATGAGGATCCCGCAGGACTGCCGCCTTGGCTTCGTCCCCGGGGGCTGTCACGACCTCGTGCCAGACGTAATCATTGCTCTGGGCGAAGATAAGTGAGCTCTGCACGCTGAGGGTGGACGTCACCGGAATATGGGCGAACCCGGTCCAGAAATCCCTGCCCTCGGCTTTCATCTGCTCGTGCAAAGCGAGCAGTGGCGCCTGTATGCCCATCAGGTCGCGCTGGAATTCCAGGGTCGGAACACCGCCCCACTGCACCCGGACATTGAGCCCCTTGGACAGCCGCGCCAGCCGCTGCAGGGACTCGGCGGCCGTCATGTTGCGGAAGGTGTCGAGGATGATCTGCAGGCTGCTGCCGGGATAGCGGTCCAGCACTTCCAGCAGGGCCCGGAATTCGGCGTCGTCAGCCTTCAGGCTGGGGACGGGGCGATCCTCGCCATCGTGATCCATCAGGTTGGAGGACATGCCCATGGCGCCGGCGGCCATGGCCTCGTCCAGCATACTGGCCATCTGCCCGATCTCCTGGGCAGTGGCGGCGCGATCCCAGGCATCCATTCCCATGACGGCCAGGCGCAGGGCGATGTGGCCGCAGTACACCGCATAATTCAGCGGTACCCTGCACTTTTCCAGCATGGACGCCTTGTACTGCGGCCAGCTGCGCCAGTCCCAGGGCAGCGAGTCGATAAACGGCCCCTCGGGAATATCTTCAAAGAAGGAGAATATCTTCACGATCTCACGGCGCACTGCCTCGTCATCGGACACCGGCGCAGTGGCAAATCCGCAGTTGCCCATGACCTGGGTGGTGGCGCCGTAGCCCGGCAGCGGATCGAGGCTGTTATCCCACCACATGGCACCATCGTAGTGGGTGTGGGATTCGATAAACCCGGGGGCGACGAAGCAGCCGTCGGCGTCGTAGTCAGTCTCCCCGGCCCCGGGCGCGAGATCGGTGGCGATTTCGGTAATCACCCCGTCGCGGATGCGAACATCGGCGCGGTAGGCAGGGGCGCCGGTTCCATCGACCACGGTACCGTTACGAATCAGCAGGTTCGGGGCTTGGCTCATCTTGTTATCCTCATTGGGTTGGCAGTAGCAAGGCATGATCGGCCTGCTGACAATGTACTCCGGCCGCAAATCCGCTAGTATCAGGATCACAGCAGATACCTGGATAATATTACTGACATGAGTCAGCAACAGGACGCCGCGGACACGCTCTTTCGCCTGCTGGACGGCCAGCCGCTGGCGCCGGGCGCCCTGGAATCGGCCAGCCGCTGGTTCGAATCCCTGGACACCCCCCTCGATCGGCGCAGTTTCGCAGCCTATACCGAGGCGCTGCAACGCCCCTTACCCGCCTCCAGCCCGCTGGCGCCGCTGGCTCCCAGGTGGCGCGCAAGCTGGCGTGCCCGGGGCCGGTTCACGGCCGGCGATGCCACCGCGTTCTTGCAGGATTATCTCAGGCACCTGGATCCCAACCTGCTCTTTCGGGCCCCCATTACGGCGGGGTATGCCCACTGGAGTCATGCGCAACTGCGGGCGGGCTTTTCCTACGGCAGTCGCAGCGAGCAGGGCTGGAGCCTGCTCTACTGCGAGCATGGCGGCGCGAGCCTGAGGGCCTCCGGCCGCGACCTCATACTGCAACCCGGACTCGTCCTGCTGGTAGCCCCCGGCGCCCTGTACAACCTGCAGCCCCACGCCGGGAGCCGGGAATGGCGCTATCACTGGGTGGTGTTCCAGCCGGATTCACGCTGGCGGGAGTGGTTGCGCTGGCCGGAATTTGCCAGCCAGATCAGTCATCTGTTAATACCGAACAGTCACAGAGAGAAGCTATCCACGGTGTTTACCGACCTGGCGACCAGCCTGCACAGCGAGGGTGCGCTGGTTGCGGAGCTGTCTCACAACCTGCTGGAGCAACTGATACTGCGCTGTCGCGCCTGCCTGCCGCAGGGTTACCAGAACCAACGCGACCCACGCATCGAGCGCGCCAGGGAATACATCCACACCCACTACACCCGGCCGTTCACCCTGGAAGACGTTGCCCGGGCGGCCAACCTGTCGCCTTCGCGTTTGGCGGGCCTGTTTCGGGAGCAGTGTGGCCTGAGCGTACTGGGCTACCGGGACGAACTGCGCATGAGCCACGCAGCGCGCCTGCTCAACGACAGTGCCCTGGGTATCGCCGGGATCGGGGCAGAGGTGGGCTATTCCGACCCGGCCTACTTTTCCCGTACCTTCAGCCGCCATGTGGGGGTTTCGCCGCGCAACTATCGACGCTCCAACACCGGTGGCGCATGAAGCCGCACGCCGGGAGACGCCAACCGGGCAATACCACGTTCGCGAAACCCGGTTGCCCCAGCAGATGTCGCCACCTCATAATGAACAAATAAACCGGAGAGTGCCTTGAACCTGACGCTGACCCCCATCGAAGCAAGAATCCTCGGCTGCCTGATCGAGAAGGAGGCGACCACTCCCGATGTGTACCCGCTGACCCTGAACAGTCTCCTGCTGGCCTGCAACCAGAAGTCGAATCGAGAGCCGGTGATAGAGCTCAGCGCCGACGACCTGCTGCCCGCGCTGGACAGCCTCATCGACAAGACACTGGTGTCCACCTGGAAGGCCGATCACAACCGGATGCCCAAGTACCAGCACAAACTCAAGCACCGGGTGTCCGAGCAGTTCGATTTCCCTGTGCCGGAGTTGGCCGTGCTAGGCACGCTGTTCCTGCGCGGACCGCAGACCGTGGGTGAGATCCGCGCCCGCTGTGCTCGTATTCACGAGTTTGCCAGCCTGGATGCGGTGACCGCTGTATTGACGGACCTGCAGGCAAACCCCCATGGCCCCTATGTCACCCTGCTCCCTCGCCAGGAGGGTCGGAAAGAGTCGCGGTACGCCCATCTGTTTTGCGGTGAGCCGGACCCGGGCTCTCCGCCCGGGCCACCATTGGGACACAGCAGGTACGGGAGTCCTAGCCGGGTGGAGGCGCTTGAACTGGAAGTCGGCGAACTGAGGGCGGCGCTGGAGGCACTGGAGCAACGCTTTGAGGCATTCAGGACGCAGTTCGAATAACTCGCCGGTGATGCGCTTAAGAAAATGCCCCCTGTTATACTCACCACAATTACAGCTAACCTGGCATCGGGGAGAGAAAGGCATGGCACTGGATTCACTGGCAGGACAGTTGGTCCCCAGAGAGCGATTGGCGGACATTCCTGCCCTGATAAGGGCCTATCACGAACTTGCCCCGGATCCGGAGGTAAGCGCACAGGGCATCAGTTTTGGCACCTCCGGCCACCGTGGCTGCGCCCTGACCAGGAGCTTCAACCGGAATCACATCCTGGCCATCACCCAGGCGGTATGTGAATACCGGCGGGAGGCGGGCATCAACGGCCCGATTTTCGTCGGCCAGGACACCCATGCCCTGTCCGCCCCCGCCCAGAGAGATACCATCGAGGTGCTGGCCGGTAACGGCGTAACGACCTTGATCGCAGCAGATGACGGCTTCACACCCACGCCGTTGGTCTCCTTCGCCGTGCTGGCCCACAACAGGCAGAACAGCGAGCAGGCGGACGGCATAGTGATCAGCCCCTCGCACAATCCGCCCGAGGACGGTGGCTTCAAGTACAACCCACCCAACGGCGGGCCGGCGGACGTGGACGTAACCTCGCGTATCCAGCAGCGCGCCAACGACATTCTGCGAGACGGACTGCGCGATGTGGTCAAACTGGACTACCACGCGGCGCTGCAAAGCGAGTTTGTTCGCAACTTCGACTATGTGTCGCCCTATGTGGAGGCACTGGCAGATATCATCGACATGGAGGCAATCAGGTCCGCCGGGCTGAAAATCGGTGTTGACCCCCTGGGTGGCGCCAGCATCGCTGTTTACCAGAAAATCAACGATGTTTACGGGCTGGGCATGGATATCGTCAACCCCGACGTGGACCCGGCCTTTGCCTTTATGACCCTGGACCATGACGGCAAGATACGCATGGATTGCTCCAGCCCCTACGCCATGGCCTCGCTGGTGGCACTGAAAGACCGCTTCGATATTGCCTTTGCCAACGACGTGGACTCGGACCGCCACGGCATTGTCACGCCCACCGGTGGGCTGATGAACCCCAACCACTACCTGAGCGTGGCAATCAGTTACCTGTTTCAGCAACGTCATGGCTGGCCTCAGGCCACCCGTGTTGGCAAAACCCTGGTCTCCAGCGCCATGATAGACCGGGTAACCGCCGATCTCGGTCGCACGGTCATCGAGGTGCCAGTTGGATTCAAGTGGTTTGTGGACGGGCTGCTCAGCGGTAAATTGGGTTTCGGCGGGGAAGAGAGCGCCGGCGCTTCCTTCCTGCGCTTTGACGGCAGTGTCTGGACCACCGACAAGGACGGCATCATTCTCAACCTGCTGGCGGCGGAGATCTGTGCCAAAACAGGTAAGGATCCGTCGCAACTATACCAGCAGTTGGAGGACCGGTTCGGCAAGTCCTATTACACTCGCGTGGATGCCCCGGCAAACAATGAACAAAAGCTGGCCATCAAATCGCTGGATGCGAAGGCTGTAACCCTTGCCACATTGGCGGGCGAACCTGTGGATAGCGTGATGACCACTGCGCCCGGCAACAATGAAGCCATCGGTGGAGTGAAGGTCACAGCCCGGAACAGCTGGTTTGCACTGCGTCCCTCAGGCACTGAGGCCATTTACAAAATCTACGCGGAGAGCTTCATTTCCGAGGAGCACCTGCAACAGGTGCTGCGGGAAGTGCAACTATTTGTTGCGCAAATCCTGGATTAATCGCGCCCAGGCTGGCGCTCATGGTTATGCATACCCCGTAAAGCGAGAAGGGTTAGAGTGACATCGCTGCAAGCTCTGCTGAAATTGATCGCCATTGTGACGCTATGTCACCTGGCCTTGTGGGCTCCGCTGGTGAACGCGGAGGTCAAGGTTGTTGCGATACCGGTTAACCTTGATTATCCGTTGCTGCGCCATATCCTGGTAAAGCAGTTGTTCGCAACGCCGGACGAGAGCAGGGAAATTCTCGCCGACCCCTCTGGCTGCAGCCGTATTCTGCTGGCCAAACCCTGGATTGAAGGCCACCAGCATGAGCTGGAATTCCGCGCTGATGTCCAGGCAAAAGTCGGGCTCACTGCCATCGGCGGCTGCCAGCAACTGAGCAGCTGGCAGGGCCGTATTGGCTTCCTGGGCAGGCCAGTCATTCAAAGCGGAGGCAGGAAGGTCAAGCTGGACCCACAGTCCGTGTGGTTGATCGACGACAGTGGACAGAAAATTACCTCGGGACCACTGTGGTCGGCGGGTAACGCGGGCCTGAGAGCTCTGCTGGCGAGCTTCGTAATCGACTTTACCCCCTACTTCGAGTCGCTGGACGATTTCATTCCGGCAGTGCTGCCCGACCGCAGCACAGAGCAGCTGCAGGCCCTGTTGGCCAGCCTGACACTCGGCGACCTCCGGGTAACCGCCGAACATCTCGGCGTGTCCATCGAGATGGAGGTCGACGTACCCGATGTGCAACCGGCCCCCGCGGCCGAAGTCCTGAGCGAACAGGAGCTCGAGGAGTTTGAGGCCCGCTGGCACATGATGGATGCCCTGCTGGTCGGCGCCGTCAAACACTACGCGACAGCCACGGATATGCCGGCCCTGCGCGACGCCCTGCTGGATATTCTCCTGGACAGCCGCTACCAGTTGCGCGATGCCCTCGCCCTGCCTCAGGACCAGACGGAAGATGCCGTGCGCCACTGGTTTATCGACAGCTGGCAGCGACTCGGCCCCGTCATTCGTCGCATCGCGCTGGAACAGGAAGGTCAACAGAACCTGATCTGGTTCAGCGTGCTGACCGCCACCGACGCCCTGCACGCGCTGGATCAGCTGGGGCCCGCTCTCGGTCTCGATATTTCCACCAACGGCCTGCGCCAGCTGGCACGCATGATAAACGCGGGCCAGGTCGAAGAGCTGCTGCGCTACAGCGAAGAC
Source organism: uncultured Gammaproteobacteria bacterium (assembly GCA_963704965.1). GTDB lineage: Bacteria > Pseudomonadota > Gammaproteobacteria > Pseudomonadales > Halieaceae > JARRPM01. Next base: position 153,564 of record CAVPIH010000010.1, read on the forward strand.
GTTGATCCCGAGCTGCAGCAACTCCTGCGGCAGCAGATCAAGGCGGTAGCACCCGACGTTTCGGCCATGCGCCTGCAGTTCTCGTTTTTTCCCATGGCTCATGCCGCCGCAGCGAAGGACCTGAATCGCTGGGTGCCGTCGAAGGACGATCTCGGGGTATATCTACCGCAAGTAGCCTCCCTGCTGACGGCGACTGCGCAAAAGGTCGCGCAGCAGGACAAACTGGATTCAGCCTACCGTTCGCTGTACCGCAAAATTGTTCTGGCGACAGCCTGGCAGGAGAGTTGCTGGCGACAATACGTGGTCATTAAAAAGCGCATTGAGCCGCTGCGCTCGAGCAGCGGCGATGTCGGCATCATGCAGGTCAACGAGCGAGTATGGCGCGGGTTTTACGACTTGAACAAACTGCGCTGGGATATTGATTACAACAGCAGCGCCGGTGCCGAGGTACTACTGAACTACCTGGTGAGTTACGCGCTGAAACAGGGTGAGCACAAGCGCCCCGGGGGAATCGGCAACCTGGCGCGGTCAACCTATTCCGCCTACAACGGAGGTCCGGGCCAGGTGTCACGTTACCGCAGGTCCAACGTGGCGGCGGAGCACCGTAAAATCGACGCAACATTCTGGGAAAAGTATCGCCAGGTCGATGCCGGTGATGAACTGAAAGTGGCCGGGTGCCTGGGGGGGGATGCGGTGAAGGCGACCTACAGCCCGCCACCCCGCAGCAAGGCAAACGGCACTGCGGACACAGGCAGGAATTGGGTGCAATCCCAACTGCAGAAAAACTTCACCCTGCAACTGGGCGCATTCAGCACGCCCGAGGCCGCTGCGAGCTTTATTCGCCAGCAATCACTGCCGGCTCCCGTCTATGTGGTTCCGCTGCAAAAGGGCCAGTCCGTGCAATACCTGGTCCTGCTCGGCACCTTTGCCACACGAGAGAATGCGGAACCCACCAGGCAACGTTACAGCCGCCTCAAGCCCTGGCTGCGCACGTTTGCCGACCTGCGATAATGGAAAATACCCAATGAGTTTAGACATCCAACTGGTAGAGGCCCTCAACCAGTTTGCGAGAAGCGTACCCCCGATAGACGTTCTTATCGTATTTATTACCCACAGCTATCTCTTCAAGGGAGGGGTCATGATGACGTTCCTGTGGTGGGGATGGTTCCGGGATCACCCGGACCAGGAGCGGCAAAGACAACTGTTGATGTCCGTTCTATTCGCAGCCCTGGCAAGCCTGGTAGCGGCAAGAGCACTGGCCTGGGCGCTGCCCTTCCGGACCAGGCCGATAAATGATCCGGCCGTGGATATGGTCTTGCCCATTGGCATGCCCCCCTCTGCACTGAGCGGCTGGTCCTCCTTTCCCAGCGATCACGCGGCCCTTTTCGGCTGCCTTGCCAGCGGTATGTTCCTGGTTTCCAAACGGGCTGGGGCAGCGGCCACTGCCTACTGTGTTGCGGTCATCATGCTGCCACGGGTGTATTGCGGCTTTCACTATCCCTCGGATCTTGTGGCCGGCTATCTACTTGGGGCACTGCTGACCTGGATTATTTCCAGGGAAGTATCAATGCAGCGGATCGTGCAACCCGTGTACGGCTGGTTTGAGTGCCGCCCTGGTCTCTGGTATCCACTGTTGTTTTTGTTGAGCTACCTGATAGTCACCCTGTTTGACGATGTACGAAACTTTGGGACGCTCTGCTACATGATTCTGGAAAGGCTGCTCGCGGGTAACCATGCAATCATCAATGCCAACTGACCGCAAATATGAGCCCGTTATAGATAGCTGGCGACACCGAGGACCGGTTCAGCCAGCTCTTGCTCCCGGAGAGATCTGCTGGCGGTAGCTGCCCGCCATGGCCGTGCCCCCGAACCCTGCGCCGGCTGCCTGGAGTCAGTACACCTCAACATCGACCCTTCCCGGCTCCAGGTTCAGATCGAACAACACCCGCTGCGAAGAGGGGTCACGCTCATAAGCAACGCTGTTGCCATTTACCAGGATGGTGGGTGAATCCGGGAACCACAGCTCGGGCAAGTAAAGCTGCGCCCCGCCCCACTCGTTGCCTGTTGCTTCAAATGAAAAAGCGAGTACGCCGGTGTCGAAGTCGAATTTGTGCGTTACCAGCGTTCCGGGGACCGCTTGGGCATAAGGCGTGGAAAACAGCCTAACGGCGCTTTCTCGCGGGATCCAGCTTTGCGTGGCCGGCTCAAAATCGTAAAAACCCCAGGAGTCCTGGCTAGCCTCTTTCCACAGCCAGTATATCTGGCCGGAACTCAACTCTTCAGCCACTTCCTGCTGTGCCCGAATATAGCCCTTTGCCTCCGGGGAATCCGGATGGGTACCCCACTCACCAACAACCAGCGCGCCGCCCCAGGAGTTGGCTTCCTCTTGCATATTACTGTAGTTCTCGACCAGCCATGCCTTCCATTGCTCATAGGTGACCGCTGGGGTAGATATGCGGGCAGTAAACGATATTGCTGTCGGGGAATGGTTCATCCAGCAGGGGGCACTATTCAGGTAGTGGCGGATGACACCGGGCTCCATCCACAAAGCATGCCTGGCGTCCAGCTCACGCATCGGTGGCACAAGCTTCTTGTAGAAGTCATGGAGCAAGCCCTGTGACAGGTCAAAATGGGACACCAGCGGCTCATTCATCGGTTGAAAGCCAATGACTTCGGCGCGATCAGCATAGCGTTCTATGACACGCTTCCAGACCGGCAAAAACCTGTCCTGTATGCCCTCCCTGTTCTCGAAGAACCCTTCAAACGCGTTCAATACCTGCTCTGAAACCCGCCGCTCGGCCAGATCGTCCAGTGGATCCTCAAGCAGTTCTTCCAGGGGTGGCACAATGGCCCACAGAGGCGCGCCATCTTCGCCAATCTCCTTTGACCAGGCGTCCTGGGGAAGTCCAGCAGCACATAAAGACCCGCGTCCCTGGCGAGATTGACAACCTCATCGAGCTTGTCGAAATACGCCTCGGATAACTCACCCTCATGGGGCTCCAGGCCGCTCCAGTTGATGGGCAACCGTAAGACATTGAAACCATAGCGCACCATGGCCTGTGCATCAGCCATGGAAAGGGCCGGGATAGGCTCCAGCGCTACGCGCCCGTCGGCAAAGGTGACATCAAACAAACCCTCGATGCGGGCGTTGACACCGCGCAGGGAGAGCTCCCGCCCCAACTCATCCACCAGGCGGAAGTTGCGGGCCTAGACCCAGGGTAAGGTGCGAACGGAAATCTCGTCTTGGGTTATGGCCTTGTTATCAGAGTTGTCGCTGCAAGCAGCGACAAGGCTGGTAACAACGAGCAGCCGACAATTACGCAACACAAATTCTTTAATGTTTTTCACTTTTATATTGTAAGCCTTTATGGCTGTAAGTTGGTCACAGCGGGGTTGGGTCACGTGTTGCGACTCGTGCATAGGCCTTCGCGAGCCTGACGCTCGGGGCCGTGCTGGATGGATGCTTGCAGCCTTGGGGCTGCAATCACCCCTTCGGGGCTTCGCCGCTACGCGGCTCGTCTCAGAACGCTGGCGCGTTTTGTCGAACCAGTGACCAATTGGTTAAAAGTCGGCCAGCCAACTCCCAAACAATTATTTTAACTCAACTTTTATCGGTGACGCCCGGTCGAGCGCCACCCCGGTGAAGTTGCACCGAAACGCACAACAAAGCAGGGCTGATCCCAGCAAAAGTCCGGCAGTGGCGGCCACTTGAATAACAAGAACGTCATGACAAGCAATAGCTGGGGTTATTCGCGATCGAGACCGCGCAGGGCCCGGATGAACAGGAGGGCGAACACCAGGTCCGCGCAAACCGGGAGCGCCCAGGGCCAGCTGATCTCGCCCGTGAGGACATCGAACATCCCGAGGGCAAACACCATTATCTTTGCAATTGCGCTCAGCCAGATCGCAGAGGCAATCCCGCGCAGGTCACTGGCTGCCCGGTGATACCAAAATCCGAACAGGAAAACCAGACCGCCTACGATGCGAACAAAGGTCGGTTCGGTGGGTAAGGGGCTCACCCCCATCACCTCCAACACCAGGCGCGCGTCGAGCAACAACCCCAGGCCGATGAGCCAGTTGAAAATTGCGGCGACGGTGAACAAAAGGCGGTGTGATTGCTGTGACATCAGTAACTCCCTGCGCAGGCTGCGCGGATTAGCCCAACAACCGAAGCAAACCCGGGTACGCGTTGGGAAACAGTCCAGACATTCACAACGCGGTTGCGGGTTTGTTGCCGGTGATTACTCTTGAATAATTACTTGGCTCGCTCAACCGCCGGTGGCTGCCAGCTGCCCTTGCCGATGGGCAGAATCGAGGGCGGCTCGGTCTTCGGCCAGTAAAGCCGCATCGCCAGGTAGATCTTGTCATTGGGCGCCGGCAACCAGTTGGACTCCTTGTCCGCACCCGGTGAATCCTTCTGAATGTAGATCGTCAGGGAACCGTCGGCGTTCTTCTTCATATCCGGCAGCATCGGCGAATTGATCAGGTAGCGATTGATCGGGTTCTTGATCAGGAACTGGGTCTTGCCATCGTACATGGTGACCGACCAGAACGCGTTCACCGGCGGCAACTGCCCCGCGGGGAAGGTAAGCGTGTAGTCGTGCTTGCTGCCATCGAGCTCATCCCCGTTGGCATCCCTGCGGGTCAGCGGGTAGGCGGCCTCGATGGAGTCGTTACCGTAGATACCCGCCTTGGCGCCCGCTGCCCGCTTCAGCCAGTCGCCGTGGTAGAATGCGCGGTCCCCGAAGTAGCTGGAAATGCTCCAGGTATTGATGTCAATCAGTTGGGTCGCCAGGTACTTGTCTATCTGCGCTTCCCCTGCTTTCATGCCCGCCACAATTTCGGCCTTGTGTGCCGGTGAGAGGTCCTTGAAATCGAAGGTTTTGCCCGGGCCTAGGCCAATACTGGCCAGCTTCGCGCGGATCGCCTCCTCCTCAGGACCGGCGGGAGCAAACTGCAGGCAGAAATCGAGATACTCGAAGAAATTGCTCTTGACCGTGGCCTTGTCGACTTGCGGAAAGTCCACTGCGGGCGCAGCGGGTGGCGACGGCTGCTTCAGGTAGGCTGACAGCGGCTGGGCCTTGTAGCCTGCCTGGACCTTCTCCACGTTGGGCATGTCGGCCGGGTTGAACAGTTGGGTGCGATAGACCGCCAGGGAGAACTGGGTGGTGGAGCGGAAGACCTTGTTGATGCCGGCGGGGGTCTTGCCCTTGCCACTCGGGCCCGACCACCATGTAGTCGCCGGCTTCGTTACCCGTGGCGCGACTCCCGATGTAGCCATAGTTGAAGGTGTTGCCATCCTCCAGTTGCACCGCGTAGTAGCGGTTTTTCTCGACGGCGGGGACTGACAGCACCATCGGCTCGGCCCGCAGGTCCATCCACACGAAGGAATAGGGCGTGTCGCTGTTGGGGGTCACTACCGCCGTGTCCTTGTAGGTGTAAACCCGGGGCTCGTTCTTGATCTGGTTGAAGGGGGCCTTGAACTGGCCGGAATTGCTGTCAACCGCATACTCGTACATCACCGCGTAGTTCATCACGATAGGCAGGCCGTACACAAAGCCCTCCTCGGCGATGGCCCGGGCTTCAGCCGGGCTGGGTACGGTGACTCCTGCCGCCTTATCGGCCCGCTCCGCCGCCGCAATGGCATCGGCCTGGAGCCTGGGTAAAACCCAGGGGTGTCAGCCCGACCAGGCCACACAGTGCGCCGGTGGCAAATAATCGTTTTGCGGGTTTCATGGTTTCATTCTCCTAAGTGGTTGTTGTGCGTTTAAGCGGTGATGTCTAGCTGCAGCAATACGCCGTAGCGTGCACGAATCATCGCCAGGAAATTTTCCAGGGCGACATCCTGCATTGCCCCCTGCAGTGACAGGGCCGCCTCGAAAGCCGGCACGCCGAGTGAAGCGACCAGCAGGGTGGTGGCGCGGATGGCGTCCGGGTCGGCTTCCGGCGCCAGGGCTATGAAACGCTCACTGAACAACTGCGAATTGCGCGCGGTATCCTCGTCGTCGAGTTTGCGCAGGGCAGGCAGGTAGCGGGTTGCCGCCCATAGACCGCGCGCGACCGGATTGCTGCGGTAAAGCTCGAAACCCACTGCCAGGCTGTCCAGCAGGGCCTCGACCAATTCCTGCAAGGTCCCGGCCTGGGCCAGCCTTGCGTCCACCTCCCGCTCGAAATCCTCCATTATTCGCGACACCAAGGCCGCCAGAATGGCCTCGACCGAGTTGAAATAGTGATAGATAGAAGTGTGCGTGATGTCGGCCCGGGCGGCTATCCCGACCATGGTGAGCCCATCGTAGCCATCCTCGGCAAGCAGGGCCTCGGTGGCGGCGAGGATGGCCTGGATACGATTCAGGGCTCGCTGCTGCTGCGGGGCGCGCTTCACCAGGACTGTTCTTGCAGCGGCAGCAGACATCCAGTTTTGTTCCTGTTTGGGAAAGCAATGACCAGGGTGCGACAGTTATAACGACTTGCCGATCATTCGGCAATGTTTTTTGACAGACTGTCACATTATATTGACAAGTTGTCAGGTTTGGTGGAATATCCTGCAGCATTTCTTCACAGCCACGCTGACAAAAATAAAGAGGCCGCCGGATGGCAGGAGAAGGCAGGACCAGGGCGACCGCAACCCATAGCGGTCAACTCAGCCGCCGGGGCTTCGTCGGCGCAGTCGCCGGGGCGATGGCCACAACCACCCTCCCCGCAGCGGCAACACAGGCCCGGGTAACTGAGCCCGGTGCTGGCTCCGGGGAACTATTCGATGTAGCGATCATAGGCGCCGGCCTGGCAGGCCTCACCGCCGCCCGCGACTTGCACCTGGCCGGGAATGAATCTTTCGTCGTGCTGGAAGCCCAGGACCGGGTCGGCGGGCGCACCCTCAACCACGACCTGGGTGACGGTTATATCTCCGAGGCGGGAGGCCAGTGGATAGGCCCCGGACAGACGGCGATCGCCGACCTGGCCCGCGAACTGGATGTCGGCACCTTTACCACCTACTACCAGGGCGAGACTGTATTCCTCGCCGGCGACGGGCGGGTGGCACTGGACCTCGGCGGCAGCTTCGGTACCGACCTGAAACTGGCTGAGCAGCTCGACGAGATGGCGCGCGAGGTTCCCTCGGGCGCCCCCTGGATGGCAGCGCGGGCCAAGGAGCTGGACGCCCTGTCAGTGGGAGACTGGCTGGCAAAGCAAAACCTCAGCGCCCAGGACAGGATCGGCTGGGATATCTCCATCCAGCTCTCGGGGGGCACCGCGCCGGCCGGCATGGGACTGCTGCATTTTCTGTCGATGATCAATTCCGCCAACAGTCGTTACGAACAGCTCGATTCCATCAAGAACAGCGCCCAGGAGACCCGCTTTATCGGCGGCTCGCAGATCCTGTGCCAGAAAATGGCCGCTGCCCTGCACGACAAGGTGCGGCTCTCCACCCCGGTGCGTCGCATCACCGAGTGGGACTCAAGCGTGGTCAGCCTGCACACTGACCGCGGCGTGCTGCGGGCCCGCCGGGTGATCATGGCGATCCAGCCGGCGCTGTGCCAGCAACTGGATTTCAGCCCGGCGCTGCCCCAGCCCAGACGTGAACTCCAGCGGCACTGGCCGGCCTACTCACCGGGACGCAAGACCGCCCACGTCTACGCCAAACCTTTCTGGCGGGAACGGGGCCTTAACGGCCACATCATGCAGGCCAACGGCCCCCTCCTATGGGCCTACGACAATTCGCCGCCGGACGGCTCCCTGGGCGTGATCAACGCCTTTGTCACCCAGGCCGGAGTACCCAGCGACCCCCAATTGGCGGAGCAACTGCTGTCGGAGCTCTTTGCCCAGGCCCTGGGCGAGGAAGCATTACATCCCCTGCAGTTCCATGATTATGACTGGGGCCGGGACCCCTGGAGCAGCAGCTGCGTCTCGGCGATCCCACCGGGTTTCTGGACCCGTCACGGCGAGGCGTTGCATCCCCCGGTGGGCCAGTTGATCTGGTCTGGTACCGAAACCGCGGATATCTGGGCCGGCTACATGGACGGCGCCGTGCGCTCGGGGCATCGGGCCGCCCTGCAGGCGCTGCAGGGCCTGGCGCAGCCCGGAGCGGGAGCGTGGGTATGCGGCTGAGACAAGGGGTAGACAACCAGGCAGGCGCAGGCCGACCGCTGATCATCGGCGCGGTATTGGTCGTGACCCTGGTGGCGCTGCTCGGCATTGTCTACGGCCCGGATTTGCTGGGCTACTACCGCTTCAGCCAGTCCGTACAGCGCGCCAGCGAGGAGAGCCTGGCGCTCGGCGGCCCCTGGCCGCAATTCAATGCGGTCTGCTCCAACTGTCACGGCGCTAGCGGCACCAGCCTGGATCAGTTCTATCCCAGCCTGGCAGGCCAACCGCAAGCCTACCTGACCCGGCAGCTGCAGGCCTTCGCCAGCGGGCAGCGCAGCAATCCGACCATGTCGTCGCTGGCCATCAATCTGTCCGCAGCGCGAATAGAGCAGCTCGCGGCATTTTACGCGGCGCTACCGGCGGCACCCAACACGGCGTTCCGACCCGATCCGCAGCGCCGGGAGCACGGCAAGCGTCTGGTCGAGCAGCATAACTGCGCTGCCTGCCACGGCGAAGCACTGCAGGGCCAGGCCACTTATCCGCGCCTCGCCGGGCAGGGCTATGACTACCTGGTCACCCAGTTGGCCAATTACAAAACCGGTTCCCGCAAGGATGCCGAGGGCGTCATGGCTGCAATGGCGGCGCCATTTGACGACGAGGACATCATCAACATGGCCACTTACCTGGCCAGTCATTAAAGAGTATTGAGCATGGAAAATGAACGTCGCGAATTCTTGAAATCTGCCGGTGTACTGGCTCTCTCCGCCACGCTTGGTGCCGGTTCCGCACAGGCCTCCGGGACGCCTGCCGCCAGACCCGCGAGACCAAACCTTGGCGTGCGCGGCAGCGTACCCGGCAAAAAAATGCAGCTGAACGGGGTAAACTATCACGTCGGCGAGCAGGGCAGCGGCGATAAAATCGTGCTGTTATTGCACGGCATGCCCGATACCTCGAGCACCTGGGATTACCAGATACCGGCGCTGGTCGAGGCTGGCTACCGGGTCATCGTTCCGGACATGCTCGGCTACGGTGAAACCGGGAAACCGGCTGCAGCCAGCCGCTATGCGCTGGAGAATATCCTCGGCGATATGCTCGCCCTGCTCGATACCCTGGGCACCAAACAGGTAGACGTAGTCGGCCACGACTGGGGCGCGGTAACCAGTTGGGAGCTGGTGCTGAATTTCCCCCAGCGTTTCCGGCGCCACGTCGCCCTCTCTGTCGGCAACACAGACCTGGCCATGACCATGCAGTCGATCTCGCAGGTGAGTTCGAGCTGGTACATGTACCTGAATACCGAGGAGGCTACGCCAGAGTTATATGCCGCTAACGATGGCGACTTTTTCAAACGCTTCATAATTCCCACCCACCCGGAAATCGACGAGGTGTGGTCGCGGGTGAAAGCTCCTGAAGCCATGCTCGGCATGCTGAACTGGGACCGGGGTAATCCGATGGCCGCAGCCTATCTGGCCATGGCGACCAGTACCGCCGCGCCGCGCAAGTGCACCGTGCCCACGCTGGGCATGTGGAGCACGGGCGACACCTACCTGTGGGAGAGCCAGGTGAAGGACAGTGGGCAGTTGATGGCGGCTCCCTGGCGCTACCTGAGGGTGGAGGATGCCAGCCACTGGATGATGCTCGATCAGCCGCAGCGGGTGAACACGGCGATACTCGAGTGGTTGAACGCCAGCTGATCTTACTAAAACCCGGGCACAAACCATTGTGATTACAGGACCTGTCATGACAATTCTTCGTTTTCTTGTACTCGTCCTGGCTTGCCTGCAGTTGTCGCTGCCGGCGGCCGCAGCCAACGCGGGCAAACCCAATGTCGTACTGGTGCTGATGGATAATTTTGGCTACGGCGAACTGGGTGTCTACGGCGGCGGCATTCTTCGCGGCGCCGCCACGCCGCGCATCGACGCATTGGCTGCCGAGGGCATGCGCCTGACCAATTTCAACGTCGAGGCCCAGTGCACACCCAGCCGCGCCGCGCTGCTGACGGGGCGTTACGCAGTGCGCACCGGCAACGGTTCGGTGCCGATAGACTCCCCCCTGTACGGCCTCACCCAGTGGGAAACCACCATAGCTGAGGCGCTGGCGGCCCGGGGCTATGCCACAGCGGCGTTCGGCAAATGGCACCTGGGGCATACGGCAGGCCGTTTCCCCACAGACCAGGGCTTTGAAGAGTGGTACGGCATCCCCAATTCCACGGACGAAGTGTACTGGGCGGCAAACCCGCTGGTTGACGGTAAGTCAGTGCACCCTTTCGCCCATGCTGAAACCATCATGGAAGGCAGCAAGGGACAAACTCCCAGGGAAGTCGCCGTGTACGATATCGAGCGGCGCCGGATGATCGATGGCGAGTTGATCGAGCGCGGCATCGAGTTCATGAAGCGCGAGAGCATGGCCGGCAAGCCGTTCTTTCTCTACCTCCCCATGACCCAGACCCATTACCCGGTGTTGCCCAGCCCGGAGTTCGCCGGCGTGACGGGCAACGGTGAGTTCGCCGATGTCCTGGCACAGACCGACGCCTATATGGGCCGTCTGCTCGATGCAATTGACGAGCTCGGCCTGCGCGACAACACGATTGTTATCTTCACCTCCGACAACGGCCCGGAAATGATGCTGCCCTATATCGGTTCCAGCGGCCCCTGGCGTGGCACCTACTTCACCGGGCTGGAGGGCTCACTGCGGGTGCCGTTCATCGTCCGCTGGCCGGGCAACATTCCGGCCGGGGCTGTAAGCAATGCGATCGTACACCAGATGGACCTGTTTCCCACCCTGGCGGGTTTTACCGGGGCCCAGCTGCCGCAGGATCGCATTATCGACGGCGTAGACCAGGGCGATTTCCTGCGCGGCAAGGCAGACGAGTCCGCCCGGGAGGGTTTTGTGGTCTATGTTGGCAACGACATTTTTGGTGTGAAATGGCGCAACTGGAAAATCATGAGTAAGGAAATCGGCAGCGGCTATGGCGACCCGGTGCGCAGCTACACTGTGCCGCTGTTCTACAACCTGCTGACCGATCCGAAAGAGGAACACCCCGAAGATCCACGCGTCGTGGAAAACCTGTGGGTGCGGTACCCGGCCTTCGAGATCCTCGGCAAACACCTGAAGTCGCTACAGCAGGAACCGCCGATCAGGCCGGGCACACCCGACCCATACGAGCCACAGCCATGAAGCCCCTGTACCGGTTACTGGGCGCATTGCTGCTGCAGTCCAGCCTGCTGTTCGCCCCGGTTGCCGCCACAAGCGCCCCCGGGGCCGCTGACGATTCGCTGCTGGAAACAGCGACCGAAGCCTATCTGTGGGGCTACCCGCTGGTGTACAACATGGACACCTTCGACCACTTTCTGGCGGGAGAATCACCGCGTTTTGGCGACGTCCAGTTAAACCGCTTCAGTCACGCCAGGGCCCTGCAGGGACCGGAAGACCAGTTTGTCAGCCCCAATGTCGACGTACTGTTTTCACTCGCACTATGCGACCTGGCTGATGGCCCTCTGGTGCTCAGCGTGCCGGACACGTCCGGACGTTACTACGTGCTGCAGTTTCTCGATCCCTGGACCAATAACTTTGCCTACATTGGCCGCCGCGCCACGGGGACGAAACCCGGCCAGTACCTGATCGCCGACCAGAACTACCAGGAACCGGTGCCTGAGGGCATGACCCTGATCCAGACACCGGCGCCGGTATTCGCCATTATCGGCCGGGTGGCAATCGATAACGAGCACCAGCTGGAGGCGGTACACGCGGTGCAGGACGGATTTTCCCTGCGCCCCCTGAATGCGATCATCGATAAGACAAGCACTGACCTTGCCATTCCGCAACCGGATCCGGATACCCGGGCCGATTTGCGCTTCTGGGAGCGTCTGCGGGTGCTGCTCGCCGCCTTTCCACCTGCGCCGAATGAGGCCCCATGGGTGGAGCAACTCACCGCGCTGGGCTTGCTGGGCGAGCCCTCCCCCTACGCCGATCCCGATTCACGGCTGGCGGATATCCTGCTGAGAGCCGAACAAGCAGCGCAGGAGCAACTCGACCAGGATATCAAGAACACGGGGAAAACCGTCAATGGCTGGCGCTCGGTGATTCATATGTTCGACCATAATGACGATTACTTCCAGCTGGGAACAATCGACAGCCCACAGTGGCGGATCGCCGATCATCGGCAGGCGTATCACACCCGGGCTGTGGCGGCACGTGTTGGATTGTGGGGTAATCACGGCTATGAAGCCGCTTTCTTCCAGGTCTGGGTCGATGCAGATGGCGAGCAGCTCAACGGCTCACATCGTTACGAATGGACCTTGCCTGAGGCCCCGCCGGCCGCGGCGTTCTGGTCGCTGACCATGTACGAGGCGCCCAAATTCTACCTGGTGGCCAACCCGATCCAGCGCTACGCCATCTCGAGCACCACACCGGGGCTGCAGTACAACGCCGACGGTTCCCTTACCCTGTATTTACAGGCCGGGAACCCGGGGCCGGACAAGCTGTCCAACTGGCTGCCCACCCCCGCAGGCGATTTTCGACCGGCGCTATCCATCTACGAGCCGCAAGCCGAGGCCCTGGCCCCCTCCTATACGCTGCCGCCGATTAGGCGCGTAGACTGACAGTGCAATTCATTCACCAAGGACGCAAAAATGTTAATTCTCAAACCAAAACGGCTTCTTGTCACAGCTGCCCTGGCTGCCCTGCCCGGTTGGGCGATGGCGGTAGATGAGGTGTCGCCCGCGACGCTGCAGGCGATTTCCATTCCGGATAAAGTCGAGACCAATTTCGGAACCCTGCAGTTTTTCGACGGCGTACCCACCAAAGCTACCGCCGACAAACTCTATGACAACCTGGATCGCATGCGCGCAGTGCAGGTATTTCTCGACAATATCGGTGCCGTGTCCATGTACAGCGTGCGCAAGGGCCTGGCCGAGGCCGGGGCCCGGGGCGCGAACCGGATCGCGATATTCGAACAGCTGATGGACTCACAAACGGTGGTGGTGACCGCCAACACCTCGACGCTCTACGCCTACACCTACACCGACCTGGCCAAGGACGGCCCCACGGTTATCGAGGTGCCACCCGGCATGCTCGGCTTCCTGGACGATGGCTGGCAGCGGTTCGTCGGCAACATGGGCGTGACCGGGCCAGACAAGGGCAAGGGCGGCAAGTACCTGGTGCTGCCGCCCGGCTACGCCGGTGATGTGCCAGACGGCTACTTCCTGTTGAAACCGCCGACCAACCGCAACTTCCTGTTCCTGCGCGGCTCGATCGCCAAGGGCCTGGAGCCCGCCGTGCAAAACATAAAATCACACCTCAGGGTATACCCGCTGGGGGACGCGGCGAAGCCGGCCCCGACGGAATTCGCCAATATGTCGTTCAAGGCGTTCAACACCGTTTTCCCCAGCGATTTCAGCTATTTCGAATACCTCAACGAGGTTATACAGGAAGAACCGATCGACGCCATCGGCCCGGAGGTGCGCGGAGAAATTGCCGCCATCGGCATCGTCAAGGGCAAGCCTTTCGCCCCCGACGCGCGCATGAAAAAACTGTTGTCCGAGGCGGCCACCATCGCCGCGGCCACGGCGCGGGCCATCACCTATCAGCCGCGTATCGACGGGGTGTTCATCTATCCCGACACCAGGAGTGCCTGGAGCACCGCGTTCGCCAACCACAATACCGCTTTCGAGGCCGATGGCGCGATGAACCTCGACGCCCGTGTGTTGTACTACTTTAACGCCGGTGGTGTCACGCCAGCCATGGCGACCAGTCATGTAGGCCGGGGTTCGGATTACGGGCTCGCCTGGCTGGATGCCAACAGCCAGCCATTTGACGGTTCCAAAACCTACCGGCTGCACCTGCCGCCCAATGTCCCGGTAAACGATTTCTGGGCGCTCACCGTGTATGACACCCAGACCCGCTCGCAGCTGCAAACCAGCCAGGCATTTCCCACCGTGGGCAGCCAGTCGAAGGGCATCGCACAAAATGCAGACGGCTCCTATGACATCTGGTTCGGGCCGCAGGCACCGGCCGGCAAAGAAGGTAACTGGCTGGCGACCCTGCCGGGCAAGAGCTGGTTCACCATTTTGCGCATGTACGGACCGCTGGAGCCATGGATCAACAAAACCTGGCGGCCGGGCGAGATCGAGCTGGTTAAATAAGATCAGGAACGCTGCTGGAGACTTTGGACGGCGCGCTATTAAGCACAAAATTTCCCGCAGCCTTTAAGTCTCCTCTCGGCGATGTCTGGTTCCAGTGGAAACGGGTTTATTTGTGCCGGTTTTAGCAGGCTGGCGGCAGTCAAGGCCGCGGAGAAGTCCCGGCTTTTCCAGGTTGAGGCAGCCCAGGACCCATGTGGCGAAGGCTCTAAGCTCCAAAACCACCCCCAATTCGGGTCGAATTCTCTGTGACACCCGTATTCCGCGTTCGTATAGTGGTCCCACTAGACGAGTTCCTGACTGAAGAGATAAATCCACCACAGCCGGAGGGCAGCTTTGAAAAACGATCACTCGGTGGGCCGTGCTTGTTTAATCACCAGCGGCTGACTAAAGGGCGCTGGATTGATAAACAACGAGCCTTACGGCTCGGGGCCGTGCTGGATTGATGCTTGCAGCCTCTGGGCTGCAATCACCCCTTCGGGGCTTCGCCGCTACCCGGCTCGTCTCAAAACGCTGGCGCGTTTTGGCGAACGGTGGCTCGCTCCAGTCGGACCCATCCGGTGAAACGAAAAACGCCTCCGCAAGGGAGGCGTTTTTCGTTTAAATGGTGGGCCGTGCTGGATTCGAACCAGCGACCAATTGGTTAAAAGCCAACTGCTCTACCAACTGAGCTAACGGCCCCGAAAGGAGCAGCGTATAGTACGGATTTGGAGGCAAAACTCAAGCCCCGCAGCCAACTTTTTGCCTACATAGCAACCGGAATCAAGTACTTAGCGGTAGCGGGTGGGATCCGCCATGCCGGCATCCAGGAAGCCCTGGCGGCGCAGTCGGCAGCTGTCGCACTTGCCACAGGCAAGCCCCTCGTCCGTGGCCTGGTAGCAGGACACGGTCAGGGCGTAGTCCACGCCCAGTTCCACGCCCGCCCGGACGATGTCGCCCTTGCCCATTGCCATGAGGGGCGTGTGGATTGTCAGGGCCTGGCCCTCTACCCCCGCCCGGGTGGCCAGGTTGGCCATGGCCGTGAAAGCGGCGATATATTCCGGGCGACAGTCGGGATAGCCGGAGTAGTCCACTGCGTTGACGCCGATGAAGATGTCGTGGGCGCCCAGCACCTCGGCCCAGCCCAGGGCGATGGCCAGAAACACGGTATTGCGCGCCGGCACATAGGTTACCGGAATGCCGCTGGTAGCCTCCTCCGGCACGGCGATGGAGGCGTCGGTCAGGGCCGAGCCGCCGATGCTGTCCAGGTTGAGCTTCACGACCTTGTGTTCGACGTCGCCCAGGGCGGCCGACACCCGCTCTGCGGCCAGCAACTCGGCTGGATAACGCTGGCCGTAATCGAAGCTGAGGGTGTAGCAGGCGTAGCCGGCGGCCTTCGCCATGGCCAGCACGGTGGTGGAGTCCAGGCCGCCGGAAACCAGGATAACCGCACGTTTTTGCTCAGTCATATCATTCAGTGCCCCGGTTCGTCGTTCCACAGCAGCTTGTGCAGTTGCAACTGCAGACGCACCGGCAGATTGTCCGCGAGGATCCATTCGGCCAGTTCCCGGGCGGCGAGCTGCCCATGGCTGGGGGAAAACAGCACGTCCGCGACGCGGTCTGCCAGGGCGTATTCGTCCAGCTTGAAGCGCGCCCACTCGTAATCCCCACGGCCACAGATGACGAACTTGACCTGGTCATGGGGGTTGAGGAGGGGAATATTGGCGTAGTCATTGCGCTGCATCTCCCCCGAGGCCGGCGTTTTCAGGTCCAGCACCTTCACCACTCGCGGGTCCACCTCCGCCACGCTCATGGCGCCGCTGGTTTCCAGGGACACCTCGTAGCCGGCATCGCAAAGACTCTGCAGCAGCGGCAGGCAGGATTTGGCTGGGCCAGCGGCTCGCCGCCGGTGACGGTCACGTAGCGCGGCGTGAATCCGGCCACCTGCCGGGTCACCGCTGCTATGCTGAACAGTTCCCCGCCACTGAAGGCGTATTCCGTGTCGCAGTATACACAGCGCAGCGGGCAGCCGGTGAGGCGCACGAACACGGTGGGCAGGCCCACGGTGCGGGCCTCGCCCTGCAGGGAGTAGAAAATCTCGGTAATACGCAGGGCGTCTGCAGCGTGTGGCTGAATGGTCTGGCGGGGCTCAGGAGCTGACATATCTGATCAACCGGGAATGGCGAACTGGCGAGTTCCGCTGAGCAATTGCTCAGCAGGACTCGTAGTTGAATTCCCGGGCCAGCTTCACCGCGGAGCTGTTGGTGGAACCGTACTTGCTGATGACCTGCTCCAGGTATTCCCTGGCTTTCTCCCGGTTGCCCTTCATGCACTGCACCTTGCCCAGCTTGTACAGGGCATCGGGGGCCTTGCTGTCATTGGGATACTGGCTCAGCAACATAGTGAAGGCCTGCCTGGAGGACTCCAGGTCCGGCGGCTGCACCACCAGGTACAGCTCCCCGAGCCAGTAATACGCGTTGGGCGCATATTTGCCCGCGGGGTAGTTCTGCTGGAACCGGGTGAAAGCCTGCACCGCCTGGTCGAACTGCTGGGCCTGCACCAGTGAATAGGCGGCGCGGTAGGCCTCCGACTCGCCAGGCTGGGCGGCGGCGGGCGCCTGCAGCGGTACCACCGGCGCGGCGGGGGCGGGATCCGCCTGCTGCTGGGCCGTCGGTCCGGGCTGGGCGGCATCCGCGGCAGCACCGCCACTGAGGCGCTTGTCGATATCGACATAGCGCTGCAGGCTCTGTTCGCGCAGGGTGCGGATATCATTGGCCTGCTCTTCCAGCCGGCCGTTGAGGCGCATGACTTCCTGCTGCAGTTGCTGGATCTGGATAAACAGGGTGCCGAGGTTCTGGTCCTGGCCGGCAACCGGGGCGCTGTAGGCGCCGGGCATGCTGGCGGGCTGGGCCGCGGACGGGGTTGCCGCAGGGGCCACAGCCGTGCCCGCGGGGGCGCTACCTACACCATAGCTGGTGGCGGGATAGTTCTGCGCCCCCCGGGGGGCGTAGGGATCGGCCGGCGAGGGCTGGGTAGACGCCGCCCGCTCGGCTTCCAGATCCACGTAGTCCTGCGCCAGCGAGACATTGCACAGCGAGCTGGCCATTACCGCCAGGCCAGCGGCGATCAGGTTTTTTCCTAGACCTGCCATGGCAAACGCTACTTGACTACAACCAGTTCAACCCGGCGATTCTGGGCCCAGTTGGCCTCGCCGCTGCCGTAGGCAAGCGGGCGTTCTTCACCGTAGCTGATGGTTTCTATGCGATAACTGGCTATGCCGTTAAGCACCATGTAGTCGCGCACTGAGTTGGCGCGACGCTCACCCAGGGCGAGGTTGTACTCGCGGGTGCCGCGCTCGTCGGTATGGCCTTCCAGGCGGATATTGCTGTTGGTGTTCTTGAGCGCGGCAATATGGGCATTCAGAGAGGCAATCGCTTCCGGGGTCAGGTTCGAGCTGTCAAAGGCAAAGTAAAAGACGTTGCCATAGGCCGCGGCGGCCTGTTCCAGGCGCTGCTGCTCAGGGGAAGTTGCGGCGCCAGTGCCGGAGGCGGTGGCGGATCCGGAGGCCGCGGCGGCATCCTGGGCCGCCTTGGCGGCGGCTGCCGCTGCGGCGGCCGCCCGAGCAGCTTCCTCGTCTTCCTTGGTGCTGCTACTGGAGCAGGCTACAAGGAATGCGGCGCTTAGCACCAGGGCCAGGAGCTTGCCAGCGACAGATACTTGTTTCATTTGGAATACCTTCCGAGTCTCAGTAAATATCAGGGGTTGTTGGCGCCAGTTCAGCGCGTTAAATAGGGTGACCAGGCGGGCTCTCGCACATCGCCCTCTCGCGAGGGCAGGCGGAATTTC
Organism: uncultured Gammaproteobacteria bacterium; assembly: GCA_963704965.1. GTDB lineage: Bacteria > Pseudomonadota > Gammaproteobacteria > Pseudomonadales > Halieaceae > JARRPM01. The sequence continues at coordinate 171,608 of CAVPIH010000010.1, forward strand.
ACACCGCCATCGACCGACACGGCGGCCAGGATGCCGCGGTCGCCCGCTTTGGTTGCGTACAATACCATAGAGCCATTGGGCGCGATACTGGGACTTTCATCGAGCGCGGTGGAGGTCAGTGTCTGCATGCGGTTGGTCACCAGGTCCAGCAGGGCAATATGAAAGTCCCCGTCCTGCTGGTGCACCAGCACCACATTGCGCCCGTCCTGGGCCACCCTGGCCCGGGCATTGTATGTTCCCTCAAACGTTACCCGCGTGGTCGCTCCCGTGTTCAGGTCATAGCGGTAAATCTGGGGTTTACCGCCCCGGTCAGAGGTGAACAGCAGCGACTTGCCGTCGGGCATCCAGGCCGGTTCGGTATCGATGGAGTAGTGGTTGGTTATGCGGGTCAACTGCTTGCTGGCCAGGTTCATCAGGTAGATTTCCGGGTTGCCGTCCTTGGACAACACCATGGCCATGGTGCTGCCGTCGGGCGACCAGGCCGGGCCACTGTTGAGGCCCTGGAAGTTGGTCAACTGCTCACGTTTGCCGGTGACCAGCTCCTGGCGGAAAATCGCCGGACGCCCGGTCTCGAAGGAGACATAGGCAACATGCTTGCCGTCGGGCGACCATGTAGGTGCCAGCAGGGGCTCGCGAGACTCCAGCAGGACCACGGGCTGCGCCCCGTCGGAATCCGACAGGGTCAAGCGATAATAGTCCTTGTTGCCCTGGCCGCCCCGGGTGACGGAAACATAGACCAGCCGGGTGGCGAAGGCGCCGGGGATACCGGTGAGATGCTCGTATATTTTGTCGGCAACGCGATGGGCCAGCATGCGCGCGTCGCGGGCCGGACCTGACTCATAGCCATAGAAGACCCTGGACTGCTTCAGCACGTCGAACAGTTCGTAATCGATGCGAATACCGGCCCCGGGGGGGGTGGAGATCCGCCCGATGAGCAGGTATTCGGTCTCCAGGGCGCGCCAGTCCCGATAAAAAACCTCCTGCTCGGTGCTCGGCAGGCCGAGCATATCGGTGCGCGCGACCGGGGCAAACTGCCCGCTGCGGGTGAGGTCGGCATCGATCACCGCCGCCATGTCCACCGGAGCGGCGCCCGTGCCCTCCCAGGCGAAGGGCACCACCGCGATGGCCGTGGGATTGTCCATACCCTGGGTGATCTCGATGGTCAGGTCGGCCCGGGCGAGGGCGGCGGACAGCAGGAGTACAAGGTTGAATATGACTATCGCAAGCGATTTCATCAGTAACGTAAATCCTCTGGTCTGAACAGCAGGCTAAAGCGCCTGAAGGTTCTCTCGAATTCCCCGGAGGGGAGGTTCTGTAATTCGGGGAAACTGCCCGCCTTCTGCACCGCGTTCACGGCCGAACTGTCAAAGGCGCTGTTGCCACTGCTTTTGACGATACTGACACTCACCACCTCACCGGTGGGTATCAGCTGAATGGACAACAGGGTTTCCATGCCGTTGCGCGCGCTGGGCGGCCGGCTCCAGTAATTTATCACAGTCTGCTGAATGAGGGCGGCATAACTGGCCGACATCTCCTGGGCAGTCGCCGCCGCCAGCTCTTCTGCCTCCTCCGCCGCGGCCCGGGCCAGGTCCGCCCGGGTAATAGCCGCCAGTTCCGCCTGGGTGAGGCGCGGCTGCTCCGGCACCGCCGGGGGGGGTGCCGGCTTGGGCGCGGGTTTCGCGGCGGCCGGCTTGGGTGTCGGCTTCGCTACCGGCTTGGGCGTCGGCTTGGGTGCCGGTTTCACTTCCGGCTTGGGCTTGGGTTTGGGTGCCGGCTTGGGCTTGGCCGGCGCGGGCTTGGCTACCGGCTTGGGCTTGGGTTTGGGCCGGAATTCACTGGCGTCGACCAGGCGGGCATTGATGACCATGGGCGCCGGTTTCACCCGTATGACTTCCCGGGTCGAGTCGGTCCAGTTGACAGTAACGGCAACCAGTATCAGGGCGTGCAGCAGGACGCTGGCCAGGGCCGGCCGCACCACGATACGCGGCACCACCGGCTTGGCATAGATGGAGCTGGAGCTGACACTCACTGCGGGTTCTCGGTCACCAGGCCGACGCTGGGGGCGCCCGCCTCCTGCAGCGCGACCATCACAGTGACCACCTCCCCGTAGGGCACGGCCTGGTCACCCCATATCAGTACGGGCTTACTGGCGTTGGCGCGCATGACCTTGGCGACCCTGTCCTTGATGGTCGCCAGTGACAGCACCTGGTCCTCCTGGGACCCCAGGTTGAGGAACAGCTGGCCCTCCCTGTCTATGGACACGATCAGCGGCTCGCTGTCCTGGTTTTCCACCGGCTCGGCGCTGGCCTCTGGCAGGTCTACCTTGACCCCCTGCATGAGCATGGGGGCGGTCACCATGAAGATAATCAGCAGCACCAGCATCACATCGATGTAGGGCACCACATTGATCTCGGACATGGGGCGCCGCTTGTTGCCGCGACCGCTAGCCACCGCTGACTGCCCCGGCTTTCTTGGCCCGTGAACGCAGCACATAGGCCTGCCGGTAGAGAATGCCGGAGAACTCGTCCACGAAGGTGTCGTAGCGGTTGCTGAACACCTCTACACGCGAGGCCAGGCGGTTGTAGGCGAGCACCGCCGGTATGGCCGCGAACAGGCCCATCGCGGTGGCCACCAGCGCCTCGGATATACCCGGGGCCACTGTCGCCAGGGTGGCCTGGGTGGCATTGGCCAGGCCGCGAAAGGAATGCATGATGCCCCACACGGTACCGAACAGGCCGATGTAGGGACTGGTGGAGCCCACCGACGCCAGGAAAGCCAGGTGTCGCTCCAGGCGCTCCTCCTCGCGCATCATCGCCACGCGCATGGCGCGCCGGGACCCCTCCACCAGGGCCTCGGAATCCATGTCGGCCTGCTGGGCCAGGCGGGAAAACTCCTTGAAGCCGGCGCGAAAAATACTCTCCATGCCCAGCATGGCATGGCCCTCGGCGACATGCTCGGTGCCCTCGCGGTAGAGCCTGGAAAGGTCTATGCCGGACCAGAAGCGCTCCTCGAACTGGTACATCTCGTCGTGGGCATTGCGAAAATAGATAAACCGCTGGACGATCATGTACCAGGACAGCATGGAGGCGATGAGCAGTATGCCCATCACCAACTGCACTGTGAAACTGGCGTGCAACACCAGGTCTATCAGGCTTAATTGCTCTTCCAACGAAAGGTCCCCTTTCAAATGACTATGGTAGTACCTGCAGTGCCCGCAGCGTGGCGACCATATCGGCCGGCAGGCGACGTGGTTTCACGCCCGCCCGATCGACGCAGGCGATCGTTACCTCGCCTTCGGCCAGTACCTCTTCACCGCGCAGCACTCGCTGCCGCATCACCATGGATGCCCCGCGCAACCGGCCCAGGTGCGCGGTTACCCGCAACTCGTCATCCAGGGTGGCCGGTCGCGCATAGTGCACTGCGACATCGGTAACCACAAACATCAGGTCATGGTTAAAAATGTAATTTTTGCCGAAACCCAGCGAGCGCATCAGCTCGGTGCGAGCGCGCTCCATGAATTTCAGGTAATTGACGTAATAGACTATTCCCCCCGCGTCTGTGTCTTCAATATAGACGCGTATCGCCACGGAAAATTCCCCTGCGCTCACGAGTTCAAATCGCCCTCACCCAGGTCCAGGGGCAGGTTGCCGACGGAATCCCTGGGCGCCGGGCCCGGCAGGCCAAAGTGCAGGTAGGCGGCGCGGGTCGCCATACGGCCCCGTGGGGTGCGCACCATATAGCCCTGCTGGATCAGGTAGGGTTCCAGCACGTCCTCGATGGTGCCGCGTTCTTCGGAAATGGCCGCCGCCAGGCTGTCCACCCCCACCGGCCCGCCGTCGAACTTCTCGATCATGGCCAGCAACAGGCGCCGGTCGAGGTGGTCGAAGCCCTGCTGGTCCACGCTGAGCATATCCAGGGCGCGATCGGCTATGTCAGCGGAGATATGGCCGTCGGCCTTGACCTCTGCGTAGTCGCGCACCCGGCGCAGCAGGCGATTGGCGATGCGGGGCGTACCCCTGGCACGCCTGGCGATCTCGGTGGCGCCCTCCGCATCCATGCCGATACCCAGGATGCGGGCCGAGCGCGCGACGATATGCGCCAGGTCCGCCACCTCGTAGAACTCCAGCCGCTGGACGATGCCGAAGCGGTCCCGCAGGGGCGAGGTCAGCAGCCCGGCGCGGGTGGTGGCTCCCACCAGGGTGAACGGGGGCAGGTCCAGCTTGATGGACCGCGCGGCGGGCCCCTCGCCGATCATGATATCGAGCTGGTAGTCCTCCAGGGCCGGGTACAGGATCTCCTCCACAAAGGGACTGAGGCGATGGATCTCGTCGATGAACAACACGTCCCCGGGCTCCAGGTTGGTCATCAGGGCGGCGATGTCGCCCGCTTTCTCCAGCACCGGGCCCGAGGTGGTCTTGAGGGACACCCCCATCTCATTAGCGATGATGCTGGCCAGGGTGGTCTTGCCGAGGCCCGGGGGGCCGAATATCAGGGTGTGGTCCAACGGCTCGCCCCGGCCCAGGGCGGCCTGCAGGAAAATGGCCATCTGCTCGCGCACCGCCCGCTGGCCCACGTACTCTGCCAGGGTTTTGGGGCGAATGGCCCGGTCCATGGCGTCTTCCCGCGGGCTGGAGGCGGCCGGGGCGACAAGGCGGTCGGTTTCTATCATGGCGCGGCTCAGCCCTTGACCATTGATTTCAGGGCGCGACGGATCAGCTCTTCACTGCTGGTGACATCGTCGTCGTTGGCGGCGGCCACCGCCTTGCTGGCCTCCTGGGGCTTGTAGCCCAGGGCCACCAGGGCACTCTCGGCATCGGCCACCTTGTCCGCAACCCGCGCCGCGCCCCCGCCGGACAGCGTCGCGCCCCCGGCATCCAGTGGCCCGAACCAGTCCTTGAGCTTGTCGCGCATTTCCACCAGCAGGCGCTCCGCCGTCTTCTTGCCCACACCGGGCAGGGCCACCAGCGCGGCAATGTCGTCGCGCTGCACACAGCGGGCGAAACTGGCGGAATCCATGCCCGATAAAATCGTCAGCGCCAGCTTGGGCCCCACCCCGCTGACCTTGATCAGCTGCCGAAACAGGCCGCGGTCGCGCTCGTCTATGAAGCCGTACAGCAACTGGGCGTCCTCGCGCACCACGAAATGGGTTACCAGGGACACTTCCGCCCCAGGGCCGGCAGCTGGAACAGGGTGGTCATGGGCACCTGCAGTTCGTAGCCCACACCGCCCACCTCCACCAGGATATCCGGTGGCTGCTTGGCGACCAGTGTGCCTCTGATTCTGCCTATCATCGATTGCCCCTGTCAGCGAATACGGCGGCGGCGCACCGCGGTGGCGCCGGCCATGTTGATCATACTCTGGCGCGTGTGGGCGTGGCACAGTGCCGCCGCGAGGGCATCGGCCGCGTCTTCCTGCGGCTGGCCCGGCAGTTTCAGCAGCACCTTCACCATGTGTTGTACCTGGGCCTTGTCCGCCGCCCCGGTGCCGACCACCGACTGCTTGATCTGCCGCGCGGAGTACTCGGACACCAGCATGTCGCGGGTTACACAGGCGACAATGGCCGCCCCCCGCGCCTGGCCCAGCTTGAGGGCCGAGCCGGCGCTTTTGGCCATGAATACCTGCTCGATAGCCAACTCCTGGGGGCAATGCTGCTCAATCAGCTCGGAGACGCTGGCATAGATTATCCGCAACCGCTCCGACAGCTCACCGCCGGGCAGGCGGATGACGCCGCTGGTGACGTACTCGCTGTGCCCCGACACGTAATTGATTATGCCAAAGCCTGTCTTGCGGGAACCGGGATCAATCCCCAGGATGAGCGACATGCTGAATTCCGCCGGGTGAACCAGGGCCTTATTATGTACAAATTTACAGTATTTAGCAGTAACTGTGGCAGGTATGTATGCGCACCCGCTCGGCGACAATGAGCAGTGGCAGCAGCGATTTTTACAGCGCCGCCATCACCTCATCGGGAATATCCACATTGGTGTAGACATTCTGCACGTCGTCCAGGTCTTCCAGGGCCTCCACCAGCCCCATCAGGGTTTCGGCGCCCTCGGCGTCCACCGGCACGGTGGTATCGGCAATCATGGTCACCTCGCCTTCATCGGGCACCAGACCCGCCTCCTCCAGCGCCGCCTTTACCGCCCCGAAATCCTCCCACACAGTCAGCACCTCGAAAGAGCCGTCGGTATTGGCCTGGATATCCTCGGCTCCGGCCTCCAGGGCCACCTCCATCAGCTCGTCTTCATCGGTGCCCGGGGGAAAGCTGAGCCGCCCCCTGCGGTTAAAGAGGTAGGCTACCGAGCCGTCCGTACCCAGGTTGCCGTTGCGCTTGGTGAAGGCGTGGCGCACCTCGGCCACGGTGCGATTGCGGTTATCGGTCATCACCTCCACCAGCACCGCGATACCACCGGGCGCGTAACCTTCATAGGTCAGCTCCTCCATGTTATCGGTTTCGTTGGTGCCGGCGCCGCGGGCAATGGCGCGATCGATGGTGTCGCGGGTCATGTTGGCGCCCAGCGCCTTGTCCACCGCCGCGCGCAGCCGCGGGTTATCCTCTGGCAGGGGGCCGCCCTGCTTGGCGGCGACGACCAGCTCGCGAATGAGCTTGGTGAACATCTTGCCGCGCTTGGCGTCCTGGGCCGCTTTACGGTGCTTGATATTGGCCCACTTGCTGTGACCGGCCATCAGGTCTTCCCTCTATATATAGCTGGTGCCGCCTACCCGGCCTCTTCCCGGGACTGGCGCAGGCGAATATTGAGTTCGCGCAACTGCTGGGCGCTGACGTCGCCCGGGGCATCGGTCAGGGCGCAATGCAGCAGTCTGGGTTTTTGGAAAGGCGATCACGTCGCGAATCGACTGGGCGCCGGTCATCAGCATGACCAGCCGGTCCAGGCCGAAGGCCAGGCCGCCGTGCGGCGGCGCGCCATACTGCAGGGCCTTCGAGCAGGAAGCCGAATTTTTCCTCGGCCTCGGCCTCGTCTATCTGCAGGATGCGAAATACCGCCTCCTGCATATCGCGCTGGTAAATACGGATGCTGCCGCCGCCCAGTTCGCAACCATTGAGCACCATGTCATAGGCCCGCGACAGGGCTTGTCCAGGATTGGCCGCCAGTTCGGCCACGCTGCAGGCCGGTGCGGTAAAGGGATGGTGCAGGGGCGTCCAGTTGCCGTTGCCGTCTTCCTCGAACATCGGAAAATCCACCACCCACAGGGGCGCCCAGCCCTCGGCTACCAGCCCCTGGTCTTCCGCCACCTTGATGCGCAGGGCACCCAGGGCCTCGTTCACCACCTGCGCGCGATCGGCGCCGAAGAAGATGATATCGCCGTTGGCCGCCTCCAGTCGCTGCATCATGCTGGCGACCACGTCCTCGGGCATGAACTTGAGAATCGGTGACTGCAGGCCCGCCACCCCCGCGTCGATGTCGTTCACCTTGATCCAGGCCAGCCCGCGGGCGCCAAAAATGGAAACATAGCTGGTGTAATCATCGATCTCCTTGCGGCTGATGGTCGCACCGCCGGGCACCCGCAGCGCGGCCACCCGGCCGGCGGGATCGTCAGCCGGGCCGCGGAACACCTTGAAGTCCACCTGCTGCATCAGGTCGTCGATACTCACCAGTTCCAGTGGGATGCGCAGGTCCGGCTTGTCGGAGCCATAGCGTTCCATGGCCTCGGAATAGGTAATATGCGGGAACTCGGGCAGTTCCACCTCCAGCACCGAGCGGAACAGCTCCCGGATCATGCGTTCAGTGACGGCCATGATCCCGGCCTCATCGAGAAATGCGGTCTCGATGTCGATCTGGGTGAACTCCGGCTGGCGATCGGCGCGCAGGTCCTCATCGCGAAAACACTTGGCAATCTGGTAGTAGCGGTCAAAGCCAGCCACCATCAGCAGCTGTTTGAACAGCTGGGGCGACTGTGGCAGGGCGAAAAACTGGCCCGGGTGGGTGCGGCTGGGCACCAGGTAGTCCCGGGCGCCCTCCGGGGTGGCGCGGGTCAGTATCGGGGTCTCGATATCGAGGAAACCCTCGTCGTCCAGGAAACTGCGGACCGCGGAGGTGATTCGCGAGCGCAGCATCAGGCGCTGCTGCATCTCCTGCCGGCGCAGGTCCATGTAGCGGTATTGCAGCCGGACTTCCTCGCCAACGGCGGTGTACTCATCCAGCTGGAACGGGGGGGTGGCCGCCTGGTTGAGTATCTCCAGTTCCTTGCCCAGCACCTCTATCTCGCCGGTGGCCATGGCCGGATTGACCGTAGCCTCGGAGCGCGCTCGCACCCTGCCGGTCACCTTCAGCACATATTCACTGCGCACCCGGTCGGCGCGCTGGAAGTGCTCCTGGGTATCCGGGTCAAACACCACCTGTACTATGCCCTGGCGATCGCGCATATCCAGGAAGATGACCCCGCCGTGGTCACGGCGCCGGTCTACCCAGCCGCACAGGGTGACGGTCTCATCGATGTTGGTTGTTCCCAAGGCGCCACAATAATGACTGCGCATAAGCTGGTTTCCGTTTGGATTGGCTGGCCTGGCCCACAGGGACCAGGAACAAGGCCGGGATGCTGCCCGGGGCTGTCGGTAGTTAGTAAGCTGTCCTATTTGCTGCTGGCGGGGGCTGGTTTGTCAGCGGCCGCGGGGCTGCTGCCAGACTTTTCACCCGAACCGGAGCTGGAAGTTGAGCTCGAGGCGGCGGTATCGCCACCGCCACCATGCAGGTTCTTCTTGTTGCTGGTTTTGAAGTCGGTCTCGTACCAGCCGCCACCCTTCAGGCGGAATGCCGCCGCAGAGACCTTCTTCTTCAGGGCAGGCTGGCCGCAGTTCGGGACAATCCAGCAGGGGCTCGTCGCTGATTTTCTGCAGCACTTCCATTTCCTTGCCACAGGATTGGCATTGATATTCGTATATCGGCATGTCTCTGACCCACCAATGATCGACAAAATACGAGAAATTTCGAGGCGCGGATTTTAACCCATGCGGGCTATGAGGCCAAGCGGCGAGGGATGAAACTGAGGGGGGCAGGATACCCGCACCATTCAAGGTGCTGGCGGGTGAGGCTGATGCCACCCCGCATCGGCCCGGCCTGCCTGGCCGGGCCGTTACGGGATGGCGAGCACGTCGCTCAGGAAGCCGCGAATTCTTTCAGCTTCTTCAGGGGACGGATCTTGACCGCGATGCTCGCAGGCTTGGCCTTGAACACGGTCTCTTCACCGGTGAAGGGGTTGATACCCTTGCGCGCCTTGCGAGCGGGCTTCTTCACTGTGGTGATCTTGAGGATGCCGGGAATGGTGAACTCGCCCACGCCGCGCTTCTTGATGCTGCGCTCGATCAAGGCGTGCGTTTCATCCATCACTGCTCCGACCTGCTTCTTGCTCAGGCCAGTGCTGTCAGCGATGCTGGCAACGATCTGGCTCTTGGTCAGTTTTTCAGTGATCGCCGTTGCTTTTTTGGGCGCTGGAGCTGCCTTCTTGGCTACTGCCTTTTTCTTGGCGGGAGCCTTCTTGGCAGGTGCCTTTTTGGCCGGAGCCTTCTTTTTTGCCGCTGCTTTTTTAGTTGCCATTTTATGCTTTACCTTCCCTAATGTATGAACTGAAACATGTGTTGAACCCGGACTGCCCGCCTCCCCTGACCGCCGAAAACAGTGCCGCCACAAGTTACGGAACAATGTATAAATGATGAAACGCTGCAATACAAGCGTTTTTAGGGGGGCAGGGGCAAAAAAACCCTGTATTTAAGGCCTTATTCTCAATTTTGGCATCCGAGGCGGACACACCGCGACCCCGGCACCGGGATTCGTGCCCGCGGGCGGCGCCGCCCCCCTCCCCCCGACTCTGTACCCCCGTGGCGTTCGGACGTAAACTACCGGCCCCATTTGACATCCACGAAGCGGATACAGCATGCGCAGCAGCAACTTCCTGATAGCGACCCAGAAAGAAACCCCGGCCGATGCCGAGGTGATCAGCCACCAGCTGATGCTGCGCGCCGGCCTGATCCGCAAGCTCGCCTCGGGCATGTATACCTGGCTGCCGCTGGGGCTGCGGGTGCTGCGCAAAGTGGAAGCTGTAGTGCGCGACGAGATGGACAAATCCGGCGCCCAGGAGGTATCCATGCCGGTCATCCAGCCGGCTGAGCTGTGGCAGGAATCCGGGCGCTGGGAACAATACGGCCCCGAGCTGCTGCGCATTCAGGACCGGCACGGGCGCGACTTCTGCCTGGGACCCACCCACGAGGAAGTGGTGACGGAGCTGGTGCGCAATGAAATCAAGAGCTACAAGCAGCTGCCGATCAACCTGTACCAGATACAAACCAAGGTGCGCGACGAGATCCGTCCGCGCTTCGGCATCATGCGCTCACGCGAATTCCTGATGAAGGACGCCTACTCCTTCCACGCCGACCAGGCCTCGCTGGAGGAAACCTACGCGATCATGCACCGCGCCTACAGCAACATCTTCACCCGGCTGGACCTGGAATTCCGCCCCGTGATCGCGGATACCGGCAGTATCGGCGGCAGCGCCTCCCACGAATTTCATGTGCTGGCCGATTCCGGCGAGGACGACATCGCCTTCAGCGACAGCGGCAGCTATGCCGCCAATGTCGAGATGGCCGAGGCCGTGGCGCCGGCCACCGTTCGCCCGCAACCGGCTGCGGAACTGGCCGAAGTCGCCACCCCCGGGGTGAAATCCATCGAGGAACTGGCGGCGTTCCTGAAAATCGATCCGGCCAGCAGCGCCAAGACCCTGCTGGTCGCCGGCGAGAAAGAGGCCCAGCTGGTGGCGCTGGTCCTGCGCGGCGATCACCAGCTCAACCCGATCAAGGCGGAGAAAATCGAGGGCATAGCCGCCCCCCTGCGCCTGGCGAGCGAGGAGGAAGCCCGGGCGACCTGCGGCGCCGGTTTCGGCTCACTGGGGCCCGTGGGCCTGGACATACCGGTGATCGTTGATCGCAGCGCGGCCTGCCTGGCGGATTTCAGCTGCGGCGCCAACCGCGACGACGCGCATTTCACCGGCGTAAACTGGGAGCGCGACGTGCCCCTGGGCCGGGTGGAGGATCTGCGCCGGGTAGAGGAAGGGGATCCCAGTCCCGACGGCGCGGGACGGCTGCAGATCAAACGCGGGATCGAGGTGGGCCATATCTTCCAGCTCGGCACCAAGTACAGCGAAGCCATGGGTGCGAAGGTGCTGGACGAGACCGGCCGGAACATCACCATGATCATGGGCTGCTACGGCATCGGGGTCAGTCGCATCGTGGCCGCTGCCATCGAACAGAATCACGATGAGCGCGGCATCGTCTGGCCTGCCAGCATGGCGCCTTTCCAGCTGGCAATCATCCCCCTGAACATGCAGAAATCACCCGAGGTGGCGAGCTGTGCCGAGGAACTGTATGCGGCGCTGCTGGCAGCGGGGGTCGATGTGCTGATGGACGATCGCAACGAGCGCCCCGGGGTGAAGTTTGCCGACATGGAGCTGGTGGGCATCCCTCACCGGATCGTGATAGGTGACCGCGCCCTGGCCGATGACAAGATCGAGTACAAGGGGCGCCGCGACAGCGAATCGCAGCTCGTCGGGCGGGCAGACATTCTCGACTTCCTCAAGGCCAGACTGTAGGCGCCGCTGCTGCCGATCGAGGTAGTGTTTGACATTGTATATATCGCCCACCAATATGGACTCTGGGGACACGCGGCAACGTTCAACATGACCGAATGACCGACATAAAACAATTAAGCAGGTGGAATCGGGATATCTCCAGGTCGATCGCCGCGCTGGGGACGGACGCGTTCTTCCCCACGCTCATCGAAGCGATACAGGGCCAGGTCAGCTTTGACTACCCGCAGGTGTGGCTCTTCCACCGCGAGCTGCCCCCCCGGGTGCTGTATCACGACATTCCCGACCACGCCTATGCCGGCCAGGTGGAGCATTACCTGGATGGTCCCTACCGGGAAGACCCTTTTTACCGCACCTCCATGGAACAGCCCCGTTCCAAGATTTACCGCATGTCGCGGATAACCCTGGGCAAGCTGGAACAATCCGATTACTACCGCGAGTACTACGCCGATACCGGCACAGTCGACGAGGCCGCCTACATCGCCAAGCTGCGCGGCGGCAACGTGATCAACCTGGATATGATGCGCCTGCCTCAGAATGGCGAGTTTTCCGATGCCGAGTACGAGACCCTCTACCTGCTGGCCGAGCCGATTTCGGAATTGCTCAAATGCCACAGTGAACACGACAGTTTCGCGGTGACCCACCTGATACAGCCAGGCATAGACCACCAGATAGACCTGGCCTTCAAGACTTTCGGCGCCTCTATCCTCTCGCCCCGCGAAAAGGGCGTATTGGAACTGATGCTGCGCGGCTATGGAACCGACACCTCCGCAGAGCGCCTGGGAATCGCCCTGGAAACCGTGCGCCGCCACCGCAAGAGCATCTACCGCAAGCTCGACGTCAGCTCCCAGACCGACCTGTTTTCCCTGTTCATAAATTCCCTGTCCTGCCTGGGTACGGCGGCGGGTGGCGACCCTCTTTCTGTCTATATGTCGCCCCGTTGAGACCTGCGTCACAGTAATCACCCGAGTTTGCCCAAACTAGGGCATTGAGCCACTGCGGGGAAGCATGGATAGTGCGTCCTTACCGGTAAACAGGCGGTGAAACAATGTCGCTAGAGGCCGACTGGTTCCTGCGAGCTCATCCCGAGATCACCACAATTGAGGTCCTCCTGCCGGATTGCAATGGCGTGATGCGCGGCAAGTGGTTGCCGCGCCACAAACTGCGCACCATCTTCGACGGCGAACTCAAGCTACCCAAAACTGCCCTGAGCCTGGACATCTGGGGCCGCGATGTGGAACAACTGGTGTTCGCCACCGGCGACGCCGATGGCGTCTGTCGCCCGGTGGAAGGCTCACTGCTGCCCACCCCCTGGTCCCCCCAGAGCCAGCACGGCCAGGTCATGCTGTCCATGTTCAACGATGACGGGGCTCCCTACATGGGCGATCCCCGCCATGTGCTCAAGCAGGTGCTGGCACTCTACCAGGAAGAGGGCTGGCGCCCGGTGGTCGCCGCCGAGCTGGAATTCAGCCTGGTGCGGTGGGACGAGTCGGTGCCGCTGCACACCTGCCCCAGCCTGCCCAACCAGTCCCCCGTGGGCGGCAACACCTACGGGCTGGACGTGCTCAATCACAACCAGGCCATGCTGGAGGACCTGCGCATCGCCTGCGAGATCCAGGACCTGCCCTTCGACGGCGTGGTGAAGGAATCGGCGCCCTCCCAGTACGAAATCAATATGCAGCACGTCGACAACCCGGTGCTGGCGGCCAAGCAGATCATGATGATGAAGCGCCTGATCAAGGGCGTGGCCAACAAGCACGGCCTGATCGCCAGCTTCATGCCCAAGCCCTTCGAGAATGAAGCCGGCAACGGCATGCATGTCCACTGCAGCGTGCTGGATGAAAAAGGCGTCAATATATTTGATGACGGCACCGAACTGGGCACCCCGCTGCTGCACAACGCCATCGGCGGCTGCCTGCGGTACATGGCCGAGTCGGTGGCTATCTTCGCCCCCAGTTACAATGCCTACCGGCGCTTTCAGCCGGGCTGCCACGCGCCCACTTTCCCCAGTTGGGGCTACGAAAACCGCACCGTCGCGGTGCGGGTACCGGCTGGCAGCAACAGTGCTCGCCGCCTGGAACACCGGGTCGCCGGCTCCGACACCAATCCCTACCTGATGTTCGCCGTACTGCTGTCCGCGATGCTGGAGGGCATGCTCACCAACCTGTCGCCGGGCAAGCCCGTCACCGGTGACGGCTACGCCAAGGAGGCAGATCCACTGCCGGTATACATGCCCGAGGCGGTGAAACTGTTCAGCGAATCGGAGTTCATCCGCAAGGCCACAGGACCCGAATTACAGCGCATCTTCACCCTGACCAAGGAGCAGGAGATCGCCGAGTTCCGCAAGCGCATCACCGCCCTGGAATACCAGTCCTACCTGGATAAACTCTAGCAATACCATCACCTGACGGCGCCCTGCCTACAGCGGCGGCTCTCGCACCACCGCCGAGGTCGCGACCGGCACTGCCGCCAGCGGCCCCTCGGCCGCAATCGTGAGCCTGTGCTCCCGTTCCAGGCGCCGCACCAGGGCGAAGGCGGCCATGATCGCCAGCAGACCGAACAGCATGGAGCCGAAGGCCTCGCCCGCCATCACCCCGCGGGGCCCGAACCAGTTGGCCCCGAAGTACACCGCGGGAATGGTACCCAGCAGCGCCCGCCCGAAGTTGAAACCGGTGGCCCAGTGGGCGTGCCGCAGGTTGTTGAAGGTGGTATTGGCGACAAACAGGAAGCCGTTGAAGACGAATGCGCCCACCAGGAAGTGGCAATAGAACAGGATCAGTTCGCGGGCCTGGTCGCTGGCGGAGAAAAACCGCACGATAAGCTCCGCACCGGACCACAACAGCAGCCACACCACCGCCACGTAGACAATATTGAACACCAGGGCACTGGCCAGGGTGGAGCGCACCCTGTCGTAGCGCCCGGCGCCGGCATTCTGGCCCACGATGGGCCCTATCGCGCCGGACAGGGCAAACACGGCGGCGAATGCCAGGGGGGTGATCCGCCCCATGATCGCCGCGCCAGCGACCGCACTGTCGCCAAACCTGGCCATGGTCGCCAGCACAAAGCTGCCGCCCAGAGGGGTCGCGATATTGGTTAACACCGCCGGGCCGGCGATTGTCATGATAGGCCTGATATCGGCCAGGAACTGGGACCGGCTCACCCTGCAGGGCAGTTTGTGCACCACCGCCAGGGCATGCCAGGCGACCACCAGCACGGTTAGCCTGGCGACCACCGAGGCCAGCGCCGCGCCCTCCAGCCCCCAGTTGAAGGTAAATATAAACAGCGGATCCAGCACCGCGTTGACCAGCGAGCCCAACACCGTGGCCCACATGGAGCGGCGGGCATCGCCAACGGCGCGCACCGCGGTGGCGGCGCTCATTCCCAGCACCAGTATCGGCATACTCGGCAGCAGAATACCGGCGTAACTGACCGCGTAGTCCAGGGTCTGTCCGGAGGCCCCCAACAGGGCCAGCAGGGCCGGCAGCTGAAACCAGGCGATGCCGCTGATGACTGCGGCGACCAGGAAATTGAACATCAGGGCGCTACTGCAGTAGCGCCGGGCCAGGTCGCGCCGATGTGAGCCCTCGGAGCGGGACACCAGGGCGCCCAGGGCGATCTGCAGGCCGATACTCACCGACACCAGGAAAAATAACAGGGTACCGGCGAAACCCACCGCCGCCGCCAGCTCCTGCTCCCCCAGCAGGGTAAGAAAGTACATATCGACCATGTCCACGGCAAACATGGCTATCAGGCCGGTGGCGCTGGCACCGGTCATTACCAGCACATGGCGCATGGTGGAGCCGTGCAGGAATACTGCTCTGTTGGTGGGCATGGCCATGCGGTGAAGGTATCAAGTCCCGGGGAAAAAGGGGGCATGATACTGCAGATGGCCGCCGCCGTGTTGCCACCCGCCGCGACCGGTTCGCCAAAAGGCAAATTCGGATAGGACTTTCCCCACGGTACGGGCTACCATTGACAGCTTATCGGCAGCACCCGGAGACCAGCTGAACCGCATGAACACCGCAAACGCCAAACCGCCACTGATCCCTGTCAACGTGGCAATTTTTGTCGGCCTGCCCCTGGTGGCCATGGTGCTGGTACCGGCCTGGGGGCTGTACCGGGGCTTCGATGCCTTTCAGTGGGGCTGGGCGCTGGCATTTCTCTACCTGAACGGCATGTCCATCACCGGGGGATATCATCGCCTCTGGTCACACCGGGCCTATGAAGCCCGCCGGCCGCTGAAATGGTTTTTTGCCTGCTGGGGCGCAGGAGCCCTGCAGAACAGCATCCTGGTATGGGCCTCGGACCACCGCCGTCACCACCGCTACGTCGATGACAATGAGAAGGATCCCTACTCCGCCCGCCGCGGGCTCTGGTTCAGCCACATGGGCTGGATGCTGCGCCACTACAAGGGTAATGAGCCGGATTTCAGCAATGCCGCCGACCTGGAACGCGACCCCATCGTCATGTGGCAGCACCGCCACTACGTTGCCCTGACCCTGGCCATGAACCTGCTGCTGCCCATCGCGCTGGGCGTCTGGCACGGCGATATCATCGGCACGGTGTTGCTGGTGGGCCTGTTGCGGCTGGTGGTTAACCACCACGTGACGTTTTTTATCAACTCCCTCGCCCACTACTGGGGCAGCCGGCCCTACACCGATGCCAACAGCGCCCGCGACAACGGCCTGCTGGCCTTCCTCACCTACGGCGAGGGCTACCACAATTTTCACCACATCTTCCAGAGCGACTATCGCAACGGCATTCGCTGGTGGCAGTGGGACCCCACCAAGTGGATGATCAGCCTGTGTTCCCGACTGGGACTGGCCGGCAACCTGAAGCGGGTGCCGGACTTCAAGATCCAGCGAGCCATCCTGGATACCGAGTTCCAGCGCGCCAGGAACAAGCTGCAACAGGCCCGTGACAGCGAGACGCTGCGGGCGGTGCTGGAGCGCGAATACCTGGAGTTCACCGAGTCCATAAACCAGTGGACCGCCCTGCAGGCCGAACGCTATGGACGCACCAGGGATCAACTGGGCGGTGTACTGGAAGAGAAGAAGCAGCACCTGCAGCAGAAGTGGGAGCACGCCGCCCTACGCACCAAGCTGAAGGAACTGGAATACTCACTGAAGATGCAGCGCAAGCGCCTGGGGCTGCTGATGGAGCAGCTGCAGTTACAGCAGGCACGGATGGCCTGACCGCCTCGACCTGCCCGGCTCCCGGGCAGTCAATCCGGAACGCCGGTGGCAGCGTATATTGCCCACTGAGCTACACTACTTTCCTCCTTCCGCACTCACAGGATCAAGATCATGCCATCCACCGTGTACGATTTCAGCTGCGCCACCCCCGGCGGCAAGAAGAAGTCCCTGGCCGACTACCGGGGCAAGGTCCTGCTGGTCGTCAATACCGCCTCCAAGTGCGGTTTCACGCCCCAGTTCGCCGGCCTGGAGGAACTGTACGAGAAATACCAGGACCAGGGCCTCGAGATCCTGGGCTTTCCCTGCAACCAGTTCGGCAAACAGGACCCGGGCAGCAATGACGAAATCATGGAGTTCTGCCAGCTGAACTACGGGGTCAGTTTTCCCATGTTCGGCAAGATCGAGGTCAACGGCAGTGGCGCCGACCCCCTGTTCCGGCACCTCAAGAAGGAAGCCCCCGGCGCCCTGGGTACCGAGCGCATCAAGTGGAATTTCACCAAGTTCCTGATCGATACCGAGGGCAATGTGGTCAAGCGCTACGCGCCGATGGACAAGCCCTCGGCTATCGAGAAAGACGTCAAAAAGCTACTTAATTAGGCTGCGGCGGCACCAGTTACGGCTGCTGCCATACGCGCTTGACCCACCGGCTTGCGCCGGCTACCCCGCCCGAAAGGGCCACAGCTACGCCGCCAAACACGGCTGCTGCGCAACTCGACCATTTTTTGCTGCGCAAAAAATCGGGACTCGGACAGTGCTCGCAGAAAGCCCCGTGTTTGGCGGCTTCGCTAAGCGTGGCCTGATTTTTTCGGGCGGGGTAGCCGGCGCAAGCCTGCCATCGAGCTAAACCCAGAAACCTGGATTCTTATCCCATTCCAATGGTAGGGCTGGTGGGGGTGAGGGGTCTGAGAACCATCAGGTCGCAGCTTATGTTTTCCCGCATTTTCGCGGGCTTTCTGTGAGCACTGTCCGAGTCCCAAAAATTGCGCAGCAATTTTGGTCGAGTTGCGCAACAGCCCGAAAATGCGGGAAAACATGCGGCCGTTCTCAGGCCCCTCATCCCCGCCAGCCCGGCGAAGGCTCAAAACAAACCTAATGCTCCCGAGTAGCCCGAAACTCTATATCCGGCCAGCGCTCCTCCATCAGCGCCAGGTTCACCCGGGTGGGCGCCAGGTAGGTGAGGTAACCGCCCCCGTCCATTGACAGGTGCTCCGCCGCCTTGCGTCGGAACTCCTCCAGCTTGCGCGGATCGTCGCAATGGATCCAGCGGGCCGTGTAGACATTCACCGGCTCGTAGCGCGCCTCTACCTTGTACTCGTCCTTGAGCCGGAAGGCCACCACGTCGAACTGCAGCTGGCCCACGGCGCCGACTACCAGGTCGGTGCTGTTGATGGGCGCAAACACCTGGGTCGAGCCCTCCTCCGACAGCTGCTGCAGCCCCTTCTGCAATTGCTTGGATTTCATCGGGTCGGTGAGGCGGATGCGGCGGAACAACTCCGGGGCGAAGTGGGGAATGCCGGTGAACTGCAGGTCCTCACCCTCGGTGAACGTGTCGCCGATCTGGATGGTGCCGTGATTGTGCAGGCCGATGATATCGCCGGATACCGCCTCGTCCACCAGTTCCCGCTCGCCGGCCTTGAAAGTGACGGCATCGGCGATGCGCACCTCCTTGCCCAGGCGCACATGGCGCATTTTCATGCCCTTGGTGTAACGGCCCGAGCACACACGCAGGAACGCAATGCGGTCGCGATGGCGGGGGTCCATATTGGCCTGTATCTTGAAAACGAAACCACTGAACGTGGACTCGCCTGCCGGCACCTCCCGGGTGGTGGTGGGGCGAGCCAGGGGCGCGGGCGCCCAGCGGACAAAATCGTCCAGCATCTCGCGCACGCCGAAATTACCCAGGGCGGTGCCGAAGAACACCGGGCTGAGACGGCCGGCGAGGAATTCCTCCTGGTCAAACTCGTGGCTGGCGCCCCGCACCAGTTCGATCTCCTCCAGGAAATCATCGTACTCATCGCCCAGCAGTGCCCGGGCGGCATCGCTGGCCAGTCCCTCGATACGACGGTCGTCGGGCAGACTGGAGCCCTTGCCCGGGGTGTACTGGTGGATCACGTCGGTATAGAGGTTGTAGACACCCTTGAACTCGCGCCCCATGCCCACCGGCCAGTTGATGGGAGCGCCCTGGATGGCGAGCACCTCCTCAATCTCGTCCAGCAAATCGATGGGATCGCGGATGTCGCGGTCCATCTTGTTGACGAAACTGAAGATCGGCGTATCCCGCAGCCGGCACACGTTCATCAGCTTGATGGTGCGATCCTCCACGCCCTTGGCCCCGTCAATCACCATCAGGGCGGAATCCACCGCGGTCAGGGTGCGGTAGGTGTCCTCGGAAAAGTCCTCGTGACCGGGGGTATCCAGCAGGTTGACCGTGCGCTCCCGGTAGGGAAACTGCATCACCGAGGAGGTCACCGAGATGCCCCGCTCCTGCTCCATGGTCATCCAGTCCGAGGTGGCGTGCGGCCCTCTCTTGCCTTTCACGCTGCCGGCCACCTGGATGGCGTTGCCCAGCAACAGGAGCTTCTCCGTGATGGTGGTCTTGCCCGCGTCCGGGTGCGAAATAATGGCGAAGGTACGGCGCGAGTCGATCTGCTTGCCGAGGTCTGACATGGTGCGTTCCGGGAAAAAAGCCGGGATTATACGCCCTTTCCCGGCGTCGCGCAGTGCCTGGGCCGGCCCATCCCCGGGATTTTAAACCTGCCCCGGAGAAGGCTATTTCGTATAATGCGGCGGTGAACACGCCACCCGACACAGGCGCTTCGGCCTATAACCCATCGCTGGACAACCTGCGCAGCCTGCTGCTCATACGCGGCATAGCCCTGCTGGGCCAGACCGGGGTACTGGCCTATGTCCTCTACGCCAGCCGCACCACGGAAGGCCTGTGGGGCGTGACCACCAGCCTGGCGGTGCTGGCGGCCCTGACGGCGGTCAGCCTGTGGCGCTGCACCCGGCCCTGGCCGGTTACCGACAACGAGTTTCTGGCCCAACTGCTGGTGGATGTACTGGGCTGGACCGTGCTCATGTACTTCTCGGGCGGCGCCAACAATCCCTTTGTCTCCTACTATATCGTGCCGCTGGTGATCGCCGCCGCGGTGCTGCCCTGGCGCCATACCTGGCTGGTGGCCGGAGCCTCGCTGCTGGCCTACAGCCTGCTGCTGTACTACTACCAGCCCTTCCCCCTGTTCACTCCCCACGCCCAGATGGGACACGGGGATGGCGCCAAGGTGCACATCCTGGGCATGTGGTTCAACTTCCTCTTCAGCGCCGGCCTGATCACCTATTTTGTGGTCCGCATGGCCTCGATGCTGCGCCAGCAGGAGGCGCGGGCCGTGGCCAGGCGCGAGGACAGGCTGCGCAATGACCAGATCATGGCGGTGGCCAGCCTGGCGGCCGGCACCGCCCATGAACTGGGCACCCCGCTGGCAACCATGACGGTGCTGGTGGATGAAATGCTGCAGGATGAGCAGCTCACCAGCCAGACCCGGGAGGACTGCCGATTGCTCCAGCAACAGTTGGCCCAGTGCAAAACCACCCTGCAGGGCCTCACCCGCACCGCGGAACTGACCTCGGTACAGCAGACCCGGTCGCTGCCCCTGGATACCTTCGTCGCCCAGACGGTCCAGCGCTGGGCAGTGCGGCGGCCGGGCGTGGTGTGCGATATCCAGGTGCACGCCACTGGAAACCCGCCCGCTATCGAGTTCGACTCCACCCTCTGCCAGGCGCTGGAGAACCTGCTGAACAATGCCGCCGATACCGGCACGGACAGGGTGCAGGTGAGTTGCGACTGGGATCACGGCGAGGCGCGTATCGCCATCCGCGACTGGGGGCCCGGTATCGACGTGGATATCCTGCAGGACGCGGGCAAGCCGGTAATCCGCGCCAGTCGGGCCGGGCTGGGTATAGGCCTGCTGCTCAGCCATGCGACGGTGGAGCGCTACGGCGGTCGCATCGAACTGCTGAACGCCGGCGACGGTGGCGCCGTGGCCACCCTGTACCTGCCACTACTGGCCAGGGCCACCGCGCAGGTGCCGGGCCAGTGAACGAAGCGGTCAACAGGATCCTGCTGGTAGACGATGACCCGGTATTCACCAGCGTCATGGAGCGCGGGTTCAGGCGGCGCGGCTTCGGCACCCGCACTTGCGGCAGCGCCGGCGAGGCGCTCGCAGCCTGCGAGGAGTTCCAGCCCAGCCACATCCTGCTGGATCTGAATATGCCGGGCACCTCGGGGCTGGTGGTGCTGCCGCAGTTATTGGCCAAAGCGCCGACGGCAAAGCTGGTGGTGCTCACCGGCTACTCCAGCATTGTCACCGCGGTGGAGGCCACCAAGGCGGGGGCCACCAACTACCTCTGCAAGCCCGCCACCATCGACGAGATCCTGGCCGCCTTCGCCGACCAACCCGGCGAGCGGGAAGCGCCGGTGCCCGACGACCCCATCTCGGTAGACCGCCTGGAATGGGAGCACATTCAACGGGTACTGCAGGACAACGAGGGCAATATTTCCGCCACCGCCCGCGCCCTGGGCATGCACCGGCGCACCCTGCAGCGCAAACTTCAGAAACGGCCGGTGCGGCGCTAGTGTACCGTAAGGAATAAAGTACCCTAGGAAGGGGCCGCTTCCAGTTGCCCGGCGACTATCGCCAGCAGGCGCCGGCCTATGGCCTCCGCATCCAGCGTCTGCGCCGGCAGCAGGCGCGCCATGGAAGTGACTTCCAGTCCGGCGTAGCCACAGGGATTGATGCGCTGGAAGGGTTCCAGGTCCATGTCCACATTGAGCGCCAGCCCGTGATAACTGCAGCCGCGTCGCACCCGCAGCCCCAGGGAGGCAATTTTCTCCCCGCCCACATAGACCCCGGGGGCCTCGGGCCAGGGCCTGGCCTCGATGCCGTACTCGGCCAGCAGCATGACTATGCTGCGCTCGATCAGGTTCACCAGGTCGCGCACCCCGAAATGGCGGCGGCGCAGGTCCACCATCAGGTACAGCACCCACTGCCCGGGACCGTGGTAGGTTACCTGGCCCCCCCTGTCCACCTGGATGACGGGGATATCCCCGGGGTACAGCAAGTGCTCCGCCTTGCCGGCCTGGCCCTGGGTAAACACCCTGGGGTGCTGCAGAAGCCACAGCTCATCCGGGGTGTCGGGAGTGCGACTGTCGGTGAAGTCCTGCATCGCCTGCAGGGTGGGCTGGTATTCGACCTGGCCCAGTTCCCGCAGCAGAATCCCTGGCAGGCTCATCAGATGACCATCTGCACCCGGCCGGTGGCCAGCAGGTCCTCATGCAGCGCCGACAGCTGGTCGGGGCCGGTGGCGGTAATCACGATCGTGACGGCTGTGAAGGTGCCCTTGCTGGAATCCCGCACCGAAATGGCCGTCCGGTCGAAGCCCGGATCGTGTCGTTCAAACACCTCGACGATCACTTCCATAAAGTCCACGCCGCTGCGACCCAGTACTTTTATAGGGTAGTCACAGGGGAATTCTATCTTCGGCGGTTCCTGGTCCACAGCGTCATCCAACGGGTTTGGCAGGGCCTCACTGGCATCAGGAGGCAGCGAAAATACCGGCTATCCACATCAGGATCGTATCCCACAGGCGGGAGAAGAAACCGCCGGGCTCAACTGCCACCAGGGCGACGACCGGAGCTTCAAACACCGTGTCGCCGTCGATAGACAGGGTCACATTGCCCACCCGGTCGCCCTCGACGAGGGGCGCGACCAGTTGCGGGTCGAGCTCCAGGGTCGTCTGCAGGTCCTTGGACTTGCCCCTGGGGAGCGTCAGTACGGTCGCCTCCAGCAGCCCGACCGGGATGTAGTCCTGCTGTCCTTTCCAGATACGCGGCTGCGCCAGTTCATGCATGGGCGGGTACAGGTCCACGGTCTCGAAGAATCGGAAGCCGTAATTGAGCAGACTGCGGGTATCGTTCTTGCGGGCCTTGGTACTCGCGGTGCCCATCACCACCGAGACCAGGCGCATGCCGCGGCGCTCCGCGGAGGCCACCAGGCAATAGCCCGCCTCCTTGGTGTGGCCGGTCTTGAGACCGTCCACCGAGGGGTCCTCGGACATCAGCGTGTTGCGGTTGTACTGGCGTATGCCGTTGTAGGTGAACTCCGATTCCTTGTAGACCTTGTAGTGCTCCGGGAAGTTCTTGATCATTGCCGCGGCCAGGGTGGCCAGATCGCGGGCGGTCACGACATGATCGGGATGGGGCAACCCATGGGAGTTGACGAAATAGGAGTCCTTCATCCCCAGCGCCTGGGCCTGGGTGTTCATCATCTCGGCGAATACCGCCTCGCTGCCCGCCAGGTATTCAGCCACCGCCACGGTGGCGTCATTGCCGGACGAAATGACGATGCCGCGCTCCAGGTCGGAGATACTGACGTCCTTGCCCGGCTCTATCCACATCAGCGAAGAGCCGGCGAACACGGGGTTCTGGGACCAGGCATTCTCGCTCACCACCACCATGTCATCGGGTTTCACCCGGCCCGCCTCCATTTCGTTGGCCAGCACATAGGCGGTCATCATCTTGGTGAGACTGGCCGGCGGCAGGGGAATATCGGCGTTGTGCTCGGCCAGCACCGCGCCACTGTTCGCATCCATCAGGAAGTAGGCGGTGGCGGACAGTTCCGGAGGCGAGGGCACCAGGGTCTCGGCCCTGGCGGCCAGGCCCGAGGTGGCGAACAACACGGTGAGGGAGACAAACTGGAAAAGTTTCTTCATAAAACTACGGGAACCATGAACAAAGGAGGATTCTGCAAGCAACGCATGGTAACGCATGCGCGTTCCCAGCGAAAGAAACACCCGGCTCAGGGCAGCGGCTGGCCCGCGTCGTATCCGGCGGTGCGCAACTGCTCCTGCACGGTCTGCAGCTCCCCGGCCGCCGTCATGGGGCCCACCCGCACGCGATACAGCAGGCTTTCACCCGCCTGTACCTCGCTGATGAACACCGGGGGCGCCAACAGGGCCTGCAGTTTGTCCTGCAGGCTGCGGGCCTTGTCCGCGGAGCTGTAGGCTCCCAGCTGCAGGAACCGATAATCACCGGCGATACTGTCGCGGCGGTCGTCCACCCCGGCGATATCGATCACCTCGACTTCCACCCTGGCGGTGCCCACTTCCATATAGCCCAGCTTGACGGCAGCGGCGTAGGACAGGTCGATCAGGCGATCGGAATGGAAGGGCCCGCGGTCGTTAACCCGCACCACGATGCTCCTGCCATTGTCCAGGTTGGTCACCCGCGCATAGCAGGGAATCGGCAGCGTCTTGTGGGCGGCGCTGGCCTGGTAGAGGTCATAGCGTTCGCCATTGGAGGTTTCGTGGCCCTGGAACTTGGTGCCATACCAGGAGGCGATACCCCGGGCGCGATAATCGCTGTGGTCGCCGATGACCTGGTAGGTGACACCGTTGACCGTGTAGGGGCTCTTGTTGCCCGCCGACAGGATGGGATCGGGCCTGGGCTCCGCATCGGTCACGTCCTCCGGCTCGATATGCCGCAGCGGGGCCCCGTCGTAGGCGTCCTTGTAGCGGGAAACGGCCTGCTGCGATGTTTCTGCCGGGAGCTGCGCCTGCTCCCCGGGTTGGCTGGTGCAGGCGACAAGCGTCGCCGCCAGCAGCCCAACCCCGACCAGGACCGTTAGGCTACGCATCGCTGGCGACCCTGGCGGCGAGTTGCTGGCTCAGCTGGTAGACACACATGGCGTACATGGCGCTGTGGTTGTAGCGGGTAATGACGTAAAAATTGTGCAGCCCCAGCCAGTACTCGAAGCCGCGCTGCAGCTCAAACTTCATGGCGGTAGCCAGTGCCTCGGGGTCCAGCGGCTGGGTGGGCTTGATGCCCGCTGCGGCAAACTCCGCCACGGTGTGCTCGGGCACAAGGTCCTTGCGGCTCTGCACAAACCAGCTATCGGGCTCCTCACCGCTGACGGTGGCGGCGGACACAACCGTCTCTCCCGGCCGCCAGCCGTGGCGGCTGAAGTAATTGGCCACACTGCCAATGGCGTCCACCGGGTTATTCCAGATATCGACCACCTCGTCCCCGTCGAAGTCCACCGCATAGGCCAGGAAACTGCTGGGCATGAACTGGCCGTAGCCCATGGCGCCGGCATAGGAGCCCTTGAGGGCCAGCGGGTCCATGCCCTGCTGCCGGGTCAGGATGAGGTAGCTCTTGAGCTCGCCGGTAAAAAACGGCGAGCGCGGCGGGTAATCGAATGCCAGAGTAGAGAGCGCATCGATCACTCGATAGCTGCCGGCCACCCGGCCGTAGTAGGTCTCGACGCCGATAATGGCGACGATCATTTCCGCCGGCACACCGGTCTCCCGCTGGGCCCGCTCCAGGGTGGCACGGTGCTCCGCGTAGAATTCCAGCCCCTGCTCCAGGCGCTTGTCGTTGAGGAATATCTCGCGGTATTCATACCAGGGCTTGCTCTTCTCCGCCGGGCGGGCGATGGCCTCGAGGATACTCTCCTGCCGTTGGGCGCTGGCGAACACCTGCAATAACTCCTCGCGGTCAAAACCCTCCTCCTGCACCAATTCATCCACCAACTCGATGGCAGCTGGGTGCACCGCGTAGTTGTCACCGGCACAGGAGATCGCGCTCCACAGGCAGGACACCACCAGGACAATTTTCAGGCGTAAGGACATAGGCTACGACTCATAAGAGAGATAAGGAAACGCATGGCGACGGACATACGATGACTTCACTAACGTGGCACCAGGGGTTTTTGTGTACTCACAGCCATCAGGATGCCGAAACCCGCCATCAAAGTCACCACTGAGGTTCCGCCGGCGCTGACCAGGGGCAGGGGAACCCCCACCACGGGCAAGAGCCCGGCGACCATCCCCATATTAACAAAGATGTATACAAAAAACGTCAGGGTCACGCTTCCGGCCACCATGCGTCCGAAGCTGGTGGAGGCCTGGACCCCGATCCAGAAGCCCCGCAGCAGGATCAGCAGGTAGATGCCCATCAGCAGCAACACGCCCCGCAGGCCGAACTCCTCGGAGAGCACCGCGATAATGAAGTCGGTGTGGCTCTCCGGCAGGAAGTCCAGGTGAGACTGGGTGCCCTGCATCCAGCCCTTGCCCTCCCAGCCCCCGGAGCCAATGGCCGTCTTGGACTGGATGATATTCCACCCGGCCCCGAGTTTGTCGCTCTCCGGGTCCAGCATGGTGAGAATGCGCTGCTTCTGGTAATCCTTGAGGACGAACATCCACATGGGCCAGGCGGAGGCGATGGCAAGTACCACCGCGCCGAGAATATAGCGCCAACCCATGCCCGCCATGAACAGCACGAACAGGCCGCTGGCGGCTATCAGCAGGGCGGTGCCCAGGTCCGGCTGCTTGAGGATCAACACCGCGGGTATACCCAGTATTACCAGGCACACCAGTATGGGGAACAGGCGCGGCGGCAGGGTGCGATCGGCGAGGTACCAGGCGAGCGTGAGCGGCAGTACCAGCTTCAGTATCTCCGAGGGCTGGAAGCGGAAGCCGCCGACCTCCAGCCAGCGCTGCGCTCCCTTGGCTCCCACGCCCGCGAACATCACCGCCACCAGCAGGATCACCCCCACAAGGTATAGCCAGGGCGCCCAGCGCATGATGCGCTGCAGGCTGACCTGGGCGATCAGGAACATACCCGCGTAGGCCAGCGCAAAGAACCGCACCTGGCGGATCACCGCTCCCATGTCGCTGTCAGAGCCGCTGTACAACACGATCAACCCGTACACCGTCAGCACCATGAGCAGCAGCAACAGCGGCACGTCGATGTGCAGCCGACTGGCCAGGCTGGGGCGGCGCGCGAGGTCGGCAGATCCCTGGTCGGGCATCTGCCGGACGTAATCACCCATCGGCGGTCTCCCCCAGTAGCCAGGTGTCGATGACCCTGCGCGCGATGGGTGAAGCAGCCGAGCTGCCGCCGCCGTTCTCCACGATGATTGCCACCGCTATGGTGGGCGCTTCCGCCGGGGCGAAGGCGATGAACAGGCCGTGATGGCGATGCCGCTCAGCCACGTCCTCCTCCCTGTACACCGAGCCCTGGGCAATGCCGATGACCTGGGCAGTGCCGGTCTTGCCGGCCATCTGGTACTGGATATCCTTGGCCAGGGCCTTGGCGGTACCGCGCTTGCCGTGCACCACCTCCAGCATGCCATCGTACACCGCCCGCCAGTACTCCTCGGGCGCGACAATGGGCTCCTGGGTGGGCGCGACAACCGGCTCGCCATTGATGGAGTGCACCAGGCGCGGGGTCCGGCGCTGGCCCTTGCTGGCCATGACGCTGGTGGCGACGGCCAGTTGCATGGGCGAGGTCAGCATGTAGCCCTGGCCGATGCCGGCGCTGATGGTCTCGCCGGGGTACCAGGGCTGGGCCATGGCCTCGCGTTTCCAGCGGGTGGAGGGCAGCACCCCCCTGCGCTCGTTGGTGGTATCCACCCCGGTGCGCTCGCCGAAACCGAAGGGAAGCAGGTATTCGTACATGCGATCTATCGTCAGGCGCCGGGCCAGGTCATAGAAATAGGTGTCACAGGACTCGGCAATGGCCATGTGCAGGTTAACCCGCGCGGCGTGGCCGGTACCGCGAATGCGCAAAATCCAGTCCCGGTACTTGTGGGAGTCGCCGGGCAGGCTGTACCAGCCCGGGTCGGGAACCGTGTATTCCGGGGTGATGAGCCCCGACTCCAGCCCGGCCATGCCCATGAACGGCTTGATGGTGGAGCCCGGCGGGTATACGCCCTGTATGGCGCGGTTGAACAGGGGCACGTCCAGGGAATCGCGCAGGGCGGCATAGGCCTTGCTGCTGATGCCGTTGACGAACAGGTTGGTGTCAAACCCGGGCGTGGATACCAGGGCCAGTACCCCGCCGGTGCGCGGGTCGATCGCCACCACGGCGCCGCGGCGGTCGCCCAGCGCCTCGGCGGCGGCGCGCTGGATGCGGATGTCGAGATTCAGGACCAGGTTGGCGCCGGGAACCGGGTCGTGTCGCTCCAGCACCCGCAGCACCCGGCCGTGGGCATTGGTTTCCACATTCTGGTAGCCCACTTCCCCGTGCAGGATGTCCTCGTAGTACTTCTCCACCCCCACCTTGCCAACGTGGAAAGTGCCTCGATAATCGGACTCATCCAGCTCCAGGACCTCGCGCTCGTTGATCCTGCCGACATAACCCAGGGCGTGGGAAAACAGCTCGCCATGGGGGTAGTAGCGCAGCAGTTGGGCGTCCACCACCACGCCGGGCAGGCGGAAGCGATTCACCGCCAGCCGCGCCTGTTCCGCCTCGGTGAGGCGAAAACGCAGCGGCACCGCCTCGTAGGGTCGCCGGCGCTGGAGCTTCTTGCGGAAATTCGCGATGTCGCTATCGCTGATGGGAAGCAACTGCTGCAGGCGCTGCAGGGTCGCCTCCAGGTCGGGCACCTGCTCGCGGATAATGGACAACATGTAACTGGGGCGGTTGTCGGCCAGCAGCACGCCGTTGCGATCAAAGATGAGGCCGCGCTTGGGCGGCAGCGGCTGCAACTGCACCCGGTTGCGTTCGGACTGGGTGCGGTAGATCTCGTATTCGGTAATTTGCAGCGAGTGATAGCGCGCCAGGATGACACCCAGCAGGGCCACCACCACGACCACCGCGACCACGGTGCGCGCACTGTAGACCCGGGCTTCCCTATGGGGGTCCTTGAGGTGAATGTTTCTTGCCATTTTAAGAGAGTTGCCCGGCTCGGTACCGCATCGCTAGTCGCGATGATACGGGTGGTTGACGGTGATTGTCCAAGCCCGGTACAGCTGTTCCGCCAATAATATCCGCACCAGGGGGTGCGGCAGGGTGAGATCGCTCAGCGACCAGCGGCTGCTGGCCCGCCGCAGGCACTGGGGCGACAGCCCGTCCGGGCCGCCAACCAGCAGGCTGAAGTTGTCACCCGACATCTGCCAGGCACTGAGTTCCGCGGCCAGGTCGGCGGTAGAGAGGCGCCGGCCCTGCACGTCCAGGGCGATCACCTTGTCGCCGGCGGGCACGGCCTTGAGAATCTGCGCGCCCTCGCGCTCCATCAGTTGCTCCGCCCTGGCATCGCGGGTGCGCCGGGCCAGGGGGATTTCCCGCCACTGCAGATTGAGTTCACGCGGCAGGCGCCGACAGTATTCCTCGACGCCCCGGGTGACCCAGGCGGGCATTTTGGTGCCCACCGCGATGATGCTGATGCGCATCAGGCGGGTGCGTCAGGGCGCCAGAGTCGCTCCAGGTCGTAGAAGTCCCGGGTGGCCGGCAGCATCACGTGCACCACCACATCCCCGAAATCCACCAACACCCACTCTCCGGCATCCTCCCCCTCCACGCCCAGGGGGCGCAGGCCCTGCTTCTTGGCCTGCATGCAGACGTTGTCGGCCAGCGATTTCACGTGGCGATTGGAGGTGCCGCTGGCAATCACCAGGAAATCCATCACATCGGTCATGCCGGTGACATCCAGGGTGACGGTGTTTACCGCCTTGAGTTCGTCCAGGGCGTCGATGACCAGTTGTTTCTGTGCGTCAGAATCCATTGCGTTTACTTTTTCCGGGGATGTCGGTTCATGTAATACCTCTTTACTGGTACAGATTGTGGGCCTGAATATACTCCAGCACCACCTGCGGCAGCAGGTAGCGCGCCGAGCGACCGGCGGCCAATAACTCACGGATCTCCGTGGAAGAGATGGCCAATGGGCGCAATTCCTCAACAAGAATACTCCCACAAGGGCGCCGGTGCAGCTCGCGGGAATCCAGCAGGCAGTGTTCTCGCAACCACTGCGCCACCGGGCCGCTGTCCGGGAGCTGCCAGCCCGGGCGGGCGATAACCACCACGTGGGCGCGATCCAGCAACTCCTGCCAGCGGTGCCAGGTGGTGATTTCCAGCACCGCGTCGCACCCCATCACCAGGCTCAGGCTGCAATCCTCTCCCAGCTCGGAGCGCAGCTCCGTCAGGCTGTCTATGGTGTAGGAAGTGCCCGCGCGCGCCAGTTCCCGGCTGTCGCAGGCCAGGCGCGACTCGCCGGCCACCGCCAGCTCCACCATGGCCGCGCGGTGCCTGGCATCGCAGGTGGGGGCGTCGCGATGCGGGGGTACCGCGCAGGGCATCAGGCGCAACTGCCGCAACTGCAAGCGCTCCACCAGTTCCAGCGCCGAGCGCAGGTGGCCGTAGTGAATCGGGTCGAAGGTACCGCCGAGCACACCCACCGCCGGCAGCGATCCATGCAACTGGCTCAAGTGCGAACCTGCCCCTCGCCGAATACCACATACTTCTGGGAGGTGAGGCCCTCCAGGCCCACCGGCCCGCGGGCGTGCAGCTTGTCGGTCGAAATGCCGATCTCGGCGCCCAGCCCGTATTCGAAACCGTCGGCGAAGCGGGTAGAGGCATTGACCATCACCGAACTGGAGTCCACTTCACGCAGGAAACGCATGGCGCGCTGGTGATCGCGGGTGACGATGCTGTCAGTGTGCAGGGAGCTGTAGGTATTGATGTGTTCTATGGCCGTATCGAGCCCATCGACCACCCGCACCGCCAGGATGGGCGCCAGGTACTCCTCCCGCCAGTCCTGCTCGCTGGCGGTTGCCACCTGCGGCAGCACCGCCCGGGTGCGCTCGCAACCGCGCAGTTCCACGCCCGCCGCGGCGTAGGCCTGGGCCAGGCGCGGCAGCAAGGCCGCCGCCACCGACTCCGCCACCAGCAGGGTCTCCATGGTATTGCAGGTGCCGTAGCGCTGGGTCTTGGCGTTTACCGCAATCGCCAGGGCCATGTCTTCATCAGCGCCGTCATCCACATAAACGTGGCATACACCGTCCAGGTGCTTGATGACCGGCACCCGGGACTCGGCGCTGATGCGCTCTATCAGGCCCTTGCCGCCGCGGGGCACGATGACATCCACGTATTCCGGCATGGTGATCAATTTGCCCACCGCCGCACGGTCGGCCGTTGCCACCACCTGCACCGCCGTCTCGGGCAGGCCGGCCTGCCGCAGTCCCTGGGCCAGGCACTCGGCGATGGCCCGGTTCGAAGCCAGGGCCTCGGAACCACCCCGCAGGATAGTGGCGTTGCCCGCTTTCAGGCACAGGCTCGCCGCCTCCACCGTCACGTTGGGGCGCGATTCGTAGATGATACCGATGACCCCCAGCGGCACCCGCATGCGACCCACCTGGATGCCGCTGGGCATGGTGTTCATATCGCTGATCGCACCCACAGGATCCGGCAGCGCGGCCACCTGGCCCAGGCCCTCCAGCATGTTGTCGATGCGTGCCGGGGTCAGCTCCAGACGGTCCAGCAGGGGCGCGGCCAGGCCGTTGTCCGCCCCGCGCGCCATGTCCTGGGCATTGGCTTCGGCCAGTTTCGCCCGGGCGCCATCCAGCGCATCCCGCGCCGCCAGCAAAGCCCCGTTGCGGGCTGCGGTAGCGGAGGCGGCCACATGGCGAGAGGCGGCGCGAGCGGCCTGCCCCAGTTCGACCATATACTGGTTTACATCCATCGGGAACGGACTCTGTCGATTGCGGGAAAAACGGCCATTATACCTGAAGCACCCGCACCGTGTGCTAAGCTGCGCGGATAAAAAATCACAGGAGCGCCGGCATGGGCACAGCCATAAAACTGGAGTTTTTCTACGATTGCTCCAGCCCGTGGACCTACTTCGCCTTCACCCGCATCGTGCCGCTCATGGCCGAGCTGGACCAGCCCATCCACTGGCGCCCGATCCTGGTGGGCGGCGTGTTCAACGCAGCCAATCCCCAGGTCTACTCCCGGCGCGAAGCCATGTTCACCGACCCCGCCTACCAGCGACAGCTGGACTACTACATCAAGGACCTCAACGACTGGGCCCGGCTGTGCAATGTCACCGCGATCATGCCGCCGGGACACCCGATCAGCAGCGTGAAAGCCATGCGCGGCGCCTTTTACGCCCAGCAACAGGGACTACTGGTGCCCTATTCGCGGGCGGTGTTCGCAGCCTACTGGGGCGGTGTCAACCCCGATATCTCCAGAGACGAGGTGTTGCAGGATATCTGCGCCGAGGTGGGACTGGATCAGCAGGGATTTTTCGAGGCCATCGGCCAGCAGGTGTACAAGGACCAGCTGAGGGCCAACACAGAGGAACTGGTCCAGCGCGGCGGCTTCGGGTCGCCTACCATCTTTATCAATGCCGATGACATGTATTTTGGCAATGACCGGCTGCCGCTGGTGGAGTTCAGGCTGCGAACTTTAATGCAAGAATAGTGTTGACAATCATTCTCATTAGCATTAACTTTCACAGCAAGATTAACATGATCGCGTCCCCAGAGCGCCTGCACCATGTACGTTTGTCTCTGTAAAGGCATTACCGATACCCAGATCCGCGCCGCCATCCAGGATGGCGCCAGTTCATTGCGGGATCTGCGCAACAACCTGGGCGTCGCCAGCCAGTGCGGCAAGTGCGGCGTACTCACCCGGGATATCATGCGTGAATCCATGAACGCCGTGGCCGACGGCAATGAACAGCTGTTCTACGCGGTAAGCTGACCCTGGCCAGCTTTTTATAGCTGGACATATTTTCTTTATTTCTATATTTTTCAAATACTTAGAAAACTCTTAAGGTGTGCCCGCTTTGACAGAGTGGGCCGTCGAGTCCATTATTGTCACCTCGACAATCAAGGAGGAATGACATGAAAGGCGACCCCAAGGTAATCGAACACCTCAACAAGGTACTGGGCAACGAGCTGGTTGCCATCAACCAGTATTTCCTCCACGCGCGCATGTACAAGGACTGGGGCCTGCAGGAGCTGGGCGACCACGAATACCACGAATCCATCGATGAGATGAAGCACGCCGACCGGCTGATCGAGCGCATCCTGTTCCTGGAAGGTCTGCCCAACCTGCAGGATCTCGGCAAGTTGCTGATAGGCGAGAATGCCAGGGAAATGCTGGAGTGCGACCTGAAACTGGAGCACAAGGCCCACATAGACCTCAAAAACGCGGTGGCCTACTGCGAATCCGTCTCCGATTATGTATCGCGGGACCTGTTCGTGGAGATCATGGAGTCGGAAGAAGAGCACATCGACTGGCTGGAGACCCAGCTGGGCCTGATCGAGAAAGTGGGTTTGCAGAATTACCTGCAAACCGCCATGCACACGGTGAAACCGGCATAGCTTATTGGTCGAATGAATTCGACCCTACAGGATTGGTGCCCGACTGCCGGGCGGTGTTGCTCGCTGGTCGAATGAATTCGACCCTACAGGGTGGAGGGTGCCGGACTGCCGGGTGGTGTAGGGCCGAATTCATTCGGCCATCGCCTTATCAATCCTGGTCGTAGGAACCGCGGGCCAGGTTTTCAAAGCGCGTGTACTGGCCTATAAAGGCCAGTCGGCAAATCCCGATGGGGCCGTTACGCTGCTTGCCGATGATGATTTCCGCCACCCCCTTGTCGGGTGATTCCTCGTTGTACACCTCGTCCCGGTAGATAAACATGATCACGTCCGCGTCCTGCTCGATGGCGCCGGATTCCCGCAGGTCCGAGTTCACCGGGCGCTTGTTGGGACGCTGTTCCAGCGAGCGATTCAGCTGGGACAGCGCCACCATGGGGCACTGGAACTCCTTGGCAATCGCCTTGAGACTGCGGGAGATCTCCGAGATCTCCGCCGTGCGCCCCTCGGAGGAACCGGCCACCTGCATCAACTGCAGGTAGTCCACCATGATCATGCCCAGCTCCCCGTGCTCGCGCATCACCCGACGGGCGCGGCTGCGCACCTCGGTGGGTGTCAGGGCCGGGGTATCATCGATATACAGCGGCACGTCCTTGAGCTTGCTCACCGCG
The DNA here is from genome assembly GCA_963704965.1 of uncultured Gammaproteobacteria bacterium. Taxonomy (GTDB): domain Bacteria; phylum Pseudomonadota; class Gammaproteobacteria; order Pseudomonadales; family Halieaceae; genus JARRPM01. The sequence goes on from CAVPIH010000010.1 coordinate 205,227, forward strand.
GTGCTGAGCTTGGGCCAGTCTTCCTGCTCCAGCTTGCCGTTGCGGATACGGGTCTGGTCGATGCGCCCCACCGAGGACAGCATCCGGATGATCAGCGAATCGGCGGGCATCTCCATGCTGAACACCAGGATGGGTTTTTCCTGGTGCAGGATGGCGTGTTCCACCAGGTTCATGGCAAAACTGGTCTTACCCATGGAGGGCCGCCCCGCCACGATGACCAGGTCGGAGGGCTGCAGGCCGGAGGTCTTGCCGTCCAGGTCCTTGAAGCCGGTACTCAACCCGGTGATATCTCCCCCGGAGTTGAATAACTCCTCGATGCGCCCGATGGCAGTCTGCAACAGCGGGTTGACCCCCTGGGGACCACCGGCCTTGGGGCCCTGCTCGGATATCTGCATGATGCGCCGCTCGGCTTCATCGATCAGCTCATCCGGTGTGCGTCCCTCGGGGTTGAAACCACTGTCGGCGATTTCCTGGGCGGCCTCGATCAGCTTGCGCAGGCTGGCGCGCTCGCTGACCACCTGGGCATAGGCGCGGATATTCGAGGCGCTGGGGGTGTTCTGGGCAAGTTCCGCCAGGTAGGGCAGCCCCCCGGCCGTGGCCAACTCACCCCGCGCCTCCAGCTTGTCGGCCACGGTAATCACGTCCACGGGCTCGGCAGCTTCCGCCAGCCTGGCGATCTGGCGGAATATCAGGCGATGGTCCGGGCGGTAGAAATCGCTGTCGGTAACGGCCTCCGCCACCGCATCCCAGCCATCGGCGGACAACAGCAGGCCACCCAGCACGGACTGCTCGGCCTCAATGGAATGGGGTTGCATCTTGATCCGGGCAAGTTCGCGGTCCCCGGGATGGGGCATCTCGGCGACATTGGGCGGAAAATCGGGATCGGCCATGGCTCTAGCGGTTTATTATCAGGACTGCACAGGGTAACCAAATTAGCGGGGCAGCGCAGCCCGGGAGAGGGAAAATTCTCCTTTCTCCCTGCCGCGAAGGGGTAATACAGCGACACGCCGGGTAAAGCCGGCAGGCAAAAAAATACACCGGTCGCCCGCGGGACGACTGGTGTATCGCTTTAATCCGGAGCAGCCCGCACGGAGACGGGCTGCAGGGTTACTGCTACTCGGGCACTACCGCGATGGCGACTGCGGCGAACACGTCACCGTGCACCTGGATCGCGATCTCGTACTCACCCACTTCGCGCAGGGCGCCTTCGGGCAGCCGCACCTCGGACTTGTCCACCTCGGCACCGGCGGAGGTGACCGCCTCGGCGATATCGCGGGTACCAACGGAGCCGAACAGCTTGCCTTCCTCACCGGCATTGGCGGTGATGGTGATCAGGCCCAGGGCGTTGATCGTTTCGGCCCTCGCCTCGGCAGCGGCCAGGGTCGCGGCAGCGGCGGCTTCCAGGTCCGCGCGGCGGGCCTCGAATTCGGCGATATTGCTCTCGGTTGCCGGTACGGCCTTGCCCTGGGGAACCAGGTAGTTGCGGCCAAAACCGGCTTTCACATTTACCTTGTCACCCAGGCCACCCAGGTTGCTGATGTTTTCCAGCAAAATGACTTCCATCTTACTTTCCTCTTTTCGGGGAGTCGCCTCCCGCTACTGCCAGTTATCGATCTTCTTCGTCGTCCCGGGCGTCATCGCGCCGGGCGACCTCATTCACGGACGGGGTGTTCCAGCGCTGGCGAAAATTGAACCAGCTGTCGGCTATCGCCGCGAACACCACCAACAATTTCACCGGGTCAAACACCAGCCAGATAAGGTAAAACCCCACCAGCCAACCCGTGCCCTGTCCGCGCGACTGCAACCCGGGCGTGAACCAGTGCCAGCCCGGCAAACGCCAGCGGCAACACACCAATCATGGCCCAGCTGCGGTACGTCTGCCCCAGGCCCGCCAGGGCTACCGCCCCCAAAGCCAGCGCCAGGGTAATCGCCGGCGGGTAGCGTATGGCCCTGAATTCCTGCCCGAACCCGCCGGGGTTGTACAGCGCCGCCTGCCAGTAACGCGCCAGCAGCAGGCACAGTACCGCGGTTACCGCCGTACCGGCGCCCATCATGCCGGCGATCTGTCCGGCATCCGGCCGGCCCAGCACCACGGCCTCGCCCCCTTCCGACAGCTGCTGCTCAATGGCTGTCAGGAAGTCGCCAAAATACGCGGCGACCTGCTGCAGTTGTTCGCCGCTGAAAGTCACCAGCCCCAGGCCAATCAAACCGCCCAGGGGCACGGCGGACAACACCGCCATCGGCAGGTTCACCGTGGCCCGCAACACCAGGGCCAGGGCGGTGGTTCCCACCAGCAGGCTCAGGGGGCCACTGTCGCCATACACAAATAACAGCGTACCAGCCGGCAACAGGGTCCAGGCCAATAACCAGCCGCCCGCGGCCGCACCCTTGCGCAGGGTGACCAGCGCCACAACCGCGGCGCTGATCCAGCAAAACAACAGGCTCCCGGCGCCGGCCAGGGCGACCAGCAGCGCCTGGAATCGGCCGCTCATGACAAAGGTCGCCAAACCTTTCATATCAGGCCCCGCCGCACGTCAGCGCGGCTCATCGGTTCCCTACTGATGCGAATCCGTGTAGGGCAACAGCGCCAGGAATCGAGCGCGCTTGATTGCGGTGCTCAGCTGACGCTGGTACTTGGCCTTGGTGCCGGTAATGCGGCTGGGTACGATCTTGCCGGTCTCGGAAACATAGGCTTTCAGCGTTTCCAGGTCCTTGTAATCGATTTCCTTGGTGCCCTCGGCGGTGAAGCGGCAAAACTTGCGGCGACGGAAAAAGCGTGCCATGACAATACTCCTATATACCTTGTTCGTTACCAGACGGGAGCGGCGCGAGCCTACTCGTCCTCGTCCCCATCGTCAGAATCGCTGTCGTCAGAATTGTCACTGGAGGTTTTCTCCTCAGCCTGCTGGCGCTCCTCGTAGCGGCTCTTGCGCTCGCGGTTTTCCTTCTCGGCCTTCATGATGAAGGACTCCTCGGTAACCGAGTCGTCGCGGCGAATCACCAGGTTGCGAATAACAGCGTCGTTGTAACGGAAGGTGGTGGTCAGCTCTTCCATGGCGTCGTTGGAGGCCTCAACATTCATCAGGACGTAGTGCGCCTTGTGAATCTTGTTGATGGGATAAGCCAACTGGCGGCGTCCCCAGTCTTCCAGGCGATGTACCTTGCCGCCGTCTTTCTGGATAGCCGTGGTGTAGCGCTCGATCATGCCGGGCACTTGTTCGGACTGGTCCGGATGGACCATGAATACGATTTCGTAATGTCGCATATAGAGCTCCTTACGGGTTAATGCTACCCGTCACCTGCAATAGGGCGGTGTAGCAAGGAGGATCGGCAGCACCTGGCCGCCGGGCAAATTTTGAGAGCGCGGAGTCTACAGACTTTGGCGGCGAGCCGCAAGCCTCTGGCGTTGGGCCTCGAACAGGCAGATTCCGGTGGCCACGGACACGTTCAGGCTGCTGACCGAGCCCGCCATGGGCAGATTTACCAGGAAATCGCACTGTTCGCGGGTGAGGCGGCGCATACCCGCGCCCTCGGCCCCCATCACCAGGGCCATTGGCAGGGTCAGGTCGCTGTCGTAGAGGGAGCCTTGCGCCTCGCCGGCGGTACCGAACAGCCAGATACCCCGCTCCTTGAGGGCCTGCAGGGTCCGGGCCAGGTTGGTGACCCGTACGAAAGGCATCACCTCGGCGGCGCCGCAGGCCACCTTGCGACTGACCGGGCTGAGGTCCGCCGCCTTGTCCCGAGGGACGATCACCGCATCCACGCCGGCGGCGTCGGCGCTGCGCAGGCAGGCGCCCAGGTTGTGGGGATCGGTGACCCCATCCAGCACCAGCAGCAACGCCGGGCCCTGCTTGTCATCCAGCACCCGCAGCAGCTGGGCTTCGCTCCACAGGTTGGCCTGGGACGCCTCGCCCTGGTCGGGCGTATCGCCAAGCTCGGCCACCACGCCCTGGTGGCGCCCACTGACCAATGCCTCCAGCGCCTGCCTCGGCTCGCGCACCACTGCCACGCCCTGGTTGGCGGCCAGCGCCAGCAGGCCGGCCATGCGCTTGTCCTCGCGACCCCGCTGCACCAGCAACCGCTGCACCGACCGGGGGTTCTGGCGCAACAGGCTGTCCACAGCATGTATTCCGTAGATATATTGCATGGCCCGCAGCTGTGGTGGGACTAGCGGCGGCGCCGCCGGCCGCTCTTGGCCTTGGGCGCCGCGCCGTCTTTGGCCTTGCCGGCGCCATCACCGCGGGCACTCTTGCCACTGCTCTTGCCACCGCCAGATTTGTTCCCGGATGCCTGCTTACCGGATGCCTGCTTGCCGGATGCCTGCTTGCCGGTCTGGCTCTTGCTCTTGCTCTTGCTGGCCGTAGCTTTCCTGGCGCCGCCCCCATCCCGCCTGCCGGCAGGCTTTTTCCGGGCAGGCTGGCTGTCGATGAGCTCCAGGTCGATCTTTTTGTCGTCCAGGTCCACCCTGGCCACCTGCACCCGCACGCTACCGCCAAGCTGGAAACTGCGGCCACTGCGTTCGCCACTCAGGCGCTGGTGGGAGGCGTCGAAATTGTAGTAGTCGCCGGGCAGCGCGGTGATGTGCACCAGGCCTTCTATATACAGGTCCTCCAGTTCCACGAACAGCCCGAAGCCTGTTACGGCGCTGATAACACCGTTGAACTCATCGCCCACATGATCCTGCAGGTACTCGCACTTGAGCCAGGCGTTGACCTCGCGGGTGGCGTCATCCGCACGCCGCTCGGTCATCGAGCAGTGCTCGCCGAATACCGTCATGGCGTGCTCGTCGTAGGGGAAAATCTCGTTGCGGGGAATGGCTTGCGCCCCCCTGGTCCGTCGCACCGCCTTGCCGCCGCGCTTGCCGGAGCGGATCACACTGCGCATGCCGCGGTGCACCAGCAGGTCGGGATAGCGGCGTATGGGCGAGGTGAAGTGGGCGTAGGCCTCGTAATGCAGCCCGAAGTGCCCCAGGTTTTCCGCCTGGTACACCGCCTGGCGCAACGAGCGCAGCAGCATGGTCTGGATGACGTGGGCGTCCTCCCGCTCCTCGATCTGCTGCAGCAGGCGCTGGTAGTGCAGCGGGGTCGGCTTCTCGCCACCCCCCAGATCCAGCCCCAGTTCGCCCAGGAATTTGCGCAGGTTTTCCAGCTTCTCCTCGGTGGGCCCCTCGTGCACCCGGTACAGGGTGGGCAGCCCATTGGCCTCGTAAAAGGCCGCCGCCGCCACGTTGGCGCACAGCATGCACTCCTCGATCAGCTTGTGCGCATCGTTGCGCACCACGGGCACAATGGACTCAATCTTGCGCTGCTCATTGAAAATAATACGCGTTTCAACGGTCTCGAAGTCGATTGCACCGCGCCGGTCACGGGCCCCGCGCAAGACCTTGTAGAGGCTGTGCAGGCGCTTGAGATCGGGTATCCGGCGCTGGTCCACATCGGGATGAGAACCGCTCTCCAGCGCCTCGCCCACCTGGGTGTAGGTCAGGCGGGCGTGGGAGTGAATAACCGCTTCGTAAAAGCTGAACTTGCCCAGCTCTCCGTCGCGGCTGAGCTCCATCTCGCAGACCATGGCCAGGCGATCTACCGCCGGCTTGAGGGAGCAAAGACCGTTGGACAGCGCCTCGGGCAGCATGGGCACCACCTTCTCGGGAAAGTACACCGAGTTGCCGCGGCGGGCGGCCTCGTCATCCAGTGGGGAGCCGGGACGGACATAGTGGGAGACATCCGCTATCGCCACCCACAGGCGCCAGCCCCCCAGGGTGCGCTTCTCGCAATACACCGCGTCGTCGAAATCCCGGGCGTCCTCACCGTCTATGGTAACGAAGGCCAGCTTGCGCAAATCCACCCGGTGCAGCTTGTCTTCCTCCAGCGGCTCCGCCTCCAGCCCGCCCGCCGCGTCTATCACGGCCTCGGGCCACTCCCAGGGGATGCCGTGGGAGCGTATCGCCACGTCGATCTCCATGCCGGGGTCCAGGTGCTCGCCCAGAATCTCGGTAATGCGCCCCTTGGCGCCCAGCCGGTGGGTGGGGTAGTCGGTGATCTCGGCCGTGACGATCTGGCCGGAGCGCGCCTTGCCCTTCTCCCTGGGCGGAATCAGGACCTGGTGATTTATGCGGCTGTTTTCGGGAATGACAATCCCGATACCGCTCTCCTCCTGGTAGCGGCCCACCACGCTCTGGTGCGCCCTGGCCAGCACTTCCACGACCTTGCCTTCCTGGCGACCGCGGCGGTCGAGGCCAGTGACCTGCACCAGCACCTCGTCGCCATCGAACACCCGGTCCATTTGCCGGGCGCTGAGGTAGACATCCTCCCCGCCTCCCAGGGGCATGGCGAAGCCATAACCGTCGCGGTGCCCCTGCACCCGGCAGTGCAACAGGTTCATCTTGTCCACCAGCCCATAGTTGCCGCGGCGATTGACCAAGAGCTGACCATCGCGCTCCATGGCCCGCAGCCGTTTGCGCAGCGCGTCCAGGTCAGCGGGGTCGGTCAGGCCCAGGCGCCCGGCGATACCTTCGTGATCCAGGGGGCTGTCGGCCTCATGCAGCAGGTCCAGGATGACCTCGCGGCTGGGGATGGGGTTGTCGTAAAGTGCCGCCTCGCGGGCAGCATGGGGGTCGGCAATCTTGCCTTTCTTGGCCATAGGGTAGGGGGTGTCCGTAACAGAATTTATTGATGAATCGTGATTTTGCGCCACAGTATACGCGATGATTGACAAAGCCGTGTGAGAAAAGTAAAGTGCGCGCCCTCGGTGGGTGGAGCTTTATTCCTGTTGGAGAACCCACCGTTTTTGTATTGCCCAGGTGGTGTTGTGGTAGACACTGGACGTAGTCCAGCTCGCCACGGCAGGGGCCAAAGGTTTGGAAGCCCACCTTGTTGTATTGCCCAGGTGGTGAAATTGGTAGACACGCTAGCTTCAGGTGCTAGTGCTCGCAAGGGCGTGGAGGTTCAAGTCCTCTCCTGGGCACCAATTTCGAAGGAGGCCAGTCTTACGACTGGCCTTTTTTTGTGCCTGCGGTTCGGACTCCCGGCCAGCTGATACAGCGCTGGCGCGAACCTCCACTCGAAGCAACGCTTCGAAAGCGTGGAGAACCGCCCTCTCCTGGGCACCAATTTCAAAGGAGGCCAGTCTCGCGACTGGCCTTTTTTTGTGCCTGTTTTATGCCTGCGGCTCAGCCCCGTATTCATGCGGCCCGCGCCGCAATGACAGCAGGAACAGCAGGCAACCCACCACGTAGGCTGCCGCCGCCACCAGCAGGCCGGTGCCGAAATCCGCCCGCGGGAGCAGCAGCATCAGACCGAGACTGGCCAGGCGCAACCCCTCCCACCGCGCCGGGCGGGCCGGGTCGCCCCCCTCCAGCCAGAGCGCAGTGGTCACCATGCCCGCCACCAGCTGCGCCCACAGCAGCAGGCCGCTGAAATAGGAAAACCCGGCCTGCTGCATGACATTGAGCAGCACCACCGCCGCCACCAACTGGAACAGGGCATAGGCGCCGAGCGCAGGCGATGTCGGGGGATCAAACTTGTGAAACTGCGCCAGGTCGGTTTTTTCTCGAGGGAAACGGGCCGCCACATCGGCCGGACGCCAGCCCGTGCGCGCCACCCAGACCCGCAGTTTGTCCCGCCAGTCGGCGGTATGCCAGCAGTCCCTCGCCATGTCGACATAGATATGGGTAAGCGCCTTCACCGGGTTCCAGCTCTGCAGCGGGCCGCGAATGCCGTAGACCGGTCGCTCCTCGTCCAGCTCCTCCTGGAAGGTGCCGAACAGTCGGTCCCAGACAATAAACATGCCACCGTAGTTGCGGTCCAGGTAGATGTCGTTCTGGGCGTGGTGCACCCGGTGGTTGGAGGCGGTGACAAAAGTCCACTCGAACCAGCCCAGCTTGGGTATATGCTCGCTGTGCACCCAGAACTGGTAGATCAGGTTGATGGAGCCCACCGTGACTACTACCTCGGCGGGGATGCCCAGCATGTACATGGGTATATAGAAGATCCAGCCCAGCAGGAACCCCGTGCTGGTCTGGCGCAGGGCGGTGGTGAGGTTGTAGTCCTCACTCTGGTGGTGGGCCACGTGGGCGGCCCAGAGAATGCTGCGCTCGTGCCCCAGGCGGTGCAGCCAGTAATAACAGAAGTCATACAGCAGCAGCGCCAGCAACCAGGTGGTCCAGTGGCGGGCATCCAGCAGCGGCAGGGAAAAGTATTGGGTAACCAGGTAGTAGACATAGCCGCCCACACCCAGGGTGACGAACCGGCGGGCCTGACTCAGCACGCCCAGGAACAGGCTGCTGACGCTGTCATTCAGCCGGTAGGTGTTGCGGCGATGGGCCAATCCGTACCACCACTCGACAATAATGGCGAGGATGAAGAAGGGTACCGCGTAGACGACCAGGTTCACGGCCGCCCCGGCAGCGCCGGCAACCCGCCCCCTCCCGATGCGCCCGCGACAGCTCGTTCGCGCTCTCCAAAACCCGCTTCACCATATCCTCCCGCTGTTCACAGGCGCCAAGTCTAATCCCCGGGCAGGCAAAAATCAGCCCCGGCCCACCCCATACACAGGGCCGATTATGGCTAGTGCCCGGCCGGCCGGCGCACTATATTGAGGCTTATGGATACTCTTGTCGACCAACCCACCGCCGAACCTCTCTGGAGCGCGATACCGGACCGCGAGACCTGCCGTCGCGCCCGCCTGGCCCGGGACCCACGCTTCGACGGCGAGTTTTTCCTGGCGGTGCGCAGCACTGGCATTTACTGCCGGCCTATCTGCCCGGCCCGCCCCCCCGCGGAAAAAAACGTCAGTTACTTCCGCAGCGCGGCAGCGGCGGCGCAGGCGGGATATCGACCCTGCCTGCGCTGCCGGCCCGAATCCGCCCCCCACAGCCCGGCCTGGCTGGGGACCGCAACCACGGTGCGACGCGCACTGCAGTTGATTGAGCAGGGCGCCCTGAACCAGGGCGATCTCGAACACCTCGCCGCGCGACTCGGCGTCGGAGCGCGCTATTTGCGCAAGTTATTCCAGCGGGAACTGGGTGTCTCGCCCACGGCCGTGGCCCACAACCAGCGCCTGCTGTTCGCCCGCAAACTGCTGGCGGAAACCGACCTGCCGATTACCGAGGTCGCCTTTGCCGCCGGTTTCGGCAGCGTGCGCCGCTTCAACAGCGCGGTGCGCAGCCAGTTCCGGCAGACGCCCGGGGACCTGCGCCGGCGTCGCGGCGCCAGCCGCCCGGATGGCGGTATCAGGCTGCAGCTGCACTACCGTCCGCCCTATGACTGGGAGGGTGTCATCGGTTTTTTCGCCCGCCACGCGGTGGCCGGGGTCGAGCAGGTGGAAGCCGGGAGTTACCGGCGTCGACTGTGGCTGGGGAGCCGGGCCGTCAGCATTCGGGTGCGCCCGCTGCCGCGACGCCACGCCCTGGAACTGCAGGTCGCCGAAGCGGACAACAGCCAGCTTATGCCGCTGGTAGCCACGGTGCGGCGCATGTTCGACCTGGACGCCAACCCGGCGGCAATCGGGGCGGTGCTGGGCAGCGATCCGCTGCTCGCGCCGCTGCTGCGCGCCTGCCCGGGCATCAGGGCGCCGGGTTGCGGCTCGCTCTTCGAGGCCAGCGTCCGCGCCATAGTGGGCCAGCAGGTCAGCACCGCGGCAGCCCGCAGTATCTGCGCCCGCCTGGCCCAGGCATGCGCGCCCGACTCCGAACACCCCTCGTTTCCCCGCGCCGCAGCCCTGGCTGCCCTGGAGCCGTACCACTTCCCCATGCCTGGCCGCCGCCGGGCGGCACTACAAGCCCTGTGCCAGCAGTACAGCGCCGGCGAGGAGTTGCTGGACCTCGACGCCCTGGCCACCGCGTCGGGCGTGGGGCCCTGGACCCTGGACATGGTGAGAATGCGCGGCGCCGGCGAGCCCGACGCGTTCCCGCGCCGCGACCTGGGCCTGGAACGGGCCTGGCAGCCCCTGGGCGGAAGACGCTACCGCCCTGACTGAACATGCCGAGCACTGGCGCCCCTGGCGCGCCTACGCCGCCAACCTGCTCTGGAGGAGCCTGGCCCCATGACCACACTCGCAAATACCGACAGCCCCGCAGGCAACAAGGCTTCCACCGAGTCGAAGCCGTTGGCGCTGAACTACCTGCTGCTGGACTCCCCCGTCGGCGCGCTGCGCCTGTGGTCCAACGGCCGGCAGCTGGTGCAGATCGAGTTCGGCGACCACAAGGCGGTCCCGGAGGGGGCCCGCCAACAGGACGACGCTGTGCTGCAGCGCGGCGGCGAGCAGTTGGAGGAGTATTTCGCGGGCGCCCGCAGGCGCTTTGACCTGCCCCTGGCGCCGCAGGGCACGGCCTTCCAGCAGAGCGTGTGGCGGGCGCTGGCCGAGATCCCCTGGGGTCAGTGGCGCAGTTACGCAGATATCGCCAGGGCAATAAGCCGCCCCCGGGCAGTGCGGGCGGTAGGGGCCGCCAACGGGCGCAACCCGCTGCCTATCGTGGTGCCCTGTCACCGGGTGGTAGGCAGTGACGGCTCCCTCACCGGTTTTGCCGGCGGCCTGGAAATGAAACGCTATTTACTGGAGCTGGAGGGGTCTTTGCGGCACTTGAAGGCGTGATCAGGCGTTGAGATCGGGAATCATGTCGTCCTTCAGGCGCTCGATCGCGTCTTTCAGGCGCAGTTTTTCCTTTTTCAGGCGCTGTAGCAGGATCTGGTTCTGGTAGGGGTAGGTGTGCAGTTCCGCGATGCGGCTGTCCAGATTGCGATGCCGGGTCTGCAACTGCAGCAGGCGCATGGCCGGGGTGAGCAACTCATTGGCCGCATCCTCGCCGTTGCCCGCGCCGTTTGGTGGAGACTCGCTCATTGCTTACCCGACATGAACCGCTGTTATAGAAACGAAGTGCAACTCTATACCCACAGGGATTGCCTGCACAAGCTCTGCGGGCCCGGGAGCCGGGATAAGGGGCGATTGGGTCACTCCCGCTCCAGCAGGCCCCGCCACAGCGGGTGAACCGGGTCGGCAATGGCGTAGAAATGCGGGCTGAGCAGGGAATCCCGGCAGTTGTAGCGCAGGGGCTTGCCGTCCAACCCCAGCAGGCAGCCACCCGCCGCTTCCAGCAGGGCCTGGCCGGCGGCCGTATCCCACTCACAGCAGGGGGAAAACCGCGGGTAGAAATCGCCCTCTCCCCGCGCCAGTTGGGAAAACTTGAGGGCGCTACCGCTGTTGCGTCGCTCGATGGGTCCCCAGTGCTCCCGCAGCCAGGCCAGGCAGCTGTCCAGGCTGGCATTGCGGTGACGGCGGCTGGCGAGCACCGTAAGCGGGTGCCCGGGCTGCAGCGAACGGGCAGCCAGGGCTGAGCGGGACCAGCTGCCATCCTCCTGGCAGCGGTAGGCGTGGGCGCCCTGGCCGGGGATACCGACGTGCGCCTCGCGCTCGAGGGGCAGATAGAGCAGCCCCAGCAGCGGCCGATGCGCATCGATAAGGGCGATGTTGATGGTGAATTCGCCGGTTCCGGCGATAAATTCCCGGGTGCCGTCCAGCGGATCCACCAGCCAGTAGCGCCGCCACTCCCGGCGGCCGACCAGGGCCGCCGGGGACGACTCCTCGGAGAGTATGGGCAGCGCGGGCTCCAGCGCACGCAATCCGGTCTGCAGCAGGGCGTGGGATTCGGTATCCGCCAGGGTTATGGGCGACGCATCGGCCTTGGCCCTGGCCGCGGCGTCCCCCGGGGCGTGGTAGTGCCCGCAAATAAGCTCCCCCGCCTGCCGGCACAAGGCCAACAGCGGCTCCACGTAATCGACCAGCTCCCGCACTATCTCGCTCCTGTATTGGGGCGTCCACTATACCACCGCGAACCAGCGGCACTGGCACTGCCGGGGGAATGAGGCATAATCACGCATCACCAAACTGGCCGGCCAGGGAGCCACAGATGATCGACTGGAACGTGATCGATACCGTGCTGCTGGACATGGACGGCACCCTGCTGGACCTGCATTTCGACAACCACTTCTGGATGGAACACCTGCCACGGGTCTACGCCGAGAAACAACAGATCACCCTGGAGGCCTCCTTCGCGCACCTGACAGACAGGTTCCATAGCGGCCAGGGGACCCTTGAGTGGTATTGCCTGGACCACTGGTCCGAACAACTGGATATGGATATCCCGGCCATGAAACGGGAACTGCAGCACATGATCCGGCTGCGCCCCTTCGCCCTGGAGTTCCTCAAGAAGCTGCACCGCAGCCACCGCGACGTGGTCATGGTGACCAACGCCCACCGTAAAACCCTGGAAATCAAGATGGACAACGTGGATCTCACCGGCTGGTTTGACCGGGTGGTGGTATCGCACGACCTGCAGGCCCCCAAGGAAGAGCAGGCGTTCTGGCACAAGCTGCAGGCCCTGCACCCGTTCGACCCCAGCCGCACGCTACTGATAGACGACACCGAAAGCGTGCTGGAATCGGCCCGCCGCTATGGCATTGAGCACCTGCTCACCCTGCTGCAACCGGACAGCCAACGCCAGAAGCGCATCGACAGCCGCTTCCCGGGGATCCACCACTTCGACGAAATCATGCCGGGAGCGGCCACAGCATGAGCGAGCGCAGCGACGGGGTGCGCCTGGATAAGTGGCTGTGGGCCGCGCGGTTTTTCAAAACCCGCAGCCTGGCCAAGGCGGCCATCGAGGGGGGCAAGGTGCAGTTGGCCGGGCAGCGGGTAAAAGTCTCGAAGGAAATCACCGTCGACACGTTGCTGCATATCCGCCAGGGCTGGGACGACCGGGTGGTGGTGGTGAAAGCCCTGAGCGAGCAGCGACGGGGCGCGCCCGAGGCGCAACTACTGTATGAGGAGACCCCGGACAGTATCGCCCGACGGGAAAAGGAAGCTGCGGCGCGCAAGGCCGCCGGCGGCATCCTGGACCGTCCCGCCCGGCGCCCCAACAAGAAACAGCGGCGCCAGATTCACCGCTTCAGGGACTCGTCCGGCTGAGGGTCGCTGGCAAGTACAATGGCATTGCGCCCCTTGTGCTTGGCCCGATACAGGGCAGTATCCGCGCGCTTGATCAGCTCGGAGGGAGACTCGTCGGCATCCGGGGTGAACGTTACGACCCCCTGGCTGATGGTAATGATATTCGCCACCTGTGAGTGCTTGTGGGGCATGTTCTCCGCCATCACCAGTTCCCGCAGGCGCTCCGCCGTGCGCCGGGCCGCCTCCTCCCCAGCGCCCGGTAACACCAGGATAAATTCCTCGCCCCCATAACGCCCCACCACCTCACCGGCGCGACTGGTAGCGCGCTCCATCAGGTCCGCCAGGCGCTTCAATACCAGGTCGCCCGCCGGGTGGCCGTAGTTGTCGTTGTAGTCCTTGAAGTAGTCCACATCGAGCAGAATCAGGGACAAACGGGCGCCGGTGCGACGCGCCCGGTTGATCTCTTCCTGCAGTACCTTGTTGACCAGGCGCCGGTTGCCCAGGCCAGTGAGTTCATCGATGTTGGCAAGGTCGGTGAGCTGGCGGCGGGCATCGATCAACTGGCGGTTGCGGTCCTTCAGGTTGTGGGTCAGGTCACCCAACTCCCTGGCGATACTCTCGCGTTCCCAGTTGAGGGAAATCATGTTGCGAAACGACAGGTAAACGCGGTCGCTGACCGATACCAGCAGCGCGCAGAAAGCGAGCAACATCAACCCTATGAGCAGGTTATAGGACTGCTCCCAGTAGTGGACCAGACTCCACCAGGCGATGGGCCACAGGGCGGAAAAAACATAGGCGATAAAATACTCGCGGATGACCACCGAGTAACCCACCGAGAAGGCGGTGATCATGACCACCACCAGCAGGAAGATATACTGCATGGTCACCGGCACCCGGTCCGCGGCGTAGATATAGATTGTCGCCCACACGGCTCCGGTCAGCAGCGCCCCGACAATCAGCTGCCAATACACCCGCCGGGGGCTGGTTTGGAAAGTGCGCGTCACCAGGGCATTGCTCATCTGCAGGGAGCGCACCAACAGCAGGATGATGAAAGCGGCCGCCCACAGCAACAGCACCGAGGGCGGCAGGTACTGCCAGAACAGCAGCAGCGTGGCAATCACGCCCACCAGGTGCGCGCTCAGCGTCGCCACCCGGCCGTTCTGCATCAGCGTTTCCAGCTGCGCGATGAACAACTCCTGCTCGGGAATGTGGCGTTGGTAAATCATGCCCTGAATCCTACACCCTGATGGGGGCAAACATGAAACGGACCTGTAAAGCTGCGAACCCGGTCACAGGGGTTGCGTTGCCAGCAGATAGCTTTTGCTCCAAACTCGAATCATCAGCATTAGCGGGACCCGGGGCATGTACTCCTGGAACACCATTAGAACAGTCTGTGCCGTGCTGTTGCTCATCCCCGTAGTGCACCTGGTCTACCTGGTATCCCGGGATACGATGGCAACACTGGACCCCTCACCCGAGGCCTGGGCGCACGAGGTGGAAGCCTATGTGGAGGCCGACCAGGCGGCCTCGCTGCCCGGCCAGCCCATTGTGGTGGTCGGCGAGCGTTCGGTGCAGCTGTGGCCCGGACTGGCCGATATCCTGGCACCGCAACCGGTCCTGATGCGCGGCCTGAGCGGCGCCACCGTGGATGATATTACCCACTATCACTCCGAACTCATCAGCTTTTATCGACCCAGCGCCGTGGTCCTGCTGCCAGGGGTGAACGAGTTTCACATACGCGACAACAAGTCCGCCGACGAGCTGTTCAGGGCTATTCGCCACCTGGTCGACCTGGATCTCAGCTACGAGCCCTCCCGGCAGTTCTACATCTTCTCTCCCATCAAGAACCCGTTCTACCCGGGGGACCACGACAAAATCGATGAAGTCACCCGCCTGCTGGACGACTGGGCCGGGGCGCTTACCCAGGTGAGCATTCTGGACGCCAATCGCCTGCTGGCCAGGCCCAACGGGCAGCCCAATCCGGACCATTTCCGCATGGACGGCGTCAATCTGAACGAACACGGCTACCTGCGCCTGTCGCTGCTGCTGCAGGCAAACCTCCGGGAGGACGCCGCCGTGCTCTACTCGCTGGACAGGGCGCCATAGGGCACTACTTTTGGGCGAATATGCGCTAGAATCGCGCCCATGCTCTCGGAAATCCCCATTCTGCCACCCGCCACGCCACTGCTGGATCGCATCGACCAGGGCGCCTCGCTGCACGACCTGAAAGGGCAGCAGTTATTGCAGCTGGCGGATGAGCTGCGGGCCTTCCTGCTCTACAGCGTGGGGCAGTCCGGCGGCCATTTCGGCGCGGGTCTGGGGGTGGTAGAGCTCACCGTGGCCCTGCACCACGTATTCCGCACACCCCACGACCGCATCATCTGGGACGTGGGCCACCAGACCTACCCCCACAAAATACTCACCGGGCGCATGCGCCAGATGCACAGCATGCGCCAGGCCGGGGGGCTGTCCGGCTTTCCCAAGCGCAGCGAGAGTGAGTACGACACTTTCGGGGTCGGCCACTCCTCCACCAGCATATCCGCCGCCATGGGGATGGCCCTGGCGGCCCGGCAACAGGGTCTGGAGCGCAAGGTCATCGCGGTGATCGGTGACGGGGCCATCACCGGTGGCATGGCCTTCGAAGCCCTGGCCCACGCCGGGCACGAGCGGCCTAATATGCTGGTGATCCTGAATGACAACCAGATGTCCATCGGCCACAACCAGGGCGGGCTCGCCACCTATTTCGCCAAAATCTGGGCCACCAAGACCTACCTGGGCATGCGGGAGCGCTCCAAGCGCCTGCTCGAACACTTCAGCTTCCTCTGGAAGTGGGCCAAGCGCACCGAAGACAACTTCGCCGGTACGGGCTGGCTGTCGGCCTCGATGAACGTCAGCGAGGGCCCGGCACCGGGTTACACGGTCTCGTTCTGGTTCAACACCGGCACCGCCGGGACGGGGCACCTTCGTGGTCACCGGGTGGAGTAGCGCCAATGACCGCAACATCTACATGGACGCCAGCGGGAATATTAACGCCCGAATTTAGAGCGGAATCCCCGGCAGACAATGAAATCATACTCGGCATTCACGGGTACCGACTTCGCCGACGGCCAATGGCATCACGCGGCCCACGTCTACGGTTCGACGGTCGGCGGCCAGATTCTCTACGTCGACGGCCAGCCGGTGGCGTCGGGCACGCAGGACTTCCCGTTTCAACTGGGAAACGCACGTCCGGTTGGCTACGCCAACGGACGTACCCGTACTTCAACGGCTTGATCGACGAAGTCGCCGTTTTCCCCGACGCGGCTTACCGCCGACCAGGTGAAGGCCTCAAGTTGACGCGTTACCCCCGTCGTCAAAATCTGATCAAGGAAGCCACCGGCACACTCACGCTGGCCGCTGACAATACCTACCTGGGCACCACCACGATCACCGGCGGCGTGCTGCAGGTGGCGACGGCGCGGCGGCGGGTACTCGGGAGAAGGCGAAATCATCGACAACGCGACGCTCGTCTTCAACCGCTCGGCGACTTCGAAGTCACCAATGTCATCTCCGGCACCGGCGACGTGATCCAGGCCGGTAGCGGCACGCTGGAGCCGTCCGGCGCGAACACCTATGCGGGCGCGACCGAGATTCAGTCGGGCAGTTCTTGCGGCCGCCCAGCCCCACGTGTCGGCCTGCCCGCCACCGGGACCACGCGACACGTGGTCCGCGCCGGCGGTACGCTCACGCTTTCGGCGGCGTGACGATTGACCGCGAGCATCTGGTCTTCGAAACGTCGGCTGCCGGTGCCGCGCCGCAACTGGTCAATCAGGACGGGGAGAATCGCGTGACGGGCGATATTTTGGTCGACAACGGGGCCTTCGCACCAATCACCACGGTGGGCACGTTCACCGGGGCCGAAGCGGGCGAGGGCATCGATCTGAGCGGCAATTTTCTGTACGCGGTCAATGCCGGTGGCGCCAGCGTGGGACAGATTCGCGATGCGAATTTTGTGGCCGATACGGCCGAACCTCGCGTCACCGTCACGGCGAACAATGTGAATAACCCGTGGGACAACGACCCGGGGTTCTCCACCGGCGGGCAAGACGACGATCGCTTGAACACGGTGATGGAGTCGATTCGCTGGTCCAACGGCGGGGCGGGGGGCCAGGTCATCGCGAACCTGGCGGGACTGACGCCGGGGAATCGGTATTGGATGCAGCTTCTGCTCCAGGAACGTTGCTGCAGCCGCGGATTCGACGTGCTGGTTGACGGCCACCCTGGTACTCGACGAATTCAGCCCGAACGCGGTCCAGGGGGCGTGCACAGTGGCCTGGGCGTGGTCGTGACGTACGATTTTGCCGCCACTTCGACCACTGTCGAAGTCGTACTCGACGGTCTGGCGGCCAGTTTCTCCGACCAGAGCCCGATCCTGGAGCAGTCACAGTGGAGATCCCTGGACGTCGATGCGTTGGGAATCTGACCAGCGGCCGGCACGGCCGGCTCACGCTCGAAGGCGATCTGACGGTGGTGGCGGGCGACGTCACCATCGCCGTTTCGGGCGACGGCCACACGGACATCCTGGGCGACATCGGCAACCCGGCTCACGCCGACGTCGTGGCGGCCGACGCCGTCGGCTACTGGCGGCTGGGCGACAGTGCGCTGCCGACCGCCGCCGATTCGGCGGGCACTCGCGACGGCACTTACACGAACGTTCCCGCCGCCAATCTCGGCCAGCCCGGGGCGATTGCGGGGGACGACGGATACGTCCGCGCGTTCAACGGCGGCAACCACCAGGTGGAGGTCCTCACGACGCGGGGCCTGGGATACGCTGCTCACCGGTGACTACACGGTGCAATTCTGGATGTACAAGAGAGGCCGAAGCGGCCGACTGGCAACGGATGGTCGGGATGGGTAGGGGGCAATCGCACGTTCGGCGTGTGGGAGGAAATAAGGTGGCAAGCGTATTCTGTACCAGGTGTATACCGACGCCGGGACGTCGACTTGAGCTTCTTCAGCAATTCGACGGTCGACGCGGGGCATGGTACCACATCGCAGTGACGCACGACGCAGCGGCCAAGCAGGGCCAGTATCTACATCAACGGTCAATTCGATTCCCAGGCCAGCTTCACCGGTACGATCCTCACGGACAGCGGGGCCGTTGACCTTCGTGTGGTCTCCGATTCACACCAGCTTCCCCGGGTTGACTCGACGAGATCGCGCTTATCGATCGCGTTCTCGACGCGACCGGAAATCGCAGCGGCTTTACCAGAGCGGTATTGCGTCGCAGCAGTTGGTCAAGAGCGGCGCCGGCACGCTCACGCTGCTGGGCGACAACCTGTACGGCGGCGGCACCACGGTGGACCGGCGGCACGTTGCTGGTCAACAACATGCACCGGTTCCGGCACCGGCAGCGGCGAGGTGGCCGTCGACAACGGCCACACTGGGCGGCGACGGGTCGCTCGGCGGGGCGGTCACGGTCAACTCGCGTCGCCACGGTCACCGGCGGAACCTTGGGTACCGTGGGTACGCTGACTGTCGACAACGACCTGTCGTTCCACGGCGGCACGTTCGCGGCGGACTAGACGGCAACACGGCGATACGCTTTCCGTCAGCGGCACGGTTGACCTGGCCGACACGACGCAGGCGCTCTCGCTCAATACCGTCGCCGGCACGCCGGACGACGGCAATACCTTCACGCTGATCGACAACACGGCGGCCGGCGCGATCGTCGATTCGCCGCTCTCCGGTGCCCCCGAAGGCGGCTCGCAAACGATCGGTGGCAAGACGGCTCGCTTCACCTACGCGGGCGGCGTGGGTGGTAACGACTTCACGCTGGTCGTCGACGGACCGGCCGAGTACACCGGCACGAACGCCGGCGAAGAGTACGAACTGCGGCGGATCGATGTGGGGGGCGGCAATTCGGTCCTGCAACTGCTGGTCGACAACGTCATCGTCGATTCGCGGCCCTACGTCGATGCCGTGACCCCCACCGAGTACACCATCTACGCCCAAGGCGGCGACGACTCGCTGCTGGTCAACTTCGCCGCCAGCGGCGGCTACTTCACGACCAACGTCGACTTCCACGGCGGCGACGACGACAACACGGTCGCGGTCGACGGCGGCTTGTTCGACCAGACCACCTACACCGCCTCGGACACCGACAACGACGCGGCGTTGATCGTCTTCTCGCCCGCGGCACCGCAGGTCGACATGCAGGTCAGGATTGCCGAAGTCGGCCTGACCGAATTGCGAAGCTTCAGTTGGGAACTGGAGTTACTCCTGCCGAATTCTGCCGACCGCGGATTGCTGGAGGATCTGTCGGGCGGGTTCAGCCGTTTGTCGAGCGTCGATGCGGTGCAGACCTTCTCCACCATCGACTTCAGCAACCCGGACGTGGCCGGCCTGCTGCAGATCCTGACCGGCGGCGGCAGCGACCTGCTCTCCATCGCCTCGCTCGACCCCACCTTCGCGGCCGTCGCTCGCGATCGACGGCCAATTGGGCACCGACACGATCGCCGTCAACGGCGAGGTGATTGTCATGGGCGGTCTGATCCTGGAGTCGGAAACGATTCAACTCAATCGGGCCAACCTGAGCAGCACGGGCGGCGACCTGACGCTGGCGGGCAACGTCGTCCTGGGTGGGGCTCAGGAAATCGTGGCCGGGGCCGCCCCGACCGTCTACTGGCCGTTCGACGAGACGTCGGGCACGCGTGGTCGGCGACGCATCGGGCGACGGCCACACCGGCAGCTACGTGGGCAGCCCGGTCCTCACGGACGCCGGGGCCCTGGCCAACGAAACGAGCACGGGCCTGACGCTGGACGGCGTAAACGACTACGCGACGGGCCTGGTGCCGGTCACTGAAGCGATCACCATCGAGCTGTGGGCGCACTCCGATACCGCGAACTGGAACCAATTCGGCTGGTTGGCCAGTTCCCGCCAGCCGAACGGGTTCATTCTCCATTCAAGTCCGAATTCGCGGCAGTGGGACGCCTATTTCCACAACTCGAGCGGTACCCATACCTATGCCGGCTCGCACGTCCCGGCCGACATCCAAGGCTGGCACCACTACGCGGTCAGCTACGATCCGTCGACCGACGTGGCCAAGATGTACTTCGACGGCCAGGTGGTTGTTCTCCAGCTCGGTGGTGATTCCAAGAGGCACGTCAACGAACAAAATCTACGTCGGCTCCGACGATCAGGTCGACCAGCCGAATCGCTACGGCCAGGGCGGCGTGGACGAATTCGCGCTTACAACCGCTGCTTTCTCCGATACCGAAATCGAGCAGCACTTCCGAGCGGGTGCGGCCACGGATAACGTGCAGTCGCTGGCCACCACCGGCGGCTCGATCCGCATCAGCGGCGACGTCACCAGTGCCACGGCCGGGCTCAACGGCCTGGCAATTTCGGCCGCGACCGGCAACGTCCAGACGGACGGCACGCTGGGCTCGACTGCCCAGCCGCTGCGGTCGGTCTCCGTCGACACCGGCGGGACGACCACGCTCGGCGGCGACGTGTCGACCGACAACGGAGTGCTCGGCGGCAGCGGCGACGTCACGTTCACCGGCGGCGGCGACGTGGTGCTCGCCACCAGCCTGACCATCGATACGGAGCAGGGAGACAACGGCGCCCGCGGCGGGGTCGATTTCGGCACGTCGAGCGTATCGGCAACGCTGGCGGCGAACCGATCTGACGATCGATGCGTCGTCCGGCGGCGGAACCGGCGGGGCCGTCAGCCTGGCCGCGGTCAACGACGACGGCGGGCAGCTGCTCACCGACCTGACCGTGGCAGGCGACGCGATCACCACCAGCGAAGCGATCACGATCACCGGCGACCTGGCGTTCGACGCCGGCAACGCGGTCACGTTGGGTGACGGCACCGGCACGCGACACGGTCGATACTGGCAGCGGCACCGTCAGCATCCTGGCCAACCAGGACGCGGCCGGGAGCGAAGGCTTCACGCAAAACGCCGGGGCGGACATCACCACCACCAACGATACCGCGGCGGCGGTGACGATTCTCGTCAACACGACCGCGGGCGGCGACGGCGACGCGTCGATCCGGCAGATCTCGGCCGGCACCACGGGCGGCGCGGGCGGGGGCCGAGTCAGTGTGGCCACGTTCGGCGGGGCCGTCGTCGACGGCGACGCCTCCGCAGCGACCAACATTACCGCAGGAAACGCGGTGCTGGGCGGCGCGACGGGCGTTGGGTCGAGCTCGGAACCGATCGAGACGCAGGTCGCGTACCTGGAAGGCGGAGCCGACACGGTGGGCGTGTTCGTCGACAACACGGGCGATCTCACACTGGGCGGGCTGACCACGCTGCTGCCCGGTGTGATCGTCGCCACCAATGGCCCGATCGCAATCACCACCACCGGCAGCCTGGCGGTGAGCGAAGACGTCTCGGCGGCGGGCGCCGTCTCGCTGACCGCCGGCGCGAACGCCTTGCTCCCGACGGGGACCACCGTCACCGCGGGCACGACCGTGACGGTGAATATCGACTCGGACAACGTGGGCGGCGGCACGCTCGACTTCACCGGCGATATCGACGCCACGCGGCGCCACGTTCAACGGCAACCAGCAGGAAGATACCTTCACATCACGCCCGACCAGGACGTGCCGGCGGCCCGACCCGGCCGACATCCTGACACCGATCGTGATCAACGGCGACCTGCCCGAACCAACTCCGCCGGGCGATTCGCTGGTGTTGGACATCACGGGGCTGGGCACTCCCACGCTGTCCATCATCGGCACCAACAACGACGGCCTGTGGTCCTTCGAAGACCCGCCCGTGGGCACTTCAACGCGGCGGAAGTCGAGTACCACAGTATCGAGGACGTCGACACGATCCCGCCGGATCGGTCTATCAACCTGCAGCTCGACATGGAACTGGCCGGCTTCCAGACCGGCGACGGCAGCGTCGACACGATCGGCGTGGACATCCTGGCCGGCACGCCCGACCAGTTGCAACTGACGGTCGACGGTTTCGACAGCGGGCGGCGCGGCCTTCAACGCCCCCGTCTTCACCGGCGACCTGCCCGCCATCGCGGGACTGGAAATCATCGGTTCGAACGACGTCGACGTGATCGACTACTCGGCCCTGACCGGCCCCCTGGACGTGACGCTCGACGACTTCGGCACCGACAACGGCTTCACCGGGTTCGGTCGACATCCCCACCGGCGCGACCACCGTGCTGCCCAACACGTTCGACAACATCAACGGCATGGTCGGATCGGCCGCCAACGGCAATAGCCAGACGACGGGCGACGTGCTGCGAGCCCCCGAACGCGGCCAACCACTGGGACCTGGGTGGCGATGTCCGAGCAGCTGGAACATGACGACCACCCCCAACGTGCTCCCGATACGGGCATGCTGGTGTCGGAAGTGCAGTCCATGCGCGTCCCGGGCAACACGGCGGAGATCGGACAGCCGACGTCCGCCAACCCGATCGCCGACGCGTCACCGGCGAACGGACCTGGCTTCACCGGCTTCGAGAACCTGGTGGGTGCCGCCACGCAGGACGACTGGTTCGACCTGCGGGACGGCGCGATCGCTGACCGGCACGATCGACGGCCGCGGCGGCAACGATTCGCTCGACTACCGCGACTACACGACCGCCGTCCGACGTGAACCTGGGCAGCACCGGCTTCGACTACGCCACGCTCGCCGGCCATCGCCGCCGGCACGGCCACGAACATCGGCGGCGGCCTGGCGGCCAGCGCCACCGACGGCAGCAGCATCGAAAACGTCTTCGGCGGCGACGGCGACGACACGATCACGGGCGACGCCGACGACAACATCCTGGGCGACGGCTTCGGCAGCGATCTGCTCGACGGCGGCCCCGGCGACGACACCTTCCGGCTGGAACCGAACCCGGACGCGGCGGCCGGCGTCGGCGACAGCCTGGACCGGCTGCTCGACCCGAGCGGCAACGATACGGTCGACTTCCGCTTCGCCGATCCGCTGCCCGGCAGCACCGACCAACACGGCCGGCATCATGTTCGATATGGACCTGGTCGGCTTGACGACCGCAGCAACGGCGACCTGGCTGTTCGACCGGCCGCTGGCGAAGTCGAGTACCAGCAGGACGTGTTCGGCGTGCACGGCACCAGCCAAGTGTCGCTGGTCGGGCCGCAGCGACTACGGCCAGGAGCCGCCGGTCGACAGCCCCTTCGAGAACATCGTGGGGAGCCAGTTCGACGACCTGATCGAGATCGACCCGCTGCCGTCGGTCATCCGCGAGGTCGACGGCAACGACGGCTGGGAACCGCTCGCCTTCGACGGCGGCGGCAGCGAGGTGATCGATACGGGCCGCCTGATCCCGGACTCGGCGCCCGCTTCGTACCGCGGTTCGCTCACCGCCACCGGCATCGGTTCGATCAAGTACAACAACATCGAATGGGTCGAACCGTTCAACGCGCCGCCGCGGATGATCGACAACGACGATCCGGGCTACGGCCCGTCGGGCAACTGGGGCCGGACCGCGGTGGAAGGCTACCTGGGCGACGAACGGCTACGCGTTGGCCGGCAACGGCGGCAGCGTGGCCACCTGGACCTTCTCGGGCGTCACGCCCGGCTGGTACCGCGTGGCGGCCACCTGGACCGCAGGGGCCAACCGGATTGCCGACGCCCAGTTCGCGGTCTTCGACGTGGCCGACGACGGCACGCTGTCGCCCGCCACCGACCCGGCCGGGAACGCCGATCACCGCGATCGATACGATCAACCAGCGGGTGGCCCCCAACGATTTCAGCGCCGACGGGCGCCGCGTGGGAGGAACTGACAGACGGCACGCCGCTCTACTTCTTCGTCACCGGCCACGAGCTGCAGGTGCAACTGTCCAACCTGAGCGCGGCCACCAACCGCCGGTTCGCCATGGCCGACGCCGTGCGGATCGAACGGATCAACGGCGCCGACCTGACAGCCGACCTGGGCCTGACCGCGCCGCTGCCGGCGGTCGACATGGCCCGCGAACCGGAGATCCGGATCCTGGCCGGCGCGACCGGTACGGCCGCACGGAACTGACCGACGGGTTCGGCGTGCAGGACTTCGGCACGATCGCGGCCGACGCGCACCGGCCCCGCGGACCTTCACCGTCGCAGAACATCGGGCTGGCCCCGCTGGACGTGACCGATCACCGACGTGGCCGGCGACGGGTTCACGATCACGCCCGACGGGCGCCGTCTGCCGAGTGCGCCGCCGGCGCAGATCCGGTCGGCGATCGACGCTCGACACGATCACGCTGGACCCGACCGACTCGCCGACCGCCGAACCGCTGACCGGCCGGCTGTTCACGACGCTGTCGATCGGCACGCAACGACCGCGACGAGAACCCGTTCGAGATCGCGGTCACCGGCTTCGTCGAAACGGTCGACCCGGCCACGGCGGCCGACACGCTCGAGTGGGTCGACAACGACGACAATCCGGCCACGTTCGAAGTCGTCAGCGGCGACTGGCGTACGTCCGCCGCGACACGCGGTTTGCGGAA